>NZ_FQZO01000018.1:0-3116 GCF_900142075.1 Clostridium amylolyticum
ATATAGAACTTTGTAAAGAAAGATTTATTGGTCAAGCCCTCGACCTATTAGTATCAGTCAGCTGAACATGTTGCCATGCTTACACCTCTGACCTATCAACCTTGTGTTCTTCAAGGGGTCTTACTAGCTTACGCTATGGGAAATCTAATCTTGAGGTAGGCTTCACGCTTAGATGCTTTCAGCGTTTATCCCTTCCCGACATAGCTACCCAGCTGTGCTCCTGGCGGAACAACTGGTGCACCAGAGGTCAGTCCATCCCGGTCCTCTCGTACTAAGGACAGCTCCTCTCAAATTTCCTGCGCCCGTGGCGGATAGGGACCGAACTGTCTCACGACGTTCTGAACCCAGCTCGCGTGCCGCTTTAATGGGCGAACAGCCCAACCCTTGGGACCTACTTCAGCCCCAGGATGCGACGAGCCGACATCGAGGTGCCAAACCTCCCCGTCGATGTGGACTCTTGGGGGAGATCAGCCTGTTATCCCCGAGGTAGCTTTTATCCGTTGAGCGATGGCCCTCCCACGAGGTACCACCGGATCACTAAGTCCGACTTTCGTCCCTGCTCCACTTGTAGGTGTCGCAGTCAGGCTCCCTTCTGCCTTTACACTCTTCGAACGATTTCCGACCGTTCTGAGGGAACCTTTGAGCGCCTCCGTTACATTTTAGGAGGCGACCGCCCCAGTCAAACTGCCCACCTAACAATGTCCCGTCGCCAGTTTCATGGCGTCCGGTTAGAATCCCAGTACTGTCAGGGTGGTATCCCAAGGATGACTCCACAGGACCTGACGATCCTGCTTCCATGTCTCCCACCTATCCTGTACAGACAATACCGAGACTCAATGCTAAGCTGCAGTAAAGCTCTACGGGGTCTTTCCGTCCAACCACGGGTAGCAAGCATCTTCACTTGCACTACAATTTCGCCGGATTTGCAGTTGAGACAGTGCCCAAGTCATTACGCCATTCGTGCGGGTCAGAACTTACCTGACAAGGAATTTCGCTACCTTAGGACCGTTATAGTTACGGCCGCCGTTTACTGGGGCTTAAGTTCACACCTTCGCTTGCGCTAAGTGATCCCCTTAACCTTCCAGCACCGGGCAGGCGTCAGCCCCTATACTTCAGCTTTCGCTTTAGCAGAGACCTGTGTTTTTGCTAAACAGTTGCTTGGGCCTATTCTCTGCGGCCATGTCTCCATGGCACCCCTTCTCCCGAAGTTACGGGGTCAATTTGCCGAGTTCCTTAACTGCAATTCTTCCGTCGGCCTTAGGATTCTCTCCTCACCTACCTGTGTCGGTTTGCGGTACGGGTACTATCTTTCTCCCTAGACGCTTTTCTTGGCAGCGTGGAATCATGTACTTCGGCTCCGTAGAGCCTTCCCCATCACATCTCAGCTTATACAGGCGGATTTGCCTATCCTGTATACCTAAATGCTTAGACTAGCATCCAATAGCTAGCACACACTATCCTCCTGCGTCACGCCATCGGTAATAACGATTGACAGTAGTATCGGAATATCAACCGATTGTCCATCACCTACGCCTTTCGGCCTCGGCTTAGGTCCCGACTAACCCTCAGTGGACGAGCCTTCCTGAGGAAACCTTAGGTATTCGGCCAATGAGATTCTCACTCATTTCTCGCTACTTATGCCTGCATTCTCACTCCTGTACAGTCCACCGCTCCTTTCGGTACGACTTCAGCCCATACAGGACGCTCCCCTACCGCTGACACTTACGTGTCAACCCGTAGCTTCGGTGATAGATTTTAGCCCCGGACATCTTCGGCGCAGGATCTCTCGACTAGTGAGCTATTACGCACTCTTTCAATGAGTGGCTGCTTCTAAGCCAACATCCTAGTTGTCTTCGAAATCCCACATCCTTTACCACTTAATCTATACTTAGGGACCTTAGCTGACGATCTGGGCTTTTTCCCTTTTGACTACGGCACTTATCTGTCGCAGTCTGACTGCCGGACTAATAGTATGCGGCATTCGGAGTTTGATAAGGTTCGGTAAGCTATACGCCCCCTAGCCCATTCAGTGCTCTACCTCCGCTACTCACATCCGACGCTAGCCCTAAAGCTATTTCGAGGAGAACCAGCTATCTCCGAGTTCGATTGGAATTTCTCCGCTATCCACAGCTCATCCCATGGTTTTTCAACACCAACGTGGTTCGGTCCTCCACGGAATTTTACTTCCGCTTCAACCTGGCCATGGATAGGTCACCCGGTTTCGGGTCTACGGCATGCAACTAGTCGCCCTTTTCAGACTCGGTTTCCCTTCGGCTCCGTACCTTAAGTACTTAACCTCGCTACATACCGTAACTCGCAGGCTCGTTCTACAAAAAGCACGTCATCACACTCATATGGTGCTTTGACCGGTTGTAGGCACACGGTTTCAGATTCTATTTCACTCCCCTCCCGGGGTTCTTTTCACCTTTCCCTCACGGTACTTCTTCACTATCGGTCATCAGGTAGTATTTAGCCTTGGGAGGTGGTCCTCCCTGCTTCCCACAAGGTTTCACGTGTCTCGTGGTACTCTGGATCAGAGCTGACATTAATGACTTTTACTTACGAGGCTATTACTCTCTATGGCCCAGCTTTCCAGCTGTGTTCAATTAATCATGTCCTGTATTTTATGCTCTGTCCGCAACCCCGGAAACAAGTTTCCGGTTTGGGCTCTTTCCTTTTCGCTCGCCGCTACTAAGAAAATCGATTTTTCTTTCTCTTCCTCCAGGTACTTAGATGTTTCAGTTCCCTGGGTTTACCCTCCTGCAGCTATGTATTTACCACAGGATACATGGGGTTTCCCATGTGAGTTTCCTCATTCGGAGATCTCCGGATCTCAGGCTATTTGCGCCTACCCGAAGCTTATCGCAGCTTATCGCGTCCTTCATCGGCTCCTGATGCCAAGGCATTCACCATGCGCCCTTTGTAGCTTGACCTAATGGATGTTCCAAATCTTAGATTTGGCACGGTTTCTTACATTTTATTGCGTATAAAATGTTTCAACCTTCATCTATGCTGAATATTTCATTCCAGAAATATTCCTATTTCATTTCTTTCTATAAAGAAAGATTTGTAGTTTCTTTACATCAGTTTTCTATATACAGTTTTCAAAGAACAAA
>NZ_FQZO01000020.1 GCF_900142075.1 Clostridium amylolyticum
GAACAAAAACTATGGCAATCAGTAGGTACTGCAAGATTTATATATAATTGGACTTTAGCAAGACAAGAAGAAAACTATAAAAATGGTGGTAAATTCATATCTGATAATGATTTAAGAAAAGAATTAACCATCTTAAAGAAAACAGAACTTAACTGGCTTAATGAAGTATCTAATAATGTGGCTAAACAAGCTGTTAAAGATGGTTGCGAAGCTTATAAGAAGTTTTTCAAAGGGTTATCTGATAGACCAAGATTCAAGAGTCGAAGAAAGTCCAAACCGTCTTTTTATAACGATACATCAAAGCTTAAAGTTAAAGAAAACTCAGTATTAATTGAAAAGGTTGGTTGGATAAATATAAAGAAAAATTCAATACCTATGAATTGTAAATACACTAATCCACGAATAAGTTTTGATGGAAAGTATTGGTTTATATCAATTGGTATTGAAAAAGAAAAACCAATAGTAGAATTAACTACTGAAAGCATAGGAATTGATGTGGGCATAAAAGATTTAGCTATATGCTCCAATGGAATGACTTTTAAAAATATTAATAAAACAAGAGTTGTAAAGCAACTTGAAAAAAGGCTACGTAGATTACAACGTAGGGTATCTCGCAAATACCTAAAAAATAAAGAAGGGAGTAAGTTTGTCAAAACAAGTAATATTATAAAAATCGAAAAGCAGATTAAATTACTTCATAGAAAATTAGCAAATATAAGAAGTAATCATAGTCACCAAGCAACGAATAAGATAGTGAAAACCAAGCCATCAAGAGTTGTTATGGAGACACTTAATATTAAAGGCATGATGAAGAATAAGCATTTATCAAAAGCAATCACAAAACAATGTTTATATGAGTTTAAAAAACAAATGCAATATAAATGTGAGTTCAATGGCATTAAGTTTATTGAAGCTGATAAATGGTATTCATCATCAAAGACTTGTAGTAAGTGTGGTCATGTAAAACCAAAGCTTTCATTATCTGAAAGGACATATATCTGTGAAGAATGTGGTTGTGTTATAGATAGAGATTATAATGCAAGTATCAATCTATCAAGATATGAATTAGTAGGCTAATCACTTAAAACGATACTACTAATATGTACCATGCGTTGTATGGGAATTTAAGCCCTCGGAGTGTTATAACAAACGAAAGTAGTATATTCTTTTGAATTACAAAATCGGACACGTTGAACAGGGAATTAAACAAGAATTATAGATTTTTATAGATTTTTGGCAACGGT
>NZ_FQZO01000019.1 GCF_900142075.1 Clostridium amylolyticum
ACTCATAGGCCCCCTCCAAAAGCTGGACTATTAATTCGAATGAAGTTAGAATTAAAATACAGTTAAGAGGAGGTCTTTTATGTCTATAAGGTTTATAAAGAAATTCTCTGAAGAAGAGAGAGTTAAGATTGTTGAAGAAGCTTTAGAATATGGAAGCAATGCCTTAGTTGCTGCTAAGTATGGAATACATCCAGGTTTACTGTCCAACTGGAAAGGAAACTACAGACGGTATGGTCAGACATTAAAACCAAGAGATGTGGCAGATACAAAAGAAAGTGAAGTTATAGTAAATTATAAGAATGAATATAGACGCCTTTTGGAGGAGAATAAAGAGAAGGACTTAGAAATAGCTGTTCTTAGAGATTTATTAAAAAAAAAGAATCAGAAATAGATTATTATGATTATGCTGAGGAATGGATCTCTTCGGGAGCACCCGTAACAAGTATTCTTAGAATACTTGGACTTAAGAAATCAACCTATTATCGAAGAAAAAAATTAGCTGATGAAAAAGTCAAATCACTTGGGAGAGCCGAAGGAAATATACCAGGATTTAGCTATAATGTTGTTAATTTTAAGATAAATGACTTAATTATACAAAAATATATTAGTGAGATAAAGTCAACTGAGTTCTGTACATTTTATGGATATAAAAAGGTTACAGCAGTACTTAAAAGAAAGTATTTGTTGAAAATAAATAAGAAAAAAGTATATAGACTAATGAGCGTTATGGGTATGATAAGAGATAAAAAGCAGCCTGTAAGGCAGTATAAAAGAATCTGTAAAAACCACACGGTAACTAACTCTAATCAGCTTTGGGAAATGGATACGAAATATATCTATATAGCCGGTACACGCCAAGTGGCGTACCTAGCATCTATTATAGATGTGTTTGATAGAAGTATTTTAGCATATAAACTATCTCTTTCCCCAAATGCTGAGTCTGCCCAGGAAGCTTTAATTATGGCTTTCTACAATCGAGGGTTAAAGGATAAAGAAGGGCTTACCCTTCGAACTGACAACGGTTCACAGTTTGTTGCACATACCTTCGAAAAGTTCTGTATTAAAGAAAAGATAACTCACGAAAGAATTCCAGTTAAGAGTCCTAATTATAATGCTCATATTGAGTCTTATCACAGATACCTTCAAGATGAGTGCCTAACAGGAAAGCTATTCAATTCTTTAGAAGAAGCTGAAGATGTTATTGATAATTTTGTATATGGATACAATAAAGTACGTATACATTCATCTATAGATTATAGAACTCCTTATGGGTTCTATAATCTAAAAGATAGCAATTTTAAGAGTAAGTTAGTAATTCGAATATAAAGTCCCATTTGAAGGGGTCCATCCGAG
>NZ_FQZO01000017.1 GCF_900142075.1 Clostridium amylolyticum
CTCTGTTCAATTTTCAAAGACCAGTGCGGCTTTTCCCTCACCGCTTAGTTATCTTACCACGGTGGGTTTTCCTTGTCAACACTTTTTTAAAAATTGTTTGTTAGATTTTCTTACTAACTAATTTTTAATGTATCAAGTGTTTTCACTCGGTGTCGCTCTTGCCGCAAGCGACTCACTTATAGTAACACAGCTATAAAAACATATATTTTTATATATCCCCTTTTAATAAGAATATTATACATTTATCTACTTATTCCATTCTTTTTCTTAAAAATATATATATTGATACACCAGGTAATGTTTTTGTTGTTTTATATAAAATATTTGATTTTATATCTCCTAGAATGTAATTAAATACATTTAATTTGTTAATACTAGTAACAATTACTAAAGAAAGTGGTGGTATAACAATGAATCTTTTCTTATTTTCCTTATTCAACTTTACAATATACTCTTTCCTAGGCTGGATAATCGAGAATGTTTATTGTTTATTTGTTACTGGAGGCTTTCAACAAGATGGCTTTTTAAGAGGACCCATAAAACCTATGTACGGTATAAGCGTGTTGCTTTTAGTACTATATAATAAGTATTTTAAAGTTAATACCCTTACCCTATTACTTCTATGCTTTATAATACCAACTTTAATAGAATATCTAAGCGGCTATATGTTAAAGAAGTTCTTTAATAAAACCTATTGGGATTATTCCGCCTTAACATATAACTTTAAAGGATTAATAAGTCTTAGGTTCTCCCTATATTGGATGTTACTTAGTTTTACCACCCTATACCTCCTACAGCCAGTTATAGATACCCTATATACTCGATTTTTCAACATATACATAACATTAATACCCTTTATAGTTGTCTTATTAACATTAGATCTTGTCTATACAGTAAAATTTCTGAGACTGGACAGTTTAGTGAGATGATTCAATTAATTTAGAATTGAGAATTTAAAATGTAGAATGAAGGATAGTTTTTCTAAAAAAGAATTAGAAAAACTTTAAATTTATTAAAAAAAAGCTTCTAACATAGAAGCTTTATTAAATATATTTGAAAGAAACTCTGTTAGGAGTTTCCTCCACAACTCTAAATTTTAAGTTCTTAAATTCGTAATATATATTCCTAGTTTTTCTGATTCTTTTCATCAGAAAGACATCCTTAATTTTAAATTCTCAATTCTCAATTATAAATTTAAAGAAATATCTGCGCTCCAGGTCCAATAGGCCATCCTGCGAAGTACCAAATAATGAGGAGGATGCTCCATCCTATTAGGAATATTATGGAATACGGCACCATGGTGGA
Organism: Clostridium amylolyticum; assembly: GCF_900142075.1. Taxonomy (GTDB): domain Bacteria; phylum Bacillota; class Clostridia; order Clostridiales; family Clostridiaceae; genus Clostridium_AA; species Clostridium_AA amylolyticum. The sequence goes on from NZ_FQZO01000017.1 coordinate 1,306, forward strand.
TATAAGTGTTCCTATACCTGAATCTTCATCATATTTGGATGCAAAGGCTACTATTACTGCAAAGTAGTTCATTAACGGGGAGATTATATTAGTAGTGGAATCTCCGATTCTGTATGCTACTTGAGTAAATTCTGGAGCGAAGCCTGCTTGCATGAACATAGGCACAAATATTGGAGCCATGATAGCCCACTTTGCAGAAGCAGAGCCCATGAATAGATTTATAAATGCGGTTAATAAAACAAACATAAGTATTAATGTAATTCCTTTTAGTCCAGCTGCCTCTAAAGCATCTGCACCCTTAACTGCAATAATAGTTCCAAGTTTTGTATAGCTAAAATAGGCTACAAATTGTGAAGCCACAAAAGCCAGAACTAAATAGGATCCCATGGTGGACATAGCTTTAGACATTCCATTTACTATGTCCTTATCGCTTTTAATTGTTTCTGCTCCAATACCGTAGGCTACTCCAGGTACAAGGAAGAATAAGGCGATTATAAGCACTATGGAATTCATAAAAGGAGAATGCCCTAGTATATCTCCGGTTTTAGGGTCTCTAAGTATAGCATTGGCTGGTGCTGTAAGAAGAACCATGCCTATTATAAATAATATCATAGCTATCAAAGCATATTTTAAACCTCTTTTTTCATCTGAGGTGATGTCTTCTACTATTTCAGTGTGGCTTCCCTTATACTCTCCTAGTCTGGGTTCCACTATCTTTTCTGTAACAAAAGCACCTAAAGCTGTAATTACAAAAGTGGATACAATCATAAAGTACAAGTTTGATGTAGCAGTTACGGAAACATCGCTTCTAAATAAATGAGCTGCCTCTGTACTTATACCTGCTAATAATGGATCTATAGTACCTATCATAAGATTAGCACTAAATCCTCCGGACACTCCTGCAAAGGCCGCAGCAAGACCGGCAATAGGATGTCTTCCTACGCTGGCAAAGATTATAGCACCTAATGGTACAAGTACTACATAACCTGCATCTGAAGCTATATTAGACATAACTCCTGCAAAAACTACCACTATAGTTATTAAAGTTTTTGGTGTGCTTAATACCAGTTTTCTTAAAGATGTAGATATAAGGCCTGTCTCCTCTGCTACCCCAACTCCTAGCATTGCCACTAGAACAGTGCCTAGAGGTGCAAAGCTGGTAAAGTTAGTAACCGCACTGGTAAATATGTATCTTATACCTTCAGGATTTAATAAACTTACCGCTTTTACAGTAACCTCTCCCGCTTTAAAAGTCTTTGGATCAACCCCTTGATAAGTTACTGTGGTTCCTGTTAAAGCTGTTATGTGTGATACCACAGCTACTATGACGCAGAGTATGGCAAAAATTGTAACAGGATGTGGCATCCTATTTCCTACTTTCTCAACTCCATCTAGGAACTTCCAAAATAAGCTTTTTCTTTTTTTCTTCAATACATTCCCTCCCTAATTTCTTTAGTTAGTTTTAAGGTGCTAGATTTCTCTAGTTAAACATAAAGGCCTAAAATCCAACCATTTCGCCGAATTTTAAGTCTCTTTATGTTAGTTTATTATATATGCCATAAAGCACCTATTTCAAGTAATAATTTTTATTTTAAGAAGTATCTTGAAAAAATCTACATAAAGGTTATACAAAATGTGGACTTGTCCTTGGCATGTCCACCCAAAAAAATCTACATAAATGCTATGAAAAATCTAATTTTTAGGGTGTTTTTTATATTTTCATTTATTATTCTCAATAATTATAGAAATCATAGCACTTTTTGGATATTATATAAGATAAGGAGGTGTTTTTTTGAAAGTAGTTTTATATATTCTTTATGCGATTTTTATAATTAATGTTGTTCTAGCTATAACCATAGTTATTTTAGAAAAGAAACAACCGGAAAGAACCATAGCTTGGCTTATGGTATTGATACTACTTCCTCCTATAGGGCTTATACTATATATATTCCTTGGACGAAACTGGAAAATACACAAGTTAAATGATAGCACTGTAGATGGTATTCAGGATCTTATAAATCCTATAATTGAACAAATTCCAAAACGTGATAAACCCTATATTCCACTTATTGAACTTTTAGCAAACAATAGTGACTCACCTGTTTTTATCAACAATGAAATAAAAATCTTTAGGGATGGTAATGAAAAATTTAGATTTTTAAAAGAAGAACTTCTTAAGGCTAAGCACCATATACATTTGGAGTACTATATAGTTAAAAATGATGGCATAGGCACAGAAATTAAAGATATTTTGATACAAAAAGCAAGAGAAGGTGTTAAAATACGCTTTATAATGGATAGAGTTGGTTCTATAAAGGTTACAAGGAAATACCTTAAAGAAATGGAAGAAGCAGGCATTGATGTAGTACAATACTCATATTTTCTAGCACCTCTTTTAAGAGCTATAAACACTCAAATAAACTTTAGAAATCATAGAAAAATTGTGGTAATAGATGGTAAGGTAGGTTTTATAGGGGGAATAAATATTGGTGATGAGTATTTAGGAAAGAGTAAGATGGGTTATTGGAGAGATACTCATTTAATGGTTAAAGGAGACTTTGCACTAGGTCTTCAATCGGTTTTTTTAGATGATTTTTTAACCATACAGCAAGCTACCAATAATTTTGTTTTTTATGATCAAGAGTTCGATAAATATTTTCCTACCTCACCTGCTGCTAAAAAGAAAATACCTATGCAGGTGGTTAAAAGCGGACCAGACTCTCAGTTTCCTGCCATAATGCAGGGTATATTAAAAATGATATCCATAGCTACAGATCATATTTATATAACCACTCCTTATTTCGTGCCTTCAGAGGGTATTATGGATGCTCTTAGAATAGCAGCTTTGGGAGGGGTGGACGTAAGGATTATATTCCCTGAAAAAGCAGATCATTTTACAGTTAACTGCGCATCTAGAACCTATTTAGCAGAGCTTATGAGATGTGGTGCTAAAGTTTATTTTTATGATAAGAACTCCTTTGTTCATGCTAAAACCATGACTATTGACGGAAAAATGTGCACCATAGGCACTGCTAATATGGATAGAAGAAGCTTTGAATTAAATTACGAAATAAATTCTGTTATATATGATGAAGAAGTATCCACGGAGCTTGAACTAATTTTCTTTGAAGACCTAAAGAAATGCAGAATATTTACCCTTCAGGAATATGAAAGCTCTTCAAAGTTTAGAAAGATAATAGAAGGTGTCACAAGAATCTTCTCAGCTTTATTATAAATCACCTCTTCAGCCTAGGAATCTAAAGGTAAGGCACTTAGACTCCTAGGTTGAATTTTTTACTTTTTTATTTAGATAATTAAAAGATATGAGTATAGATACAACTTCATTTAATTTTTTGCTCATTGAATTCACTAAATTTTCCCCTTAAATCTAAGCATAAATATCAGAAAACTCTATATCTGCTTTTTCTATCATATTTTTTTCATAAGTATACCTTTCCATATTTACCATAATAGTTATGTCTTTATCCTCTTCTTCATGAAAGGTAAGTAAAAACTCTGTTCCTTCATTTACTTTACTCTTTATAGCTATATTTCCATTTTGAATTTCCACTAAAGATTTCACTATAGATAGTCCTATACCACTACCTTCATTATTTCTTGATAAACTGCTATCTACCTTCTCAAACCTTTCAAAAACTTTACTTATCATGTTTTCTGGTATACCTATACCATCGTCTTTTATACTTATGGTAACAAAATTTTCTTTAGGATTATATATTCTTATATTAATTACCCCACCCTGCTTTCCATATTTAACAGCGTTAGAAAGCAAATTGAGCATTATCCTTTCCATAAGATCCTCATCACATTTTACATATACCTCTTCAGAGTCTGTATCAAATATAATATTAATATTTTTATACTGTGCGTAGCTTACTATAGATAAAGTTATATCCTCAATAATACTAACTATATTTTTCACCTTTAATTTAGGCTGAAAAAATCCTGACTCTATTTTGGTAATATCTATTAAATTGTTAACTAGCTTTATAAGCCTTAAACAATTTTGTTTAATTATTTTATTATACTTTTTAATATTTTCTGTGCCCAGGGTATCTATATATCTGTTTTCTAGTTGTAATGCTGTATATATTACGTTAATAGGAGTTTTAAGCTCATGAGATACATTAGAGAAAAATTCATTATTAAGCTCTTCTTCCTTCTTTTTTTGTGCTATTATATTTCTCATCTCTTCTGCCTTTTTTCTATCTGTTATGTCCCTAACGGCAAATACATAGTAGCTCATTTCCTTATCATCCATATAAAGATAAGAAATCTCCACATCACAACTTTTATGCATTAATTTAAGTTTATATTCTAAAGATTTATCTTTTAATTCTTCATCATTGTTCAATATTAATTTTAGGCTTTCATGAAACTCTTGTTCCACGATGGAATATATGCTTTTATCTATTAAGTTATCTGTAGGGTTTAATCCAATTAATTCTAACATTTTACAGTTGCAGTATACTATCTTTTCATCTTTAACTATGATTATTCCCTCTGGTAAAAAGTTCAAAACTTTTTTATATCTTTCATATTCTGCTTCTAGCTTTTCTTTAGCTTTTAGGATTTCTTCATTAGATTTTTCTAGTTCTTCCGCTTTATCTCTTAAATTTTTAAATACGGTAGAAAAAGGATCTGTAATAGTGCTTTTGAATAGTGCCTTATAAAGGAAGCAAAAAGATATAAAGTTTAATAGATGGGCAGTGGTATTTAAAGAATCGTATACACCTATATAAAGAGTAAATATATACTCTCCCGCAATCTTAAAGACCATGGAGTAAATTAAAAATACATAATTATACTTTATATGCTTTCCACCATCTTTATAATATAAATAAATGATATAAGCAAACAATATACATATTATATATTCGCTATAAATTTTAAAAACTGTAAGGCCTTGTCCATCTATATAGCATTCTGGAAATATATCCGTATTAAGGATTATTTTTATAAAAAAAGAAACTATAATGGTATCTATAGCTATAAGTCTCTTATAATTAACTTTTTTGTCTATAAAATAAAAAGATATTAATAGTGAAGCTACCTCAAAGTATCTTTGAAAAATCCATAGTTGGGTAGAAATATTAGGATCTGAAGCTAACAAGTTAATACCTTTATAAGTAAGGATGTGAAAAATATTAATAACACCTACAAATCCATAACTTATACCAATATAGGTGAAATAACTGCCTTCACTTATTTTTACAGTTCCTAAGGCTATAAGTGCCAAGGAAAAGCTTATAATTACAGCAAATATTTCTACAATAGAATGAAACAGTAAAAAGTTTTTTTCACTTAAAAGTACAAAAAGTACTATAAGTATAATAGGTAGTGTGCTCTGTTCTACATAAGGATTTTTATAATGTTTTAATATTTTCATAAAACCACTCCTTAAATAAAGCAATCTATATTCTAATATTTACATTTTACATCAGAATTTTCTACATTTTTTTATCGCAAATTAAGACATTAAAATTGTTATTACATTAAAGTTCTACATTTTAACTTCATGTAATAGTTAACTACTATTTTAAAGTACCTTTTTAATCTTGATGAAGTCTAAAGGCTGCCTTAAAAATTACGTTAAAAATAAAACCTGACCCCTATAGAAGAATCTCAATAGGAATCAGGTTTTAGTTAATATCTAAAATACTCTTATTCTCTTTGAAAAATGCCCTATCCTTGTGGTATAAAAATAGGTTATTATCATTGCAAAAGCACCTCCACAGGTATCGATTAGAACATCTGTAAACCTTCCGGCTCTTCCAGGGACAAAGAGCTGATGGAACTCATCAGTACAAGCATATAAAAACACAAATATTAAAGAAAGTACTAGCCCTGGGGTAAGTTTGAAGTAATATTTAAGCCAGTTGAATATTAGTATAAATAATATAGCATACTCTGTAAAATGTGCTGATTTTCTTACTATATGATTTAAAACATCCGCAAACCCACCATTTATATCCAGGCCAAGCATAGATATAAAGTTTACTACAAATCTGCTTTTTTCATCCGATATTTCTGAAGGCATATTTGAAAATATAAATATTATCATCATCCAAAAAATTATCAAAATTAAAGCTGTTATCTTTTTTCTTTTATACATGTTATCCCCCTTAAAAATCCATAGTTATTTTATTAATAGAAAATTCTTCCCCTAACCTAAAACCTTTGAATATATGATTAAGATGTTTTAGGTGTTACAAAGCATTAGGCACCTTCCAAATCATAAATTTGGAATCTCTGCTTAATTAACCTACCTTATAATGATAATATATATGTAGCGAAAGGTTCAACTATAAATAGTTAAATTAATGTAAATAAACTATTTTTTTCAATATAATTTTATATTTACTGTAGTATTATAGAATAAAATAGTTTTAATGGCCACTAAAGGGTATAACTTTTGACCTTTTTAAAATATTTTTGCAAATAATAATTAAAATTTCTAATAAATAAGGTAATTATAATTCCTTTAAAGGACAAAATAATTTAAATAAAAAAATTCAACTAAAAATCAAAAGAGAGGGATTTAATATGGATAAGGTGCAGGAAATGCTTAAAGATAAAATTAAAGTTATTGCAGAAAATTATCATGATGAACCTACAGGAGGGTGGATTATTGGAGATGGTCCCATGCCTGCTGAGATTTTATTCTTAGGAGAAGCCCCGGGGAAAACAGAAATAGAAGAGGGTAAGCCTTTTGTGGGTGCTGCAGGTAAGAACTTTCAAAAATATCTAGATTTAATAGGATTAAAGCGTGATGAAGTGCGCATAACTAACTCCTGCTTTGTAAGACCTATAAAATATAAAGAAGGAAAAACAGGCAGAATAACCGTAAGCAACAGAACTCCTAAACCTAAGGAAGTGGAGCTATTCAGAGAAATAGTAGATTTAGAAATAAAATACACTGACCCTAAAATAATAGTTACTTTGGGCAATGTGCCTTTAAAAAGGCTCACTAAATTCAAAACCATAGGTGAATGCCATGGACAGCTTATTTTCAATGAAGAGCTAGGCAGATATATATTCCCTATGTATCACCCCTCTTCCCTTATATATAATCAAAGTGCTGATTTTCATAAGGCTTATGAAGAGGATTGGTTAAAATTAAAAGGTGCCAGGCACATGCCCAGCACCACCTACTAACAGATAGTTCCGCCAGATTTTCTTATATCTTCTACATTTTCTACAGAAGCTTTTACTGCAAACTCTAAAGATTTTACTATATCTTCTAATGCCATGGAAGGAGTGTTTCTCTTATCCACTACTTGTTGTGGTATAAATGGTACGTGGATAAAACCTCCTCTAGCATTTTTATATTTTTTGTCTATAAGATATAATAGTCCATACATTATATGATTACATACAAAGGTTCCTGCTGTATTGGAAACGGAAGCTGGCAAACCATTGTCGCCGATTTCTTTAACTATAGCTTTTATAGGCAGGGTAGAAAAATAAGCACTTTCTCCATCTTCATAAATAGCTGCATCTAATGGTTGGTTTCCTTCATTATCTTTAATTCTAGCATCATCCATATTGATAGCTACTCTTTCTGGAGTTACTTCAAATCTTCCTCCAGCTTGCCCAACACATATTATTATGTCTGGATTGTTTTCTTCTATAGCTTTATCTAATTTTTCTATGGATTTTCTAAAAACTGTAGGTATCTGAACTTTTATAACTTCAGCTCCTGCAATATTGTCCTTAATTCTGTTTACTGCTTCCCAAGCTGGATTTATCTTTTCTCCACCAAAGGGATCAAAACCTGTTATTAAAACTTTCATTTTGCTGCCTCCTTTTTTTTAAGAAAGATTTCTAGGAAATTTACTATAACCATAGAAGTCTTTGCTTAAAATCTTAAGTTTTTATATATTATAACCTCTAATATGAGGCTCTTCAAAACATCATGCTAGAGGTTAAATATGATTTTTATATACTATCTTACAACTAAAATGCTAAGAAGTACATTAACAGTATGTGAACTACAAGCATTAATAATGCTACTGGTGCTTGAGCAATTATAACTCTATTTTTATTCTTTGTTTCTAAAAGAGCAGCAGGTACCACATTAAAGTTAGCTGCCATAGGAGTTAATAGAGTTCCGCAGAAGCCCGCTGTTAATGCTAATGCACCAGCTATAGCAGGATTACCACCAAGCTTATACACAAACGGAATACCTATTCCTGCAGTGATTACTGCAAAAGCTGCAAATCCATTTCCCATAATTATTGTAAATAAAGCCATGCCCACACAGTAGGCAATAATACCTGCCCATATATTTCCTTGAGGTATTACACTGGAAATTCCTTTAGCAATAACCTCTCCCACTCCTGCTGCAGTGAATAATGAACCTAGTGCTGCAAGGAGCTGTGGAAGAATAGAGGAAGGTCCAACCTGTCTTAAAAGTCTATCTCCGTCCTTTGCAATGTATGCAGGCTTAGCTTTAGTTATAGCTAATACTGCTATTAATCCCGCTACTGCAGATACACCTATAGCTACCTGACCACTAACCTTTGAAAGTTTAGCAGTAAACTGTGCAAAAGCAAAAGCTACAATAGCTAAAGTTAATGAAGGAATAAATATCTTCCCTCCTATTTTTTGTGCTTGCTCTTCTTTAAATTTCTCATCTAATTGGGCCACTTCTCCAACCTTTACCCTCTTTAATAATGTAAGAATTCCCATAAGCACAATAGCTCCTCCTACTAATACTGGAGGAATTACTTTTCCAAAAATAAATATTATACCTAGTAACCCCCAAAATAAAGCTGTAGTAATTTTGCTTTCATTTTTAGGATCTTTAGAAACAAAATAAACGGTTATTAACATTATTATTCCAGAAATTATATAAAAACCTTCTAATAAATAATCAAATAGAATCTTTGTGTTCATATTAATTCTTCACCTCTTTTCTTTTGTTTTTATATTTAGCATCCAACTTTTTATCTAAAAGATAATTTCTAACAACCACTATTACAAATGCTATTATTGCTACTGGAATGCTTCCCTTTGCTACATCTATAGGAGCAACACTATATCCCAGCTTTTCTAAAGTTCCTACAATTAACAATACTCCAGAACTTGCTATAAATACATTTTGGCCAAAAAAGTTACCGAAGTTTTCCATGGCAGCTGCTTCACCTTTAAGTTTTTCTTTATCCTCATCATCCACTTCTTCATATCTACCAATTGCTGCTCCTTGTGCCATTGGTTCTATAAGAGGTCTAACAAATTGAGGGTGTCCACCTAATCTTACTGAAAAAGCTGCTGCAGTTTCTCTTATTAAAAGATAAAGAGATAATATTTTACCTGTAGTAAGGCTCTTAGATTTTCTTATTAAGTCTATGGCCTTTTCCTTAAGTCCATACCTTTCACAAATTCCTACTACCGGAAGGGTAAGTACAAATAATGTCATGTATCTAGTATCTACAAATGACTTACCTAAAACCTCCAAAATCTGCACAGGAGTCATACCTGCCACTAAACCTGTAACCAGTCCTGATACAATAACCACGAACAAGGTGTCAAGCTTTAAGGCAAAACCTACTATAACGATTAAAACACCAATTAATTTTATCATTGCCTCCATCCTTTCTATTAATTATTTACTTAAAAATATATAATTATAATTATTATAATATATTCGACACAATTTTCATAATTTAACTTCATTTATTATTTCTAATGTAATGGATTTTTTAGGGGGTTTTTATTAATTTCCTAAATAATTTAACACTTTATCACCCCGACACGGAATAATTATAATAAATACATAAGTGAATACATTTTCAAAGTTTAATTTTGCAATTTCACCTTATTATTAAATAGGGTATTTGAAAATTAGAGCTATATAATGCATACTATTAGTAATTGATAATTCGTGGAGGCAGGCTATGGTGAAAAAATATAAATATGCTATTTTTGATATTGACGGTACTATTTTAAATACTGAAAAAATGAATATAATACCTCTAATGAAACTTATTAAAGAAGAAAAGGGCCTAGATATGTCCTATGAAGAGCTTACCTTTATAACCGGTAACCCAGGGAGGAAATCCTTGCAGCAGTTAGGCTTTGAAAGTATAGAAGAATCCTATGCTAAATGGGTGTCTTATGTAAATGCTTATGAAGAAGGAGCAGAATTATATGAAAACATGGGCAAGGTTATAGAAAAACTACATGAAAATAATATTATCTGCGGTATAGTTAGCTCAAAAACCTCTTCTCAATATGAAATTGACTTTATTCCTACAGGTTTGGACAGATTTATAAAAGCTAAGGTTCTAGAAGAGGATACAAAAAATCATAAACCTCACCCAGAGCCTCTTCTAACCATTGTAAAAGAGCTTGGCATAGAAATAGAAAACTCAATATACATAGGGGATACCCTTTCCGATTATCTATGTGCTAAAAATGCCGGCATGGACTTTGGACTTGCCCTATGGGGTGCAAGCAATACTGAAGGTATAGATGTAGAAATAGTGTTTGAAAAGCCTGAAGATATATTGAAAATTATGTAGCTTGGGTGTTCAGTGTAAGTAAATTAAAATAGCCAAGGCTCTAAGGAAAAAGAGCCTTGGCTATTTGCTAGTCAAATTTATTTTATATATTTACTTCTGTTATTTGCTTATTTCTAGGAATCTTTCTATATCTTCTTCTATTATTCTTAAGGAGCTTCTCCAGAAATTAACATCATGTATGTCTATACCCATTACTTTGGTTACATCTGCAATTTTATTTTTACCTGTAAGAGCTAGAAGTTTATCATATTCTTCAGGGAAGCTGTCACCTCTCTTTAGATATTCAGCATAAAGTCCTTTTGCAAATAAAAGTCCAAAGGCATAGGGGAAGTTGTAAAAGTTAGAGTCTGGGAAATAATAATGAGGCTTGCAAGCCCACATGTATGGATGAAGATATTCTGGGTCTAACCCTTCACCATAGGCTTCTTTTTGAGCATTAAGCATTATTTCCTTAAGATCTTGTGCGTTTATGGCACTTTCTTCTCTTCTTCTAAATACTTCACTTTCAAATAGGAATCTAGAATATATATCTACTATAACCTGAGTGCTATCACTGATTTCACTTTCTAATATAGCAAAGGCTTCCTCTTTTGAAGCTGTCTTTATAGCCGCTTTTTTTACTATGGTTTCACAGAAAGTAGAAGCAGTTTCTGCTAGAGGCATAGGATAATCTGCATTTAGAGCACTTTCCTCTTTTAGGCAATCTCCATGATAGCCATGTCCAAGCTCATGAGCCATGGTTACTACATCGCTGAAGGTATCTCCATGGTTTAAAAGGAATCTGCTTTCCCCAATGGAATGAAGGTTTGAGCAGAAAGCTCCTCCTATTTTGCCTTCCTTTGGCTTAACATCTATCCATTGCTTTTCCACTGCATTTCTAGCAAAATCTGCTAGCTTATCACTGAAGGTTCTAAAATTGGTTTCTACAAAATCTGCAGACTTATCATAAGGGAATACCATGTTTACTTCTCCCATAGGAGCAAATAAATCATAGAAGGGAAGGCCGTTTTTATGACCTAGAAGCTCTGCCTTTCTTCTTAAATATTTTCTAAAAGTAGGAAGGCTTTCTCTCATAGCTGTAAGCATGGCATTTAATGAGTCTTCGTCCATCCTTGAGTTTATAAGGCTTTGCTCTAAAGGTGATTTATAACCTCTCATGGCTGAAATGGTTATAAACTCTCCTTTTATACCGTTAAGACAAGCTGCCATACCATCTTCTATGTTCTTATAAGAAGCCAATTCTGCTTCATAAGCCTTTTTTCTCACCTCTGGGTCTTTTTCATAAGCCATATTCCTAACTACGGTTAAAGGCAACCTTTTATTTTCTTGTTCTATTTCTATATCTACCATTAAAGTAGAGGTTAATAGGTCTCTAAGCTTAGCCCAAGCATTAGAACCGGTGTTTTTCATTTTTGAAATTATAGCTTCTTCTTTGTCACTTAAAAGATATTTGCTGCCTTCTACAATTTCCTGTAAGAAGAAAGCATGGACTTTTAAAAGTTCTGATTCTTGTACAAGCTCCTCAAGATTTTTTATTTCTCCAATCCAATTTTGAAGCTTTGCATCCGCCTCTGCTAAAAGGCTGTATTTTTGCTCTAATATATCTGAATATTTTAGTGCTACTTCATTTTTAGTATCTACGCTTAAAGTAAGACTAACAAAGGATAATAATTTTTCAAAAAGATTAAATTTTTCTAAGTTTTTGTTAATGTATTCTTCAAGCTTTTCCACCTGATTTTCATGATCCTTACATATCCTATTTGCCATTTCTTCATAGTCTTTTATAAAGGAATTCACCTTTTCTACATCCTTTTTAAAAGCATCACTTTCAAAGGATTCATATAATTCCTTAAGGCTCCAATTTAGTTCCATTTTATGTCCTCCTTATGTATATTTAATATTAATTTATTATATCATAGTAATTATTGGTTAATATAGGTTTTATTGAGGAAACTTATTCTCCACAACTAGGGTTTTGTCACTTGTCACGTGCCTGGCACCTGTTTGTCCTCTTATATAGTTTCCACCATCATGTCCATCACTAGGGCTTTGTATTGTCCCGAAGGACTTATGAAGTCTGTGGACACTCCTCTAAAGCCTTGCCCGAACATGTCATATATATTTGAAGATACTTGTAATTTAGGAAGCATTCCCAGCATGTTTTCTCCATCAAAAAGTATAGGCACTTGCACCGGGGTGGCAAAGTTTCCTTCCTGGGTGAAGTCTCCTCCTGCAGCATTCACTACTAATATGGCTTTTTCTCCACCTAAAAGCTCCTTTAGGGTGTTTTTACCTTCTTTTATTTTAAGCTGAGGTGCAGCTAAGTTGGGAGCGGAGTCATAAGCTGAGGCTGCAGAACCTGTTAAGGGCAAATTAAACATGTTAGCAGTTCTCTTATCTGTATAGGGACTCTTTATTACTCCATTTTCTATGAGGGCATATCTATAATTATCATTTACCACTCCTTCAGCATCAAAAAATGGTGTCTTTACGTCTTCAGGATTCCTAGTAGCATAAAGAGTAAAATCTTCATTGAATTTTCTATTGTTTAGTTCCTTGCTAAATATGGATGTGCCGCTTCCAAATTTAACTCCATTTAAGTCTGTATAAAATTTTAAAAGAGGAAGCATCTCATAATCTATAAATATTACTGGCATGGTTTTCTTTTCCGGCATTGTAAGTTTGTTTCTATAGGCTCCGCAGATACTATCAATTTCTTTAATTATATTTTCTCTGCTATAATTTCTACTTTCAAATCCCCAAAAAAAACCTTCTAGTCCTGCAATGGCTTTATCGCTAAACATAAGCTCACAGCTTAAATAACTGTCTTTACTTAGAAGCTCTAATCCTTCATTATTGCTTAGGGATATACTTTCATTTATTATCTTGATCTTATTGTATACTCCAAAATCCTTGTAATCTTTTCTGCACACTTCTAATATGTCTTCTACTTCTTCACAAAGCTTTTCATCAGACAATATTTCCTTTGAATGATCTTCTGCTAATTTTAAATTTTTGCTCACCTGAAATTCATAGGGAAGTATGAGGTTGTCCTTTGCCTTACTCTCTAGTTCTTTTTCATCATAGTCACCTAAGGCTCCTGCTATGCCAAGCTTTCCTTGATCATATACTCTAAGCCCAGTTTTAGTTATATTCTTTTTTCTTAAAGATTCAAAGTTACTTTGAACGATATTTATAGAGGTTTCTTTAATATTTTCTATATATTTTTCCTTTATCATAATACCCACTCCCTCCTATTGCACTCTTATTCCATTGACTCTTACATAAGGGCCTCCAAAGCCTACAGGCAAAGGAAATTGTTCCATCTTACCACATCCCCCGGTGACAAAGCTTAAAAGTTCTATGGTATCTGAAACGCCATCAATTTTATTAAGGGTCTCCATAACCTTTCCTGTTATCACAGAAATACTTAAGGGCTCTGCTATTTTTCCATCCCTTATCCTATAAGCCAGGTTAGGTGCCAAAGTAAAGGTAGTCATTCCACTGCCATGATTAATATCCTCAATTAATATTCCATCCTTTACTTCACCTATAAGCTCCTCTTTAGTTTTATTTCCTTTGTCTATATAAGTGGTGGTCATGCGCACTATGGGTTCATATTCAAAATTTATGGCTCTGGCATTTCCAGTAAGATTCTCATTAAAATCCGCTGCTGTAGAAGCATTATGAAGTCTTCCTGTAAGAATGCCATCTTTTATTAGATAGGTCTTTTCAGCCTTGCTTCCCTCATCATCAAAGGTCACATATCCTGAACCCATCTCTCCACCATAATCTATTATGGACAATATATCCGATGCCATTTTAGCTCCTATGCACCATTGCTCCTTGGCATTTTCATCCCCTTGCATGAAATCTGCTTCGCTATTATGTCCAAAGCTTTCATGAGCAAATACCCCTGCTGCTAATGGTGATAGTATTACCGTATATTCCCCTGGTTCTATGGTTTCCTTATTATACATAAAATCTATATAGGTATTTATCTTCTCCTTCAGCTCTTCTTTAATATCTTTTAAATCTTCAAAACAATTTGATGCTGTTTGGTAAGATCCATCTGTTGTCTTATCCTGTTCCTTGGTGCTGCATCCAAACCTATAAGAGACTCCGCAGGTTTGATAATCCCACAGAAGACTTGCTCCCTTAGAAGAATAGAATTTTTTAACCTTTCTATTATCTAAATATGTAGCTCTCCACATCTTTATCTCTTCTACATTTTCTAGGAGGTTAAAATAGCTTCTAAGTAAATTAACCTTTTCTTGGTAAGATACCTTGTTTATTTCCTTTCCTTGGAAATTTAAATATTCTCCTTTATTAACCTCATACTTCTTAACCACCGGATTTTCATATATGCTTTCCGAAGGCTTGGCCATCTTAGCTAAATTATCTAACTCCTGTTGAATCTGTGAAACATCTGTTATAGAGCTGTAATACCACCTTTGTCCATCAAAAACTCTTATAAATGCCCCTTTATATTCTCTGATGGTATTTTCATTTAGCTGTCCATTTAAGAATGCTATATTAGTGGAAGATACCTCTTCTATCCTTACATCAGAATAAAGATTTTCTGGAAATTTAAACAAGAAAAACGCCCCCTTAAATTTACTGTATATAACTTATTTTTATATGCCAAAGTTCTTGCAACTATTTTCCACTTAATTATATCACTCTTATTCCGAAATATTCAAATAATTCTGCATACTTTATATGACAATACCCTTTATAAACTCCTAAATATTGCAAAAAACTCCCCACTTAAATAGGTGAGGAGTTTACCTTATGAGTAAGGCATTATGAGAAATGTCAAGCTTTAGGTAATAAAATAGAAATAGAAAATCTTCCATTATTATAGTAAGCCTTAATTGTACCATTTAGTTGTTCAGTAATTTCTCTGGCTATTGCTAATCCTAAACCAGTGGTCTTTTTATTCCGAGCTGGATCCTTCGTGTAAAAACGTTGAAAAATATATTCTAACTCCTCTCTCGTCATGGGTTCACTTATATTAGAAAATGTAAAAATGTAAAAATCTGATTCCTGAATTTCAAAACAATATTCCCCCTTACCATGAACTATGGCATTAAAAAGAACATTTGAAAATATTCTTTTCACTCCTTGTTCATCCCCTGGTATTATACAAGGTTTTTCAATTAAGCGAAGGATGGGTTCTTGTCCCTTTTTATTAAAGTCATCATAATACAGAGCAAGTGTTTCTATAAAAATTTTTTTGCATCGATAGGCACATGTTCATAAATAATCTCACCTGATTCAATACGTACATATTCAAATAACTGCTCCAGTAGCACCTTAACCATATTTTGCCGTTCCAATATTATCATTAAGTATTCTTGTCGCTCTTCCTCTGTAATACTTGTCTGGAGCATTTGAACGTAACCACCAGCAGTTGTCAATGGGGTGCGTAAATCATGTGAAATATTAGTTATACTCTGTCTAAAATTCCTATTTAGTCTTTTAATGTGTATACGAGACAGTCTGATATCCCTCACTAAATTATTGAGCTGATTAACTAAGCTTGCGATATCCCTTTGTTTTACTACCACTGTTAGGAGTTGATTAGTATCTGTTATATTCATGATGTCCTCTAATTGTTTTGTAATATGCTTGATATTTATACGATAGTACATATGGTAAAAAACAAGTATTAGCAAAACAAGTAATAATACAAAAGTTGCAATCATCCAAACATTTTCCATCTTAACTCCTTCATCTCGACTAATCTACATCTCTTTTTGAAAATAATAAACTAGATCCTAAAATTGCAGCCATTCCAATTAACAGAAACACAATTGAACACTTTACAACATCCTCTGGTTTTGAAGTAAAATCAATTATGGTTTTACGCATATTCGCAAGACTATATCTTGTAAAAATATCGTTTTTTGTTAATAAAGTAAGCAAATGTACTATGAAATTTCCACTTATTATTAATAAAACAGAAATTGCAATGGTAATACCTCCATTTTTAAATAGATAAGAGAAAAAAGTACCAATTCCTGCAATACCCCAAAACATACAAAGCATTCCAACATTCATTCGGATAAATGCAACAGCATCAACTTCTCCTAGTTGAAACAATATTGTACCTGATAATAAATTTAAAATACCGAAAGATAATAAAATCATTGTAATGACGGAAGATATAGCAATATACTGACCCAAGACTAATTTCCATCTAGCTATGCCATGGCAAGCCATTTGTCGTATACTACCATTTGCATATTCAGCGGTAATTAGACAAGCAACAAAGATAAGGATGATATAGAAGATAATATCTGCACCATAGGATACTTGATAACTAGGAATTCCTGACATCTGTGCTTTTATCTCAGGAGAAAAAGAGGCTGATTTTTTTTCGAATACAGAAGTTACAGATCCAATAACGTTCATTGTAAACAATATAATTGAAATAACATAAAAAATCTTACTTCTAAATATTTTATAAAATTCACTGGAAACTACATTCATCATTATTCATCGCCTCCCATCATCTTTACGAAATATGCTTCTATATCATGGCCTTCTAAACAGATACTTGACACTAAAACATCATTCTCAATCAATTCTTTATTAATTTGTGCTGGTATATCTAAGCAATCATAAATGCAGATTTTTCCTTGATCAAATACTTTATAATCGATACTTTTGATATTATTTTTTATAATGTAAGCTGCTTTTTCTGAATCATTAACTTCTAAAGAAAGACATTTTTTACAACGGTTTTCTAATTCTACGGCTGCAAATTCATCAACCAATACCCCGTTCTCGATGATGCCATATTTTGTTGCAATTTTACCAAGTTCCCCCAAAATATGAGAAGAAATTAAAATAGTAATCTCATTTTCGCAATTGAGTTTTATAAGCAATTCTCTAATTTCTTTGATACCAGAAGGGTCTAATCCATTAATAGGCTCATCCAGGATAAGAAAATCCGGATTGCCTAGTAACGAAATTGCAATGGATAAACGTTGCTTCATACCAAGTGAAAAATTCTTCGTTTTCTTTTTACCTGTATTTTGTAAACCTACTAAATTAAGAACATTATCAACATTGTTATAGTCTGGAATACCAAGTAGCTTATTATAATAAATCAGATTTTGTCTGGCTGTCATTCCAGGATAAAGTGCTGGTTGCTCAATAACACATCCCACTCTTTTCCTGCTGTTTTCTAAATTACTACTTTCAAACAGTTGAATCTCTCCTTGATCCTGATGAATCAATCCACATACAATCTTCATAAGCGTAGTTTTGCCTGCACCATTTTTTCCTATAAAGCCGTAAATATCACCCTTTTCAACATTCAGATTGACTTTATTTACAGCTATTTGTTTTCCATATTTTTTGGTCAAACAATTGGTTTGTAATACTAAACTCATATCTTTTCACCTCTTACTTTCTGTAATTATTTAAGCCTACATTTTAATCATAAATGAAAGGTATCAAAATAGAATTTAGATTTTGTCAAGAAAGTATAAAGATGATAGATTAATTATCCTGCATTTTATATCCTATTCCCCAAACTGTTTTTATATATGTTTCTCCATGTTTCAATTTACTACGCAGATTGCTAACATGTACTGTAACCGCTCTTTCATCGATAATATATTCTTCAGACCATACACTCTCAAAGATATTCTGTTTGGTAAATACCTTCTTTGGATTACTAATTAATAATTCTAATATACAATATTCTTTTACAGTAAGTTCTATAGGTTCATCATTAATAGTTACAATATGATTTTCACTATCTAAAACTAAATCCTTGAATTGGAATATGTTATTTTTTTCTATTGTTGGACTCTTGTTAGCTCTTCTTAGCACTGCCCCTATCCGTACAATTAATTCTTCATTGTTAAATGGCTTTGTTATATAATCATCTGCCCCATCTCGAATCAATCTAAGTTTAGTGTTTAAATCATCTTTTGCAGATACACATATAATAGGAATTTGCAGTTGTTCGTTGATTTTCACTAAAATTTCTTCTCCACTTAATCCTGGTAACATCAGGTCCAATAAAATCAAATCAAAAGATTCTTTTTCTAATAGCAAAAGTGCTTCTGTGCCGGAAAATGCATATGCTACTTTATACTGGTTTTTTCTTAATAAGGTTTGCACCATTTTGTTAATTTCTGGGTTATCCTCTACAATTAATATTTTGTTCATTCTTCTCCTCATTCTATGGTAAGTATATATAATTTTAATCAATTTTACTTTTTAATATTTTTGAGATTACTATATAAAAATCGTTTATAATTAGAACTTATTCTTCTCCCCTAAAACTTTTGAAAATATGGATCTGACGCTTTGGGTTCTACGAAGAAGTAATTGACTATGCCAAATAGAAGATTTAGAATTTCTGCTTATGTCACTTGTCAAATGACTACCACCTATTTGTCCTTATTTGTCCAAATCATAGTAACATGAGGAATCCCTGCGTCTAGGTATACGTCGCTAGACACCTTAAAACCAAAGGAACCGTAGAAATCTCTCAGGTGGTCTTGGGCATGAAGCTCAACGTTGTGTTCTTTAAGAACTTCTGTGATAAATTTTAAAGCTTCACCTATAAGCTCCTTACCTATACCTTTGCCTCTATAATCCTTTTTAACTATAACCCTTCCAATGGCAGCATTATCTCCTACTATTTCTCTAGGGAGTATCCTAAGATAAGCTATTATCTCTTCATTTTCTTTCTTATAAAGATGATAAGATGCCATGTCCAAGCCATCTGGATCTAAATAAAAGCATGTCTGTTCCACTACAAAGATATCACTTCTTTCTTTTAGTATGGAGTATAGCTCATAATTAGTTAGTTCATCAAACTTCTTTACTTTCCAACTCATAGTTTTCCTCTTTTCTTAATATTTTCTCCCATATATGAGTATTAGAAACTTCTTCTTAAGGGACTATGCCAAATCCTAGGTTCGGAATGTATCATTAACTAATAACTCATATGGCTGCCGTTAGCTTTCATAAAGCTTTATATATTCCTTGGCGGAGGTTTTCCAGCTGGTGTCTATGTGCATGTTTCTTTTTATAAGGGTGTTCCATTTTTCTTTGTTATTGTATAGCTTTAGGGCTCTTTTTATTTCATGAAGAAATTCTGATGGGTCATAGTTATTAAATACAAAGCCGTTGCCGGTGTCTTTGTATTCATTGTATATCTTCACGGTGTCTTTAAGCCCGCCGGTTTTTCTAACTATTGGCACGGTGCCGTATCTCATGGCTATAAGCTGACCTATGCCGCAGGCTTCAAATTGAGAGGGCATTAAAAATATGTCTGAGGAGGCGTATACCCTTTTTGAAAGCTCTCGATTAAAGGGGATTTGTGCAGCCATCTTATGAGGATATTTAGAGGCATAGTGCTTAAACATATTTTCATAGCTTTCAAAGCCACCTCCCACCACCACTAATTGCAGCTCCATGTCCATGATAAGGGGCATAATTTCTTGTACAAGCTCTATACCCTTCTGTTCTGAAAATCTGCTGATTATAGACAGCATAGGTATGTCTTCACCTTGGGTTAAGTTTAACTCTTTCTGCAGGGCGAGTTTATTTTCCCTTTTAACAGAAATCTCCTTAGAGGAATAATTGTATACTATATCTTTGTCACTTTCAGGATTATAACTTTCATAATCTATACCATTTACTATTCCCTTTAAGTCTTTACTTCTTTTTTTAAGTATTTTATCCAAACCATAAGAAAACCAAGGCAGCTTTATCTCCTCCCCATAGGTCTTACTTACAGTGGTTATTTTATCAGCTTTGGCTAAAGCGCCTTTCATAAAGGATACCCCTTCATAATGCTTAAATATATCTTCAGTATAGTATTTTTCTTCAGAAAGTCCTAACATACCTAGAGCTTCTTTGCCAAAGTTACCCTGGTAAAGCATATTGTGTATAGTAAATACGGTTTTTATACTAGTATATGGTACTTCCTCACTATAATAAGCACCTTTAAGAGGTATCATAAGAGCTGTATGCCAATCATTACAATGAAGTATATCTGGAATAAAGTCACCTAAATATTTTATTCCTTCCAAAACCGCTTTAGAAAAATAGGTGAACCTTTCAGCATCATCATAAAACCCATAAGGTGAACTTCTTTTGAAATAATATTCATTTTCTATAAAATAATAAATAATTCCTTCATACTCTAGATAATTTAAGGTACAGTTTACAGTTTTCCAACCTATATATGTATTAAAATCCGCAATTTTCACCATGCTTTTTCTATATTTCTTTTCCATATTATAAAGAGGCATGATTATCCTTACATCCACCCCTTGAGCCTTTAGTGCCTTAGGAAGTGCATAAGCCACATCCCCCAAGCCTCCCGTCTGCATGAAAGGATAAGCCTCCGCCGCCGCAAATAAAACCTTCAACAAAAACGCCTCCTAAATTAAATAAACTCCCTGCAGCCTTTACTCTGCAGGGATGTTTATTTAAAATGTTCTCTTTCTAATAATAACTAAAGGGTATTCAGAGTCTGCTTTTAAATCTTTTCCACTTTCTATTATAACATTTTTGTCGGTAATAACGTGAGATAGAGAAGTGTTTTCACCTATTTCTGAGCCTTGAAGTATAATACAATCTTTAAGTACTGCACCCTTTTGTATGGTAACCCTTCTAGAGATTATACAGTTTTCCACATATCCATCTATAATACATCCATTAGCTACCATGGAATTTATAACTTTTCCATTTCGTGTGTACTTGGTAGGCGCTTCGTCCTTGGACTTGGTTATTATAGGTCTATTAGAAGAAAACACCTCTGTATTAACCTTAACATTTAAGAAATCCATGTTGGTTTTGTAATAAGCATCTAGTGAGTTTATGCAGCTTAAATACCCTGTAAATTCAAAACTTCCTACTTTATATTTATCTAGTTGAGTATATATACCTTGTTTAAACTTTCTGCAGTGGCCTGTTCTTGTAAGATCTCTTACCATGTCCGTGAAAAGCTCTCTCTTCATTATGTATGTTTCCATACCAATATTAAGATGCTTTTCTCCACCTATATTCCTACCTACACTGATTATTTGTCCTTCTTCATTAAGATTAAGGACCTCACAGTCTTTAAAAGCTTTATGGGCATTATTTACTTTCTTATATAGAACAGTAATATCATTACCGCTATTTTCATGAAATTCAGCCGCCTCCTTAAAATCTATATTATATATCATGTAAGAAGGAGCCATAATTATATATTCTTGAGAAGCTATTTTAAAATAATCAAGATTTTCTGCAAAGTTATTTATATCATTATCTTCTAAGTTCGCTTTACCAAAATTAAAGATTCTAAGTCCATATCTTTTTCTATTAAGATCCCAAGGTCTTCCGTTACTTGTATGGTCTACTAGTGAACGAGATTTGTTTTTTGCAAATATAGATATATTTTCTATGCCAGCATTAGTCATATTTGAAAGGATAAAGTCAATTACCCTATACCTTCCGGCTATAGGTATAGATGCTAAAGGTCTTCTCACTGTAAGTTCCATTATATTATCTTCATTTTCGTCAAGATTTATTATCCCCATATAGTTAGAAAGCATATTACCTCTCCTTTCCTTGTACTGCTGTTTCTTTAAGTATAGTACCTGATTTTAAATCTTCCTTGGCAGGTATCACCGTTATGGTTCCTCCATTACCTAAAATGCAATCCCTTCTAATAATAGCATCTGTTCCCAAGATTGCTTTATCCACCACCACGTTATCTCCTATTTTTACATTGGGCATAAGCACAGAGTCTTTAACTTTAGCGTTTTTACCTATATATACACCTGGAAATAACACAGAATTTTCTACTTTTCCATATATTACACAGCCTTCTACCACTAAAGAGTTAGATACCGAAGCTTCAGGTCCTATATACTGAGCAGGTCTGGAAGGATTTACAGAGTATATTCTCCAATTGTAATCATGAATATCAAGCTCATTATCCTCTCTAAGAAGATCCATATTTGCTTCCCATAGACTTTCAGTAGTACCTACATCCTTCCAATAACCTTGGAAAGGATAAGCTACCAGCTTCTTATCATCCCCTAACAATCTAGGAATTATATTTTTTCCAAAATCGTTGTTGGAATTTTTATCTGCTGCATCTTCCTTTAAGTACTTTCTAAGCATTTTCCAATTAAATATATAAACCCCCATGGAAGCTTTAGTACTCTTTGGTACAGGAGGCTTTTCTTCAAATTCATATATTACATTGTCTTCTTTGGTATTCATTATACCAAATCTCGTTGCCTCTTCTTTAGTAACTTCAAAAACAGCGATGGTTGCATCTGCTTGTTTTTCTTTATGATATTTAAGCATTTTTGTATAATCCATTTTGTAAATATGATCTCCAGATAGAACAAGAACATATTCAGGATCATAATTATCTATAAAAGATATATTTTGATATATAGCATGAGCTGTGCCTCTATACCAATTACCACCGTTCTCACTTTGATAAGGTGGCAAGACAAAAACCCCACCATCCCTTCTGTCCAGATCCCAAGAACTTCCTATGCCTATATGGGAATTCAGTTCTAAAGGCTGATACTGCGTAAGAACCCCTACAGTATATATACCAGAATTAGAGCAATTACTTAGAGTAAAATCTATAATTCTGTATTTGCCGCCAAAGGGCACTGCAGGTTTGGCTATTTTTTTAGTTAACACGCCAAGTCTAGAACCTTGTCCCCCTGCTAGGATCATTGCTACAATTTCTTTTTTAGCCATAGTATAACCTCTCCTTTCTTAAATCCGAACAACATAAGTCTCCCTAATTATATTATAACAAGGCATTATGAAGGTAACAACACAATAAGCTTCAATTTATAATAAACTTTAAAATTTAACTGTTTATTGAGAACAAAATATCAACTCTTGAAATTCCTACCTTTCAAGAGTTAATAGAATTTTAACATAGAATTTTAAAATTATTAATTTTGCGTCTATTGTAATGCAAAACACCGTTTCTTGCATTATCGCTTAATTTTTTGTGCACATCTAAAATTTTTCCAACCCTTTACTACATACCCTAAAGCTTTTGTACAAATTCTGCTACATACCCTAAAGATTGCTGCATAACCTGCTGGTCTACACCTAAGATATCAATTTTATTTTCCATAAGTGCAAGTCTTTCATTTAATCTATAAATTACATCCTTCATTTCATCTAGCTTCTTTTGTTCATAGGAAACCTGCGTGCCACTTTCATCTATATATACCTTGTCCGGAGGATTCCCACATTCAGTACATTTTGCATATACCCCTTCTTTTTCCGTATCTTTAAATACCTTAAAAGTGTCATTGTTACATTGCGAGCAACTAGATAGCATTAAATAATCGTAGTAGCTTACATCTAAAGAGTATCTCTCCCCACACTCGCTACATATGATCACCAGATTATTTTCTTCAGTATAGATATAAAAACTATTACCTCTGCAACCTTCCTTTTCACAAACCATTGTCCTTATCATAGCAATCACCCCTATTCATTTAATATGAAGTAGGGGTGATAATTATTACACTTATTTATTTTTTATTATTAAATATTTTCAATTTAAAATCTTTGCTTTAAATAATTAAAGATTTTCTTCAGCCCATTTAACTACATGTACTAAGGCGTGATCCTCATTACTGCTTAAACAATATTTTGCATAAGGTCTTAACTTTTCATTGCAATTAGTAACAGTAAATCCATGTCCAGCCCTAGTTAACATGTCTAGATCATTCATATTATCGCCTATAGCAATTACATGTTCCATATCCATATTCATATATTGAGCCAGCTTTTCTAAAGATGTGCCTTTAGATATATCTATGGGTAATAATTCTAACAGGATATCTCCTGATCTCATTACATTAGCTTCTTCTATATTGTTTATAAAATAATCTTCCATTTCATCTAAAAATTTAGGAGTAGCAGCCAATATAACCTTATTCCAAGGTCTTTCCCATCCATCTTCTAAAAGTAAAGTGTTTTCATACTCTTGTACTATATTTTTATCTGCTGAATAATAAGGTACTTTGTCTAACATCTGCATGGCTACAGTCATAAGGTTATGCCTGATTATAAGGAGCTTGTCCCCACAATAAGCTCCTATACCTAACCCTGGGAACTCTTCATATATCCTTTTAACCCTTTCTTTTATGGAGGCATTCACATGTTTCTGCCAAATTATATCCTTCTTGTAAAAGTCATATATCACAGCTCCATTATAAAGTATTGCAGGAGTATCTAAGGTTATATCTTTAAGATAAGGTTCTGTAGAAAACTGAACTCGTCCAGTAGCTATGGTAAACTTTCCTCCCAGCTGTTGAAACCTTTTTATAGCCTCTATATTTTCTTCACTTATTTCTTTAGTATTATTTAAAAGGGTACCATCCATATCCGATACTAATAGATATCTTGATAAATCCTTTGCCATAATTTCACCACCTTTTCTAGTATACAAAAAAATCTTCATGGTAATTGTATCACGTAAGACAAACCTGAGCAAAAACATTACAAACCAAACTGTCAAATTTTACTTTACAACCGAACACATGTTCTATATAATGATAATTAAGAATTTAAAATTTAGAATTTAGAATGAAGGAGGAAACTCGGAGAGTTTCTTTGAATTTAAATAAGGAAAGTCTTCCTGCAGAAGCTTTTCTTATAATAGATTTAAAGTTTTTCTGGTACTTTTTCGGAAAAACTATCCTCGGATGGACCCCTTCAAATGGGACTTTATATTCGAATTACTAACTTACTCTTAAAATTGCTATCTTTTAGATTATAGAACCCATAAGGAGTTC
>NZ_FQZO01000016.1 GCF_900142075.1 Clostridium amylolyticum
TCATAATCTCTTTCCAAATACCAAACTCTTATTTTATCTTTATAAGCATCAATCTTTGTATAAGTTACTTTTCTTGAATACCTCGGTTCCTCCTCCTGCTTAATCAATTTCTTAACTGTATTTCTGGCTATTCCCAGTTCCCTGGCTATTTGTTTTATCGGGACCCCCTTATTATGCATGTTCTTTACTGTATACCAATCTCTCAAATCCTTCACCTTCACTTTATGCCTCCCTTGTATGATGTGTTTTGTTACCATACAAGGTTATAATTTTAAAGTGAGGGGGTCAATTTTCGTTGTAAAAAGGGGGTCAATTTTCATTGTAAATCAACAACTATTCCAGTGAAGGTGATGATGAATGGTATTTACTCCACATTCTAAGGCTGCATCTTGTTCATTTTCATGGTTAAATATATGGAATAGCATGGACTTTTCTGCAAATAGTATCTTTTGGCTTTTTCTTCTTCTTAGGGTAGTGACTAAGCCTCTTTCAGGGGCAAATATGAATACTAGTAAGAAGGAAACTCCTGTGATAAGTGCCATGGAACCAGCTATGGATACATCCAGTAAGGAAGCAAATTGATAACCTATAACTGCATTTATAGCACCTATAAATGCGCTTAGCATAATCATCTTCTTTAAATCATCGGTGATAAGGTAG
Source organism: Clostridium amylolyticum (assembly GCF_900142075.1). Classification (GTDB taxonomy): domain Bacteria; phylum Bacillota; class Clostridia; order Clostridiales; family Clostridiaceae; genus Clostridium_AA; species Clostridium_AA amylolyticum. The sequence goes on from NZ_FQZO01000016.1 coordinate 661, forward strand.
GCTGTGACAGGAGGTCCTATCATAAAGGCTATGACTAGTATGGAACCTACGGATTCAAAGGCACCTACCGCTGTAACGGAAACTATAGTCATTAGAGCATAATGCACTAATACAGGGGAAAAACCTAGTACTGCAGCTAAGGCTGGGTCGAAGGTTACTATTTTAAGTTCTTTAAAGAACAATACTACAAATAAGATATTTATAATTAGTATAGCTCCCATGGAGTATATGGCCTTTGCTCCAATGTCTAATCCAAATACTTTTAATCTATTAAAGGGGGCAAAAGCTAGTTCTCCTAATAGCACTGAGTCTGTATCTAGATGCACTGAACCAGCATATCTTGAGATTATTATTATAGCTATACTAAATAGGAAAGGGAATACTATACCTATAGCTGAATCTTCTGAAACAAGCTTTGTAGAGTTTAGTACTTCTGTTAAAAATACTGTAATAACACCTACCACAGCCGCTCCTACTATGAGAAGAGGAGAGGATAAGTCATTCACCATGAAGAAGGCAGCTACAATGCCTAGTAATATGGTATGGGTTATAGCATCTGACATCATAGACATCTTTCTTAAAACTAGAAAAACTCCAGGAAGGGAACATGCTACAGCAACAATAATTGCAATAAGTTGAATTTCTAAATCTGGATTCATTATTTTACCTCCTTTACAAAATGATTTTCCATGTAATCCATACCTTTTTTAGTGATGCACCATTGATTTTTTTCTACTTCAGAAACAAGCCCTCTTTCATTGAGATTCTTTAGTTTCTTGGTAAGCTCTTTCACACCACCGCTTTTTAAAGCCATGGAAGGATCTATTACAGCTATATCATGGCTATGAAAATAATCATCATGATTCATGGATAAAGTATATAAATTAGATAAAATCATATCTTCATTAATAGCTTTGTGATTCTTTTTATCTCTAAAGTATTTCCATAGCAGACCTCTGTTAGGAGCAAAAGTCAGGCTGATAAATACTATAATACTTACTACTATAACTATCATAGGGCCTGTAGGAAGCTTATCTACCACTGAACTTATAAAGGTTCCTATAATGCCTGATAGGGCTGCGAAGATGGCTGAAAGAATAACCATTACTGAAAATTTATCCGTCCATTGTCTAGCAGCTGCTGCAGGAGCTATAAGCATGGCGCTCATTAATATAACACCTACAGTTTGTAATCCTACAATTATGGCAGCCACAATCATAAAGGAAAGTAAAATATTTATCTTTTTTACTGAAAATCCAAGACTTTCTGCAAAATCTGCATCGAAAGAAGTTAATTTAAATTCTTTCCAAAATACTATGACTAAACTTATTAGAAGTACTGCCATAATAGCCATTATTTTTACATCTCTTTCTAAGAGAGTAGAGGCTTGACCAAATATAAACTTGTCTAATCCAGCTTGATTTGCATTAGGTATCTTTTGAATATAAGTTAGAAGTACTAGACCTCCACCAAAAAATACGGATAATATTAAAGCAAGTGAACTATCAAATTTAATTCTAGAATTCCTTACTATGGATAGTATTATAAAATTTGCTATAACCCCAGCTATTAAGGCGCCTAATAACAAAACCTCAGTTTTTTTTGTATTGGTAAATAAGAATGCTAAAGCTATACCTGGAAGTGCGGCATGAGAAACTGCATCCCCTAGCAAACTCTGCTTTCTAATCACAGCAAAACTACCTAAAACTCTACTTATTATTCCTAAAAGCGCTGAACCTAAGGATACAATCTGTAAAGTATGATCTGTAAGAATAAGTTTTAATGTATCCACTTCCATCACCTACCTTTTTAATATTTGTCCTTTATTTCTATAGGCCTTATCTAAATTCTCTTCAGTGAAAACTTCTGACACAGGTCCGCTGGCTATAACTTGTGTATTTAACAAGGTCACCCAATCAAAATATTCTGGTACTGTTTGTAAGTCATGATGCACCACTATTACAGTTTTACCTTGTTGTCTAAGTTCCTTTAAAAGAGATATAATAGCTTTTTCAGTTTTAGCATCTACGCCTTGAAAGGGTTCGTCCATAAAATAGATATCTGAGTCTTGAACCAATGCTCTTGCCAAAAATACTCTTTGCTGCTGACCACCAGATAATTGACTTATTTGCCTATGAGCAAAATCTTTCATACCCACCTTTTGTAAGGCTTCCATGGCTTTTTCCTTATCTTTTGCTGTAGGGCGTTTTATCCAGCCTAATATCCCGTAACGCCCCATAAGCACTACGTCTAAAACATCTGTAGGGAAATCCCAATCAACGCTACCGCTTTGAGGTACATAAGCTATATTTTTTCTTTGAGCTTCATAGCTTTCCCCATTAAACAAAACTTTTCCTGAAATAGGTTTTATTAAATTTAACATTGCTTTTATTAGTGTGGATTTCCCAGCTCCATTAGGTCCAACTATTGCCATTAAAACAGATTTAGGTATATTCAAATCCACGTCCCAGAGCACTGGTTTTACTTGATAAGCTACTGTCATATCTTCTACTTGTATTACATAATCTTTATTATTTTCCATTATATTTACCTCCCAAATTTATAATAAAATGTCCGTAAATGCTTATATTTAATTCATTTATAAATACTTAAGAAACTCATTATTTATACAGTTAATTTGCAGAATAGAAATGAAATTCATTATCAATATCAAATTCTCTCATAAAATATTATTTTAAAGCATCTACAATGGTATCGATATTTGCTTTAAAAGTTCCTATATAGGTTTCATCAGGTGAACCTGCATCTCCTAAGGAGTCTGAATATAACTCACCACCTATTTTTACTTCAAATCCTTGAGCTTTTACTGCTTCTTGTAATGCTTCAATATTCTTTTTTGGTACAGAAGATTCTACAAACACCGCTTTTATCTCATGTTTAACTATAAAGTTTGCCAAGTTTCTAAGGTCTGAAGTTCCAGCTTCAGAAGCGGTACTTATGCCTTGAAGCCCTTTAACTTGAAAGCCATAAGCATTACCAAAATAATTAAAAGCATCATGGGCAGTTATTAAAATACGTTTTTCAGCAGGAATTTCTGAAGCTCTATCTTTTATATATTTATCTAATTTATCTAGTTCAATTAAATATGCCTTTAAGTTTTCATCAAATTTATTAGCATGTTCACTGTCTAAAGTTTTTAATCCTTTAGTAAGCTCCACTGCAGCTTGCTTCCATATATTAACGTCAAACCAAATGTGAGGGTCGTGAGCGTTAGAATTATCTTGAGATACCAATAGTTTATCTTTATCTACACCGTTAGAAACATTTACTACAAGTTTGTCAATACCTGTGAGGTTTTCAAATATTTCTCCCATTTTTCCTTCTAAGTGCACACCGTTGTAAACTACCATATCTGCTTTTTGCATTAGCTTTACATCACCTGCGCTGGCTTTATAAAGGTGAGGGTCTATGCCAGGACCCATAAGTCCTTTAACTTCTACATAATCTTCACCTAAGGTCTTTGCCATATCAGCTAACATAGTAGTAGTTGCAACAACCCTATGCTTACCATCAGCTGTGGTATTTTTTTTGGATGTGTTACAACCTGTAATGCTTAGTGTTAATATGCATAAAATCAATATGGGTATAATAAATTTCTTCATTTTAATGTCTCCTTTACTCTACGAATATGTAATTTGTCGCTTCCTTGGCTATAAATATTTCTTTGCCTTTCTTATTTAATGTGATGGGTCCGTTGTAAGGAGCATGCTTTATTACCTTAATATGATCCCCTAGGGACAAGTCTAAATCTATGAGATACTTTAATAATGTTTTTTTGTCTATTACCCTGCGAATTGTTACTTCGTCTCCTTCTAATATTGAACTTAAAGATTTATATGAATCTTTTTCTATGAGCATTTCATCTCTTGGAATGATATTTCCATGAGGACAGGCTTTTGGGTAATTTAAAAATTCATTTAATCGTTGTTCTAACTTTGGGCTGGTAACATGCTCAAGATTTTCAGCTTCTTCATGAACTATATCCCAGCTATAACCTAAGTGCTCTACTAAAAAAACTTCCCAAAGGCGATGCTTTCTTACAACCTTAGATGCTTCTTTAATGCCTAATTCCGTGAGAATGATACCTTTATAAGGGGTATATTCTATATATCCTTGATCTAAGAGTTTTTTTATCATTTCACTGACGGAAGGAGCAGAAACCTCCAAAGCCAAGGCTATATCTTTATTATTAACAGGCAGGGAATTCCCGCCTAACTCATAAATTACTTTTAAATAGTCTTCTTTATTTTTGGTAATAATATTTTTTGCCATAAAAGCCTCCCAATAATAAAAAATTTAGGTTTACCTAACTTAAGTATATAGTATCACCTAATTATATAATTTAAAAGATATTAAATGATAATAATTATTAATAATATGTAAATAAATATAGAAAAAATATTGAATATGTAATTTTGAACTGCATGGAACTATCATTAAGTATAGAATTTTAATATCAATTGATAATACCTATCTATTGAATAAGTATTGAAAACGTGGGATTTGTTCAGTATAATAAATTTATTATTTATTATCATTTGATAACAAAATGATAAAAGATGAATATACTAGTATAAGATCTTGTGTTTAGTATCAGAAGAATCTAATTAATAGAGAGAGGTATTATAATCATGGCTGAGAAATATAAAGGTTTGACATTAGAAGAAGTGACAAAGCTCCAGAAACAATATGGTTATAACGAATTTGTTAAGACAGAAAAACCTAGTGCTATAAAAAAATTCTTAGGGGTTTTTAAAGAACCCATGTTTATCTTACTTTTTGGAACGGCTTTGCTGTACTTTTTACTAGGAGAGATAAATGAAGCATGTATAATGATGTTTTTTGTGATTTTTGTAGCTTCTATTACCTTTATTCAGGAATGGAGGACGGAAAAGACGCTCCATGCTTTAAAGGAACTTACATCTCAGGAAGTTAAGGTGCTTAGGGATGGGAAAGAAATGAAGATAAAGAGCTCTGAACTTGTGCCAGGAGATATAGTTTATCTATCTGAAGGGGAAAGGATACCTGCAGATTGTGAGGTATTAAAGGTATCTAATTTTTCTGTAGATGAATCTGTATTAACGGGAGAGGCAGAACCGGTATTTAAGGTGACAAAAGGTTCTTTAGATAATAAAGAAAGTGCTGACGAAAACAAGGATTATTGGAAAAGTGATATGGTGTATGCTGGCACTCTTTCTATTTTTGGAAAGAGTGTCGTTAGAGTAGTTTTTACAGGTTTTAATACTGAGTATGGTAAAATAGGCAAGGCTATTAGAGAAACTAAGGATGAGCTTACCCCTCTTCAGAAAAAAGTTCAGTTCTTGGTAAAAAATCTTGCTTTGGTAGGACTAGTATTATGTATATTGGTTATTGGTTTAACTTATTTATATAATCACAATATCGTTGAGAGTATTTTATCTGGTTTAACTTTAGCCATGGGTATTATACCTGAAGAGTTTCCTGTGGTATTAACGGTATTCTTGTCTTTAGGAGCTTTTAGGCTAGCAAAGAAGAATACCATTATGCGCAAGGTATCCGCTGTAGAGACTTTAGGGTCCACCACTATACTTGCAGTAGATAAAACAGGAACCATTACAAAAAATGAAATGACGGTTAAAAGTGTCTTTTATAATAATTTTTATATCCCAGAGAAATTTAATGATGAATATATATCAAATCTAATGGTGCTATCTTGTGAAAAAGATCCTTATGATCCTATGGAAAAGGCCATACTGCAGCTTGCTTCCAAAAATATTAATAAGAACTCTAAAGAATTAAACATGGAAATAGCACATAAAATAGCCTTTGACTCAAAAACAAAAAGAATGGCTAATATTTTTAAGGCTGAGGAAATGTATTATGTAGCAGCTAAGGGTTCTCCAGAGACTATTTTACCACTATGTAATTTAAAGGATAACGAGAAAAATACCATATTAAAAGCCATAGACGATATGGCTTCAAGAGGACTAAGGGTTATTGCTTTGGCAGATTTAAACACCAGTAAGGTTCAAGAGGATATGGATGAGTATAATCTTAATTTCCGTGGACTTATTGGCTTACAAGATCCTCCTAAAGAAGGGGTAAAGGAAGCCATTGAGCTTTGTAAAAATGCTGGTATAAGAGTTATTATGATAACAGGTGATTATAACAAAACAGCTATGGCCATAGGCAATGAAATAGGATTAAAATTTAAAAGCTGTGCTATAACTGGAGAGGAAATAGATAATATGTCAGAAGAAGAATTGTGTGAGGCAGTAAAACATTGTGATATATTTTCTAGGGTTATACCAGAGCATAAAATGAGAATAGTAAAGGCGCTGAAAGCTAATGGGGAAATAGTGGCTATGACAGGAGATGGAGTAAACGACGCTCCAGCCTTAAAGAATGCCGACATTGGTATAGCTATGGGCAAAAGGGGAACGGATGTGGCAAAGGAAGCTGCTCACATGATACTAATGGATGATAATTTTACTACTATAGTAAATTCTGTTAGAGATGGGAGAAGAATATTTGATAATATAAGAAAAGCTATGGTATACATAATGGTAATTCACATTCCCATTATGACTTTAGCTTTATTTTCACCAGTGTTTAATCTTCCTCAAATATTATTACCAGTACACATAGTTTTATTAGAACTTATTATAGACCCCACTTGTTCTATTGTTTTTGAAGGAGAGGAAGCAGAACCTTATATAATGGAAGAACCTCCTAGAAACCCTAAAGAACCTTTGTTAACTAAAAGTATGACTATTAAAGTTATATTACAAGGTATAGCCATGTTTTTAGCTACTTTTCTTCCCTTTCATTTTATGGTAGATAACGGTGTTGCTGTAGAGGTTGCTAGAAGTTTTGCATTAGTGACTTTGGTAACCTCTAATGTAATTTTGGTTTTAGTGAACAGATCCAACACTCAATATCTTTATAGTATATTTAAAGAAAAACAAAATAAGGCAAGACTTTTTATTAATAGCCTTGCCATGATAATGGTATTTGCCATTACTTATGTTCCCTTTATGCAACCTATATTTAAGACAAGTAATTTATCTTTATCTATGTTAGCATACTCAATAATATTAGGGATTTTGTCTTCAGTGTGGTGGGAGTTAGTTAAAGTATATAAAAGAAAATTTGGAAAAGAGGAAAGTCTAGAACCTATTTCTTAACTAATATAATTAATTTTATTTAATACTGCATAGAGCATACTTAGTGGCTAAACTAAGTATGCTCTACGTTTATGCATCTTCTATTTTTTTACCATGCCTTAATTTTTTTCTAATTTCTTATCTATAATATCCTCTACTAAAGTTCTAATCACTGCTACAAAAGGCACTCCTAGCAGCATTCCCATGACTCCAAATAGTCCACCACCTACAACTACGGCAAAAATAATCCATAAAGGGCTTAAACCAACTTGATCCCCTAAAATCTTAGGACCTAGGTACCAGCCATCAAACTGCTGTAGTATAAATATTACAATAACCACCCAGAAAGCTTTTACAGGGCTAACAAAAATTACTATAATACCTCCAAATATCATGCCTATGAAAGGGCCGAAATAGGGGATCATGTTGGTTATACCCACAATTATGCTAATTAAAACGGCAAAGGGTGAGTTTATTAAGGTTAGAAGTACTAGACACAGCACTCCAATAATGGCAGAATCTATACATTTACCTATTATGTACTTAGAAAAGATAAGGTCAACTTCTGAACCGAATTGTATAAATTGCTCACCTTTTTCCCTTCCTAACATTGCATAAATACCTCTTTTTAATGAAGTTATTATCTTTTCTTTATCCAAAAGCATATAGCTAGAGATAAGCAAACCTATAATAAATTTGAAAAATCCAGATGTGAAGTTAATAACAGTGGTTATAGCCACATTTAGTCCGCTTTCTAATCTATTTCCAAATTTCTGAACAAACTCAGTAAGATTGGTTCTTAAATAATTTGAAACTTCTTGATTTTCAATAAAGCTTAGTTTTTCAGAATTATCATTTAAAAACTTTTCTGTTACACTTACGTATTTAGGTATGTCCACCACTATTTGCTTCACGTTATCAAAAAGCTTTGGAGTTACTATGCCTATAGTAAAGGATAAAACCCCTATTAAAATTAAGTAAACTATCACTAAGCTCAATCTTCTATTAATTTTAAATCTTCTTTCAAAGTATTTCACTTGAGGATTTAAAAAATAAGCTATGCCAAAGGCCCATAAGAATGGGGATATGAGGGAGATGAAAATTTTAAGAGATTTTGTAACTCCGTCAATATTATCTATGAGTTTATAAGCTAAAATAGATATTATTATAATGGGTAGAACCCTTAAATAAGGAATTTTTTTATTTTCTTTCATGAAACTTCTCCTTAAAAGTAAAATTACTTAATTTTTAGATGTTATAAATATTTAGCATCTAATACATGTATTATATCAGATACAGTAGGGGGATAAAATATTATTGTTCTTAAAGGAAATTAAATTTTACTGTCGAATATGAAAATATTATAGGAGGTAATAGAATGAAAAATTTAGAGAGTAACTTTACTAGCATTTATAAAGTAAAAAATTTCCATATATACAGTATAATGGTTATTATTTTGTTTGTACCTATTTTTATACTTGTAGGAGAAAAGAATATTCTTTTGTTTCATTTTATTATGGAGTTTTTTGTTATTCTCATGTGCTGTAGTATAACTATGATGGTAATAAATACTAAAGATATTTCAAAGAATAGTTCGTTTAACTTTTTAGGAATATGCTTCGGTATTATATGTGTTTTTGAGTTATCTCATGTTATATTTTACGAAGGTATGAATATAATTCCCTATGATACCTCTGATATTTCTTATTTATTTTCTGTGTTTGAAAGTTATATTAGAAGCTTTGCAATTATGGTATTTTTAATGAGCTATTATAGAAAATTAGAAGTAAAATCTGTTATTTACATATTTTTATTGATACCGTTAATAATGTTAACTACAATTTTTTTAGGAGTTCTTCCAACAAGCTACATAAAAGGTTATGGATTTACACAGTTTAAAAGTTTTAATGAAATTATTATTATAGCTATTTTAGCTATAAACATACTTATTCTTCATTTAAAAGCCTATGAAATCAACAGAGATACTAGATGGTATATAGGTTTAGCAACTTTGTTTGCCATCTTTTCTAAAGTATTTCAGGCGTTTTATATTAATAAGTATGGTATTTCACCTATTTTAACTTATATATTTAAGTTTATTTCAGTATTTTTAGTATATAGGATAGTGGTAAAAAACACTCTTCAGAAACCCTTAGCCCTATTAAATACCATACTTTTGCAAAAAAATGAAGAGTTAGAGGATACTATAGAAAAATTAAACTTACAAAATGAAGCATTGAAAAAAATGCAAGAGGAATTGACTATTAAAGAACGTACTTATACTAATCTTATAGAAAATTTACCTTTAGCAGTAATACTTAGGAATGACACTACTATTTTATTTGCTAATAATAATGCAGTAACCCTGTTTAGAGCAAAGAATAAAGAGGATATGATAGGTAGAGATATATATGATATAGTTCATCCAGATTATGCACATATAGTAAAGAGGGAAGTGGAAGAGTCTAAAAAAGGGCATTTACTTATAGACTCTGAGGAAAAAGTTATTGGGCTTGATGGAAAAAGCATAGATGTAGAGATTAGTGCACTTCCAATATATGATAATAATGAAGGCATTTTCATGGTAGTTTTTAGGGATATTACAGTGAAAAAGTTATCAGAAGCTATGAGGAGGGAACTAAAGGAAGCAAAAGAAAATGAAAGACTTCGTACAGAATTTTTTGCTAATCTATCCCATGAGTTTAGAACTCCTATCAATGTTATTTATAGTTCTTGTCAACTCATGGATATGTATATAAATAAAGGATCCATTGAAAATATAGATAAATATAATAAGATAATTAAACAAAATTGTTATAGAATACTGAGGCTTACCAATAATCTTATAGATACCACACTTATAAATGAAGGCTTTTATAAGGTGAATTGGTATAGGGGAAATATTGTAAGTGTAGTGGAGGACATAGTTATTTCTGTTTCTTCCTATATTGAAGATCATGGTATAGAAATTATTTTTGATACAGAAGTTGAAGAAAAGCAAATGATATTTGATCCTGAAATAATAGAAAGAATAATTCTTAACCTGCTTTCTAATGCTATCAAGTACAAAAATAAAGAAAAAGGAATTATAGAAGTAACCATAAAAGATAAAGAAAGCTTTGTAGAAATATACATCAAAGATAATGGTAAGGGAATACCATTAGAAAAGCAAAAATCAGTATTTGAGAGATTTACTAGGGTAGACAGCTCTCTTAATAGATTAGAGGAAGGTTCAGGATTAGGATTATACATAGTAAAGTCTTTGGTAAAACTTCATAAAGGAAATATTTTATTAAATAGTAATGAGAATGAAGGCGCAGAATTTATTATAAATCTTCCAGTGATAGATGCTAAAGAGGAAATTGGCAGTGATAAGGTTATAGATGCTAGAAGTATAGATGAAAAAATTAAAATTGAGTTTTCTGATATATATGAATAAGTGATAGGTGCCAGACACGTGACAAGTGACAAATAGTACTCATTAAAAAACCCCCAGAAGGGGATTTTTTAATTAATGAAAGAAAATCTAAAGGTTTAGTCTTTCTCATATTCTTCTATTTGATTTAAGCATAATTTAGAGAAATCTTCATTCTTATAATTTTTATACCATTCCACTGTTTTTTCTATGGCTATATCTATGCCCCACTTAGGATTCCAATGTAGTTCATATTTAGCTTTGCTAATGTCTAGACTTAACATATTTGCTTCATGATGAGATTTTGTATAGTTCTTTGAATATTCATAGCTTCCACTGCCATAATAGTTAATGACTTTTTTTACTACATCCTCTACAGTGGTTATACTTTCACTATATGGTCCAAAATTCCATGCACCAGAGTATTTTTCATGACCACTCAGTAGTTCCCCCCCTAATTTAATATATCCGCTAAGGGGTTCAAGCACATGTTGCCAAGGCCTTATGGAAAGTGGATTTCGTATTTCTATGGGCCTATTTTCTTGTAGAGCTTTTATAGAATCGGGTATTATTCTATCTTTAGACCAATCTCCGCCTCCTATAACATTTCCAGCTCTTACTGTGGCTATTAACTTCTTGTGGGATTTATAATCCTTAAGGTTTAAAAAAGAATTTCTATAAGAGTCTACAAGAAGTTCTGTACAAGCTTTGCTGCAGCTATAGGGATCGTAACCTCCCAAGGTGTCACTTTCTCTATATCCCCACACCCATTCATGATTTTTATAACATTTATCGCTGGTTACTATTATGGCAGCCTTGGTATTTATACATTTTTTAATAGCTTCTAGTACATTTAAGGTTCCTATAACATTTACTTCATAAGTGTATTTAGGGTTTTCAAAGGAATATTTAACAAGAGGTTGAGCTGCCATATGAAAGACCATGTCTGGAGAATAATTTTGAAATACTTTAGATAAGCTGTTGCTATCTCTAATGTCTCCTCTAATATCTATAATTTTTTCCTTTGGCACAGAGATATTAAAATTGTCATAATCATTTACAGGATCAAGTGAGTATCCTATTACCTCAGCTCCCAGCTTAATTAACCAAAGTGTAAGCCAAGAACCTTTAAAACCTGTATGACCTGTTATTAAAATTCTTTTATTCTTATATATATCTTTATAGTTACTAATCATTTTTGCACCTTCAATTATTATTATCACTATAATTAGTTAGTATATTTTTATATTATTCAGTTATATTTCTAAATATATATTCATGACTTTCATTAGCATAATCAGCATTGTGATTTAATTAATTTCTTTAGTATAATAAGAAAGATTTTTTTCGTACCAACTTATGGTCTTAGATAAACCTTCTTCTAAGCTTATTTTAGGTGACCATCCTAAAAAAGACTTTATTTTTGAAATATCTGGACAAGGATTCCACATTTCATTTCTCCTGTAGACAAGAGCCCCGTATTGAGGTTTTAATGAGGAATTTGTAAGCTTATAAATCATATCAACATAATATTTTAGAGGTTTAGAAGCTCCAGTGCCTACGTTTAGTATTTCATTTTTTAAATTGAAATTTTCTGCACTCATTATCATGGCATCTATTATATTTTCCACATAACAGTAGTCTCTATATTGCTGGCAGGGGGTAAGACGTACATCCTGGCCCTTTAATATGGAAAGTATAATATAAGAGAAAAACTTATGAGGTTCTTCTCCTTCACCAAATATTCCAAAGGGGCGTAAAGTGACAATATCCATATGATTTTCAGCAGCTAGCTGATGAGATAAAATGGTGGAGCAAGCTTTTGTGCTGCCGTAAATGCTTGAAGGCTTTACACAAAGGTCTTCCTTCATCTTTATCTGCATATCACCATATTCGGCACAGCTCCCCATGTTTATAATCTTTTTACAGTCCACATATTTTAAAGAGTTAAAAATATTTAAAGTCCCCATTATATTAATGTTTCCCGCCTTAATATAATCTTTTTGTGCGGAATCTACTCCATAGGCTGCAAGATGAAATATATAATCTGGGGCTATGGTTTTTATACATCTATCTACATCCAAAGGATTGGTGATGTCTCCATTAAAAAAACTAATTTTATCAGTATGGTCTTTTATCCTCCAGATATCAGTACCGGGTCTTTTAAAAACGAATACCCTAGCATTTAAAGATAAAAGCCTTTTTACTAAATGAGATCCTATAAAGCCACAGCCCCCGGTAATTAAAATTTTTTTGTTTTTAAGAGAATTTTTTTCGGTATATTTCATACAGTTCCTCCTGCTTCTGTATAGACAAATACTGCTTTACTCAGAAAATCTATAGTGATTAGCAGCTCTGCTTTTGTCGTATTCAGGAATTATTAAAGCACCTGGATCTATAGATTTTGAAGATAGTTCCTTCATTGCATCTTTTAGTGCTTTAATATAGGGTTTATAAATAAAGTCCACCATTTTACCATCTACAAACCAGTTTGACCATCTCCAAAGGTCGAATTCATTTTCATTAAATATGGTTAAGCAGCAAAAGTGATAAGCTATTAACTCAAAATCTTTAATATAAACCTTACTTAAGTCCAGATTAATATTATTTTTTGCATTCCACACCGCTGCATCAATACCTAGATGGGTATTGATCTTTATGCCTTTAAAAAGTTCTGGTAATTTATCCAAATACTTTTGATCTCCCCATCTATCTTGTAAACCTTGTTCAGAAGAGCACCATTCTAAGCATCTTTCTCTCCACCAGCTTAAACACTGTAAAGCATTTGAGTCATTTTTAAAGCCAATTAATCCTGCTTGATATTTACCAAACTGCTCTTCCACCCATTCTTTGTCATATTGTGGGCATAGAAGTACAGAATGGTCTTTAAATTCATTAAAAATGGGACTACATTCTGAGAAGAAGAATAAATCTCCATCTAAAAATATTATAGAAGGAATGTCTCCATAAGTTTTTAATAAATACAGTATCCAGGAAGACTTTATAGTCCAGCAGTACTCGCTAGGACTTCGCTGTCCCTTTACGGATAATAGTTGGGCATCTTCTACATTGCTTACTGGAATTAAGGTTACATTATTTAAATTCATGTTTTTTAATACATTCATTGAATAGTCATCCATACAGCAAATCCAGAGATGAAAATCTTTTTCATATTTTTTTATGGAGTTATACATAGCAAGTACTTTTATTAAATAATCTTTTCCCATGAGAGTACAGAAGTTATATTTCTTCATGGTTGGGATGGTGTTGAGTTTATAATAGTTTTTTATATATTGATTGGAAGTAGGTTTTATTGATTTTTCGTAAAAACTACTGTCAAAGGAGGCTACAAGCCTACTTGAATCTTGAAGTTTCTTCAGATAGGGAATATAAATCATGTTAATAAGCTTTTTGGGTAGGTTTATAAATACACAAAGATCAAACTCAGAGTCATTATACATAGATAATCCATTATAATGGTAAAAAACTATAGGATTATCATTTATATAAATTTTAGAATTCTTCTCCTCTAAAAAACAGGCATGAGCATACCAAGCTGTAGTGTTGATACCTAAATTTTTTGATATTTTTACTCCTTTAAAGCGCTGTAACCAGTCTTCGGTATACTTTTGATCACCATATAGCTGATTTTCTACCTTGTTGTAACACCAATTGATACATTTTTCTCTAAGCCAATATAAAGCCTCTATTCCGTTGTCATCCCTTTTAAAGGCCATAAAGCCTCCGTTGTATTGACCATATTGAATGTACCAGGGCTCATTATCTTGAATGTAAAACCTTTCCCTGGTAAGCATTATAGAAGCGTCTTGGAACTCTTCAAAGATAGGTTCAACACTAGAAAAAAACTCTATATCAGCATCTATATAAATCATGTGTTGTAAGGTGGGATATTTATCAAATAAATATAATATTATAGAAGACTTTATGGTCCAAGCATATTCTTTTTCATTTCTTGTCTTTTTAGCGGAAGACAATGCTTTATCGAAAGATTCTATATCTTTCAGACTTGTTATCACCACATTGTCTAATTTCATGGCTTCTAATATGCTTTTAACATTATCTTGCATACAAATCATATATAAAGCGAAGTTATCATCATGTTCTTTTAGGGAGTGATATAATATCAAACCCTTATAAAGTGAATCATTGCTTAAAATTGTACAGTAATTGTGCAGCATGTTTACTTACCTCTCTTTACAATTGTATATGAGTTTTGATGAATATATGGATTGTTCTTTTTTCTCAGTACTATCCATAGGTTTTTGTAAATCTTTTGCTTTATCCTTATTAACTTGGACATTTACATTGGAAGTGATATCTTCATTAACTTTAATATTTACATTGGTTTTTATATCCTCTGTATCTGTAGTAAGGTTCTTAGTTATTACTCCTGTATTATTAAATCTAAAATAGGTTTTTGCTTTTTGTGGAGAATTATTGGAGAATAATAATTTTACATCTATTTTTGAGTGATCTTTAAGATAATTAATTATTTTTTGGAGCCTTTGTATATAAACTATATAGATATTATCTTTTATAACATCTCTTATGGACAATTTATCAAAAGTCCATAAATCATATTCATTTTCATTGATTATTGAAAGGCAGGCAAAGTGAAAACATATAAGCTTATAGTCTTCGATGTACACTTCATTGCCCTTGACATATATATTGTAATTATTATTGTAAATACTGTTCCATGGTGCTGCATCCACACCTAGATTTTCACAAATATAAACATCTTTAAAAAGCTGAGGAATTTTATCTAGATATTTTTGATCTCCAAATCTTTCGCGTTCAGGTTCAGCGGTGATATAACACCATTCTAAACATCTTTGACACCACCATTTAACAGCATTTAATCCATCCTTAGCAGTATTAAAACCTACAAATCCTGCTTGATAGTAGCCATATAATTTATGCACCCATTCTAAGTCCCTTTGAGGGCATAGCAATATTGAGTTAGATAATAGTAAATTAAAGATGGGTGTGGGATCAGAGAAGAAAAATATGTCACCATCACAATATATCAATGCTTGGACAGAGTAATTATCTAATATATGCTTTACTATAAAAGGTTTTAGTGTCCAACAGTATTCATTTTTCTTTCTTAACTTTTTAGCATTTAATAAATCAGTAGTTTCGATTTCCTTTACTTTAAATAAAGTGACATCTCCTAAGTTTAAGCCTTTAACTATAGAGTATATATCCTCATCCAAGCAGCATATCCACAGATGAAAGTTAGGACACTTTTCTCTTAAAGAAGAGTATAAGGCTAAGACTTTTAAAGTATACTCTTTGCTTCCTAAAGTACAAAAATTACATCTGCTTTCTTGTGAAGATGAAACTGGTGTATTCTCAATTTTAATAAACTCATTCATATTCATAATAGTTTATTTCCTCCCCAAGATTTGTTTGCTTCCAGTAAATCTTTATAAGTATCTACAGCAAGCCAAAACCCATGGTGTTCATATACAGCTAGTTCACCTAAGGAAGCAAGGGTATTTAATGGTTCTTCTTCAAATATGCAACTATCCTCATCTTTTAAATAATTGAAAACTTTTCTATTTAACACAAAAAAACCACCGTTTATTATGCCTATAGCGGAGCTTTTTTCTCTAAAGTTTGTAGCTATTCCTTGCTTTATTTCCATAACGCCATATTGGCTATTCTTTAAAATTCCAGTAACTGTAGCTATTCTACCTTTTTCCTTATGATATTTTACAAGGGAGTTTATATTTATATCCGAAAGACCATCTCCATAAGTTAGCATGAAGTCATCTTGTGTAATATATTTTTCAATTTTCTTAATCCTAGCACCGGTCATGGTATTTATTCCTGTATCCACAAGGGTTACCTTCCAGTCTTCAAAATTTTTATGCAATTTTCTTTCGCCCTTTGAATAATCTAATGTGAAATCGGAGTTTTTCCACTCATAGTTATAAAAGTATTCTTTTATCATATCTCCACCATAACCTAAAGGGAGAATAAATTCCTTATAACCAAAATTTCTATATATATTTATGATGTGCCAGATGAGAGGCTTACCATTAACCAATGCTAAAGGCTTTGGTAAGGTGTCATTTTCGCTTCTCAGCCTGGAACCTTTACCACCGCATAATATTATAACTTGCATCTCTTTCTCTCCTCATTTGAATATAGTAAAAAGTAAGTTTATATAAATATTTTATGTACATTCTTGTAGAGTGGTTACAGTAAAGTACAATTTAACTTTATTAAGTTGTAAATTCGACACTTATATTAATTTGGAATTTAGAATTGAGAATTTAGAATTAAGGAAAAAATTCCTGGCAGAATTTTAAGGAATTATATGTAAACTCTTGAGAGAATTTAAGTTAAAAAAGCAAGTCTTTTTTGTTTTTTAATTATATTTTAAAAAGGTGATTTATCACTTTATCAATGTAAAATGATGAAGCTAAAAAGGGTAATAAATAAAAGAAAATATTAGTTGCAAATGATTTCATTAATGAATTTTCTGAGAATTTGAATATTTGAATAATTGCAAATATCATTTTTAGGACTTATAATAAACAAAAATCTTGTTAACAATATATTAATAGAAGTTTGTTATTGTTAATAAAGTACATTAAAAAACTGGCTATATTTAATATATAATCAATAAAAGCTTAAAGATATTAAACAAAATAATTGTTGTATAAAAAATTGCTGTTTATAAATGGGGCTTAAATTGCAATTTTTATATTATAAATTTCATTTGGAAGTACTTATATCAAAATTATTTAACTTTAGAAAAAGGGGGTTATTATTATGAAGAAAAAAATCCTTGCAATGATGTTATCACTAGTAGTGGTTTCTTCTTTAGCACTTACTGCTTGTGGGAAAAATTCATCTAGTACTAATGGAGACAAAAAATCTACACCAAAGACCTTGGTGTATGCACAAGGAGCTGATCCCAGAGGATTAGATCCGGCTTTTGTAGATGACGGGGAATCGGCAAAGGTTATTGTAAATGTATATGAAGGGCTTATTAAGTATAAAGAAGGTTCTACAGAATTAGAGCCTGGTCTTGCTAAGAGCTGGGAAATTAGCAGTGATGGTAAGGAATATACTTTTAAACTTAGAGAAGGAGTCAAGTTCCATGATGGAACACCTTTTAATGCAGATGCTGCAAAAATTAATATAGAAAGACAGCTTCCTCCTAAAGCAACAGAGGATATGCCTTATGCTTCCTTTACTTTTGGAGAAGTAGAAAAAGTAGAAAAAGTAGATGACTATACTGTAAAAATAAAATTAAAGAAGCCTTATACTCCTTTCCTTGCTAATCTAGCTATGTCTTTAGCAGCGCCAATGGTTAGTCCGGCTGCTTTAGAAAAAAATAATGGAAATTTAAATGAAAATCCTGTGGGCACAGGACCTTTTAAATTTGTATCTTGGAAAAAAGGAGAATCTATTACTTTAGAAAAGAACAATGAATATTGGGGAGATAAAGCTAAGCTGGACAAGGTAGTGTTTAAGTTTACTAAGGAAAACTCTGTAAGAGCCAGTGAACTTATGACTGGTGCTACAGATATTATGGATGGGGTAGATCCTAACGATGTTCAGAAGCTTAAAGACAATAAGATTAATGTTATTACTGAAAATGGTATGAACATTAATTACATGGCCTTTAATACTGAAAGAGCACCTTTTAACGACCCTAGGCTGAGAGAAGCAATTAGTTATGCTATAAACAGAGATGAACTTGTAAAGTTCCTTTATCAAGGATTTGCTGAGGTAGCAAAAGCTCCCCTTCCAAGCTTTATACCTGGACATAACGATAAGGTGAAATCCATTGAGTATAATCCTGAAAAAGCAAAGCAACTTCTAAAAGAGGCAGGAAAAGAAAATCTTTCTGTAAAGATAATAACTTATTCTAATCCAAGACCTTACAATCCTGTAAATGGACAAAAGCTTGCTGAAGCGGTTCAGAATTACTTAAGCAAAGTAGGAGTTAAAGCTACTATAGATGTTTATCAGTGGAAGGAATATAAGGAAAAAACCAAGCAAGGAGAAGGGGACATACTCTTCTATGGTTGGACAGGTGATAATGGTGATGCGGACAACTTTATGTCACTATTTGATTCTAAGGAGATTAAATCCTCATTGAATGTATCTAAATACAATAATCCAGAAGTGGATAAATTGCTTTCAAAAGCAAGACAAACACCTAATGGAGATGAAAGAAATAATATATACAAAGAAATGCAGGATGTAATTGCAAAAGATGCACCTTGGGTAACTATATCTCATGCTAAGGATATGATAGCTGCTTCACCTAAGGTTAAGAATTTTAAAATACATCCAACAGGAGTGGTTTTCCTTAAAAATGTTGATAAGGAATAAAAAATTAATGATAAATTAAAATAGTGTAAAAGCCCCGTATTATACGGGGTTTTGCACATATTATCAATTGATTTGTATCACACTGGAAATAACATATAACAATATTTAGGGGGGGCTATTAATTTGGGAAAATATATTTTAAAAAGATTATTGCTTTTGATACCAGTGGTAATTGGGGTTTCCATGTTGGTATTCGTGGTAATGCATGTGTTTACCACAGATCCTGCCAGCATAATATTAGGGCAGCATGCTACTACAGAGCAAGTAGAGAAGCTTAGAGAACAGCTTGGGTTAAATAAACCTCTATATGTTCAATATTGGTTATTTATAAAGGCTTTAGTGCAAGGAGATCTGGGTAATTCATTAATAACTAAAACCTCTGTAACTAAAGAACTATTAACTAGGTTTCCAGCTACCATAGAGTTAGCATTGGTAGCCATAATTTTTGCATCTGTTTCTGGAGTATTAATGGGAGTTATTTCAGCTGTAAAGCAAAATTCTATATTAGATTATCTAAGTATGGTTACTTCTTTATTAGGAGTATCTATGCCTATATTCTGGCTAGGGCTCATGTTAATTGTATTTTTCTCAGTGAAACTTCATTGGTTTCCTGTTTCAGGAAGGATAACCATAGGTATGGAACCAACTCATGTAACGGGATTTTACATTTTAGACAGTATTATTACTGGAAATACTGAGGCGTTAATAGCTTCATTGAAGCATTTGATTCTTCCAGCGGTAGCTCTAGGATCTTATTCTACAGCAATTATAGCTAGAATGACCCGTTCTACTATGCTAGAGACCATAGAGCAAGACTATATAAGAACAGCTAGAGCAAAGGGGATATTTGAAAAGGCAGTAATATTAAGCCATGCCTTAAGAAATGCTCTTATACCCATAGCTACAGTAATAGGCTTGCAATTAGGCTCATTATTAGGGGGAGCGGTGCTTACGGAAACCGTGTTTTCTTGGCCAGGCATAGGGAGTTATACCATAGATTCTATATTAAAAGCAGATTATCCTGTGGTACAAGGTGCAGTTATGATGATGGCTACTATATTTGTACTGGTTAATCTTTTTGTAGATATATTATATGGATTTTTAGATCCAAGAATTAAATTTTCTTAAGGAAGGAGGAGCATGTATGGAAACAAATTTAGAATTAAAAGAAGATATACACATTAAGAAAAACAAACAAAGCAAGATAAAGGAAATACTAGAGCTTTTAGCAAGTAATAAAGCAGCCTTAGTAGGGCTTATTATAATAGTTTTACTAACACTTATAGCGGTTTTGGGAAAGTATATTATGCCATACAATCCTTATGAGGGAGAACTTTCACAGAGCCTTCAACCTCCTTCCTCCCTTCATTTATTTGGAACTGATGAACAGGGAAGAGATATATTAAGCAGAATAATAGATGGTACAAAGATATCTCTTAGAGTTGGTGTAACTTCTGTAGCTATTGCTCTTTCTGTGGGAACGGTATTTGGAGCCATTGCTGGGTATTATGGTGGAAAAATAGATATGATTATTATGAGAATAATGGATATAATATTAGCTTTCCCATCGCTTTTATTAGCTATTGCTTTTATGAGTGCTTTAGGTAAAGGAATTGACAAAGCTGTTATTGCCATAAGTATAGTTACCATACCTGAATATGCCCGTATTGTAAGGGGATGCGTTCTTTCTGTTAAGGAAAATGAATATGTTCAGTCAGCTAAGGCTATAGGAAATGGCGATATAGCTATAATATTTAAACATATATTGCCTAATGTTATGTCTCCTATTATAGTACGTGCTACTTTAGGTATATCTACTGCCATATTGGAAACTTCGGCTTTAGGTTTTTTAGGACTAGGAGTACAACCACCTCTTGCTGAATGGGGAAGTATGTTGGGCTCTGGAAGAGGGTATTTTTATAATGCACCACATATAATACTTTTCCCAGGCTTTGCAATTACCCTTACCGTATTGGCATTTAATTTGTTTGGTGATGGTCTTAGAGATGCATTAGATCCAAAACAAAGAAAGTAGAGGTGAGAGGGATGTTACTTCAAGTAAAAAACTTAAAAACAAAATTTAACACTAAAAAAGGTATTATAAACGCTGTAAACGGAGTGGATTTTGATATAGAAAAAGGAGAAGTGGTGGCTGTAGTAGGTGAGTCTGGCAGCGGAAAAAGCGTTACCTCACTTTCTATAATGGGACTGCTTTCAGAGGGAAGAACTTCAGTAGAGGGGGAAATACTCTTTAAATCTGAAAACTTGCTTGCAAAAAGCAAACGAGAGTTTCAAGACATAAGAGGAAATCAAATATCTATGATTTTTCAGGAGCCTATGACTTCATTAAACCCTGTATTTACCATAGGAAGACAAATTAGTGAAGCCCTTATAAGACATGAAAAGCTTACTAAGAAGCAAGCGGAAGAAAAAGCTATAGAAATGCTGGATTTAGTAGGAATACCTTCTCCAGAAAAGAGACTTAAAAATTATCCTCACCAAATGAGCGGAGGTATGAGACAGAGGGTGATGATTGCCATGGCTTTAGCATGTAATCCAGAGCTTTTAATAGCAGATGAACCTACTACAGCTTTGGATGTAACCATACAAGCTCAAATATTGGAGCTTATGATTAATCTAAAGGAAAAACTAGGTACCTCCATATTACTTATCACTCATGATTTGGGAGTAGTTGCTGAAACCGCTGATAGGGTTGTGGTAATGTACTGTGGAAAAGTTGTAGAAAAAGGCACCGTGGATGAAATATTTAATAATCCTCAGCATCCTTATACAAAAGGGCTTTTAAATTCTATACCAAAGGTGGAAGAGAAGGAAGAAAAATTATTTATGATACCTGGTATGGTACCAAATCCTCTAAATCTTCCTTCAGGCTGTGCCTTTAGCGATAGATGCAGCTATTGCAAGGATATTTGCAAAGTAAAGGAGCCATCTCTCATAGCTTCAAAGGATAGAGAAGTTAGATGCTTCTTGTATTCAGAAAAGGAAGGAGCATAATATTTATGGAAGCTTTAATGGAAATCAAAAATTTGAAAAAGTATTTTCCAGTAAAATCTGAAGGTTTTTTTAAGGAGAAAAGTTATTTAAAAGCTGTGGATGATGTGAGTTTTAATATATATAAAGGAGAAACGCTAGGACTTGTAGGGGAGTCAGGTTGTGGAAAGTCCACCACTGGTAGAATGCTAGTTAACCTTTTAGAACCTAGCTCAGGAAAGATATTATTTGAAGGTAAAGCTTTATCAGAGATGAAGCATAAAAATAGAAAAGAATTAAGTAAAAAGATACAAATAATATTTCAAGACCCATATGCATCTTTAAATCCAAGAATGACTATAGGAGATATAATAGCTGAGCCAATGAGGGTTAACAAAATAGCATCGGGAGAAGAGTTAGATAAAAAGGTTAATAAGCTTTTAGATTATGTAGGACTAGCATCCTACCATAAGGATAGATACCCTCACGAGTTTAGTGGAGGTCAAAGACAAAGAGTAGGAATAGCCAGGGCATTATCTGTAAATCCAAAGCTTATAGTTTGCGATGAGCCGGTATCCGCCTTAGATGTTTCTATCCAAGCTCAAGTTTTGAATCTTTTATATGATCTTCAAAAGGAATTTAATTTAACATATCTTTTCATAGCCCATGGATTAAATGTAGTAAAACACATTAGCACTAGAGTAGGGGTTATGTACTTAGGAAAGATAGTAGAAATAGGGGATGTGGACACCATCTATAAAAATCCAAAACACCCCTACACTAAAGCGCTTCTATCTGCCATTCCAGTGCCAAAGCCAGGAGCTAAAAAGGATAGAATAATATTAACCGGTGATGTCCCAAGTCCTATCAATCCTCCTACTGGCTGCAGGTTCCATACAAGATGTTCAAAATGTATGGAAGTGTGCAGTAAGAAAGAGCCGGAATTAATTGAAATTCAAGAGGGACAGAGGGTGGCATGCCATTTATATAATTGAGAATTGTTAATTAATTGAGAATTGAGAATTGAGAATTTAAAATGAAGGAAAAAATTCCTGACGGAATTTTGGAGAATTTATGTATAAACTCTCAGAGAGAGTTTAGGGGGCAAAAAAGGAAACCTGTTGGGTTTCCTTTTTTGAACGTCTATACCTTTTTCACCAATAATAAACAGTGATTGCTTATACCTAAAATATCTTTATCTCTACAGCTTGTTAAAAGATAATAAAGCCATTGGGAGTGTTCAGTGTCATTCATTTTATCTACATAATTTCTTACAAGAGGAGTTATTCCATCTGTGGCTACATGGTCAACTATTTGAATATTGTAATTACTAATAAAGGATTCCATTTCACTAGGTGTTGTAAAGAAGGCATCAGTCCAAAAACATTCATTTTCACCTTCGCTAATTACCCCAGTATTTAAAATTTTATCTATAAATCCTTTATTTAAATACTTACTATCCCTTAACATAACGCTATTTAAGATATAGTGCTTATTAATATATGAAATGGCTAAAATTCCATCTTTTTTTAATACTCTTAAACATTCTTCAATACATTTATTTCTTAAGGATACTTCAGTAAGATGATACATTGGCCCCATACAAGTTACCACATCAAAACTTTCGGACTCATATCTGCTTAAATCAGTTGCATCAACAACCTCTGCATATAAATTAACTTTTTTATCTCTCATGGATAATTTTTCTTTAATAATCTCAACATGATTTGGTGTCAAATCTGTAGCAACAACTTCATTTCCTTTATCAGCATAATAAAATGAATATACTCCAGTACCAGCTCCAACCTCCAGGATTTTATGTTCCTTTCTTATATACTTATCCAAAGTAGAAGTAGTAATTATAAATTCAATTTTTCTAGCATTAGTAGATGTAATTCTATTATCTTCATCATGATGTTCATAATATTTAATAACATTCAGCAATTCTTCTTCCCCCTTTTTAAAACTATAAATTATTTTTTCATCATATGATATAACTGTACAGTATAGTTTGTAATTAATTAAAAACATTATTTCATATTAATTCCATAATATCAATAATATTCTTGTATCTGACAAAATTATATTTATTCATTGACAATAGATATACTTTGGAGTAAAATATTCCTAATTTAAAGACTATGAAGAGGAAGAGTAGATAGGTTACTGTTCACAGAGAGAGAAACCCATTGGCTGAAAGGTTTCTTGGAAAAGTTTTATTGAAAACCACCTCTGAGTTGAGTACTGAAATTAAGTAAGTATAGTCCGTATATCTGCGTTAAAGATGTTAAGTGATAGAAGTATTAAGATGCTTTGCTTCTATAATTTGGGTGGAACCGCGATTATAATCGTCCCTTTTTAGGGGCGTTTTTTATTTTTTAAGGAGGGTATTTTATGTTAAAGGTAGTATTAAAAGACGGCTCTGTAATTGATTCTAATGAACAAGAGGGGCTAAGAGCATTAAGGCATACAGCAGCTCACATTTTGGCTCAGGCAGTAAAAAGGTTATATCCTAACGCTAAGTTAACCATAGGTCCTGCTATAGATACAGGATTCTATTATGATTTTGATATGGAAGAAACTTTGACAGCAGATGTTTTAAAAAACATTGAAGAAGAAATGAAAAAAATAGTGAAAGAGGATTTGCGTTTAGAAAGATCTGTGCTTTCTAGAGAAGAAGCATTAAAGTTAGTAGAAGAAAAAGGAGAAAGTTATAAAGTAGAACTTATTAATGATTTGCCTGAAGATGAAGAGATTACTTTCTTTACACAGGGAGAGTTTACTGACTTATGCGCTGGTCCACATGTTTTGAGAACTTCAAAGGTGAAGGCCTTTAAACTTTTATCTGTGGCAGGAGCCTATTGGAGGGGCAGCGAAAAAAATAAGATGCTTCAAAGGGTATATGGAACAGCTTTTGACAAGAAAAGCAAACTTGATGAATATTTAAACATGCTTGAAGAAGCAAAGAAGAGAGACCATAGAAAACTTGGCAAAGAGTTAAAATTATTTACTTTAATGAATGAAGGACCTGGATTTCCATTCTTTCTTCCTAATGGTGTGATTTTAAAAAATAAGTTAATCGAGTATTGGAGAGAACTGCATAATGAGTATGGTTATGTAGAGATTGAAACACCTATGATATTAAATAGAGAGCTGTGGGAAACTTCTGGTCACTGGTTTCATTATAAAGAAAATATGTACACAGTTAATATAGATGAAGAAGAATATGCAATAAAGCCTATGAACTGTCCAGGGGGGATGCTGGTATACAAAACAGAAACTCACTCTTACAGAGACTTGCCTATAAGAGCTGCTGAGCTTGGAAGAGTTCATAGACATGAGCTTTCTGGAGCCTTACATGGACTTATGAGAGTAAGAGCTTTTACTCAGGATGATGCTCATATATTTATGTTACCAGAGCAGATAAAGGATGAGATAAAAGGCGTAATAAAGCTTATAGATGAAGTATATGGAACCTTTGGTTTTAAATATAAGGTAGAACTTTCCACAAGACCAGAAAACTCCATGGGCAGCGATGAAGAATGGCAATTAGCAGAAAATGCTCTTCAAGGGGCTTTGGAAGAAATTAATATGGACTTTAAGGTTAACCAAGGGGATGGAGCTTTCTATGGACCTAAGATAGATTTTCATCTAGAAGACAGCCTTGGCAGAACATGGCAGTGTGGAACTATCCAATTAGACTTCCAGCTTCCTCAAAGATTTGATTTAAATTATATTGGAAGTGATGGTGAAAAGCACAGACCTATAGTTATACACAGAGTAGTATTTGGAAGTATAGAAAGATTTATTGGTATATTAATAGAACACTATGCAGGAAAATTCCCTACATGGCTATCACCTGTTCAAGTTAAAGTGCTGCCAATATCAGAGCAGTTTAATGAATATGCTAAAGAGGTGCTAAGCGCTTTAAAAGCAAATAATATAAGGGCTAATTTAGATGAAAGAGCAGAAAAAATAGGCTATAAAATTAGAGAAGCTAGAAACGAAAGGATACCATATATTATAGTGGTAGGGGAAAAGGAGCAGACTAGCAAGACTATATCTCTTAGAAGTAGAGAAAATGGAGATGAGGGAAGCTGTTCATTAGATGAATTTATCTCCAGAATAAAAAAGGAAATAGATGAGATGTAGAAAATAACATTATTAAGTTTTTAATGTTATAGGTAATACATCTTATGATAGTTTGAAATATGATAACTCTCAAAGGGTAAGATTAAGCTCTTTGAGAGTTTTTGTATATGAAGGCTAAATATGATTGTTAAACTTAAGAGATGTTTAATTATACAACTCAGATAGTTACAAAGAGCAATAGGTATAAGTTTAACTTGAAAAGTCAGTTACAAATAATATAAAATAAGGTAAATCAAGTTATGTTTTAAATAGCTGCTTTGTGACCTTTTTGTATATAGCAAATAAATTAAACTGTTAGATTTAATCAGAGAGAAGTATGGTAAAATTAAATTTTATACAAGCTTTGAGCCTGAAAATTTAGTTGCCGGGAAATTATATGAAAATTTGGGATTTAAGAAAACCGGGGAGATAATGTGGGAAGAAGAGGTAATGGTGATTCAAATATAGTCCATGAAAGAGAGTGAGTTACATGATAAATAAATGTTTTGTTCCATTTCCTAAATTAGAAACGGAAAGGTTGCTTCTTAGACAGGTTGTGGACAAAGATCTAGAACAATTATATGAAATACTAAGTGATGCTGAAGTAGCAAAATTTGATTATTTTTACCCAGTAACATCAAAGCTAGAAGCATTAAAATTTGTAGAAAGATATAATGAGGAATTGAAAGAAAATGAGGAAATTACTTGGGGAATTATATTAAAGGAAAGCAATAAATTAATAGGAATATGTTGTTTAGGAGATTTTGATGAAGGAGCTAGAAGGACAGAAATTGGCTATGATATTGCCCAGGCACAATGGGGTAATGGATATGCAACAGAAGCAATAAAAGCAGTAATAGATTACGGATTTAATACTATGAATTTAAATAGGATTGAAGCTACAATAACACCAGGAAATAATGCATCTGTAAATGTACTTAGAAAGCTAAATTTTATTCAAGAGGGAATAGTTAGAGAAAGAGATTTAATAAAGGGAAAACTGGAAGATGGAATAATTATGTCAATTCTCAAGAGAGACTATGTAAAAAATCAGGTGTAAGTTTATGGTTAGTGATAAGAACATATTACACCAAATTTAATAAGCATAAGGAGGGGTAAATTGGAGGTTAAAGTGGTTTTAGCTAATGATGAAAATTCTAACATTATTAAAAACATATATCCATTGTATTTGCATGATTTGTCGGAGCATTATGGTAATACTCCTAATGAATATGGAATATATGAAGATGAACCTATGAAAACATTAATAGAACAATATGATGTTCAAAATATATGGTTTGAAAAGCCTGATATATTGTTTCCATATATTATAATGGTTGATGAAAAGCCAGCGGGTTTCATGCTAATTGCAACAGCACCATATGCACCCAAAACTACTGATTATTATGTTAATGAATTCTTTTTATTAAGACCGTATAGAGGTAAAGATATAGGAGAAATAGCAGCTAAGTTGGTATTTAATAAATTTTTAGGAAGATGGGAATTGTATACAAACTCAATGTCAACAAATCTAAAAGGTCAAAAATTTTGGACGAAGACTGTAAGCAATTATACAAATAATAATTATAATAAATCTGTAGGACAAACTTTTCATGGAGAAAGATTAATATTCAGATTTAATAATAGTAAAATAAATAATATATAAGAATGCTTTGCAGAGGATGTCTTTTTTGATAAATTTGTTGAATTACAAGAAAATTTAGAAAAGCAAGATTATAGAAACTTTAGAACACAGATATTTTTTCATTGCAGTAAAATAATTATTTTATTAGCTATTTGTAACTATAAACAAGGGTAGTTCTTAATTATATAAGGACTACCCTTAATATTTTTTGCTATTAGAATTAATATAGTTATTACCTAAAAAATAAATTAGGTAATAATTTCAGTTTGTCACTTTTCACGTGCCTGGCACCACTAAAATTAAAATGTAAATTAATAATATTAATTAATATATAAATAAATATTAATATTTTTAAAATACATATTGATTTTGTAAAAAGTTAATTATATAATATAAACATAAGAGGAGGTGAATGGATGGCTTACAAGATTATAACAAAGTGTCCAGTATGTGGTTCGAATTTAAAGATTACAAGATTAAGGTGTTCTAAATGCAGTACTGTTATTGAAAATGAATTTGAACTTTCAAAGTTCGCTTATCTTAGTAAGGAGCAGTTAGAGTTTACTGAAGTATTTATGAGATGCAGAGGTAGTATTAAGGATGTGGAAAAAGAGCTTGGCATATCATATCCTACTGTAAGGGCAAAATTGGATGAGGTGGTAGCATCTCTTGGATATAAAGTTGATAAAAAATCAACAATTAGTAGTTCGGAAGTTATAGACAAACTTGAAAAAGGTGATATTTCTGCTGAAGAGGCATTAAATTTATTAAAAGAATAATTAATGGAGGGTTAAAGAGATGAAAGAAGAAATACAAAGAGTTTTAAAAATGTTGGAAGAGGGTAAAATTGATGCAGAAAAAGCTGCAGAGTTTATAG
Organism: Clostridium amylolyticum; assembly: GCF_900142075.1. Taxonomy (GTDB): domain Bacteria; phylum Bacillota; class Clostridia; order Clostridiales; family Clostridiaceae; genus Clostridium_AA; species Clostridium_AA amylolyticum. Next base: position 29,271 of record NZ_FQZO01000016.1, read on the forward strand.
ATTTACTAAAGAGCAATGATAAGTCTGCTGCAGCTAAAGAAGTATCTCCAGAATATCTAAATAAGATGCTCAAGGTAAATATATCTGAGCAGGGTGGAGATAAGGTGAATGTAAAGGTTCCTATAAAGTTTATAAAGGCTTTAGGGGGAGCGGTAACCAAAATACCAGGAGTGGAAATGCAGGGCGTAGATATAAAGGTGATTATGGATGCCATAGATGAAGGCTTAGATGGGAAAATAGTAGATATCAGTTCTGAAAATGGGGACATAGTTGAAATTGTTATTGAATAACTTCTTAGGTAAAGTTTATAAATAGTGGAAAGGCAGATAGAAGATATATGAGAATTTATATTAAGGATGAAGGAAAAACCTTTTGGATACCAGCTCCTTTATGGGTATTAAAAATTGCCACAGGAAGGTTTGCAAGGAGTATGGCTCTTAAGTATACACCCGAAGAACAGAGAAAGTATGTTGAAGCCATAGACTTTAAGGAACTTAGTAAAGCTATTAACATCTTACGTCAATATAAAGGTCTAGAAATCGTTAATATAGAATCTAAAGATGGTTCCAAAGTAAATATAAGAATATGATAGTTATATAATTTATGGGGATGTGGTTATATGGAAATAGCTGTAGAAGCTAAAGAGGTAAAAAAGATTTTTGTAACAAAGAAGAAAAAATTCTTAAGAACTGTAGAGAAAAAAGAGTTTAAGGCTGTAGATGATATAAGCTTTAATATAAATAAAGGGGAAATATTTGGTCTCCTTGGTCCCAATGGGGCTGGGAAAACCACCACTATAAAGATGCTCACTGGTCTTTTAAGACCCACCAGTGGAAGTATTAAGGTAATGGGAAAAGACGTAGACAAAGAGCCTATGGAGGCTTTAAAAAATATAGGTACTGTGCTGGCAGGGGATAGAAGTATATATTGGAAGCTTACTGCTAGAGAAAATCTAGAGTACTTTGCAGCGCTTTATGGGTGTAATAAGAAGGAAGCAGCTAGAAGAACCACAGAAATATTAGATAGATTGGAGCTTACTGATAAAGCGGATGAATTGGTAGAAAAGTTTTCTACAGGGATGAAGCAAAAAGTAGCCCTAGGGAAAGCCCTAATACCTAATGCTCCAGTGGTGCTTCTAGATGAGCCAACCCTTGGGTTAGATCCTCAATCTGCATTAAATTTAAGAGATATAATTCTAGATATAAAAAAAGAAGGAAGAACCGTACTTTTAACCACTCACTACATGGAAGAAGCAGACTTCTTATGTGATAGGATAGCTATCATAGATGGAGGAAAGATTATCGCCTTAGATACTCCAGAAAACTTAAAGAAGAGCATGAATGAAGTTAAGTCTATTAAAATTCAATTAAGTAATATCACTGATAACTTAGTTAATGAACTAAGTAAAATAAATAATGTTAAAAGCGTAATAAGCAATTATGATATTGAAAATAGAAATTATACCCTTACCATACACCATACCAATGGAGATACTTTAATACAAAGTGTATTGGACTGCATTTCTTTAAACAAAGCAAAGGTGCTAAATGTAAATGTTATCGAGCCTTCCTTGGAAGATGTGTTTATTAATCTTACAGGGAAGAGTCTTAGAGAGTAGGTGGTAAAGTATGCAGAGATTTCGAACAATACATGCTGTATTTAAGAAAGAGCTCACCCAGCTTATGAGATATCCCACCTGGATTATACAGCTTTTAATATGGCCGCTGATATTTCCACTTATGTATATCATGAGTGCTTTAGGTATGGCAGGTCCTGATAAAAGCGGCTTTTCAGTGTTCGAGGCGGCCACAGGTACTAAAAATTTCATTGCTTATATAGTAGTAGGAACCACCATTTGGATGAGTGTAAATATGATTATGTGGGGATATGGTACCTTTTTAAGAGAAGAGCAGATGAGAGGGACCTTAGAATCCAATTGGCTTTGCCCTATAAATAAATTTGATTATTTAGTAGGAGGAGGAATACTTCAGCTGCTTATGTCCTTCGTCACCGCTGCCATTGGAATAATTGAGTATAAATATTTGTATGGCATAGAATTCACCGGAAATCCTATTTATTGGATTATGGTATATTTAATAATGATTCCTGGTGTATACGGGGTGGGCATGTTGTTTGCCAGTGTTATTCTATGGGCTAAGGAGGCTAATGCTGCAGTAAACGTGGTTAGAGGAATTCTTATGATAGTATGCGGAATAACTTTTCCAGTGAGTGTAACACCTCTTTGGCTGCAAAATATTGCAAAGTTTATCCCCTTTACCTATGGCATCGCAATGTCCAGGCAGATTATGGTCAACGGAGAAAGCTTCAAAAGCGCAGGTTTTAATATTTTCATGTGCTTATTACAAGGGATTATCCTCCTTATTTTAGGGCGCTTAGCATTTTTAAGTACTGAGAGAAAAGTTAAGCAGTCAGGCTCTTTGGAGAGATTTTAATGGAAGGTATGAGGTGAGGGTATGAATATAAAGAAAACCTTAATAGTTTTTAGGGCTAGATTTTTAATAAGCATGAAAATATATTTTAGATATCCCATAAATGTTATAATGACACTCTTTGATCCTTTAATGTGGATTGCACCCTTCTACTTTATGGGTAAAGCCTTTTCAGACAATGGGAATATGCCGGGCTTTAGCAAGTATATGGGAAATTCGGATTTCGTAGGTTTTATAGTGTTAGGCTATATAATTACTTGCTATGTATCTACAGTTTTTTGGGCTATGGGCTTTTCGTTAAAAGAAGAGATGAGACAAGGAGTATTAGAATCTAATTGGAGTGCTCCGGTAAATAGGGTTACTCTTATGATAAGTAAATGTTTATTTCAATTTTGTGCAGCTACCTTTGAGGTACTAATCACCAGCATAGTATGCCACTTTGCTTTTGGTTTCACAGTTAATGCAAATGTTTTAAAGGCCTTAGCCTTTCTAATTCCGGGATTAATAGGCATGCTGGGGCTTGGACTTATTATAGGTTCACTGGTTCTCCTAGCTAAAGAAGCCAATGGAATTATTGATATGACAAGCTCCCTGGTATCAGGATTTTCCGGCAGCTTCTTCCCAGTAAAGGTTATGCCTAAAGGCTTCTTATTTATCTCACTGATGCTTCCCTTAACCTATATATACGACAGCACCAGAAGCATACTAATAAACCAAGAAAGCCTATTTCCTCTAAAAACAGAATTTATCATCATAATAATATCTATGATAGCCTTCTGTGCCTTAGGCAATTGGATATTTATGAGGGTGGAAAGAAGATGTAGAAGCCTCGGAATACTAGGAACACATTGATAATTGAGAATTTAGAATTTAGAATTTAGAATGAAGGAAAAAATTCCTGGCGGAATTTTGAAAAATTATATGTAAACTCTTTTTAAGAGTTTATGGGTGCAAAAAAGGAAACCTAACAGGTTTCCTTTTTGCATTTCACTTATTTTTAAGTTTTTCTGACGCTTTTTCAGAAAAACTATCCTCGGATGGACCCCTTCAAATGGGACTTTATATTCGAATTACTAACTTACTCTTAAAATTGCTATCTTTTAGATTATAGAACCCATAAGGAGTTC
>NZ_FQZO01000015.1 GCF_900142075.1 Clostridium amylolyticum
TAACACCCGTTCCCATTCCGAACACGAAGGTTAAGCTTCATAGGGCCGATGGTACTGCACGGGAGACTGTGTGGGAGAGTAGGACGTCGCCAGGTACATCTGTACAATGAGAGACTGCTGACATAGTAAATTGCCGGCAGCCTTTTTAATTGTAGGTTTTAAGATGTGCTATATAATATTTATTCAGGTGACTGTTGTGTGAGCCATATAGAATAACATGGCCCCTTGGTCAAGCGGTTAAGACACCACCCTTTCACGGTGGTAACAGGAGTTCGATTCTCCTAGGGGTCACCATTTAATTTCTATATAACTGGGAGTGCTTTATAGCATTCCCAGATAATATATTACTGATAATATATTTAATATAGCTATTTACAATGTCATAATTATTCACATAAAGCTGCTCATACTGAGCAGTTTTTTTTATTAACAAAATTTTTAAAGTTAATAAGCATATTTTAAAAGAAATAAAATCTTTGATATTTTATATAACAATATGTCATTAATATTTCGTTAATAGTTTATTCATAAATATCATCTGTTATATAAGTTATCAACAGCGTAAACCCTTTAAAACCATTAAATTGTGTAAATTGTGTATAAGCACTGTGGATAATGTTGATAAAACTGTGACTAAAAGTGGATAAGGTATATTATTCTAGAGAATTCATTTACCAGTGTTTACAAAATTTATTTAATTAATCTTAAAAAATTTAAGAATAATTAAATATAAACAAATGATGATATAAACAGATATTCACAAAACTGTGGATAAAAACTGTGGATAATGTGTATAACTATAATAAACAAGGAGAAAATCACATGTATATGAATAAGAATATTATTAGTGCAAAATTTATTGAAAGACCCAATAGATTTCAAGCGTATATAGAAGTAGAGGGTAAGGAAATCATGGTACATGTTCCTAATACCGGGAGATGTAGAGAAATTCTAATTCCAGGTACAGAAGTGTTATTAAGAGAAGAGCTTAATCCTACCAGAAAAACAGGTTATGATCTTATTGCAGGATATAAAGAAGGTAAACTTATAAATATTGATTCTCAAATACCTAATAAGGTAGTAGAAGAAGCATTAATTAATAAAAAAGTAAAGTTATTAGACATGTACAATATTATACTCAGAGAAAAGGTATTTGGAAGCAGTAGATTTGATTTTAAATTATCAATGGAACCTTATGATGATTCCTGTCTTATTCCTCAGGAATATTTTCTCGAAGTTAAGGGTGTTACCTATGAATTAAATGGCTTAGCTAAATTTCCTGATGCCCCTACCATAAGGGGAGCAAGACATCTTAGAGAACTTGTAGATGTAAAAAAGTCTGGCAGAGGTGCAGGAGTTTTATTTTTAATTCAGATGGAAGAAGCTTCAACCTTCACTCCTCATGATGAAATGGATCCAGACTTTGGGGAGGCTTTAAGATATGCCTATGATAATGGAGTGGATGTATTTGCCTTTAATTCTAAGGTTACCAGGGATTCTATTACATTGCATCAGGAGATAGAAATCTTACTGTAGTAATGAATTTATCCATATGCTAAAATATTAATTAGCAGCTTATTTTGCTTCTATAGGGGGAATAACAATGAGGTATAGATTTTGTCCGTTATGTGGAAAAGAACTAAAAGAAAGATTCAGTTATGATGAAGGTAATGTACCTTACTGTGAATACGACAAAATATTGTATTTTGACCTTCCAAAGCCTACTGTAGTAGTAGCGGTGGTTAAAGGTGAAGATATATTACTTTTAAAACAAAGTTATATATTTAAAAATTCTAAGGTTTTAATTTCCGGCTATGTATCTAATGGTGAAACTGTGGAAGAAACGGTATATAGAGAAGTTAAAGAAGAAACTGGTATAGAAATAAAAGATATTAAATACCTAGGAAGCAGCTGTTTAGCAGATAAAGAACTACTTATGCTCACTTATATGGGATACTATGAATCTGGAGAGATAACAAAGTCTCCTGAGGTTGAGGGGGCAGAGTGGGTGAATATAGAAGATGCCTTATGCCAGATGGAAGAAGATGAAGTGGGTAAGAAGGTTGTTATGGCCGTTTTAAATGAAATGGGATATAAGGGAAAAAACGCTTATAGATGTGAAATTTAATAAGCTCCAAATATTGGAGCTTATTTTTTTCTTATAACTTTTATATATAAATTATCATTTTGGTAATTAACTTCAGCCTCATCTGACATCATTCCCACTAGGGTTAATTCGCTGTCATTATCATCTTCCCCGCTAAGCTCCCAGTAGTAGCTCTCTACTTCATGTTGTCTTGGAGTATTTAAATATTTTCTAAGGGTAGTAATAACCTCATCATCCATATTAGATATTTCTGTGGAAACTTCTATCACCATTTCATGTTCATAATTCTTCATGGTCATGCTTATATGAGAACCTCCATGATGCATACAGAAGTTTATAAGTTCATTTAGTATTTTTAAATTAACTTGATCTACAGGTTTTAGTGCAGTTTTTTTCTTCATTTTATTCTCCTTTTCCAAATCCTCTTATTATAGGCACTAGTATCATGGCAACAAAACCCGCCGCAAATCCATTGTTGTACAAGTTTAATCCTCCATGTAAGTAACCGATGTTCATGGCTACTGCCACATGGAGAAAACCAGCTAGTATGCCTATGGGCCAGCCAAATTGACCAGCTATAGGAGCTAAACCAGTACTAAATAAAGTGGTAAGAAGCATATTAGGAGAATTAAGCTGCCAGATATTAAGAAATGCTGAAAGGATAGCTCCTATCATTACAGGTATTATATTAAAAAGATGCTTACCAAATGCCCCAAAGCCTATAATACTAAAGATTCCGCTTATAGTAGGCCCGTTTAAATCTCCTCCTACAACAATTACATATAAGGTAGAGAAGATTCCTAGTATACCCATATTTATAAAGGCTGCATTATCATATAGAAGGAAATAATCGCTTATTAGTCTTCCAGTATGACCGTGGATGGCCTTAAGATTTTTTAAGCTTTTCCCATTGTTTATAATACCATATATAATAAGAAATAGTGAAATTCCCAATAAAAATATGGAAAAGAACAGGTTATTTCCTGTATTCCAAATAAACCTTTTTTCAAATTCTATGCCCAATATCCTGTATAAGGACATGAGTATCATGGCTATCAAGCCTCCAGCAAAACCTATATTATATAGATTATATCCTTGATGTATCTTTATACAGCTAGATGCTAAAGGTGGGAGTATAAAACCTATGAATATGCCTATAATAACACCAATTAACACACCAATATTAATAGGAAATATATTTTGAAAAGATAATTGGCTTACAGCAGGGGACAAAGTAGTGCCTAATACTGCAATTAATATATAATTTATAAAAGATTCTTTCTTATATTTTGAATATAGCCACACTCCAAGGATTACTGGCCATATATTTAATATATTTTTCCCAAAAAAAGCAAATCCAGCGGTAAGCCATATAGACATTATGGTGGAGCCGTTGGGTTTTATTCCATGATATATATAGAAGGCTATTATCATTAAGCTAAGCAAGCCAGAATTTACTAATGTAGGTCCTACTCCAGCGATTTCTACATAGTCGGTGATAAGTATATCAGAGTTTAATATTATACTTTTTATTCCTCCTATTATCTCAGAAGGGGAATTCATAATAAAACCTGTAATTAAGAATGCTAGAAATATGACTATGTGAACTTGATATGCAGGATAAAGTCTCCTTTTCATAATTTTCTCCTTTTCATATAAAGTTTATATTACTATGTTATATTATAATTATTACTAAATTCAAGCAATATTTTTAATTTTTATTAAAATAATTTAATTATTGCGTAAAACAATTAATAACAAAATTTAATTTTTATTATGGGGTATTATCTATTTAATAATTCCCTTATAAAATATATAATTATATTTAAGTGGAAAAATCTGATAGGAGGCATTATTATGGATGAACAAAGAATAAAAGAAATAAAGTATGTACCAGAGATAAAAGGAACCTTAAGAAGCCATATGATTGAAGTTCCCCAGGTGATAAGAAGCGCTAGTGGTATAAAGATATTTGGAAAGAGACTAAAGTCCTTTTTATTTACTACAGACGTGGCTATAATAAGAAATACTAATGCAGATGCAATAATAGCTGTTTATCCTTTTACACCTCAGCCAGTTATAACTGAAGCTTTAGTTATGGCTGCAGATGTACCAGTTTTTTGTGGAGTTGGTGGAGGCATAACCCAAGGTAAAAGGGTGGTTAACCTAGCCTTAGATGCTGAATTCAAAGGAGCTATGGGAGTAGTGGTAAACAATCCTACACCTAATGAAGTGATAAGGAAAATGAGAGAGACTATAGATATACCTATCATAGTAACTGTAGTGTCAGACTGTGAAGACATACCTGCTAGAATAGAAGCAGGAACTACTATATTTAACGTATCTGGTGCAAAAAACACCGCAAAGATAGTTAGAAATATAAGAAAACAGTATCCCGAGTTTCCTATTATTGCTACAGGAGGACCTACTGAGGACAGCATAAGAGAGACTATAGAGGCAGGGGCCAATGCTATCACCTATACACCTCCAGCCATAGGAGATATTTTAGGTAGCTTAATGGTAAACTATAGAGAAAAATTTGAGGAAGATAAAAACCTATAAACACAAAAGAAGGAGTATATATGAAGTCAGAAGGAGATAATTGCAAATACTGTCCTGAATTTAATAAAACCTGTGATGGTACCGCCAAAGACTGTTTATGTAGAAGATGTCCTAGAAATTTTGGACAGTGTATAGTGGTGAAATATTGCAGAGAGACGGAGTCAGTATTGTTTCTAGATTAAAGTATAAAAAATCAGAGAAGAAAAATGTGTAGTTAAGTCATGGGAGTATGGTTTCTCCATTAAATCGTAAGCAGAGAAATATTAAAAATAAACATATAAATTTTTAGGAGGTAAAAAGATGAGCGAAGTAAATGTAAAGGTTCGAGATATGAAAAGCCATATGAGAAAGTTAGAGCATCTTATGGGGGCCTCTGCTCTTATTCAATGGGATATGAGAGTGGGAGCTCCAAGAAAAGCTATGGCTGATAGAGGAGAAATGCTTGCTTTCCTTACTGGTGAGATTTATAAACTTCAAACCTCAGATAAAATGAAGGAGTTTATAGATGCACTTATAGACTCTAAAGAGCTTAATGCTATAGAAAAATCTATGGTGGAAAACGCTAAGAAAAATTATGATCTCACTAAAAAGGTACCTGAAGATAGAGCTGTTGCCTATGCTCAAGTAGTTTCAAATTCAGAAGCAGCTTGGGAAGAAGCTAAGGATAAAAATGATTTTGAAAGCTTTAAGCCTCATTTAAAAAAGGTTATAGATTTTCAAAAGGAACTGGTGGAACACTACGGATATGAAGGCAATAAATACAACACTATGCTAGATATCTACGAGCCAGGTATTACTGTGGAAAAACTGGATAAGATTTTTTCTGATCTTAGAGATTCGATAGTAGAGCTTTTAAATAAAATAAAAAATAGCAGCGTAAAAATAGATGACAGTTTCTTTAAAAAGAACTTTACCACAAAGGAGCAAGAAGAATTTTCATTGTTTGTTCTAGACAAAATGGGCTTTGATTTTGAAGCTGGCAGATTAGATGAAAGTGTTCATCCTTTTACCACTAACTTTGGAAACAAGGATGTAAGAATAACAACTAAATATTTAAAGAATGAATTTAGAAGCGCATTGTTCAGCACTATACACGAAGGTGGACATGCTATATATGAGCAAGATATTCCCGATGAACTTAAGGGAACAGGGCTTGCTTCTGGTGCTTCCATGGGAATACATGAATCCCAGTCAAGATTTTATGAGAATATTATAGGAAGAAGTAGAGCTTTTTGGCAGTTTTTCTTCCCAGAGGCTAAAAAGACATTTTCTCAGTTTGAAAATGTAGATTTTGAAGAATTCTACAAAGCTATAAATGTGATACAGCCATCTCTTATAAGGACTGAAGCGGATGAGCTAACTTATAGCCTTCATGTAATCATAAGATATGAACTAGAAAAAGCTTTAATCAATAATGAAGTTACTGTAGAGGAGCTCCCTAAAGCTTGGAATGAAAAATATAAAGAGTATTTAGGTGTAGAGGCTGAAACCTATTCAGAAGGAGTTATGCAGGATACCCATTGGGCATCAGGTTTATTTGGATATTTCCCAAGTTATGCATTAGGTAACCTTTATGGAGCTCAGTTCTTAAATAAGATGCTTAAGGATATGCCAAATATGTATGATGAAATAGCAAAAGGCAATCTAAAAGAAATTCATAATTGGCTAAAAGACAATATCCATAAGCATGGAGCTGTATACAAGCCAGCAGAGCTTATAAAAATGGTAACTGGTGAAGAACTTACAGCTAAATATTTTGTTGAATATTTAAATAATAAATATTCTGAGATATACAATCTCTAATAAGGGTAATACCTAAGGTAAAACTCTTAACTCTTAAACACTATCAATCTATAATTACATGTGAAATAAATCTCTCTTAAGGTGTTATTACCTTGGAGAGATTTTTTTTGAAAAGGTATTTATTATGAAAAGACATATGTTATAAATTAGTTTATAATACAGTTAAATGTTGTATTTATTTTCATTGGATTTATAGTTATATTTTATAATCTACATTTACGTGATTTAGACCTTATATTTTTATAATTCATAATAGAGAATCACTTATCCATGAGCTTAGCACTCATTATACCACCACCTGAAGAAGTGGGGTATTAGGAGTGGTTAGCTATGGGTTAAAGAATAATAGCTTAATAAGTGTATTGTTTGGAATGGGGGGAATTTAATGACCAAAATACTTTTGGTAGAAGATGATGCCGCGTTAACGGTAGCTCTGGAATATACATTAAAAAATGAGGGCTTTGAGGTTTTTAAAGCTCCTAATATTAAAATGGCGAAGGAAATTTTTCTAGAGGATAACTTTAGCCTTATATTATTGGATGTAATGCTTCCAGATGGAAATGGATATGATTTTTGCAAAGAAGTAAGGAAAGATTCTTCCATACCCATAATATTTCTTACTTCCTTTGATGAAGAGGTAAATATAGTAATGGGTCTAGATATGGGGGGAGACGATTATATAACAAAGCCTTTTAGAATAAAGGAACTGCTTTCCAGAATAAAAGCTGTACTTAGAAGGAATTCTAGCAATAATGTTAATAACACAGCTGTAATAGAAAGTCGTGGAATAGGTATAGATACATTAAGAGGAAAAGCATTTAAAGATGGAGATGAAATGATATTAACAGCTTTAGAATATAGGCTGCTACTACTTTTTATGCAAAATAGAGATGCTGCTCTTTCTAGAAATCAAATTTTGGACAAACTATGGGACTCTGCAGGTGAATTTGTAGATGATAATACTCTATCAGTATACATAAGACGCCTTAGAGAAAAAGTGGAAGACAACCCAGCTGCTCCGGATATTATAACCACAGTAAGAGGTTTGGGTTATAGATGGAATTCTTGATGAATTATTAATCGTCATGGGTGAAATTTTTTATGTATGAGGTGTGAGAATGAATTCAATTTATAGAAATCCTGAAGTTAAGAGGATAGCTTTAAAATTTCTAATATTATTTGTAATCTTTTATGTACTATCAATATTTCTCTTCAATATTCAATTGAAGGGTTTTTCAGAGAAGCTTATAGAACATAATTCATCCATCGCAGGAGCAATTATAGAAAAGCATCCTGAGTTGGAAAGTGAAATAGTAGGTTATTTTACTAAAGAGATTTCTCCTAAAACTAATACCAAGGCACAGCTCGCATTAAAGAAATATGGATATGATAAAAGTATGAATGTATCCTTGATACCTGAAGTGTCAAGTTTTGAAAAATATATAAAAAATAATGTAGGCATATATATTTTTATTTTATTACTGGTAACCTTTTTAGTGGTTTTTAGAGATTATACAAAAATACTAAAAAAGATTAGAACCGTGTCTAAAAGTGCTGAGAAGATTGTGGAAGGAGACTTTTCTATAAAGCTTGAAGATGATAGAGAAGGGGAATTTGCAATTTTAGGTCACCAATTTAATGAAATGGCCAGTAGGATAGAAAAAGGCATGGAGCTTTCCAAAAAGGAAAAGATATTTTTAAAAGACATATTATCTGATATTTCTCATCAGCTAAAAACGCCCCTTTCTTCTCTAATAGCTTTTAATGATTTACTTTTAGAGGGCAATATAGAGGATGAAAATACAAGAGAGGAATTCTTACTAAGGAGCAGAGCACAGCTGATTCGCATGGAATGGCTTATAATTAATCTATTAAAAATAGCAAGATTAGAAGCAGGAGCTATCAAATTTGAATATATAGAAACTCCCGTGGTCAGAGCTATAGAAAAAGCTGTGGATTCCTTAAGAGTAAAATGGAAGGAAAAAAATCAAAATATAATATTTGAAAATAAAGATAACAATATAATGCTTTTATTAGATGAAAACTGGATGGTAGAGGCATATACCAACATAATTAAAAACTGTATAGAGCATACCCCTGAAGGTAATAACATATATATAAAACTAGAGAATACACCTGTATTTACCCGTATTATCATCGCTGATACCGGATATGGAATACCAAAGGAGGATATACCTCATATCTTTCAGAGATTTTACCGTGGCAAAAATTCCGTTAAAAGTGATAGCATAGGAATAGGCCTAGCTCTCTCAAAATCCATCATAGAAAGCCAAGGCGGGAGCATCAATGTAAGGAGTGAAATAGGCTTTGGAACTGAGTTTGAAATTGTTTTCTTAAAATAGGTTTTTACCAGTAAAATAAATAAAAAATCTATTGATTATGATATTTAATTATGTTATAGTTATGTCGTATTGTTAATTCAATATATGATTTAATCCAGGAACAACATATCCTCTTTTTTCGAGAGATTATTGTTATGCCGCATTAAATCTTTATAATCTTCGAGAAAAGGAGGAATTTTAAAATGGCAGATAAGAATTTAGTTTGCAAAGATTGCGGAAAAGAATTCGTATTTACTGAAGGCGAGCAAGCTTTCTATAAAGAAAAAGGATTCGAAAACGAACCACAAAGATGCGTTGATTGCAGAAAAGCAAGAAAGCAACAAAACAACAATAGAGGACCAAGAAGACAATACTAGAATCTTGAAATCTATACCCTGCGGTTTATACTGCAGGGTTTTTATTTTATAAGGGGTGCCAGACACGTGACAGTGCCTGGCACCTTCCTTACTAATTTGTAAGATTAAATTTCATTTATCTGTAAGCTTTATGTATTAATATTATAATTGAAGTATGATTAAGGATTTCTCTTAGGGGGTTATTATGAAACATTTTAGTGAAATAGCATATAAGTATTTAAAATCACAGAAAAAAAGAAGTGTGCTTACCATCATAGGAATTATTCTTTCTGTGGCACTTTTTACTTCCATAGGTACTTTAGTAAACTCTTATAGAGAAAATGAAATTAAAAATATAATTGAAACTCAAGGAAATTATCATATAAAGTTTAAAGGGGTTAAAGGGAATAAGGTAAGTCAGGTAATATCCCATACAAACTTTGATAAAGCTGGAGTGGTGGGCATAGAAGGTAATGGGTTAATTGGCAGGACCACTGAAGAAGAAAAAAAGAAAAATCCTGAAACTCCTAATTATAGATACCTAAGCATTGAAAGCTATGATGAAGATGCTTTATCTACATTACCAATAGTTATGAAAGATGGAAGGATGCCTAAAAATAAGGATGAAATAGCATTAGAAGAAAATTCCTTTAAATATTTACCTAAGGACTTAAAAATAGGAGATAAACTAGAATTAGATATAGTAAAAAGATATGATGCTGGCGGAAAAGAATTAGTAGATGCTAATTATTGGGATACTAATGAGACTATAAAGCCTGTGGAAAAAAGAAGTTATACCTTAACTGGTATACTAAAGTCCCAATTTTACTTTTCTGATGGATATATATTTAAGGCTATTACACTGCCTTCTCAAGAAAAAACTTATGATGCTAATAAAAACTATAATATTTATGCTCACATGAAAAAAATAGATTCTGCCTATGAAACAGGTATGAAAATAGCTAGAGATTTTAAACTTTATGATGAAGAGCCGGAAAGGCTTATAGAATATAACAATAGGCTTTTAACCTTAAAAGGTAAGGGACTTTATGCCAATGTAAATGATTCTCTTACACTTATAGTTGCCTTTCTAGTTGTGTTAGTAGTTATATCCACTATATTGGTTATATATAATATCTTTCAGATTTCAGTTATGGAGCGTATAACGCAAATAGGCATAATAAGATCCATTGGAGCTTCTCCAGAACAAGTGAGAAATATGGTGCTTAAAGAGGCTATAACCCTTAGTCTAATTGGAATTCCTCTAGGTATAATAAGCGGCCTTCTAGCTTCTAAGGTGTTGGTGTACATATTATCTTCTACCAGCTTTGCTTCCTTTAAGGGTATGGATATGTATATTAATGCTAAAGTCATAATTACAAGCTTTATATTAGGGGCAGTTACCATATATTTTTCAGCTAGGAAACCTGCTAAGCTTGCAGGGAAGATATCACCTTTAGAAGCGGTAAGAAATACCGGTTCCATAAAAAAAGAAAGATTTAAAAGAATGAGATCTAGCTTCTTAATAAGAAAATTATTTGGAGTAGAAGGAGAGCTAGCCTATAAAAATATTAGAAGAAACCGCAGAAGATTTACTGTTACTGTAGCTTCTTTAGTTATAAGTATAGTGCTGTTTATAGTTTTTAATTCCTTTATGAATTACACCATGAGATCTAACCCTTCCAATGTAGATTATATCTTTGACCTTCAGCTTAGAAAAAGTGGCGGTGAGAAGAATGGGTTTGATGATAATTATCTTAAAAAATTAAATTCTCAGGAGTTTATAAGAAAAGCTTATAAGCAAAACATAAATTATACTCCTGCTTTTATACAAAGCAATAAATTTAACATGGATTACATTGAAAAAAGTAGAAGAGTTTTAAATACTATTTATAATATACATGGAGAGAAATATGTTTATTTTAATCAAGCTTCTTTATATGGATATGACAAAGATTTTTTAGAAACCACTAAAAATCACCTTATAGAAGGTGAGATAAATGAAGATGAAATTAATAAGGTTAATGGAATTATCTTGGTGCAGGACTCTAGAGTTTATAATCCTTCAGAGGAAAAAATATATAAAATAAATCCTACTAATTTAAAGGTGGGAGATGAAGTTATACTGGATGCTAATCAAAACATTATGAAGTCTTATGATGAAGAAAAGAAGTTTCCAGAGATAACAAAAAGCAATAAATTTAAAATAGTAGCTATAGCTGATACGGTTCCTGTTACCATTAGCAGGGAAGATCCTATAAATTTCATAACCACAGAAAAGGTATATGCTAAAGCTATTGAAACAGAAAAGTTTAGTCAAATAAACATTATTTTAAATGAGAATGTAGATAGAAACAAAGCTTTAGATGAACTTAAAAGTTATATTTCTAATGACAAAGGAATATCTATGGAAGATTTCTATGAGAGAGCAAAAAGAGATAGGCAGAGCAAACTGATAATGAGTGTTTTCTTATATGGTTTTGTTACTATTATAGTACTTATAGGATCATTAAATATATTAAACACCATAAATACTAACTTGCTCCTTAGAAGAAGAGAATTTGCATCCCTTAAAGCCATAGGTATGTCTCAGCAGCAGGTAAAGAGGCAAGTATGGATGGAAGGTTTGATTTATGGCATTATCGCAGCCTTTTGGGGCAGTATAATAGGCAGTATCTTAAGCTATATAATGTATAAGATTTTTGGTATGATGTCTACCTTTGATTATAAAATACCTTGGATTGGAATGCTTATTGGAGGAGTAGGTACAATAATTATTACTTTACTTTCTAGTTATCCTCCACTAAAAAAGATAAATACCAGCAATATAATAGAAACTATAAAAATGGAGGAATAACCATGGAAATAGTTAAGACTTTAGACCTTTGTAAAAATTATGGCAGCAACGAAACCAAAGTAGAAGCCCTTAAAAATATAAACCTAACCATTAATGAAGGGGAATTCACAGCTATAATAGGCCCTAGTGGATCAGGTAAAAGCACACTACTACACCTTCTAGGAGGAATAGACAAGCCTTCTAGTGGAGAAGTTATAATTAACGGAAAAAATATATATAACCTTAAGGAAAAGGAATTGTCTGTATTTAGAAGAAGAAATGTAGGTTTTATATTTCAGTTCTATAACCTTCTTCCAGTGCTTACTGCAGAGGAAAATATGCTTATGCCCCTTTTATTAGATAATAAGGAGCCAGATGATAAATATATAAGTGAAATAGTAAATATTTTAGGCTTAAAAGACAGGCTTCATCACTTGCCCTCAGAACTTTCTGGAGGGCAGCAGCAGAGGGTATCCATAGCAAGAGCTCTTGCCTACAAGCCCTCAATAATATTGGCCGATGAACCCACAGGCAATTTAGATAGTAAAAACTCAAAAGAAATACTAGAGTTATTAAAATTTTCAGTTAAAAAATATAATCAAACCTTAATAGTGATAACCCACGATCTTAATATAGCCTCCAGTGCCGACAGAGTGCTATCCATAGAAGATGGAGTTATTACTAAAGACGAAAAGGTAAGATAATATATTTTATAAATAACATTATAACTTTAGCCTAGCCACCTAAGTTCAGCCGAAAAATTCCACCCTCACGGAATTTTAACTTAGGAGGTGGCAGGCACGTGATAAGTGACAAAGTGGAGTTAAACCTCCACTTTGTCACTTTTTTATATACATATTAAAATTTAATAAGAAAATATTATTTTTGAATCAAGTGATCCTTAGCTTCAGATTTAGTTTGATTAAAAGGAACACTTATAAATAGTATTATCACAATGCTTTGTGATAAAGTTATAAAAAGTTATAAATTTAACATGTGAAAATTGTGAAAATTCATAATATTTTTTTGAATGAATATTGTGTAAATTATTAACAGATGATAAAATGGTATTATTAGAATTTACTTCAGCTTTGGAAAGACATGCATTAATTTTAAAATACCGTAGGAGGTAACATAATGCACAAAAAACTATTTATACCAGGACCTGTAGAGGTTAGGCCCGAGGTTCTTAAGAAAATGTCTGAACCTATGATAGGACATAGAAGCAAGGATGCTTCGGCTCTACAAAGAAGAATCAGTGACAACATGAGAAAGCTTTTCTACACAGAAAGTGAGATACTTCTGTCTACTACATCTGGAAGTGGTCTCATGGAAGGAGCAGTACGATCTTGTACAGCTAAGAGAGCAGCAGTATTTTCTGTAGGCGCTTTTGGTAACAGATGGTACGAAATGGCGAAATATAACAATGTACCTGCAGATCTATATGAGGCAGAATGGGGAAAACCTACAAAGCCTGAACTCATCGATGAGGTATTATCTACTGGCAAATATGATCTTATCACTGTAACTCATAACGAAACCTCAACTGGAATAATGAATCCAGTGGATGAAATAGCTGAAGTAATGAAAAAATATCCAGAGGTTGTTTATTGCTTGGACACAGTAAGTTCTGCTGCTGGAACTAAGATAGAAGTAGACAAGCTTGGCGTTGATATCTGTATAACTTCCACTCAAAAAGCTATAGGACTTCCTCCAGGAATGGCAATTTGTACTTTCTCAGAAAAAGCCAGGGAAAGAGCAGAAAAGGTTCCTTTTAGAGGAGTATATCTTGACCTTTTAGCTCTCTACAAATACATTCAAAAGAAGGATTACCAATATCCATCCACACCATCATTATCTCATATGTTCGCTTTAGATTATCAGCTTGATTATATATTAAATGAAGAAGGATTAGAAAATAGATTTGCAAGGCATATATCCATGGCAGAAGTGGTTAGAGCTTGGGCAGAAAAGCATTTTGAAGTATTCCCTGAAAAAGGATACTGGTCTAATACCTTAACTAACATAAAAAATACTAGGGAAATTGATGTGGCTGCTCTTAATAAAGAGTTAGGCGCTAGAGGCATGCAGCTTTCCAACGGATATGGCAAGCTTAAGGATAAAACCTTTAGAATAGCACATATGGCTGATATGCAAATGGAAGATATTAAAGAACTTCTTTCTAATATAGAAGATATACTCAAGTTATAAATTTAGGAGTTGAATATAATTATGTTTAGAGTATTAATTACAGATGGTATGGAAAAGTCAGGGGTGGAAAGTTTAAAAACAGCTGGTTTTGAAGTGGTGGAGCAGCATTATGAGCCGGAGGCTCTAGGTGAAAAGCTTAAAGAATTTGATGCTCTTGTAGTTCGTTCAGCTACAAAGGTGAGAGAACCTATCATAGATGCAGCCATGGGGGGAAAGCTTAAGCTTATAATAAGAGGAGGAGTGGGAGTAGACAATATCGATGTGGCCTATGCAGAAAGCAAAGGCATTAAAGTTATGAATACTCCCAATGCCAGCAGTGCTTCTGTGGCAGAGTTAGCATTGGGTCACATGTTTGCTTTAACCAGATTTATTCATATTTCTAATGTTACCATGAGAGAAGGAAAGTGGGAAAAGAAGAAATACGAAGGCATAGAATTAGGAGGAAAGAGCCTGGGAATTATAGGCTTCGGAAGGATAGGAAGAGAACTTGCTAAAAGAGCTAAGGCTTTAGGTATGAATGTAATTTATACCAGCCGTCGTGGAAAGTTGGAAGGCTTTGAGGAATATGAGTTTTGTACTATGGAAGAATTAATAAGTAAAGCAGATTTTATTTCTCTACATGTACCCTATGATAAGGAAAAGGGTACTCTCATAGGAGAAAAGGAATTTGCCATGATGAAGGATGGAGTGTATCTTATAAACTGTTCCAGAGGAAAGGTAGTAAGTGAGAAAGCGCTATTAGCTGCGCTAGAAAGCGGAAAGGTAGCTGGAGCGGGTATAGATGTTTTTGAAGAGGAGCCTACTAAAAACTTAGAACTTGTTAATCATCCAAAGGTAAGTGCTACTCCTCATATCGGAGCTGCTACTGCAGAAGCTCAAACAAGAATAGGTGAAGAGATAGTACAAATATTAAAAACCTTCTTTAATAAGTAAAATTTTCATGCAAAATAAGGCTTATAAAAACCAATAAGAGTGTTTATATAAAAGCTTATTGATTAATAAGATTACTTATTAAACAGGCAAGAGAATAAGTTATGGTAATGGTTAATTACAAATTACTCTCTTGCCAAGCTACAACAATGTCTAAGGAGGACAAGACATGGCAATAGTTAGACCCTTCAAAGCGGTGAGACCAGCCAAAGAGTATGCACATAAGGTAGCAGCACTTCCTTATGATGTAATGAATACTGAAGAAGCTAGGAAAATGGTATTGGGGAATCCATATTCCTTCCTTCATGTGGACAAGGCAGAGATAGATTTAGATAAAAATATAGATATATATAATAAAAAGGTATATGAAAAAGCTAGGAATAATCTCTATAGAATGATAGAGGACGGAGTGCTTATAGAGGATAATAAGCCTTGCTTATATATATACAGACAGATAATGGAGGGTAGAGAACAAACTGGATTGGTGGGATGTACCTCTATTGATGATTATTTAGATAATATCATTAAAAAGCATGAACATACTAGGGAAGATAAAGAGAGAGATCGATTTAACCATGTAGACTATTGTGATGCAAATACAGGGCCAATATTTTTAACCTATAGAAATAAGGAAAGTATATCAAGTATTATAGATAATTGGACTAAAAGGACACCTGTATATGACTTTACTTCGGAAGATGGAATATCACATATAGTTTGGGTTATTGATGATAAAAAAGTTATTGATGAGATAAGTAGTTTATTTCATGGGGTGGATTATTTATATATTGCGGACGGACACCACAGATCAGCATCTGCCGTTAAGGTAGGTTTAAAAAGAAGAAAAGAAAATCCAGCATATACTGGTGAGGAGGAGTTTAATTTCTTCTTATCTGTAATATTTCCTGATGAGGACCTTTATGTAATGGATTACAACAGGGTGGTTAAGGATTTAAATGGGCTTTCTACGGAAGAGTTTATGCATAAGATAAGTGAAAATTTTCATATTAAAATGCATGAAAAAGATGGTCCTTATAAGCCTGAAAGTAAGCATACCTACGGAATGTACTTAGAGGGTAAATGGTATGAGCTTACTGCAAAGGAAGGTACTTATGATTCAAAAGACCCTGTAAAGAGGTTGGAGGTTTCTATATTACAAAATAATCTTCTTTCTCCTATACTGGGCATTGAAGATCCTAGAACGGATAAAAGAATTGACTTTGTTGGTGGAATTAGAGGGCTTAAAGAATTAGAGATAAGGGTAGAGAATGGAATGAAAGTGGCTTTTTCCATGTATGCTACGACTATAGATGATCTTATGAGTATAGCAGATGCAGGAAAAATAATGCCGCCAAAGTCTACCTGGTTTGAGCCTAAATTAAGGAGCGGATTATTTATTCATAAACTTAAATAGTAGTATTATAAAAAAATGTTCTTAAATTAAGGGGTTATTAGTATATATAAATAGAATGAAAACTTTGTTAGCATGTAAAACAGTTTAAAGTTAATACTTAGGGGGCACTATGAAGCCGAATCTGGGGGATTCGGCTTCTTTAATTTATTAAAAATATTTCTCTAAGTATCTAAAAAACACATATTCAGCTATTATAAGAGCTTGGATTCTAGATTGAATATTTATATTATCTCTTTTATAAGAGGTGGAGGTTATAAAAAGAGATTTATCTGCTAATTTTGACTGTGAGTTATTGCTAATATCCGTTAGAGAAATAATTTTAGCTCCTCTAATTTTAGCTATATTTAATGCTTTTAATATTTGGGATGTTTCTCCAGAAATTGAAACTGCAAAAATAAGATCTTTAGGAGTTAAATAGTTAGCAGATATATACATCATACTATTATCATCATAATTGAAAGCTGTTTTGCCAATGGTTCTAAATTTCTTAGCAACTTCAGAGCATACAATTCTAGAAGAACCTTCGCCAAAGAATTCAATTCTATTGGCATTATGTATTAATTCTAGAACATCATCGATAATTGGTTCATTTATAAGCTCAATAGACTTGTTAATATCACTAAATAGATCTGGATAATAGTCTATATGTTCTTTGCTACTTTCCTCAGTATTTAAGGTAATTGCTGCTTTAAATTCAGCAAATCCTGAAAAACCAAGTTTTTTGCAAAATCTAACTATGGAAGCGGCTGATGTAAAAGTTTGAGCAGCTATATCATTTATTTTCATTTCTTTAATTTTATTAGCATTTTTCATACAAAAATTTAATATTTCCAGTTCATTTTTATTCAGCTTTTCTGTATTTATGCTGATTTTATTATAGAAGTCCATAGGTACCCCCCTAAGCTTAGTGCACTAAAGTATTATATTTCATGGTGTTAAAAATTCTATAAGAATATGCAATTAGTAACTAAATTTACTTATTAAAGTAGTTAATACTATCTGTAGGTATGGTGAAATTAACTTAAGAGTTGTGGTTAAGGTGATGCAAATTATGTAGTAATATGTATAATAAATTGATTCTTTTATTATGAAAAAAGTTTCACAAAGTGAAACTTTTTTAATTTTTGAATAAAATTGAGAATGTTTTCAAAGTCATTTTAAATTTTTTTAAATCACATTATAATTATAAACGTACTTAGATAAACAAACAACAGTTTATTATATAAAGGAGATGTGTTTAATGAGAAAGTTTAATGTAACACTTGTAGGTGGAGGAAGTACTTGGACGCCTGGATTATTGCAAACATTATGTAAGTTAAAAGAAAGATTTCCAGTAAATAAATTAGTGCTATTTGATATAAATGAGGAAAGACAAAGTGTAATTGGAGAATTTGCTAAAGTATTATTTAAAGAAGAGTATCCAGAGCTAGATTTTAAATATACAACCAAGGTTGAAGAGGCATATAATGATGTGGATTTTGTTTTTATGCAAATGCGAACTGGTGGATATGCCATGAGAGAAAAAGATGAGAAGATTCCACTAAGTATGGGTTTAATAGGACAAGAAACCTGTGGAGCAGGCGGATTTGCATATGGACTAAGATCTATAAGAGATATGATAAAAACAATTAATGATATAAGAACATATTCTAAAGATGCATGGATACTAAACTATACTAATCCAGCTGCAATAGTTGCAGAAGCTTTAAGAAGAGAATTTCCAGAGGATAAAAGAATACTTAATATATGCGATCAACCAGTAAATCTTCTAAGATCCTATGGAAGAATTTTAGGAAGAGAATCTAAAAGCTTTGAACCGGTATATTTTGGGCTAAATCATTTTGGTTGGTTTACACATCTTTATGACGAAGAAGGAAAAGATCTTGTACCTGAATTGAAGAAGCTAATACATGAAAAAGGATTTCTTCCAGTGGATGCTGAGCAAAGGGATAAGTCATGGTTAGACACATATGGTATGGTTCAGGATATATGTGAGGACTTTTCAGAATACTTGCCTAATACCTATCTTCAATATTATCTATATCCACAATATAAAGGGGCAAAATTAAATCCTAATTATACTAGAGCAAACGAGGTAATGGATGGAAGAGAAAAGAGAGTATTTGAAGAATGTAGAAAAGTTGCAGAAGAAGGAACAGTAAAGAATTGCAAGATGGTTCACAATGATGCTCATAGTGAGTTTATGATCCAAGTTGCAGAATCTATTGCATATAACCAAGGAAAGATATTTATTGTGATTGTAGAAAATAACGGAACTATATCTAATATTCAAGATGATGCAATGGTAGAAGTAGCAGCAATATTAACAGCAAATGGACCAAGACCACTTTCAGTAGGCAAAATAGGAGTATTCCATAAAGGCTTAATAGAATCACAATTAGCATATGAAAAGTTAACAGTGGATGCCTATTATGAAGGTTCTTATGAAAAAGCATTGCAAGCATTAACACTAAATAGAACCATAGTTGATGCCAAGAAAGCAAGAAAGGTCCTAGATAAGTTAATAGAAGCAAATAAGGAATATTGGCCAAATTTTAAATAATGAGGAGATATAAACTATGAAGAAGTTTAGCGTTGTAATAGTAGGTGGAGGAAGTTCTCATTCTCCAGGAATTATAAAGAGTTTAGTGGAAAAGCAAGAAGAGTTTCCGTTGAGGAAGCTAGTTCTATATGATATCAGTGAAGAAAGATTAAAGGTAGTAGATAAAATATGTAAGCAATTAATAAAGGACTTAAAAGAAGGGGTTGAGTATGTTGTGACCACAAACCCTGAAGTAGCATATGAAGATATAGACTTTGCCTTTGCTCAAATAAGACAAGGTGGACTAAAAATGAGAGAAAAGGATGAAAAAATTCCCCTAGAATTTGATGTAGTAGGACAAGAAACTTGTGGAGCTGGCGGATTTTCATATGGATTAAGGTCTATTCCAGGAGTTTTTGAAATGATAGATAATATTAGAAAATATAATAAGGATGCTTGGATAATTAATTATAGTAATCCTGCAGCTATAGTGGCTGAAGCCACTAGAAGAAAGTATAACAATGAAAAGATCTTAAATATCTGCGATATGCCAGTAGCAATTCAATTATCTTTTGCTAAAATGTTAGGTTTACAAAGCTATGACGAATTAGATCCAGTTTATTTCGGATTAAACCATTTTGGTTGGTGGACAAAATTATATGACAAAAATGGTGTAGATAGGTTACCTGAATTAAGAGAAAAGATTTTAGAGTCTGGATTGGCGGCATCACATGATAAGCACCATTCGGATCCAGATTGGAAGAAGACATGGAGTAATTTTAAAGAAATTTTAGAAGATTTTCCTGACTTTTTACCAAATACTTATTTACAATATTATCTGTATCCTAAGGAAGTTGTTGAAAAGAGCAATAAAGAGTATACAAGAGCTAACATGGTTATGGATGGAAGAGAAAAACAAATGTTTGAGGAAGCTAGGCTGATTGATGAATCAAAAGGGAAGCATAAAGTAAATTTAGATTTATTTAATGCATTTGGAGATTTCATGGTAGATGTAGCAGCATCTATAGCATATAACAAGGGAAATAGATATTTAGTTATAGTAGAAAATAATGGTTCAATACCAACCTTATCTAAAGATGCTATGGTTGAAGTTCCATGCTACCTAAGAAGCTGGGGTCCAGAGCCAATAGTTATTGGAGAAATTCCAACTTTCTATAAAGGATTGATTGAAAACCAAGTTGCCTTTGAAAAGCTTGCAGTGGATGCTGTATTTGAAAATTCATACCAAAGAGCATTAGAAGCATTAACTTTAAATAAAACAATCCCGTCAGCAAAAGTGGCTAGAAAGATCTTAGATAAATTAATAGAAGCTAATAAAGGATATTGGCCTGATTTAAAATAAATATACTGGTTGGCTTGGCTTTTGCTAAGTCGACCACAATAAAAAGGAGGAGATATTAATGAAGAATTCAAAGTATTTTTCAGCATTTCAACAACTAGGTAAAGTTCTAATGACCCCAGTTATGCTATTACCCATAGCAGGCATCCTCGTGGGAATAGGCTCAGCTTTTTCAAGTGTTAACCTTATAAAAACTATGCCTTTTCTTGAAAACCATTTCTTACAATTGGTATTTAAGATATTTAAAGCAGCAGGTAATTCAGTATTTAGCTATTTACCAGTTATATTTGCAATTTCTATAGCAATAGGCTATGCAAAAAAAGAAAAAGGAGTTGCAGCGCTAGCGGCATTTTTATCCTTTATAGTTATGCATAACGTAATGAGCACATTATTAATAGATTTAGGAAAATTAAATCCAGCTAAATTACAAACAGGACAATCAATGGTTTTAGGTATTCCTTCTTTAGATGTAGGAGTATTTGGCGGTATTATAGTAGGTTTTCTAGTAGCATTTTTACATAACAAATTCTATAATATATCCTTACCTCCAGTATTGGGTATATTTAGTGGTACAAAATTTGTGCCAATGATTTCAATAGTAGCTTCAGTATTTTTAGGATTAGTTATGGCAGGAATTTGGCCAATAATTCAAGGTGGATTAACATCCCTTAGCGCTATTATAAATTCAACAGGAGCTTTTGGCACAGTTATTTATGGATTAGCAGAACGTGCATTATTACCTTTTGGATTACATCATTTTGTATATTTACCATTCTTCTTTACAAGTTTAGGAGGATCTGCATTAATTGATGGTAAAACTATAGAAGGGGCAGTTAACATATATCAAGCACAGTTAGCATCTCCAACTGCAATGTTTGATATAAATATCACTAGATTCGTAATGAATGGTAAAGTTATTATAGCTGCTTTTGGATTAACAGGTGCTGCTTTTGCAATGTATAAGACTGCAAGACCAGAAAAGAAAAAATTTGTTAAAGGACTAATTATTGCAGCAGCTATTCCAGCGTTTTTTACAGGAATAACAGAACCTATAGAATATGCATTTCTATTTGTTGCACCAATGTTATTTGTAGTTCATGCTTTGTATGCTGGGTTAGCATATTTATTAACTTATTTATTACAGGTAAATGTACCAGGTACTTCAGCTTTTGGAGGACCATTCTTAAGTACAATATTTAATGGTATTATGCAGTCTGATAAAGGATCAAATTGGATTTGGATACCAATTTTGGGAACAGCATTTTTCTTCTTATATTATTTTACGTTTAAATATATGATTTTAAAGTTTGATTATAAAACTCCAGGTAGAGAAGAAGATACAGAGGAAACACAAGTTAGTAAAAAAGAAACAGCTAAAGATGAAATTTTATATGAAATAATAGAAGGCTTGGGAGGACAAGATAATATATTATCTGTAGATGCATGTTTTACTAGATTAAGAGTAAAGGTAAAAGATAAAGTATTAGTTGGAGATACAGCTTTATGGAAGAAGCTTGGAGCCAATGGAGTAGTACAAGTTAGTGATGGTGTTCAAGTTATATATGGAGCTAAAGCTGATGTTTACAAAACACAAATAAGAGAAGCAATAGGGTTGGATTAATAATGCAATACTTTTAGGTAACATTCACAGAATTGATTTATATAATTCTGTGAATGTTACCTAATATTTTTATTGAAAATTGTAGGTTTAGGAATTGTTAGATTTGCTGAACATATATAAGAGGGTGAAACTATTAATGAATAGTTTCAAAGAGAAATATTTAAAGAGATATCAACTAATGTTAGAATTTTTAATTTTGCAGTAACTTATTATAAAAAATCATGGGAAGACGCTTTAGTAGATATAATGTAACGTAAATTTAAATATTTAATTTTAAAAGTATCTTTTCCTAAGATTGATACGTAGAAATATATAGGAAAGTATCGGCTGCTTTTACTTTAAAACAGCGGAGGTGATGTTATTGCAGGATAAAGAAATAGTGGAAAGAATATTGAATGGTGATGTCCAAGCCTTCGAGCTTATCATAAATCGTTACGAAATTTCTATTGCAAGATTTATTTATCAAATGGTGAGGGATAAAGAAACCGCGGAGGATTTAACTCAAGAGGTTTTTATTTTGGCTTATAATAAACTTTTTACCTATAAGTCTGATTATAAATTTTCGGCTTGGCTTTATAGAATTGCAAGAAATAAGACTATAGATTATATAAGGAAAGAGGGAAAAGTGAAGAGTGTAAACTTAGATGATATAGGTCCAATTTGTTCTAATGAATCTTCTCCAGAAGAAATCATAGAATTTAGAGAACTTAAAGAAACTATAGAAAGTTTTATAAGAACTTTAGATATTATAGACAAGCAGATTCTTACTTTAAGATACACAAAACATGAACTGACCTTTAATGATATTGCAGATATGCTGAACATGAGTTTATCTTCAGTAAAAAAACGTTACTACAAGATTTATGATAAGTACGAAAAATATCTATCCCGCAATAATCTGGTAAAAAGGGGTGAGGACTATGAATTGCAACAAATTCGCTGATAATTTAATGGATTATATAGAAAATGAATTAGGAAGCATAGATAGCAATGAAATGTTAAATCACTTAGAAAGCTGTGACAAATGCAGAGAAATTTATGAAAGAAGATTATCCACTATTCATAGTTTCCAACAGGTTTTAGCTTTTCCAGGAATAAACTTCACCAGTAAAAAGCAGAGTATTTTAGATAGTATAGATAAAAATAAATATGACACTAAATTAATAAGCAAATTAAAATATGGCTTAATACGAAATAAAAAGCTCATAGCTACTTTAGCGGCAGCTTCCTTTGTATTTATGTTACTTCCTAAGACCTTAAGCATGATTGGAATTGATAAAATAAATATCAAAGGCGGCTATTCAAAGTCTTCAAGTGATGGTCAAGAAGCTAAAAAATCTACCCAAGATAATTTGGCAATTACCGAAGCATCTAAAGAATCTACCAATTCTATTCATGAAAATGTATTAAAAGAATTAGAGGAACTTAAGAATGATATTCCTGTAAAGGGAATGCCTTGGAATGTATATTATGCTGATAAAGGCAATATTATCTTTGGAAATTATACTCATTTGTTGGTTTACAACCAAGACATGAATAAGATTACTAATGCCATAGATTTAAGAGATTTAGGAATCTCTGGAGAGTTAGGAGAAAAATCTAGTTTTGATATAAAAGTTAGTCCAGACGGAAATTATGTGGTTATAGGTAACTCCACCCCATATAAAGATAAAAAGTTAACTGAAAGTGAAAAAGCACCAGTATACTTATTAGACTTCTACAGAGGCAGAACCATGAAGCTTCAAAATGGTAACTTATTTGATATACATGTTAATTGGTCTATGGACTGTTCATGGATGGTAAGATATGACATGGTAGAAGAAACTGTAGCAGCATCTGACCTTATGAATTGGAAGTCATACCTAGTGGGAAATTTTAAGAATGAGGCCATAAAGGATATATTTATAGGTGAAACAGGATCTTTATCCGTTTATGGAAAACAAAAATATTTGTTAAAAGCACCAGAATATAAAGAAAAAATCCAGCTGCAGGGCACACCCATAGGCTTTAAAGGCGATAGGGCATTAGCCATAGAAAATAATACTATTTATGAGTATCCAAGTAAGGAAAAAATATTTTTTTCTGACCTAAAAAATTATAATGAAAATGATTATTTTAAACAAAATGGTAGTAAAATTATCATAAGCGATTATAAAAATCAAGCTATCTTAGATTTAAACTCCAGAGTTGTTTCTGAAGGGTCGGTTTATACAGAAAGCTCTTACTTTAACTGGGGCATTTCCTTAAAGCAAGAATCCAATAATGGAAGTTCAAAGGTGGTTGTTTTAGATACCAGTGATAAGGTTGTAAATAGTATAAATATTAATGATACCAACCTAATTAGCTATCCTAAGCTTATGGACAGTGATAATTTTATTATGGTAGATATAGTTAAGGGAGCAAAAAATGCAGGTGAGTTTGAAATTTTGAAATATAACTTACAAAAGGGAGATAAGAAGGTTTTATTTAAAAGCACGAAGTAATATGTGTTTAAGTGAACAATAAAGTAGTATCGTAAAATTATCTGAAGGTACTTGAATAATAAACTAGGGGAGTAACTACTGTTCACTCCCCTTTTAAATAATTATAAATATATTACACAAATTTAGGTAGCCAATTACCATGAGCCTCAATTAAATCGTCACATAAAGAGACTATTTCGTCTATGGACAACTCAGAGGAAGTATGAGGGTCAAGCATTGCTGCATGATAGATATATTCCTTCTTACTTGTAATAGCTGCTTCTAGAGTTAAAAGCTGTGTATTTATATTAGTTCTGTTTAATGCTGCTAATTGAGGGGGAAGTTCTCCTACATAGCAAGGTGTTACTCCTGAACTATCCACTAGGCAAGGAACTTCTACCACAGCATCCTTAGGAAGATTGGTTATTAAGCCAGTATTTAATACGTTTCCTCCAATTTTATATGGTATATTGGTTTCCATAGCTTCCATGATATATGAAGCATATTCAGTAGTACGTTTATGCTCAATGCTTTTATTATCTAATAAATCCTTACCCATCTGATGCCAATTTTTTATTTGTTCTACACATCTTCTAGGGTATTCGTCTAAAGGTATATTAAACTTTTCAATTAGTTTGGGATATTTACTTTTTATAAAATATGGCATGTATTCAGAATTATGCTCACTGGATTCTGTTACATAATATCCAAAGCGTTTCATTATTTCATAGCGCACCATATCATTATGTGGAGTTTCTCTCTGTAGTGCTTTTCTTTTAATCTCTGGATATAAATCTACTCCATCCTTTGTAATTTCAAGAAGCCAAGCCATATGGTTAATTCCTGCTATTTTCCACTGAACACCTTTAGTATCCATGTTTAGGCCTTCTAATAAATGGCTTGCACACACTTGTACACTATGACACAATCCAACGGTTTTAATGCTTGTACTTTTAAGCATGGCTCCAGTTAATATAGCCATAGGATTGGTGTAATTTAAAAACAATGCATCCTTGCAAACTTCCTCCATATCTCTAGCAAAATCAAGAAGTACAGGTATGGTTCTTAAGGCTCTAAAAATTCCTCCAATACCTAAGGTATCACCAATGGTTTGACGTAGACCATACTTTTTAGGAATTTCGAAATCGGTTACAGTACAGGGCTCATAACCTCCTACTTGAATTGCGTTTACCACATATTTTGCTCCTCTTAAAGCTTCCTTTCTATCACTATAGGATGTAATCTTTGCTCTACCGCTATTTGAGTTTTTATTTATATTGTTTAGAATTATTTCTGATTCCTTCAACCTTTTAGGGTCTATGTCATAAAGTGCTATTTCTGAATCACAAAGTGAAGAAGTTAGCATAACATCACCCAGTACATTTTTTGCAAATATTGTGCTTCCAGCACCCATAAAAGCTATCTTTGTCATAAATATCCCTCCATTGATTATTATTATCTTAATTATTATTATAATGAGAATATTGAAAAATATATATGGTATAATGTTATTAGTGTATAGTTAAATGTTACAATATATTTTGAAATTTCAGGAGGTTTTCTATGGATAATTTATTAATGGAAGAGCTGTTCCTAGAAATAACCAACAAGTATGATTCTAATCTCATAGTTTATCAGTGTGGGTGGGAAAAATGTAAACCTAAACATTCTTATGGTCCAGCTGTTAGAGATCATTATCTAATCCACTTCGTTACTAAAGGGGCTGGAAAGTTCTATATAGATAATCTCACCTTTGACATAAAAGAAAACCAAGGCTTTTTAATATGTCCTGGAGATATAACTTATTATGAAGCTGATGAAAAAGAACCATGGGAATATATATGGGTAGGATTTAATGGGTTAAAGGCTAATGAGTACATAAGAAGAATGGGATTAGATAATCATAATCCTATAATAAAAACAAAAAACTCAATAATAGTTTCTGACTATTTAAATAATATTTTTAAATGTTCAAAGTTTCAGCATGCAAGGGAAGTTAGGATGCTAGGCTATTTATATCTGCTTTTATCAATACTTATTGAGGAAGCAGAAATTAAAGAAGTCTCTAACTACAAGTATGAATATATTGAAAAAGCTATTGAATATATAGAAATGAATTACTCAAGAAGCATATCTGTACAAAGCATTGCTGACCACGTGGGATTAAACCGATGCTATTTCAGTAGTATTTTTAAAAATTCACTAAACATGTCCCCAGAAAGCTTTTTAATTGGATATAGAATTAATAAGGCGTGTGAACTTTTCAAGCAGAACAAAAACCTAAGAATAGGAGATGTATCACGGTCGGTAGGCTATTCTGACCAACTGGTATTTTCAAAGGTCTTTAAGAAGGTAAAAGGTTACTCCCCTAGTGAGTATATAAACCCCCTAAAGGGTTAAACAATGCATTATATACTTTAGTAAAAAAATATAGAAGAGAAAATTAATCAACAGGTTTTAGAGTTAATTTGTTTAGAGGAAGTAGTTAATTTCATTATAAAGTTATATAAATATAAAGGATTTTTATTATAATAAAAAAGCTGTATTTTATGCAGTAATTTCATGCTTAGAATACAGCTTACTTTAAAGCTATTAATTCTTTGATCCAGTGGTAGCAATCCCCTGAATAAATTGTTTTTGAAAGATAATAAATATTATAAGCATAGGCCATATAGCTATCATTGAACCTGCCATAAGTTGTGGAAAGTTAGTTGAGTATTGTCCCTGCAAAGAAGCAAGTCCTGATGATAGGGGCATCTTTTCTATGGACATATTTACTATTAATGGCCACATTAAATCCTTCCAAGCAAATAATGAGGTAAATATGCCAAGAGCTATAAGGCCTGATTTTGTAAGTGGCATCATTATTTTCCAGAAAATCTGCCATCTATTGCAGCCGTCTAAAATAGCTGCTTCTTCTAATTCATCAGGCACTCCAAGATAAAACTGTCTTAAGAGAAATGTACCAAATGCACTTACTATGCCAGGCACAATTAGTGCTTTAACAGTATTTAACCAACCTAACTTAGCAACTAAAAGATATTGCGGAATTATAAATATTTGTCCAGGTACCATCATCTGTAGAAGAACTATCATAAAAAAAAGATTTCTTCCAGGAAACTTAATCCTAGCAAGGGCGTAAGCTGCCATAGCGCTAAAGAATACTGAACCAGCAATTCTTCCAATAAGCATTAATATAGTATTTAAATAAAACTTTGGGAAAGGAAGTAAATTCCACACATCTGTATAGTTTTTCCACCTCATGCGCTTGGGAATAATAGTGGGTGGTATGGTGGTAGACTCTGTAAGAGTTTTTAAAGAAGTTAAAAACATCCATATGAATGGAAGTAACATAGCTACAGAACCTATTATTAGTACTGCATGTATAATAAAGTTATTTTTCTTTGTCTTTATACTCATTATTACACCTTCTTTACTTTATTGATAATGAACCCATTTCTTTTGAAAATAAAGCTGTGCTATTGTTATTAACATAACTATTACAAGCAAAAACATTATTATTGTTGACCCATAGCCTTTATCATTCATGACAAATGAATACTTATAGAATAAGTAAACTAATGATTGAGTTTTTTCCATAGCTGCATTAGTTTTATCTATCATCATAAATATATAGTCAAATACTTGAAGTGAACTAATAACAGTAGTAACAACTACAAAAAACATTGTAGGCGATAATAAAGGGAGTGTTATAGAGAAAAATTTACGAAAAGGACCAGCACCATCAATCTCTGCTGCTTCATAAAATGTTGCTGGTATTTCTTGAAGGCCTGCAAGAAGTATAACCATATTATATCCAATGGAACTCCATATACCTACAACTATTATTGCGCCTAAGGCTATATTAGGATTTGTGAGCCAACTTGGCCCCTTAATTCCTACTAAAGAAAGTAAGTAGTTAAAAAGTCCAAACTCAGTGTTATACATCCACTTCCATACCATAGCTATAGCAGCTGGAGCTGAAACCATGGGCAAAAAGTATATTGTACGGTATATTGATTTACCCTTAATGTTAGAGTTTAATAGTACAGCAATTGCTAAGGAAAAAATTATCCCTACTGGGACAGCTATTATAGCATACTTAAATGTATTAGCAGCAGCCTGCATTACAGCAGTATCTTGTAATAAATATTTATAATTATCTAATCTAACGAATTCATTAGAACCAAAGTCCATAGTTTTATGCAGACTTAACCAAAAGGTTTGAATTATAGGCCACACATTTAGTATTATAAGTCCTATTATTGTAGGGGCAATCATAAAATATGCCCAACAATAATCTTTTAAATCTTTCTTTTTTAGTTTAGGTTTCTTATATAGGACTCCAGTATTAGTGTTTATTTGTGTCCTCACTTTCCAATTCCTCCTTTTTATATAAACTATCCCTTATTAATAGCATAGCAATTAGTACTTAAAGTACCAATTGCTATCTAAATAAACTACTTTTCAGTTGCTAAAAGTTCATCCATTTTCTTAGCTAGTTGATTACAGCCATCTTCAACTGTAAGTTCTTTCATCCATACCTTTTTAAATGTATCTGTCTCTAATTGTTCCCATTTGGATTGAGTCTTGGAGTTAGGGTAGATAACACCGTAATCCAACATCTCTGGATAAACCTTCAAATTGAATTCTTTGGAGAAGGCAATCCAAGGTTGTTCAGTCCCCTTAAAGGCAGGTATTGCCGCACCTTTTTCAGCTTGAATAGTATTAGCTTCCTTTGTACCCAAGAACTCAAGGAACTTCCAAGCTTCTTCTGGATACTTAGTTTTTGCTGAAGCAGCATTTCCAAGTCCATTATATATAGTAGCTTTTTGCTTTCCTTTAGGAATTACAGCTAAGTCACAATTTGATTTCACATAATCATTTGCTTTAAATTGACTTACCATCCATGAACCAAACAGTGCCATTGCAACTTTTCCTGATTCAAAGTACTGAACATAGCTTGTATCTGCAAATTTATCTTGAGTTGGTGATACCTTGTATTTTTGGCTTAAGTCAACTTCCCACTGTATAGATTCTTGAGTTTCTTTTAAAGAATAACCAGATTTTTTCTTATCCTTTGAAATTACATATCCACCATTTTGATAAATAAAATTATAGTAGCCCTCTTGCTGGTCTGCAGGAGCCGCAAAACCATATATACCTTTAGCAGGATTCGTTAATTTTTGAGCAACTTCTAAAAGCTTGTTCCAATCCCAAGTTGCATCTGGATAGGAAATTTTATTTTCATCAAATAAAGTCTTGTTGTACCAAAGAGCTATTGTATCGTAATCTTTTGGAATAGCATAGTTCTTACCATCTAGCGTATATAAATCCACCAGTCCTTTAGGAAAGTTATCAAGACTCATAATATTGGTGTTTTTAACCTTGCTACTTAAATCTAATAATTGCTTACCAGAAGCATATTTTACAAAGTTGTTTGAATGCATCCAGAATACATCTGGAATAGATTCTCCTAAAGCAGCTGCTTCTAGCTTAGTCCAATATTGGCTCCAAGGTGTAACTTCCACTTTTATTTTTATATTTGGATTCTTTGCTTCAAAAGCATCAGCTATAGCCCTCATACCAGGCTCTTGGTTCTTGTCCCAAATTGCATAGGTAAGAGTGACATTTTTAGATTTACTTTGCGAATCAGTACGGTTGCTATCTTTTGAACTGCCGCAACCTGCTAATGTTGTAAGACCAGTTACTAGAGTGAGTACAAGAGCAGTTAATTTTTTAAAACTCATTTTCACTAATATTTCCCCCTTTATTAATAATCCCTTAGTCTCTTGAAGAGCAATAGAAAACTTAATTTCTAATACTTATATCATATATGTGCAGAAATTCCTAAACAGTTATAGAGTTCTTAACTATAAAGGCTAGAATATATAAAAGTTAGGGAATTTCAGTGCAAACAAAATTTAAACAATTAAACAAGTGAGATTAATCTACTTGAAGATACATTAGGTATTTGCTTTGATAACGTTTACTTAAAGGTTATAATTATCCTAAAAATTTTAAAAATTACACCTATATATAGTAAATACGCATATAACAAATATTTTGAATTTAAAATAATATTTCCCTAGGAAACTTTTTGTTTATTCTTTAGTATGAGTAAATTATATTATATTATTGTATTAATTTAGAATGAATTAATGTTAGAAGTATATGTTTAAATGTTAGGTTTATATGGACAAAAATGGAAAAAGTATTAAGGATGGCTTTCAGCCATCCTTAATTGATCTTTTCTATAATTTTCTTTAATATGCTGGTAGAGTTTTTTACTGAATACAAGCCATTAGAATAGGCACAGAGATACCTATGTTTTTTTCTTTACATTTAAATAAAAATGTAAAATGAAAAAGAATAATAATATATTGAATTGAAGATAATATTTATTGACAAACGATAAATATTTATTTATAATAGCATTAAACAGTAAAGGGATATATAGGTTGAATAATGTGAAAAGTGGTTTTATTTATAAAATCTTAAATATAACGTTTATTTAGATTAATTTAAGTATTTAATTCTAAAAGAATCTTTTCCTAAGATTAGTACGTGGATATATACAGAAGAATATCTGTTAATTTTACTTTTAAAAGGTCGGGGGTGAGATTATTGGAGGATAAAGAAATAGTGGAAAGAATACTAAATGGTGATGTTCAAGCTTTCGAGCTTATTATAAATCGTTATGAAATGTCCATTGCAAGATTTATTTATCAAATGGTGAGAGATAAAGAAACAGCAGAGGATTTGACACAAGAAGTTTTTATATTAGCTTATAACAAGCTTTTTACTTATAAACCAGATTATATGTTCTCAGCTTGGCTATATAGAATTGCAAGGAATAAAACTATAGATTATATAAGAAAGGAAGGAAAGGTGAAGAGTGTAAACATAGAGGACATTGGTTCAATTTGTTCTAAGGAGTCTTCTCTAGAGGAAGTTTTAGAGTATAGAGAGCTTAAAGAAAACATAGAAAACTTTGTAAACACCTTAGATATTATAGATAAGCAAATTCTTACCTTAAGATATACAAAACATGAACTGACCTTTAATGATATTGCACATATGCTTAACATGAGTTTATGCTCTGTTAAAAAACGTTATTACAAGATTTATGATAAGTACAAGAAATATGTATTCCGTAATAAGTCAGTAAAAAGGGGTGAGGGATATGAATTGCAACAAATGCATACAACTGTATGAGAAAAGCTTGTTTTTATTTATAATTATGCCTAGCGTTTCATATTTAGAAACTCTGTTTAAACTAGCAAAGAAATTGAGGTTGATAATGTGAGAAAGAATTTTATTCCCAAAATTCTAAATGCAATTGTAATTTTAGGAATCTCTATTACATGTATTCTTTATTTGATAAATCCACTTATTGTTAAAGACTTTTTAAAAAGCAGGTATTCTATATCAGACTATAGAATGGTTATAACCATTTCCACTTGCATTTATTTACTTGGAGTTCCATATATAATAGCTCTATTTAAGCTAAGAGAGCTTTGTGGCTTGGTTGTTAAAAACAATCCTTTTTCTATAGAAAGCGTTAAATCATTAAAAGTTATTTCTATGTGTTGTTTTAGTGAACTAATTTTTATTATAGGATGCGAAAAATATTTAGATTATTCAATGGAAGGATTCAAATATATTCCTACAGGATTACCTATTGCTGCATTGACTATTATTTGCTTAACAATAGGATTACTATGCATAGTATTATCCCAATTATTTGAGATTGCTATAAAAATTAAAGAGGAGAATGATGAAACAATTTAGAAAGGAATGTTATTATGCCAATTATAGTGAATCTTGATGTGATGATGGCTAAAAGAAAGATTAATTCTACAGAGCTTTCAGAAAAAATGGGAATAACTATGGCTAATCTTTCCATTTTAAAGAATAGTAAAGCAAAAGCAACTCGTTTCTCTACACTGGATTCCTTATGCAAAATATTAGATTGTCAGCCAGGTGATATTTTGGAGTATGTAGATGAGGATGATGATAGGTTAAAATAATATATCTGTTATTAAAATAAAAATATTTAATTAAATAGGAGGAAGTTTTTATGAAAAAGTATATTTTTTCTTTGGTATCATTTATTATAGGTATTGCATGTATGATGGCTTTTAATATTATTGGGTCAGAAATTGCCCCTGACGGTAGAGTTATAGAGCCATTTTATTTGATACCAGTGGGTTTTTTCTTTGTGTTTATTGCCGTAATTTCAGCATTAATAGTTACATTATTTTATAAGGTTAAAGAAGGTATCAACAAATAATTCTTATATCTATAAGTAACAAAGCATATCCATTGGTTTTACGGATGGATATTTAATATACATTTGTTGAATTTAATGCATTACAAAAGGATGGTTTTATTTGAATAAGAAAAAATTTCAAATGCCAGCTGCTGCACACCTTTTGCTTATTAGAGAAGGTAAAATATTATTTGATATAAGAAAACATTAAATTATTGGTATTAGCTTTACTAGTAAAACAAAATTTTGGGGTTAATAGATTAAAAAGTACTGGATAATAATGGAGCCACGTGATTTATGACTTTTAAATAAGTCACAAATCACGTGGCGGCCATTAATTTATTTTCTCTATAATTTTCTTTAATATACTTGTGGAATTTTTTACTGCTATAGGAGTAAATTTTTCAAAGTCCATATGAGCTCCGTTGTTAGCATTGTCAGATATAGAACGTATAACTACAAAAGGAATATGGTTAAGATAGCAAACGTGAGCTATGCTTCCACCTTCCATCTCGCAGGCAAAGGCATCGAATTCTTTGCTAAGCCATTGAATCTTTTCTAAGTCTGCCACAAACTGGTCTCCCGTAACTATTCTACCCACAAAGCTTTTTATATCTTTTATTTCTTCACAAGCGGATTTTGATATTTCTACAAGTTCATGGTCACATTTAAAATCAAAGGTGTCTAATCTTGGAATCTGTCCTATTCTATCTCCAAATACAGAGGTGTCCATATCATGTTGTACTAGTGAATCTGCTATAACCACATCACCAGGATATATGTTTTTGCCTATTCCTCCAGCAACGCCTACATTTATGATTTTATCAACTTTATATTCGCTGATAAGAATCTGTGTACACACTGCAGCATTTACCTTACCGATACCGCAAACTACAGCTACAACTTCCTTACCCCAAAGCCTTCCACTATGAAAACTCATATTTGCCTTAGTTTCTTTTTTATCCAGTTCCATGTCCTTAAGTAATATCTCCAGTTCTTCACTCATAGCACCTATAATACCTATCATAACAAACCTCCATCTTAATTTAAAATTAAGAATTTAGAATTTAAAATGAAGGAAAAAATTCCTGACGGAATTTTAATGAATATAATATTAAACTCCTTTGGAGCTTAAAAGCGTAAAGAAAGGAAGCCTGAAGGGTTCCTTTCTTTGCTTTAAATAAATTTTAAGTTTTTCTGATTCTTTTTATCAGAAAAATATCCTTCATTCTACATTCTAAATTTTAAATTCTAAATTAGTTTACCATTCTAAATTAAATTTCCTATCCATTTTATAATAAATTCCTCTATAATGCTAGAGGATGTTTTAGATTGTGTATTTTGAATTGCTTTTATTATTGCTTCTTTTTGGAAAGGGACACCTTTTAGTGCGGTTTCTATGATAGTAGGAAATATAGTGTCTAAGGCATCTGTAAATACCTTGCATTGGGTAATGGTGCCGTTATTTACTTTTAAACATAGTTGTACATTACCAAAGGAAAATCTATTTTCGTATTCTATGTCAAACTCTGGAGACTCTCCGTATATAAAGTTCCAAGAGGAGTATTTCTCGTATAGTTCTTTAATTTCCTCTGTGCTTTCATCTACCACATATTCCTCTGGAGATACACTATAAACTTCACAAAAGCTTCTTACTAAAGAGGTTTTTAAATCTTCAATGATTAGTAGAGGATTTATTTCTTTTAAGTTGATCACTCTAGCTTTAACAGAGTCAATGCCTTTAGACTTAATTTTACTTTCTGAAACCTTTAGGTATTTTGATAGCTTAGACATATTTACATCTACCAGCAAGGTACCATGGTGATAATTTCCCTTATCACCATAGTAAAAAGCATTGCCGGAAAACTTCTTGCCAAATACTTCAATGTCATTTCTACCAGAAAACTCAGCATTTATGCCGAAGTCTTTTAAAGCATGTAATATTACATGAAGCTGTTTATTTATATCAAAATTATCATTACTAGCTAAAAAGGTGAAGTTTAAGTTACCTAAATCGTGAAATACTGCTCCACCACCGGATAGCCTTCTAACTAGTTTTCCATCATCACTGTTAAGTTCATCTATACGGCATTCCTTCCAAGAGTTTTGATTGTTGCCAATAACTACGGTATTTTGGTTTTGCCATAAATAGAAAATCACTTCATCTTCACTTATGGAGTTAAGCAGATATTCCTCCAAAGCTAGATTAAACCATGGGTCATAGCTATTAGAATATACAACCTTTGCCTTTAATTTATTTAACAAAATGTATTGCTCCTCCATGTAATTCAAGAGCTGCTTCATGTAAGGATTCCGCTGTGGTAGGGTGAGCATGTATGGTTTCTATTATATTTTCATCCGTTAATTTATTTTTAACCGCTAAAGCAATTTCAGCTATTAAGTCTGTAGCGTGAGGTCCTATAATTGCTCCTCCTAAAATCACTCCAGTATTTTTATCCTTAATTATCTTAACAAAGCCACTACTCTCTCCATAAATTAAAGCTTTACCGTTGGCTGCAAAAGGGAAGGTACCTACTTCTATTTCCATAGACTTGCTTAGTGCTTCCTTTTCTGTAATGCCCACTACAGCTATTTCAGGAGAAGTAAATATGGCGCTAGGTACTACAGAATAATCCATGGAAGTCTCTTGCCCCATAATATTTTTCACTGCCACCACCCCTTGATGAGAGGCTACATGGGCTAGTTGAAGCTTATTAGTTACGTCACCTATGGCATAGATACCATCTGCGGAGGTTTGCATTTTGTCATTTACTTCTATGGCTCTATCACCCTTAGTCAATGCTATACCAATGTTTTTAAGTTCCTCTTTATCCATTACAGGCTTTCTTCCTACGGACATGAGAACCTTATCCCCTGTAACAAATTTCTTCTCGTCTTTTTCACTAAAGGATACTATTAATTTGTTATTTTCCTCTTTTATTATTTCTTCTGCCTTAGCTCCGGTATAAAGCTTTATGCCTAACTCTTTGGCCTTACCCTCAATTACCTCTATAACATCCTTATCTAAGGTGGCTAATATGGAGTCAAAATATTCAATAACAGTAACCTTACAGCCTATCTCAGCATATACAAAGGCAAACTCCATACCTATAACTCCACCACCTATAATTACCATGGTTTCAGGTAGCTTATCTAGATTTAATGCTTCTTTACTGGTTATTACCCCAGGAAGATCATGTCCTTTAATAGGTAAAATTATGGACTCTGAGCCTGTAGCTATAATTATATTTTCTGCTTTAATAGTTATTTCTTTATTACCTTCTTTTACAAAAACAGTGGATTTATCTAGTATCTTACCTTCACCATAAATGGTTCTTACATCTCTTTTATTTAAGATATAACCTATACCGCCTTTAAGCTCATCCACTATTTTATTTTTACGGTTTAAAACTTTAGGTAGGTTTAATTTTACATTATCAGCTTCTATTCCAAACTCTGCTCCATTTTTTGTATTGCTGTATACCTCTGCGCTTCGAACTAAAACCTTAGTAGGTATGCAACCGTGATTTAAGCAGGTTCCTCCTAGATGTTCTTTTTCAATTAATATAACCTTTGCTCCAAGCTTTGCAGCTTCAATGGCAGCCACATATCCACCGGGACCTCCGCCTAATACTACTACCTTACATTCTGTTTCCTCTTTTTTAGGCTTTAAAAGATTTGCCATATAATTAAAGGTGGAAGGAGAAGAAGTTTGATTTTTGTTAGCTGCTTTAGCTGAATCGCTGGCAGATTCTGAAGTAGTGCTGATTTCAGAAACTTCCGCCATAGCTATAACCTGTCCTACATTCACCATATCTCCTACATTAACCTTTAAACTTTTTATTATACCTTTTACAGTGCTCTTGAAATCTACGCTGCCTTTATTACTTTCAATGGATATAATCTTATCTCCTAAGTTTATATTATCCCCTTCACTAACGTGAACTTTACATATTTTACCTTGCTTTGTGTGACCACTTATTTTATCAAGAATAATTTCCATGATTAACCTCCATGTTAAAAAAGACTGTCACAAAATTGGACAGCCTCTATGTTTAATTAAAATTTATTTAAAGTCTTTTTCAAATTCGTCTATAGAATCTTTTAATAAGGTTACTGAGTAAGCCATGGAAGGACCTCCACCAAAGGCTACTGCTACCATAGCAGCTTCCATTATCTCTTCTCTTGAAGCTCCTGCTTCTAATGCCTTATATGTATGGAATACTATGCAATACTCACATCTGTTATAAGCTGCCACACCTATACTTATTAATTCTTTAGTTTTGGTATCAAGATTTTTAGGAGCATAGGTTGTTCCTAATAAGCCCATAAAAGCATCTAAATTTTCCTTATTGGTGCTGCCTAAATTTTCTAGACCTTGCATAAAGCTGTTAAGCATTTCTCTTGGATTATTACTCATGATATACCCTCCTAATAATATGTTTTGAAAACAGTTACTTGTCTAATAATTAGTATAGCAATTATTAGGGTGCTAATCAATAGACTTTGTTAAATAATTATTTAATATTTTCTACCATTTTTTCTAATACATTAATAAACACATTTAACTCTTCAGGAGAAATATCTTTAGTGAAAATGTCACCCATTATTTCACCTTCTCCTTTTATAGTATCCCAAAATTCCCTTCCTTTATCCGTAAAAATTAAATTATATGCTCTTCTATCTTCAGGATTTTTTACTCTTTCAACCAAGCCGTCTCTTTCCATTCTATCCATAAGTCTCACCACGGAAGATGGCTTTATATTTAATTTTTCAGCCAGTTCCATCTGGCTTAAGGATTCATATCTATCCAAATAATAAAGAGCAATCCATTGAACCCTTGTAATCCCCTTATCCATCAATCTATTATTAAAAGCCTCCGCCAACTTCTTCGCCTGAACATTTGTTAAAAATCCTATACAATTTTCTAAATCAAACATAATACCTCCGTATTAATTGAGAATTTGTAGGAGAGTTAAGAGGTAAGAAGTAAGAGTGAAAAGGTAAGAGTTAAGGATGAAACTCACAGAGTTTTTTTACAATTTAATTCTTACTTCTTACTTATTCATTAATTCTCAATTTTTTCTTTCTTATTCTTTATTATTATAATATAATATTCAATGTTAATAAACACTAAAGGAGAGAAGGGAAGATATGCTTCAGCACTCATTGTCCAGAACTGAGCTTCTAATTGGTAAAGATGGTTTAGAAAAGTTAAGAAATAGTAAGGTGGTAGTTTTTGGAATAGGCGGTGTAGGAAGCTTTACGGTAGAAGCTTTGGCTAGATCTGGAGTGGGGACACTTGTACTTATTGATGATGACACCGTATGTTTAACTAATTTAAATAGGCAGATTCATGCTACCTATGACACCCTTAGTAAAAGCAAGGTAGAAGTTATGAAGGAAAGAATACTTTCCATAAATAAAAAATGTGAGGTTATTACTCACCAGGTTTTTGTAACTGCAGATAATATTGGGGATATAGTAACGGAAGATGTGGACTATGTGGTGGATGCTATAGATACTATCACAGCTAAATTGGCTCTTGCGGTATATTGCCAAGATAAAAATATAAAGATAATAAGTTCTATGGGTACAGGGAATAAGCTTGACCCAACACAGTTTAAAGTAACGGATATATATAAAACTAAGGTTTGTCCTCTAGCAAAGGTCATGAGATATGAGCTTAGAAAAAGAGGGGTTAAGGCTTTAAAGGTAGTTTACTCAGAAGAGGTACCTATGAAACCTAACGTAGA
Source organism: Clostridium amylolyticum (assembly GCF_900142075.1). Taxonomy (GTDB): domain Bacteria; phylum Bacillota; class Clostridia; order Clostridiales; family Clostridiaceae; genus Clostridium_AA; species Clostridium_AA amylolyticum. The sequence continues at coordinate 38,578 of NZ_FQZO01000015.1, forward strand.
AGATGTGGTAACTTGTAAAACCGGATGTGTATGCACTGGAGGTACTAAAAAATGCTCATCTAAAAGGCAAATACCAGGAAGCGTATCCTTCGTGCCTCCAGTAGCTGGTATGATTATAGCTTCTGTAGTTATTAGGGATATGTTAGAACTATAATTTAAATTCAATAATAACTTCATAAGGCTGTGGAATAAGCGCTTCAGATAAGGATAGAATAAAGTCCCTAATCATTATCTTACTGCTTTCCATGGCCTTTGAGTTTAGTTCCTTGTCTTTCATCCTTTCCATCATTCTTTCATTAACCTCTTTATTTATAGCCATTTGCTCCTGGGAGGTAAGGGTTATCTCACCAAATCTAAGCAAACCTTTTTCAGTACTTTGAAATAAAGTTTTTTCTTCTTGAAGGCTGCAGGTTTTAACAAAAGGCTTAGAAATGTATATGGTAATGGCATTATTAGTGGTATCTACTATTACTGAGTCCTTGGTAATGGTAGATAAATCTATGGCATAAATCCCCTTACCAAAATACTCTATGTTTTGTAATTTTTTAAAAACTGCAAGCTGTCCCCAGCTTTCATCTATTATTATTTTTTCTGTAAGGTCTACTTCTAAAGGGATAAACTCCATCTTTTTGGACATACCATTTACTATGGATTCCTGAAGCTGAAATTTAAGTGCAGACTTATTATCCTCAGGGGAAAGAGGCACAGATTTATATTGCTTTACAGTAGGTTTAAACTTATTACCTATAAAAACGCCTGAAGTAATAAGCAAAGCACTAAAAGCTAAAATAACCATAAGTTTAAATTTAAAAGGAAGCCTAAATCTCATTTTCATGTCCTTCACCTTGCATAAGTATTTATTACTAAGTATATTTATATGCTGGTGATAGTATGATAAGCAGACATTCCAAATCTACGATTTGGCGCAGTCGCTTACTTCTTCGTAAAACCTAAAGCGACATCCCCTTATTTTTAAAAGCTTTAGGTGAGGAGAAGAAGTTTCCTTTAATTATCTCATTTATACCATTTATCTTTAATATTCATTTATATAAGCATACAAAGCTGGATATACATTTAGTGAGGACATAAGATTATAGTATTCATCCATGGCATCTTGATTTTCATCAGATTTTTTTATAGCTCTAATCATTAAGTTTTTAGGAGTTTCTAAAGGAGAAATGTATTCCACTATAGATACCTCGTAGCCTTTTGCTTCTAAAAGCATGGATCTCATACCATCTGTAAGCACATCTGCCATTCTGGCCTTTAATATTCCGTGCTTTAATACCCCTTTAAAAGGTTCATAATTATATTGGTTTAGAAGCTCCCTATGGCAACAAGGTACTGCTATTATACAATCAGAATTCATTTTTATTCCTGCTGCTAAAGCCATATCCGTTGCTGTATCACACGCGTGTAGGGATATAATAACGTGTACCTTCTTTTTAGGTTCATAGCTGTTTATGTCCATAGCATAAAACTCCATGTTCCTATAACCTAAGTTTTCTGCCATTTTTTTAGAGGAGGCTATTACCTGCTCCGATATATCTATGCCTATAAAGTGACATTTTCTTCTTTTTACTTCTGTTAAATAGTAATTAAGCACGAAAGTGAGGTAAGATTTACCGCATCCGCAATCTAAAATATTTATAACCTCATTTTTTGGAAGAGAATCTAAAATTCCTTCTAAAAGCTCAACATAGTGATCTATCTGATTATATTTTCTTATCCTATCATTTTTGATTTTACCTTCTTTAGTCATTATTCCTATCTCTTTTAAAAGAGCATCAGCTTTTCCAGGTTTTATATAATAATCTCTATTTAAAAGGGTAGAGGTTTCTGTGTAATGCAGGTTATTAATGCTAGAAGATACAGAAGCCTTTGGAATATCTTCTTCTTCCTTAACCTCAGTGGTATTCATTTTTACATTCTTGTTATCTGCTGAAATTAAAAGTTCTGTACCTCTTTCTCTGTAGAGTAGGGTTAAAGTTTCGTATTTCTCTGCTTCTTCTGTTATCTTTTCAAACAACTCTTCTAAAGAAAATATCTCTGTTTTACCATTAAAATTATATTTTATAGAACCTTCTTCATATATGCCTTTGCCTTTGAACTCTTTTAATCCAGCGGAATATGTAACCAATATATCCTTAAATATAGAAGAGTTCTCACTGAACCTGCCTTGAAGCCCAAGCAAAAAGAGCTTTACTTTATTTATGTTTTGCTTGTTCATTAAAAATCACCTTTCTTTAATTAAAATCAATATATTAAGTTTATCAGCTTTTTGCATTTATATGCAATGAAAAATAATCATGGTAAAGGCATGAAGCAAAATTATATTAAATAATGTTATCTATAAGGCACCTCTTGCTCTACAATTTTTAATAACCTAGTCATTATTTTACTATCTGTATTTATATTTTTTATTTCAGAAGTATATTCTTCTTCACCATAAATCATGTTTGTGCCAAAATCCTGTTGGGTTTCTGCGCTTACAAGAAAAAATACTTTTTTAAACTTAATTTCTTTTTCTTCATAAGTATTTAAGTGAAATTTAAATGATGTTGGTTTATCATAGATAAACTCAATACATCTCCAAGCATATTTAGAATTAGACACTTCTTTTAAAAGTGAATCCTCATTAGGTGAATTAATTATTTTTTTACTTTCCTGTGTGGGTTTTAAACGTTCAGATGTTAATCTAAGAATTTCGTGAAAATTTTTGTCCTTTTCATTTATAGTTATATTTTTATTATTATTATAAATAATTATTTTTTTGGGCTTTGGTATTAATATAGATATTTTACCTATATTATTCATTCTTTGATATATCAAAGGAATAAATAATATAATTACAATAAAAATTATTACAGATATTATCCACTTTTTTCTTGAATACATTTAAATAACACCTCTTTGAAAAGTATATAATTAACATTAATGGAATATAGTGAAATTATATCATGATAATAATTATAAAAGAAGTTAATATAAATGTTTATTGATTTTCTCCAGATAGATATATTGCATTAGTAAGCTATGGAAAATCAAAAATCCACCTTAGAATTTATGATTTTTTGTGCTATAATTTACTTGAATTTCTATAGGATATGTAGTTAAATATCCTAAATATTGGAGGGAAAAATGAATAAAAGAATAAAAACAGCTTATCCAGCTGCGCTTATCATGCTTTTTGCAGCTATGATAATGGCAGCTATAACTGAAAATACAAAAGGTGTTTTTGTACCTGGTTTTAAAGAAAATTTTGCTGTGGGTAATAAAGAGATATCCTATATGATTATAGGTACTACAGCGATGTATATGATATCTACCTTTGTTGGAGGGTACCTATGTGAGAAAATAGGTCAAAAAAAGGTATTTATCTCAGGACTAGCGGTATTATTAATAACCCTAATAATGATGTCTTTCAGCAAGAACTTTGCTATGCTTACCTTCTGGATATCCTTGAACAGTGCAGGGTTAGCTCTTGCAGGGATAGCAAGCAATACAGTACTTCCTGTTTTAGTTTTAAGCATGCAGAGCTTAGTTATGAACCTTCTGCACTTTTTTTATGGCTTTGGTTCTACCATAGGTCAAAGGACTTTTGGCTTTTTATTAAATAAAGGAGTAGGCTGGAGAAGCATTTATTTAGGCATATCAGTAATATTTGTAATATTGCTCATAGTTTCATTTTTTGTACCTTTTCCGGATCTTCATATAAAAGATGATAAAGAGAAACTATCTATTAAGGAGATACTATCTAATAAGCTTATAATATTCTATATGTTAGCTTTAGGATTTTATGTTTTTGCTGAAATGGGTACAGCTAATTGGTTTGTAAACTATATGCAATCCGCTTATGGATATAATGAAAATCAAGGTTCCCTATATCTTTCAGGATTCTTTCTGTTATTTACCATAGGAAGACTTTTAGGGGGCTTTGTAGTAGAGAAATTTGGAAGCTTTAACGTTATAATCATATCCTTATCCATTGGTTTCTTGCTTTATACCTCAGGATTGATCATGGGACAATCAGGTATGGTGTTGGTGGCAGCCTCTGGAATATTCTTTGCAGTTACCTTCCCTACTATAATAGCTAGCATAAGCAAGGTTTTTCCTGTAAGTAGTTCCTATATAACAGGAATATTAGTTACTTCCGCTTCCTTTCAAGGGATGATATTAAACTTCTTAATAGGTGCGGGTAATGACTTCCTAGGGGCCCAAAAAGCTTTCTATCTAATACCTATATGTATTTTGGTTTCTATAACCTTTAATATTCTAATATATAAAAATACTAAAAGTATATTTGTGAAGGAAAAATAAAGTTGTGATTCGATGATAAAGCATTATGAATATCTAATTATAAAGGTAATTAAAAGCCTATGATATATGACCTTTTCATTATATTTTTAGGGAGATGTAGTTGATGAAGGAAAAAAGTAATGTTCATATAGAAGTATTAAAGGGAGTTAATAATGAGTATTTGATAAAGGATGCAGCAGGGATTAATGCAGGAAGATTCATTATTTTTGATATAAGTAAAGAAAATAAAAGATGTTCTTTAAGAATAAGCTTTTATAAAAAAGATAACCTTGAGCTGTTAGAAAGTTCTTTAAATAGTATTATTTCCACCATTTTTAAAGATCAAAGCTTACATAAGATAAATATTTATACGGCAAATAACCTTCAGCTTGAAGCCTTTATTAATTGTGGTATGGAGCTTCAGGGCATATTAGTAGATAATATATTTTTAGAAGGACATTATGAAAATGAATTAGTTTTCGGAATAGATGCGGTAAAGTATAAGACTTTAAAGATAAATAATACCGTGAATATTAGTGACTCAGATATTATCCTAAAGATTCTGGGACCTCATAATGCTGAAGAACTGTTACAGTATTATATTAAAAATAAAAATCATTTAAAGAACTTTGAGCCTTTTAGGGAGGAGAAGTTTTATACCTTAGAAACTCAAAAAAACCTTTTAAGTGAGAGCTATAGACAGTTCTTAATGGGGAACAGTTATGACTTTGGCATATTTATTAAGGACAATTTTATAGGTAAAGTTAAACTATCTAATATAGTTTATGGAGTCTTTAAAAGTGCAATATTAGGATATTCTATGGATGAAAACTTTCAGGGAAAGGGCTATATGACTGAAGCTGTATCTCTAGTGTGTCAGTATGCCTTTGAAGAGCTGGAGCTTCATCGTATAGAAGCTTCTACCTTATTAGATAATATAAAATCTCAAAAGGTTCTAAAGCGTTGTGGATTTATAGAGCTTGGACTAAACAAAAAATATCTTTTTATAAATGGCAAATGGCAGGATCATATTACCTTCTATAGGTGCCAGGCACGTAACAAGTGACAAGTTGGGATTTTCATCCCGCTTGTCACTTGCCGCTTGCCTGGCACCTTTTTTTATTTTTTTCATAGAATAAATTAGGAAAGTTAGTCTAGGGAAACTTAATTAGATTTTACTAACTTAAAAGTTATTTAATTAAATCGGAGGGAGAAAAAATGTATAAACTGTGTGATATACGAGTAGGCAGCCTGGTTAGAGTTAATGAGTTGTTTTTAAAAGGCCTTATGAGAGAGAGGATGCTGGCTTTAGGTTTTACAAAAGATGCTCTAATAGAAGTCATAAGAAAGGGACCTAAGGATAATCTTACAGTGTTTAAAATTAGAGATACCATGATTGCATTAAGAAAAGAAGAATCTTCACTTATTTTAGTAAAAGGAATTTAGCAGGAGGTCTATACATGGGGTTCACCTATGAATCAACTAAGAAAGAGTTTTTAAAGGATAATTTTAATATAGAAAAGAAAGATAGTGAATTTATAATTGCTCTAGCTGGAAATCCTAATACAGGTAAAAGTACGGTGTTTAATAGTTTAACTGGCCTTCATCAGCACACCGGCAACTGGCCTGGAAAAACCGTAGTAAATGCTAGAGGAGAGTTTAGTTATAAAGACAAATCTTATGTTTTGGTAGATTTGCCAGGAACCTACTCTTTATTTGCTACTTCTGTAGAGGAAGTGGTGGCCAGAGATTATTTGTGCTTTGGAAACCCAGAAGCAGTAATAGTGGTTACAGATGCTACTGCATTAGAAAGAAATTTAAATTTAGTATTTCAAGTCATGGAACTTACCTCCAAGGTAATACTTTGTGTGAACCTAATTGATGAAGCAGCAAAGAAAAAAATCACTGTGGATGGAGAAAAATTAAGTAAAGAGCTGGGAATACCAGTGGTTTTAACAGCTGCAAGAAATAATGTGGGCATGGAATATTTAAAAGATACGTTAAGTGGTTTAATAGAAGGAAGGATATCTTCTTATCCCAATAATACGGTCTATTCAGAAGAGATAGAGGAGTACTTAAGAAAAATCAATGAAGTAATAAGAGAAACCATGGATGAAGTTAATCCCCGCTGGTATGCTTTAAGGATGTTAGATGGAGATGAAAGCTTATATGATTCTATGAAAAAATACTTAGTGGATAAGGAAATAGAAAGTATAAAAGATAAAATTAATAATATTATAAATAACTTTGATAAAAACTATATAAGAGATGAAATATGCCAAGCTAATTTTAAAAGAGCAGAAGAAATTAAAGAAAAAGTAGTGAAACAAGAAAAAACACATAAACTTAAAGAAAAAGATATAGATGATATTTTAACTTCCAAAAGGTATGGATTGCCTATAATGATACTCTTATTGGCGGTGGTATTATGGCTAACAGTAACAGGGGCTAATTATCCTTCAGAGCTTATCGCCAGATTTTTATTTGGTATTGAAGCAAAGCTTACCCAGCTTTTCAATTCTCTTAATGCGCCAGCTTGGCTTCATGGAATTGTGGTATTAGGGCTTTATAGGACTTTGGCTTGGGTGGTATCCGTTATGCTTCCGCCTATGGCTATATTCTTTCCTATATTTACCTTATTAGAAGACTTAGGATATCTTCCTAGAGTGGCCTTTAATATGGACCACTATTTTAAAAAGGCTTGTGCCCATGGAAAGCAGTGCCTAAGCATGTGCATGGGGCTAGGTTGTAATGCTGCAGGAGTAATAGGCTGCAGGATAATAGACTCCCCCAGAGAAAGGCTTATAGCAATATTAACTAATAACTTTGTTCCTTGTAATGGGAGGTTCCCCACTTTAATAGCTATTGCTTCTGTGTTTTTTGTAGTAAAAAGCAGAGACTCTTTAAGTGGTATACTCCCTGCTTTAATGGTAACAGCTATGGTAATACTAGGAATACTTGTTACCTTAGGAGTTTCCTTTTTGCTATCCAAAACAATTTTAAAAGGTATACCTTCTTCCTTTACCTTGGAGCTGCCTCCTTACAGAAAGCCCCAGGTAGTCAGAATACTATATACCTCTTTAATAGATAGAACTGTATTTGTATTAACCAGAGCGGTGCTAGTAGCTGCCCCTGCAGGGGCTATAACTTGGATATTAGGCAATATATATATTGGAGATTATAGCATAGTAACCTGGGCGGCAAACTTTTTAGAGCCTTTTGCCAGAGCCTTAGGACTAGATGGATATATATTGATGGCCTTTATCTTAGGGTTTCCTGCCAATGAAATAGTCCTTCCTATTCTTTTAATGTCTTATCTTTCCACAGGTCATATGATAGAGTTTGAAAGCATAGACAATCTTAGACAAATATTACTTGAACATGGATGGACTTATCTCACTGCATTAAATGTAATGCTATTTAGCCTACTGCACTGGCCTTGTGGCACCACTCTATGGACCATAAAAAAAGAAACAGGAAGCATGAAGTGGACAATTATTGGAGCAGTAATACCCACTATAATAGCTATAATGGTTTGCTTTTTAACTACAACGATTTATAGATTATTTATTGCGTAATTGTCGTATTCATGCGAAACTTTAATAACCATTAATATTTCCTATAAATAATTCATGCAAAAAGCTCAATGATGAAGGATCATTGAGCTTTATCTGATGATGTTACTTGTCACGTGCCTGGCAACAATCCCCAACAAGTTCATTAATTAATTCTTTTACCGTTACGATTTTATCTATTTTATCTACACTGCTGCCACAGAAAAGCAGACCTTCATCAATGTCGCCATTTCTGGCATTAATAAGTGCTTGAGATATGCAGTAGGGGGTGTTTTGAGGGTTGCAGGGCTTTAAACAATTGTTAATACATCTTACTTTTTTAGGACCTTCTTCTAAGCTTTTTATAAAGTTATTTCTTATGGCACGTCCAGGCATGCCTACAGGACTAACCACTATTTGAATATCTTCTTTTTTGGCATTCACATAGGCCCTTTTATAATTTTTATGGGCATCGCATTCCACTGTGGCTATGAATCTTGTGGCCATTTGAACGCCATCTGCTCCTAAATCCATGAATTTAGCTATATCTTCTCCGCTAAATATACCACCAGCAACCACCACTGGAATATGGCTGTTATATTTTTCTTCATAGGGCATTAAAGCCTTTTTTACATCTTGAAATATATTTTCTATCTTTTGAGGTTCCAAGGAGAGATCATCTTTATGAAAGCCTAGGTGACCACCAGCTTCAGGACCTTCTACCACTACTAGGTCTGGCATCCTTGAATGTTTTCTTTCCCACATTTTACATATTACTGAAATAGCTTTTCCTGAAGAAACTATAGGAGCTATTTTAACTTTGGTTTCCTTAACCAACTCAGGAAGCTCCATAGGAAGACCTGCTCCAGATACAATTAGATCTATACCTTCTTCTACTGCAGCGGTAACCAACTCTTTATAATGGTTAACTGCCGTCATTATATTAACTCCAATTATTCCTTTTTTACACTTTTCTCTAGCTAATCTTATTTCTCTTTTTAATGCTCTTATATTAGCTTTTAAAGAATCTTTAATAAAATCTGGCTCATTAAAACCTATTTGAACTCCAGAAATTATTCCAATACCACCTTCCTTTGCCACAGCTGCAGCTAAATTATTTAGTGATACTCCTATACCCATTCCACCTTGAATAATAGGCACAGTGGCTATTAAATTTCCTATTTTTAATTGAGGTAACTTCAATGATTTTCCCTTCTTTCCTTTTAGTATAAATACTTTGATTATCAAAGTATTTATACTAAAAATATTAAGTAAAAAATAGCTTAATGTCAATAAAAATTAATAGCATTGTCATATTTAAAATAAACATATATGTATATAATATAAATATTCATTAATATTTTAAGGAGTGCTTTTATGAATTTATATGAAAAGAAAGCGTTGAAAGAATTAAAATATTGGCAGAAAAACATGACTAGGAAAGCATCTATAACTAATAAGCTATCTAAAGGAATGCAGGATAAATTTAATAATCTAATTCCAGAGCAAGTACATAAAGTTATTACAGAAGCCATTAAAAATATGGTGAAAGTAGTGGCTGTAGGTTCTGAATACACTACAAGAAAACCTCTTATGCAGGGAGATTTAAAGCAAAGAGAGGAACTTTTACAAAATAGAATTAAGTTTTACAAAGGTGCTGGAGCGGTGAGTGGTGCTAGTACCGGGGCAGGTGGAATTCTTTTGGGTTTAGCGGATTTTCCTATTCTATTAAGCATTAAGATGAAGTTTCTATTTGATGCCGCTGCTATATATGGATTTAATGTAAAAGATTATAGGGAAAGACTTTATATACTTTATATATTTCAAATAACCTTTTCCAGTCAAAAAAGGAGAAATGAAATATACAACATTATGGAAAATTGGGACAGTTATATTAAAACTCTTCCTGATGATGCAGAATCCTTTGATTGGAGAATTTTTCAACAGGAGTATAGGGACTATATAGACTTAGCAAAGATGCTTCAACTAGTACCAGGGATAGGGGCAGTGGTAGGAGCCTATGCTAATTACAAGCTTTTAAATCAGCTGGGCTATTATGCCTGTAACGCTTATAGAATGAGAGTCTTTAAAAAAGAAGATTAAATTAATTGTACATTACAATTATCACATTATATAAATATTTCAAAACCCATGATATAATTTATCCCATAGCTAACCGCCCCTAATACTCCTACTTATTTAAGTGGTGAGATAAGGGGGTCTAAGCTCCTGGATAAGTTCTTCTAAGCTTCAGCTGGAGTAAGTATTCCTTTTAAGCAAACGACCTCTGAAGCTAAGAATCACTTGATTTGAAAACAATTATTATGATTTACTCAAATACTCTTAAAAATTATTAAGTAAGTAAATAAAATAGCAAGGGATAATAAACCTAGTGATAATTCAATTATCAGTAGGTTTCACTTACAATAGGAGGATTGTTTATGGAAAAGATTTGCATGCCACAGGTGGTGGTAAGTAGATGTTTAGGTTTTAGTGCTTGTCGCTACAATGGTCAGACTATACCAGATAAATTCGTTAACAAGCTAAAAGATTATGTAGAATATACTACTGTTTGTCCAGAAGTAGAAATCGGGCTAGGAATACCAAGAGACCCTATTAGATTGGTTTCTGAAAAAGACGAAATCTTTCTTTACCAGCCTGCTTCAGGTAAGGAGTATTCAAAAGAAATGACAGACTACTCTTTAAACTTTTTAAACTCCCTTAAGGATGTAGATGGCTTTATACTTAAGGGAAGGTCACCTTCTTGCGGTATAAAGGATGTAAAGGTGTATATAGGAAAGGAAAAAGCTGTAGGTTCTACTAAAGGAGCAGGGCTTTTTGCTTCTGAGGTTATGAAGAAATATCCTTATTTGGCTATTGAAGAAGAAGGAAGGCTGACTAACTTTAGAATAAGAGAACACTTCCTTACAAAAGTATATATAATGTTCAAGCTACGCCAAGTTAAAGAAAGCAAGTCCATGGCTGAGCTGGTTAAGTTTCAGTCAGATAACAAATACCTCCTTATGGCTTATCACCAAAGAGAGCAAAAACTTTTAGGCAGAATAGTAGCAAATCATGATAAAAAACCTTTTGAGGAAATCATTGATGAATATAGAGATCATTTAGGAAATGCCTTTGCAAGACTTCCTAGATATACTAATTATATAAATGCATTAATGCATATATTTGGTTACTTTTCAGATAATCTTTCTTCAAAAGAGAAAGAATTTGTTTTAGGTACTTTTGATAAATATAGGGAAGGAAAAGCACCTTTAAGCGTGCCGCTAAATCTTTTAAGATCTTATGTTATTAAGTATGAGCAAGGCTATCTATTAGAACAGAGCATTTGGGCTCCATATCCTGAGGATTTGGTGGATATAAGCGATTCAGGGAAGGCTGATAACTCATAATAAAAGAGTGGATTCTCAAGAGGTAATTAGAATCTTAGGAAATATAGATATTTAGGAAAAGTTTATAACTAGTAATAAGGTCGGTGAAAGTATTGATTTCTCAAGAAAGAATTATAATCTTAAATGATAAAACCGTGATGAACAACCCCTATGTAGTTTATTGGATGCAAAGCTCCCAGAGGACTGAGTATAACCATGCCTTGGAGTATGCTATTTTACAGGCAAATAAGCTTAAAAAACCTTTAGTTGTATATTTTGGACTAACTGATAATTTTCCTGAAGCTAATGAAAGACATTATTATTTTATGTTAGAGGGCTTAAAGGAAGTAAAATCAGAATTATCAAAAAGAAATATTAAGATGCTTATTATAAGAATATCACCTGAAAAAGGAGCCTTGGAGATATCATCTTTGGCGGCTTTGATGGTGGTGGACAGAGGTTATTTAAGGATAGAAAGAGACTGGAGAAAAGTCTTAGCTGAAAATGCACCCTGTGCTGTGATTCAGGTAGAAACTAATGTTATTGTACCAATAGAAGAGGCTTCACCTAAAGAAGAATATTCCGCAGCTACTCTTAGAAATAAAATAAGCAAAAAGTTACAGGACTATACATTACCCCTGAGTGAAAGGGAAATTAATGAGGGTTCTTTGAAATGTACTCTTCCTTTTGAAGAGTATGATATAGAAGATATAGATAAAGCTATATCTCAATTAAAAATTAATAAGGATATTAAAAGAACTTCTTATTATAAAGGTGGTACTAGTAATGCCAAGGTATTATTGGAAGGGTTTATCATCCATAAGTTACCTTACTATAATGAATTAAAAAATGAGCCGGGAGAAGATTATACCTCTAATTTAAGCCCTTACCTGCATTTTGGACAAATTTCTCCTTTATATATTTATATGAAACTAATGAATGTACATATAGAGGATAAAAAGTACTTTTTGGAAGAACTAATAATAAGAAGAGAATTAAGCATGAATTTTGTTTTTTATAATGATAAGTATGATTCTTATGAGTGTATTCCTGCTTGGGCAAAGGTTACCTTGAAAAAGCATTTGAAGGATGAGAGGGAGTTCATTTATTCCTTAGAGGAATTAGAGGAAGGTAGAACCCATGATATATATTGGAATGCTGCCCAGAAGGAAATGGTTATTACAGGAAAGATGCAGGGATATATGAGGATGTATTGGGGAAAGAAAATATTAGAATGGAGCAAAACCCCGGAAGAGGCTTTTAATACAGCTATGTACTTAAATAATAAATACCTTTTAGATGGAAGAGATCCCAATGGATTTACAGGGGTAGCTTGGTGCTTTGGCAAGCATGATAGACCTTGGAGGGAAAGAGAGATATTTGGCACCGTTAGATATATGAATGATAAAGGGCTAAAAAGAAAGTTTAATATGGAGAGATATTTGATAAAAATACAGAGTATTTCCTAGAATATTCTATAAAAAGCAATAAACAATTCCTAGTGTGTCAGTATATGAATAAATTTGATATTTTGAGTATACAATATCATAATAGGAATAATTCATTTATACAGGAGTTTTTGATATTTGTATGATAGTAGTCTCGTGTTACTATAAGTGAGTCGCTTGCGGCAAGAGCGACACCGAGTCAAAACACTTGGATACATTAAAAATTAGTTAGTAAGAAAATCTAACAAACAATTTTTAAAAAAGTGTTGACAAGGAAAACCCACCGTGGTAAGATAACTAAGCGGTGAGGGAAAAGCCGCACTGGTCTTTGAAAATTGAACAGAG
>NZ_FQZO01000013.1 GCF_900142075.1 Clostridium amylolyticum
CTCTGTTCAATTTTCAAAGACCAGTGCGGCTTTTCCCTCACCGCTTAGTTAGCTTACCACGGTGGGTTTTCCTTGTCAACACTTTTTTAAAAATTGTTTGTTAGATTTTCTTACTAACTAATTTTTAATGTATCCAAGTGTTTTGACTTGGTGTCGCTCTTGCCGCAAGCGACTTACTTATAGTACCACGAATCTTTATAGAATCTTTTCTATTACTTCTTATATTATTAATAAATATTACATATTTCTCTATTTTTCTCTCTATATTAATGTTTTGCTTATACAGATACACTAGGTTTAGTTTATTATAATATATAATAAATAACAGGAATACTTTTCGTTAAAAGAGAAAAATTGTATTATAATTATAGAAAGGAAACTTCCTTGATTAATGAAAGGAGATTTAAATGAAGAAATCAGATTTTTTAAGTATTTTAGAAGCTAACCTATCGGGATACCCTAATAATACAGTGGAAACCATACTAAATAAATATAAAAATAAGTTTAAAGAAGCTGAAGCCCAGGGAATCTCTGAAGATTCAATCTTGAATAGTATGGGAGATCCATACATAATTGCTCAAAGCTATATAAAAAATATGCCCCTTATTATAAAAGATGACAGCTCTTCATCCACAGAAACCTACTGTAATATGGACTCATCAGTGAAAACTGAGGATCTTCCATCAGTAAATGATGTTCAATCTTTTTTGGCTAGATTTTTTAAAGGTATTTTTAGTCTTTTAGGCTTTGTATTCTTTCTTATTATATCTTTACCTATATTTTTTATACTTTTATCTTTATTTATATGTTCTATTTTATTATCTGTTTTTGGATTAGTCATATTATTTTCTTCTATCTTTGCCCCAAGTTTTTTATCACAGATATCCTCTCCTATTAATTTATCTAATTTAGGAATGCTAGGTGCTTTAAATATTGGTATAGTAATTTTTATTATAGGAATACTCCTTATTAAATTTAACTACAGACTCATAAGAGCACTAGGAAGAAAAGTTAGAGGCTCTCATAATAACAAGAAAACTACTACACAATCAAGTGATTCTTAGCTTCAGATGGACTTACTTAAAAGGAATATCCTCTTCAGCTCAAGCTTAGAAGAACTTATCCAGGAGCTTAGCGCTTATTAAGAAGTAGGGATATTAGGAGCGGTTAGATATCGAATAAAATATCCCTACAAAAAAAGAACATACTCCTTTCAGCAATGCTGTTATAAAGTATGTTCTTTATTTTCATTATTATTTAGCTTTTAATGTCTTTACTAAGCTTGGACATCAATATTTTCATTTTCTTTTTTCTTCATATAAATTTCCCACGGTTTTTTCCTTATAATTGCGTAACCTATCCTTATTATAGCCGCTATGGCAATATAGATAAGCATTAATTTATATGCTTGGTCCCAAGCCTTCATCATGTCCAATTTATCATTACTAACCAGCCTTATTACTGAGGTAAGTAATCCAAGGTATAAGGCGCAGGCAGTAAATATAAAGCTCATTACTACTATTTCCACGCCAGAATACATAAAGTATCTGTTTAACCTTTGCGTCTTCATGTACCTATAAGATATAACTCCTAGTACTAATATAATAAAAGCTGCAATTAACATAAAAATCATTACAGAGGCTTGCAAATTATTATTTTGAAGAGCTAGTCTATAATCTGTATTTATCATTTCATAAAGCTTATAAACAGTAAAATTATCTACCCACTTAATAAATTCCCTAGTTTTTGTATACCTTTCGCTTAATAAAAAATAGCCTGTACCAAAAATCAACAAATATGAATATATGAAAAGTATAGGCATTATAACAACAGAAAAGGGCTTACCTAATATAGAATGAAGGAATAGGTTTATACTCACCATTAAGATAATAAATATCAAGTGAAACATCAAAAACTTTATAAAATAGGAAAAATCAACTTTAGCCATATCATAAAATACTCTTCTATTAGATATGTAAGCTATAATCTTTAAAAGATAATTTCCCCCAAAGCTTATTCCTAAAGCTGTAAGCAAAAAAGTCCCTTCTGTTATAAAATAAGTAATTCTTTTACCGCCTTGAAACTCTTCTGACTGAAGATACTTAGCTTTATTAGACATTAATATGGTGCAGCTTAGCGTATATACTAAAGCTAGAAGAATCATATTAATCCAAGATAAGGATATATAATTCTTTATGGCATAGGACTGGCTAAAGCCAACCTTAGCACCTTTTGTAGCCACAGAAAACATTTGGTTATTATTAAAAACTACAAGTAAAATCAGGAATAATATAGGACTAAACCATTTAATTTTTTTAAATTCCTGTTTAAACATAGATTTTGAAAAATATTCTCTCATAATTATCACCCATCACATCAAAATCTTTCAGATAATATATCCTATTATATCATAATCCAGTTAATTACTGTATTTTTAATTATTTTAATTTTAGTAACACATATTTATATGAAACATATAATGATTATATAAACCCCTAGCTAGCTACTCCTCTTAAATATAATGCTTTGCCCCAACATTTATTTAATAGAATTCTTCCTACTCCCATCTTTAAATTAAAACAGATCGCTCCAAAAAAGGAGCGGTCTGTTTTTTTTACGATGCCTTATAATATCACCTTAAAAATAATTAAGAATATAACCCCAGGAACGCCAAAGAATCCAGCTATCAAAGCTGTTGCAGCATTAATCCCTATTTGTATGCCAAATCCTTGTCCAAAGAAATTAACTAACCAGAGAAGTACAGCACCTAATAAACCATTTACTAAGAGTTTTACTAAGACTTTTATTGGCCAAGAAAATAGTTTTACTAATACCACTAAAGCTACCATTGCTATAATAAAATAAATAATAATATCCATACCTTTAGCCCCCTTTATACTAAATCATAAGAAATTATGATTCTAACTACTATATATAATATATTACTACTATTATATATTATAATATGCCTGTATGGAATTTTTATTGATAAGATCCTTAGCGGTTATAGAAATATCATATTGCTTTGCCATGGTTAGAAGATACTCGTACCTAGTTACAGCAGCTTGTTTATAAAAAATGGCCACCTCTATAAGCTTAGAGTCCGTGGTATTTTGAAAAAAGCTCTCTGCAGCTTCCATATCTGCCAAAGCCTTATCTATGCCTTCAAGTATATCTTTCTTAATCTGCTTTAGTTGCTTTTTCGTAAACTCAAAAGTAATAACGCTTTCTGACATAAAAAAACCTCCTATTTACGTAATAGCTTGATTATTGACGTAAATAGGAAGTTTTATGCAAATTTTTATATGTTAATCAAATAATGTTTTATCAAAAACATGCAATAAGACTACCGACAGATATACCTACAATACATAATAAAATAAAATGTAATAATCTGAAACATTGTAGAATACAAGTTTCTCACTACTCACTTTTTATACTCTATAAATAAAAGCAAGATAGGATCCTATCCTGCTAAACTTTCCCCAGAGTTGCTATATTAGACCATATTTAACAAAGCTAATATTAAAATAATTGAAGTAATTACAGGAAGAAAGTATCCAATTAATGTACATATTAAATATGGGAGACGCTTTTTTCTTTCCGTCTCCGATATCATATATGGGAAACGTTTTTTTCTTTCCATCTCCGATACATCAAAATTTGATTTTCTAAAATCTTTTTCCACTTTTTTTAACCCTATTATTCCGGTAACAAAAAACACCAAACTTAAAAGATAACCTAATATAATTATCATATTTCCAGTAAAATTTTGCATTACTTCTCCTTCCTGATAATACAAACTTTATATATACTTTTTCTCAAATGATTGTACCTAATATAAACTCATTATTAGGGTAAGCATAACCACACACATTATAGCTAACCAATTACTATTCCAATAACATAATCCACGAGATTTATAAGTTTGCTCATGAAATGGATCCAAACTGTATCTCAATAATACGTTCAATGGTTCTACCAGTTTTATAGAAATAATAGATTCATTAATACAGGTTTGTGGTATTAATCGGAATAGTTTGAAACCTAGAGTATATTTTATGCTAAAAAAGCTTTCTACTTTAACCAGTAGATTTTCAAATTAGTTGCTCGTTTTCACTTCCAGCATTATGTGTAATTATAAAACAATTGTATCTTACATATAATACCATATTATTATATTATTATAAATTATAATAATAAATTCTAAATTATATAATTAAACAGAAGAAAAGTAAAAGTATGAAAGCTTGTATGTCATTGTTTTTAAATTATGATATGAAGCAATTAGGAGTAAAAAATAAGGGAAAAAGACTGGTCATTTTAACCTGCTTTTCCCCTTCTATGCCTTACTTATTAAAGCTTCCGACTTAGTATTATCTTTTCATTTTCTAAACTTTTAACCTAGCCTTATTCCTCTTGTCATAACATAACTTTATTTTCTGTAATAATACTTTTTTGCTGTGACAGATGTTTTTTGTAATATACATTTAAATCTATAACTTAAATTTCTTTTCTACCCTCTAAGGCTTTAGATAAGGTAACTTCATCTGCATATTCCAAGTCTCCCCCTACAGGTATTCCTGATGCAATCCTAGTAACCTTCATATCTAATGGTTTTAATATCCTAGATATGTACATAGCAGTAGCTTCTCCTTCTATAGTAGGATTGGTGGCTACTATAACTTCCTTTACCTCTGGGGACATCCTTGCTACCAGTTCCCTTATTTTAATATCCTGAGGGCCTCTTCCTTGCATAGGGGAGATATTTCCATGAAGAACATGATAAACCCCATTAAATTCTTTAATTTTTTCCATAGTCATTATATCCTTGGGTTGTTCGATTACACATATTAAGCTTTTATCTCTATTAGGATTAGAACATATAGCACAAGGATCCTTATCTGTATAATTTCCACACACGGAACAGTATTTTATGGTCCCTCTTGCTTGCACTAAAGCTTTTGAAAATTCCTCCACTTCTTCTTGTGGAAGGTTTAATATATGTAGTGTAAGCCTTTGAGCGGTTTTATGTCCCACCCCTGGGAGTTTTGCAAATTCTTCTATAAGCTTTTCAATAGCTACAGGATAAAAATCCAATTATTTCACATCCCTATATAATTTAAAATTGAGAATTGAGAATGAAGGAAAAAAATTTTTCCCTAAGGAAAAATTTTTTAGTTAATTTCATTCTATAAATTCTATAGTTTAGAATAATCCTGGCATGTTAAGTCCGCCAGTTAATTTTCCCATTTCACTGTTTGTTTCTTCCTCTGCTTTTTTAAGAACTTCATTAACAGCACTTAAAACCATATCTTCAAGCATTTCTACATCATCTGGGTCTAATACTTCTGGTTGTATCTTTATGGAAGTCAATTGTTTCTTGCCGTTTGCTTTAGCTACTATCGCTCCACCACCAACGGAAGCTTCGAACTCTTTATTTTCAAGTTCTTTTTGCATATCTTCCATCTGCTTTTGTAGTTTTTGTGCCTGTTTCATTAAATTATTCATGTTTCCGCCGCCGAAACCTCCTGGAAATCCTTTTGCCATGTTTATAAACCTCCTTAATTACCATTCATTTACTCATATTATTATATATTATTTTAATGCTTATGACCATATTTATAATAAGCTTTAATGTGAAGCTTGAAGGAAACTTATTCATCAATGATCTGGATGTTGTCTTCTCCAAAGGCCTCTATAATAAGATCTTCTGTGCTTTTACTATCTTGTTCCTTACGATCTACAATATATCTAACCTTTAGCTTATCCTTTAATATTTCTGAAAATACTTCATCTACTATTTTTCTATTATCTTCTTTTTCTAACCTAAGCTTGTTAAAAGAAAATTGTTCTTCATATTGTACTATAATAACACCTTTGTCACAAGATAATGGTTTTCCAGTCATTAAAGATGCATATATAAGCATATTTCTCCTGGCCTTAAAGCTTTCCAATATATCTTTCCATGCTCTTTTAACCATATCTATATTTACTTTTGAATCCGCATTAACGATATCTCCCGATTCTCTTAAAGATTCTTTTTTCTTTGATGACGTAGCTTGTTTATTAACTATGTTTTTCTTTTGCTTTTCCACATCTCCCTGGGATGATACAGCTATTTTTCCGCTTTTAATTAAATCCTCTAACTTATTAATTCTAGTAAGCATAACCTCAGGGGAAGTGTCATATTCTATTTTACATAGCTTTATAACAGAAAGTTCAAGATAAAGTCTCGCTTGCTTGCTAGATCTGGATTGTTCTTCACAATCCTGCAATATCCTTATGTTTCTCATTATCTCTTCTACTCTTATTCTATTACCCTGCTGCCTTAAAAGTTCTATATTCTCTAAGGACATATCTACTATACTCTCTGGGGAGTTGCTAACCTTTACCATGAGAAGATTTCTATAATGGGCTATCATATCTTTTATGAAGAGATATAAATCCTTTCCCGCCATTACCATTTCATCTATTACATTCATAGCTTCTTCTACATTTCTCTCTATAACAGCATCCGTAAGTTTAAATAAATTTTCATTGGTTACAAGTCCAAGCATATTAATTACATTGGAGTACTCTACTTTTCCTCCACCCATGGATATAGCTTGATCTAATATACTTAAAGAATCTCTCATAGCTCCATCTGCAATTCTGGCTATAAGGTTTAAGGAATTATCATCAGCAAATACTCCTTGATCGTGAACTATCTTCCTAAGCCTGGCGGATATATTTTCAGTGCTTATCCTTTTAAAGTCAAATCTTTGACATCTTGATAATATAGTTATAGGAAGCTTTTGAGGATCTGTGGTAGCTAAAATAAATACTACGTTCTTTGGAGGCTCCTCCAGGGTTTTCAAGAAGGCATTTACCGCACCTTGGGAAAGCATATGAACTTCGTCCATTATATATACCTTATTTCTTGCTTCCTGTGGAGGATATTGTACATCGTCAATTATATCTCTTATTTTATCAACTCCATTATTTGAAGCAGCATCTAATTCAGTAACATCTATCGCTAAACCTTCATTTATCTTTTTACACATTTCACATTCATTACAAGGTTCACCTTCTTGTAAATTAAGACAATTAAGTGCCTTAGCCATAATTTTTGCAGTAGAGGTTTTACCTGTTCCCCTAGTACCACAAAATAAATAAGCATGGGCAGTTCTTTGATTTTTAATTTGGTTTTTAAGGGTTATAGTTATATGTTCCTGTCCAACTACATCTTGAAAATTTTTAGGTCTCCATTCTCTATATAATGCAGTATAAGCCAAGGCTTTTCACCTCATTTCTATGTTTCTACCCTATTATTATACACTAAATATATATACTTTTATCAATTAGAAATATAAAAGAGTATAAAAAAAAGAAATACTTAAGTATTTCTGCGTTTCAACCTATATATTTTATTATAGCCATTCACAAAATTAAGTTTGCACTTGTCATGTGCCTGGCACCTTTTTTTAAATGAAACCGTGCACCTTACGTTGACAGTAACCTATAAGCGTTACCCATACAGTTAGCTCAAGCTAGGTTGATCCACGGCACACGAAAGATTCCACTTACCGCTGCTTCCTTCCGGACCTGACGGGGTTCACGGGCTTCCGTTGCGTGGGACCCAACTCTCAACACCACTTATATGGGGCAGACCCTACAGGTTAAAGCCGAAGTAAGGAATTCAATCCTGCTGTAGCGGATTGCAGGTACAGGGCACCGCTAACTCCCCATCTAGCACGGCAAAGTTTAAATGGCGGAGAAAGAGGGATTCGAACCCTCGGTAGAGTTTCCCCTACACACGCTTTCCAGGCGTGCTCCTTAAGCCACTCGGACATCTCTCCATAAAGGCGTCCTTATCTTAGGACGCTCATTCATTATAGCAAATTAATTTTATATATTCAAGTGTTTTTTTAATATATTTTTTGCCAAATTACATTAATAAAACCATGTTCTTCTTTTTCTTTTAATAACTATTATACCTATGATTCCAATTACTACTCCTAAAATACTTACTAGTTGGGCTGTTCTTAACCCCATAACCATTAAGCTGTCTGTTCTTAGACCTTCTATGAAGAATCTTCCTAAAGAGTATAAAGCTATGTAAGAAGATATCACTATGCCTTTACGATGCTCTTGTCTTTTATAAATAATAATCATTAATATAATAAATACTACTATGTTCCATAAGGATTCATATAAAAATGTAGGATGATAATATGTACCTGATATGTGCATACCTTTTTGTATAAACTCTGGAAATCTGCTTATAAATTCATAACTTACAGGTCCACCATGAGCTTCTCCATTCATAAAGTTCCCCCACCTACCAATGGCTTGAGCAATAATAAATGAAGGCGCTGCTATATCAGCTATATCCCAAAAATTTATTTTTTTAATCCTAGTGTATATATAAGCTGTACCTATTCCAAATATAAGAGCTCCATGAATAGCGAGTCCACCTTCCCTTGTATTAAAAATAGAAAGCAGATTATCTCTATAAGTATCAAATTCAAAGGCTACATAGTAAAGTCTCGCCCCTATTATTCCCGGTATCAAGGACACAAGAAAAACATCTAAAAAGTTATCATAGCTTATATTTTTAATCTTACAATTTAATGAAGCTACAAACATTCCTACTAATATTCCAAGCGCTATAAGTATTCCGTACCATCTTACTTCTAATCCAAAAACATTAAATGCAATAGGATTCATCAGTTTCCTCCCTGGGGTTAAACTATTTTATTTAATAGCACAACCATTTTTTCTTAATTTTAAATTACTTTAAGTTATGTTTCAAGTGGAAGTTGTTATTATAATTTAGAATTGAGAATTTAAAATTCAAAACGGAGCTGTTACACCTAGTGCAACAGCTCCGTCTATAGTAAGTGGGGAAATAGGAGTTATTTATATTATAAATTTACTTTTTAGCTTTTTCTAATGCTTGATTTACAGCCTCTATAACACCTTGAGAGGATTTTGTGGCTCCGCTTACAGCTTCTACCCCTTCAGTTCCTTGCTTTTTAACTATTTCAGGAACCATGTTTTGTGATACTCCATCTACAAGTGTTTTAGTCTCTTTATGGTCTACAAGCTTAACATCTTTGATCTTTCCGCTTTTAACTTCTACGGATACTTTTATATCGCTGGAAGCACCTCTTCCAGTTCCTTCATAAGTACCATCTTTATATTTTCCAGATGCACAACCTGCTAGTAGTGCTGCTGATAAGGCTCCTGCTGTGATAAGTGAAAATATCTTTTTCATGTAAAATACCTCCAAATTAGGGATTAATTATTTTGCAAAACCTGCTGCATTTTTACCAGCAATTCTTCCGAAAGTCACTATATCAGCTAAAGCGTTTCCGCCAAGTCTGTTTCCTCCGTGAACTCCTCCGGTAACTTCTCCTGCAGCATATAAACCTTGAATTACCTTGCCATCGCTAGTCAATACTTCTGCTTTAGTGTTAATCTTTATTCCACCCATAGTATGGTGAACCGCTGGAGTAACATCTATAGCATAGAATTTAGGTTGATTTAATTGTATTGGCATATCAGGTCTCTTAAATTCTGCGTCATTTTTTGCTGCCACTGAATCATTGTATTTTTTAACTGTATCTGCTAGTGCTGCTTTATCTATTTTAAGCTTGTCTGCTAATTCTTCAACGCTGTTTGCTTCTGTTACAAGATTCATATTGAAATATTCTTCTGTAGCTTTTAAGCTCTTTCTTAAGGTTTCATCAAAGAATAAGTAAGCTACTTTGTCTTTTTGTCCAAGGATTGCTTTTGAAACTACGTCTCTTGTTAATAGTTCATTAGTAAATCTCTTACCATCTTTATTTATAAGTATTGCACCGTTACCTCTTACAGCTTCTGTAACCATTACTGCTTTTTCTGGTACTACTGTTGGGTGAGTTTGAATTTCTTTCATATCCACTAGATCAGCACCTAATTTTGATGCCATTTCTATACCGTCACCAGTTGCTCCTGCATGGTTAGTAGTTGCAAAACCTTTTAAATCTTCTTTGTATTTAACTACCATCTGTTGATTTGCTGAGAATCCACCTGCTGCTATAACTACTGATTTAGCTTTTATTGTATATTCTTTTCCTTCTTTATCTTTAACCTTAACTCCAGTTACTTTTCCATCTTTATCTACAACTATTTCTGTAGCTTTGTTCCAAAGCCTAACATCAATTTTTCTATCTTCTGCTGCTTTCTTTAAAGTAGAAACTATTTCAGCCCCTACAGCTCCGCCTCCTGTTGGTCTATGAGCTCTTTTTTGGCTAGCTCCAGCAAGCATTCCCACATCATTTAAGTCTCCACCTAACTTTGTAAGCCAAGCTACTGAATCTTTAGCTTGTTCTGACAATAACTTAACAAGATCTGGATTATTTTTATTGTATCCACCCTTCATGGTGTCATTATACATGGTTTCTGAACTGTCTTTAATGCCAGCTTTTTCTTGTTGAGTTGTTCCAGCAGCATTTAATCCACCAGTAGCTCTGTTAGTGTTTCCACCTACCATAGGCATTTTTTCTAAAACTACTACGGATTTTCCTGCATCATGAGCTTCAACTGCTGCAGCCAGGCCTGCTCCACCTGCTCCTATTACAACTACGTCAGCGCCATTTTTACTTCCACATCCAGTAAAAGCTACTGTTGGGATAATCATCACAGCACTCATAACTAATGCTAATAATTTCTTTTTCAATTTTTGTTCCCCCTTAAACATATTTAATCTTATGTCCATTTAAAGTATATTTGTTAATTAACAAACAAACAATAATATGGTCTTATTTATCCTTTTGGTCTTTTTGGTCTTAAAGAGGAAAATATTTTTACCATAAAATGCGAAATTCGTGATAATAAAATGTAAGTTTGGTGCGCAAAAAAAGAGTTGATAAAAATAAATTTTTATTAACTCTCCTCTTAACTCATATATCTGCTACTCAATTGTTTATAATTTATAAATATGGCTTGGCCTTCCCACTTTTCCATACTCCATCTCTAAGAAAAGCTTGTGTTCTTTTGTCATATATTCTAAGTATCTTCTCACTGTAACTCTAGCCATGCCTAGGCCGTCTGCTACCTCTTCTGCAGTAAACTCTTCAGCGGAGCTTTCTTTTATATAATCCCAAATTTGCTCATAAGTGTTTCTATTAAGCCCTTTTATAAGCTCACCCTCTTGCTTTTCTTGGTGGGTAGAATTTGAATTTAATATATATTTATCTATGGTATCCTGTTGCAGCTCAAAGGCATTAGACACTTTTTCTATTCTCTTTTTATACTTTAAAAGAGCCTCTTTAAATCTTTCAAAGGTAAAAGGCTTGATTAAATAGTCCACAGCACCATATCTTAAGGATTGTTGAAGAGCTTCACAGGACTTGTCTGCAGTTATTAATATAACATCACATTCTATATCCTCCATCCTAAGCCACTTAAGAAACTCTAACCCGCTGCCTCCAGGTAGAAATATATCTAGAAGTACTAATCTAGGCCTTTTTTCTAAAGCTAACACCTTTGCTTCTTCTATATTTCCAGTAATTCCACACACATTAAAGTTTCCTACCTTAAGCAAAAATTGCTTATTAATATCACTTACCATAGGATCATCTTCCACAATCATAACCTTAATCATATTTTCACCTCTTTTTATGGCGGGGTGCCACTCACTTGCCACGTGCCTAGCGCCCTTCCTTCATTTCACAACTGGTATCTCTACTACCCATTCAGTTTCTTCTTCGGAAGTAACTTCTATAGTTCCTCCTGCTTCATCTAATATTCTTTTAACATTATACAGGCCGTATCCTCTATTCCCCTGCTTGGTACTCACGCCTAATTCAAAAACCTTTTTTATTATTTCTTTTGAAATGGCAGCACCGTTGTTTCTTACTTTCATAGTTATGTTAACTTTATCTTCTCTTATATAAAAATATATCTTGCCTTTATTCATACCTATAACAGCATCTATAGAATTTTCTATTAAGTTCCCTGCAATGCACATTAAATCATCAGAGGTTATGCACTTATGACTTTCGGATATGTAGGAACTATTATCTATCTCAAAATCAATTCTCGCCTCAGAAGCCTTATTATATTTGGCTAAAAGCATGGCAGAAAGAGCCACATCTTTAATATTGTTATTTAGTATTCCTACAACATTTGTTCTTATCCTTGATATTTCTTGAATATAACTTAATGCTCTCTTATATTCTTCCAGCTGTATAAGCCCGGATATGGTATGGAGTTTGTTCATAAACTCATGATTCTGCGCCCGTAAATCCCAGGTAAGCTTCTTTATACCTGTAAGTTCTTCAGCCATCTTTTTTACTTCTGTCATATCTTGAAAGCTTACTAAGGCCCCTTCAAAGTTTCCCTTGGAGTTTATCAGAGGCATATAATTGCTTAAAATATTTATACCATTTTCAGTTTTTTCTTCCACGTTACTTAGTAATTCCTTGTTTTTTATCACTTTATCAAAAAAATTACCCATTTTAAATTTGTTAATATCTTTACCTAAGGTTTCTGTAGATAAATTTAATATCTTTCTTGCGCTTTTATTTATTAGTATTATTTTGCCTTGCTCATCTACAGCTATTATTCCTTCTTTCATATTTTCAAGTATGGCTTCTCTTTCACTTAGTATCCAAGCTATCTCTTCAGGCTCAAGTCCAAAAATACTCTTCTTAATATTATAGGATAAAAGTGCAGCACCTATTAAACCTATGATTAAGCCTATGGCTATATACGGCACTAACCCTCTTAAAAATTCTCTTAACTCTGTTCTAACATTATCTATTAATATACCTGCACAAACTACACCTACTTGTACACCATCCTTATATACTGGTGTAAATGCCCTTAAAGATATTCCTAAGGTTCCTTTTCCTTCTGTAATGTATGACTCTCCAGTATATATAGCCCTCTTTTCATCATTTCCTTCAAA
This sequence comes from Clostridium amylolyticum, assembly GCF_900142075.1. Classification (GTDB taxonomy): domain Bacteria; phylum Bacillota; class Clostridia; order Clostridiales; family Clostridiaceae; genus Clostridium_AA; species Clostridium_AA amylolyticum. The sequence goes on from NZ_FQZO01000013.1 coordinate 12,944, forward strand.
CTTTTCCCCTATCCTTTCAGGCACAGGATGAGAAAATCTTGTAGAATTCATATCTATAACGGTAATAAATTGTATATTAGAACTTAATCTTATACGTTCAATAATTCCTTGAATCTTATCACTGCCCTTAATATCTCCTAGGTTATCTTGAATTTGAGGCATGGAAGCTACAGCTACCGCAGTGTTCATAGCACTTTGTCCTATTTGTAACTTCATTTTTCTTTGAAGGTACTGTACACCAAAGTAGGAACTAATACCTAATGTAAGAAAAATTATTATAGTCATATAAGTCAGTATCTTATATTGAAGTTTCATTTTTCCTCCTAATATTAAGCTTACTTTTCAAAATCATTTAACAAAACCTTACACATCAAATACGACATATTAATATAAATATCACACTTATTCTACATTAATTATAATATATGAGTAAGTAAGAAGTAAAAGGTAAAAAGTAAGAGTTATGGATAAAACTATTAGGGTTTTTTACAATTAATTATACTTATTCACTATTACTTCTTACCTCTTACCTCTTACTTCTTAGTTCTTAGTTCTTACCTAATTACCTATTCCCCTTCCTTCTCTATAAAATTATAATTTATTTAAATTAAAAACAAAAGGTAAAAGAAAAAGAGGCCTCCCACAAATTATGGAAAACCTCTTATCAACTCTTAACAACTGTTCTATTATCTCTTAGCTCTTACTTCTTAGCTCTTACCTATTACCTATTCACTCATATGGCTGCCATTCCTTAGCAAACCTTCCCTGGGTTTAGTAGGTTATGAGGGTCAAAGGCAAGTTTAATGCCTCTCATTATGGCTAGGGTTTCTGGGCTTAGGGATTGATTTAGGTATGGTTTCTTGGCAAATCCTATACCGTGTTCTCCGGATACCTGTCCTTTAAGCACTCTAGCTTTTTTGTACATATCATCCATTACTGCATTTAGTTTAAGCTTCCAGGTTTCTTCATCTAGTGCATCTTTTAGTACATATATATGAAGGTTTCCATCACCTGCATGTCCAAAACTTCTTATTCTTATATCATGCTTTTCTTCCATTTCATGAGTATATTTAACAAATTCCGCTACTCTGTTTCTTGGTACAACTACATCAACTTCGTCCATTTCAGTGGTAGATGCTTTTATAGCTTCAAGGAAGGCTCCTCTAGCACTCCATATAGCTTCTTCTCTTTCAGCAGTATTGGATATATAAACATCTAAGGCGCCATTTTCAAGGCATATATCTGCTACCTTTTCATAGTTTTTCTCTACTTCTTCCGTGGTGTTTCCATCAAATTTTAGTAGAAGATATGCATCGGAACTATTATCAGGGAACTTCTTACCTAAAAATTCTTCTGCAGCTACTATGGCTTCTCTTTGCATAAACTCAATGGCCGTAGGTATAGATTTTGATTTTATTATTTGTGGCACGGTGTCTATGGCCTTTTGAAGATCTGGAAAAGGTATTAGAAGGCTTACAAATTTCTTTGGCAAAGGTAAAAGCTTAAGTGTAGCCTTGGTTACTATACCTAAGGTACCTTCTGAACCTACAATTAAATCTTTTAAGCTATAACCTGAACTATTTTTTACTACCTTACCACCAATTTCTATAACCTCTCCACTAGGAAGTACTACTTCAAGCCCTCTTACATAATCTCTGGTAACACCATATTTAACAGCTCTCATACCTCCTGCATTGGTATTAATATTTCCTGCTATGGTAGCTGTTTTTTCACCTGGGTCTGGTGGGTAGAACAGGTCATTTTCTTCTACAAACTTACCTATTTCCATAAGTAGCACACCAGGTTCTACTGTAAGAGTAAGATTTTCTTCATCTAATTCTAAAATATTGTTCATCTTGCTTAAATCTATCATTATTCCGCCATAAATAGGCACTGATGCACCTACAAGCCCTGTACCTGAACCTCTTGGAGTTACGGGAATCTTGTTTTCATAGGAATATTTCATTATTTTTGAAACTTCTTCTGTACTTAAAGCCTGTACTACAACCTCAGGCATTTTTTTAACTCCGCCTAACTCGTCATGGCTATAGTCTTCATTTATAGTTTCTCCATAGAATACCCTTTCATCATCTTTAACTACAGACAATATATATTCTATATCCTTCATATCCACTATTTTATAATTTGACTGTAAAACTGTATTATTCATAACCTTATGCCTCCTTTTCAGCTTTTAATGCTTCAATAAGCTTTGGAACTATTTCATATATATCTCCCACTATTCCATAGTGAGCCACCTTGAATATAGGAGCTTTATCATCTTTGTTTATAGCAAATATATAATCTGAGTTATTCATACCTGCAGTAAATTGTACAGCTCCGGAAACACCTAAAGTAATGATAAGTCTTGGTCTTACAGTTCTTCCGCTTAAACCTATCTGTTTTTTGGCATCAGTCCAACCAGCTTCAATTAGCGGTCTTGTGGAGGCTACTTGCCCTCCTAGAAGTTCTGCTAGCTCATTAGCCATAGCTAAGTCCTTTTCAGATTTTATTCCTCTTCCTGCTACCACTATTACCTCTGCATCAGTAATACCTGTTTCTTTTTCTTTAGCAATTATGTCAAATACATTTATACCTGAGGCAAGCTTTTCTTCCTTAACACAGCAGTGATTTACTTTACCTGAAGCTTCCTCTGTTCTCTCCGGTGCGTTCATAACCTTATATCTTACAGTAGCCAGCTGCGGTCTTGAGTTTGGAGTTACTATCTGAGCCATGATATTACCGCCAAAGGCAGGTCTTATCTGAACTAAATCTGTATTTTCTTTCATATCTAATATAGTGCAGTCTGCGGTAAGTCCAGTTCTAAATCTAGCAGCTACCCTAGGTGCTAAGGATCTTCCTATGGTGGTAGCCCCTACTAATATGGCTGTAGGTTTTACTTTATTTATAAAGTCTTCAAAAGCAGAGGTATAAGGCTCTATTCTAAAATGTTTTAAATTTTCATCATCATATACAAATACCTCATCCACTCCATAATGAAGAAGTTCTTCTGCTTTATGAGCTATGTTATGTCCCATAAACACTGCATATACAGGATGGTTTACCTTGGAAGCAAGCTCTCTGGCTTTTCCTATAAGTTCAAAGGTTACTGGATGTATTTCACCTTCTACATGATCCACATATACAGCTACGCCCTTCCAAGCACCTTTATCTATGCTTTTAACCTCTTCTTCTACAAACACTACAGCTCCTTCTGGGCCTTTTTTAACACAAAGCTTGCACATCTTACAGCCTGAATTAATTTCTAACTTGCCTTGATTATTTTCCATAGCTCCAAAGGGGCATATTTTTACAAGCTCATCTATATTAACTATCTTTTCTTGATTTATCACTAATTTTCCCATTTTAAAATCCCCCTAAATAAATTTTAAAGCCTTAAACTTTTCAAGCATCTTTCCCGCCAATTCTTCTGAATTCCCTGTCCAAGTTTCCCTGTCATTGTTAACTTCAGGAGGAAATATTCTTTCTACTTGAGTAGGTGATCCGCTTAATCCATACTTCTTTTCATCTTGATCTTCCAAATCCTTTAAGCTTACGACTTTTATTTCCCTATCCTTAGTAGCTAACTTCTTCTTATAGGAAGGAAGTCTAGGCTCAAATATATCCTTTTCCACAGTTATAAGACAAGGATACTTAATTTCTGCCACCTCTACAGTATCTGGCATATCCATTTCTACCACTATAGAAGCTTCCTTTAACTCTACTATTTTCCTTACATTGGCTACATGAGGTATTCCTAAATATTCTGCCATTTCAGGTCCTACTTGAGCAGTATCTCCATCTGTGGTTTGCTTTCCGCAGATAATAACATCAGGATTTCCCATTTTTCTTACCCCTTGAGAAATGGTATAGGAAGTGGCAAGTACATCCGCTCCCCCAAACTTTCTATCAGAAATTAAAGCGCCTTCATCCGCCCCCATCATGTAAGCTTCCTTTATAACTGCCATAGCTTGAGGCGGTCCCATACTTATAACGGATACCTTACCTCCCTTTTCTTCTTTCATACGAAGGGCAGTTTCTAAGGCATAAAGGTCATAGGGATTCATTTTAGAATCTACTCCATCCCTTTTTAGCACTCCAGTTACAGGATCTACTTCTACCTTTGAAGTACCTGGTACCTGCTTTATACAAACTATTATTTCCATTCTAATTCCCCCTAAAATCTATATTAATAATAAAAAAACGTTTTCTTGGCAACGATTACTCAAAAATTGGTATGACCACTTTTATTTACAACTTCATATTATCACTACTGTAATATTTTTTCTATAATTGTTATAATATTAACATCAATATTTTTTATTTACTCCCTGTAGCGCCCATACAAAGGTATTATGTTCATATTTTATTAATAAATGCAGATATATTTTTTTAATATCAGTTAATCAGTTAACAATTATAAATTTTGTATATAATTTTAAATTTTAATATTGGTCGTACCAATATTAAAGAAGCTGTGGCATTAGCGGTTAAAAACCGCTGATACCACAGCTTCTTTCTATTTTTCCCCAAAATTTTCTCTTATAAGTTCAAAGTGTGCCTTCATAGCGGAATATGCCTCTTGAGAATCACCCTTCTCCAAAGCTGCTAATATTTTTTCATGATGTATATTTAAATTGTTCCAGGTCTTGTGAGCTTTATATATTTTATTTCTAGAATCTCTTATAAACTCATCTATTAACTGGGACAACACTTCTAACACATTTAATATTAATATGTTTTTTGAAGCTTTAGCTATAAAATAGTGAAACTGCTTGTCAAAAAATATGCGCTCATCTTCATCTTGGCACAGTTTAAGCCCTTCAATTATGGTTTTTAACTCAACTATTTCCTCAGGCTCAATCCTATTGGCTGCAAGAGCCACAGTCTGAAGTTCTAAAAGCTCTCTAAACTCTAGTATATCTTCAGCCTTACCATTGTCTAGCATAAATAGTGTAGATAGTGGTTCAAATAAGCTTCCATCAAAATTTTCCCTTATGTAATTGCCCGCTCCCTGCTTGCTTTCAATAAGTCCAATAACCTCTAAAGCTCTTAGAGCTTCTCTTACAGAGGTTCTGCTAACCTGTAGTTGTTCTGCTAAATCTCTTTCCGTAGGCAGCTTGTCACCTTTTTTTAAAATCCCCTTAAGTATAAGGAGTTTTATTTGTTCCACCACCTGCTCATAAACCTTTGCACTTTTTATAGGCTTAAACACTTCAATCCCCATCTTCCATAAAATAATTCACCTTAAAACACTAGTGAAAACAGTTTTTTCTATGCTAACTTACATATTCTATAACCTTTTCACCTTATGCATCTTCAAAAAAATAACTAGTCACTATGCTAGTTTATTTTCTTTCAGATGCCTTACATCATCGTCTATGAGGTAAATTATACATTACCTAATTAAAAAATTAAAGCAATAGTAAGGTCAAATTATTTTTTTAATCCATAACCTCCATATACGGTTTTTGTGTCACTGATGGAGATAACAGAGTTTATTCCGCTATTTTCAACTAGTTTTACAAGTTCATTCTTTCTCTTTCTTTTTACATGAGCCATAAGTATTTTTTTATTCTCTTTGAACCCTTCTGCATCTATGACTGTTACCCCTAAATTATGCTCTCTTAAAACAGTAGCCATATTAGGTGCATCTGCATCTGAAACTATTATATTTATAGTAACAAGACCTAGAGCAAGCTTCTCTTCTATGGTAGATCCCAGGTAATTTCCTACTCCAAAACCTAAAGCATAAACCACCATCCTAATGGGATCATCTTTGATCCCCACCAATACGGTACTTACTAAAACAAGCCATATAGAAACTTCAAACACTCCTATTATAGCTCCATAAAGCTTTTCTCCCCTAGTAATAAGCACAGTTCTTAAAGTCATCAAGGAAACTTCTACAATTTTAGCAACAAATATCATTAAGTAATTTAACACCATCATCCCACCAAACATTATGTATTTATAAACTATGATATAATATCTCCTCTTAAAAATAAACCCTATAAAAGTAACATTAGTATTAATTTATAGTTTAGAATTCTAACTTCTCCATACTAAACCTTCTAATACTTTTAACCTTTGAATATTTAATTTATATTATAAAAAAGCTGCCTGAAAATCAGCGCAGCCTTTTTAACCTAAGTAATTCTAAAGATATACCTAATATATTTATTTACCATGGGTAATTAACCCATTTAAATTCTTTACAGTAGAAGCTTATATACTTAATATGCTGATTTAGCATAATTACTTTTGTCAATAACTGAAGCAATTAAGCATAATAATGCAGTTACTCCTAATAAAATTCCACATTCTAATGGATAGTTTAATACACTCTTTCCTTCTATCCAAGTACCTCTTATCATATATAGCCCATGGATTATAGGGTTTATTATCTCCAAAACCCTTCTCATTGAAGCGCCAAACATTTCAGGTGGGAAAGTTAACCCTCCTAAAAACATCTCAAAGTAAAAAACTATCAGTGCTACAGTTTGGTAAACAGTGCTCTTTCTAAATATTGAGGATAAAAAATATCCTAAGGAAAACTGGAAAGCTGTTATTATAAGAATAGTTAATAACACATTAACTATATTATTAATTGGTATAGTAATGTTATTTATAAAATAAGCAAATAATACCAATGATATGATTCCAATTATCTCACAAATAATAATGGTTATAGATACTGAAATTGCAATTTCTAAAGGTTTAAAGCCTAGTAATTTATATTTAATAAAATAATTCTTTTCTTTATATACGGTAAGCATTAATCCAAACATCATAATTCCGCCGTTGATTATAATGATAGGTAAATAGCTAGGTATTAGATAATCTACAGCAGCAACCTTACCATTATATCCAGTTACGCCTTTTAATAAGTTACTAAAGATCACGTACATAATTACTGGAAAACCAATTAAGAAAAACATAGCTTGATAATCTCTAATTTGTAATCTTAGCTGATAAATACTCAATGCTTTAAGCTTCTTCATAACAAATCTTTCCCTCCTTATCAAGGCTATACCCTGCAATTTTTAAGAATACATCTTCTAATGTGGGTGATTTTAGCACAAGATTTTTTATTCCAACATTAGATAAAAGGTCAATAAGCACCTTTTCCTCATCTTTTGTCCTTATTTGATATCTTTCATCTGTTAATTCTAGCACGCTATATTTGGATAATTTAAATGAAGCTCTATTATCTTTAAGTTGAAACTCAATTATTTTGTCACCATTAGAATATTTATCTATAGCATTGGTTACCGTTCCCAAATACTTCATCTCACCTTGATCTAATATAATTATTCTATCTGCTAGATATTCGATTTCCTCCAAAAAGTGACTAGTTAAAACAATGGTTGTTTCTTTATCTTTATTCACCTTTACTAGCATTTCCCACACTCTTCGTCTTGCTATAGGATCTAAACCTGTGGTAAGCTCGTCAAGAAATATTATGTCTGGCTGATGTATAAGTGTAAGCATTATAGCTAGCCTTTGTCTATTACCCCCAGATAGATACTTAACATAAGTTTTCATTTCATTTTCTAATCCAAAATCTTTTAATAAGGCTTTTAAATCCACATCACTATTGGTAAGTTCTTTGTATAGCTTACATAAATCTATTACCCTTGCCTTATCTTCAAAATAGTTATGCTGCATCTGTACTCCAATATGATCATACATACTCTTTTTATCAAATAGGTAATCAATATTACCTTGATTTGGCTTATATATATCTACCAGGCAATTAACTAAAGTAGTCTTACCAGCTCCATTGTGTCCTACTATAGCTAATACCTCACCAGCTTCTACTTGAAAACTAATATCTTTTATTGCCGTCTTAGTACCAAATTTTTTAGTTATATTATCCACTGTAATTAGTTTACTCACCATAACCCCTCCTTTTATTTAATTCTATCACCCTCTTAAATATTAATTAATATTTTTCATACCGCTAAATGGGCAATACATACTTAAATTCTCATATTATAAAAAAATCTCTTGAAACACTTGAATATAGTTACTCTTTAAATTTATCTATAATTACCACAATATAAAAAAACAGCCCTATAAGAGCTGTGAAATTTACATTTCAGATATGATTTATCATATTAAATACCATTACTAAGTGAATTAATCAAAGCTGTAATAGTTTCATTTTTTCCTTTGTTATAAGTGCGTTGCTCAATTCATGTGTATTTTTAAAATAAATAATAAAAGATGTATCTCCATAAGGTTCAATCCTTTGAATGTTTTTTAGATTTACTATATAAGACTTATGAGTTCTTAAGAAATTGCTTGTGAGCTTTTTCTCCATTTCTGAAAGAGTTACATTAGTATAGTATTTTTTATCCATTACATTCACTACTAATTGATTGTGTTCCTTTTCTATATAGTTTATCTCGCTCATATTGATTAGATTATAACCTTGTTTTTCCTTAATAATTAATAGATCATTTGATATTAAGGTGTTTTCTTGTTTTGCCTCAGTTGTTAATGCTATTATTCTCTCCATATTACTCTTTACCCTTGAAAAATCAATCGGTTTAAGTATATAATCAACAGCTTTTACTTCGTAAGAATCACATGCATAATCTCTATAAGCTGTAATAAAAACAATCTTTAAATCTTCATTTATAGATAGCATAATCTTAGATGCTTCAAGTCCATCCATTATAGGCATGTCCACATCCATGAAAGCAAGATGTATATCATTATTTTTTACTAATTCAACAGCCTCTTCTCCATTGGAAGCTAAGAATATTTCATTAATTTCTTCATTTTCTTCAATGACTTTTTTTAGCACCCTTACAGTATAAATATCATCATCACAAATTAGAACATTAAACATTTTTATCACCTACTTCTAAAGTAAAAATAATACTATCCTCTGAAGTGTTTACTTCAATTTTGCCGCCATAACCTTCCAACAACTCTTTAACAATGTATAATCCATATCCCCTTCCAGCATTAGCTTTTGTAGAAAATCCTTGTTCAAATAATCTATTTAGATTTATATTATCTTGTTTATAATGATTTCTAATTTTAAAAATATATCCCTTCATATCCTCAGTATTCTCAACATGAAAGTAGATTTTTTGCGGCAACTCTTTATGCATTAAAAGATATTCAATAGAATTGTCCAGTAAATTACCTATAATACTCGCTATATCCCAGGGTTTTATCTTGGATAATTTAACTCTGCAGTATTTTAGAACAATGAATTCTATTCCCTTTTGGTTTGCCAGTTCTTTTTTAGTATTTACAACTGCGGTTAAAGTAGGATTACCTAATCTAAGAAATTGACCTGAAAATCTATAAGTTTCTGCAATTCCTTGAAGATAATTAATAGCTATTTCCTGTTCATCTAACATAAGCATGGAGTTTACAGTTTGGATATGATTTATATGATCATGGCCTTGCTTCCTAAATAGATCAATCAATGCTTCAGTATTCTTAAACTCTGATTTTACAATTGCTAACTCATTATTTTTATCCATTTCCTTCATTAGCTTATAAGCAAGAAAAAAATTAATAATTTCCGATATAATAACTATCCCTATTAGCCAATAACTTAATATATTATGTTTTTCAACGTTTTCTGCAATGAACATTTTTCTTGCTATAAATATAATAATAAATAGTTGTATTATATAAGGTAAAAACAAATAATAAATTGCTTTCTTTCTATTTGTCATTCTTATTATAATCCTCCTGATCCCCAATATTGATGCTATCTTCTAATTTACTTTACTTATACTTTTAATAATCTCTATCCTCAATGATAACCTAATTATAGCTTATTGAAAAATATAAGAAAATCCTGCTATTATAAAAAGGCTGCCTGAAACCTCATGGCAGCCTTTTTAAATTACTGGGGATAGCTTGTTCTACTTAACAAGTTCCACTTCTAATGTTTTTTCTATACCAAAGGAGCTCTTAATATTTATTTTCGCGGTTTTATTACTTAATTTACCCTTGGTCTTTATCCAAAAACCTATACACCCCCCTATTAATGCTACTTGCTTAGGTCCTACTACGTTTATATCTCCTTCTGTTTCCACAGAAATGAAACCACTTATGAAAGGAAGAAGATTTTCACATTGATCCACAGCCTTAACAACCACTCTGGTAGTATCCACTTCCTCACCTTTTAGGCATTTGTCATCTATGGTTACAGATAAATCCTTAAGCACCGGATTTTTTGAGTATTTCTTTACCGCTACCTGTTTATTATCTAAAAACCCTTTAAATTCTACTTCATTCCAGCTGTAACCCCATTCCCCTGAGGAAGCTTCTATTTTAATAGGAGGATATTTTAATCCCGATAGCTTGTTATCTAAAGTATTTTCGTCTCTTCTAAATATCCATACAGTCTTTCCTTCTAACACCACTTCCACACTATCACAATTGGTGCATATATATATGGGGAATACTTCTCCCTTATTTCTTTCTCCTCTTGTCCAGTAAGTTAAAGGCCCCAGTACCACTCCTTGTGAAGGTTCCTTTTGGCTGCTATATATATAGGAAGCAAACTTAGGTATTCTAAACATGTCCATAACTCCGTGATAACAGATTCTATCCCCAGAGCCAAAATCAAAATGAGTGTTATAGTCAAAGGCGCACCATCCTATAGCTCCTAAATGCTCCTGACTTTTTGCTGATTCACTTTGAACTCTACCGTGTCTTAAGGCATGCTCTACCAATCTTTCTTCATTATCAAAACGCTTAGTAGGGAAAATATGTCCACAGAACTCAGTAACCAAGTAAGGCACTTCTTTGTCTAAACCGGTAACTTGTTTTCTTGTTCTTAGTACCTGTTCTCCACCATCATGAATAAAATCATTCATAGTGTATATATCTTCTAAAAGATGGCTATTTTCATAACATCTTATGCCTGAGGTAGGTCTTGAAGCATCTAGTCTTCTAGCTAAGTCATTGGTTTTTGTGTAAAGCTCATCATCATCTCCAGATTCATTAATCCTAACTCCCCAGGTTATTATAGATGGATGGTTAAAATCTCTTAGAATCATAGACTCAACATCATCTAAAACTTGATTTCTCCACGCTTCATCAGAGCTTACATGCTGCCAACCTGGTATTTCCTCTAAAACTAGAAGTCCAATTTCATCACAACGGTTTAAAAAGTATGGTGATGCAGGGTAATGAGAGCTTCTAACTGTGTTAAGCCCTAATTCAAATTTTAATATCTCTGCATCCTTTCTTTGAGCTCTAGCAGGCATAGCATAACCTGAATAAGGGAAGGCTTGATGCCTGTTTAATCCTCTGATTTTTACCTTGTTTCCGTTTATATAAAGCCCTTTACCTTCTATTTTTAGATGTCTAAAGCCTAGTGTCTCCGTACTCTCATCTAATTTACAGTTCTCTTTAGCTTCTTTGCCAAGGAAAAGTTCTAACTTAACTTCATAAAGATTTGGATTTTCTATATCCCAAAGCTTTATATTTTCTAAAGGTATTTCTTCTAAGTAATACCATTTACTTGCTTTTTCTACCTCTACCACCTGAGTAAAGTTAATTTTTTCTTCACTATTATCCTTGTGTTTTAGGGTAAAATTTAATAAGTATTCCCCTGCTTCACCCTTATTATTAATTAAAACTTTAGGAGTTAATTCTACATGTCCATTTTTAATATCTGAAACCTTATAATCATAAAATGCATTTTCTATAAAGCACTGAGATACTTCATATAAATATACATCCCTATAAACTCCTCCATAGGTTAAATAGTCAATTACATGTCCAAAAGGCGGTATATCTTCTCTTTCACTAGAATCTACCTCAAGATAAATAGAGTTTTTTTCTCCATAGTTTATAAGCTTTGTTATCTCAATAAACTTTGGAGTGTAACCACCTTTATACTCCCCTGCAAATTTATCGTTTACATAAAAGTTAAAGGAAGTCATTACTCCATCAAACTGGATAAATACCCTTTTTTCTTTATTTTCTACATATATATCTCTCTTATAGTTAGTAATTATTTGATAACTCTTTTCATCAAAATAATTATAAGGTAATTCTACATTAGTATGAGGTAAATTTACTTCATTATATTCTTTATCTTCTTTTTGCTTAAACCACCAATTGTTATTAATTAGCCTTTTGTTATTAGAAATCATATGTGTTCCTCCTTCTTGAAGCTGTTTCATTATATACTGATTGTCATGGTATGGAATTCATATTTCTTATATCATATTAATATCTAGTAAATCAATAGCTATAGATGTATTAACCTAACTTTGGAGAGTTGCACAAACATTTCTAAAAATATATAAAAAAACTAAAGGATGCCCCAAGTACTTTGAGACATCCTTTTTACAATAACATTATATTATAAATTAATTTTATTTTAATAATTTCTTGCTGCTACTTCAAAATATTCCTTTGGATGTAAGCAAGCAGGACATTTTTCTGGAGCTTCATAAGCTTCTAAAATAAATCCGCAGTTTCTACATTTCCATAGAACTTTTTCGTCTTTTTTAAATACTTGTCCATTATTAACGTTAGCTAATAATTTTAAGTATCTTTCTTCGTGTTCTTTTTCAACCTTTGATATCATATCATAGGCTACGGCAACTTCTGGGAAGCCTTCTTCTCTTGCAACTTTAGCGAATTCTGGATATAAGTCTGTCCATTCTTCATTCTCACCAGCAGCTGCAGCTTTTAAGTTATCAGCAGTGTTGTCATGTAGAGATACAGGATATTTAGCAGTGATTTCTATAGCCTCATCCTTATAATCTTCTTTTAAGAATTTGTAAAATCTCTTGGCATGTTCTTTTTCTTGTTCTGCAGTTTCTATAAATATTTCTGCAATTTGAAGAAAGCCTTGTTTTTTCGCTACGCTAGCATAATAAGTATACCTATTTCTAGCTTGAGACTCACCAGCAAATGATTTTAATAGATTCTCTGCAGTTTTAGTTCCTCTTAATGATTTCATAAAAATCCTCCTTCTACAGTACTTACACATAATTTAGTGATAATAATTTAACACTAGTTATAAGCTCTTGTATATATATTAACAACACATCTGTAAATTGTCAATAATAATTATTATTAAAGAGGAGTTAATTTATTTTTATATCCATAACAATATGATATAATTATATAAATGGGAGATTTAACAATAATGTATCAATAATTTATAATTAATGTTGAAATATCCTAGGTTTATCACTAAAATATATGTATTAAGCTATGAAAGGAAGATAGCTATGAAAATAGATAATATAAACTATTATTTAAGAGATAATGATGTTAAGCCCTCCTATCAAAGAACAAAAATATTTGAATATATATTAAAAGATAATAGTCATCCTACAGTTAATCAAATATATGAAGCTTTGGTGGATGAAATACCTACATTATCTAAGACTACAGTTTATAATACCCTAAACCTATTTGTAGAAAAAAGAATTGTAGAGATGATAACCATTGAAGGCAATGAGGCTAGGTATGATATCTTTAACCCTGAGGCTCATGCTCATTTTAAGTGTGAGGTATGCAAAAAAGTTTATGATATAAGCTTAGATATAAGCGAGGCAAAGGCGGAAGCTCTTAAAGGTTTTGATGTTAAAGAGCAGTATATTCACTTTAAAGGAGTTTGTCCTAAGTGCAAAAAGTTTGTTAATGCTCAGGATAAATAATATGAACAAAAATGTAAAAGCTCATATTTAATGGATTAAAAGTCTAAATAGATTTTTAATCCATTTTATTTTTATAATTTTTCATTTTACCCTTGACATATTACAATATAAGAGTTATTATTATATTGTAATCATTACAAGATTAAAATAAAAACATATAAGGAGAGGATATTATGAATAATAAAGAAAATCTTTTAAAGGACTTAAATGTATACTTGGCTAATCTTAACGTCTTAAATATAAAACTTCACAACTATCACTGGAATGTAAAAGGACCTGGTTTCTTCCAACTACATGAACAATTTGAAGTACTTTATAATCAAGCTTTCTCAGAATTAGATGAAGTGGCAGAAAGAATCCTAGCTTTAGGCTCACATCCTGCTTCCAGCATGAAAGAATATCTAGAATTAGCTACACTAAAAGAAAGAGCTAGCGAAGCTATAAACTCCCTAGACTCTATAAATGAAGTGAAAAAAGACTTCCAAGTGATGAAAGATCACGCTTTAAGCTTAATAGAAGCTTCAGAAAATGCTAAGGACCCAGTAACTGCAGACATGTTCACTGGATTCGCAGCTAACTACGAAAAGGCATTATGGATGTTAAATGCTTATCTAGGATAGACAAACTAATGGCATTCATATTTGGAGAATTGAAAATTTAGAGTTTAGAATTGAGAATGAAGGATAGTTTTTCTGAGAAAGAGTCAGAAAAACTTCTAACATAATTTAGAGAGGAGCTGCACACTAATTACTTAGTGCTGCAGCTCCTTATTTTCTACGATACTATTTTAATAAAAATGCGAACTCCACGGAGTGTGAATTTTATGTTTAGCTTCTTCTACTCTTTTTAACTTCTAGAACGTTTGACAATCTATATTTTATTATACAATGACGAAGCTATGCTCGTGAAAGATAATATACCTACTTTCTTTTTACTGCAACTCCCATTTTATTACACAAAACCACTAACAATGAAAGCTTATATTTTGCCAACTAATACATATGAGCTACTTGGTGTAGAATATTTTATTAGGTATTAGCTATATATTAGGCATTAGCTAAAGTTAAAAATGATAAAAATATTACTATACAAATTGTTGCTATTAAAGCAATAATATTAAGGATCTTATTAGTCTGATTCTCTGTTTTAAATATTTTACGAATAACAAAATAAATTCCTATTCCTATAATTCCTCCAAGAGTGTTTCCAATGAAGTCTGTTATATCAGAAGCACCTATTGCAAGTATAAACTGTAATACCTCATATAATAAGCTAACACCTGCTATTGGGAGAACTTTCTTTAAAAATGGCCAGTTGCTTTTTAACATACTAATATAAAGTCCGAAAGGTACAAACACAAGCACATTTGCATATATCTCTGAAAAATCAATTTTATTGTTGACTATTACAGAGCCTTCGAAGGGAATTAAGTTAATACCACGAAAATGGCCTAATTCTTGAATTGAAAATCCCATTTTAAATAATATAATCCATGTTAAAACTATTAAATATACTAAAAATAAGCAAGTAGTCATCCTACATTGCTTAGATTCTTTATTTTTCATTGTAATCCTCCTTATTCTTTTTAATAAGTATACTAAAAATTTCTTAAAAAATTGTTCATCTCATTCTTAAAAACTTCTTAAGATTGGAGAATAAATAAAAGCACCTATTCCTTCTCTTAAATAATTCATTAACATATCTTGCTTCTCCGTTGAAGTTAAGTTTATATAAATAATATTTATTTCAGTCTAGCACATAGAAAATAAAAAGCCATGCTATGAGTTCAAATCCTCATACATGACTTTCATTTGAGTGTGTCGGTAATAAATGATGTGAGTGTATCTTCTGTAGCGTGATTTGAACTGTCACACAAGGTTAGTTTTGTTCATTAATCTCACTGATAAAACGGAATTTGTTAAAGCGTTTGTGCCGTATTAAATACACATAATAATCCGTCTGATATTATTCCGTTGAAAATGTACTGCAAATAGTTCAGATCGTGGTCGTGTTTTGGAAAAGTAAATATATGTAGGTTTTTATTACCTGCTTTATCAAAATCAGCTCGAATTTTATCAATATCAGAGATAGGAATGTTTGCGTCATCTTCACCTTGAAAAATGAAAATTGGCACAGAAAGCGAACACATTAAGGTTGACACATCTGGTAAAGCAAAATGTTCCTTACACCATGTTGAGGTAATACGAACTGAAAAATTATCTCTTAACCATTCATCATTATTATCCTCTATGGCTTGAAACACATTTGTTTTATATTCTGATAGTTTAAGTGCAAAGTCACTTTGTGTTAATTTTCCATCCTTATCTATATCCAGATCCTCAAATTCTGTATCTGGGAAAAGAGAAGAACGGACATTATACTTGTCCAAAATATAATCGGATTTTTCTATAAATCCTTTTTCTGAACAGCCAAAGTATCTACACATATTTACCATAGAGCTTCCGCCGCTTAATTGCCAATCAAGAGTGTCTTTCATATTCTCATAAGAAAATCCCAACAGCAACAATCCTGCAACATCTTTGCATTTTTTCATAGCAAAAGGAACAAGCGTAGCACCCTCACTAATACCCATAAGCAATATTTTTGATTGTTTAAATTGAGAGAGTTTCTTTACAAAATCCTTTATAGTCAAAATATCTTGAATAGATGTTGACGGACGATAGGTTTCAAACTTTTTTGCATTTACAGAAACAAACTCTGGCGGAATATCTGATAAACTACACCCCCTTGTATTCCAACGGCAAAATGCTATATTCCGTTTGCAAAATTCCTGTGCAAATAAATCAAAGTAATTAAAATGTTTTCCTTCAATCTCCCTATGATTATCATAAGTATTAGCACCGCTACCGTGACAAAAAATAATAATGCTTTGGGTATCCGAAGGATAATCTATTTTTACATCAAGCATATATCCGTCATGGGCCTTCACATGAAATAAGCTTGTCTGGTTCAATGTCTTACACCCCTCTAAAATTCAATTTTTGTGAGATTATATAAACAGCCTTCAGTTTAGAAGAATATCATATCATATAAAAAGTAAAAACATAGTGTGAGTTTAAATACTCAAACTATGCTTTAGTATGGCGGAGACGGTGGGATTCGAACCCACGGAACCTTACGGTTCAACTGATTTCGAGTCAGTCTCGTTATGACCACTTCGATACGTCTCCATATTGCACTATAAAAGAAAACTAATAGCTCCCTTCATATTAATGCACTGATGTAATTATATAAAAAATATTCTAATAAATCAACAAGCAGTATTCCCTAAGTAAGCAGTTTTTCTGCAGAAAGACTTATGCCTACTGCTCCTAGAGGTGCTGTTATTAAAATAGATAAAACAGCAATGGCTAGCATTAATTCTCCACCCTGTACTCCTAGGGATAATGGAATGGCTCCCATAGCTGCCTGTACTGTGGCTTTAGGTATATAGGCTATAACACAAAACAATTTTTCTTTAAAGTTTAGGTTTGTTTTTATAAGAGAGAGCATTACCCCTATACTTCTTCCTATTAATCCTATAAAAATTACTATTATGCCTACAGCTCCTGCATGTAAGGCTACCTTAGTATTTACTTGTGCTCCTACTAATACAAAAAGTAGTATTTCTGCAAAAACCCATATTTTATTGAACTTTATTGCAAGCCTCTTGCCTACCTTAGGAAGCTTTTCTAATATTATAAATCCTATGGTCATAACCCCTAAAAGAGCTGCAATTTCTATCTTATTTTTAAGAAGGGTTTCTAAAGCAGTTAAAAGTATGGCAGAGCCTATGATCATAAGAACCTTTTTAGTATCTCTTATATTATATTTTTTAAAAATCCTAACCATAAAATATCCTATGACAATACCTAATAATATGCCTAGTATAATGGAAATAGGAATGCTTAAAATTTGAACTCCTATATTCATCTGTTTTCCACTATAAAGTCCTAAAAAAGTTGAAAATATAGTTATGGCAAAGACATCATCTATAGAAGCCCCTGCAAGAATAAGAGTAGGGATTCCCTTATCTGTTCCTACTCCTCTCTCCATAAATCCCAGCATGGAAGGCACTACCACAGCGGGAGATACTGCTGCAATAATAAAACCTAAAATTCCCCCCTGTACAAAAGTGAAGCCAAGAAATTTTACAGAAGCAAAGGCTATAAAAAAGCCTTCAATAAGTCCAGGAATACAACTTAACCTTAAGGCTGGAGCCCCTACCTTTTTTAAATCACCTCTGCTTATTCCAAAACCTGCTCTTAAAAGTATAATAATTAAAGCAATTTTTCTAAAGTCCGCTGATATACTTATAATTTCTGGCTGAAGGATGTTAAGACCATAAGGTCCAATTACCATTCCTAATATAATCATCCCCAGCAATCCTGGCAGCTTTATTTTTGCAAATAATGTGTTTGACAAAAGACCTAATAAAATTATGATCGCTAAACTTGTAGCCATGATTCCCCTCCTAAAAATTCAACTAAAAAAACTCCCACAGGATAATAAACTATACCTGTAGGAGTCATCAGCATTCCGCAATTATGGTGAACTCCATCACCTATTTAAAATAATTTTTATTCATCAATTTTAAATTATAATTTTTTATATGTGATTTGTCAATTTTAAAATAGTGCCAGGCACGTGACAAGTTGCAAACTAACTCCAGAAGAAAGTAAATTTATTCTAATATAATTCTTTATTGTAAATAACTACATAATAACAACACAAGTTTATATTTTTTCTTAAAAATAGCTAGTATAAATCTAAGAAAGAAATATAATAAAAGTATAGAGGCTATTATTTTAAAATAAACTTTTAGAATTATGTTGTATGAATATTAATTTTACGGAGGTGCTATAAATGAGCAATAAAAAACTATATAAAACTAAGGAAAACTCTATGATTTCTGGAGTTTGTGCTGGTCTAGCTGAGTATTTTGATTTAGATGTTTCTATCATAAGAATTCTTTGGGTAGTTTTCAGTCTTGCTGGAGGTTCTGGAATAATTGCCTATATTGCTGCAGCTATAATCTTACCTGAAAAAAGAGATGTATATAAACAGGATCCTAACTACGGAAAGCCCTATCAAGATGCAGAATTTCACCAAGAAGACCCTAGGGATAAAGAGTAAAAAATAGTACAAGACTTAATAAACACAAAACTTCCAATTTTTGTTACCGCCCCTGGGGTGATAACAAAAAATGGAAGTTTTTCGTTTTTTCAATAAACTTTAATCTTATATTTTTTAACCTTATATTTTAAATCTAAATACCAAGAAGCCATACAGCTATGGAAAAATAAAGAATTAATGCTATGGAATCTACTATGGTGGTTATCAAGGGGCTTGCCATTATAGCAGGGTCTAGTTTAAGCTTCTTTGCAGCTAAAGGAAGAATTCCTCCTATAATCTTTGCTAGCACTACTGTAAAGAATAAGCTTATGCAAACAGTTAGGGCTACAAAAAAGTCAACCTTTTGTAGGAAATATATCCTAAGGAAGTTAACCACTGAAAGCACTAAGCCAGCAATAACACTTACTCCCAACTCTTTTCCTATAACCTTGAAAGTATCTTTAAGTTGAATTTCTCCTAAGGCCATACCTCTTATAACCAGAGTTGAGGATTGAGAACCCGCATTACCACCAGTATCCATAAGCATGGGTATAAAGGCAGCTAGTATTACTACAGATTGAAGCACCTCTTCATACTTTTGAATTATATTACCGGTAAAGGTAGCTGAAATCATAAGTACTAAAAGCCATATTATCCTATGTTTGGCCAGTGTCCAAACATTGGTTTTAAGATATTCTTCTTCGTTGGGCTCCATAGCAGCCATCCTTTGGAAGTCTTCTGTAGCCTCTTGGTCTATGATATCAATGATATCGTCAATGGTTATAATACCTACCAATCTCTTTTCATTGTCTGTTACTGGGATGGTGGTTAGGTCATATTTCTTAAATTGTTCTGCAATATATTCTTGGTCATCTAAGGTATTTACATATATTATTTCTGTAGTCATTATATCTTTTATTAATACGTCAAAATCGCTTAAGATAAGTTTTCTTATAGAAACTATACCTTCTAGTTTCCTGTTATCATCCATAACGTAGCAGGTATTAATAGTAGCTTTATCTATACCGGTTTTCTTAATATGAGCTAAAGCATCTTTAACAGTCATCTCTTTTTTTAAGTCAGCATACTCTATGGTCATAATGCTTCCGCCAGAGCTATCAGGATAATTTAAAAACTGATTTATAAGATTCCTTCTATCTTGAGAGGTATTCTTAAGGATCTTTTTTACCACATTGGCAGGCAACTCTTCCAAAACATCTACAGTTTCGTCCATATATAGGTCATCTAATATATTAGATATTTCAACGTCAGTGATGGATTGTACTATATGAGCTCTTTGATCCCTGTCCAATTCAGTAAATACATCTGAAGCCATATCCTTAGGAAGCAGCCTAAATACCTTAACCACATCTTCCATTTCCAGCTCTTCAAAAAGCTGAGCTATGTCTATGGCGTTATGCTTCATAAGCTCTTGTTTTGCTTCTAAAAGCTTCTTTTCTTTGATAAGTTCTACAATATTCATCTTTTAAAACCTCCTCTAAGAGAGTCCTAAAAGATAAATACTGAAAATTAGGACTCTCTTATATTAAATTTTTGTTCCGTAAAGGGCCATCGTCCATTTCTATTTTTACCTCCATTTTAAAAGCCTCCTTAATTTGGGGAGGCTAATTTAATTATTATAAATACTTTTTAATGTCCTCTGAAGTAACTACTCTGCCCATAACCTTTACCTTGCCATCTACCACCAAGGCTGGTGTTTTCATTACACCATAGGACATTATTTCTTTAATGTCACTCACCTTTTCTACCACAGCGTCTAAGCCGAGCTCTTCCACGGCTTTTTTTGCGTTTTCTTCAAGCTTCTTGCAATTTGAGCAGCCTGTTCCTAAAATCTTAATAACCATAATATTGCCTCCTTGTTTTATATAAATATAAATGAAAAAGCATTAAATAAATATCCTATGATCATTATACCTATAGATACAATAGTCACAAAAATTGCTAAAAGCTTTGGTTTAACTACCTTGCCAAGCATTATCATGGAAGGAAGAGAAAGCGCTGTCACAGCCATCATAAAGGAGAGCACAGTGCCTATTCCTACACCTTTACCAAATAAAGCTTCAGCTATAGGAAGTGTCCCAAAGATGTCAGCATACATAGGAATTCCTACTAAAGTAGCCACAATTACAGCAAAAGGATTATTTCCACCTATCACTTTTTCTATGGCACTTTGAGGTATCCAGTTATGAATAGCTGCACCTATACCCACACCTATTATAACATAAAGCCAAACTCTTTGAATAATTTCTTTTACTTGTTCTTTACCATAGGAAATTCTTTCTTTCTTAGTAAGTTCTACAGGTTCTATATCAGGGCTTTCAATTTCCCTAACATATCCTTGTACATAACTTTCCATATTTAATTTATCTATAATTGTGCCGCCTATAACGGCAAGGATCAGTCCTACTATCACATAAGCTATTGCTATCTTAACCCCAAAGAAAGACATTAATATAAGCAGGGAAGCTAAATCTACCAAAGGAGAAGATATTAAAAAGGAAAAGGTTATTCCTAAAGGAAGTCCTGCTGAAGTAAAGCCTATAAAAATAGGTATGCTGGAACAACTGCAAAAAGGTGTTATAGTACCTAATAAAGCTCCTAATATATTTCCCTTTACTCCTTTTATCCTTCCTAAGATCTTCTTAGTTCTCTCTGGCGGGAAATAGCTTTGAATGTATGAAATAAGAAAGATCAGCACTGAAAGCAATATAAATATTTTTATGGTATCGTATATAAAAAAGTGTATACTTCCTCCTATTCTATCACTGACAGAAAGGCCAAAAACTTTCTCTACCAACAATTTAACTATGTTAGAAAGCCAGTTCATCTTTAATATTTCATTATTAATCCATTGAAATATTTGCATAATTATATACCTCCGATTTTCATGTAGCTAAAAAACCTTATCATAAAACTGTTTCTACTGACTCTGCAACAGCTCTACTTTTTACATAATTGAAGGAACTTCTCAGCATCGCTTAGCTTGTTCACATCTTTTTTAAGCACCTCATAATTTTCTATATTATCCACTATGTTTTTCAAAATGCTTCTATATATATTTTCTTGAAGATTTAAATAGTAAAATATAAATTGTTCTTGCCTCTCATCCTGTACTATACCTAAATCTCTAAGTTTTGCTAGATGTTTTGATACTTTTGGCTGTGACTCTTCCATAATCCCTTGAAGCTCACAAACACATAGCTTTTTATGATAAAGCAAAATAAGTATCCTCAGTCTGGTTTCATCTGATAAAAGCTTAAAAAATTCCGTAAGACTATTCATTAGTTTAATTTAACCCTCCAATCTATTATTTCTATATCCTTATATACCCATATGCGTATATATACATTATAGTTTTTTCTTCAAGGAAATGTCAATGTATTATAATTAAATTTCATTATTTTTTATTCTTATTGCTAGATTCTTAACCTTTTCCTCTATAATTTTTGCAGTTTTTTCAAACACACTTTCTAATTTTCCTGTAGGATCCTCTAGCCCCAATTAAAATTAAAAAGCCTTTATACTAAATACATATAAAAGCTTTTTACAATAACCTTCACTAAAAATATTTATTATACTTAAACTAATGCGTTTAGACAAAAGATAATTTTTCAATATAAATATTACTATCATATCTAAAGCTAATATATTAATGATCTTTATATTACTCTTCTATCTTTTTACCAATATAAATATAATAATCTTCATTATCTTCCATATATACTTTCTTAAAATTAAAGCCTTCTATAAACTTACATAACACCTCTACTGGAGGCAGCATATGGGATTTAATTTTTTCTTCTATGCCTTTATGTCTATTATTAATAGCATCCTTACTTTCAATATGGGCTATAACCAATATACCTTCGGCTCTTAATAATTCATAAGCTTTTTTAAAAAACTTCTCTTTGTCCTTAAAGTGAGGATAACAGGAATAGGCAATTATGGCATGATATTTTTCCAAGGATGTAAACTTTAAAAAATCATCATTAATAAATTTTAAATTATCATATGTATGTTTTCTTTGGGAAACCCTAAGCATATTTTCTGCTATGTCTAAGGCTGTAACCCTGCCTTCTTCTCCTACCTTGTCCTCTATATGGGGAATCATAACACCTGTACCACTGCCTATGTCTAATACACTATATCCCTTTTGTAAATTTACTTTGTGCATAATATAATTAACATTTTCTTCAGGGTGCTTGGCCATATTGTCCCATTCTTCTGCTACACTGTTAAAAAATTCTCTATCTTTCATATTCAGCCACCGATTTATATAAAGACTTTTTAAGAGCTAAAACAATCACAGGCACTAGAGCCAGCTGTATAGCTATTCCTGGAAGTCCCTTTACAAATAGCCCTGTAACCACCATTTTAATATTAAAAGGCTTGTTCATAAATAAATGAAGTATTATGTAATTTCCAGCTATATTCACTGCCCTACCCAAAAGCATAGAAGAGATTAAAGCTACGTATATATTTCTTTTCCCCTTATTATATATTAATGATATTAATATGCCGTAAGCTGCTAGTTCTAATATCATTACATATACAAATGGAAAAGGCGGCATACCTGTAAGCAGATGACTCATTATAGGGGTTATTATCCCCACTAATGCTGCATACAAAGGATTTAATATAAAGCCACCAATTAAAACTGGAATATGCATGGGTAAAAATACTGAACCAGCATCTTTAACTCCATGAAAAATTTGAGGCAAAATAACCCCAATAGCAATTAGCACTGAAGCTCTAATGAGCTGTTGTAGATTAGCATTTTTTCTCATAATAATTCTCTCCTTTTACCCTTTAAGTTACATATTCATTATACTTTAAGATATTAGAAAAGTAAGCATATATTGTTAAAATTTCTACTATTATTTATCTATTTTTAAATATAAGATGATATCATATCTATAAGTAAATCTGGAAAAAATGCTTTTCAAAAAAAGTCCAAAGTAGGAAGTTTTATTGACTCTCTTGTTTTATTAATTATTCAATTTCATTTTCTTACATTTGAAATTAGTAGTCCCCCTATCGTGTTTTTTGATAGAGTAAAAGTGACATATTGTATGAGATTATTAGAACAATGCAGCTTACAATAAAACCAATTATAATAAAAATATTTTTATTTGACATAACCAAATTAATTACTCCAGACAATGTACCTACAAATGACTGGATAATAACCAATGCCATTATCGCTACATATGGTACCAATAACCAAAACTTTGCTTTTGTATATCCACCTTTAAAAAAGAGCGGCATCTGTATCCCCACCATTACTGAAAAGATCAAAAATGAAACGCTAAAGCCCATTAACACATCTTGCACATTTATAGTCTTGCTTTTAAACAATGCAATAGCGGATGAAAGAACAATAATCGCAAATATTGCCAGTATATAGTTCAAGATCACAAAAATATACCGTCCAAGAACGATGTCTTTAATTCTGACTGAAAGCGTGCCATATAAGCGTTTTAGATTGTTTTTTTCTTCTATACTAAAAACAGTTGAGGCCATTAACGCTACAAACCAAGAGCAAGTAAAACATAGTATGAATATAGACGAGTTCATGAATGAAAATATCATCCCCATCAACACTAAAATCAAATACATACTTAACTGTTGTCTCATTGTGAAAATATCAAGTTTTGTCATTTTGATTGCGCCTATCATGATCTCACCCCTTTTTTACTAACATGGATAACAATATCATCAAGTGTGGCATTATCTACCACAAAGTTCTCAAAATACACTTTATCTTCTATTCGAATTAAGCCTTCAAATCCAATATCCGTACTGCGAAGCCCAATAATTTTATCTTCAAGGATTTTTGTCAAATCTTTAGGTCTACCTTTGATAATTCGGAAACCACATAGTAAATCTTCTAAACTGCCAGTATAGAACATTTTGCCTTGATTTATGAACGTAATATAATCGGCAATTTTTTCAAGATCAGTAGTGATATGGGTAGAGAACAATACGCTTCTTTCGCCATCCTTAATATAATCTTGCAAGATTTCCAAGAACTCATCACGCATTACAGGATCCAGTCCACTAGTTGGCTCATCAAGGATAAGTAGTTTTGCATTATGTGAGAACGCGGCGGCAAGCATTAGCTTCATTTGCATCCCCCGTGACAATTCACTCACCTTTTTATTCCATGGTAGGTCAAAGCGTGTTATCATCTCTTCAAAAACATCATGTTTCCACTCTTCATAAAAGATAGATAAAGCTTTTTCTGTATCCCTTACCGACCAGCTATCCACATAAAAAATATTATCAAAAACAACACCAACGTTTTGCTTGATTGAAATTTCATTTTTTACATTGTCCATGCCAAAAACTAAAACCTCACCGGCATCTTTTTCAAGTATATTCAAGATTAACTGTATTGTTGTCGTCTTTCCTGCACCATTCGGGCCGATACCCCCCATGATGTATCCCTTTGGCAGTGTAAAACAAATATCTTTTAGAGTGAAGTCAGGAAATTTTTTGCTTACACCTTTTAGTTTTAAATAATCATCCGTCATTTTCCACCTCCAACAATAACCTCAAAAGGCTAATAATTTCATCATCTGTCATTGAAGCTCTTTGTGCTGCCTGTATCGCATTGTTAAGTCCCAATTCCACTTCGCGTATCAACTGTTCGCGTATGAGTTCAGAGCCACTTGACATAACAAAAAATCCTTTGCCTTGGCGACTTGCAATAAAGCCTTCTTGTTCAAGTTCATTGTAGGCTCTGGTAGTAGTTAATACACTTATTTTCAAATCTCGTGCTAATTGCCGAAGTGAGGGAAGCATTTCGTTTTCTTCCAATTCACCTGAAAGAATTTGAGCTCTTACTTGCTCCTTAATTTGCTCATAAATCGGCAGATTAGAACCGTTTGAGATAACTATGTTCAAATCATCACCTCTACAACTATATTTTTCATTAAATTAAATAATAAGAGTTACTATTTGGCTTTTGTTATAATTGGTTTTCCTTCTGAATCTAATAACACTGTCAATCCACCAGAAGTCCCATTACTAATATATAGATAATTTACTCCAGTTTCTTTATCAACTATTACTCTATAGCTTTCTATGGCTCCTTCTGAGGATACAACTTCAAATCTTTTAACCCCCTTCATAATTTCACCCCCTAAATTTAAATTTTTTAATGTTTTATGTAGTAAAGTCATTATAGGCTCTAACTTATTTTTAAATCTCGTGCTAATTGCCGACGTGATGGAAGAATTTTACTTTCTATCACTTCACCTCAAAGAATTTGAGCTCTTCTTGTTCCTTAATTTTCTCATAAATCGGCATATTAAAGCCGTTTGAGATAACTATATTTAAATCATCCCCTCTACAACTGTATTTATCATCGCAAGTACAGTATAATCAGTTACATCTTGTTTGTCAAGGTCAAAGAAAAGAAGCATAGAAATAATATTTTCAGCTACTAAAAACATAGTGGCTAAAAGTCTAACCGTCAGGGAGCGTTATTTAGTTTTCGGATATATGGAAAAGAGGCCATACCGTTTATTTGGTACGACCTCTGGATTTTTAAATTTTATATAATAGAACCCTCAATTCACAAAAAAGAGGGTGTGCATCTATAAAAAATGGGAGTGTTGAATTTTCTATTCAAAACTCCCGCGCCCTCATAAGCACTGGCTTTAAAGTCCATGTATCTATATTAGGCAATTGTCTTGGTGCAGGAGAAGGGATTTGAACCCTCAAAAACTAGTGCCTGAAACTAGCGCGTATGCCGTTCCGCCACCCCTGCAGAATGAAATTTTACTTGTATTTTACACAAAGGAATAAATATATTATATCAAATTAATGGGGAAAATAAATATCAGCTTTTATGCTTTATTCATTGTTTTAACCACTTTTTTACTATAACATCATACCTGCTCTTTCTAGGTCATTATATGTACAATTTTCAATTATATGCTAGTATATAATGATATAATTATTAAAATTAAAGACAAGCTTCCTATTAAAGAAGCCTGTCCTTATTACTTGCATATTAAATTATATTATTTTTCTTGAGCTGCATTAACTCCTGCTCTTCTACCAAATACCACTATATCAGCTATAGCATTTCCGCCTAGTCTGTTAGTTCCATGAACTACACCTGTTACTTCTCCAGCTGCATATAAGCCTTTGATTGGTTGTCCTTTTGCATCTAATACTCTTGTTTCAGTATCAATTACTAGACCACCCATAGTGTGGTGTACTGAAGGAACTGCTTTTTGTATATAGTATGGTCCTTGCTCTAAGGATACAAGTTTACCTCTGTGTTTAAAGTCTAAATCTTTACCATCTTTAGCAAAGCCGTTTACTCTTTCCACAGTTTTCTTAAATTCATCTACTGGAATCTTAAAGAATTTTGCTGCATCTTCTATAGTTTCAGCTTTGTATAATAATCCTTCTTTTACAAGCATCTCATATTCATCTTTGTGAACAGATATAGTTTTGCTTATGTCATCTATGCTCTTGTTCCAGAATACATAGCAATATTTACCTGTTTGATTTAATATAGCTTTAGAAATTACGTCTCTTCTTTCTAACTCTTCTACAAATCTCTTACCTTCTTGGTTTACAAGTATAGCTCCATCAAAACGAGAGTCAGCTACTAGAGATATAACCCCTGTTTTAGGATTAGATATTGGGTATGTTTGAATATTTTCCATATTAGTTATTGCTGCACCTATTTTTTCTGCCATTACTATACCATCACCAGTAGTACCAGGAGTATCTGTGCTCATGTACTTTTCATCTAGTTCTGGATTGTACTTCTTTCTCATTTCTACGTTGGATCCAAATCCACCTGCAGCTATGATAACACCTTTTTTAGCTTTGAAAGTTAAGTCTTGTCCTGCAAGATTTTTAGCTTTTACACCAACAACTTTATTGTTTTCATATATTAATTCTTTAACTTCTGTTTCTGTTTTTACTGTTATACCAAGTTCATCACTCTTCATTTTGAACTTAGTCATCATTTCTGCACCAGTATGTCCTTCTGGAATAAGTGCTCTTTTTACAGAATGTCCTCCAAATTGGAATAATTGATTATCAAGGAATTTAACCTTAACATAATCCTTTAACCATTCTGCAGCTCCCTTTGCATTATCAGTAAGAACTTTTACTATAGCTGGGTTTCCTTTATTGTCTCCACCTTTAAGAGTATCTTCATAGAACTTTTCTGGTGAGTCATTTTCTATACCTACATTCTTTTGAACCCAAGTTTGAGGAGCATTCATTTCTCCTCCGGAGATTAATGTGTTACCTCCTATAGTTGGCATCTTTTCAAGTATTACTACATTAGCGCCAGCATTTTTTGCTTCTAAAGCAGCACTAAAGCCAGCTCCACCAGCTCCAACTACTACTACATCATACTCTTGAGTAGTGTCTTTTTCTTTTAAAGGTTCCACAGTAAGTTTATCTCCTTCTAGCTTTAAGCCAGCTTTTTTAAGAGCATCCTTTACCGCATTAATATAACCATTACTAGTTTCTGTAGATCCAGTTATAGCATCTACATTTACATTGTTTTTATTTACCATAGTGCTTTTTATTTTGTTGTAAACAGGCTCGCTAAGTACAACATTTTCACTGCTTTCAAGGATCTTAATATCTTTTATCTTTCCTTGAGCTACCTCTACTTCTACTTTGATGGAACCATGTTTTCCATCAGCTTGTCCAGTGTATTTTCCATCTTTTCCTTGTGCACTCTTACCACAACCAGCAAAAGCTCCTAATATGAGCATAAAGGTCATGATCAAAGTTAAGTTCTTAAAAAACCTTTTCATAAGTATTTGTCCTCCCCTTTTGTTAAGTTATTTATATAAATTATATAAATATTCACAATACGTTTTAACGTGCTAAATCGCTATAACTCAAGGTTCTAAGCTATATAATCTTCTATATTTTGTATACTTATTCACAGTTATACATTTATGTACCACAACAGATTATAATTTCATGTTAATTAATTGTCAATACATGCTCATTATCAAAATACTAGTCTATACTAAATTTATTATTACTTATATCAATTTTCCTATGAAATACTATGGTATATTTGCCAAACTGTAAATATAATAAAAAAGTCTGGTAAAATATCTAAATATTTTATCAGACTAGTGGTTATATATTTAGTTTTTTCTTTACATCCTCTATAATTTCTTCCCACTGGTTATCTAATTCTGTGGGAGGAATTTCAAAATAATTTAGCTTTATATCTTCTTCTTTCAAAGCTTTAAATATCTCTTCCATGAATATACCTCTATTTCCTGAAATACTGCAGGTAGGACTTTCCTTTACTCCTATTATTCCTAATATTTCATAACCATTTTTTAAATATTCCCTTAAATCCTCCATAAATGGCTGAAACAGCTTTTTGCATAACTCCCGGTATTCTGGTACATCATATTCTTCTTTACTCATAGGTTTTCTACCTAAGCCTAAATATTTAAATTCAGGGCAAGGCAGCTGAATTATCCCTATTCCTTTTTCTACTAACATATTAACTATATAAAAAGGCCCTTTTGCTCTTGCAAGAGGACTTACTACACTATTTTGGTTAAGTATACAATGGCTGGTTAAAACAAGCCTCTTTCCTCTATTCATATTTCACCTCATTGATTTCTTCCATTATATTTACACTAAAGTTTATTCTTTTTTCATCTATATAAATAATTTCTTAATACTTTTCTCATGTAGCTGATGCTTTATCTTTGTAATTAACCTTCTAAAAGCATGATATCATGGCACCTTTAGCTGTGGATCCGGAACTTTACCTTTGCAATTCATATTAACCTAGTATAAGAACTATTTAACATACATTATATAATAATATTTTTATTTACTTAACATATATAATTATTTCCAATAGAAGAAAGCTTGTCTATCAAATATTTGTATTTAACTTATTATGGCAGTGCATATAAAATTTAAAGTGAATTCATATATTTAGGAGGAAATCATGAGAAACAAAAAGATTTTTATTTTAACCATCTCTGCTTTTGCCATAGCTTTAAACATAGTGTTAGGTACCATAACTTCAAAACTTAACATAACCTTTTTATTTTTAGATACCATAGGAACCATATTAATAGCATCCCTATACGGACCTTGGTATGGAGCAGCCGTAGGATCTTTAAGTAATATATTAAGCCCCATATTATCAGGAAACCCTAAAAACATTCCTTTCTTCCTAGTTAATATGGCGGTAGGAATAATAGTAGGTTATATAGCCAAAAAATATGGTTTCAAATTAAAGACTGCCATAGTTACAGGCTTAATCCTAGCTGTAGTAGCTCCATTAATAGGCTCACCTATAGGTGTTATCCTTTATGGGGGAGTAGTGGGCTCTGGCCAAGACATATTAGTTACTTTCATGAGAAATACAGGAATGAAACTATTTCAAGCGTTTTTTACTACTAGACTTTTAGAAAACTTTATAGACAAGGTAGTAAGTTGCTTATTAGTAGCTATGATAATACCTGCTATACCTAATGAGTACAAAATTTTAAAAAGCAAATAATTATTTTCTTTTCCATTTAAAAAAATCTTTAAGCAGCTGGCTGCATTCTTCATTATATAACCAATGAGTTTTTGTATGAAGGTTAAGATTATCATTTTGGAGTATATTTAATATAGAGCCACAGGCACCTGCAGCAGGGTCTATGGTACCTATATATACTTCAGATATTCTAGCTTGAGCTATGGCTCCAGCACACATTATACAAGGTTCTAAGGTTACATAAAGTTTGCAGCCTGTTAATCTCCAACTATTAAGCTTTTCCGAGGCATCTTTTATAGCTAGAACCTCAGCATGAGCCAAGGGAGAATTAAGGGTTTCCCTTAAATTATGTGCTCTGCTTATTATTTTGTTGTCTTTAACTATTATAGCTCCTACTGGCACTTCATCTAGCATTAAAGCCTTTCTTGCTTCCATTAGCGCTTCTTTCATAAAATCCATATTATCACCTTTATAAAAATAATAAGCTGCATCGCTGCAGCTGAAATTTTTAGGTAAATATTCTTACCTTCTTTATTCTATTTTTATCTATATCCTCTACTATGAATTTAATGTTCTGATATTGGATTTCTTCGGACTTTTCAGGAAATCTTCCAAGCTGTCCAATAACAAACCCTCCTACGGAATCAAATTCTTCGGATTCAATATTTATTCCTATCATATCATTAAGATCCGGTATCCTCGTACTTCCTGATACTATATATTCATCTTCTTTTATCACTTCAATTTCTTTATCTTCTTCATCATCATACTCGTCGTCTATTTCACCAACGATCTCTTCTACTAAATCCTCTATGGTAACTATTCCTACGGTTCCACCATATTCATCTAGTACCACAGATATATGATTTCTGGTTTTTTTCATTTCTGAAAAAAGATCTGTGATTTTTTTAAATTCAAAGGTATAGTAGGGTTCACGCATAATCTTTGTCACATCAAAGTCATCTTCTGGAATACCCATTAAAATTAAATCTTTTACATATAAAATACCTACTATATCATCTATGGTTTCATTATAAATAGGTATTCTAGAGAATTGTTCTGTTTTAATTACATGAAGTATTTCCTCATAAGAGGCTTCTGTGTCCAAGGCTATTACATCTACCCTTTGAACCATTACATCCTTAACCTGCAAATCTCCAAATTCAAATACATTATAAATCATCTGCTTCTCTTCAATCTCAAGAACCCCTTCTTCCTCGCTGACATCTACCATGGTTTTAAGCTCTTCTTGAGTGATGAAAGGCTGTGTAACATTAGGGTTTCCACCAAATAATTTTATAAACATGCCAGAAATATAAGTAAATACTGTCACTAAAGGCTTAAGCAAAAAAACAATAAAGGAAATGGGTCTACTTACCTTTAATGAAATCCTTTCAGAATTCTGAGCTGCTAAAGATTTTGGAGTAATTTCCCCAAATATAAGAACTAATACTGTCATAATACCAGTTGCTATGGCTACCCCTTTGTTTCCAAAGTTCTTGTAGGTTATGGAGGTTGCAAGAGCTGAAGCTCCAATGTTTGCCACGTTATTTCCTACTAAAATGCTTCCTAAAAGCCTATGTGGGTTTTCTACTAATTTTTCTACTAAAGCTGCATTCTTAACATTCTCCTCTACCATATGCCTTATCCTAATCTTGCTAAGTGACATCAAAGCAGTTTCTGACATTGAAAAGAATGCCGAAAATCCAAGTAAAATAATAAGCGCTACGATCTCCCACGTACTACTAGGTTCCAAAAAAACCACACTCCTATAAACTTTATGATTAAATTTTATTTTATCGATATTTTATTATACCATAATTTTTTATTTTTTAATTTATTTTCTATTAATTAATATTGAAAGAAAATCTATATATTTATTTATGCTCAAATTTTCATTTAGTAATCTCATTATTTAATTATTCTATATTATATTGCAAAAGGTTATTTAAAAGAAGCTTAAATTCTCCTTTTAAATAACCTCTTTATTATTCCTTATCCTCATTAAATTGCACTATGGTCAATAGCATATGGGTTCTCTTAGCGCCTTCTCTTTTTTCCTTTTTAGACTTAAGCTTTGAAAATATTTTTTTAAGCTCCTCTACCTCTTCTGGAGTTACATATATCTCATTGGCAGAAGACACCATAGGATCCTCAGCAGCGCTCTTGCCTTCAATAACTTCACTAAGCTTAGAAAGAGATTCATTATAAACGCTTTTAAGCATTTTTTCCGTTTCACTTTTAAAGAAAGGATTAGGGACGTCTTCCTCTTCAGCTTGTATGGTAAAGGACTCCGCTGTAGGCTTATAATACTTGGCAACTATACCATTTATAATTTCAGTATCTACCACGGAAACTATGCCTACCTTCTCCAGTTTTTTAATATGATAATAAACCTTAGAAGGTACTTCTCCCAGCTTTTCAGCAATTTGGGTAGCAGTAGCTCCATCATTGAAATATGCGAAGGTAGTGATGATTTTAAATCTATAAGGATCTGATATTGCTTTTATTTCTTCTGTGGTCTTTAAAACTTTTGTATTTTCCATTTTACCATCCTTAAGCAGTTTTTAAATTGTTGTTAAATAGTAATCCCAAGGAAGTCAAAATAATTATAGCACCCATTATTAGGAATATCAAGGAAGCTGAAAAATACTGGGCTACAGCACCTGTAAGGGCTGCACCTAAAGGAATAATTCCTGTGCTTACTAAGGACATTATACCACTAACTCTTCCTAAAACCTTTTTATCTGTATTAACTAATACATAAGTGCTTATAGGTGCAGTCATAGCTGGAATCATTAACCCCATAAGGCCAAAACCTATGGCAGTAGCTATTAAGGATAGCTCTCTTGAAGCTATGATATTTCCTGGCATGTATAAGAAGGAATAGGATAACCCAAAGATAAAAGCAGCTCCTATCAAAAGCTTGTATCCCTGTATTTTATCTCCTATATGAGCCACCACTAGTCCTCCTAGTATAGTACCTACGGACAAACTAATGCTTATAAGGCTTAACACCTCAGGCCCTCCCTTTAAAATTTTGTTTGAAAATATGGGAAGCAAAACACTAATAGGAGATAAACAAAAGTTTATTATAGCAAATAATATCATAGATATTAATACTATTTTATTAAGCTTTAAATATGAGAAACCTTCTTTAATATCTTCAAAAGTACTTTTCACATTTAACTTTACTTTTTCCAGCTCTTCTGGAGCATATTTTATAAGATAAATTATACCTGCAGCACAGAAAAAAGTACCAGCATCTATTAATAAAGCTCCAGTAATGCCTAACTTAGCTATTATGATACCGGCTATGGCAGTACCTATAAGCTCTGTAAATTTATATATGGATGCTGATAAAGAATTGGCAGAAGTATAACTATCTTTATCTATAAGCTTAGGAAGCATAGAAATCACCGCTGGAGACATTAGTATTTCTAGGGTTGAGTTTACCACAGTTAAGGCAAATATATGCCATAATGCAAGTTTGCCTGTAAAATATAAAAGACCAATTATTGTAACAGCTATTCCTCTTCCTAAAAAACTTAAAATTACAATCTTTTTCTTATCAAACCTATCTGCTAAAACCCCAGTAAAGGCTCCAAACAACAGATTTGGAAGAGCGTTAAGAGCAAAGGTTGCCCCTAGTAAAAGTTCAGAACCAGTGAGGATATATACCATCCAACTAAAAGCAATGGCATCAATGGAATCTCCAAATCTAGAAATAGAGTTAGCAACTAATAACTTTGCATACTCCTTTTGCTTTAAAAGCTTTAAAACAGCTGACTTTTCCATAACCTTCATAAAATTACCCCCCATTAAAATTAATTTAACGTTAAAATATTTTTATCGTTAAATTAATTTTATCGTGGTTGTTTGGAAAAGTCAACCTATTTTCAAGATAAAAGCTATAAAAATTATTATCATCAATCAAGCAGCTATATCCCTAGGGTTTAGAAGTAAATTATAAGCAAAAGGATGTTATTCTATACTATGTAATAATATGGTACAATCGTTATATAAGTATTAACCTTGAAAGTTATAAATAAATGGAAAAAGAAGATTGATTATATATTTTGTAATATCAGACATTAGTCAAGTGTATTTATTACTGTTAACTACTTTAGAGAGTGAAGATTAAATGTTAAGAAGAATTATATTGAGAAACAGCCTTGATCAAGATTTATCCCATGCAGAGTAAAGTATAGTAATACTATTTCTGTATGGGAGTAATAGATTTACTATCTGCTGAACTCTGCACTTTGTTTATAAGCTAATAAACAGGGAGTGGATATTGTGAAATATTTAAATGCAGCAGAAGTGTTACCAGAATATTTGCTAATGGAAATTCAAAAACATATAAGAGGTGAAATTCTATATATACCAAGTGGTGATGAGCATATAAAATGGGGAGAAAAAAATGGCTCTAAAATTTATTTTGAAAATAGAAATAAAGAGATGAAAAGTCACTATAAAAATGGTTATAGTATAGAGCAAATATGTCATGAATACGGATTAGCATATGATACGGTGCGTAAAATTTTATATAAAAAGTGAAAATATTAGGGCTTGAATATTTCAAGGCCCTTT
This sequence comes from Clostridium amylolyticum, assembly GCF_900142075.1. Classification (GTDB taxonomy): domain Bacteria; phylum Bacillota; class Clostridia; order Clostridiales; family Clostridiaceae; genus Clostridium_AA; species Clostridium_AA amylolyticum. The sequence goes on from NZ_FQZO01000013.1 coordinate 47,867, forward strand.
TTTCATTATAGGTATAGAATGATTATATATAAAGTTGGAATATATGCCATATTCATAAAAGTATATACTAGTAGTAAAGGGGGGGTATCTATGCCAATACAGTTTAGAAATTATACAAAACAACCAGGTATTACAGAAGACTATCATAAAGTAAGGGATTTTTTTATTAGATTAGGCTATGCAGAATTTACTTATACAAGATGGGATTGGATGGCAACACATGGATACTTAGATAAGTCTGCTGTTGGCAAAATTGGTATATGGGAAGATGATAAACAAATAGTAGGAGTAGCAACTTATGATTGCCAATTAGGAGATGCATTTTGTTTAACTCTGCCAGAATATAGTTATTTAAAAAAAGACATGTTACTATATGCAAAAGACAATCTTTCTAAGGATGAAAAATTTGGTGTTGTTATTTCAGACACTGATTTGAAATTTCAAGATATTGCAGCTAATCTAGGGTTTATTGCTACTTGCCAGAAGGAAAGCGATGCAATTTTTTATTTGGATAAAACATCTACAGAATACTCTTTACCAGATGGATTTCATATTACTACCATGAAGGAAACTTTTGATCCTTATCAATATTTACGTGTATTATGGAAAGGGTTTAACCACGAATTGGACGGTGAAGGAGATTTCCAATTTTCAAATGAAAAAGAATTAGCATGTAAAGAAGAGATGATTCGTCCAAATGTTGATTTAAATTTAAAGGTTGCTGCAGTTGCTCCAGACGGAAATTTTGCTGCATATTGCGGAATGTGGTATGACCCAGAAGCTGGTTATGCAGTAATAGAACCAGTAGCAACAGATCCTCAATATCGCAAGATGGGATTAGGCAAGGCTGTAGTTTTAGAAGGAATTCGACGTGTTGGAGAACTTGGAGCAAAGACGGCTTTAGTAGGCTCCTCACAGCAGTTCTATTACAGTATTGGATTACGCCCATTTAGTACCTCAACCATATGGAGGGAAAAATAGATATTATTATAACTTGATTAAATGTGTGCACGATAAATTTTATAAGAGTTTTCAACCTTATTTATTAGGTATAAGGGGAGTACCCATAGATTTTGTAAATCAAGTGGATACTCCCTAAATTAATGTTATATATTCACATTCCCTATTTTATCTAAATTCCAATAATTTAATATTAATTTTAGATTTTCCTGGCTTATCAGCTTCATCTTTAATCCACATGATAGATTTACTATCAGAGCATATTATATTAATATCATTAACTTCCAACTTTTCCACGGAGTCAATGATTGAATATGACTTATTGGTAAGATCATAACCTATTATAATTGAAGATATATTTGCTGAAATAAAAACTATGTTATCTGCTACGCTAACTTTTTCCATACAGAAACTTTTTTTCATATCTGTAGGTGCCTGTGCTATTTTATAATTATAAATTTCTGTCCAATACTTAGTTTTCAAATTATATACTGCTACTCTTCCGCCATTAACATCTCCATCATTTCTTTCCTCTGCAATTATAAAATTTGATGATATTTTAGGATTAATATATTGATTTCCTGGTAATTCTGTAATCTTATTATCCACCAAGCTGTATGCATATACCTTACTATCTGTTAATATAGAGTTTCCTCTAAAAATAGAATAGCTATAGACTATTTCATCATCTTGTATGTAGGGTGCACTAAAAAAGCCATCTACTTTTATTCTGCTATCCACTAGCTTTTTTGAATTAGAATATATGTCATAATATTTTACGCCTTGAAATATTTTATTATTATCATTAAGATCAAAATTAGAGTAAACTACCTTGCCATTTGAAACGCTAATATCTGAAGGAAAATAATAATAGGTTTTATAGTATTCTTTTAACTTATTTTCTTCAATATTTTTACTAGCTTCTATTTCCTTTCTATTTTGTGTATTAGTATCTATTATATTCAAACTCCATTTAAAACCAGGTAAGGGATTTTTAAAGTAGTTTTTATCTACCTCTATCCAAATAATAAAATTATCATATAACTTAAAGTTAACAATACCCTTATTAGCATCACTTGGTCTCAAAAGGACCTCCTTATTATCATCCTTATCTATTCTTATTATCTCATTGCCCTCTTCTCCATTTACCCCATAGTAATACCCATTTCTAAAAAAGTAAGGTATAAAATATTTATTACTATCTGCTAATAATAAGTTTGTTATATCGCTAATATGAAACTCTCTATGAAGGTTTTCTATTTCTTGTTTATTTTCTAAGGAGACTTGAACATTCCTAGGTAGGTTTTCTTTAGATTTTGATATTTGATTCCTGTTACAACTAGTTGAGAAAGGTACTATAAATAATAATAGGACTAATAATAACCCTTTTTTAATATACATGCATAGCCTCCTGCCAGCTTATCTAAAACTAGATGTAAATAACACCCTTCTAATTGAATTATTTGGAAAATTATACATGTATTAAGTTCTATATAAATTGCTAAATTCCTTTTTATATTTTTCTTAAAACTAATAAAATAACTTTCATACAAATTTGTATGAAAGCTTTAAAGTAATTTTATATTTTTTATTTTATTATGCTTTAAAATAATACTCCATTTATAAGGATTCTATCTCATTAAACCTTCTTCTAAATAAAATAAATATGATGCTTCCATCAATTATCCATTGAATGGTGGTTATTATCCAAACATAAACTACAGACAATTTTAAAACATAAATAACTATAAACATTAAAGGAAGTCTTACTATCCAGCTGGAAATAACAGAAACCTTAAAAGGTGTTTTAGTATCTCCAGAGCCCTTCAAAACTCCTCCAGCTACCATAGAAATAGCCATAAAAGGCTGTTCAATGGAGGCAACCATAAGACAAAGTACCCCTTCGCTTATAACTTTTTCTTCTCCTGCACCTATATATAAAGAAAATAAAGTTCTAGGTATAGCTAAAAACAGCACTGAACAAATAAGCATAACTAAGGTTGCCAGTAATATAGAACAGTAAGCATATTCCTTGGCTTTTTTATAATTTTTTTCTCCTATTTTATGTCCTACTAAGGTGGTAGCAGCCACCGCAAAGCCCCATCCTGGCATAAAAGATATGGATTCTATGGAAGTGGTTATTTGATTGGCTGCAAAAGCTACACTTCCTAAAGATACTATAAAAAAGTTGCTTAAAAGCCTGCTTATACTGAAAGCTCCCTCTTGAAAGGAAGAAGGAATAGAAAGCTTCATAAGGCTTTTAACCATAGAGTAATCTATATCCTTAATATATTTTAGCTTTACCTTTATTTTAGAGTACTTATACATATAAATAGCTATAAAAATAAATCCTAAGACTTGGGCTATGCTAGTTGCTATAGCTGCTCCTCTAGCCCCTAGAGAAGGCATACCGAACTTTCCAAATATAAGTGAATAATCTAAAAATATATTTACTACATTTATTATCACTGAAGCAATTAATGGGGTTTTAGTGTTTCCATATCCCCTTAAACCTGCATTAAGACTATTCATAAGCATATTAAAAGCAATGCCTATGGAAGCAATTTTCATATATGGAGAAGCTAAGCTTACTATCTTCTCTTCCGCTCCAATGAGTCTAAATATTATAGAAGAGGTGGAAAACAACACTGCCCAAACTATTATGGATATAATAGCCGTAGATAAAAAACCTAAGGTAGCATACTCCTCAGCTAACTCTTTTTTACCTGCCCCAATTTTCCTGGCAACTAAGGAGGCTACTCCTATGGAAATACCATTGGACACCAATATATTAGAGAAAGTATAAATAATTTCACTGCTAAGACCTACGCTGCTTACAGCCAAATTTCCTCCATACTGCCCTACCATCATGGTATCAAATACGCCAATCATCATATATAATATCATCTCACCCACAGCAGGCAAGGCAATCCTTAAAACATCCCAAACGGTACTTTTATGTATCTTCATAGTCATCACCTCTCTAATAAATTCTTGACTATTATATCATATCAAGTAATTCTTAGCTTTAGATGGATTTACCTAAAAAAGACTAGGTATCAGCTAAAAACTGTTGCCTAGTTCTTCATTTATTTTTTCAGTTCTTCAATTTCCTTCTGAAGATTATTAATCTTTTTTTCGAATTTATCATTTATATATATAATAATTGATAATAAACCTAATATTGTTCCCGCAAATGCCATTATATTTGTTTTATCCATAAAACCCATCCCTCCATAACAATTTCTATATTACAATAACATTGTAAAAATTTAGGATTATAGTTTAGGCTTTCTATATATTATATTAGATTGAAAAACTAAGTTATAATAAAATGAATTTTTAAGGTTTTATAATAAAGATAACTACTCATTTATATATACTTTATCATATACTTTATAGTTTAATGTATATAATATTACAACTATCCCAGCTGTAATCAATCTAAATTTAAATGTAGAAGGTTCCAAACTATTATCGTTATTAAAACTTGCTCCAAGTAAAACCATTAGAAATAAATTATTTTCTATAAGAAAGTATGGCATAAATAGTTTTTTTCTATTAACTATAGTTAGGTATGTGGATATTAAGATTGAAACAATGGAAGCAATTATATTTTGAATATTTCCTTTAAAATACACTCTTGTGCTTACAATTAAGGCACTTAAAATAATCAACTCTATAATTATCAAGACAATCTCTAAAGGTGTAATTCTAATTTTCTTTTTCATTCAATCATCCCCCTTAGTTAATATACATAAAGCTCCTTTTACTTATATTGTAACTTAAGGTATAATTTAAATCAAAAGTAATATTTATATAATTTTTTATTCACAATTTTATGAGGGCCTAAATTTTTAAAAAAACTAAAGTCTAAAGAGCTGCCGAAAAAACAATAAATAATCAAATTAATTTGTTATTATAATTTGGCCATAAGTTATTATTGTAAACATACACTTATTTACGCAATAGCAGCCATATGGGTTATGAACTTTCAATAAGTTATAACTCATATGGCTGCCATTATTTAATAAAACTAAATAGAAACATCATCAAAAATATTATAGCTACAGCAAAAGACTTAAAACGATTAAAATCTACTAAACCTTCTTTATAGCTCATATCTTTATCATAAAAGCTTTTTCTATTGTAGAAAGAACTATTTTTATTTATGGCTGTGTAAAGAGAAACAGCAAATCCTAAGAACAGAAAGATTCTAATAATAATCCAATTCATATTAAACCTCCGTTGCTTTTAAATATAAGATACCATAATTGCAAATAAGTACACGCAGTATAAATAGATATAATGCTACTCAAATATATTTATAATTATGGAATTTGGTAAAGTACTCTTTAGCTATACTATTCACTTAATTTGATTTCTTAGTTGTAGTTAAAATGTAGAGAGCATAGATCAATGATATTACATTTAAAGAAATAACTATAGAAAGTAAGGCTATTTCTGCACTTCCATAACTAGGTAATATATGAAAATATATAAACCTTAATAAGTCACCTAGTGGAAAAGAAAAAAAGCTGAGTAAAAGGCTAGGTAACAGTTTTTTCATTGGTAACACCACCTCCATATTATTAATATGTATGCATACAATATTAATTCAATAAAAATTCTATTTTCCCTTCCATTATTTTTAACTATTTCAAATTATTTGTATTCAATGCTATAACAAGACATACTCATGCAACTATATAATTACTTAAAGGTGAAAAAATAAAATTCATATCTGAAAGATTCAGTCATAAATCTATAATGGTTACAATGAACACCTATAATTACATACTTGCATCTATGAAAAAGCAAATTTTAAAGCTATTAAATAACGTATGTAATTATATATAAAATTTTTAATTATTATGAACTAGTTGAAAATAAATTAATATAATGATTAATGAAACATATAAGAATGATTAGAGTCTTAAGAAAAAAAAGAATAAGTTACATTGACAGAGATATTTTTTTTAGATATCATATGATTAAAAGCGAATATATGCATGTGAGGAGGTTTAATGATGAACTTAATGCAAGTTATAAAAGCACTTGGCGATGAAACACGTATGAGAATACTCAATATACTTAAAGATGGGGAATTGTGTGTATGTGAGATAGAAGTAATATTAGGTATCAATCAATCTAATGCATCAAGACACTTAAATAAATTAACAAATGCTAAGATATTAGATTACAGAAAAGTAGCCAAGTATGTTTATTATAAATTAAATGAGGATACTATGAGAGAATATCATTTCATTAAGGAAGTTATTCAAAAGAATACAATGGAGTCAAAGTACTATAAAAAAGATAATGAAAGACTAAAAAGATATAGAGCTAGTGGCTTAACTTGTGACGAATTAAAAGATGGGAAATTATGCTTTAATTAAGTACTTTAAATTAGTAAAAGGGAGCGATTAAGTATGAAACCAAAGGTAGCTTTTATATGTGTTCATAATTCTTGTAGATCACAGATGGCTGAAGCATTAAGTAAACTATTTGCTTCTGAAGTCTTTGAAGCTTATTCTGCTGGAACAGAATTAAGATCACAGATAAACCAGGATGCAGTTAGAGTTATTAAAGAATTCTATAAGGTAGACATGAATGAAACACAGTATTCAAAACTTCTCACAGATATACCTGAAGTTGATATTGTAGTAAAAATGGGCTGTAATGTTGTTTGTCCGTTTTTACCCTCAAAGCACGAAGAAGATTGGGGCTTAGAAGATCCTACTGGAAAAAGTGATGAAGAGTTTATAACAACAGCTAAAATCATTGAAGAAAAGGTTAAGGATTTAGCGGAAAGAATTAAAAATAGCAAAATTATTCTATAGGGGGATTAAAAATGACAGCAGAAAATAGAAAAGAAGGTAAAGGACTTGGTTTCTTTGAAAGATATCTAACTGTATGGGTAGCATTATGTATTATAGTAGGTATTCTTATTGGACAATTTATACCTATAATTCCTGAAACTTTGAATAAGTTTGAATACTATAATGTCTCTATACCTGTAGCGGTTCTAATTTGGCTTATGATATATCCCATGATGCTTAAAATTGACTTTACAAGTATAGTAAGTGCTACTAAAAAACCAAAAGGACTTATAGTTACCTGCGTTACTAATTGGCTTATAAAGCCTTTTACTATGTATTTAATTGCAGCTTTCTTTTTAAAGGTTGTATTCAAAGCCTTTATACCTGAAAATCTTGCTACGGATTATTTAGCAGGAGCAGTTCTTTTAGGAGCAGCACCTTGTACAGCAATGGTGTTTGTTTGGAGCTATTTAACTAAAGGGGATGCTGGGTATACCTTAGTTCAAGTAGCAATTAATGATTTAATTATATTAATCGCATTTACTCCTATTGTAGCCTTTTTATTAGGAGTAAGTGATGTAACAGTACCTTATGGTACACTTATTTTATCAACCATACTTTTTGTTGTAATACCACTTACTGCTGGGTATTTAACAAGAAGGAGCATCATAAAAAATAGAGGTAAAGATTATTTTAACAATGTATTTTTAAAAAAATTTGATAATGTAACTATAATAGGGTTACTTCTTACTTTAGTTATCATTTTCTCCTTCCAAGGTGAAATTATAATCAATAACCCTGTACACATATTATTAATAGCAATTCCATTAACTATACAGACCTTCTTAATATTTGCCATTGCTTATGGATGGTCAAAAGCTTGGAAGCTACCGCATAGTGTTGCAGCTCCTGCAGGTATGATTGGAGCAAGTAATTTCTTTGAACTTTCTGTAGCTGTAGCAATTTCATTATTTGGATTGAAATCAGGTGCAGCTTTAGCAACGGTAGTAGGCGTGTTAACAGAAGTTCCTATAATGCTAACCCTTGTTAAAATAGCAAATAGGACAAGACAATGGTTTCCTAGTGAAGAAAATAAATAATATGCGAAGAAAAAGTCAGTTTATGCTGACTTTTTTCTTTTAATAAATACTAATAAATAATTGACAAATATAAATTTCAAGCATATTATGAATATATACCCATATGAGTATATAGGAATATATGAAGTATAATAGGAGAAAGGAAGTATTAAACAATGAATAACTTAACTAATTTCTTTAAGCTACTCTCTGATGAAACACGGCTAAGAATTTTAATACTGCTCTATCATAAAAAGTTATGTGTTTGTGAAATGTGCGGTATAATGAACGAGTCTCAACCAAAGGTTTCGAAGCATCTTGGAAAGCTTAGAGATATGGGCTTTGTAAAAGATGAAAGGCAAGAACAGTTTATATACTATTATTTAACTATTGAAAATGAGCTATTTAAAGACATATTACAAGGAATCGCTGAGAATGTAGAAGATTATCCAGTTATTAAAAATGATATTAAAAATATAAATAGCACAGAGAAATACTTAGAAGCATGTAAAAGAAGATTATAGAAATACGTATATATTCTACATAGATAATAGGATGGGGTGTTTTAAATGAATATATTTACTTGGCTTAATGATCAAATATTGAAAATGTCTTGGCTTTCAGAACTTGTACGATTGCTAGTAGAGAAAGTATTTAGACTTCCTATTAATGAAAAGCTAGGAGGTAGTATACATTTCTTTATGTATGATACAATAAAGATTTTTATATTGTTATCAGTGCTAATTTTTATTATATCTTATATACAAAGTTACTTTCCTCCAGAAAGAACTAAAAAAATACTAGGAGGAATAAAAGGTATAAAAGGAAATATACTTGGTGCATTGCTTGGAACAATTACACCCTTTTGCAGCTGCTCTAGTATACCTATATTTATAGGATTTACATCTGCTGGATTGCCCTTAGGAATTACTTTTTCTTTTTTAATATCTTCACCACTGGTGGATATAGGCTCTCTATTAATATTAATGTCTTTCTTTGGAGCTAAAATTGCTATAGCCTATGTAGTAGTAGGTATAATTTTAGCTGTTGTAGGAGGAACAATAATTGATAAACTAAAAATGGAAAAATATATTGAAGGCTATGTGCTAGAAATGCAGAGCCCTGACGTTGACTTTATTGAAATGACAAGAGAAGAAAGAATATCTTACTCAAAAAGCCAAGTTAGAGATATTGTAAATAAGGTATGGATATATGTATTGATTGGAGTTGGAATCGGAGCTGCAATTCACAATTGGATTCCTCAATCTATTATAGAAAAGATTATAGGTGATAATAATCCATTTGCTGTATTATTAGCTACCGCAGTAGGCATACCAATGTATGCAGATATATTTGGGACAATACCAATAGCAGAAGCTTTGTTTGGAAAAGGTGTAGGAATTGGAACAGTATTGTCTTTTATGATGGCTGTGACAGCCTTATCCCTTCCATCTATAATTATGCTAAGTAAAGTTGTAAAGCCTAAATTACTTACAATATTTGTAGCTATAGTGTCAATAGGTATAGTTATAATCGGTTATCTATTTAATGTATTTTCATATATTTTTATATAATTATTAAGGGAGGAATAGATTATGTTAATTAAAGTTTTAGGTTCAGGCTGTACAAACTGTAAAAAGCTAGAGGAAAACACAAGAAAAGCAGTAGAAGCATTAGGGCTCGATGCTACTATTGAGAAAGTAACAGACTTTAAAGATATAATGTCCTATGGAGTAATGAAAACACCTGCACTTGTAGTTGATGAAAAAGTAAAAATAATGGGGAGAGTTCCAACTGCAGAAGAAATAAAAAAATATTTATAAAAATATTATGCTTACTATATATCAATAAATATATAGTAAGCATAATATAGTAAATATATTCTGATAAGAATATTTCTTATTTTAATTTATTGACAAGTATTTTTTTAAGCCATCATATGATTAAAATCGAATATATTCATATAAGGATATATAATTTATGAAGTATAGTAATTGAAAGGAGGTCTAGATGTCAACAAATTGGTATCCAGAAATTGATATAGAACAGTGTAATAATTGTAAAATATGTATTGATGTTTGTGCTGAAAATGTTTTTGATACATCTATAGGAAAAACAATAGTGTCATATTCAGAAGAATGTATCTGGCAATGTACAAAGTGTCAAAGTCAGTGTCCACAGAATGCTATATATTATGTGCTAGATTTAGATAGTAAGCCTAATAGCTTGGAATAAGATTAAATTGCTTTAAAAATGAAAATTATAAGGAGGATACTTATATGAAATGGGAATATAAAGTCATAGAAATTGAAAAATTCAAAAGTTTAAAAGATCCTATGGAATTACAAAAAGAGCTTAATAATTATGGAACAGAAGGTTGGGAACTTGTAGGTATCTTACAACCACCTCATAATGGAAAAGGATGGATGCCTAATATATATACTAATGTAGTAACCTTTAAAAGAAAAATAGAAAACTAATAAAAATTATTTAATATATTTTGGAACTTAAAAAATGTCTACCTGAGTTCTGCAAAATAAGATCTAAAGGTAACGTTAGCCCGCAATAAGCGGGCTTTGTTTTTTCAATACGTTATTTCTTATATCGCTTACCATTAAATATTAATAATCCATAAAATGGCTTAGAGTAGTTTTATCTAAAATGCTGGCGGCGCCCTAACCTATACACAAAAAAATAGTAAAGGGAATCAGAAATGTTTCCATATTGTTATTAGAGAAGTTGCTTTTATTTTATTAAATCGTTAAGTTTCTCTTCCTTAACCTCTTCAGGTATCCACTCAATAAGTGCAAAATTACCTTTAGATATTTCATTTACTTTATTAATCCACTGAATCTCGTTGCTTGCTTTTACTTTTAAAATCTCATTAGCTGTATCTACTGCATAAAAGCTTGAATTAATAACCCACCACTTACTATGAATTCCAGCTCTATTTAAGTCACTTTGTAGTCTCATGGCCTCATATACCGGAGTAGTTTCTGCAAGGGTTACAATGATAACTTCTGTTTCATCTTCATCTCTAAGCTTGGGTAAAAGATTCCTAACTGATTCTGGAATATCACCTTGTGAACGCTGAATTTCTCTATTATAACTTTGAGTGGAATCTAAAAGAAGTAAAGTATGTCCTGTTGGTGCTGTATCAATAACTACAACCTCATTTTCTGATCTTTCTACTATATCTGCAAAGGCTCTAAATACAGCAATTTCTTGAGTACAAGGTGATCTTAAATCTTCCTCAACATAAGAAATATCATCTTCACTCATAGTTTCTCTTGCTTTGCTTAATACTTCTTCCTTATACTTTTCAAGTTCTTCTTTTTCATCTATATGACTTAATGTAATCCCATGTCCTTCGTCTAATACAAACTTTAAATGAGCCGCTGGATCTGTCGTTGTCAAATGTACCTTTTTTCCCTTTTTAGCTAACCCCACTGCTATTGCGGCTGCTACTGTAGTTTTACCTACTCCACCTTTACCCATTGTAAATATTACTTTCTTATGTGTATTATATAAATTTTCTATTATATCATTTAGTTTAGACATATTATTAACACTTAGTTTTTCATTATTATATTTAATATTGCTATCTTTTAAAAATGCCCTAACATTTTCTAATCCTGTAACGTTATAAGGTCTTAGTGGAATTTTAAAGGTTTCAATAGTTTTAAGTGCTTCTGGAATATCCATTAACGCCTTTTGTTGCTTCTTATATATAGAATCAGAAAGATAATCTTCATGTTCTTCAAGTACACCATTGATAACTAAAATTTGATTATTTACGCCTATATCTTGAAGTTCTTTAGAAGCTCTTTCAGCTTCTTTTAAAGGGGATATTTCAGGACGAGATACAAGTATAAGTGTAGTTTTTTCTTTATCAGCTAAAGTACTTACTGCATTCTTATAAACCTCTTTTTTACTTTCAAGTCCTGAAAGTTGACCTAAACATGATGCCCCATGTGTACTTTCGCTAATAAAATTGCTCCATGCTGAGGGTAGCTGCAACATTCTTAGCGTGTGACCTGTTGGCGCTGTATCGAAGATTATATGATCATATTCTTGTGAGGTTTTTTCATCTGTTATGAAAATTGAAAATTCATTAAATGCAGCAATCTCAACTGTACATGAGCCTGAAAGCTGCTCCTCCATATTTTTTAAAACTACTTCTGGAAGCTTTCCTCTATAAGGAGCTAATACAGTTTCTCTATATTCACCAGCAGCCTTTTCTGGTTCAAAGTTTGCTACCACTAAATTAGGAACTCCTTTTATAGGTACTCCCTTGTTATTTAGTTCTGTATTAAACACATCCTGAAGGTTTGATGCTGGATCAGTACTAACAAGCATAATTTTTTTACCCTTATCCGCTAAAGAGATTGCTGTAGCACAAGCTGTTGAAGTCTTTCCTACTCCACCCTTTCCAGTAAAAAATAAATACTTAGTTAAATTCAATTCTTCTGGATTAAATAATCTATCCATATTGTATCCCTTCTTTCTCAAAGTTTCCCATATTATAGATGCTTAACTCCTAATACAAACCAGTTATTTTTTGAAATATGCACTGCATTCTGTATTTAAGATATATAAAAAGGGCATAGCTTATGCCCTTAAAATATTAACAACATCCACCCTTACAGCAACAATTACCTTCTTTTTTATCTTTATTTAAAGCTATTTCAGCTATAGTTTCTTTTGAAAGTCCTGAATACTTTGCAAACTCAGCATTAGTTAAATGAGATTTAGTTTTAACAAGTTCTCCATCAACGAAAGTTATAGGAAGTACATCTACTCCTTCTGAATTTAAAAGTTCATTTACCTTTTTATTATCTACAAAAGCCTGAGGTTCTGAAGTTAAATTATGTCTAACTATTTCTACTCCCTTTTTAGTAAAGTTGTTTATAGTAATAGAAACTCTTAAAAGCTCCTTATCTATTGATGGTCCACAAACACCTGTGGAACAGCACATTGCTGGATCGAAAATTTCAATTTTACTCATATTCATTCACTCCTAATCTTATTTATTTACATTCACATTTAGATTTATCTTTACAAATACAATCATCTGTATCTGTTATAAGATTCATAAGAAATAAAATAAGTTTATTACAATTGGAATTATTAAGTGAATAATAATTCCATAAACCTTCTTTTCTAGCTTCTACAAGACCACACTCTATTAATACCTTCATATGATGTGATAGTGTTGGCTGTGTAAATTCAAAGTGATTAAGTATCTCACAAGCACACCTTTCACCACAAGATAATATATCAATTATCTTTAATCTGCTTGCATCGGATAATGCTTTAATAATTTTTGCATTGTCACCATAGTCCAAATTCATTTAATCGTCTCCTTACATAGATAATCATCTATATGCTCAATATAGATGATTATCTATGTATTGTCAACAATAATATTCATTTTAATCAAACCTATAATTTATACATATATAGTCATATATATTTAATTATATTATGAAGATTAATTTAAGTTTGTGAATAAATAAAAAATATATTTCAAGTATAAAAAAGCCACAACCGCATTATATGAACGATTGTAGCTTTTGCATGGTATCCCCAGTAGGAATCGAACCTACATTTATCCCTTAGGAGGGGATTGTTCTATCCATTGAACTATGGAGACATATATTAAATTGCAATATTAATTTTATAGCAAAGTGTATTTATTGTCAACATGTAATGGAAGCCATATGGTTATGAATTATTGATTATATGTTATTTTAAGTGTAAAGAATTTTGAAGATAGTAATTTTCTAAAAATTGCATACTAAATTGCAAATAGTGTGAATATTGCTTCATTGTGTGTTAGAATAATGTATATAGTCATTATGATTACATCGTTCAGAGAGGTGAATTAAATGAATAAAATTAACATAACTGAAACCGTTTTAAGAGATGCTAATCAGTCTTTGATTGCAACAAGGATGTCCTTTGATCAATTTGCAGAGGTTTTAGATGAGATGGATAAAGCAGGTTATTATTCACTGGAGTGCTGGGGTGGAGCTACTTTTGACTCTTGTTTAAGATATCTAAATGAAGATCCTTGGGATAGACTAAAAAAAATTAAGACAGTGGTTAAAAATACAAAGCTTCAAATGCTTTTAAGAGGACAAAATATTTTAGGTTATAAACACTATCCTGATGACGTGGTTAGAAATTTTATTAAGATGACAGTTAATTATGGTATGGATATTATAAGGATTTTTGATGCTTTAAATGACTATAGAAACATTGAAGTGGCTATGGATGAAACTAAGAAGCAAGGGGCTCATGCTCAGGGCACTATAGTTTATACCGTAAGCCCTATACATGATATAGGTAATTATACAAAGCTTGCAAAGCAGCTAGAAAGCCTGGGAGCCGATTCTATATGCATTAAAGATATGGCTGGTCTTATAATGCCCCAAACTGCTTATGATATAGTTAAGAGCATAAAAGAAGAAGTTAAGCTTCCTGTTTACCTTCATTCTCATTGCACTAATGGATTAGCAGAGATGGCTTATTTAAAGGCAGCAGAGGCAGGAGTAGATGGCATAGATTGTGCGATTTCTTCCTTCTCCAGTGGTACCTCTCAGCCACCTACTGAAAGTATGCACCACGCTTTAAGGGCAGCGGGTTTTGAAACTAACTTAAACTCCGCAAAACTTAAGGAAATAAATGACTTCTTCAAACCTGTAAGGGATGAGTTTACTAAGTCAGGTCAGTTAGATCCTAAGGTGTTAACTCCTCAGCCTGAAGCGCTAACCTATCAGATCCCTGGAGGAATGCTTTCTAATATGATATCTCAATTAAAAGCTCAGAACTCATTAGACAAGCTAGATGAGGTGCTTAATGAGGTTCCAAAGGTAAGAGAAGATTTAGGATACCCTCCACTAGTTACTCCTATGAGCCAAATGGTAGGAACCCAGGCTACAGTAAATGTGCTTACTGGGGAAAGATATAAGATGATTCTTAAAGAAGTTAAAGCTTATTGCCGTGGTGAGTATGGAAAAGCTCCCGGTGAGATAAATCCAGAGGTTATGAAGAAAGCCTTAGGCAATGAAATTCCTATTACCACAAGATTTGCAGACACCTTAGAACCACAGTTTGAAAAGACAAAAGAGGAATTAAAGGATATAACCACTAGGGATGAGGATGTACTATCCTATATCTCCTTCCCTCAAATAGCGGAAGATTTCTTTAAAAAGAGAAAGTGTGCTCCTAAGACAGAAGATCTACGCAGGGAAGTAAAAGCAGAAGTTATCTAAAAATGAATAAGTCCCTTGTCAGATGCCAGGCACATGACAAGGGACTTATTTTTCTTAATATAATATTTTCCTTTAAGTTGCAGAAAATATTTTTTACAATTATAATGTAAAAACAGAATAATTTAACTTGATGAAGGTTTTAATATAATCAGTACATAAGTTTATTAAAAATACATTGCATGGAGAGATGATATGATTAAATTTTATAACAGAAAGACCAAGGAATATGAAATCGAAAAGGTAGCTGGAGATAAGTATCTAAAATGGGTATATACTTCTCCTGTAGGAAAGTCCCTTACAGAGCTTTTTATAAAAAAGAAGCTATTTTCAAATCTTTATGGCAGGTATTGTGACTCGAAGTATAGCGCTAAAAAAATTGATGCCTTTATAAAAGATTTTGATATAGATATGTCTCTCTGTGAAGATCCTTCTGTTAAATTTTCTAACTTTAATGAATTTTTTATAAGAAAACTATCTAAGGAAAGCAGACCTGTTTCCACAGATAAAAATATATTAGTATCCCCTGGAGACGGAAGGCTTTCAGCTTATGAGAATATAGATTTAGATAATATAGTTCAGGTAAAGGGCTTTACCTATTCTTTAAGAGAACTTCTAAAGGATGATAAAGTTGCCAAAGAATATGAAGGGGGTACCTGCTTGATATTAAGGCTTTGCCCTACGGATTATCATAGGTTCCACTTCGTAGATGATGGAATATGCGGAGAAACTAAGAAAATTTCAGGAAGATATTACTCCGTAAACCCTATAGCCTTAGAAAGAATCCCTAAGCTATTTTGTGAAAATAAGCGTGAATGGAGCATATTCAAATCAGAAAACTTTGGAGAGATTATACATGTAGAAGTAGGTGCCACCTGCGTAGGCACCATAATTCAAACTTACACCCCTGGGCAAAAGATAAAAAAAGGGGATGAAAAAGGATATTTTAAATTTGGAGGTTCTACCACCATACTATTCTTGAAAAAGGATAAAGTAAAAATAGATAAGGATATAGTCTATCAAACTTCTTTAGGCATTGAAACCAAAGTTATAATGGGGGAAAACATAGGAAGGATACTATAAGCATCATCAAAATAGCATACCCAAAGGAGTATGCTATTTTATTTCAATTTTTCCCCACAATAAGGGCAGTATTGATAGTTTGGTTCTACAGTTCTGCCGCAACTTCCGCATCTTTGTGGAAAGCTTTCACTTTTTTCAGATTGCTTCAAGTCCCAATAGCTAAGTACATCCTTATAGCCTTTTTCTACTCCCTCCCCCTTTTCTCTTGGAATTTCATATACTGCTCCGCAATTTTTACAAATAGCATAATATGCTATGTTCCATTTAAATAGGGGTATGAAGAAAAAATGAAAAAAATCATAAGTCTTATAAATTTTTAGTTCTTTAGAAGGGCAGTTTTTACAGCCTATTTCTTGTACATAAGCCACTTCTTTTTGTTTGCTTTCTATGCCGAATATTCCTATAAAGAACATGTTTATTCCACCTTACAGTAAAGTTTCATAGAACATTATAACATTGGGAACAATAAATTTCTAATGGTTTATTAACTTATTATAAACTTATATTTTTTGATTTTTCAAAATATTAATTTAATGTTAATTGAAGTAAAGGTAATTTTTACTTATAATTTAAATAAGTGCATTTAAGTTTGTCACTTGTCACGTGACTGGCACCATTGAAAAGGGGGGATGTACAGTTAAGCGAAATCTGTAAAAATCTATAAAAATATATTGAATAACATCATATTATTGTTTCAATTATATTGAGGTTATAAATAATGAAATATTATTCAATAGGTGAATTTTCAGATTTAATAGGTAAAACTCCGCAAACATTAAGAGATTGGCATAAGAAAGGCTCATTTACTCCACACCACATAACAGAAGGTGGTACAAGATATTATTCACAAGAGTAGCTTAATCATTTTTTAGGAATTAAAGGTATTGAAACTAAAACTAAAAAAGTAAGAGATCCAATATAGCTAAAAAAATGATTAAGGAGTTGTTAGAAAGTGATATTGGGGAAGAAAGTTAGATTATATCCAACTAAAGAGCATGAACAAAAACTATGGCAATCAGTAGGTACTGCAAGATTTATATATAATTGGACTTTAGCAAGACAAGAAGAAAACTATAAAAATGGTGGTAAATT
>NZ_FQZO01000001.1 GCF_900142075.1 Clostridium amylolyticum
TCATAATCTCTTTCCAAATACCAAACTCTTATTTTATCTTTATAAGCATCAATCTTTGTATAAGTTACTTTTCTTGAATACCTCGGTTCCTCCTCCTGCTTAATCAATTTCTTAACTGTATTTCTGGCTATTCCCAGTTCCCTGGCTATTTGTTTTATCGGGACCCCCTTATTATGCATGTTCTTTACTGTATACCAATCTCTCAAATCCTTCACCTTCACTTTATGCCTCCCTTGTATGATGTGTTTTGTTACCATACAAGGTTATAATTTTAAAGTGAGGGGGTCAATTTTCGTTGTAAAAAGGGGGTCAATTTTCATTGTAAATCAACAGATGGAAAAGGAAATACAACATCATATGAGTATAACGTAGCAAATAATGTTATAAGACGTATTGATCACGGTGGTAGGACCGGAAATGAGGGAAGCTTTACCTATAAACCGGAAAAAGTAGAAAGCTACACTTATTATTCAGATGGTAGTAGAAAAAGCAAGACTGATAGAAATGGGAATACTATACATTATAAGTATAATGCTCTTGGTAAGCCAATTTCTGAAGTTGTAGGGAATATCTCTATAGCATATACTTATGATAAAAATGGAAATCAGTTATCAATAAGTGATGATACTGGAACAACCACTAGAAGTTATGACGAATTAAATAGAGTTGTGAAAAAAACTATACCTAAGGTAGGAGAAACAAAATTTAAATACGATATAATAATTACTAGAAGTGATATGCCACAGGCTTCCTATGCTGAAAAATCTATTGATCCTAAAGGAAATATAACTACTAAGGTATTTGATAAGGCTGGAAGGATTAAGTATGTAATAGACGGTGACACTAATGCTACTATTTCAGCAACCTATGATTATTATAATAATGGAAGCACAAAAAGTTTAGTTTATGAGACAGGAACCAGAGAAGATTACACATATTATTCAGATAATACACTAAAATCTCTAATAAACAAAAAAGCTGATGGAAGTGTTATAGAATCATTTAGCTATATATATGATGCAGCAAATAATCAGACAAGAAAGAAAGATACAAAAGGTACAACATTCTATACTTACGATAAGTTAAATCGTTTAGTTACTGTTCTTGAACCAGCATTGCAGACGACTAATTATGTTTATGATAAAGCAGGTAATAGGGAAAGTCAAACTATACAAAATGGAAACATAGTATCAACTATTACTTATGCTTATAATGAGCAAAATAGGCTTATCCGTACTACCACTACTGTTAAAGATACTACTAGTGGTACAGTAGCATATGCTTATTACAAGAATGCTAACCTAACACCAATAGAACCTATATTAGTCGACGAAGGAATAATATATACTTATGACAATAATGGTAACCTAATTAATAAGCGTAAAACTATACTTAATTCAGAAGATACAAAGAATAATGCTCTTTTTGCTCCAGTAATAGGAGAAAGACTAAAGGGACTAAGTAAAGACTCAGTACTTAATGAATATGATTCTTTAAATAGATTAATAAAGTCAACTGCTGATGGGAAAACCAACACTTATGAGTATAATGGTGAAAATATAAGAGTATCCAAAAGTGTTAATGGAGAAAATAGAAGGTATCTTTACGAAGGTGATAAAATAATCCTTGAAGTAGATGAAAATGGTAGTCAAAAAGCTAGAAATATATATGGAACAAATATAATATCGAGAAAAGTAGAAAGCTCTAGTGATAAATACTATTATCTATTCAATGGACATGGAGATGTAACAAACTTAACTGGTAGCGATTCGAAAATTTTAGCAACCTACTACTATGATGCCTTTGGTGTTCCTACTGAAACTAATGGAAATGTAGATAATCCTATAAGATATGCAAGTTATCAGTATGATGAAGAAACCGGGAACTATTATCTTATGTCAAGAATGTACGATCCGGTTATTGCTAGATTCCTTCAGGAAGATACTTATAGGGGAGAGCTGAATGACCCATTAAGCTTAAATCTCTATACTTATACTCATAATAACCCTATAACCTATGATGATCCTGATGGTCATTGGATTCATATAGCAATAGGAGCGGCTATTGGAGCAGCAATAAATGTTGGGATAACAGCTTATTTAGATTATAAGGATGATCATAAATTTAATTCAGGTTGGAGAGAATATGCAGGAGCAGCAGTAGAAGGTGCTATAACAGGAAGTATAGGAGCAGCTACAGGCGGAGCCTCACTGTTTACTATGATCACAGCAGAAGTAGCTTCTGGATTTGTTGGAAGTGCAGCAAGGCAATACATTTCAAAAGGTAAAGTATCATTAAAAAAATCTGCTACTGATGCAGCTTTTAATGGTATAACTTTTATTGGAGGACATTATGCAGGCAAGGCTTTAAGTCCCGTGAAAAAAGCTATCGCTCAATCAAAGGTGGTAACCAAAACAAAAGGATTAGTATTAGATGGGCTATCATCTAAATCTGATACTATATTAAGTTTAAATAAGAAAATAGGTGAATCAGTACAAAATGTATTTGAAAAAATAAATCTTCCTACTCAAAATAAGCTAGCTTTCTCAAGTGCAGGCGGAGGGGGACGTTCAGGTATAGAAGCAACCTTCGATTATGTTGATGAAAGCGTAATGAAGAACTTTAATAAAGTATATAGTAGTGAAACCCTTCAGAGTACTGTTAAGAATATAGATAATAATATTTCTTCTAGTATTAAAGGGGTTACTAAAGCTGAACCATTCGATATTGTAAAATATGGTGATAAAACCCCAGGATTAGAAAATCACCATGGTGTAATGGATATGTGGGCACAGAAGAATATTCCAGGGTATAAGCCTAGACCAGCAGATTCAACAGCGATAGCATTAACAAAGGAACAGCATAATGCAACAAGGTCTGTATTCGGAAAGTGGAAGTATGAAAACTATGGATTTAAAGGAAAAGTAGATTGGGAAAATGTTTCACCAAGAGAAATTCAGGGGCTTTCAGAAAGAATGTTTGATGCTGCTAAAGTACCGCAAGATGCTAGAGCTGAATATTATAGAGAATTTAATAAATATATATATGGATTAGAAAAGTAAAGGAGATGTGTTCAATGGATATTAAAGAGATAATAAAGAAAGTAAGTTCTCTACAGAACTGCACTGTTTACCAACCATCAGGCATGATTAGTCTACCAAATGGTTTAGAAGCACCAGATGATTTAGTTGAGTTCTATAAAATATGTGGGGGTATTAGTTTATTCGAAGGTGCTCCGTATGCAGTTAAGATTGTAACACCAGAAGAGTTTATTAGCGCTAACCCTGTAATAATAGGAGAAGAAATTATTAATGCAGAGATAGAAAAAGGAACTTATGATAATGAAATATCAAAGGATTGGTTTATAATAGCTGATTTATATAACTCAGATTATATAGTTATAGACTTAAATAAAGAACGTCTAGGTCAATGTTATAAAGCATTCTGGGACAGTTATCCAGAGGTTGGAAGTACAACAATAATTGCAAAATCTTTTACTGAGCTATTAATGCAACTAGTAGAAAATAGAGGTGAATATTGGTACTTCTTAAAAGACGATTATATATCATATGGTGATGCTTATGATGGTATTGATACAGAATAGAATTAAGCACTTACTACAAAATTAATGATAGAATAGATGCATAAAAAGATAATATGTGTAAGTATATATAACTTGGTAAAGTGTGTAATAAAATTGACTGCATAATAGTAATAATGCAGTGAAAAGGTGAAATGAACCAGCTGAATTTAAGTAAGCTGGTTCATTATTTTTTTAGCAGTTAATATATGCTGTAAATACATCATTAAAAGAACTATATTAAAAAGCGACGATAACACATCATAAAACAGTAAACGGTAAATATCTTGTACATTAAAATTTTAACTCAAGTGTGAGATAATTTCTTCAAAGTGTAGTAACTGTAAAAAGTTGATTCAAGTTATTAAAGTTATTCAAGTTATTACAGTTAAATTTTACTTAACACAACTTTGAAGGAGGCCTTATGAAAACTCGATTAATGGCTACTCAATATAAACTTCAGCAATGGGATGCAATCATACAGGAATGCAGAGCTAGTGGTTTGATGATCAAAGACTGGTGCCAGCAGAACAATATTAAAAAGGACCATTTCTATTATTGGCAGCGAAAGGTACGCCAGGCAGCATGCCAGGCCTTAACAGAAACAGAACTTTCTTCTCAAAAATTCGCTGAAATACCTTCCGTTATCACAGGCACCACCGCAGTAGATAGTTTTCGTGGAGAGCTGACAATACTTGTTGGCGGCACAGTTGTTACTGTGAGCAAGGGAACAGATTTGAATCTGCTTAAATCAGTTATTGAGGTTCTTAAGAATGCTTAATGACGCTTCGGGTTTTTCCCATATCTACATTGCGTGTGGATATACCGATCTAAGGCGGGGCATAGATGGCCTTGCTGCCATCGTGCAGAACTCCTTTAAGCTTGATCCCTTTAACCCGAGCACACTTTTCCTTTTCTGCGGAAGGAGAACGGATAGATTAAAGGGATTACTATGGGAGGGTGACGGATTTCTTCTCTTGTACAAGCGTCTGGAGGCCGGAAAGTTTCAATGGCCGAGAAAGGAATCTGAGGTAAAGTCCATGACACACCAGCAGTTCGTGTGGCTGATGGAAGGACTCTCAATAGAGCAGAAGAAAGCAGTGAAAAAAGTGATTCCAAAGCGTGCAGTTTGAGTTTTTTCTGTGGATAACCTTCCGTTTAAGCGCTGTATGCATCTTGCTTATCCACAATTTTCAAAAGCTTGCTAATAAGCCCTTTACAGCCTATTTAGGCTGTGCTATGTTTGTTTTATGAATAATGAAATTTATGACAAAAAACAGCTAACCGAATATTCGAAGAATGCGCTGATAACTATGTATTTGGCTCAACAGGAAGCACTGAAGAAACAGGAAAAGCAGATGGAGGACCTGAACAAAAAGCTTGATCTACTTCTTGAGCAGATACGTTTGTCTAACCAAAACAAGTTTGGACGTTCCACGGAAAAGATTGAGAATGCTGAACAGCTGACTATGTGCTTCAATGAAGCCGAGGTTACTATTGAGCAGCAGACCATCCAGGAACCAGCCATTGAGCAAGTAATTCCAGAGCATAAGCGCAGAGTGAAACCGAAGGGAAAAAGACAGGAGGACCTGTCTTCTTTTCCCGTGCGAATAGAAGAACATCTGCTTTCTGAAGAGAAGCTTCAAGAGCTTTTTTGCGGAAGCTACAGAAGACTCCCTGATGAGGTCTATCGTAAGTTGGAGTTCCATCCAGCTACCTTCGAAGTCGTAGAGCACCACGTAGCCGTATACTGCGGAAACAAGGAGCAAACCATCGTGCGTGCAGACCGTCCTTCAGAAATTCTGAAGAACAGCATCGTCACTCCCTCACTGTTAGCTGCTATTATAAATAGCAAATACATTAATGCCGTTCCTCTTTATCGCCTTGAACAGGAATTCGCCAGGTATGAGGTTAACGTATCCAGACAGGTGATGGCTAACTGGGTTATCCGAGGGAGCGAACGCTACCTTTCGCTGTTGTATGACAGGATGCATCAGAAACTGTATGATAGCAAGATTCTGCATTCAGACGAGACTCCGGTAAATGTTATCAAGGATGGGCGGCCAGCAGGCTCTAAAAGCTATATGTGGGTATACCGAACAGGACAGGCAGGAGGAACTCCGCCGGCTGTACTCTATGAATACCAGAAAACGCGTAAATCTGATCACCCAAGAGAATTCCTCAAGAACTACCATGGAGTAGTTGTTTGCGATGGCTATCAGGTGTACCACAAGCTTGAGGAGGAGCGTCCAGATGAGCTTAAGGTTGCCGGATGCTGGGCTCATGCCCGACGTCGTTTTGCCAATGTATGCAAGTCCCTTGGAAAGAGTGGTTCTAAAGGAAGCCTGGCAGAAACTGCGGTGAACCATATAGCCCTGATATATCGAACTGACAACTTTCTGGAAGAACTCAATCCGGAAGAGCGTTTAGAAAAGCGGCAGCTCCTGGTGAAACCACTGGTAGAAGCCTTCTTTGCATGGGTAAAATCTAACAGGGATACAGTGCCACCTCAATCGGAGACCGGAAAGGGTCTTGCTTACTGTGTAAACCAGGAAAAATATCTGAGAGCTTTCTTGGATGACCCAATTATCCCCTTAGATAACAACGCAGCGGAAATTTCAATTCGTAGCTTTTGCGTGGGAAAACATAACTGGCATGGCACATAATAGATACTTTACAGGGGGCAGAAGCCAGTGCGATAATCTACAGTCTTGCCGAAAGTGCTAAAGCGAACAACTTAAAGCCCTATAATTATTTTAAGCATATCCTTGAAGAAATCCCTAAGCATCAGGATGATAAAAATCTAGGCTTTCTGGATTCCTTGCTCCCATGGTCAGCGGATCTTCCAGCGGATTGCTTAAAGGCTAAAAAGTCATAAAAGCCACCGAAGGGTGGCTTATTTGCTATGGAAGACAAGTGGTTTACCGTTTACCAACAGTCAATACAAAAATTATAAATATGTGTATATTGTCAAGCAAAATTGAGTTCTTTCCAAAGTTTGTTGAATTTATCTGATAAAAGCATTATAATTCTGTCTTTTACACTTGTAAGAAATAAAAAAGTGAGTAATGTTTTTTATTTTAAGGCGTATTTTAGTAAGTTTTTCCCCATTAAAAGATATTCAGATTAAATCTATAGTTGAAAGGGATCAAGCTATAACATTAAAAATTCTAAGGGCATATATAATAAATAATTTTACTATATATCAATTGATATATATAGGAGTTTTACTATTAGTAATGACCTGTCTATTTAAAAATAAATATTTGTAAAAATAATATTAATGTATATTAATATTCTAAATTATCAATTACTCCCTCCCATTGAATTTAATCAATTTTTAATTTATAATTGTGTAGTTATAGATAATATAGTATTTTAGAATAAAAAGGAGGCGGCTTTATGAGATTATGGGGAAAGATAATGAAGAATAATAAAATAGTTAAGAATGAGACCGTGCCTCTGGAGGTTGAAGATAATTATCAGTTGGCGCTGAAGAATGCTATAGCTGAGTTATGTGATAAATTCGATATTTCTAAGCCTTATTGGCTGAATAAGAATTTAAATGAATATAATAGATCTGGTAAGACTGTTTTTAATGAAAATAACTTTATTGAAGATATAGATTTTGATAAATTTGTCATTGAAGAGTTGCGTGACAAAAAGAAATAGTAAGTTAAATTTTAAAAACTTAAATGAAAAATATGAGGTGATTATTTTGGATAGTATAGCTGGCAATGGCTGCGATATTCTGGTGCCTTTTAATGAAAGAATACCTTTAGAAGAAATAGAACGCAGTATTGTTAAAAGATATAAGAAACATATATGGTCTAAATTTGTGAAGGCCATTAAACAATATAATTTGGTAGAAGAAGGGGATAAGGTAGCTGTAGCTATTTCTGGAGGCAAGGACAGCTTACTCCTTGCAAAACTTTTTCAAGAATTAAAAAAGCATGGACAGGTTAACTTTGAAGTAGAGTATATAGCTATGGATCCTGGATATCATCCAGATATTAAAAAACTGCTTGTAGATAATTGTGAGTATTTAAATATCCCTGTTCAAATATATGACTCAGGAATATTTAATGTGGTGGATAAAATAGCAAAGGATTATCCATGCTATATGTGTGCAAGGATGAGAAGAGGTTCTCTTTATGCCAAAGCTAAGGAGTTAGGATGTAATAAATTAGCTTTAGGCCATCACTTTAACGATGTTATTGAAACTACCTTATTAAATGTGCTGTATGCAGGAAACTTTAAAACCATGCTTCCAAAACTTAAGGCAGCTAACTTTGAAGGCATGGAGCTTATTAGACCCATGTACTTTATAGAGGAAGACTATATACAAAGATTTACTCAAAACAGCGGTATTTGGCCTTTAAATTGTGCTTGTATGGTAGCTGCAAAGAAGATTGGTAATAAGCGATATGAAATAAAAGCTATGATTAAACAGCTTAAAAAGAGCTTCCCAGACATTGAAAAATCCATATTCAAGTCTGCAGAAAATGTTAATATGGAAGCCATATTAGGATGGATAAAAGGCGGAGAGCAGCATTCTTATTTAGACTATTATGATGAAGAGTAAAACTATACTCATAGTAAAGGGATAACTTGTTAATAGATATCTATTAATATAAAATAATTGTGGATAATTTTTAATTAGTTAAACACATAAAGGGTGATATAAAAAATGAAAAAGGAACCAAAGGATACTAAGGTAGTTCTAGGAATGTCTGGAGGAGTAGATTCCTCTGTGGCAGCTTTGATGCTAAAAAAACAAGGCTATGAAGTAATCGGAGTATTCATGAAAAACTGGGATGAAAAAGATGACGATGGAATATGCACTGCAGTAGATGATTATGATGATGTGAGAAGAGTTTGTGACGAACTAGATATTCCATACTATACCATAAATTTTGTAAAAGAATACTGGGATAGGGTTTTTGAATACTTTCTTTCAGAATATAGGAGAGGAAGAACTCCTAATCCCGATGTAATGTGCAATAAAGAAATAAAGTTTAAGGCTTTCTTAGAATTTGCCATGAAGATAGGAGCTGACTATATTGCCATGGGGCATTATGCTCAGGTGGATTATATTGACGGAGAGTATAAGCTATTAAGAGGAGTTGACAATAACAAGGATCAAACCTATTTCCTTTGTGAACTTACTCAGCACCAGCTATCTAAGAGTATGTTCCCTATCGGGCATTTAACAAAGCCACAGGTGAGAGAGCTGGCTTTAGAAGCAGGGTTAGCCACAGCTAAGAAAAAAGATAGTACCGGGGTTTGCTTTATTGGAGAAAGGAACTTCAGGCAGTTTTTAAACAATTATCTCCCTGCTAAATCAGGTCCTATAATGACCTTAGAAGGAGAAGTAAAAGGAGAGCATGTAGGTCTTATGCACTATACCTTAGGGCAAAGAAAAGGCTTAGGTATAGGAGGCCAAGGAGAGCCTTGGTTTGTAGTGGATAAGGACTTAAAGAAGAATATTTTATATGTGGTACAAGGAGAAACAAATCCTGCTCTTTATTCCTTTGGACTTAAAGCAGAAGACATCAATTGGATAAGTGAGAAGGAAAGATCTAAAATCTTTGAATGTACTGCTAAATTTAGATATAGGCAGCCAGATCAAAAGGTTAAGGTATATATTAAAGAAAACAATTCAGCCATAGTAGAATTTATAGAACCTCAAAAAGCTATAACCCCAGGTCAAGCAGTAGTTTTCTATTTAGGAGAAGAATGCTTAGGCGGAGGTATTATAGAAGAATATTATAAAAACAAAAATAAATTAATGAAATCTATAGAAAGCTAGTCCAACCGGACTGGCTTTTTTGTCATAATAACCTTTACAGTAAGTTTTAAAAATATGATACAATTATCGTATGAAATGAAAAATAAAATAAATAATATTTTAAAATAATTAGTGATAATTAGGAGGTTATTATTATGAAAAAGCAGATAATATCAACTGAATTAGCTCCAAAAGCTATAGGACCTTACTCTCAAGGGATAAAAATAGGAAACATGGTTTACACTTCAGGACAGCTGCCTATAGATGCAGCTACAGGAATTATGGAAACAGAAATAGGTAAAGCTACAGCTAAATGCATAGAAAATGTAAAAGCCATATTAGAAGAAGCTGGATCATCACTAGATAGTGTGATTAAGACCTTGGTGTTTTTAGAGAATATGGATGACTTTGCAGCTATGAACGAAGTTTATGGCAAGTATTTTAATGAAAACCCTCCTGCAAGAAGCTGTGTTCAAGTAGCAAAACTTCCTAAAGGTGCTGTGGTGGAAATTGAAGTAATAGCTCTTTGTGATTAGTATAGTGCCTTTTAAAGCATTGGAAATACGGTAAATTTGTGATATATTATTGTAAGTATAAAGCAAAATATGGAGCTCAAGGGAAGGAGATATCATGGAAAATAAACCCACTTCATCAAATTTTATAAGAAACATAGTAGTTGAAGATTTAGAATCTGGAAAGCATAAAGAAATCCTAACACGTTTTCCACCTGAACCTAATGGTTATTTACATATAGGTCATGCTAAATCCATAGTTCTAAACTTTGAACTGGCAGATGAATTTAAAGGTAAAACAAATTTAAGATTTGACGATACAAACCCTATAAAAGAAGACACAGAATATGTAGAATCCATTAAGGAAGACGTGCATTGGCTTGGCTTCCAATGGGATAATCTATTCTTTGCTTCTGATTATTTTGAAGAAATGTATAACAGAGCAGTACTTTTAATTAAAAAAGGAAAAGCTTACGTATGCGATTTAAGTGCTGAAGAAATGAGAAATTATAGAGGAACCTTAACTGAACCCGGTAAGGAAAGCCCTGATAGAAATAGATCTGTAGAAGAAAATTTAGATTTATTTAATAGGATGAGACAAGGGGAATTTAAGGATGGAGAAAAGGTATTAAGAGCTAAAATAGATATGGCTTCTCCTAATATAAATATGAGAGACCCTATTATATATAGAATAGCCCATGCAGAGCATCACAATACCGGAGATAAATGGTGCATATACCCAATGTATGATTTTGCACATCCTCTTGAAGATGCTATAGAAGGGGTTACCCATTCTATATGTACCTTAGAATTTGAAGATCACAGACCGCTTTATGATTGGGTGGTAAGAGAATGTGAAATGGAATCTAAACCACAACAGATTGAATTTGCCAGATTAAATATTACTAATACAGTAATGAGTAAGAGAAAGCTTAAGCTTCTTGTGGATGAGAAGGTAGTGGATGGATGGGATGATCCAAGAATGCCTACCATAGCAGGCTTGAGAAGAAGGGGTTACACACCAGAAGCCATAAGAAACTTCTGTAGAGAAATAGGTGTAGCTAAAGCTAATAGTTTGGTAGATTCTCAAATGTTGGAGCATTTTATAAGAGAAGACTTAAATAAAAAGGCACCTAGAAGCATGGCTGTAATGAGACCTATAAAAGTTATCATTACAAACTATCCAGAAGGGGAAGTAGAGTGGTTAGAATCAGAAGTTAACCCTGACAACCCTGAAGCAGGAACAAAGAAAATACCATTTTCTAGAGAAATATATATAGAAGAGGAAGACTTCATGGAAAATCCTCCTAAAAAATATTTTAGGTTGTTCCCAGGCAATGAAGTAAGACTTCGTCATGCTTATTTCATTAAATGTCAAGATTTCATTAAAGATGAAAATGGAAAAATCGTAGAAATACACTGCACTTATGATCCTGAGACAAAGAGCGGCACTGGATTTACTGGAAGAAAAGTAAAGGGTACTCTTCATTGGGTTGCTGCTTCTCATGCAGTGCCAGCTGAATTTAGATTATATGAATCTATACTTTCAGAAGATGAAGAAGAGAATAAGGACTTTCTTGACTCCATAAATCCAAACTCCATGGAAATATTACAAGGCTTCATAGAACCAGACATGAAAGATGTTAAGCCACAGGATAAGTTCCAGTTTATAAGACATGGTTATTTTAATGTAGATACTAAGTATAGCACTAAAGAAAAACCGGTATTTAATAGAATTGTATCATTAAAGAGTTCCTTTGTTATTAATAAGTAAAATGAAAGCATGTATTAGCGATGATAAGGCTAATACATGCTTTTTTATCTTTAAATCTTAAAAGATATATTGTTTTTTAATCTATATATCTTCAATTCATATATTCTGATACTTCTACATATTTAATTCCATATCATCATCAGCTTCATTATTAAAGGCAACCCTATTAAATTCATTTTCTGAATTTGCCACCAATAAAGCGGAAACAGAGGCGCCAGATATGTTGGTGGCTGTTCTAGCCATATCTATAATTACATCTACACCTAGAACCATACCAATAATTTGTAGTGGAAGTCCCATAGCGGCTAAAACTACTGTAGCCATTATAGAAGCAGTGCCAGGAACACCAGCAGTACCAAAGGAAGCTATAGTGGTTATAAGTATAAGTTGGAGATATTGTATTGGCTGAAGCGGTATCCCGAATATCCTGGAGGCAAATAGTGCAACCATTACTGGATAGATACCTCCACAAGCATTTAAACCCATAGTAGCCCCCATAGGAGCTACAAAGTTTGCAATTTTGTCAGAAATCCTTACTCTATCTGTAAGGCTCTTTATAGTTACTGGTAATGTGCCATAAGAACTTCTAGTGGAAAAAGCAACTACTTGGGCAGGGTAAATTTTCTTGTAGAATTTTAATGGGTTAACCTTGGCCACAAAAGATAGTAATGGGGTGTAAACCACTAAAAATTGTACTAAACATGCTACATACATAGCTAGTATTAATTTACCAAGAGGTAAAAGTGTTGACAATCCATATTTAGCTGTAACAGAAACCATTAATCCAAATACTCCATAAGGTGTGAGTTTTAAAATTATTTTTGTTATTCTAAACATAATTTGAGCGAAGCCTTTAAAGAATTTTTTAACTGGATCTACTATATCTTTATGCTTATCACTTTCTATGGAAATAGCTACTCCAATTAATAAAGCAAATATTATAACAGGTATAACCTTTCCTTCCGCAGCTTCTGCTACAGGATTAGCAGGTATCATATCTAATATTACTTTAGTGAAGGATGGTATTTCCCTTGCTTTAAAACTAGCATCGGGAACAAAGGTTACCCCTGCGCCAGGATCCATAATTAGACCCACAACTAAGCCTACTATACAAGCTAATAAGGTGGTAAAGGTTAGCCAGAACAAGGTCTTAACCCCTATTTTTCTAAGCTGATTAGTATTCTCTAAAGAGGTTATACTTGAGATTATTGAAGATAACACTAATGGTATAACAAGCATTTTTATAAGGTTTATATATGCTTTACCTAAGGGTTCTATAAAAGGGGCATCTTGTTTAAAGTATATTCCTATAAGTATACCTAGTGTCATGCCTAAAAAAACTCTTATACTAAATGAAACTTTTTTTTGTTTTAAATAAATTAAAAGCAAAATTACTAGTGCTGATAATATCAATCCAATATACATTATATGCATTCCTCCAATCCTCATTTAAAGTTGTAACAATGTTTTTAATGCTTTAATTTAGTAAATCTTTGTATGCTCACCACTTGCACCACTTTATCACATTAATTCATACTATTTTACTATGAATTATAATTCATTACTTAATTTCAGTCAATAACTTTTAGTAAGTATTTTTATTGTTAATATTAATGTTATAAAGTATTTATATTATTAATTCAAATACCATAAATAATTGATATCATTAGTAATGAATAAAATATTTTCATTAAATCTATTGCATTATATTACTGAGGATGTTAATATGTTTAAGAAAGAAAAAGTTAGTCTTTAAATCAGTCCTGTGAGACTGGCAAGAAATTATATATTATCGTAAACGGAGATAGTATAGCTTCTTGCCTTTAGGGCAGAAGCTTTTTTTAATATCTAGGACTAACTTAAACCTTTTAAATTAGCACAGTGATGCTAATAAAGGAGAAAGTAGAGCTTTCTCCTCGTAATTAACTTAAATTAGAGGAGGTTTTTTTATGCAGCAAAACGTAGCAATAAACACTGAAGAAAAACAGGTAAATCTGATTTTAGTAAAAGTTAAAAGATATGTATTAGCACTTCAACATCTTATAGCCATGTTCGGAGCAACGGTATTAGTTCCTATGGTTACCGGTTTAAACCCTTCTGTAGCATTATTTACTGCAGGTATTGGTACACTTATATTCCATCTTTGCACTAAAGGAAAAGTTCCAGTATTCTTAGGTTCATCCTTCGCATTTATTCCAGGTATATTAGCAGTAAAACAAGCTTATAATGGAGACCTAGCCTATGCTCAAGGGGGTATGGCGGTAGCAGGACTTGTGTATGTAGGTGTATCCTTTTTAATAAAGAAAATAGGTATGGATAAAATAAAAGCAATTCTTCCAGACCATGTAGTAGGACCGATGATCATGGTTATAGGACTTAATTTAATACCAGTAGCTATAGATATGTCCTCAAATAACTTTATCATAGCAGCAATAACTTTAGGGATTGCCTTAACTATAACCTTCACAGCAAAGGGATTTTTAAAGCAAGTAGCAATATTAATTGCAGTAACTGTAGGATACTTTATATCCTTCCAAATGGGACTTATAGATACAGCAGTAATTAAGGAAGCACCAGTATTTGCTATACCAGCCTTCTCACTACCAAAGTTTGATGGTGCAGCTATAATGATAATAGTACCAGCAGTACTAGCAGTATTTATGGAACATATAGGGGACATCACCACCAACGGAAAAGTTTGTGGACAAAACTTCATAGAAGATCCAGGTCTTAATAGAACATTGTTAGGTGACGGTTTAGCTACAGCGGTAGCATCATTAATAGGTGGACCAGCAAACACTACTTATGGGGAAAATACAGGGGTACTAGCCTTAACTAAGAACTATGACCCTTCAATATTAAGAATAACAGCAGTATTCGCTATAATGTTAGGCTTCATAGCAAAATTCGGAGGCGTGCTTAGAACTATCCCTACTCCAGTAATGGGTGGAATAAGCTTGATGCTCTTTAGTATGATAGCACTTATAGGAGTTAAAACTATAAAAGATAATAAAGTAAAGTTTAATGCTACTAATATATTTATAATGGCAACTATACTTATCATAGGCATAGGTGGACCATATATAGAAAAAGCTACAGGAATTACTGTAGGTATACCTTTAAGTGAAACTGTTAAAATAAATGGACTGAGCTTTGCAGCTATAGTGGGAATAACCTTAAATGGAATCGTAAGCTTAATATCCAAAAAAACTAAAACAGCCTAAATATAACCAAACCTCTTAAAATATAAAGACAAGGTCTTAGTGTTTACTAAGACTTTGTTTTTTACCAAAAATTTTCTTGCTTTTTATACAATTATGTTATATTATACTTATATACATATTGCACCCGAATGATCGCGCTAAAAATTTAATAAATGTTCGTATACCGTATATGCTCGATAATATGGATTGAGCGTTTCTACCAGGAGGCCATAAACTACCTGACTACGAGTATACGTCTGTTTCTGAATGTTCTTTGATGTTCGGATTTAGTCGTATATTCCTAGGCAGATGCCTAGGATTTTTTATTTTAAATTAAAATACTACATAGGAGGAACGGAAGTTGGAAGAGTTAAAGCAAAGGATATTAAGGGATGGAAAGCTTTCAGAAGGTAGCATTGTTAAAGTTGGAAGCTTCTTAAATCACTCTATGGATATCCATTTATTTAATAATATGGGTAAGGAGCTTAAAAAAAGATTTGAAACAGAGGAAATTACTAAAATACTAACCATTGAGGCTTCTGGCATAGGAATAGCTGCTATAGCTTCACAATATTTTAACTTTGTTCCAGTGGTATTTGCAAAGAAATTTCCCGCAACTAACATGGACAAAGGAACCTATGAGGCAAAAGTACACTCCTATACAAAAAATACTACTTATAACGTAAGGGTAGGTAAAGATTACATAAGTAAGGAAGATAAGGTACTCATTATTGATGATTTTCTTGCCAATGGCTGCGCTGCTTTAGGTTTAATAGACATAGTAAGACAAGCTGAAGCTGAGGTGGTTGGATTTGCAGCGGTAATAGAAAAGGGGTTTCAAATGGGTAGGAAGGTTATTGAAGATGAAAATGTAAGAGTGGAAGCTTTAGCTATCATTGAAAAAATTGAAGATAATAAAATATATTTTAAATAAACACTGGAGAGGAGATTTAAACAATGAACAAATACATAAAGTCTTTAGGTGCTGTTTTACTTTCTTCAGCATTATTACTATCAGGATGCGCTAGTAAAGGTAATGATGGAGAGGCAAAGGATGGCAAAAAAGAAAAGGTAAAGGTTGGATTTATATATGTAGGACCTGTAGGTGATGGAGGATATACTTACTCCCATGATCAAGGGAGGAAGTATTTAGAAAAAGAACTAGGGGTAGAAACTGTTATAAAAGAATCTGTTAAAGAAGATAAGGCAGAAGTAGAAAAGGTTGCACAGGATATGATAGAACAGGGATGTAATGTAATAATAGGAACCAGCTTTGGATTCCATGAAGGTCTTTTATCTAAGGCAAAAGAACATCCAGAACTTACTTTTATGCACTGCTCAGGATATGAAACTTCTGATAATCTTGGACAATATTTTGGCAAAATACATGAAATTATGTATCTCAACGGAATAGTGGCTGCCATGAAGACTAAGAGCAATGTTTTAGGCTTTGTAGGAGCATTCCCTATACCAGAGGTTATAAGAAATATTAATGCTTTTACTTTAGGTGCCCAATCTGTAAATCCAGCTATAAAGGTTAAAGTAAATTGGACAAACACCTGGTATAATCCTGCTACTGAAAAGGATGCAGCTGTAGCTCTTATAGATGCTGGTGCAGACGTTATAGCACAACATCAAGACACTGCTGGTCCACAGCAAGCGGCAGAAGAAAAAGGTAAGTTTTCCATTGGATATAACACAGACATGAGTGCTTCTGCAAAGAAAGCAAATTTAACTTCTGCGGTTTGGAACTGGGGTCCATATTATGTTAAACAGATTAAAGCTGTCATGGATGGAAGTTGGAAATCAGAAAAGTACTGGGGTGGAATAAATGATAATATAGTTATGCAGGCACCTCTTACTGAGTTAGTACCTGAAGGAGCTAAAGAAAAAGTGCAAAAAGCCACAGAAGAAATAAAGAGTGGAAAAAATAAAATTTTTGTAGGACCTTTAAAGGATCAAAAAGGAAATGTTAAGGTAGCAGAAGGTAAGACCATGAGTGATGAAGAAGTTTGGCAAATAGATTGGTTTGTGGAAGGCGTTGAGGGAAATATCCCTAAGAATTAGACTCTGGAGGAAATTATGAAAAGTAAAGTACCTGTTATCTCTGTAAGAGGAATAAGCAAAATTTTTGGAAAAGTAAAAGCATGTAATAATGTGAATATAGATATTTATCCTGGAGAAATACATGCCCTATTGGGAGAAAATGGAGCTGGAAAGAGTACTTTAATAAATATTCTATCAGGGGTATATTCCCCTGATAGAGGTAATATTAAAGTGAAGGGTATGGAAAAAAGCTTTTCTTCTCCTAAGGATAGCACTCAATGTGGTATAGGTACTATATATCAACATTTTAAGCTGGTAAATGCTCTTACAGCAAGAGAAAATATAATGTTAGGTCAAGAAAAAAAGATATTTATAAGCAGAAAACCCGTGGATGAGAAAGTAAAAGAAATATCTTTCAAGTATGGTATAGAGGTGGATTTAGATAAATATGTAGGTGATATGTCCGTAGGAGAAAAACAGAATCTGGAGATTTTAAAGGTACTTTATCGCGGGGCAGAAGTTCTTATATTGGATGAGCCCACAGCGGTGTTTACACCTCAAGAAACTGAAAAGCTATTTAACATAATGAAAAAAATGAGGGAGCAAGGCTGCGGCATTATCTTTATCACTCACAAGATGGATGAAGTTATGGAAGTAAGCGATAAGATAACTGTACTTAGAAAAGGGGAAACCGTTGCTACTTTGCCAAAGTTTAAAACTAATGCTAAAGAGCTAACAGAACTTATGGTAGGTCGATCCATAGACCTTTCCATTAAAAAGATTGATAAGCTTCCAGGTAAAGAAGTATTGGAAATTAAAAATTTAAGAGCCCTAAACACAGATGGTATGGAGGCTGTTAAAAATATCTCCTTTAATGTTAAAGAAGGTGAAATACTGGGCATTGCCGGTATTACAGGATGTGGGCAAAAAGAGCTTTGTGAAGCCTTAGCAGGCATTGGTAATGTATCCCAAGGGGAAATCATATTTAATGGAGAAAATTTAAAAGGAAAAAATCCAAGAGAATTTATTAAACGCGGCATAAGCATGAGCTTTATACCAGAAGACAGGTTAGGCATGGGGCTGGTAGCTTCCATGAATATGGTAGATAATCTTATTTTAAAATCTTATCATACTCAAAAAGGACCTTTTATAAGCAAAAAGGCCGCAGTTAAAGATTCCTTAGAATTAATAGATACCTTAGAAATTAAAACTCCTGGAATAAATTATCCTATTAGATATCTTTCAGGAGGAAATATCCAAAAGATATTATTGGGGCGAGAGCTATCCTCAAGTCCAAAGGTTCTCATCATGGCCTATCCTGTAAGAGGATTAGATATAAATACCTGTTATAACATTTATGATCTTATAAACAAAGAAAAAGAAAAAGGTACTTCTATAATATTTGTAGGTGAAGATTTAGATGTACTTATGGAACTTTGCGACAGGATTATGGTTTTATGCCATGGAGAAATAAGTGGAATAATAGATGCACAGGAGGCTACCAGAGAAAAATTAGGACTTATGATGTTAGGCAATTCAAAAGAAAAGGGGGAGGAACTCCTTGTTAAGGCTAATTAAGAGAGCTGAAATAAGCAAAGGTATTAGAATAAAAGTAATAATTAGTGCAATTATGGTAGCATTATTACTATCTGGAATATTTATTGCAGCTTTAGGGTATAACCCTTTTTCTGTATTTGCTTATATTCTAAAAGGGGCTTTTGGGTCATCTTATAGAATTAGACAAACCATAATAAAAGCAATACCATTGCTTATCACCGCCATTGGTATTTCCGTAGCTTTTAAGATGCAGTTTTGGAACATAGGAGGGGAAGGACAAATACTTATGGGAGCTTTTGGGGCTGCTCTTGTGGGGCTATTTGTAAAGGGACTTCCTAAACCTATATTATTTATGGTCATGTGCCTTTCAGCTATGATAATTGCAGGATTATATGCCCTTATATCCGGGGCTTTAAAGGTATACTTTAATGCCAATGAAACCATAGTAACACTTATGTTTAACTATATAGCATTAAAATTTATAACCTTTTTACAATATGGACCTTGGAGAGATAAAAAAGCTATGAACTTTCCTAAAATAGCGAGTTTTCCTAAGAATGCCATATTACCAAAAGTATTTAATATTCATATAGGTTGGATTATAGCAATTATAGTGGTAATAATTTTTTATTTATTTATGAAAAAAAGCAAAATGGGTTATGAAATCTCTGTATTAGGTGAAAGTCATAACACTGCTAGATATGCTGGTATAAACATCAATAAAACCATTTTGAAAGCAGTGTTTATCAGTGGAATGTTATGTGGATTAACAGGATTTATACAAGCTTCAGCAGTAAGTCAAACCCTATCCATTGAGGTAGCTGGAGGAGTGGGGTATACGGCCATAATCATAGCTTGGTTATCAAATTTAAATGCACCTATAGCAATGATAGTAGCATTTTTATTTGCAGGGCTATTAGAAGGTGGAGCCTACATACAAACAGCTTTTGGAATATCTAGCTCAGCCTCATCCATTATTCAGGCTTTAATTTTATTTTGCGTATTGGGCAGCGATTTTTTCTTAAAGTATAAAATAACTATTAGAAGTAAGGAGGTGGCATAGTATGGATATAGCAGCTTTTTTACATGCTGCAGTTATAGCTGGAACACCTTTATTGCTTGCCACCTTAGGTGAAATACTCACAGAAAGATCAGGTAACCTAAACCTGGGTGTGGAAGGTATGATGCTTATGGGAGCAGCTGCTGGTTTTTTAACCGGATTCTACACAAAAAGTGCTACCTTAGCCATATTAGGTGCAGCTTTATTTGGAGGCTTTGGAGCACTAATCTATGCCTTTTTAACCGTAAGTTTAAAGGCAAATCAAGTAGTAACTGGATTAACTTTAACCATATTTGGAACAGGGATCTCCACAATGCTTGGACAAAAAGTTGTGGGAGAACCAGTACCTGATAGTATTAAAGCGGTATTTAGACCCATAAGTATACCTATATTAGGAAAAATACCTTTTATAGGGGAAATAATCTTTAATCATGATATTATCATTTATATTTCTTTCATGTTAACTATTATTTTGGGGGTATATATATATAGAACGAGTTTAGGATTAAACTTAAGAGCTGTAGGAGAAAACCCATCCTCGGCGGATGCTGCAAGTATTAATGTACCATTATATAAGTACATTCATATAGTAATAGGTGGTATGCTTTGTGGACTGGCTGGAGCGTACTTATCATTAGTTTATGTACCTGCTTGGCAAGAAGGAGTTACCGCTGGGCGTGGATGGATTGCTGTGGCTTTAGTTATATTTGCAGGCTGGAATCCTTATAAGGCTTTTATAGGAGCCTATCTTTTTGGAGGACTGGATATATTGGGACTTAGATTAGCTAACCCAATTATTTCAAGATATATTTTAGATATGCTCCCTTATGCTACAACTATAGTGGTACTTGTAATATCTTCTATTAAAAAATCTAAAAAAGGTTTATCACCTGAAGCTTTAGGAAATGCATATTTTAGAGAAGAAAGATAAAGTCTCATATAATATAATTATTTACTAAATTAACCATGGAAAATTAATGTTCCATGGTTAATTTTTTTTGTAAAAAAGGAAATACTACTATAGATTACATAACTATTTTAGTTTAAGGAGGTCGCCACATGAAGGTTACTAATGCAGAAGAACTGATACAAAAGATTGAGGATATTAAAAGGGCTCAAAAAGAGTTTTCGTCCTTTAGTCAAGAAAAAGTTGATGAAATTTTTAGACAGGCTGCTATAGCTGCTAATAACGCTAGGATAGACTTGGCAAAAATGGCGGTGGAAGAAACCGGTATGGGGATAGTAGAAGACAAGGTGATAAAAAATCACTTTGCTTCGGAGTATATTTATAATAAGTATAAGGAAGACAGAACCTGCGGTATCTTAGAAAAGGATGAAGCCTTTGGAATAATTAAAGTAGCAGAGCCTATAGGGGTAGTGGCAGCGATAATCCCTACTACAAACCCTACTTCTACAGCTATTTTTAAATCGCTTATAACTTTAAAGACTAGAAATGGTATTATATTTTCACCTCATCCAAGAGCTAAAAAATGTACTATTGCAGCTGCAAAAATAGTGCTGGATGCAGCTGTGAGGGCTGGAGCACCGGAAGGAATAATAGGTTGGATAGATGAGCCTTCCGTAGAATTATCTCAGTTGGTTATGAGAGAAGCGGATATAATATTAGCTACTGGAGGACCTGCTATGGTAAAGGCAGCCTATTCTTCAGGGAAGCCTGCCATAGGCGTAGGTGCAGGAAATACACCGGCCATTATAGATGAAACTGCTCATATAAAAATGGCTGTAAGTTCTATATTGCTTTCCAAAACCTTTGATAATGGAGTTATCTGCGCTTCAGAACAGTCCTTAATAGTTATGGACAGCATATATGATGAGGTGAAGAAGGAATTAAAAGAAAGAGGAGCTTATATATTAAATGAAGAGGAAACTCATAAGGTTAGAAAGATTATATTAAATGAAAAGGGTGGACTTAATTCCAATATAGTGGGTCAAAGCGCTTACAAAATAGCCGAAATGGCTGGAGTGAATATACCTGAAGAATCAAAGGTTTTAATAGGAGAAGTAGAGTCCGTGGAACTAGAAGAACCTTTCTCTCATGAAAAATTATCTCCAATATTAGCCATATATAGAACTAGAACCTTTGATGAAGCTCTAGCAAAAGCAGCCAGGCTCATAGAATTAGGAGGATTTGGACACACTTCCGTGCTATATACCAATGAACTAGCTTCTAAGGATAGAATAGATAAGTTTGGATCATTAATGAAAACAGCTCGTACAATAGTTAATATGCCTGCCTCTCATGGGGCTATAGGAGATATATATAACTTTAAACTGGCACCTTCTCTCACATTAGGCTGTGGTTCTTGGGGGGGGAACTCTGTTTCTGAAAATGTAGGACCAAAGCATCTCATGAACATAAAACAAGTGGCTGAAAGGAGAGAAAATATGCTGTGGTTTAGAGTACCAGAAAAGATTTATTTTAAATATGGATCCCTTTCCGTAGCCTTAAGAGAATTAGGAGATATGGGCAAGAAAAGAGCTTTTATAGTTACAGATAAGGTATTATATGGCCTAGGTTATACAGATATAGTTACAAGAAATTTAGAAGAACAAAATATAGATTTTAAGGTATTCTTTGATGTAGAACCGGATCCTACCTTAGATACCGCAAGAAAAGGTGCTCTAGAAATGAAGAGCTTTAACCCTGATGTTATCATAGCTGTAGGCGGAGGCTCTCCTATGGATGCTGCAAAGATAATGTGGGTTATTTATGAGCACCCAGAAGTAAGATTTGAAGATTTAGCTATGAGATTTTTAGATATAAGGAAAAGGGTTTATAAGTTCCCTACCATGGGAGAAAAAGCTATGCTCATAGCAGTACCTACCTCAGCTGGAACAGGCTCTGAGGTTACTCCCTTCGCTGTAATTACTGATGAAAAAACCAGTATAAAATACCCGCTGGCAGATTATGAGCTAACACCTGACATGGCTATAATAGACGCTGAGCTTATGATGAATATGCCTAAAGGACTGACAGCAGCTTCCGGTATAGATGCACTTACTCATGCTATAGAAGCCTATGTATCAGTTTTAGCTTCAGAGTATACCAATGGATTAGCTTTAGAAGCGATTAGACTAATATTTAAATACCTTCCATTAGCCTATGAAGAAGGAAGCCATAATGTAAAAGCTAGGGAAAAAATGGCTCACGCTGCTACCATGGCAGGCATGGCTTTTGCTAACTCATTTTTAGGAGTATGCCACTCTATGGCTCATAAGTTAGGCTCTGTGCATCATGTACCCCATGGAGTAGCCAATGCATTACTTATTGATAAAGTAATAAGATTTAATGCTGTGGATAATCCTAGAAAGCAGGCAGCTTTTCCACAATATAAATATCCAAATGCAAAATGGAGATATACCGTAATTGCTGATTATCTTCATCTAGGAGGAAACACTGCAGAAGAAAAGATAGAAAATTTAATTAATGCCATAGATGAACTGAAAGCTAAGGTAAAAATGCCAAAAACCATAGAAGAATTTGGAGTGCCAAAAGATAAATTCTACTCTAGTCTAGATGAGATGAGTGAACAGGCTTTTGACGACCAATGCACTGGCGCCAACCCAAGATACCCTCTTATCAGTGAAATAAAACAGATGTATATCAATGCTTATGAAGGAATTGATAAACAATAAAGTATATGATTCAATAAGTAAAGCCCTGATTTTATCAGGACTTTACTTATTTTGAAATATTATATTCTTTAAATAGTTTGTCACATCTTCATCTAAATAATAATAATGCCTGTCTAGATAAATGGCTTTGCTCCAATCTTTATTTATCCAAATACCATAAATGCCTAGAGGTTTTTCTTTTTCATAAAATGTAATTTCATAATAATTGCTGTCATTCATCTCATAATTTGAACCATCAGTGCTTTTCTTTGAATCTTTAAAGGCTTTTTTAATTTTTTCTAATTCATTTGAATCTTTAATAAAGGTAATATTGATACCAGTAGCGGAATTATTTGTATCATTAAGCATAAGCTTCTGTATTCGAGCTTTATCTGCTTTAACATATAAATTGCTCTTTCCTGAAGTACATGCTATTAGAGAAACTAAAATCAAAAAAAGAAATGTAGAAAAGAAAATTATTTTTTTCATAAAACACCTCTTTCATATTAATTTAAAGCTTTTAATCATTAGCTTTGCTGATATAACTAACAATTATATTTAATTTTATTATACCAAATATTTACTTAAAGTGTAGTATATACCTCATGATAATGGATTAAAATCTTCATAAAAAGTTGTCAAATTGTAATTCACAGTATATAATAATAAAGAAGTGAATAAACTAGACAGTTCGGAAGCCTCCTGTCTATAAATAAAACTACGGCATGTTAATCTAAACACGGATATTAGGTTTGTTTATCATGGCTGTCTTTATAAAGACAGCTTTTTAATTCTCTGTGTTTTTAGCCGTAAGAGAGGTTTTTGGATACCTCTTTATTTTTTTGCAAAAAATATTAAAAGGAAGTGATGTTATTATGAAGAATAGGAGCGTTGACTTCGTAGCAAAAACAGCGGTGGTGGCAGCTCTTTATGCGGCTTTAACCTATGCCTTTAGCTTTATGGCCTATGGGCCTGTGCAGTTTAGAGTGTCTGAGATCTTAACCTTTTTGGCATTTTTAGATCCTGCTTTTATACCAGGCTTGGTATTAGGCTGTATAGTTGCCAATATTATCAGCACTGTGGGACCTATTGATATGATAGTAGGAAGTGCTGCTACATTATTAGCGGTTTATCTTATGAGCAAGACAAAGAATTTATTTATTGCCTCTTTATGGCCAGCTATTATAAATGGTATTTTTATTGGAGCTATGCTTTACTATGTGGCTAATCTGCCTTTCCTTTATAGTGTTCTTTGGGTAGCCTTAGGTGAATTTGTGGTGGTTACCTTAGTAGGATATCCTATATTCAGATACCTAATTAAGAAAGAAAGTCATGTATTAGAAGTGATAAAAGTTAAAAAATAATATAAAATCAGCCTGCATTTAATAGGTGCAGGCTGATTTTATGTTTAGCATATAGTTAATTAAGTTGTTCTTTTAAAATTATAAAAGTCTTCTAAAATTGAAGGGTTAATGGATAAGAATTCTACTAGATCCTTTAGACAATGCAGGGTTTCGGAGTTTAGAGTATGTTCTATCTTTTCGGCCTCTGATAATATGTCTTCTTCATTTACTCCTATTAACTTTAAGAAGTTTTCTATGATATTATGTCGTTCTAACAAGGCCTTGCCTAGAAGTTTTCCTTCCTCTGTTAGCCTTAGAACGCCGTATTTTTCATAACTGATTAAATTTGCATCTGATAATTTCTGAACCATTTTTGTGCAGGAAGGAGGCTGTACATTAAGAGCCTCGGCTAACTCATTGACTCTTGCAAAATCTTGGTTTAGTGTTAATCTATAAATCATTTCAAGATAGTCTTCCATAGAGGGGGTAATTAAATTTAAATTCTTTTTAAAGTACTCAGTAAAGGTATAAAATGATCTGTCATCC
Organism: Clostridium amylolyticum; assembly: GCF_900142075.1. GTDB lineage: Bacteria > Bacillota > Clostridia > Clostridiales > Clostridiaceae > Clostridium_AA > Clostridium_AA amylolyticum. The sequence continues at coordinate 25,049 of NZ_FQZO01000001.1, forward strand.
AAAATGTTACTCCTATAATAGATTGTTATAAATAAATTATATGAAATTTATTCTAAATTTAATCAAAATCTCTCTTAAATATGGTAGATTTAAGATAAGGATATATGAAATAATATTAGGGTATATAATTTATAATTACATTATACAAGGAGGCATTATGTTTGATTTAAGTATTTTTAAAGAAATGAGTCAAAAAGAAAAATATGAAAATATGCTTTTAATGCTTAAAGGAATTCTAGAAGGAGAAGAGGATGTGGTTACTAATTTAAGTAATTCAACAGCTCTTATCAATGCTTTAACAGAAGATATAAGCTGGTGTGGCTTTTATATTATAAAAAATGGAGAATTAGTACTAGGACCTTTTCAAGGGTTACCCGCTTGTACTCGTATTAAAATTGGGAAGGGAGTATGTGGTACTGCAGCAAAGGAAAAAGAAACTATACTAGTTAAGGATGTAAACAGCTTTGAAGGACATATAGCCTGTGATGCTGCCTCCAACTCTGAGATTGTTATTCCTATTATTAAGGATGAAAAAGTTTATGGGGTTTTAGATATTGATAGCACAAGCATAGCTAGGTTTCATGAAGAAGATAAGATATATCTAGAAAAAGCAGTAGATATTATAAATTCATATGTGGATTGGAATAAAATAAGCTATTAATATTATGATCAATAAAGAAAAACATTTAATTAGATATGAAAAAGGCCATGCAGAGTATAAGTCTGCATGGCTATTTTTTTAAAGGAATTGATCTACAAATGGTTCTACATCCTGTGGTTTCCATTGTCTATCTACCAATGGTTTTGAGGAACTGATAACTGGATGTAAGTCATTGAAGGTTGGTTTTCCTTCTTCTTTATAAAGGATTCCTAGAGGAATACCTTCATCGCCAAACTCGAAAGCTTTTTGTAAAGCTGCCATTTTATTGGTTGGATCATAGGATTCATCTAGTCTATAGCATCTGTCTTTATACCATTTAAAGGTATTAATCTTATTGAAGGTTACACAAGGTTGCATAATATCAATGATGGCATAACCTTTATGATTAATAGCAGCCTTTATAATTTCTTTTAGGCCTTCTTTGTCACCAGAGAAACCTCTTGCCACAAAAGTAGCACCTAAAGTAATGGCTAGTGCTAGAGGCTGCATAGGCTCAGATTGTACCCCTTCAAATTGCATGGAAGTCTTTTGACCTCTTGCTGTAGTAGGAGAACCTTGACCTTTTGTTAATCCATATATCTGATTATCGTGAACAAGCTGAGTCATGTCCACATTTCTTCTCATAGCGTGTAGTAGATGGTTTCCTCCTTCTCCATAAGCGTCACCATCTCCTCCGGTTATAATAACCTTTAAATCTTTGTTTGCCATTTTAATAGCTTGAGCAGGAGGTAAGGCTCTGCCGTGTAAGCCATTAAATACATTAGCTCTTATATAATGAGGAGTTTTTGCTGCCTGGCCTATACCAGAAACCATAACAATATCTTCAGGTTTTATTTCTAGTTCTGCCACTGCATTCTTTATGGCATCTAATATTCCAAAGTTACCACATCCAGGGCACCATGCATTTTCGTCATGAGATTCATATAATTTAAGATCTAACATCTTACAACACCTCGTTTCTAACTTTGCTGCATATTTCTTCAGCAATTATCTGTCTTCCATCATATTTCAAAATACTATGATCCATCTTAATGGCTGTTTCCATAGTAATAAGCTTTCCAAGTTGACCTGTATAGTTTTGTTCTACGTTAACAACTTTTTTAGCTATAGATTTATATTTATTAAGTTTTTGTACAGGTAGTGGATATAGGTCTCCAAAGCTTAAAGCACCTACACTTAACCCCTCATTATTCAGTATTTCTACAGCTTCTTTCATAGAACCATAAGTTGAACCCCAGCCTAATAGCAGGATTTCTGGATTTTCTACTCCAAAGTAATCTGGTTCTTGCATATCTTCTTTCATGAGAATAGCTTTTCTCATTCTCTTTTCCATCATAGCATTTCTTTCTTCAGCAGATTCGATGATATGACCTTCTTCGCTATGCTCATCACTATCCACAATGGATACTTGCCCTTTTGCCTTTCCAGGTATTAATCTTGGGGAAATTCCACTTTCTGTGATCTTGTATCTCTTGTATTCTTCACCCTCTGGAACTTCTCTTATAGCATAGTCTTCAATTTTTAAATTGCTTAAATCATATTTAGGAATAGTTATATTACTATCAGCTAAATATTGATCAGTTAAAAGCAATACTATAGTTTGATACTTTTCAGCTAAGTTTAGCGCTCTAAAAGTTTGATAGAAAGCATCTTCAGCATTTCTTACAGACATAACCATTCTTGGGAATTCACCATGAGAAGCTGTAAGCATAAAGCTTAAGTCACTTTGCTCAGTTCTAGTAGGCAATCCTGTAGCTGGTCCTGGTCTTTGCGAGTCTGCCACCACTAGAGGAATTTCTGCAATACCACCTAAACCTAAAGCTTCAACCATCAGTGAGAATCCACCGCCTGAGCTTCCTGTCATGGCTCTAACACCAGCATAAGAAGCACCAAGGGCCATATTTATGGCTGCTATTTCATCTTCAGCTTGCTCTACTACAATGCCTGCCTTTACTTGATTTTTTGCAAGGTATGTCATTATAGAAGTAGCTGGAGTCATAGGATAAGCAGAATAGTAAGAAACTCCACCTGCTAAGGCACCTAGGGCTATGGCGTTATTACCATTTATTAAAATGTGATTTTCATTGCTGCTGCTACCTATATTATGTTTAGTTTCCACTAAATCATAACCAGCAAGGAAAGCTTTTTTGTTAACCTCCTTTATAGCTTCTGAGAACTTAGGACTTATGAAAGAAAATTGTTCGTCATAAGTAATACCAAAGTATTTTACTACAGCACCTGCAGCAACCACACCTACTACTATAGGCATTTTAAGGTCTCGTGCTATTTGAAGAAGACCTAACTTAGAAACTCTGCTATCTTCACTTTTTAAAGCTTCATCAGCTATAATCTTTCCATCTTCCTTTAATCTTGGAAGGTGAATGTCTATGGTATTTTGATCCAAGGCAACAATAAGGTCAAGTTCATTACTATGGCTATGAATGGGCTCATCGCCAAATCTAACCTGAATGAAGCTGTGACCTCCTCTTACTCTAGACATTACATCTCTAGTGGAAAAAACATAAAACCCGCTTCTATTTAAGATTTTTTCTAAGGTAGTAGCAATGGTATCCATACCCTGTCCTGCTGAACCACCTATTAATATATTAAATTTCATTTAAAAACACCTCTATTCCAGATATTCATTCTGTTCATTACAACCATATTATATATTGAGAGATAATATTAGTCAATAATAATTATCAATTAATAATATATTTGTATTATCTACACAAAAGTTTATTATAATATAAGTAAAAATGATAGTAATTTTAACTAGTGTCCATATTATTAGCAAATACTAATTACATTAGAAAAACAATTCTTCAAAATTCCCTCCATATTCAATACCAGCAAATATTCCCGTATCCTCTAAAACTACTTTTTTCTCAGGAAAGCTTTTTAAAACTAAGTGGAGTTTTGAAGTTATACTTTCTTTTACAAAAGGTTGCATCTTATCACCCGTAGGACCGTGCAAAAGCAAAAACTCAGAAGAATTTGTGATAGATTCTAAGGTTAGTTCATACTCTTTATTAGTTGCTACTAATCGCACATCTCTAGCCGTTTTTATAGTGGTTAGCTTGCTTTTGTTTATGGTGGTAAATTTAATAAATTTGTTATTAAACTTTAAACCTATGAGAAATCCTCTAAAACTACTTATAGGAAAGGGAATATGTGCTATGGAGCAGGTTATGGAAATATCTTTACTGAAACAGTTACTCTGCATCCAAAACCAGGAATAAGGAAAATTTTCCCCCCAGTTTTTTTCAATATATATTTTACCTTTATTTAGTATGTATTTTTTGTCATTTATCTCTACTGCCCCAGAAACATATCCGTTCATAGCGCATACTTGACTATAGCACTCCATAAAAGATAAATAATTATAAAAACCCATGCTCCCTGGATTTATAGTACTATCCGGCCATTTCTCAATATGGTTGAAATTAACATCAACTTTTATTTTGCTGTTCTCATCTGTAAGGTCAAGTTTTAGTCCCTTTATAAAGAAAATATTTTTTCCTATGCTTATATTAAACTCAGATTTAGAGGCTCTAAAATCATCTTTTGAGAAGGTAAAATAGCTAAATTGTTTTTCAAAACCATTTACATATTGGATAAAAGAATGCCCTTCATGGCCTTTAATAATCCCAGGAATAAAAGCCATGGAAAGGTTATTCTCCATATCTGATATCTTAAAATACCAGCCTTCAAAGTAGTTTTCTTTTTTATTATCACCGTGATAAAGGTCAGGATTTAATATTTGTTTTATCATAAGTTCTCTCCTTAAAATCTTCTTCAAATATATAATAGCGCATAACTATAATATTATTCCTAATTTAGGGTAAATAATGTGTAAACAATTTCTTAAATGATGAGTTAATTTATAATTATATAATTAAATATTAATTTTGTGACTAATAATATTTATGTTATAATATGTTTAAAATTTTATAAGAGATGAGGTTATTGTATGAATGACTTTATGAGTATAATTTACATTATAATAAGTATAGTTGCTGTAGTAGTAGTTGGTATTTTTTTAATTCAGCTGTTGCCTGTTATACTTATAATCGTTTTAGCTTTTTGGATAGGTAAAAAGATATTTAAAACAAGTAGAAGCGAGAGTTTTAGAGAAAGACAGGATGATAATTCAAGCAATAGAAATGTAAACCAAAGTAATACGTATGATCAAAATGATTTAAGTAATAAAAAAGTTATAGATGTAGACTATGAAGAGGTGGATAAATAATCCATCTCTTAGTTTTATTTTAAAATAGAAAGTCCAGATATTACTGGACTTTTTCATCTTTCTAGTTAAGGTATATATGCATAAAATGCATAGCTTTAACCCTATAGGGTTTAATATAGGATACATTCCTTAGGTCATAAGTATGTTGAGATACTAAGGGGCTTCCGTTATTATAATCCGTCACTATGGTGGAATGAAATATGCGATTTTCATCATTTTCATAAAATATGATATCTCCAAGATCTAACATAGATGCAGCAGATAGTATATGGGCCTTTATACCTTTTGTATTTTCCATAGTATTCTTCATTATGTTCCAATATAAAGAATGTGCAATACTCCAACTTAATGACCAAGTATCATCCATGGCAGAGGATAAATTATTATGATTATACCACCAAGGATTATTATTATATACCATCTCAGCACCACCTGCTAGGAGGCATTGAGAAATAAAATTGGTGCAATCTCCTCCTGCATTTAAAGTGGAAGAAAAATACCTAAATTCTGGATTAGGAGACAAGGCGTATTTTAGTGCATATTGTACAGCTTTATTTCTATTATAGGGCATACTTAAAACCCTTACCCTTATTAGTATTATATATTCTATAATATGATGTTGAAAAAAAATAGTGAGATATTATTAATACTTAAATATTTGAAGGGAATTTATATTATAATATTTAATATCTTATTTTGATAAGGTAAAAACTTATGTTTTTATCTCCCCATCCTAAATCGAAGGGGACCCTATATCTATCTGTAGTATGGGAATTAATCAAGGGATAACCACGGCTATCAAAGCCTGTAACTATAGCAAAGTGATCAATATCGCTTCCTTTAGCATAACAAATTACATCTCCATAATCTAATCTGCTAAATATATTTTCACCACTTCCTTCTTTAGGGATAAAGTTCTTAAAGCTTCCTTTCTTAATAAGCTTCCCTTTGCCGGAATAAAAAAGATAGTTTTTAAAAGCGTCTGCATTTACCCAAGCAGGGCTACCTTCTGCCTGACCGTATTTTGAATAATTACAGTGCCATCCACCCTGTTGTTTCAATGCAGCACCTTCCTGTTTGTCTCCTAAACATTGAGATACATAATTAGTGCAGTTTCCACCAATACCGGTATAATTTTTATACTTTTTATTATATTTGGATGGGTTATTACTTGCCCAAACTATGCCGCAATATTTATCAGCATAATTAACCGCCTTTATTCTCCGTTGATTTTCAAAGGTGTTTTCTAAATTTAAAATATTGGGTTTTTCTAAAGGGGGTATTGAATAAATTTTTGAATATACTTCTGTAATATCTTTAATTTCAGCATTAAAACCTTTTAGTGCATCTTCAAAGCAGTCTGTATACCAGTCCCAATTGATTATCCATTTATTATTTATTTTAGCCAGTTCAATGCTATGAATAACTCCCACTCCAAAGGAGTTTATTTCAGCATTATCTTCGTTTTTATATAAATAATCAAATTTATAATATTCATTTAAAGACACCTTTGCACCGGTTTTATAAGGAGTTATTTTTCTATATTGAAGATCAGATACAATAGAAGTAAATTTAATATCTCTTTCATCAGACCATTTTTTTAAATATTTTATTCTTTTAACCTCATGCTCTAAAGCCCAGGTCCCAAATTTAGTATTATTATAATATTGAGGAAGTTCACTTATTTTACCCGTAATAAAGGTCTCATTTCTTTTATTATATATAGTTTCTATGGTGGCTTTTATATCTTCTATTTCAGTCTCTTCTAGGGCATTACAAGGGATATAACTAGTTAAAATTATCATTAGGAAAATAAAGATTGTAAATTTCATACCTTTCATATAATCACCTACAATATTAGTTCTCGTCCCTTTTAGTATTACAAATAAACTATAAAATTACACAAATAAATTTTTCCAAATATGAGCATGATACATAATAAAAGAAGTTTAATTTCAATTAAATTTAAAAAGCTATTTCATTTTAATAATGACTATTATATAATAAATACAAATGAAATTATGAGGTGATAGGATGAAACTAGCAATACAGTCAGAAAGACACTCAGAGATATTGATGGAAGTTATTCCGGTTTTTGAAGGAGGAAAGGTACTTCACGTTTGTAATAGCTGTGCAGCAAGAGTACAAAGATTTATTAAGTTTGGAAGATTTAACGCTTCTTTAGGAAGCACTTATAAGTTTACAAAAGAGAAGGATTTAGGACTTATTAAAGAAGAGATTTATGTAGGATTAGGTAAAGAAGAAGAGATCACTTCTGAAAGAATAAGAAAGGCTATAGCTAAAGCTATTAGAGAAGTTAAAAAATTAAATGTTGAAAAAGCAACAGTTAGATTTATTGACTTAGATAACATTTCTACAGAAGAAGTAGTTAAAGCTATTACTGAAGGAGTAGTTTTCGCAGACTATGAATTTAATAAATATAAAGAAGTAAAAGAAGATAAGGTTTGCCTAAATGAAGTAAGAATAGCATCTGTGGCTGAAGAAAAAGTAGCAGCAGCAGAAAAAGCTTTAGAAGAGGCTAAGGTTATTATAGATTCTACTATTGCAGCTAGAAATTTAGTAAACGAGCCAGCTAATGTTCTTATACCAGAAGAACTAGCTAAGAGAGCAGAAGATATGGGTAAGGAATATGGTTTCCAAGTAGAAGTTATGCACAAGGAGCAAATTGAAGCTTTAGGCATGGAAGCGTATCTTGCAGTGGCAAGAGGCTCTGTAAATGAACCTAAGCTCATAGTTATGCGCTATTTTGGAGATGAAGCAAACAAAGAAAATATCACTGGTCTTGTAGGTAAAGGTCTTACTTTTGATACAGGTGGATATTCACTTAAGCCTGCAGATTACATGTTACACATGAAAAATGACATGGGAGGAGCAGCAGCGGTTATAGGAGCTATGGCAGCTATTTCTAAAAACAAAGTCAAAGCCAATGTAGTAGCTGTAGTAGCTGCATGTGAAAATGTAATTTCTGGAGGGTCCTATAAGCCAGGAGATATAATAGGTTCTATGGGTGGAAAGCACATAGAGATTATAAATACAGATGCAGAGGGTAGATTAACTCTAGCAGATGCCGTTTATTATGCTGTGGAAAAGGAAGAAGTAACAAGAATAGTGGATGTAGCTACTTTAACTGGTGCTGCACTAATAGCTCTTGGTGATACCACTACAGCTGTAATAACAAATAACGATGAATTCTATAGCAAACTGCAAAAGGCTGCTGAAGCTTGTGGAGAAAAAGTGTGGCAGTTACCAGCTTTTGAAGAATATAAAGAATTAATAAAATCTTCAGTTGCTGACCTTAAAAATACAGGTGGAAGATATGCTGGTACTATTACAGCAGGATTATTTATTGGAGAGTTTGTAAAGAATACACCATGGTTACATTTAGATATCGCAGGCACAGCATGGGCTGATGCTGATAAGGATTATCTAACTAAAGGCGGTACTGGTGGTTCCGTAAGAACCCTTTATTACCTAGTTAAAAACAACTAAATATACTATATTATTTGGTCTGAGGATAAATTATTCTTCAGACCTTTTATTATAATAATTATAATTTTAAACACTAATAATATAAATAGGAGGTTGATTAAATGGAAGGTGAAAAAGATAAAAGCTATAAAAAGCCTTTGCAAGAAGAGGTTAAGAGAAAATTAAATCTTACTCAATATAAAGTTACTCAAGAAAATGCTACAGAAGCACCTTTTAATAATGAATTTTGGAATTATTTTGCTGAAGGCATATATGTAGATATAGTAACAGGAGAACCTTTATTTTCTTCACTGGATAAATTTGATTCCAGCTGTGGATGGCCATCTTTTACTAAGCCCTTAGAAAAGGAGAATATAAAAGAGAAAGCTGACTTTAGTTATAATATGCATAGGATAGAAGTGAGGAGCAAATACGGCGATTCCCATCTTGGTCACGTTTTTACAGATGGTCCATTAGAAAAAGGCGGGCTTAGATATTGTATAAATAGTGCTTCTTTAAGATTTATTGCAAGAGAAAACCTTGAAGAAGAGGGATATGGTGAGTACTTAAATATCTTCGATAAATAAAGGCAAGTTGTACCTTACTATTTTGTAATAAAGATTTTCATCTCCTTGTAAGAATAGAATTCTAAAATGTAAATAAGCAATTCATTACAAGGAGAGAATTAAATGAGAAAAATTTTAAGGACTTTTATAACCATTTTAATAATGATTTTAGGGATATTTGTGATATTGAAATATGTTCCTATGGGAGGATTTAAAGAAGCTAAAAAAGAAGTTAAAAATCCAAATAACATATTAGTTTTAGTAAATCGCAACTTTGTTTTAGCTGATAGCTATAAGCCTAAAGATTTAGTAATACCAAAGGTGGGATTTGCTGAAAATATTACCTCTGAAGAAAAGTATATGCGAAAAGAAGCTTCAAAAGCCTTAGAAAAGTTGTTTTCTAAAGCTAAACAGGAGAATAGTCAGCTATATTTAGTCTCAGGATTCAGATCTTACAACACTCAAAAACAGTTGTACGAAACACGAGCTAAACAAAATGGGAAGGCACAGGCAGATAAATATGTAGCTACTGCAGGAAATAGTGAACATCAAACGGGATTGGCTGCAGATATAACTAATAAACAAGGAAGTAAAGGCTCTTTAACTACAGACTTTGGACAAACTAAAGAAGGTAAATGGTTAAAGAACAACGCACATAAATATGGATTTATAGTGAGATATCCTTTAGGAAAAGAAAAGATAACTGGCTATAGCTATGAACCTTGGCACTTAAGATATGTGGGAAACAAAACCTCAAAAAATATATATGAAAAGGGAATTGTACTAGAAGAATTTGTTCAAAATGAAAAGAAAACTGCAGAAAATTAGCTTTCTGCAGTTTTTTGCTTATCCTTCGTAGGAGTCTAGCATCCAGATGTATTTATCGTATTTGGTTTTTAGTGAAATCATCATATCATTGGTAACATCATCTCCAGCTTCTTCTGATAGGTCAATAAGTTTTTTAAGTTGATCAGAGATATGTTTAAAATCAGCTTTTAAATCTGTAACAGATTGTTTGGTAGAAATAGGTTCGCTCTTTCTATCTTTTAAAGTAGCATTCTCAAGATAATCATTAGTATTAGCTAATGGCTTATAGCCCATGATAAGTAATCTTTCAGCTACTAAGTCATAGTCTTCAGATACTGCCATGTAGTATTCTTCGTATTGTTTATGAAGCTGGAAGAAACCAGGGCCTTCTATATACCAGTGATAATTATGAACTTTAGTATATAATATACCCATGTTAGAAACAAAAATATTTAATTCCTTTACTAATTTGTTTGAATCTTGTTTTGCCATATAAAAAACCTCCTTTAATTTCCCCATTACTGATTTATTGTTTATGAGTTATATTATAAATTATAATTAAAGAGTTTCTTTTAACTGAATTTAAATTTTTAGTTAAAAGCTATTCTTATTAAAGAGTTAATATTAAAATTAAAATAGTTGTAATTTAAAGAAAATTAAAGCGAATTCGTGTAAAGCTGAATTAATCATTTTAGATGCTTAATTTTCATTATAATTTCCATAAAAAAGTTTTGACAACGTATTCATAAGGGGATATAATTAAGGCATTGATTGGTTTTTAATATTATGCAAGCGATTGCATAAATAATAATTTATGGGGGGATAACCATGAACAAACGTTTAAAAGTTATGGCATCTGTTATGGCAGCATTAGTAGTATCCACTGCATTATTCGGATGTGCTAAAAAATCTGCTGAAGGAGGAAATGCACCTTCAGATAAAAAAGAAAGCAAAAAAATAGTGATTTGGTCTCACTTAAAGACTGAAGAGGTAAAAGAGGTAGAAAAATATGCTAAAGAGTGGGCGAAAAAAACTGGAAATACTGTAGAGGTTAAAGAAGATAAATCAGACTTCCAAGCATATTTACAAGCTGCTAACAGTTCTAAAGCTCCAGATGTTATGTTTGGACTTGCTCATGACAACTTAGGAACTTTCCAGAAAGCTAATCTTTTAGCTGAAGTTCCAGCAAATGTAATGGATGATGCTAAATTTGAAAAAAATGCTGTTAATGCAGTTACTATTGAAGGGAAGAAGTATGCAGTGCCAGTATTAATGGAAACCTATGCATTATTCTATAATACAGATAAGATTAAGGAAGCTCCAAAAACCTTAGATGACCTTGTTAAAGTAGGTAAGGAGCATGGTTTTAAATATGAAATAAATAACTTCTATTTCTCTTATGCATTTTTAGCAGCTAATGGTGGTTATGTATATAAATTTGATGGACAAAAATTTGACCCAGCAGATATCGGTTTAGGAAATGATGGTGCAGTTAAAGGTTATGACTACTTACAAAGTTTAGTTCAAACTCATAAGCTTATGCCTTCTGATATAAAGGGTGACTTAGCAAAAGGTGATTTCCAAGCTCAGAAAACTGGACTTTATATTTCTGGACCATGGGATGTTAATGGGTTAAAAGATGCTAAGGTTCCATTTGCTATAGCTCCACTACCAGGTGCTGATGGAAAACCAATGCCATCCTTTATGGGTGTGCAAGCAGCTTTTGTAAGCTCTAAATCAAAAAATCAAGCAGAAGCTTGGGATGCTGTAAAATATATATTAGAAAAATCAGAAAATACATTATTTAAAGTTGGTTATAGAATTCCTGCAACTAAAGCTGGACAAGAAAGCGCTGAATTTAAAAACGATAAATTCTTATCAGCTTTTGCAGAGCAAGCGAAATATGCTCAACCAATGCCAAACATTCCAGCAGTACAAGCAATGTGGACACCTGGAGAAAATAACTTAAAGTTATTAACTTCTGGAAAGCAAAATGGAAAACAAACTGGTGAAAATCTAGTTAAACAAGTTAAAGAAGGAATTGCACAACAGAAATAACTAATAAATAATAAAATAAGAAAAGTAAAAATGGAGGGAGTAATTTATTCCCTTCATTTTTTAAAAATATGAGAAGAGGTTAAAAATATTGGAAGGAGAAAATTGGAGGAAAAGTTATGGAATTAGTAAAAACAAAAAGAAGTCTTGGCAGCAAGGTAAAGCCTTATATTTATTTACTACCAGCCCTAGTAACAATAATTATTTTTACAATATTGCCTATAATCTATACAGTTTATATAGCTTTTACTAATTATAATTTAAATCATTTAGAAGATTACACTTTGGTAGGATTTGAAAATTTTAAAGAGGTTTTAGCAGGTCCATTTACTCAGGTGTTTTGGCCAGTATTTGGGTGGACCTTTGCTTTTGCACTATTATCTACCTTAGGGACTTTTATTGTAGGATTGATTATTGCGTTGATTCTTTCTAATAGCAATATGAAGGAAGCATTTTTATATAAAGCAATATTAATTATTCCTTGGGCACTTCCTGCTACTATTGCAGTTTTATCTTGGCAAGGTCTTTTTAATACTGATTATGGTGCTATAAATACCATACTTATGAATTTGCATGTTATAAAAGAACCCTTAGAATGGCTGACAAATCCTTGGTGGGCAAGGACTGCAATTATTATAGTAAATATATGGCTAGGATTCCCTTATATGATGAATGTAAGCATGGGTGCTATAGCTGCCATACCGGATACCTATTATGAGGCAGCAGAAATAGATGGAGCTAGTAAGTTAACTCAGTTTTGGAAGATTACGCTTCCATCTTTAGCATTAACTGCATATCCATTATTAATATCATCTTTTGCATTTAATTTTAATAACTTCAACTCAGCCTTCTTAATTACTGGTGGTGGACCAGCAAGGCTTACAACACAATTTGCAGGATTTACAGATATTCTAGCCTCCACTACTTATAAGTTAACTATTAACTTTAACAGATATGAGTTAGGTTCTGCACTGGGTATAATAATATTCTTAATTATAGGAACTATTTCTTATGTTCAAATGAAAATGTCAGGACAATTTAAGGAGGTGGAATAATATGAGTCAATCACCTGCAATTAAAACAAATAATGAACTAACTTATAAGAAAAAAATGAGGCCGTCTGAAAGAAGAAACTTATGGATTGGAAGAATATTCATTTGGATAATGATAGTACTAACTATGTTCCCAATAGTAGCTATATTTTCTGCATCATTAGCTAAAGGAGATACCTTTACTCAAACCACCTTTTTTCCAGCAGAATGGGGATTTCAAAACTATACAAAAGTTATTAAAGAAACAGATTTTCTTTTGTGGGTTAAAAACTCCTTAATTATTTGTACTAGTGTGGCTACAATACAAATTTTAATTACACTCCCTGCAGCTTTTTCCTTCTCAAGGTTGAGATTTAAAGGAAGAAGAAATGGACTTATGTCACTATTGATATTACAGATGTTCCCAGCTATGATGGCAATACCTGCAATATTGGCTATTGCATATAGATTAGAAGCTATGGATAATATTTTTATGCTTATTATCTTATTATCTGCTGGAAGCGCTTATAATATATGGCTTTTAAAAGGGTTTATCGATGGAATACCAAAAGATTTAGATGAGGCTGCCTTTGTAGATGGAGCTACAACCTGGCAGATGTTTACAAGGATAATATTACCCTTAACAAAAAATATGTTATTAGTAATTTTCTTGTTTTCATTTATTGGTGTATACAGTGAATTTATTCTTACCAGTGCCCTTATGAAAGATAGTTCAACGCAAACCGTAGCCACTGGGTTAAGAACCTTTATAAATAATAACTTTTCAGCAAACTGGACACAATATTCTGCTGCTGCCATTATGGCTTCTTTACCAGTAGTTATTATATTTGTTTCCCTTCAGAAATTTATTTCTAAAGGACTTGTGGCTGGAGCAGTTAAGGGTTAAGATAATTAAACCTAGGAAGTTTGTCACTTGTAATGTGCCTGGCACCTTAGATTAATATAATCCAGTGATCTTGGGGACTTAAATTTGGGTCCCCTAAATTTTTTATTTAATTAATGTTTAATATTTACTCAACTAAGGAATAAATTTAGTAAGTTATGGAGGTAGACACATGAATAAACATGCCATTTATCATATCACAGACGTACCCTACGTATATGGAAAAGATACAGAAATATTAGTAATAAGAATTAGAACAGCATCTAAAGATATTAAAAGCTGCAAGATACATTATAAGGATAGATATGATTGGGAAAATGACTTTATAGTAAAAGAAATGAAAGAAAGTATAGAGACTGATCTTTTTGATTTTTATGAAATAGAAATAAATGTAGAAGAGAAAAGATACAGATATTTCTTTGAATTAGAAGATAACCAGGGAAACGTATTCTATGTAAATGAAAGAGGAATAGTTAAAAATAAGCCATTAGAACCTAATGCTTATCAGTATCCTTATTTATGTTTAGGAGATGTTTATAATGAGGTGAATTGGGCTCAGGAGGGAATAGTATATCAAATTTTCCCAGATAGATTTTATAACGGTGATATCTCCAATGATCCTAAAGGTGCTGAAAGCTGGGGAGGCAAGGTTACCCCTAGTAATATGTTTGGTGGAGACCTTCAAGGAATAATAGATAAAGCTCAATATTTAAAAGAATTGGGTATTACTATGATATATCTTACTCCTATATTTCTTTCCACCTCAAATCATAAATATAATACTAAGGACTATTATGAAATTGACCCATTCTTTGGAGATGTTAAAAAAGCTAAGGAAATGGTACTTGCTTGCCATAATGCAGGCATAAGGGTTATATTTGATGGAGTTTTCAATCATTCCGGTCATGATTTTTTTGCTTTTCAAGATGTAATTGAAAAAGGAGAAGAATCTAAATATAAGGATTGGTATTTCATACAAGACTATCCTGTAAATTTAGACAAACCTAACTATATAACCTTTGCTAATGATGTTTATACCATGCCAAAATTAAACACTAAAAACCCTGAGGTTCAAAAGTATTTACTAGATGTAGCAGAGTTTTGGATAAAGGAAGTAGGCATTGACGGATGGCGGCTGGATGTGTGCGACGAGGTAGATCATAGCTTTTGGAGAGCCTTTAGAAATAGAGTAAAATCGGTAAAAGAGGATAGTTTTATCATAGGGGAAATAATGCATGAGGCAGCCTCCTTCTTAAGGGGAGAACAGTTAGATAGTATTATGAATTATCCTTTTAGAGAGATGTGTCTAGATTTTTTTGCCAGAAGAAGCATATCTGCAGGGGAATTAAATAATATATTAGAAATTAATAGAAGTTTATATACCCACAGTATTAATAGACAAGTATTAAATCTTATTGATAGCCATGATACTCCTAGATTCTTAACAGAATGCGGAGGGAATATTAATAGAATGAAGCTTGCTATAGTGCTGCAGTACACTTATATAGGTATACCTTATATTTATTACGGAGATGAAGTGGGAATGGAAGGTTCTAAAGATCCAGACTGCAGAAGATGTATGATATGGAAGGAAGAAGATCAAAATAAAGAGCTTTTAAATATGTATAAAAAGCTGAACTCCTTAAGAAAAGAGTATAAAGCTTTAACTTATGCTCCATATAAAAATTTATTTAAAGAAGATAACATATTAGCTTTTGTGAGAGAAAGTGACGATGAAAAAATATTTATAGCCATTAATAATAATGATAAAAGTACTAAACTTAAAGTGGACTTTAATGAAGCTTTTGATATTTATAATAATATAAATATAAATATTGAAGAAGGTTTCCTTCATCTAGAACCTATGAGTTTTAAAATATTAATGTGTCATAATGATTCGGTATAGAAAATAATGTATTTTTTAAGAACGCTGTTATCACGTAGTTATAAGTGATAGCAGTGTTTTTTGTCGTAAAAAATATTATAGTAGTAACCTCATCAGTTTATTACTCATATTATGTATTAGAACTACGGAGGTGAAAGAGATGAACTTTGACATAGAAGATTTAAATTATCCCACCACCTGCTATTTTAATGGCACTATAAAAGTGTTTTCTTTTTTATGGGTGAAGGAAAGGTTAGACCCTCAAGCCAATATAAGGATAAGGCTTTTTAAAGAAGGAAGCGCAACTCCTATAATGGAAGGCAGAACAGATAGTAATGGAGAACTGATATTTAATGGGTTAGACAAAGGAATATACAATGTGCAAGCAGAGGTTAATCAAAAGTACTATCTTCAGCCAATATACAAACCTTCTTCAAAAGTAAGATTAGGAAATGGAAGTGTTTGCCAAGAGGTAGCCGTAATTAATAGACTTAGAAAAGATCCCCCTCATCACTGTGAAAATCACTGCAGAGATGGTATAGGAGATGATCTATTAATAATAATTCTTTTACTATTCTTATGTGGATGTTGGTGTTAAAATATTATAGGAAGGCTTTAACCTTCCTATAATATTTTTTTGTTATACAAAGGAGAGAAAAATATGAATAACTTAACTTTAAAGGTTATTAAAATTAATAAGGATGCTATATTGCCTAATTATGCTCACGTAGGAGATGCAGGATTAGACTTGTTTTCAGTGGATAAAGTAGAAATAAAACCTAATGAAACAGCATTTGTAGCCACAGGAATTAAAATAGAATTACCACCCCATACAGAAGCTCAAATAAGACCAAGGAGCGGTTTAGCTTTAAAACATGGAATAACTGTATTAAATACTCCAGGTACCATTGATGAGGGGTATAGAGGAGAACTTAAAATAATTTTAATAAATCATGGTAAGGAAGCTTTTATTATTGAAAAGGGTATGAAAATTGCTCAGATGGTGGTAATGCCTGTATATGCTGTTAATGTAATAGAAGTAAATGAGTTATCTGAATCTACAAGAGGAGAAGGAGGATTTGGGTCCACAGGATTGAATAAGTAGAGTCTTTAAGATAAAAAACTTTTTATTTTATGGGAGGATTAGATGAAGATTACGCAAGAAGTAGATTATGCCCTAAGAGTTATGTTATTCTTATCAAAGTCTAAAGAAAGTAGAGTAGAGGCTAGAAGAATATCAGAGGAGGAAAATATACCTTTGAGATTTCTATTGAAACTATTAAGAAAACTCACTACCGCTGATATAGTAAAATCTTTTAGAGGAGTGAAAGGTGGATACGCTCTTAATATGCTTCCAGAGAATATTACATTAAAAATGGTGGTTGAGGCAGTAGAAGGAGAGTTATATATAAATAAATGTATGGAAAACCCAGAATACTGCAACCTAGGGCGGAGAGAAAATTGTTTAGTGCATAAAGCGTTAAGCAGAGTTCAAAAGGCATTAATAAAAGAATTAGATTCTATTAACTTTAAAGATATAATGAATAACAACATTTAAAGCACCTAACAGGTGCTTTTTTTATTTTATTAACATTATAAAAGAGCTTTCAGCGTATATTTAAATAATAAGTATATAGTTATAAGAGGAAATATGGATTTTGAAAAACACCATAAATTTTATCCTATAGAAAGTTTATTTGAGGATTTTTATCAACTTGAAGATGAGACAATACTTTTAAGAGAGCTTAAGGAGGAAGATGCAGAAGATATTTTAGAATTATATTCAGAAAAAGATATATCCTTATATGATAAGTCTCCATGCATTGCGGATATAGAGGATGCAATAAGATTTATTAATGAAATTAATTCTTGTTATTATTATAGAAAAAGAATAGATTGGGCTATTGTTACAAAAAGGTCTAATAAATTAGTAGGTTTAATAGCAATTCATTCTTTAAATTCTATAACCCATACAGCAGAGGTAGGCTATTTAATTAATAAAAAATATCGTAATAAAGGAATTATGACAGAAGCTTTAAATATTATTATCAAATTCTTGTTTGAAAATGTTGACCTATATTCATTAAATGCAACTATACACATAGATAACATCGCTTCAATTATGTTGTGTAAAAAGGTTGGCTTTAAGGTAAATGAATATTTAAGTTGTGAAAATAAGCTGTTTTTAACTTTAGTCAATGCAAGATATTGTGTTTAAGAGGAGGGTATCATGAGATTTATAACTTTTTTTCATAACATCAAGGAAGCAGCTAGTTTTGTATTTAAATTAAAGTTATTAGGTATAAGCAGTAGAATAAAGCTAAATAATATTATAGAAAAAGAAGATTTAATCTATGATTTTATTGTAGTTATAGTGGGAAAAAATAAATTTAAAGTGAATTTTCAAGGAAATATAGAGAAGGATATTCAGGACAATTTTGTGTATTCAATATATTCCTTGAAAAACGTAAATGCAAATATCTTAGATATAGCAGATATACTTAGCGTTTTAAAGGAAAGAAGAAAAATAGCATTTATACCATCAGAACCTGAAGAAGAATACAATATCATAGGGGGATATATAAATAATAACAACTTTATTAATAGAACTACAGATATTTCATGTGTGAACATTTTAAGATTATTAAATAATAATTTTAAAGAAAACTTAGTGCATATTACATTGGATGATATATATAAGGGTAAGAATAGTATAATCAGTAAAATTGCTACATCAGAAAGAAGTGTACATTTTTTTGATGGAGTATCCTATGATGATATGAACTGTATAACTGAAGCTATCAAAGAAAGTAACTTACATTACTATTACATTGCTAGCGGCAGCTTTCTAATAACACTTTTTCAAGCATTAAATAAAGCCTCTAATGAAGTAAATATGAAAGAGGAAAAGGCTCTTATACTGTCTAGCAGCAAATCTTTAGGGGATATGGATAAGTTAAAGGATTTTGTTAGTACTCATAAAACAGAATTATACAACTTAAATATTTATAGTCTTATTATTAATCCTGAAGAAGAAAAAAATAGAGCTATTAATTATCTTATATATAACAATAAGACAAATTACGTGGTTATAACCACAGCTATGGCAAAAGAAGACATAGTTAATTTGCAGGACTTCTCTTTAACTATGAATGTAGAAGAAGATGTGCTAAAGCAAAAAATAGAAGCGTCTTTAGTAGAAGTAGCAAAAAAACTATTAGAAATGGATTCCAAAATAACATGTATAATTTGTAGTAATGTTTCTATAGTAATGGCCCTGCTAAAAGAATTGAATACTTTTTCCTTGGAATTCAATTCGGTAATATTAGATAATTGCTATAGTATTACTATAAAACTAGAAGAAAGAAAAATTCACATTTTAGTGGACTTTGGAGAAGCAGACTATAAGCACTCTATAGAGAATATATATAGAAGTTTTAAATGTGTTTAGAAACTTTTCAATAATTTGTATTGTTTAATATATAATATTGTAATTATATAGAAAATAGATTATAATTTTAATATAACAAATAGTGTTATCAATAGTGTTATTCAACGAGGTGATATTAATGTATAAAGAGTTAACAGAGTTATTGGAAAAAAGACGTTCTATAAGAAAATTTTCAGATGAAAAAGTAGAAGATGGATTAATTGAAAATATTTTAAATGTTGTTAAGTTTGCTCCCACAGCAGGAAACTTAGAAGATTTCAAAATCACTGTAGTAAAATCAAGAGAAATAAGAGGTGCCCTTCAAGAAGTAACTTTTGTAGATGAGGCTCCAGTAGTTTTTGTATTTAGTGCTTTACCTAAAGCCTCAAGTAAATATTATGGGGAGAGAGGGGAAAAACTTTATAGTATCCAGGATGCTACTATAGCATGTACATATGCTATGCTAGCTGTAGAAAGCTTAGGACTTGTAACTACTTGGGTTGGAAATTTCGATGAAAAGGAAGTTAAATCCATAATAGGAGCAGAAGAAGGAGAAGTTCCTGTAGCTATATTACCTGTAGGATATGCAGCAGAAGGATTAAATGCAAAGGCAAAAGAAATAAAAGAAAAAGAAATAAATTATATTTAGTAGTAAATATAAGCATCTATCACAAAAGCAAAATCAATGCTTTAGATAGATGCTTTTTTAAAAGGAGGTACTATTTATGATAGTTGGAACATTAAAAATCCATATTATTGTACCCTGGTCTCATAGCCTAAAGGAAAAAAGAATGGTGCTGAGAAGTATAATAGACAAAGTAAGGAATAAATTTAACGTTTCCATAGCAGAAGTAGAGGATCAAGATTTACATCAGAGTATAGTTCTAGGAATAGCTTGTGTAACAAATCAAACCTCTCATGCCAATAGCATATTACAAAAAGTAATAGACTATATAGGTAACACCACTGAAGCTGAAATAATAGATACCTTTATTGAAATTTTATAAGAAATTTAAAAAACTTTCATTTCTAAATATATTATATAAAGTCAAGGAATATATAAACTTATATATTCCTTGACTTTATTAGCTCCTAGCTATAAAAATTAATATAATCATCTACTGATGAACTTAATGGTATACTTATTTTATTTATTAAATTACTTCTAAATTCATTATTAGTACAGAGATAATAGACAAAATCAACAATTTGATTAGGCTTAGATAAATCACAAGTTACAGCACAGTTATTTAATACCTCCCTAACTACAGGTATATTATTACATATAACTGGAGTTTTACATAAAGCAGCTTCACTAAGAGAAAGAGGATACCCATCATATTCAGAAAGGCTAATAACACATTTTGCTTTATTATAAAAATAGACAGTATCTTCTTTTGGTATCAATCCTGTAAAGATAACATTATCTTTAATGTCTAGTTTTTCGCTAAGAGATAAGAGATCCTTGTAGTATTCATTCTTCTTTCCACTTATATCCCCTGATATTACAAGTTTTAAGTCTCTACATCTTATACTAATCGTTTTAAATAACTGTATTAGTTTATCCAGGTTTTTACTTTGATGTATATTACCACAGTAATAAATATAAGGATTCTTAATTCCATATTTATTTATCAAAAAATTTTTACATTGATTATAAGATAGAGGTCTATATATTGAAGAAATTATAGGATAAATTACTGTTATTTTACTTTCATCTATGTTAAAAAGTCTAATAAGTTCGTTCTTTATAAAATAAGAAACTGCTATAATTTTATCAGCTTTTTCTAAAGCTTCTGGAAAGATAGATAAGAACTTATTATAGTATTTTTCATCTAGTTTTGATTTGTTTTCTATAGCATATAATGAGTGTATCGTTATTACATAAGAACAACATTTATTTTCAGGAATGCTAAAGCCGTTATTTAAAGAGTGATATATTTCAATGCCATTTTCATAAATATACTTTTCTAGGGATTCATAATTATTAGTTTTTCTGTACATATCAAGGTTTACAGGAACATACCAAGACTTTTTTCCTAAAAAGTTTTTGTAGTTGCTATCTTCAAATATTACATGAATCATATGGGGAATTTCTGCCATGGTCAACTGCTTTACAAGTTCACTGCTATATGAACCTATAAAGGTGCCAGGAAGATTTAATGCAGCATAACCATCTACACATATATTCATTTTTTCACCTCCTACATAGTTTCCTCTTCAGGATCAAAATATTTTCCACCTAAATGTTCTATATCTTCTTTTCTAGGATTAAAATCTTCTGGTATTTCTTCATTTACAAAGCTTTTTGATATATTTTTCTCTAATTGTACTCCAGCAACATATACAAATTTGCAGTAAACAGTGTATTCATTTATGACATAAGGATAGGCATCTAATAAATATATTTTTACTGATGTAAGATTATACCTTGAATAAGGCAGGGTTATTGATGCATTAAATGGATAGCTGTATGAGGTTTGCGATAGCTTATTTTCGCTAGTTATATAACTTAAAGATATATTTTTTTCTCCTTCTATTAACATAAGTTTTTTGTTTGATATATTTATTTCTCTATGAGAGGAAAGGGATAGTGAAATATTTAGTTCTTCAATTTTATTTATAGGTTCTTCAGTGTTTTGCAAAAATATATACTCTTTTTCAGTAAAATCTTGCAGGGAGTCAAAGCCTTGAATTTTACTAAGCTCTTCCTCATTGGATAAACCTGTAACTATAGTGTTATTTCGTTCCATAAATACCTCATTTATTTAGTTATATACTAATTTATATGCAGCAAAAACAGTATTTTTACTTAATATAATGATATATATAAAAAATATTTTATTTGCATAATAAAAAATATTTTAAAGTCGATATATACATAATCTTGTAACATAAAAAATCAGTGATGAATATAATACATTAGATAATGAAAATTAACTATAAAACTTATAGGAGGAGTAAAAAGTGGTATACGAATATCATCAGAAACATTGTGGAACAGTAAAAGCTGAAACTCTAACAGTAGCTCCAGGTAAAAATATAAATCCCCATGGTGAAGACGGCCCATTAACAGCTAAAATACCTGTAGTTTTAGCAGAGAAAGAGGTTCAGATTGACGTAGAAGCTTGTATTGACATAAAGGACGACTTTTTTGAAATAAAGAGAATAAAAAAGAATGTATTCTTAACACAATGCAAACTTTTACCTAACTCAGGACAAAAAGACTGCGACGGAAGATTAGTTTCAGGAAAGCTATTCTTAAAAGGTTTTGTTGAAAAGAATATAGAATATGCAACTATAGAAGAATGTGAAGATGCACAGGTTAAAAATGGTTTTATAAAACATGCTACTGCTACAGTACCTTTCCACTGTGTAACAGAAGTTTTCTTTGATAGACCTCCAGTTTTCAGATTCAGAAGTCAAATCAAAGAATTTGATTACTTTCAACATGGTAAACACTGTGAGGACTCCTGTGAAGAAAATCTAGGTAGACTAAGGTGTGAAACAGGCTTTGAAGAAGAGGTATTCTATTTAGATAGACCATTCTGTAAGTTAGAAGGAGCTAGAATATTTGAACTTGATGTGGCAAAAGAAGATGTTTATTATCCAGTTAGCCATGATAAAGAATGTGATGAAAATTTTAAAGAAGAAGAAAATAAATTTGGCAGACTTATAGAAAAGATGGTAATTAATCTTAGAGTAAAAGTTCTTCAAGAGCAACAAGTAAACATTAGATAATAGTAAAAGGCATAGGAATAGCTCCTATGCTTTTTATTTTCCTTTACATATTATACTTTCTAAGGTATCTATGGCTGCAAAAAGTATAAAGCCTAGTAAGCTGATTATTACTATACCGCAGTACATCTCTATGTAATCTATTCTCATCCATGCATCCATAATAAAGTAACCAAGTCCGTATCTCGTACCGTAAACTTCTGTAAAGAAAAGTACAGAAATGGCTGTGCCTAGTGCAATTCTAACAGAGGTTAAGATTTCAGAAAATGCTGCTGGAAGGGTAATATATAGAAACATCTGAAACTTTGATGCCCCCATGCTTTTTAGTGCATGATAGGTTTCTTTTGGTATGTTTAAAACAGCATCTCTAACGGCTATGATAATCTGAAATACAATAATTAATACTATCATTATAATTTTTGATTTTTCTCTTAAACCAAAAAGCAGCATTATCACCGGCAATAAAGATATTTTTGGTATGGGATATGTAAAGTATACTAAGGGGTTCAATAAAGAATTCCATAACTTTGAATAACCCATTAATATGCCAATAGCAAGCCCGATTATAAGAGATATAATAATAGCAGAGCTTATTCTAAATAAGCTATAACCTAGATGAATATATAATTTATCTGATACAACTCTTCCCAGAGAACTGTATATTTTTTGAGGTACAGGTAGCGCTGGGATTTTTAAGGCTTTTGCTGCAATATACCATAAGAGGTTTAATATGAAAAAGCCTTGTATAAAAGTTAGAACTTTAATCTTTATGGTTTTCATTATTTCCAGCCCTCTTTTATGATCTTTCTAATGAGTGAAGTGGTATCTAAATATTCATTTTTGTCTTTAAAGTTTCTCATGCCGAACAAGGGATTATCTATTATCTTAACTATGCTGCTAGGAGAGGAGGATAAAATAATAATTTTTCCCCCCAGATAAACAGCTTCCTCAATGCTATGAGTAATAAACATTGTAGTAGGTCTATAAGACTTCCAAAGCTGAAGAAAAAGCTCTTGGGTGTCTTCTCTTGTTAATGCATCTAAAGCGGAAAAAGGTTCGTCCATTAGTAGCAAGTCTGGCTTCATTATAAAAGCACGAGCTATAGAAACCCTCTGTTTTTGTCCGCCACTAAGTTCATTAGGAAATCTCTTTAGTAAGGGTTTTAAGGACAAACTTTCTAATATGTTATCGATAAAAACTTTGTATTCCTGAGAAATATTATTTTTCTTCTTTATCTTTAAAGATAAAGTTGCATTATCATAAACATTTTTCCAAGAGAGTAATCCATAATTCTGTGGAATAAGGCCTATAGAGTGCTGTTTAGGATTTAAAGATTCCTCATCTATAGTTATAGTACCTTCATAACTTCCTAATATTCCGCTCATACAATTTATAAGTGTAGATTTTCCACAGCCGGAAGGACCTATTATGGCCACTATTTCTCCTTTATTAAGCCTTAAATTTATATTATTTAGAACCCTAGTATTTGTTTTATCACCAGTATAGCTAACACTTAGCTCTTTAACTTCAATCATTTTAGAAACCTCATAATTTATTTTTTTACAGCTATATCGCTTATAAGATCTTCTTTCTTTATGTCTTCCTTTGAAAGTTTTTTATCCTTAAGCCAATTAATAGCAGCTTGCAAATCCTGTTCTGAAGGGAGGGTGGTTTTTCTAAAGGCAGGTAGTTTAATATTTCCTTTCATGTCTTCAGGGTAACCTACTTCTTTTATTACTATATCCTCATAGGAAGATATTGGTTCCTTAGTAAGGTAGTCTACAGCAGCATCATAAGCTTTATAAAAGGCTTTTATCTCTGAAGGTTTATTATCTATAGCTTTCTTTGTAAAAGCTGATACTCCAGGGGCTAAGGATAAAGCCTGAGAATCACTTATAAGCTTTCCACCATCTTTCATGGCTAAAGAAGAAAAGGGTTCTGGCAGCAGGGCGGCTTCAACTTTATTATTTCTAAGCATCTCCAGTCTTACTGGTATTTGAGGTATTTCTTCTTTAACTATGTCTTTTTCAGTAAGACCTGATTTGTTAAGTATGCTGTCTAAAGTAAATTCAATAACGGTATTTCTTGATATAACAACTTTTTTACCTTTTATATCTTGAATATTTTCAATTTTTGAGTCTTTCCCAGCAATAAGCTGATATTTTGCATCTGTAACCGCTGTGGTTTTTACATCGTAACCACCTTTTTGATATATACCTATGGCTACTAAATCTGTAGATATTCCATCTAATTCACCACTTTGCAGGGCTGCATCTCTGTCTTTTGCGCTTTTGAAGAATTCTAATTTTACATTAACCCCATTCTTGGAAAACAAACCTTGCTTTTCTGCAATAATAAATGGAACTGCATCTACTGAAGGCATAAGACCAAAGGTTAGTACAGAACCTTTATTGTCTTTTGGAGCATCCTTCTGTTCATTATTAGTGGTTTTGCTTACTGAGCAAGCTGACATATTAACTGCTAATAGTAGTGAAGTTAGGATAGTTGCAATTTTAATTGTTTTTTTCTTTGTTGTCATGAATTAATTCCCCCATTTTTCAAATAAGTTGTTTTGAATTTTTAAATAGTCTAGTATTTTTCCTACTACGAAATTTATTACATCACTTAAAGCCTCAGGCTTATGATAAAATCCAGGCATAGCGGGAATTATTGAAACACCCATTTTGCTTAGCTTTAACATGTTTTCTAGATGGATAGCATTAAGAGGGGTTTCTCTTGGTACTATAATAAGTTCTCTTTTTTCTTTTAGTGCTACATCAGCTGCTCTTGTAAGAAGGTTTTTTGTAATGCCGCAGCTTATCTCACCTAAGGTGCCCATAGAGCAAGGGATTATAATGGTTCCATCCATTTTGTATGAACCACTGGCAGCAGGAGAAAACAAATTGTCTATTTCTTCTATTATTAAGTTAGTATATTGTTTTTTTAGTCCGTTGCTCCATTCATTAAATTCTAAACCAGTCTCATGTTTCATAACCGCTTTTCCATTGGAAGTAGCGGTTAAAAAAATCTTTATATCTCTTTTTAAGAGCTCTTCTACAAGCCTAACAGCATAGATACTTCCACTGGCACCAGTTATTCCTATTAAATAAGTTTTCATGATTTCACCTTCTATATAAAAATATCTAGGGTAGTGGATATAAGAAATATTATACTTACCAGTTGATTTATATTATAGGAAGCTATTTTTGCATTAGCTAAATTATTTGGAGATATCATTCTGTGTTCAACTATAAGTAAAATTCCCATAAGTGTAAGTCCAGTATAATATATTCCACCCAGATTACTGCTTAAGAATCCTATAAATATTAAAAATATTACAGATATTATATGCAAGGCTGATGAAATATAGAGGGCGTTTTTTATTCCAAAAACTGCTGGTATGGAGTAAATCCCATTTTCGGTATCAAAGTCATAATCTTGCGCTCCATATATAACATCAAAACCTGATACCCATAATGCATTAGCGGCACCAAGGAGAAGACTTATCCAGGATATTTTTCCTGTTACAGCAATCCAGGCACCTACTGGTGCAGCAGCTGAGGTTACCCCTAAAATTAAATGGCATGACCAAGTAAATCTCTTGGTATAGGAATATATAATAAGTAGAAAAAGTGCCACTGGGGATAGGATTAAACATAAAAGGTTAAGTTCTGCAGCTGCTAATACCATAACCCCAAAGCATAATATGGTAAATACTATTACTTCCTTTTTTCCTATTAATCCTTTAGGTATTTGTCTGTTCGCTGTTCTTGGGTTTTTAGCATCTATATCTGAGTCTATAACTCTATTGATAGCATTGGCACCGGTTCTGGCTCCTAAAAAGGCCATTATAATCCAAAATAGTGTATGAATAGAAGGCAACCCTTTGGAGGCTAATAACATGGAAAAGAAAGCAAAGGAAAAAGAGAATATAGTGTGGGAAAACATAACTAATTTTCCATAGTCATAAATTTTCCTAAAGGGTTTATTCAATACCATACTCTTTCCATCTCCTATCCACTATGGTCTTTATCTCAGAGGTCATTTCTATGTCATCGGGCCAAGGTCTTGTGTGACCTTCACTAGACCACTTTTTTGTTGCGTCAATTCCCATTCTATAGCCGTAGTGAGGTAGGTTAGAAGCATGATCTAAAGCATCTAAAGGACCTTGTGAAAGCACCACATCTTCTTTTGCATCTATATTATTGAAGACCTTCCAAGCCACAGTGGATAAGTCTTGGGGGCTTACGTTTTCATCCACCACAATTATCATTTTTGTATACATCATTTGCCCTATACCCCATAAAGAATTCATTATCTTTTTACCATGTCCAGGATACCTTTTTTTAATGGACACTATAACACAGTTATGAAACACTCCTTCTAAAGGAAAGTTTATATCAATTATTTCTGGATATTGCATCTTTAAAAGTGGTAAGAAGATTCTTTCTGTGGCCTTGCCTAGGTAACAGTCTTCCATAGGTGGTTTTCCCACTATGGTAGTAGGATAAACAGGCTTTTTCTTGTGGGTGATGCAGGTCACATGAAACACTGGATAATAGTCTGCTAAAGAGTAATATCCAGTATGGTCTCCAAAAGGACCTTCCAGCTTTAAGGGTTCAGTAACATCTACATATCCTTCTATAATAAACTCCGCCTCCGCAGGTACATAAATATCGCTTTTAATGGATTTTGTAAGTTTTACCGGTAGTTTTCTTAAAAATCCAGCAAACATCATTTCATCTATCATTTTAGGAAGAGGTGCAGTAGCTGCATAGGTAATGGCGGGATCACAGCCTAAGGCTACAGAAACCGGCATTTTTCCCCCTAACTTCTTATACTTCTCGTATATTTCTCTTCCATCCTTATGAAGGTGCCAGTGCATGCCTGTAGTGTTTTTATCATATACTTGAAGTCTGTACATTCCCATATTCTGTATCCCGGTTTCAGGATCTATAGTAACCACCAGAGGCAGGGTAATAAACCTTCCAGCATCACCAGGCCAACACTTTAATACAGGGAGAGTTGAAAGGTCAGGATTTTCTTCTATAACCTCCTGACAGGCACCTCTAGTAGGAAGCTTTATAGGAAAAACTGAGGCCATTCTGGCAAGTTTAGGTAAAGATTTAAATTTATTCATTAATCCTAAGTATTTTGACATATCTATAAAGTCTCCAATGTCCTTACCGATATCATCCATACTATCCACACCTAAGGCTAGGTTCATCCTTTCATAAGTACCCATGGCATTTATAAGAAGGGGGTAAGGAGAGCCCTTTACATTTTCAAAAAGTAGTGCAGGTCCAAAAGATTTAGAAATTCTATCAGCGATTTCAGTGATTTCTAGCTCTGGATCTACTTGGGTTTGTATTTTGCTTAATAGATTTTTTTCTTCTAACCTTTTTATGAAATCTTGTAAGTCCTTATAGGCCATATTATCCTCCTAGAATATCATTAATTTTGTTGTTTAAACTCCTCATTTGTTAATTTAAAAGTATTTTTAAGTCCAGAGGTAATATAAACCTTATTATCCTTGGTTACAAAAACAGCTTCAATATTAGGTAGTTTTTCTATGAACTTCATCCCGCCTTCTAGCCCTTTAGAGAAAACAGAGGTAGATAGCGCATCTCCATCAATGGATTTATCACTTATAATGGTAATTCCTGCAAGTTCATTGTCGTAGGGGTATCCTGTAAAAGGGTTTAATATATGATGATATTTTTTACCATCCTTTTCAATGTATCTTTCATAAATTCCAGAGGTAACCACAGATTTGTTTTCTACAGGTACATAGCCTACAATCTTTCCTCTAGAATCAAAGGGGTTCTGAACTCCTATCTTCCAAGGTCTTCCCTCTGGGTTATTACCAAGAGCATATATGTTACCACCTAAATCTACTAAGGCATGCTCTACTCCATTTTCCTTGAGTATATCTGTTATAGCATCTGCGGTGTATCCTTTTGCAATACCCCCTAAGTCTATTTTCATGCCTGTTTTTTTAAGCTTTACTGTATTATCAGCTTTGTTTATTTCTAGGTCCTTATAACCTACTAAGGATTTAGTGTTATTTATTTCTTCTGAGGTAGGAACCTTTGCTTCAGGAAGTCCTATGCTCCAAAGCTTAACTAAAGGTCCTATAGTAATATCAAAGGAACCTTCTGTCAATTTGGAATACTCTAAACCTTTTTCAATGTTTATAAAGGCATCTTTAGATACTTTAACCGTATCTTTGCCGGCAGAATTATTTACTTTATCTATCTCTGTGCCTTCTTTATTGATACTTAATTCACTTTCAATCTGCTTTACCTTATTGAAAGCTTTATCCAAGATTTTGTCATCCTTTTTATCATATAAACTTATGGATACTACAGTACCCATGAAGAATTCAGTTTTAGATAAGGGTTCATTGGAAGGTGAATCCTTAACAGGAGCTTTGCTGCATCCATTAAATAGGGATGCTGTAATAAGAAATGAAAGTAAGGGAATAAATAGCTTTTTAGTTTTAGACATAAAATGTTCCTCCTATAAATAAAATACATCATTAGTATATAATAAAATTCTACTATTAACAAAAGACTTTAGGAATACCTAAAGTCTTTTTGAAATATTCTAAATATTATTTTTTTACGTCTGTTTGTGGTAATTTTAAAGTAGTTTGGTCACCCTTTTTAGCTTTTTCATCCATTAGCTTTTTAGCCATTTCTTTGAAAGCGTCAGAGGAGTGAGTTGCACCAGTTACTTTATCAACCTTAGATGGATCTTGTTTGTCCACTAAAGCTTTTCCTAAAGCTGGAGAATATTCAGCTGGGCTTGTACCTGATTTATCTTTCATAGCTTTGTTGTATTCTGCATCTTGTGATTTAAGCTTTCCGTCTTTGTTTACATAATCGTAGTTAGCGGAAACTATTTTTCCATCCTTAACTTCGATTTCTGTGAAAGCTTTCCAGCCTCTTGTATCTTCTTTATCATATTCTGCTTTATACTTACCATCCTTTAAAGCATTTTTATTTCCGCAACCTGCTAACATTGTTAAAGCTAAAACAGAAGCAGCTGCTAAGCTAATTATACGATTTCTTTTCATTACGAAATCCCCCTTACTAAAAGTTTAATGATATATTGTCGATTTAACGACCTTACATACAAATTATACAATGAGTGGAAGATTTTTTGCTATTCGAATTATTAATGTAACATTAACTAAACTTATGACTAAATAGAGTTTTTTTGTATAATTATTAACTTAACAAAGGGGTTTTCCCTATGTTTAACACCTTTAACAGATTGTGAACATTTAAAAAATAAAAACTATAAATAA
This sequence comes from Clostridium amylolyticum, assembly GCF_900142075.1. Taxonomy (GTDB): domain Bacteria; phylum Bacillota; class Clostridia; order Clostridiales; family Clostridiaceae; genus Clostridium_AA; species Clostridium_AA amylolyticum. The sequence goes on from NZ_FQZO01000001.1 coordinate 55,182, forward strand.
TTATGGACATATGTGTATTTTATATATAAAATTTAATATGGTAGTGATGATCTTTAAATAAAATTAAAATTATGTGTTGAGGAGTGATTAGATTAAATGAATAATAGTAAGCACATAGTTATTTTAGGTGCTGGATATGCTGGAGTCCACGCAGCTAAAAAGCTTGCAAAAAAATATAAGAAAAATGACGATATAAAAATAACCCTTATCGATAAGAATCCTTTCCATACTCTCATGACTGAACTTCATGAAGTTGCAGGAGGAAGGGTTCATCCTGAATCTGTACAGGTGGAGCTTTCCAAGATATTTCATAGGACCAAGGTGAATTTAGTAATTGATTATATTACTAATGTAGATATCGATGGTCAAACTGTTACTACAAAAAATCATAAGTTTACTTATGACTATTTATTGATTGGAACAGGATCAGAGCCAGCCTTCTTTGGAGTGCCTGGAGTTAAGGATCATGGCTTTACCCTTTGGTCTTTTGAGGATGCTTTAGAAATTAGAGCACATATTAAGGATACATTTGAAAGAGCCTCCAGAGAAACTGATGAAAAGCTAAGAAAAGAAATGCTTACTTTTGTAGTAGCTGGTTCAGGATTTACAGGAATTGAAATGGCTGGGGAACTCTTAGAATGGAAAACTAGACTAGCTAGAGAAACTGGTGTAGATGTAAATGAAGTGAAATTATATGTGGTAGAAGCACTGGGAACCATACTTAACATGTTAGATAGAAAACAAGCAGATAAAGCAGAAAAGTACATGGTTAAGCATGGTGTAGAAGTGCTTAAGAATTCACCTATAGTTGAAGTAACTCCAAATAAGATAGTGCTTAAAGATGGAAGTGAAATTAGCACACAAACATTAATTTGGACATGCGGTATTCAAGCTAATGCACAAGTGGCTGAATATGGATTAGATAGAGCAAGAGCAGGTAGACTACAGACTAACAGCCATATGCAGGTAGTAGGAAAAGAAAATGTATTTGCAGTGGGAGACCTGACTTATTTCGAAGAAGAGCCAGGCAGAGGAACTCCACAGATAGTTGAAGCAGCTGAGCAGACTGCCATGACAGCAGTTAAAAATATCATAGCTGATATAGAAAAGACTGAAAAAGTAGAGTTTAAGTCTAATTATCATGGATTTATGGTTTCTGTAGGGGGAAGATATGGAGTAGCTAACTTATCTGGAATGAAGCTCTCTGGATTCTTTGCCTTAGTTATGAAACATCTTGTAAATATGTATTACCTTATAGGAGTAAATGGTATACATGCGGTATATCACTACTTAAATCATGAGTTCTTCTCCATGGAAGATAAAAGATCTATCATGAGAGGACATTTATCTTCTAAGGCTAATAGACTTTGGTTAGTACCTCTTAGATTATATATAGGTGTACTTTGGCTTTTAGAAGGGCTTAAGAAATTTGTAGGTGAAGAAACTTGGGCTAAAGCTTCAGGTTTTGATAAATTAACTTCAGGTATTGGAAGTGACAGCTGGCTAAAAAGCGGAAATGTTAAAATGCCTTTTGAGTGGTTAAAGGTAAATGGTACTTCAGGTGCTTCAGCATCAGCAGATGCTGCTAGTGGAGCTTCACAAGCAGCAGCAGGAGCTGCAGCAAACTGGCCAACTCCTATAATTAAGGAAATGCCAGGTTTCTATGAAGGTTTAATGCATACATTTATACCAAACGCTGAAGTTGCTGTATGGTTCCAAAGGATAGTGGTATTCACTGAAATTTGTATAGGACTTGCATTATTGGCAGGCTTATTTACATTCCTTGCTAGTGCCGCTTCTGCCTTTATGGTATTGAACTTTATACTTTCAGCCATGGCTGGATGGGAAATATTATGGTACTTCTTTGGCGCTATTGCTCTTATGGGTGGTGCAGGAAGAACCTTTGGACTTGATTATTACGTGATGCCATGGATTAATAAAACCATACGAAATTGGTGGTATGGTGATAAGGTTGCAGTGTATAATCAACAATAATTAATCTAAGAATAAACTAGACTTATGGATGATTATTCAGTATGCTAATAGTAATCCTGCATAAAAAGTAAAAGGTGGCAAATAACTATATGAAAAAGATGGATGTAATTATTATAGCTGTACTTTTAGCTATTTCCTTTATACCAGAAATAGTATTTGGAATACGTGGTGGTAGAAGTTTAAATAATACCTATGCTGAAATAACCATAAGTGGAAAACATTATAAAACTGTCCCTCTCTCTTCACATAAGGGAGAGGACAGTTTTGTCATTAAAGATAAGTTTGGAAAGAATACTGTGATAGTTAGGGATAACTCTATAGCTATAGTAGATGCAGACTGTCCAGATAAGGTATGTATACAGCCAGGGTTTATAAGTAAACCAGGAGATTCTATCGTATGCTTACCTCACCAACTTATGATAGAAATTAAAGGTAAAGCTGAAGATGAAGACCAGCTAGATAAAGTATCTCATTGAGGTGATAAATAATGAAGAAAACATCAAAGATGGTATATTTAGCATTATTGGTGGCACAAGCGCTGGTACTTCATATCTTTGAATCCATGATACCGGTTCCTTTTATAACCCCCGGTGCAAAGCTTGGATTATCAAACCTTGTAACAGTAATTGCTCTTTATACCTTAGAAGATTATAAAGAAGTATTTATAGTGGTGCTTTTGAGAATTATCTTAGCCACCATGTTTGGTGGTAATCTTTCCAGCTTCATGTACAGCGTAGGTGGAGGATTATTAAGCTTTGGAGCCATGGTGCTAACTAAAGAATTATTTAAAGATAAAGTGAGCATCATAGGAGTAAGTTCTTCTGGTGCTGTTTTCCATAACATTGGTCAGCTGTTAGTAGCTTCTGCTATAGTGAGAAACTTAGGGGTGACTCTTTATCTCCCTATATTATCTATAGCGGGAATAGGAACAGGAATATTTATTGGAGTTTCAGCCAATTATTTAACTAAACATATAAGTAAAATACCTTATTTTAAGAAAATTAAACAATAGAGGTTGATGCAATGGATAAAATGTGGCTTCAGTATCCTGAATTACATAAAGAACTGGAAGCTGTACTGTATATAATGAAGGAAAATACAAAATGCAAAGATAAAAAAATTGAAAATTCAATTTTAGATTTAATAAATTCTGGTGGCAAGATGTTAAGACCGGCATTTACATTAATTTCTTCACGTTTTGGAGAGTATAACGAAGAGAGAGCTAGAGCCTTAGCTGCAGTTATAGAAATGATGCATATGGCAACTTTGGTTCATGATGATGTTATTGATGACTCAAAATTAAGAAGAGGTCAGGAAACCATTCAATCAAAATATGGTAAAGATTATGCGGTATATATTGGTGATTTTCTGTTTTGCGTATGTTTTAAGATTCTTGCATCAAATTCCTCACTGCAAAGTATTAAAGTTGACAGCAAATCAATGTCAAGGATATGCCTTGGAGAGGTAGAGCAGCTTAATACTCGCTTTAAAACTCAAGTATCCGTAAAGGATTATCTTTCTAGAATTTCAGGAAAAACAGCTGAATTATTTTCATTAAGTTTATATATTGGTGCTGCAGAAGCAGGTTGTAGTGAAAAAGTTAATAGATTATTATGGAATATTGGACATAATATTGGTATGGCTTTTCAGATTATTGATGATGTATTAGATTATACCAGTGCTAAATCATACATAGGAAAGCCTGCAGCTAGCGACATAAAGCAAGGTATATTCACTATTCCTATAATATATGCATTATTAAAGGATAAAGGAAGTTTGAAAGATATAATTTCTAAAGATGATTATAGTGATTACGATATAGCTAATATTATTTTTTTAGTAAATGAGCTTGGTGGAATTGAGAAATCTAGAGAATTAGCAAAAAAATATACAGACAAAGCTTATAAACTTATTAATAAGCTTCCAGAAAATAAATATAAAATTGTTCTTAAGGAAGTTTGCGAGACTTTGCTTAATAGAAGTTATTAATTCAATATAAATAAAAGCATGAATATTATTGCCTTGGAAATATATATTTCTAGCAATGATTATTCATGCTTTTTAAATTATATAAGAATTTTTTTACTTTCTTTCTTTATATAATCAATAAAGTTTTTAATTATTTTATGATTTTCTTGGGTATAAATAAGGTATATGCTATATTCAAGAGAAATATCATCAATAGATATTTCTTTTAAGTTTCCTTTTCTTATATCGTCTATGACACACATCCTGGGTAAGATTGTAAGTCCGTAATCTTTAAGGGCAGAAGTCCTAGCGGCGTCCATAGCATTTACCATAAAAAGTACATTCAGGTCGGAAAAACTTTTGTTTTTTTTGTTTAGTGCTAAATGTAATTTCCTTTTTATATTCATCTTATCGTTCATAATTATTAATGGGTATTGAAGCAAATCTAAAGATGAAATAGAAGAGGGCACGTTAAAAGAGCTGGAAGATATGAGTACTAATCTATCTTCTAGTAGCTTTGAAGATAAAAGGGAACTATCATCAGCTTCCTTGAAGGAAATCCCTAAATCGGATATATGGTTAACAAGATTAGATTCCATGTTTTCAATCATGGTATTATTAAGCCTCAATTCATATTGAGGAAATTTCTTTCTTGCATTAAAAAGTAAAGATGGTATATAAGCATTAGTTAAATTATAATAAGAATCAATAACAATTTCAGTTTTATCAAGTTTAAAGCTATCTATATCATCTAACATCCTGTCATAGGATTTTAGCATTACTTCAACATGCTTTAATAAAATTCTTCCTTGGGGGGTCAGTTCTACTCCTTTATTGCTTCTATCAAAAAGTCTTACCCCTAGCCTGCTTTCCATATTATTTAGCTGTTGACTTAAAGCTGATTGAGAAATATGAGATAAAGCAGCAGCTTTTGAAATACTTTTGCAAGTAGCCACATCATAAAAAAATTTAAAATATTCTATATGCATAAAATTCACCTTCAATATATCTATTAATAGCACAGGTAATAAGCTAGTTCTTTAGTTATTTTACTCTATATTTTAAGATAAAACAATGATTGTCATTTTCATAACTAGGTATTTTTAGTTATAATAGAAGTATATTATTTATTTTAGAGGTAACTAATTTGATTAAGAATGGTAAAGATTATATATTAGTTTTAAGGTTTTTAATACTATCCTTTTGTTTAATTGAATATTTACTTGGAGAAGATTATAATTCTGTAATAATAATGGTAGCCTTATCATATATCATTTTGAACACCTTGTTATTTTTAAGTAATAACAAAATGTATAAGATATTTTGGATGTTACTATCATTTATTCTTTGCTTATACACTTCAAAACAGCTTAATGAAATATTCTATGTTTTAATTCCAGTGAATATTATGGATTTATGGAGTATTAGTAACAGCTCAGTACTTATTATTTTTATATTTATTCTGTTTGCCACCATAGCTTTACCACTTAAAATGATCCCATTATTTCTGCTGATAACGATAATAGTATTTTTATTCCATTGTATTGTAAAAAAATATATAGTAAGTCTAGAGGCGCTAATTAATGAAAATGATGAATTAAGAGAAATGAATAGCATTTATTCAATGAAAATTAAAAGTATGAAAAACTATGAAAAGCAATCTCTTTATGCCACTAAATTAGAAGAGAGAAGTAAGATTTCACAAGAGATGCATGATAAAATTGGACATACTATTTCAGGAAGTATCCTTCAATTAGAAGCTGCAAAATTGCTTTTGAATAAAGATAAAGATAAATCTGAGAAAATATTAAATAATACCATTAATGTGCTTAGAGAAGGGCTGGAGGATATAAGAATTATTTTAAGAAGAATAAGGCCTACTAAGGAGGAAATGGGGATAAATAGAATTAAGCTTCTGCTGGCTGAAGCTATGAAAAATACTAAATTTACATATTCATTAAGCTTTCATGGGGATATAGACAATATAACTTATGCTCATTGGAAGGTTGTATATGACAATTTAACAGAAACCATAACCAATATAATGAAGTATTCTAAGGGGGATTTTGTAGAAGTAAATATTCAAGTTTTTAATAAGGTTGTGAAAGCTTCCATAAAGGATAATGGCATGGTGGAAGGAGTCATTAATAAAGGATTAGGTTTAAGAGGGATAGAACAGAGATGTGTTGATATGGGTGGAACAGCCATAATTGATTTTAGTGATGGTTTTAGTATAATAATGATTTTACCCATTAAGTAAGGAGGGTTTATGAAGATTAAGATTTTAATTTGCGATGATGATGCCCTTATTAGGGAAAGTTTAAAAATCATTCTTTCCATGGAAGAGGATTTAGAAATAGTTGGAGAGGCTGATAATGGACTTAAGGCATTGGAGCTTTGTAAAAGAGAACAGATAGATGTAGCTCTTATGGATGTTAGAATGCCAATAATGAATGGTGTAGAAGCTTTGAAGGAAATAGTAAAAAAGACAGAAGCAAAAGTGATTATTCTGTCTACTTTTGATGAAGATGAATATATAAAAGAGTCAGTAAAATATGGAGCCAGCGGATATATACTAAAAAATAATACTCCAGAAAGTATAATTAACGCCATAAAAATGGTGTATAGCGGAAGTAACGTCATAGAGAAGAAAGTTTTTGATAAAATAAAGTTTAATATGATGGATGCTTCCCTTAAATTTGATGCTTCTAGTTTTACTCATAGAGAATTAGAAATAATAAAAGAAATATCGGAAGGCTATTTTAATAAAGAAATTGCTCAAAGATTATTTATATCCGAAGGCACCGTAAAGAATTATATATCAAATATATTAGATAAGACTGAACTAGATCATAGAACTCAAATTGCTATATATTATTTAAAAGGAAATAGTTACTAAAGTCATATATTAATATGACCTTCTCTACTAACATAGCAGAGAAGGTTTTTTTATAATTAAAATAAGTAATGTATATAAGGGAGATGTAGTAATGAAGATATTAGAAGTTAATAACTTAACTAAAAGGTTTGGAGATAAAATTGCTGTAGATAATCTTTCGTTTTATGTTAATGAGGGAGAAATATTTGGGCTATTAGGTCCCAATGGAGCAGGAAAAAGTACTACTATTAATATAATTATTTCTCTTTTAAAAAGTAGTAAAGGAGAAATAAACATTTTTGGCAAATCTCTTCACAAAAATGAGCTTGACATAAAAAAGAATATTGGGGTTGTACCTCAAAGCCTCGCAATTTATGAAAATCTTACGGCAGAGGAAAATATAAGGTTTTTTGCAGGCCTTTATGGTCTATCAGGGAAAAATCTAAAGGAAGCAGTAGACTATGCGCTGGATTTTACTGGGTTAACAGAGGTAAGAAAAACTAGAGCTAAAAAGTTTTCTGGAGGAATGATGAGAAGACTGAATATAGCTTGTGCTATAGCACATAAGCCTAAATTTATAATTATGGATGAACCTACTGTTGGTATAGATCCTCAGTCTAGAAATCATATTTTAAGATCTGTAAAACTTTTGCAGCAAGAAGGTTGTACTATATTATACACCTCTCATTACATGGAGGAAGTAGAAGTTTTATGTAATAGGATAGTTATTATGGATCATGGAAAAATTATTGCAGAGGGAAGTAAGGATGAATTAATATCATTAGTTTCTGATAGTCAAAATCTTGAAATTCAAATAGATAATATGGAAAATATAGATATGGAAAAGCTAAAAAGTATTACTGGAGTTAAAAGTATATCTGTAAAAGAGGATAATATAACCATAAATTCTTCAAGGGAAATCAATAATCTTGATAAAATAATAGGCTTCTTCACTTCTCAGGGAGTAAAAATTAAAAATATAGATTACAAAAATATCAATCTTGAAATGGTATTTTTAAACCTTACAGGTAGAAATCTTAGGGATTAGGGGTGAGGTCATGAGGATTATTAGACAAATTTGGTATGAAATTATAAATGCCTTTAGAGATAAATCAAGCATTAGTTCTATGATAATATTTCCTATAGCTTTTATGATAATATTAGGAGCAGCTTTATCCGGAGCTTTTAATAATGTTCAGGATATAAACCCTGTAGAAATTATATATTATGATAATGGAGAAAAAGAGGCCAAAGAGATTTTTGATACTTTTAAAGATAAAAGTAATATTAAAAATATTACTTTTAAGGAAGTAGGAGCTTTAGAGGAAGGTAAAAAAGAAGTATCAAAGGATTCGCATAGAATATTAGTTGAACTAAAGGAAAACAACATTAAGGTTTATAAAAATGAAAAGGAAGGTATATCTGTAAATATAGTTATGGCAGCACTGAAATCTATTTCTGAAAGATATGGAGCTATTAATGCAATTGTTAAAGTTGCGCCGGAAACCTTAGAGAATATAGATAACGACTTTCATATGAGTTATATAAAAACAAATAAAATAGAAATGGGAAGACAATTAACTTCTTACGACTATTATGGAATTGTAGAAATAACTATGATGTTCTTGTATGGTTCATTATTTGGATTCTTTTCTATATATAATGGGAGAAGAATGAGAATAGAAGGAAGAATTTTTAGTACCGGTGTATCAAAACTTGAATATGTATTTTGTAAGTTTGCTTCCAATTTCATTATAACCATTATAACTTTAATTCCAGCATTTTTATTTTCTATTTTTGTTATGAAGACTTACTGGGGAGATAACCCTCTAGCTTTGGCAGGCATATTATTATCTTTTAATGTTTTCTGTTCAGCTTTAGGTGTAAGCTTTGGATACTTTTTTAATGATGATAAATTAGGTCAATTGATACTCAATTCTTTAGTTTTTCCTGTTATCACCTTCTTGGGAGGAGGGTACGTGTATATAGGAGGAAATACTACTGGAATATTTGATTTTGTTACAAAGCTTTCCCCTCTTAGGTGGGTTAATAGAAGTATCATTAATATTGCTTATGATAATAATTATGCTATGTTCAAAGAGGGAATTGTTATTAATCTAATCTTAGGAATGTTACTTCTTATCTCTGCTGTTATATTAAAAAAGGAGGAAGCTTAATATGTATGAAATATGGATAATAACTAGAAAAAATTTAAAACTGATATTTGATTCAAAAAAATCTATCTTACAATTTGTTGTTCCTATAGTAGTGCTGCTAGCCTTTATGAAGTTGCTTAGTATAGGAAGTTCTCCTATAAAGATAGGAGTAATAGATAAGGATAAGACGACCTCTTCTAATATGGTTATTGAATCTCTAAAGAAAGTTTCCTTTATGAATACAGTGGAAGTAAAGGACGATGAAATAAAACAAGCCATGCTTCAGAGAGATATTGTATTGGGGATTACCATACCTAAAGGCTATGAAGAGGGTATAGTAAAGCAATCTCCTTTATCCATAGAATTATCAGTGGGAGAGGATAATTCTATGGCAGAGGGCATTAGAAGTATAATAAATATAAAAACAAAAGATTTGTTGGATTTATCCAAGGCTTCCTATAAAGATAAAGAGAAATATTCTATACTTATAAATGAATACAAAACTGAAAAGGTTAATATTTCTAGTAGTTTTTTACAAGATATTAGCTCTCAATACGAAACTACGGAAATAAGTATGGGATTCTTAATATTTTATCTTATGATTAGGGCTGTAGTTATTTCGGGCATTATATTAAAAGAAAGAGAAAATAACACTTATGCTAGGATATTTATGTCCCCTGTAGGAAGCTTTAAATATCTCCTAGGCAATATAATAGCCAATTTAATTGTTTTATTTACACAAGTAGTGATAATGCTGCTTACCCTCCAATATATATTCAAAATTAATACCGGCATAAAATTTATTCCTATGATGCTTTTGCTGATGCTTATTATATTGGTAGCTATCTCTTTTGGAATTTTATGTGTTGCACTATTTGAAAATATACAAGTTTACTCTACCATAAGCAACTTAATAATATCTGGTACCTCCATGTTTTCTGGATCCTTTGTTCCTGTAAAGCTGCTTCCAGAATCGGTTCAAAAAGTATCTTTCTTTACCCCGCAAAGATGGGTAATGGATGGCATACAAAAGATGCAGCAAGGGATGGAAATAAAAAGTCTTACAATGAATTTTCTGGTGTTGTTATCCTTTTCCCTAGCTTTCTTTCTAATAGCAGTATATAAAATGAGAAGCAGTCAAAAATCAATTATTGCTATAAATTCATAATTTTATCAGCTATGTTTTTAAAAGATGTATTCCATCCAGTGCTAGTACACTTTGAAAAATAGGATCTCCTTGATTTTTAACCCTAGCTTCTAATATATAATCATCTTCCACGTTCAATTCATAGCTCCATAAACTCCAAGGAGTGTTGCCTGTAGAGTTCACGCTGGCTTTAAATATTATTTCTTCAAAACTATCACTTTTATTTTTTATAACAATTTCTGCAAAATTATCAAAAAGTGGGATATCGCCGGAAAGGAAAAAAGAATAACCTTTTAGCGTAGTCCCTTTTTTTCCGTGAAATCTTTGATACATTATCGCAGTAGAATCTTCTCCTTCAGTGTTTAGTACTGCAAATTTTAACCCTTCCATGGGAGATATATCCTTAAATTTTTCCACAATGGTTACTAGTTTAGAAGAGATTGAGGGAATAATCCAATGATGTAAATCACCTTCAAAGCTGCCATTTTCAATATCTCCTTTATATTCCATCATGATATTAAACTTAAAGTCACCTCTAAACAGAAGCTTATTTAATTCATATTTATACTTTGAAAGGATTAAAGAAGAATTTATATTATTACATATTAAAGACACATAAAAACTTTGAAATAAGTTACTATCAATAAATACTAAATATCTATCTAAGTTTAAAGCAAAATGGGATAATATTAAGGATACACTTCTTTCTCCTTTAGGGGTAAGGAAGGTAAACTCAGAGGCTATTTTATAATTAATCTTTCCTTGGACTTTTATATGTGAGTCTTCCATACTGTATTCCATTAATGGATTGATGTTTACATTTAATATTTTAACTTCACAAGAAGTGTTTTTAGGAAACATATCATCTGAGAGGGATATTTTATTATAAAATGGAATAAAAGTTTCATAAGTATAATAATTGCTTTTTATATTGGCGGTTTCAGGTAGTTTATCTATATCCATGGAAGACTCCTTTCAATGTTTCAATAAGCTTTGTTGATCTTATTAAGAAAAACATTCTGAACTTAATAATGACCTGATACTACATATATATTCTAAAAATATAATTCTGAGCTATATATTAAAAAATAATTTGCTGTTGACGAAGGGGATAATAACATTAGCAGGATAAATATTTATCCTGCTAATGTTATTATTTAATGTAACTATGATCTTCATCTATCCACTTAGTGAAATTTGAAAAGTGAGTTCTTTTTCTAATCCTGTTACTAGGTTCGGCATAACCGATGTAAACTACTCCAATAACAGCGTCCTTATCCTTAAGACCTAATATTTCTTTCATTTTAGGATGGTATACATAATTGCCAGTACCCCAAAAAGCACCCAATCCTTCATCAGTAGCAGTTAGTAGCATATTTTCTACACATGCATTAACTGCAGCTATTTCTTCTACAGGTATTACTTTATCATCCTCTGTAAGCTCACAAGCAACTATTATGTTCACTGGCGCTTTTAGTGGTAAATTTTTATAGGTTTCCATTCTTTTGTTTCTTTCTTCTTCCGCAGCCTCGGACATTATATCTTTAGCTATTTCCTCCATAACCTTAGAGAGAGGTAATCTTCCATCACCAGTGAGAACCCAGAATCTCCATGGCTCTGTAAGCCTTCTATTAGGAGCCCAGGTGCCAGCTTCTATAATGCGTTCTATTTTATCTTTAGATACTTCCATAGGTTGAAAGTTATAGGTGGTTGCTCTTTGTTTTATTATTTGCTTAAAATCCATTTCGTACTCCTTTCAATATATGATAACTATTATCATTTAATTATATTTTATTACAATAAAGGGTGAAATACTATAGGAGTAAATATTATAATACTATTTTATTTAATTATAGTGATTTGAATTTTTTGTAATTTAGTATATAATATTAATGGGATTATTATAAATTGAGTGAGGTGTGGGGGTCTTGAGTTCCTATATAAGTATAATATGCTTATTGATATCATTAATAAGTTTTGTTATAACCTTTGTATATCCTGATAGATGGTTTCAGTATAGAAAAGAAAAATTTAAGTGTATGAATTGGGATAAATATGTAAAGGAATATAAAAGTACCATGAAGTTTTTGCAAATTTATTGCTTAGTTATAGGGGTATTTTTATTAGTGGACAGCAGCTATGCTCCTATTTTAATACTTCCAGCTTTTTTTTCTATCTTTACACTTATAAATATAAAAAACAAATATTCAATTTGAATAACGGCTGTGTATAACATAGCTTTAATGCTTTATTTATTCTAGAAATTCACCTTAGGAGGTGATAGAGCATGAAAAAAAAGATACTATCTGGAATCTTATGCTTAATGTTTTTAGTAAGCGGATGTTCAGATAAGACCAAAAAAGAAAATAGTGACTTGGATAATAAACTAAAAGGTAATATAACCATATGGTCTACAGAAAAACACTATGCTTTTTTAAAAAGCTCTTCAGAAAAATTTCAAACTAAATATCCTGAAGTTAAAATTAACCTACAGCAAAAAACCACTGAAGAGGTTAATAATAATTTTTTAGAGGGATATTTAAAAGCTGAAGAAAAACCAGATGTTATAACTATAAAGAGCAATTTTATAAGTCTTTATTCTGAGGACAAAGAACTTTTTGAACCATTAAATAATATTATTAGCCCTTATGAAAAGAATTTCTATAAAGGTAGATTAGATGAGGTAAAAAAAGATAGTCAGTATGTTGCCTTTCCTATGGATAGTAATCCGGCGGCGCTTTTATACAGAAGAGATATTTTAGATGCTGCAGAAATATACCCTGAAGATATAAATACATGGAATAGATTTATAGAAGGAGGAGAAAAATTAAAAGCTTCTTTTAAAGGGCAAAAAAAGATGCTAGGTATTTCCTCTAAGAATTACAATGAAGTTGTTGCTTTATTGGCCAATGAGCTTTCTATGGAAACCTACTTTAAAGAGAGTAATATGACTTCTACTATAAGTAAATATGAGAAAATTTTAAATGTCCTTAAGAAACTCTCTGAAAGCTCTAACATTGCAATATTTCAGTCAGAAGAAGAACTGTTAAAATCTTTCACTGAAGGAAACATAGGATTTATAGTAGGATATCCAGAGTATATACCAAAGCTGGTAAGTGAAAAGCCCAACTATGGCATAAAGCAGCTTCCCTCTTTTGAGCCAGGGGGGAATAACAACGCACAACTTCCAGCTTACAACTTAGCTCTATTAAAAAACTCTGAAGATAAGGAAATTGCACAAAAGTTTGTTGAATTTACCCTTACAAATAGTGACGCTTTGGTAGAGTCTATGTTGAAATATGGAAATTTTCCCGCCTATATACCTACCTATAGTCATAGTGACTTTGATAATAAAATAGATTGTTTTTCTAAACAAAAAGTATATAGTATCTTTGAGATAAGTTATAAAAATAGTCCTAACATAAAATATAACTCATATACCAAAGACATAGAAGGCATTTTTTATAACAGTGTGGATAGCCTTTTAAAAGGTGAAAGAACAGAAATTGTTTTGAATAAATTGATGAAGGATATAAATGAATTAGCAATTAAAAGGCAGCCATAAATCTGCTGCTTTTAATTGCTAATTTTTTCATAAGCGCAATAAGTTTTTTCTGCCGTTGCCTTCCAAGAAAATTCTTTGCTTCTTTTTAAACCTTTATTTCTTAATACTTCTCTTAACTCTCTATTATTAAGGAGATTTATTAATGCTCTTGTTAATTCCTCTTCATTATGTGGATTTATAAGTATACCAGCATCTTGAACTACTTCTGGGATAGAGGTAGTATTTGATGTTATTACTGGAGTGCCACAGCTCATGGCTTCTAGTGGAGGCAATCCAAATCCCTCATAAAGTGAAGGGTAGATAAATGCTCTACAGGAATTATATAGTATAGGCAACATATTATCTTCTACAAAACCAATGAACTTTATATTAGTAAGGTGCATATCTATTACCTTTTTATATAAAATTTCTCCTTCATCCTTTAAAGAACCCACAATAACTAGTTCATGCTCTTCATTTAATTCTGAAAGAGAATTTTTGAAAGCATTAATTAGAGTCTCTACGTTTTTTCTAGCGCTAAATCCCCCTATATAAAGTATGAATGGCTTAGTAATAGAATATTTATTTTTAACCTTTAACATACACTCATCTTTATTTAAAGGTGTAAATATACTGTCTGCAGCTAAGGGAGTGACAAATATGTTATCGGGTGATAATTGAGGGAAAAATTTTAGGATATCTTTTTTTGAGTATTCAGAAACTGTTATTATTCCATCACTAAGTTCAACTATTTCGGGCATAGTCTTTAAAAAGTTTTTTAAATATCCTTTACCAACGGTTTCAGGAAGAGTATATGGAATTAAGTCATGAATAGTACAAACTTTCTTACAGGGAATGTTTAAGTTCATACCCATACCGTTTTGGGGAATATGATAAATATCCACTGAATCCTTGTTTAAATTATTAGGGAAATAATTATATTCAAAGAATTTCCTATGTTTCTTTGAAGTCATTATTATCTTAGTATTCTCTTGCTCATAAAGCTTATAATTTTCTCCATACCAATAAATATTATAAAAACTGGAAGTGTTCATATCTAATATATTTTTCAAGACGTTTTGAGTATAGGTACCTATTCCTGTTCCCTTATATAAATTTATTCCTCTTGCATCTATGGCAATTTTCATATAATCCTCTCCTAGCTTATTGGGTTATATTACTATAAATATTAATGAGCATAGGTATTTGTGAATAATAATCACAGCTCTAGTGAAATATTCATATACTAAAAAAGAAGTAATAACATGGAGTACAAAATAGTTATGGAATCTATAGACAAATATGTTCAAGATAACTACGGTATTAAAGTAACTCAAGAAGAAAAAATAAAAAATGTTTATAAAATAAGGTCTGGCAATAGATTTTACTGTTTGAAAATCATTAAATATGAGTTTCAACATTTTAATTTTATAGTATCTGCTATAGAACACTTAATAAATAAAGGATTTAATAAGATTCCTCCTATAATTACCACATTAAAAGGAGAAAAATATATACCTATTAATAAAAATTATGCCTATTTAACCTCTTGGGTAAATGCTAGAGAAAGTAATTATGATAATCCATATGATTTATATCTTGCGATTATAACACTGGCAGAACTTCATAAATGCAGTGAGGGGTTTACTTTAAACAAAAATATGAAACCTAGAGTTGGATGGTTTAGATGGATAAGTAATTTTGAAACAAGAACTAATGAGATATTGGATTTTAAAAATAGGATAAGCCAAAAAGCAAAAAAAAGTGAATTTGATGTGATTTATCTTTCTTTGATGGATAAAGAATTAAAAATTGCAGAGAGTGCCATAAATAATCTTAAAAATTCAAACTATCTAAGTGTTATGAATAAAGAATTCTTTAAAAGAGGGTTTTGTCATCATGATTTTGCCCATCACAATGTGCTTATAGATAGCCATAGTAATGTCAGTGTTATTGATTTTGATTATTGTATTTTAGATTCTTATTTACATGATTTAAGCAGCTTAATGCTTAGAAGCATGAAAAATGGCAAATGGGAATTAGAAAAGGCTAAGTTTATATTAAATAATTACTCTAATATAAAGGATATTGAAGATGAACATATCCCTTTAATGGCAGCTTTCATGGAGTTTCCTCAAGATTATTGGCAAGTAGGGTTACAGTATTATTGGGAACAACAAAACTGGGAAGAAAAATTTTTTATTAGTAAACTTAAAAAGATAAAGGAAGATTTAGAGGATAAAGAAGATTTTATAAATGAATTTAAATTATATAAATTAAATGGAGGGTAAGCAATGCAGAAGAATAAACCTTGTGTTTTTAAAGAGCACATATTAAGTAAAGGTATAAAAGTTATAGAAGGAGATTTTAAAGATAATGATTATTCTTGGAAGTTAGATGATAATAAGGCTTCTGAGCATTTAAAAATAATGGTAGAGTTGCAGAAAGCCATAGCAGGTTATACGGGAGTTGTGGGAAGCAGGCTTCCCAATTGTATTGGAGAGCAAATTGAAGAAAGCAAGGTTCAAGTGAGAAGGCTAAAGAGAGATATTAATAATCTAAAAAATTACGGTGCTATGAATAAGTTTGAGGAAATACTCTTGGATAAGGGAGAATATTTCTTGGAAAGAGCAGAAGGAGCTATATCTATAGCTAGGGACTCAAGGTATATCGATAGAATTTATCGAAGTATGAGGGCTAATGAAATTTGTATTGGCAATGTTACACCGGGAAATATAGGTAAAAAAGAACAACTTTTTATTATAGATATTTCACGTTGTTCCTATAATTTATTAGAATTTGATGCAATTTCTTTTTTTAGTAAAGCAAAGAGAAAAGGATGCAGTGTTAATTTTAGAAAACTTTCAAAAGAATATATAGATGAGCACAGCTTAGAAGAAAAAAGCGAAGAATTTATAATTGCTATGATAAATTATCCTTATGAGTTTATGAAATCCTGTAGCAGATATAGAAGTTTAAAGAAAAATTGGACAGAAGAGGAGTATGCTAAAAATTTAATGGAAGCGATGTTAAAAGATGGTGTAGAGATCTAAGAAAGGAGGTTTTTTAATGGATGGTAAATACCCTGATAAAAGGATTCTGTGTTCTTATGATCTAGACATAAAACTTTTTCATGAGTTTAATTTAGAAGTTTTAGATCTAATACCATTAAGGAGTGTCTTCGTACTTAATACAGATAAAGGGAAAAAAATACTTAAGAAAATAGATTATCCTATTAGTAGACTTAACTTTATTTTAAAAGCTTTAGAATATATATCATTTAAATTTAATAGGGTTATAACTTTTGAAAAAAGTATAAAAGGAGAAAACCATGTAATATGGGGAGATTGTGTATATATAGTGTTAAATGTTTTAAATGGAAGAGAGTGCGAGATATCAAATCCCGTGGATGTGATTATCTCTTCTCAAGGATTAAGGGAACTGCATGAAGCATCTTATGGTATTCAAGAGTTTTTCATGAAAGATGATAAAGAAATTGATTACAATGAAGAACTAGGAAGGTTTCCAATAGTTTTAAGGGATAGTTTGGAACTTCTTAAGAATATTAAATCTCAAGTAACTAGTTATAAGTATAAAAATAGTATAGATAGCATTTTTTTAAATGAGGTAGATTGTTTTACTAAGGAGATTGAAGAATGCATTTCTATGATAGAAAACAGCAATTATGAAAGGTTATGTGAAGATAAGCGTTTAATAGCACTTTGTCACAATGATCTTGCCCATCATAATATTTTAATAGAAGAAGAAAAAGCATTCTTCTTAGATTTTGATTATGCTTCTATAGATTTAAGAATAAAAGATTTAAGCAATTTTATTGAAAAGTCTATTAAAGGATTTGATTATGATATAGAAATTGCAAAAAATATAATAAAAAATTATACGCTTAACCAAAAAATGTCTAAGGATGAATATGAAATCATGTACATTATGCTGAAATTTCCTCATGACTTTGTATCCATATGTAAAAACTACTATCTTAAACAAAAGGATTGGGAAGAAAAAGTGTTTCTAGAAAGATTTATAAAGAAAGCCTCCTACAAAAATGATAAGAAATTATTTTTAAAGGATTATAAAAATAATTTCTTGAAGTAATACCTTGCTTTTAGCTAGGTATTACTTTTTTTAAAAAAATTTACAATGTAATAAAAAGGGTATAAGGAGCCCTTATACCCAAAATAATTAATTTTAAATAGTATCATTTAATTATGCTGCTATAAGCTGAGAGAGTAGATAAAGCTGTTTTGTTCCAATTAAATTCGAAAGACCTCTCTAGGCCTTTATTAATAAGTTCTCTTTGAAGATCACTATCTTCTATTAATCTTACCAAAGCTTGGTACAATTCATCTATATCCTGTGGGTTTATTAATAGAGCACTATCACCTAATACCTCTGGTAAAGAGGTGGTATTTGAAGATATTACAGGAGTACCACAAGCCATGCATTCTAGAGGAGGAAGTCCAAAGCCTTCATAGAAAGAGGGATAAGCTAGACATAAGGCTGCATTATACATTATAGGCATATGATTTAAGGGGATAAAGCCTGGAAACAGTACAGAGGATTCAATTCCTAGTTCAATAGTTCTGTTTATATATATATCGTAAGACTTACCATGCTTACCTGTTATAACAAGTTTTAAGTTATCATGTTTTTTATTAATTAATTCTGAGAAAGCTTCAATTAATCCTATGATGTTTTTCCTAGGAGAGAACCCCCCTACGTAAAGTATAAAGTCTTCTTTTACACCATAATACTCTTCTATTATCTTCTTGCAATACTTTTTATCCATTGGTCTATAGATATCCTCAGCTGCTAAATGAGTAACATATATTTTTTCCATAGGATAGTTGAATTCTTTAGAGATATCTCTTTGAGAATATGCAGAAACTGTTATTATCCCGTCGCAGCTATTAACTATACCTTCCATTTCATCATTAAATATTTTCAAATATCTATCTCCTACTGTATCTGGAAGTTTTAGTGGTATAATATCATGTAATGTTATAACTTTATGGCAAATGAGATCTTTAGGTAAACCTACTCCGTTTTGAGGCACATGGTAAATATCCATATCTACATTGTTAATTATATTTGGAATATTCATTTTATCCCAAAAACTATTATTACTATTAGCATTTATATTTGAAATAGAAAAGTTTTTTTTAAAAGGTATTATTTTATCTGAATTATCAGGTTCTAATATTAAGTAATTATTAATGGGATCTATGGTATTTAAACTATTAATAAGCTGGTAAGTATAAGTACCGATGCCTGTTCCTCTATACCAATGTGCAGCTCTGCCATCTATGCCTATTTTCATATCCTAGGTCCTTTCAACATGTTTATATTTTATTATATTAATCATAGTAAAAAGTGTTAATAAATAGGAATATATACACATATAAATTATATAGGAGGTGGTTAAGATGATGAGAGAGTTTGAAATAGAAAGACAATTTAATATTAAAATAGAGTCTATAAAGCCTAATAAGGGTGTATATCATCTTAAGACAAATAAGGGTGAGAAATGCTTGAAAAAAATAAACTATGGAGCTCAAAAGCTGTTATTTGTTTATGGAGCAAAGGAGCACCTCATAAACAATGGATTTAATAAGATAGACAAATACGATTTAAACATTGATGGAGAACCCTATGCCATAGTAAACGAAGATTTATATACATTATCTCAATGGATACCTGGCAGAGAATGTGACTTTTATAATATGGAAGAAGTGGTTCTAGCATCAAAAAATTTAGCTATGTTACATATAGCTTCTATAGGATATGAACCACCGGAAAATAGCAAATTAAAAAGTGACTTAGGAAGATGGCCTCATTTAATGGAAAAGCGTATTAAAGCTTTGGATAAAATGAGGGATATGATTAGGAAAAGAACTAATAAAACTGAATTTGATCTAAATTATATAAGGACTATGCAGTTTTACAAAGACCTTGGAAAGAAGGCAATAGATGTCCTTAATGATTCAGATTATTACAGAATTTGTGAAGAAACAGAAAAAGATAAAAGCTTTTGTCACCATGATTATACTTATCATAATATTATAATAGACGAGGAAAACAGTATTAACGTTATTGATTTTGATTATTCAAAGAGGGAAGTACGAGTATTTGATATATCTAATTTTATGATAAAGGTATTAAAGAGAAATAGTTGGAACTTCGAATTTGCTAAAGGGATAATAGAGGGTTACTGCTCAGTAAATGATTTGCTAAATGAGGAATACAGGGTATTATATTCATTTTTATTATTTCCACAACGATTTTGGAGACTAGCTAATAGGTATTATTATAATGAAGTAAACTGGGGACAAAACACTTTTAATAAGAAGATAGAAAGCCTTATAGAAGAACAGCAGGAGTATATGAGGTTTATAGATGAGTTTAAAGAATATTATCATCAAAAATAATATATCATTATTTATAAATACGCTTTTATTAAGATAAAGGCGTATTTTTATTTTGTAGCATTTAGGTATAAGCTTCATATTATATTAATGAAAAATAAGTTTAGGAGTACTACTGTGCAAATAGGCGATATCGTAGTTAGAAAATCTTATGGTAAGGATATAACTTTTAAAATAATAGATATAAAAGAAGATGACACAGAAAAAATATATATACTTAAAGGAATAAATATTAGAATTATAGCCGATTCAAAGGAAGTAGATTTAGAGACTGTTAGTAAAGAATATAGCGGAGAAACAGATAGAATATTCAATTCTAGGGTAAATGATGTAATTAAAAAAGTCATGGCAGGCAGGGTAGATTTAAAAAGGGTGCAAAAGAGCCCAAAGATCGTACCTACAAAAGAATTGGTCTTCGGAAGACCAGGAAAGATACTTCACATTGATGGAGATCAAAATTACTTAGAAGCATGCCTAAAAGCATATAAGCAGCTTTCCTTAGATGCCACGGGTTACGTTATTGCAGAAAAAGATCAGTCTTCTAAAGTTATAGACCTAGTGAAGATAGTTAAACCTGACATTGTAGTACTAACCGGTCACGATGGAATGATAAGGGATACAAAAGATTTTTTAGATTTAAACAATTATAGAAATTCAAAGCACTTTATAGAAGCTGTAAGCGCCCTAAGAAACTATAATTCTAGCTACGATGAACTAGTAATCTTTGCAGGAGCCTGCCAATCCTGCTATGAAAGAATACTAGATGCAGGTGCAAATTTCGCCAGCTCACCCAACCGAGTCTTAATCCACTGCTTGGATCCGGTATTTGTATGCGAAAAAGTAGCCTACACCAATATAGACAAAATAGTACCCATCACCGATGTACTAGAAAACACAATCACAGGTACAAAGGGGATAGGAGGACTAGAGACCAGAGGCAAATACAGACAGGGATACCCAAAATCACCCTATGTCAATTGAAAATTGCATTTTCAATTGAATTTAGAATTTAGAATTTAGAATTGAGGATAGTTTTTCTGGAAAAGCATCAGAAAAACTTACAATTTATTAAAAGATGAAACCAGGAAAATCTTGGGGGATTTTCTTGGTTTTTATTTCTATAAACCATAAATTTGTAGATAAGTAAGAGCTAAGAAGTAATAGTTGTGGTGAAAATTCAGCCTTGCTGAATTTTTTCAAAAACTCTTACTTTTTACTTCTTACTTATTACTTATTCTTTAAATTATAAATTTAGAAGGAATATCTTTGTTATTTAAGGAGATAATAGTCTATGTATTAACGTTTACAAAGTTAACAAAAAATTAACATTGACAAAATTGAAGTGAAAGTGATAAAATAGTAAGTTAATTTGACATTTTCATAGTTCTCATGTATAATGTATAATGAAGAGAAAGAGGGTGTTTAGCATGGAAAAAGTAAGAACCTTAGCCTCCATAAAAAATGATATTGAAAGGCATATAGGAGAGAAAGTTACTTTAAAGGCTAACGGAGGCAGGCGAAAAGTATACGTTAATGAAGGTGTGTTAGAAAGCGTATACCCTAGCATTTTTGTAATTCGTTTAGATAACGACACCCAAAGGACCGTGACATATAGTTATTCAGACGTGCTAACAAAGACAGTACAAATATCGTTCGGAAGTATTTAGTAGCCTGTTAACAAAACCGCATCTTTTTTAGATGCGGTTTTGTTTTTTTATAAAAAAAGAAAGATGGTGGGTTTCCATCTTTCAACTATGGTATAAAAGGGTATTGAGAATTTATGAGAGGTTATATGGTCAATAACCATAATTAATATTACGACATTAAATGATGTTTGTCAACAATTTTGAGAGAAGTTTTTTGAAAAAATTTAAATATATGCTATGTATTATAATAAAACGATTACAAATGAGATGAAAAAATAAAAGACTAAAATAAGGGATATTTTTCCTGTAGAAACAATTAATGAATTCATAATGTAAATTTTAAATTATTAATCATATTTTTATTGAAATTTGTATATAAATTATAGTAGGTATTTTATGGGAGGGATAGCATGTCGGATATAAATCTCGTTGGAGAGTCCATAGAATTTGAACAGCTTTTAAATGAAAATTTTATTGACACCATGGTAAGGGGAGAATATTTAATACCAGATACACATCCTGATGTAATGAAAATACTAATGATTGAGGCCAGACCATTCATAGTAAATACTGAGGTTATGCAGGATAAGGTTTATTTAGAAGGTCAGGTAGAATATAATATACTCTATTTTGCTAAAGAAGAAGACAAGTTAGCAGTGAACAGCATTTCCTATAATGATAAGTTTAACAGTCAGGTTGATATTGATGGAGCAGAACATAGAATGATATGTGAAGCAGACTGTGAAGTGGAACATATTAATGCTAGTATCATTAATGAGAGAAAAGTATCAGTGGATGGAATATTTAAAATTAAATGTACCCTTTATGAAAATAAGAGGATTGATATGGTGAAAGATATTGATTCTTCAGATGATGTACAGATGCAAAAGCAAAGCGCTTACATGGATAAGATTATTGGAAATATGAATACTGAGATAAATGGTAAGGCCACTGTTCAAGTTTCAGGGGAAAAGCCTGAATTAGGGAAGA
The DNA here is from genome assembly GCF_900142075.1 of Clostridium amylolyticum. GTDB lineage: Bacteria > Bacillota > Clostridia > Clostridiales > Clostridiaceae > Clostridium_AA > Clostridium_AA amylolyticum. Next base: position 77,949 of record NZ_FQZO01000001.1, read on the forward strand.
TATTGAATATTTACTCCATACTTCACAAAAAGGATATTAAAATAATGGAGGGGAGGATTCAATGTAGCACATTTTGTAAGATAAATGTGATGTATAAGGCTTCTGAAAGCGCTGACGTATGCATGTTAGAAGATGATATCTATGTTAGTGATGAATTTGATATGGAAAATGTCTCGCCAAATATGCATGCAATAAGCGAATTTTATGCTAATACTGCTGAATATAGCATTAGAGAAGATGAAACTGGAGAAAGAAGACTTTTAGATATTGAAGTCCCTATAAATGTCAATATTAAAGTGTTGGCTAAGGAAAATATAGATATTATTGAAGATGCTTATTCACCTAATATGACTATGGAACTTAATAAAGAAAAGCAAGAACTAGTGCTTATGCTAGGGGAAAACAATACAGAGACTATTGTTAAGGATAATATATACTTAGATTCCGAAGACTTAATGCCATCACAAATTTTAAATACCACTGGTAAAATATTTATACTGGATAAAAAAATAATTGAAAATAAGATATTGGTGGAAGGCGTTATAAGATGTGAAGTGATATATAGAGGAAATGACGAAAATAATAGTATTTCTGCTATTTCTGGAGAGCTTCCTTTTAACACATCTATAGAGATCGCTGGTATTAAAATCGATATGATGGCTAAACTTAAATCTTCTATAGAGAGTATTGATGCAGATATAGAAGCAAATACATTAGCAGTTAAGGCCGTTATTAATACTAGTTGTAGAGTCTACTATAAAAGCATTAGAGAGTTTCTTGTAGATGTAAAATGTACTGAGGATGAACAACCTAAGAAAAAGAGCAGCATAACCATTTATGTGGTTCAGCCAGGAGATAATATATGGAGTATTTCTAAAAAGTATTATATAACTCAAGAAGAACTAATTAAAATAAATGATATGGAGCCTAATGGTGAAATTAAGCCGGGAGAAAAGTTGCTTATCCCTGGAAGAGCAATTATGTAGGTGAAATTTTGATATTTTTAATAAACTCTATGATTTTTATCATAGAGTTTATTTTATTGGATAAAATAAGAGAAGTCTTAACTCTCAAATTGAATAATTAAAAAAACTGTGGATAAAATAAAAAATGCTATGCTAGGGAGTGGTATTTTGGTTGAAAATACAAAAAGAAACTTAATAATAATCGGAGGTGCCGAAGATAAAAAAGGAGGCAAAGAAATATTAAAAGAGGTTTGTTCTTCTATAGATATGAATAATGATAATTTGGTTATTGCTACCTTAGCAACAGAATCACCAATAGAAGCAGGGGATAAATATAAAAAAATATTTAGTTCCTTAGGAGTTAAAAATATAAAGACTTTAGATATAAATCATAGAAAACATGCTTTTTTACAAGAAAATGTTGAAATAATTAAAAATGCAGATTTGATATTTTTTACTGGAGGAGACCAACTTAGGATAACTAGTTTAATAGGGGGTACACCTGTAGGCAACGAGATGAGATATAGCTATGAAAGAGGATGTATTTATGTAGGTACATCAGCTGGAGCTTCAGTGGTAAGCGATATTATGATAGTAACGGGAGAGGATGAAGAATCTCCTAGAAAATGCACCCTTAAAATGTCCCCGGGGTTAGGTTTTATAAACCATGTAATAATTGATCAACATTTTGCTCAAAGAGGCAGAATAGGAAGAATACTTGCAGGGATAGCTCAGAACCCAGAAGTATTAGGCATAGGTATTGATGAAGATACAGCCATAGTAGTTAATGAGAAAGCGATGCTAAAAGTAATAGGTTCTGGTGCAGTTTATGTTATTGATGGGTGGAATATAACTCACACTAACGTTTCAGAACAGTATCAAGATGAAATATTATCTATATTCAATGTTAAAATGCATGTACTAATAAAAGGAAATGTTTTTGACCTTAACAAAAGAGAGCCTATGGAGGAGGAAAATAAAAAATGAAAATTCTAGATTATAGAATTTATGAGGGAAGAAATATTTATTCTCACAGAAAATGTGTAAAGCTTACATTAGATTTAGAAGGATATAAAGATATATCTAGTAATATGATTCCTAATTTTAATTATAATATATTAAAACTTCTTCCAGAGCTTAAGGAGCATCATTGCGGTATTTATAAAGAAGGTGGCTTTGTTATAAGGCTTAATGAAGGAACTTACCTTGCTCATATTTGCGAACATGTAATAATTGCACTCCATAATAGGCTTAACATGGATGTTAGTTTCGGTAAAGCCCGGGAGATTAAAGGTGATATATATTATGTAATCTTTCAATATTATTATAAGAATACTGCCTTAGCTATAGCCAATTTTGCTGTGGATATAGTAAATTCTTTGGTGGCACAAAACCCCATAGAGTTTAAATCTAGACTAGAGCATATTAAGCAAATAATGAATAACGAGGCTATGGGACCTAGTACTGAAGCAATTTGCAAGGCTGCGGAAAAAAGAGGTATACCAATTCTTTCAGTAGGAGATAGTGGGTTATATCAGTTAGGCTATGGGAAAAAAGGTAGGATTATTGAAGCTTCCATTTCTCCATTTACTTCTTGTATAGGAGCTGATATTTCCTGTGATAAGCTTTTAACTAAAATCATATTAAAACAGCAATGTATACCTGTACCCAATGGATATAAGGTTAATAATAGCATTGAATTAATACAATTAGCAGAGGATATTGGTTATCCTGTGGTTTTAAAGCCTCAGTTTGGAAGTAAAGGAAATGGGGTAATGATAAACATAAAAAAGAAAGTAGAGCTTATAAAAAAATACACTATTTTGAAAAATGATTTTAAAGATATAATAATTGAAAAGTATTACAGAGGAAATGATTATAGGGTGTGTGTAGTAGACTATAAGGTTTCTGCAGTTTCTAGAAGAATTCCACCATATATAATCGGAGACGGAAAAAGTACAATAAAAGAGCTTATAACAAGATTAAATGAAGATGAACTTCGAGGGGAAGATCATGAAAAACCACTAACCAAAATTAAAATAGATGATTCGTTAATAGATTGTTTAAGTAAAAATAACTATAATCTTACCAGTATAATAAAAAGTAAAGAAAAGTTAATTTTGCGCAATAATGCAAACCTATCTACAGGTGGTATGGCGATAGATTGCACTGAAGAAATATGTGAAGAAAATATTGAAACTTGTGTGAGAGCTGCTAAGGCTTTAGGGTTAGATATTTGTGGAATAGATATATGTTGTGATGATATTTCAGTACCTCTTAGTGAGCAGGAGGGTGTTATTATTGAAGTAAATGCAGCACCAGGCATAAGGATGCATCATTATCCAACAGTAGGAAAAGAAAGAAATGTAGCTGGAGACATAGTAGATATGATATTTAAAAATTCTAAGGAAAATATACCCTTGGTATCAGTAACTGGAACCAATGGAAAAACTACCACTACAAGGCTTATATATCACACGCTTTCTATTATGGGGTATACTGTAGGAATGACCACTACTGGTGGTATATATATAGGTAAAAAATGCATAGATAAAGGAGATACTACTGGGGTAGAAAGTGCCAAAACAGTATTGTTTAATAAGGATGTAGAGGTAGCGGTGTTGGAAACGGCAAGAGGAGGAATCATTAGAAATGGTCTTGCTTACGACATGGCAGATGTAGGCATTATAACCAATATAACTGCAGATCATCTAGGAATAGATGATATTAATTCCTTAGAAGAGCTGGCTTATGTAAAGTCTTTAGTGGTGGAAGCTGTAAAAGATAATGGTTATGCTGTACTAAATTCTGAGGATTATTGGAGTATGCAAATGATAAATAGAGTAAAAAGCAATAAGATATTCTTTGGAAAAGACAGAGAAAATAATTATTTACTTAAAAATTTAAATGATGGAGGCTATGGTATTTATCTTAAAGATAATATCATCTGCGTAGAGAAAGACGATAAGGTTTATAAGATATGTAGTGTTGATGAAATTCCAATAACACTAAAAGGCAGGCTGAAACATAATATTGAAAATGCTATGGCAGCTTGTGGAGCACTGGTAGGATTAGAAGTAGATTACTGTATGATTAGAAAGGGATTAATGAGCTTTAGGGGAAATGAAGAGGATAATCCAGGTAGATTCAATATCCATGATTTTAACAATTATACAGTAGTACTAGATTATGGCCATAATATAGAAGGTTATAAAGCAGTACTATCTTCCATAAAAGAAATTCCGCATAATAGGCTTATAGGTATAATAGGCATACCAGGAGATAGACTTAATGATGATGTTTATGAAGTAGGTAGAATAAGCAGCGAATATTTAGATTATATATATATTAAAGAAGATGAAGATAAGAGAGGAAGAAAAAAAGGAGAAATTGCAAATTTATTAGAAAAAGGAATTTTGCAGAATAATTATAAAAGTAATAGATGTGAAATAGTATTAGATGAAGTAGAAGCGCTAAATAAAGCTATGGTAAAAGCTTTGCCAGGAGACTTAATAATAATATTTTTTGAAAACTATGATAGGGTGATAAAATTTATTAAGAATAATAAAATTGCTTTAAATAAGGAAAACATAATTTAAAATTTTAATAGAACTGGACTTAAAGTCCAGTTTTATTCTTTACATTTCTTATAATGTTGTTAATAATAAATAATGATAATATTTTTAAGGTGGTGATTATATGATGGCTAAGGCTTATGCAAAGATAAACATTGCCCTAGACGTAGTTGGGAAAAGAGAAGATGGATATCATCTTTTAAAGATGATAATGCAACAGATAGATTTATATGATGTAATAACTGTGGAAAAACAAGGAGAAGGCATCTCTATGAGCTGCAACAAAAAGTATGTTCCCTTAGATAAAAAGAATCTAGCATATAAAGCAGCAGAATTATTTTTAAATAAGTATTCTATTCATAGCGGTGTAAAAATAAATATTGAAAAAAATATTCCTGTATCTGCTGGATTGGCAGGTGGCAGTACGGATGCTGCAACGGTTCTGATTTTATTAAATAAAATATTTAACGTTAAAGCTACTGAGAAAGAGCTGATGGATTTAGGACTGCAATTAGGTGCAGATGTACCTTATTGTATTACTGGAGGCACTGCATTATGCGAAAATATAGGTGAGGTGATAACTAAATTAAAACCTTTTAAAAATCATATTTTAGTAGTAGCTAAACCTAATTTTGGCATTTCTACTAAGGAGGTTTATAGACACCTAGACATATCTAAAATATACAAACATCCTAGAGTAGATGAAATAATTAAGTATATGGAAAAAGATGACTTGAAATCTGTGTGTTCAAATATGAAAAATGTTTTAGAAAATGTTACTTTGAGAAAACATAATGAACTTATAAAAATAAAAGAAAAGATTATGGATATGAATGCTTTAGGGGTATTGATGAGCGGAAGTGGTCCAACTATATTTGCTTTTTATGAAGACATGCTTTTAGCTCAAAGATGCTACGAAAAGCTAAAAATGGAATACAATGAAGTTTTTATTACTAGAACATTATAATTTTAAAAAATAAATGAATAAACCTCAAGATATTGGCAATAATTGCTAATAACGGGGGTTGATTAAATGAAAAAAATATTTTCGATAATTTTATGTTTTACCTTTACTATAGTATTTTGTGGGTGTTCAAACATAAATAATGCAAATGATAGGGACAAGCTAATAAAAGGTATCAGTGGAAAAATAATAAGATTTCATGTACTAGCAAACAGCGACAGCTCCAAGGATCAAGCTTTAAAACAAAAAGTTAAAGATGAGATTATAAAATATATTATTCCAAAATTAAAAGAGTCAAAAAGCATAGATGAAACAAGGAACATTTTAAAGGAAAATGATGAAGATATAGTTAAAGTTGCTTTAAGGGTTATTAAAAGTGAAGGGTTTAACTATAGTGTAAAATCTCAATTATCAAAGGAAAATTTTCCATTAAAAAGATATGGAACCGTAGTGTTACCTCAAGGGGAATATGAAGCTTATAGAATAATCATTGGTGAGGGTAATGGACAGAATTGGTGGTGTGTCATGTTTCCGCCATTATGCTTTATTGATGTAACCAAAGGTGAGATTGCGGAAGAAGAAACGGAAGAACAAATGAAAAAACATCTGTCTAAAGAAGAGTATGATACTCTTAAAGAAGAAAGTAAAGATACTGAAATTGGTAAGAAATCTCAAAGTAAAGCTAACAATAAATCAAGTAGTTCCGATAATAAAAAGGTCAGTGAAAGCAAAAATAAACAAAATACGCCTAGGCCTTCTATTAAAGACAAATTATTAAAAATAATAAATCCAGAGGATAATAAACAAAATGTCTCTAAGGATTCCTATTCAGAAACTCAAAAAACTATTAATAAAGTGGAGAAACCTAGTGCATCAAAAGAATGTAAAGATGAAATAAAATTAGAGTTTAAAATAGTGGAAGTTTTTAAGAAGATATTTCAGTAATTCCTAGTTCTAAATTAATTTCCTTGCATTATTTTGAAAATATCAATAAACTATAATCTGGAGATAAATTGTTTTGAAAAATGGAGGAAAATAATGACTAGAGCATTAGCGATGATATCTGGAGGATTAGATAGTATTTTAGCTGCAAAGTTAATTAAAGATCAAGGAATAGAAGTTATTGGAATATGTTTTAAATCATATTTTTTTAGTGAGAGTAATGCTGTGAGGATGTGTAAACAAATAGATATTCCTCTTGAAGTGATAGATTTTTCTAAAGAACATTTTGAAATGGTAAAGAAGCCTAAGCATGGTTATGGAAAAAATTTAAATCCTTGTATTGATTGCCATGCTATGATGATGAAATATAGCGGGGAGTTATTAAGGACTTTTAATGCAGATTTTATAATTACTGGAGAAGTTCTAAATCAAAGGCCTATGTCCCAAAATAAAAGATCTTTAGAAGTGGTTAAAAAGGAATCGGGTTTTTCTGATAAAATATTAAGACCTCTTTGCGCTAAAAATTTGGACCCTACACCCATGGAAGTTCAAGGACTTGTAGATAGAGAAAAAATGATGGATATTTCAGGAAGAAGTAGATCTGTACAGATGGAGTTAGCTGCAAATTGGAACATAGTAGACTATCCTTCTCCAGCAGGGGGGTGCAAGCTTACAGAACCAAATTTTTCAGAGCGATTGAAAGACTTACTTTTGTATAAGGAAAATATAACTCCCGAAGATATCAAGCTTTTAAGCTTTGGTAGGCATTTTAGGATTAATAATTCAATAAAAATAATAGTTGCAAGAACAAAAGAAGATGCGGAAGGTATTAAAAAACTTTTAAATAGTGATAATATAATAATGTTTCCTTCTTCTCATAGTGGGGCCATGGTAGTTATAGATGGTACATTTAATGAAGCGGATTTAGAAATTGCAGCATCCATTGCTGCCAGGTATTCTAAGGGAAAAAATGAAAACAGTGTTATAATAAAGTATGGAAGATATAGACATCCTCTTAAAAGTATAATAGAAGTTAAGCCTATAGAAGATAGTGAGATGAATAGTTTTACAATAAATGATTAGAAAGGATGTTAACATGAAAAAGAAAGCGATCATATCTATATCTAGCAATCAAGAAGTAGATAAGGATGATTTAATAGAAGTGATTACTCCAGGAGAGTTTTATCATGACGTAAACGGATTTCATGCATCTTATGATGAGACTGAAATTTCTGGTATGGAAGGTACGAGAACAAGACTTCTTATTCAACAGGATAAGTTTATGCTGGAAAGAGAAGGCACCACTTCCACACAAATGGAATTTAAAAAGAACAACGAGTCCTTGAGCCTTTATAATACGCCTTATGGTATGTTAGAGCTAAAAATACATACAAAAGATCTCAAGGTAGACGTGGATGAAAATGGTGGAGAGATATTTGTAAATTATAATTTAAGTATAGGTGGACAACAACCTCAAACTACAGAGCTTAGAATTAAAATAAAAGCATAAAAATATTAAATCCTCACTCTTTTACTTTAGAGTGAGGATTTATATTTATGATAAAAACATATAAAGTAAATATGTCTAAAATAATTATATACTGACAATAATTTAGATATCAAGTGATTCTTAGCTTCAGATGGAGTTTGCTTAAAAGGAAGACTTACTCCGGCTGAAGGTTAGAAGAACTTATCCAGGAGCTTAGTGCCACTTATCCCGCCGCTTGAAGAAGCAGGGGTATTAGGGGCGGTTAGCTATCGGATAAAATATTACTGGAGGTATTAGGCGTGCTCACTGATAATGAAAATAGATATATAGAAATAATAGAATTTATATGTTCATATAATCAGATATCAAAAGAACAGTTAATCACTCTTTTAAAATATAGAGACAATAAATATTTGTTGTTTTTAATATTTAAAAAATACAGATGTACGGATAAAAATGTTATTTTAAAGATACTAAATTTAAAGAGTAAACAATCAATTAATTTAAATTTTAAGAAAGCTGAAGAAAGATTTTTTATAAATAAAGAATTTAGAGAAAAGTATTTTACCATAGAAGAAAAGATAAGCACAATTATATAAAATTCATAGACACAATTATATAAAATTCATAGACACAATAATATTAATATAAACCTACAACAAATAAAAAATACCTATAAAAATATATATAGGTAATAAAACATACTAGACTTGAAGTATAGAAATGTGGTATGATGAACTGTATTTAAAAAAATTAATATTAACCCATTATATTTTATGGGGTAATATTAATTATAATATCTCTTATTCATAATGTCAAATAAATTTTTAACTATTTTACAAAATAATAAAGGAGGACTTAAATAATGAAAACAAAGTATATATTTGTAACTGGTGGGGTTGTATCTTCTTTAGGTAAGGGGATTACTGCGGCATCATTAGGAAGACTTTTAAAAAATAGAGGGTTAAAGGTATCAATTCAGAAATTCGATCCTTATCTTAACGTAGATCCAGGAACTATGAGTCCTTATCAACATGGAGAGGTGTTTGTAACAGATGACGGAGCTGAAACGGATTTAGACTTAGGGCATTATGAAAGATTTATAGATGAAAATCTAACTAAGAATAACAACGTTACTACAGGAAAAATATATTGGTCAGTTATAACTAAAGAAAGAAAAGGTGAATATCTTGGAGGTACTGTGCAGGTAATTCCTCACATAACTAATGAAATTAAAAAAAGAGTTTATACAACAGCAAAAGAAAAACAAGTAGATGTAGTTATTACTGAGATTGGAGGAACTGTAGGAGATATTGAATCTTTACCTTTTTTAGAAGCCATAAGACAAATAAAGTATGAGGTAGGCATAGAAAATGTATGTTTTATTCATGTTACTTTAGTGCCTTTTCTTGGCAAGGCTGGGGAGTTAAAAACTAAGCCAACTCAGCATTCTGTTAAAGAATTAAGAAGTATAGGCATCCAGCCTGATATTATAGTATGTAGATCTGAAAAAGCATTAAGTCAAGAGTTGAAGGATAAAATAGGGTTGTTTTGTAATATAGAAGGTAGGTCTGTTATTCAGAACCTAGATGCAGAAAATCTCTATGAGATTCCTTTACTGCTTCATAAAGAAGGATTGGATAATATAGCATGTGAAAAGTTAGGTATGAAATGTAATGATATTGATAACTCAGAGTGGGAACAAATGGTGAAGAACATAAAGGGTTTACATAGAAATATAACTATAGCTTTAGTGGGTAAATATGTAGAACTTCATGATGCATATATATCTATAGTAGAAGCTTTAAATCATGGTGGTTTTGCTAATGGGGTTAATGTCGATATAAGTTGGATAGATTCTACTAAGGTTAATAATAAAAATGCAGAGGAACTCTTTAAAAGTGTAGATGGAATTCTTGTTCCGGGGGGATTCGGAGATAGAGGAATAGAGGGGAAAATAGAAGCGATAAAATATGCCAGAGAAAATAAAGTTCCTTTTCTTGGTATATGCCTTGGGATGCAATGCGCTGTAATAGAGTTTGCAAGAAATGTTTTAAATTTACAAGGAGCTCATAGTTCGGAAATAAATCCAAATACAAACTATCCGGTTATTGATCTTATGCCTGAACAGAAGGATATAGATGAAATGGGAGGAACTATGAGACTGGGACTTTTCCCCTGTAAATTAGAAGAAAACTCTAAGGCTTATAACTCCTATGGTGAAGAAATTATATATGAGAGACATAGACATAGATATGAATTTAATAATGAATATAGAAAAATTATTTCTGATAAAGGTATGGCGTTAACAGGAGTAAGTCCTGATGAGCGATTAGTAGAAATTGTGGAGATAAAGGATCATCCATGGTTTGTTGCCGTGCAGTTTCACCCTGAATTAAAGTCTAGACCAAATAAGGCACATCCGCTTTTTAGAGATTTTGTAGAGAGGTGTATAAATAGAGGAAGTAAATAAGTAAAAAAATAAAAAATGTTTTTTAGAAGGATTTTAATTAACTTTGTAGAATTAAGTAAAGATATAGTTATTAATACTATTTATAATGATAAGCAGTTTCCTTTAAACTGTTATAATTATTTTATTTTGGTTAATAATTAAAATAGAATTAAGGCCTCTCTTTAAACCTATTTTAAATCCCTATATACTATGTGTCCGCTTTAGTATTTTATTATGGAGGTGATATTTTGAATTTAGATAATATTCAAGATATGACATTGTTAGAATTAAAAGATGTTGCAAAAAATTTGGGGTTAAAAAATATTTCAAAGCTAAAGAAAAGTGAGTTACAGGAGGAAATAAAAAAACATATTCCTAAAACTGTAGAAATAGCTGGTGTTAAGCTTACTGAAAAGATTTCTCCCAAAATACAAGTAAAGCCTCAGGAAGAAGTTAAGGAATCCTCAAATAATGTAGAGGCTATACAGCAAAATGGTGAGGAGAAGAAAGAAAAGCTTAAAGAAATGATTAATGATTCGGAAAAAGCTCGTGGAGTTTTAGAAATCCAAGAAAATAATAACTTTGGATTTTTAAGATGTAAAAACTACCTAAGTGGTGATGGCGATGTGTATGTTTCTCCTTCTCAAATTAGAAGATTCAATCTTCAAACAGGGGATGAGGTGGAAGGCAAAGTTAGACTACCCAAAGAAGGAGAAAAGTTTAAGGCTCTTTTATATGTTGAAATGGTAAATGGCGAGCATCCTGAAAAGGCAGTGAGAAGAAAGCCTTTCGAATATCTTACACCAATTTATCCACAAGAAAGATTAAGATTAGAAACAAACAATGAAAAAGATCTCTCTTCAAGGCTTATGGACATAATATGTCCTATAGGAAAAGGGCAAAGAGGTATAATAGTTGCTCCTCCTAAAGCAGGGAAAACTACACTTCTAAAAAAGATAGCTCAAAACATATCGCACAATTATCCCGATATAAAACTTATTGTTCTTCTTATAGATGAAAGACCAGAGGAAGTTACAGATATGAAAAGGTCTATTAATGGAGAAGTAATATATTCTACCTTTGATGAAGAACCACAAAATCATATTAAGGTTGCTCAAATGGTGCTGGAAAGAGCAAAAAGAGTAGTAGAGATGGGTCAAGATGTTGTAATATTATTAGATAGTATTACTAGACTTTCTAGAGCATATAATCTTACCATTACACCTACGGGAAGAACTCTATCAGGAGGGCTGGATCCCGGTGCATTAGTGATGCCTAAAAAGTTCTTTGGAGCCGCTAGAAATATTGAAGAAGGTGGAAGTTTAACTATATTAGCTACAGCTTTAGTGGAAACTGGCAGTAGGATGGATGACATGATATTTGAAGAGTTTAAAGGTACAGGAAATATGGAAGTGCACTTAGATAGAAAGCTTCAAGAAAGAAGAATATTCCCAGCTATAGATATTTACAAATCAGGTACAAGAAAAGAAGATCTTCTTTTAAGAGATGATGAAAAAGAAGTAGCTTTCGGTATTAGAAAAATCATGTACAGGGATGGAAATATTGATACTATTACAGAAAACTTAATTAATATGCTTTCAAAAACTAATAGTAATAAAGAATTTATTAATGTATTCCAAAAAAACAACTTATAAAAAATAAAACAAGCTCTCAAAGAGCTTGTTTTACTTCTTATAAGTATCAATTAATTTATTTGATAAGGTTACTATTTCGTTTAAGGAATAATGTTTAGCAACCTTTTCTATATTATCTTTCATATCTTGAAGTTTTTTAGGATTTGTTATAAGTTCATTTAACCTAGGGTTAAGATTTTTTAAATTAGGCTCGTAAATCGCACATCCTATGGAGGATAAAAATTCAGCATTTTCTGTTTCTTGCCCTGGTATGGCAAAAGGTATAATCATAGGTAAATTTTTCACTAAAGATTCTGATGATGTTAGCCCTCCAGGTTTTGAAATTATTACATCTGAAAGTTCCATAAGGGAAGATACAGCTTTAGTAAAACCTAAAATATGAATCTTTTTATACTCTGGTGTCGTCTTATAATGCTCTTCTAATTTTTCCTTAAGTTCAGAGTTGTTGCCGCATATCACGGTAATCCTAAGTTTGTTTGTATTCTTCATTAATTCTTCAAGGACATAGAATATATTATTAAGTCCCATACTTCCTCCCATGAGAAGTATATTGAAATAATCGTCTCTTTCCATCCTTAAAAAAGCATCCTCTTTTGAAAAGAATTCTTGCTTAATGGGAATTCCATAGGGGTATATTTTATTTTCAGGTATAATTCCTTCAGACATTTTTTGCTTTGTATATTCACTAGCAGTAATGTATGCATCTACATAGGGGCTTATGTAAGCGTAATGAGCTTTAAAGTCCGTTACTATGGATATGAAGGGAATATCTATCATTTTTTGCTTTTTTAAAGATGCGATTATATTAACGGAAAGGGGATGAGTCCCTATAATTATATCTGGATTACACTTAGAGATATAATCATTAACTTTGTTTACTGTGCGCAAAAAAGCTAATTTTAAACTAGAATTTATATTTGAAAAATTAGTGATTTTGTATATGCCACCATAAACTTTGGGGGTTTTTGATACTAATAATTCATAGCCTCCAACTATACACTTGGTTAAAAATTTACTATTATTATCTAAAAAATCATATTTTATAACTTCAAAGCCATTTTTAACAAAGGTATGTTTTAATGAATCAGCAGCTTGATTATGCCCTTGTCCAGTGGATGTAGTCAATATTAATACCTTTTTCATTTTCGCATTACTCTCCATATAAAAATTATTATATTATATAATTAGTTTATCATTTATATAAATCTTGTAAAGGAAAAATGGAATTATTAAGAATTACTTAAGAATGAATTAAGGAAATGAATTAAGGAAATGAAAACTTAATGGGAAAGACTATGTCTTTCCCATTAGCAGAGATTATTTTTCGTTTTTAAGATTAAACTTCTTGTTGAATCTCTCAACTCTTCCACCTACGTCAACAATTTTTTGCTTTCCAGTGAAGAAAGGATGGCATTTTGAGCATATTTCAACTTTTAACTCATCTTTTATAGAACCAGTGGTAAAAGTGTTACCGCAAGCACACTTTACTACTGCGTCATGATTATAATTTGGGTGTATGCCTTCTCTCATTTATTTCACCTCTTTCAAGATTAAAAATCCTTATTTATAACTTCATTAGTATAACACGATTTAATAAATACAGTCAAGATATTAGCGGAGTGTTTTAATATAATTTCTGCTTTTTATAAGGTAGGTTAAATGATATAATCATAATAGTATTATTTAAGACATTGAAAGGATGTATAGTTAGTATGGGAAAACTTTATTTTAGATATGGAGCGATGAATTCAGGGAAATCTACTAGCTTAATGCAAGTGGCATATAATTACGAAGAGAGAGGTATGAAAGTACTTATTATAAAACCCATGACAGATAAAAAAGGTGGAGATAAGCTTCTTTCAAGATTAGGAGTAGAGAGGTCTGTGGATCTTGTTATAAGGGATGAACAGAATATATATGATAGTATAAAAAAACTTCAGGATGAACAGGATGACATCCATTGTATACTTGCAGATGAAGTTCAATTTTTTAAAAAGCATCATATTGATGAATTATTTAAAATTGCAGTTTTATTAGATATACCTGTAATTTGTTATGGCCTTAGAACAGACTTTTTAATGAATGGTTTTGAAGGCAGTGAGAGGCTTTTGCTATTGGCTCATAGCATTGAAGAGATGAAAACTATATGTACCTGTGGAAGAAAGGCTGTTTTAAATGGTAGAAAGATAAATGGGAAATATGTATTTAAAGGGGAACAAGTGGCTATTGACCTTATAGATAATGTAGAATATCAATCTTTATGTGGACAATGCTATTTTAAATATCTAAAGGAATCAGAAATGGATAAGCAATTAAGCAAATAAAGGATGGATTATATATGAGAAATACTCAAGTAGGCGGTCAAGCCGTAATTGAAGGCGTTATGATGAGGGGGGTTAAAGGCACAGCCACTGCAGTTAGAAAGCCAGATGGTAGAATACAAGTAGAATTTGAAAAAAGATTGCCTATTACTAAAAAGAATAAGATTTTATCAGTGCCTATAATAAGAGGTTTTGTAAGTTTAATTGATTCATTAATGATAGGATTAAAATCTTTAAATTTTTCCGCTTCATTTTATGAAGAAGATGATGAGCCTTCAAAGTTTGAAAAATGGTTTAATGAAAGATTTAAAGAAAAGGGAGATAATATAATATTAGGTTTTACTCTTTTTATATCCATATTATTATCTGTTGCTTTATTTTTTCTTTTACCTACAGCGTTGACATCATTATTTAAAAAAGCTGGTTTAGGGGTATTATGGCTTAATTTAATTGAGGCCGTAATAAGGATAATTATTTTTCTTTCCTATATTTATTTTATTGGAAGAATGGATGATATAAATAGAGTTTATGAATATCATGGCGCTGAACATAAAACTATATTTTGTTACGAAAATGAGGAAGAGCTTACAGTAGAAAATGTTAAAAAGTACCCTAGACTACATCCTAGATGTGGAACAAACTTTTTGTTTTTGGTGATGATAGTAAGTATAGTGATTTTTTCCTTTACTGGATGGGCATCCTTATGGCAAAGATTAGTGTGGAGAATCGTACTTTTACCTTTAGTTTCAGGAGTTACCTTTGAAATAATAAAATGGATGGGAAAGAGCCAGAGTAAATTAGCAGGAATATTTGCTGCTCCAGGTTTGAAGCTTCAGCTTTTAACCACTAGAGAGCCAGATGATTCTCAGATTGAAGTGGCTATAGAGGCTTTAAAGTCTGCAGAGGGTATTAAGGAAACTATAGGATCTTTATTAGATAAAGGAAGTAAAGATCTTAATAATGCAGGTGTTGAAAGCTATTTATTAGACAGTCAGCTGCTTTTGGGTAAGGTAATTGGTAAGGAAAAAATATATTTAATTACCCATAGGGAAGAAGAAATAGATAGATATCATTGTGAAGAGTACTTTGAACTTATAGAAATGAGAAAGAAAAAAATGCCTATTAAATATATATTGGAAAAATGTGAGTTTATGGGTATTGATTTCTTTATAAAACCCGGAGTTTTAATACCGAGACCTGACACTGAAATATTAGTTGAAAAAGTTTTGGAGTGCATAGAAGAAGATAATCAATTAAGCTTATGTGATGTATGCTGTGGCAGTGGTGCTATTGGAGTTAGCCTGGCTTACTATAGAAATAACATAAAGGTTCACTGTATAGATGTTTCTGAGCTAGCTGGTGAGGTAACCCAAAGAAATATTGAAAAATTTGATTTGTACCCTAGAGCTAAATTTATTAAAAGTGATTTATTAGAAGAAGCATTAATTAATAAAGAATCCTATGATATAATTGTTTCTAATCCCCCTTACATAAGAGAAGCTGTTATGGATACTTTGATGGAGGATGTAAAAAATTACGAACCGCATATTGCTTTAAATGGAGGAATAGATGGTCTGGATTTCTATAGAAAGATTACTATGCAATCAGTTAACCTTCTTAAAAAGGGAGGGATATTAGCCTATGAAATAGGTCATGACCAAAGGGAAGAGGTTATTAAAATCTTAAAGGAAAATGGGTTCTCAAATATAAGGAGTTTCACCGATTTGGCAGGGAACTCCAGGGTGGTAATGGGAGAAGTTCCATAAATATTTTATATTGATTACTGGTAAGAAAAATGTTATAATATAAAACTATGAGAAAAATATATACGGAGTGATAAGATGATACTTGATAGACTTAATTTTATTGAAAATAAGTATGATGAGTTATCGGTGAAAATCAGTGATCCTTCCATAATGGCAAACCAAAAGGAATGGCAAAAATTATGTAAGGAGCATTCTGATATTGAAACTGTGGTAAATCAATACAGAGAGTATAAAAACATACTTGATGAAATAGAAACTAGCAAAGAGATGTTCAATGAAGAAAGCGATAGAGATATGAAGGATATGATTCAAGAAGAACTTCATATACTAACAGAAAGACAGCAAAAGTTAGAGCAAGATCTTCAAATACTACTTCTTCCTAAAGATCCTAACGATGATAAAAACGTATTTGTAGAAATAAGAGGAGGAGCTGGTGGAGAAGAAGCTGCTTTATTTGCTGCAAACCTATTTAGGATGTATACTAGATACTCTGAAAACCAAAGATGGAAAGTTGAACTCATGAGTACAAATGAAACAGATATAGGCGGATTCAAAGAAGTTGTGTTTATGATTAAAGGCGTTGGGGCCTATAGCAAACTTAAGTATGAAAGCGGAGTTCATAGGGTTCAAAGAGTTCCTGATACTGAGTCTAGCGGCAGAATTCATACCTCTACTGCCACTGTAGCAGTACTTCCAGAGGTAGAGGATGTAGACATTGATATTAACGAAAAAGATATAAGAATAGATGTATTTAGGGCTTCTGGCCATGGTGGACAGTGTGTTAATACCACAGATTCCGCTGTTAGAATTACACACCTTCCTACAGGACTAGTGGTGTCTTGCCAAGATGAAAAGTCTCAGCTTAAGAATAAAGAAAAAGCTATGAAGGTTCTTATGGCAAGACTATATGAAAAAGCTGAGGCAGAAAGATCTGCAGGCATAGCTGAAGATAGAAAAAGTCAAGTTGGAACCGGGGATAGAAGTGAAAGAATAAGAACTTATAATTATCCTCAAGGGAGAGTAACAGATCATAGGATAGGGTTAACCCTTTATAAATTAGAATCATTTCTAAATGGAGATCTAGACGAGATGATTAATTCATTAATAACATATGATCAGGCTGAAAAGATGAAAGCTATGGGAAATGTTGGTGGATTCTAATATTAAAGCCTTACATAATTATGTAAGGCTTTAAATATATTTTACTTTCTGAGGTGTAAAATGGATATTTATAAAGCTTATGAAAAGCAAAGAAAGTCATATAAAAGATTTATTATTTTAATGACAATATTATTTTTTTCATTACCTTTAATTGTATATATAACTGGAAAAACAGAGTTGTTTTTTGTAAGCTATCTGATTTTTATAGAAATATTGATATTTGTTGCAATTATTTTAGCTAAAGATAATTGGACTTTAGAATTTAATTTAAGCAATAATAAGATGATATTAAAAATTGGTTTGCTAAAAAAGAAATATAACATACTTTGTGATAAGGTTGTTTGTATACATACTGAAAAGGACTATGAAGATCTTCAGATCATCGTATTAACTACACAAAAATTTAGAAATAAATTTTTTAAACCTATAACGGAGAACTTTCTAAAAAAATACCCTTTAGCAGCTCATGAATATATAAAAATAAAGCATATAGATCCAGAATTTGAATATTATTATTTTGTAGTTAAAAAAGGCGGGTTCTTAAAATATGAGCTCCTTGAAGCGTTATTTAAAAATTGTGTTAAGGCTGTTTTTACAGAAAATAGCATATCAAACTTAAAAAAGATAAGATATTAAAATACATACTATTAGTTATATTCCTCTTATGCTGCAAATAAGATTTAATATGCACATTAAGGGGGTTTTTTTATGTTTAAATATTTTTCAATAATTATTTTAGCTATGAGCATTTCTCTTATAGGAACTATGATAGGAGCATCCATAGGGGTAATTGTAAGAAATCCAAGCAAAAAGCTTTTAGGGACTATTATGGGATTTGCTGGTGGGTTAATGCTGGCTGTAGTGGTATTTGAACTTATTCCTGAAGCTATAAATAAGACGAATATATTATTTACTGTAATATTTTACTCCATAGGTATAGGAATAGTTATGCTTATTGAAAAAATTACTGAAAAAAAAAGTATGGAAACTGGCAATTATATGAAGGTGGCTATAATAACATCCCTAGGTTTGATGTTACATAATCTTCCTGAAGGTATTATAATGGGATGCGGTTTTTTGGTAGAACAAAATTTAGGCGTTCAGATGAGCATTATAATCGCTTTACATGATATACCAGAGGGAATAGCAGTGACTGCCCCCCTTATGGCATCTAATGTAAAAGTTGGCAAAATAATAATTTACGCATTTTTAACAGCACTACCCACTGCTTTAGGAGCGGCTTTAGGAGTAATGACAGGAAAAATTTCTGATTTCTATCTTGGTTTAAGCCTTGCTTTGGCTTCTGGTATAATGATGTATGTAGTCTTTGGAGAGCTTATACCTGAATCCAACAAATTATGGTCAGGAATTCTTAATACATTAAGTGTTATAATTGGTTTGACATTGGGCTTTATAATGATAAACTTAATTTAGATTATTTTAATCTTGTGAATTAGAAGCGAAAGAAGTGAATATTTTGGATACAAAAGTTGCAATAATAAAAGAAGATAATATTAATTATGAAGCTATTAATGAAGCAGCAAAGGTTATTAAAAAAGGAGGCTTGGTGGCTTTTCCTACAGAAACGGTCTATGGTTTGGGAGCTAATGCTCTTGATGAGGTTTCTGTAAAAAAAATATTTGAAGCTAAAGGAAGGCCTCAAGATAATCCACTTATAATTCATGTGGCTGATAAAGATATAAATAAATATGCTAAGGAAGTACCTGATATAGCCAAAAGGCTTATAGATGAATTTTGGCCAGGGCCTCTTACTGTGATATTAAAAAAATCTGATATTGTCCCTTCAGTTACCAGCGCTGGTCTTGACACTATAGGTATAAGGATGCCTTACACAAAGATTGCATTAGAGCTCATTAAAGCTAGTGGGGTACCTATAGCTGCTCCTTCAGCTAATATAAGCGGTAGACCTAGTCCTACAGATGTTCAAAGATGTATTGAGGACTTAAATGGAAGAGTGGATTACATACTTGGGGGAGAAGAGAGTAGAGTTGGATTAGAATCTACTATTGTAGATTGTTCTGTAAATCCTCCATGTATACTAAGGCCTGGGGCAATAACTTTAGAAATGTTAAGAAGTATTAATGATAGTATATATATAGATGCAGCTATAATGAATAAACCCAAGGAAGATTTAAAGCCAAAAGCTCCAGGAATGAAGTATAGACATTATGCTCCTAAGGCAAAGTTAAAAATAATCCAAGGAGATTTTCAAAAAACTATTGAAAAAATCAACGAAATGGTGTTAAATTATATAGACGAAAATTTAAAGGTAGGCATAATGGCTACAGATGAATCTCTTCCCTATTATAAGGTGGGAGAGGTTATATCTTTAGGCAGCAGGGCAAATCTTCAAGAAATAGCAAAAAACCTCTTTGAAACTTTAAGGACCTTTGATGATAAAAATGTAGATATTATTCTATCAGAGTCTTTTATTAGAGAAGGCTTGGGAATTGCTATTATGAATAGACTTACAAAAGCTGCAGGCTTTGATATTATTAAGATTGATTAGGAGGGCAACATGAAAGTTTTATTTGTATGCACGGGTAATACTTGTAGAAGTGCTATGGCAGAATCAATTTTTAACAGTAAAAATTCTATGAAAGATGTTAAAGCTGTTTCAGCTGGACTTTCTGCTATTAGTGGAAGTAAAGCTTCCTTACATGCTGCTAAGTTAGTTCTTGATAATTTAAATGAAGATATCCGTTCTAGAAATGCGGTACAATTAACTAAAGATTTACTTAATGAAGCTGATTTAATTTTAACTATGACTGATTATATGAAGGATATATTAAAATTAAATTACTTAGAGTATTCAGACAAAACTTTTACTTTAAACGAATATGTCGGCGTTAAAGGTGATATTGTAGACCCTTTCGGCGGCAGCTTTGAAATCTATAAAAAAACTTATAATGATTTAGAAAACAAAATAGATTTATTATTGGAAAAAATAAAGAGAGATAGAGGTTTATAGGCTTACTATCTCTTTTTTTAATAAATATGGAGGTGTATTCAATGAAACTAGCAATTGGCAGTGACCATGGTGGATTTAGATTAAAAAAAGAAATTATTGAACATCTTAAAGCAAAAGGAATTGGATATAAGGATTTTGGTACTTTTAGTGAGGAGTCTTGTGATTATCCTGATATTTCATTAGAAGTGGGAGAAGCTGTAGCCGCAAAACAATACGATTTAGGGATATTAATCTGTGGTACCGGTATAGGCATTGGTATAGCAGCTAATAAAATAGCAGGAGTTAGGGCAGCATTATGTCATGACACCTTTAGTGCTCATGCCTGTAGAGAGCATAATAATGCCAATATACTTACCATGGGTGAAAGGGTAATAGGAACAGGATTAGCATTAGAAATAGTAGATACCTTCTTAAATAGCCAATTTGAAGGCGATAGGCATTTGAGAAGAATTAATAAAATCTCTGATATAGAGAAAAAATATCAAAAGTAAAAAAGCTTAGGGGGAATAAGATAATGAGTAAAGTTACACAAATTGCACATCCATTAATATTGCACAAACTAGCATTTATAAGAGATAAAAATACAGGTTCTAAGGATTTTAGAGAATTAGTAGAAGAAGTAGCAATGCTTATGGCATATGAGGTTACTAGAGATCTTCAAACAGAAGAAATAAATATAGATACACCAATATGCACAACTAAATGTAAAGTGCTAGCGGGGAAAAAGATGGCTATAGTGCCTATATTAAGAGCTGGTTTAGGAATGGTAGATGGAATGCTTAAGCTTATACCTGCTGCAAAAGTAGGTCATATTGGTTTATATAGAGATGAAGAGACGCTTCAACCTGTAGAGTACTTTTGCAAGCTACCACAAGATATTTCTGAAAGAGATGTGATTGTAGTAGATCCAATGCTGGCCACAGGTGGTTCTGCAGCTGATGCTATAACACTTCTTAAGAAAAAAGGCGCTAAGTACATAAGATTGGTTTGTTTAATAGGAGCTCCTGAAGGAGTTAAGCTAGTGCAAGATACTCATCCTGATGTAGATATATATCTTGGATCCATTGATGAAAAACTTAATGAAAATGGATATATAGTTCCTGGTTTAGGTGACGCTGGAGACAGATTATTCGGAACAAAATAAATTAAACCTTTAAGCAAAGACTAAAAGTGTAACTTTTAGTCTTTGCACTATGTTTACTTTCATAAAATGGTAATGTATAATTATCTTGATTATGTTTAAAAGTCATATAATTATCACTTTATATCTAAATTGCACCAGACCCTAAAAAACATTTGATTTAGGATGATGAATATGAAGAATTACTTTATGTGGATACTGATTTCCGCTACTTTATCCTTTATATTAACCCCCATAATGAAGACGCTTTCTATTAAATTGAATATATTAGATATTCCAAAAGACAAAAGAAAAATACATAAAAATCCCATGCCTTTATTAGGCGGTGTTGGGATTTATTTAGCATTTATTATTACTATTTTAATTATGCGAAGGGGATCTATACAAAGAGATGAAATCGGTATACTACTTGGTGCTTTAGTGGTATTATTAGGTGGATTACTAGATGATATAGTTGACTTAAAACCATATAAGAAGCTATTATTTCAAATCATTTCAGCAGCTATTGTAATTTATTTTGGTGTAGTAATTAAAAAGGTTACTAATCCCTTTATTTTTTATAAAGATACTTATATAAGTATAAAGTTATTTTCTATACCTTTAACTATTGTATGGATAGTTGGAGTGACTAATGCAATAAACTTAATGGATGGATTAGATGGATTAGCTTCAGGAATATCTTTGATAGCTTGTATTACTATGTTCTTTATTTCTATTTTATCAGGTAGAGAATCAGCTTCGTTATTTACAGCGGTATTAAGTGGTGCTATTATTGGATTTATTCCGTTTAATTTTAATCCTGCAGATATTTTTCTTGGTGACAATGGAGCACAGGTTTTAGGGTTTTTGCTTGCGTCAATATCTATACAAGGGACTATTAAGTCGGCAGCAGCCTTTTCTATAGTAGTACCTATTTTAGCCTTAGGACTTCCAATATATGATACAATATTTGCAATGATAAGAAGAAAAATAAATGGGAAACCAATATATCAAGCAGATAAAGGACATATTCATCATAGACTATTAGCCATAGGGCTTACTCAGAGACAGGTTGTTACAATAATGTATATAATGAGTGCTATTTTAGGTGCTATTTCAATATTTGCAATGGAAATAAGCACCATTAGTTCATATTTTCTATTATTAGGTGTAGTTGTATTTATTGTCATACTAGCATACAAATCAGGATTTTTTAAGAATAGAGATTAATAACACCAAATCAACAGGAGGACAAAATGAACAAAATTAAAATACTTACTATATTTGGAACGAGACCAGAAGCAATTAAAATGGCTCCTTTAGTAAAAGAACTAGAAAATAGGGAGGAATTTGAATCAAAGGTATGCGTTACTGCTCAACATAGGGAAATGCTTGATCAAGTTTTGGAATTATTTGATATAGTTCCTGATTATGACCTCAATATAATGAAAGATAAGCAGAGCCTTACAGGAATAACTAATAGGGTTTTAGAAGGTTTAGAAGAGGTTTTTGAAAAGGAAAAGCCACACATGATATTGGTTCATGGAGATACCACCACAACCTTTGGTGGAGCTTTAGCAGCATTTTATCAAAAAATTAAAGTAGGACACGTAGAAGCAGGATTAAGGACTTTCGATAAGTACTTTCCATTTCCAGAAGAGATGAATCGAAAACTCACAGGGGCTATTGCAGATCTTCATTTTGCACCTACACCAGGATCAAAAGAAAATCTTCTTAGGGAAGGTGTTTGTGAAAATGATATAATAGTTACTGGTAACACGGTTATTGATGCTATGTGCCATACTGTAAAAGAAGATTATAAGTTTGAAACAGAAGAACTTAACAATATAGATTACGAAAATAAAAAAGTTATAATGATAACTGCCCATAGAAGAGAAAATTGGGGTGAGGGTATAGAAAATATTTGTTATGCTCTTAACAAAGTTATAGAAGAAAATGAAGATGTGGAATTGGTCTATTTGGTACATCTTAATCCAGTGGTAAAAGATGTGGTATATAAACATCTAGATAAAAAAGAGAAGGTACATTTATTACCTCCTTTAGATACTAGAGAAACACATAATCTTATGAATAAGTGTTTTATGGTTATGACAGATTCAGGCGGACTTCAAGAAGAAGCACCTCATTTAGGAAAACCGGTTTTGGTGCTAAGAGATGTAACTGAGAGACCAGAAGCAATTGAGGCTGGCACTGTGAAATTAGTTGGCACAAATAAAGAAGTAATAATAGAAGAAGCTAATAAAATTCTAAATAATAAAGAAGAATATGAGCACATGAAGAAAGCTGTGAATCCTTATGGAGATGGTAAAGCTTCAAAAAGAATTGCAGATGCTATAATAAATTATTTTGGATTAAAGGATATAGAAATAAAAGAGTTCAAATAACGAGGATAGTTAAAAAAATAACAATGTAATATGCTGTAATGTGCTATTAAGCTATTTTTTAACATATAACTTTATTTGCTAGTAAATATAAAAATGCTATAATTATAGAGGTGGGCAATTTATACAAATTAATAGATATTTATTTAGGAGGTTGTAAAATGAGAGAAGTTGTTATCGCAAGTGCTGTAAGAACTGCTATTGGATCCTTCGGAGGGAGCCTTAAGAGCGTATCTGCAGCAGACTTAGGTAGTATAGTAATAAAAGAAGCAGTAAAAAGGGCAGGGATAAAACCAGAGCAGGTAGATGAAGTGCTTTTTGGTAATGTAATACAAGCAGGGTTAGGGCAGAACGTAGCAAGACAATCCTCAGTAAATGCTGGTTTACCAGTGGAAGTTCCTGCAACAACAATTAATATGGTTTGTGGATCTGGTTTAAGAACTGTAGCTATGGCTACTCAAATGATTAAACTTGGAGATGCAGACGTAATTATAGCTGGTGGTACAGAGAATATGTCATTGGCTCCATACGTACTTAAAAATGCTAGATGGGGACAAAGAATGGGTGACGGAAAATTAGTAGATACTATGATTCTTGATGCTCTTACTGATGCTTTCAATGGATATCATATGGGAATTACTGCTGAAAATATCGCTGAGCAGTGGGGATTAACAAGAGAAGAGCAAGATGCCTTTTCAGTTAAATCTCAAAACAAAGCTGAAAAAGCAATAAAAGAAGGAAGATTTAAGGATGAAATAGTTCCTGTAGAAATTCCTCAAAGAAAAGGTGATCCAATAGTTTTTGACACAGATGAATTCCCAAGATTCGGTGCCACAGAAGCTAGTTTAGGAAAACTTAAGCCTGCATTTAAAAAGGATGGAACAGTTACAGCTGGTAATGCATCTGGAATAAATGATGGTGCTGCTGCCCTTGTTATTATGAGCGCAGAAAAAGCTAAAGAGTTAGGAATAAAACCTCTTGCAAAAATAGTTTCTTACGGTTCAAAAGGTTTAGATCCATCCATTATGGGATATGGACCATTCCATGCAACAAAAGTTGCTTTGGAAAAGGTTAATATGTCTGTGGAAGACCTAGATCTTATAGAAGCAAATGAAGCTTTCGCTGCACAAAGTTTAGCAGTAGCTAAAGATTTGAAATTTGATATGGACAAGGTAAATGTTAACGGTGGTGCAATAGCATTAGGACACCCAGTGGGTGCTTCAGGAGCAAGAATACTAGTTACATTGCTTCATGAAATGGAAAAAAGAGATGCTAAAAAAGGACTTGCTACCCTTTGTATAGGTGGAGGTATGGGTACCTCATTAATAGTTGAAAGATTATAAAATTTGTCGCAAAAATATATAAGTAAAAGATCAGGTAGTACTACAAAATAGTACTACCTGATTTTTTATACATAAATTTAACTAATATGTGGATATATTAC
This sequence comes from Clostridium amylolyticum, assembly GCF_900142075.1. Lineage (GTDB taxonomy): Bacteria > Bacillota > Clostridia > Clostridiales > Clostridiaceae > Clostridium_AA > Clostridium_AA amylolyticum. Next base: position 103,197 of record NZ_FQZO01000001.1, read on the forward strand.
AGGTTATTTTATAATACTATTTGAATTGTTTATAAAATTTTTGCATAAATCAATGTTATTGGATTCAAATTTAGTACAATAAAATATAATAAGAATAATTACTAATGAAAAATTTATTTTGCTAAAAATGTATTTTTGGCAAAATGTAAATTTTTACACACAAGAGAAAACGTAAACATTCATACAAAGTATTATAATCAAATATTCAGATATATTAGAAAAATGAATAGTAATAATGAATTTGTAGCATACTTAATGTAAATAATAACTACTAAAAGGATACTGAAGAAAAAGCCGGAAATTATGCACCTGCTAGGGATATAGCTTATATTATGGCCTTATATTGCTTTAAATTCCATTTTATATTTTATTTATTATAGTAATATAATTATCACATGATTTTTTTAGGTGATGTCACATATGGAAAAAGAATTAACTAACCTTATTAAGAAAGTTTCATTAATTGATATTGCATTATTATTGCTAATATCACCCATCATTATTTTATTTAAAAGTTATGATATGGCTTTGGTTTTTGACTTAGGTTTATTACTTTCTATGGGTAATTTCATAACTTCAACATTTATTACTTCCAAGGTTATAAAATCTAATAACAAGGAAATTATAGTATATGTAAGCTATGCTGTTAGAATATTAGTTGTTGCATCAGTAGGAGCAATACTAACCTTCATAAATACATCATATAGCTTGATTTTTGTGTTTGGATTTACGGTACATTATATTTCCTTTTTAATCTATGGAGTAATATTTATTAAGAAAGGAAGTGAATAGTTTGGAAGAAGTGGCTCCTTTATACACTTTTTATATAGGTGGCTTTCCTGTTCTAATAACTCTAGAAATTGTTACGCAATGGGGTATAATCTTATTTTTAACAGTGCTTGGCATGTTTATGACCAAGAAAATTGAACCCTTGCCAGATAAAATGCAGAATATTTCAGAAGTTTTTGTGGAAACTGTTTCTAAGCTGGTAGAAGAAAATATGGGAGAGGAGTACCTGGGGTTTGTACCATTTATTGGAACAGTGATAATTTATGTTTTAATAATGAATTTAACAGGACTTATCGGCATAAAACCACCTACCCAAAATATAAGTATAACCCTTTCATTAGGTATAATAACATTCTTCATAGTACAAGCCACAGCCATTAAAAAAGTTGGTATATTTCATTATTTCCTGGGATATGGTAAACCCTTTGCAGCTATGCTTCCTTTAAATATAGTTGAAAGATTTATGCTCCCTGTATCATTAAGCCTTAGATTATTTGGAAATATAACAGCAGGAACGGTAATAGTGGAATTAGTATACCAAGCACTAAATAGTATTGGGTTTGTGGCTGCATTAGGATTACCTATAGCTTTACATTTTTATTTTGACATATTTGATGGAGCTATACAGGTTGCTATATTTACAATGCTTACAATGATTAATATTAAATTGATATCAGAACACTAAAATTTAGGAGGAATTTATAATGGGAAGAGATTTTGTTTCAGCTATGGCGGCTATAGGAGCTGCAATTGCAGTATTAACAGGTATTGGAGCAGGAATAGGAATTGGAAACGCTACAGGAAAAGCTGTGGAAAGTATTGCAAGACAACCAGAATCCAGTGGTAAAATTTTATCAGCTTTAATAATTGGTTGTGGATTTGCAGAAGCTACAGCAATTTATGGATTGCTAGTTTCAATTTTACTTATAAGAGTAATAAGCTAATAAAAGTCATGTTATAGTGCCCCAAAGGGCACTATTAAAATTTGAGCCTGGAAGGGGGCTTTGGTGATTATATGAATATAGATAAGTCTGTGGTGATAGAGTCTATAATTAATTTTATTATTCTTTATTTTATTATGTCCCATTTCTTTTTTAAGCGTATTACTAAAGCCTTAAAAGAAAGAAGAGAAAGAATAAAGAATAATATTGAAAAATCCCAGCAGGATGCTGCAAAAGCAAGAAACCTTATGCTAGAAAATGAAAAGCTTCTTAAGATCGCTAAAGAACAAGGAAAAGCAATTACGGAAGAATATAAAGAAAATGCAGAGAAAGTATACAATGAAATAGTGGAGGATGCTCACAATGAAGCAGATTTAATTATGCAAAGAGCTAACTTGGAGATTAAACGTGAAAGAGAGAAGGCTGAAGAAGCAGTTAAGTCACAAGTTGTAGATTTAGCTTTTGAAATTTCTTTAAAAGCTCTAGAGGGAGTTATTGATGAGGATCAGCACAGAAAATTAATTAAGGATTTCATTTCTAAGGTGGGTGTCTAGTATGTATGAATACTTAGATAGAAGGTATGCATTAGCTCTTTATAAAGCTGCTGAAGAAAAGAACAAGGTTCCAGAGTTTTTAAATGATTTAAGAGAAATATGCGATATTATATACAATAACGAAGATCTTCAAAATGTTATTAAGCACCCTCAAATCAGTACTTCTAAGAAGAAAAGTACATTTATTAATATATTTAAGGGTAAGATAGACGAAGATTTGCTTTCGTTTTTACTCATACTTATAGAGAAAAATAGAATTTTATATTTAAAAGAAAAATTAAGAGAACTGGAAAAAATTCATCTGGAAAAGAACAATACATTGGAGGCTAATATTAAGAGCGTAATACCCCTTGAAGAAGATGAATTAGAAGAGCTTAGAATAAAACTTGAAAATAAATATAAGAAGAAAATCATCTTTTATGAAGAAATTGATAAAAGCATCTTAGGCGGAGTGTATGTGAGAGTGGGAGACGACGTTATAGATGGGACTTTAAGATCAAAATTGCAGGAGATGAAAGAATTAACTCTAAAATCAGAATAGAGGTGAAGCTATGAATATAAAACCTGAAGAGATAACATCAATCATTAAAAGAGAAATACAAAGGTATGAGAAGAAGATTAAAACCGTTGACTCAGGTACCATTATACAAATAGGAGATGGTATATCTAGAGTATATGGTTTAGATGAGTGTATGGAAGGAGAGCTTTTAGAATTTCCTAATAATATTTATGGTATGGCCTTAAATCTTGAGCAAGATAATGTAGGCTGTGTTCTTTTAGGCCCTGAGAAAAATATAAAAGAAGGGGATGTAGTTAAAAGAACTGGCAAAATAGTAGAAGTACCTGTGGGGGATGCACTTATAGGTCGTGTTGTAAATTCATTAGGAGTACCTGTGGACGGAAAAGGACTAATAAAAAATGATGGTATGAGACCCATTGAAATACCCGCTCCTAGCATTATAGAAAGAAGCTCGGTGAATGAACCTTTACAGACGGGTATAAAAGCCATCGACTCAATGATACCCATTGGTAAAGGTCAAAGAGAGCTAATAATAGGAGATAGACAGACAGGTAAAACTGCCTTAGCTCTAGATACCATATTAAATCAAAAAGGTAAGGATGTGGTATGTATATATGTAGCTATAGGGCAAAAGCAATCCACTGTTGCTCATATAGTTAACACCCTTACAGAAATGGGAGCATTAGATTATACCGTGGTAGTAGAATCTACAGCTTCTGATTCTGCCCCATTACAGTACTTAGCTCCTTATGCGGGCTGTAGTATTGGTGAGTATTTTATGAATAAAGGAAAAGACGTGCTTATAATATATGATGATTTGTCAAAACATGCAGTAGCATATAGGACTATGTCCTTGCTTCTTAGGAGACCACCTGGTAGAGAAGCTTATCCTGGAGATGTATTTTATATACATTCTAGATTGTTAGAAAGAGCGGCTAAACTATCTAAAGAGCTAGGTGGAGGTTCACTTACAGCCTTACCTATAATAGAAACTTTAGCAGGAGATGTGACTTCATATATACCTACTAATGTCATTTCTATAACAGATGGTCAAATATTCTTAGAAACAGAACTCTTTTATGCAGGTCAGCGTCCAGCGGTTAATGCTGGTATTTCAGTTTCTAGGGTGGGTGGAAATGCTCAAATTAAGGCCATGAAGCAAGTGGCAGGAACATTAAGGCTAGAGCTAGCTCAATATAGAGAATTGGCTGCTTTTGCCCAATTTGGATCAGATTTAGATAAAGATGCTCAAAGAAGATTAGAAAAAGGTAAGAGATTGGTAGAAGTTTTAAAACAAGATCAATACAAACCTATGCCAGTGGAAGAACAGATAATTATTTTATATGCAGCAGTAAATGATTTTATGTCAGATATAAAAATTGTTGATATTAGAAGATTTGAAGCAGCAATGCTTGAATATATGAATACACATCATAGAGATATTAGTAAAGAAATATCCTCTAAAAAGATATTAAGCGATGAACTGAAAGAAAAGCTTGAAGCAGCAATATTAGAATTTAAGAAAGTATTCTTAAAAGAATTAGTAGATTAGTTAATATACAGGAGGTGGATTTATGGCTGGTGCTGGACTTGTTCAAATTAAAAGAAGGATTAAATCTATAAGTAATACAAGAAAGATAACTAGAGCCATGGGACTTGTTGCCACTTCAAAATTAAGAAAAGTAAAGGAAGTTTTGAAGACTAATGAAGAGTATTATAAAAGCGTTATTGAAACTAAAGATTTAGTATTATCAAAACTTCCAGAAGAAACCCTAAATATATTTTTTCAAGGTGATGAAGATAAGGATATCTTATACATTATCGTCACTTCAGATGCGGGTCTAAGTGGAGGATTTAACGTTTCTGTAATTAATTATTTTAGAGATAATATCGCTCTTAAAGGATATTCACCTCAAATAATAGTAGTAGGAGAAAAAGGTATAGGTTATATTAATAAGCTGGGATATCAAACAGTAGCTGAATATGTTGACTTACCGGATATTCCCACAATGAAGGAAGTTAGAACCATAAGCCAGCATGCCATGGACCTCTATAAAAGTGGTGCTGTGGGAGAAGTGAAAATAGTATATACAAAGTTTTTAAACTCTGTGAAGCAAATAGTTACAGAAGAAACTTTACTGCCTATAACCATGGAAAATGAAGAAATAGAAGAAGATTATATAGTTGAACCAAAGGTAGAAGATATTGTGGAAGATGTACTCAATTTAAATCTTAGAGCTAAGATTTTAAACTGTCTTATAAATTCAAAAGCCAGTGAACAGAGTGCAAGAATGTCAGCTATGGATGGAGCTACCAAAAATGCTGATGATTTATTGTCAGAGCTAAAAACTAGATTTAATAGAATAAGACAGAGCATAATCACTCAAGAAATATCTGAAATAGTGGGTGGCGCAGAAGCTCAGAAATAGAAAGGAGGCCATTTATGGAAAATAGTATGGGAAAAGTAGTACAAATTATAGGTCCGGTAATAGATATTAAATTTGATGGAGACTCGCTACCTAATTTATATAATGCTATAGAAATTATATTAGAAGGAAAAAAGATAGTAGCAGAGGTTGAGCAACATATAGGGGATGATATAGTAAGAACTATTGCTATGGAATCTACTGAAGGACTTAGAAGAGGAATGGAAGCCTATGACACAAAGGAACCTATTACTGTTCCTGTGGGAAATAATGTACTAGGAAGGCTTTTTAATGTTTTGGGAAAGCCTATGGATCACAAAGAAGACGTAATTAGTGATGAATATTATCCTATTCATAGAGCTGCTCCAACATTCCAAGAACAAGCTGTGGAGCCAGAAATACTAGAAACAGGCATAAAGGTTATAGATTTGCTTGCACCCTACCAAAAAGGCGGTAAGATAGGATTGTTTGGTGGAGCAGGAGTTGGAAAAACAGTACTTATTCAAGAACTAATAAATAATATAGCAAAGCAACATGGAGGACTATCCGTGTTTACAGGGGTAGGAGAGAGATCTAGAGAAGGAAATGACTTGTACCATGAGATGATGGAGTCAGGAGTAATAAATAAAACCGCTTTAGTGTTTGGACAGATGAATGAACCTCCAGGAGCCAGGATGAGAGTGGCTTTAACAGGTCTTACTATGGCTGAATATTTTAGAGATAAAGGCCAAGATGTGTTGCTATTTATAGATAATATTTTCAGGTTTACTCAAGCAGGTTCAGAGGTTTCAGCGCTTCTTGGAAGAATTCCTTCAGCTGTAGGTTATCAACCTACTCTAGCTACTGAAATGGGAGCTCTTCAGGAAAGAATAACTTCTACAAAACATGGATCTATTACTTCTGTTCAAGCTGTGTATGTTCCTGCAGACGATTTAACTGATCCAGCTCCAGCAACCACCTTCACTCATCTAGATGCCACTACGGTACTTTCAAGAGCTATTACAGAGCTAGGAATATATCCAGCAGTGGATCCGCTAGAATCTACCTCAAGAATACTAGATCCTAGAATAGTGGGTAATGAACACTATGAAATTGCTTCTAAAGTAAAGCATATTTTAGAAAGATATAAAGAGCTTCAAGATATTATTGCTATTTTAGGAATGGATGAATTATCAGAAGAAGATAAGATGCTGGTTTCTAGAGCAAGAAAGATACAGAGATTCTTATCTCAACCTTTTACAGTGGCTGAGCAATTTACAGGAATGCAAGGCAAATATGTACCAGTAAAAGAAACTGTAAGAGGATTTAAAGAAATTCTTCAAGGAAAACATGATAATATACCAGAGTCTGCTTTTTTATTTGTAGGTAATATAGAAGAGGCAATAGAAAAAGCCAAAATCATGACTGCTAAATAAAGGGTGAAAGGGGTAGATTATATTGTCAAGTAATATGGTACTTAACATTAATACACCAGATAAATCCTTTTACCATGGTGAAATATTAAGATTTTTTACAGAAAATAGTGAAGGTAACTTTGAAATTTTGCCTCATCACGCCTCTATTGTAACTTACTTAAAGCCTAATATATCTAGCTTTATAGATACTCAAGGCAATGAAAAAAAGTTCTTTAACTCTGAAGGTGTCTTAATCGTTAAAGATAATATAATAACTCTTAATGTTGATGCTTCAGAATGGCCGGAAGACATTGACATAGAAAGAGCAAAGAAAGCTAAAGAAAGAGCTGAGAAGAGGTTGAACTCAAAAGATGGCATGGATGTAAAAAGAGCACAAGCAGCCTTAATGCGAGCTATGGTTAGAATTAACACAACTATAAATGAATAAATACAAAAAGCATTTTTACGAAGGTAATATTTTCGTAAAAATGCTTTTTTTCTCACATTTTTAAGATATATTTATATATTAATAATATATTCAAGGATTTATACTCCCTGTTTTGTATAGATACTGGATAAATTGTCCATAATCTAAAATGTGATAGGGGGTATTAACATGATTAAGAAGATGTGGACTATTATATTTGCAATAGCTTTTAATTCAAGTTTAATATTTAATTCTCAAGGGATTTATAATTCTAAGATATCATCAGAGATAGAAGAGAATGAGGTTTTAACTTCTATGGCTAAAGTTGTAGATATGGAGATTTGTGAAACCGGTGTTAAAATGATTTATTATTGTAATGATAATGCTGAAAGCGAATTAAAAAGCTTGTTACAAATAAGTCCTATAAAAGATATAAGTAATATAAAAAATGATTCTGAGGATATCTATTTTTCAAACATATCAAATTATGATGAATTCATAGAACTACAAGGAGTAGATCTAAAAGAGCAGTGTAAAATAACTATAAATTATAAAATTTTAAATAGTGAAAATTCATTAAATAAAATTGAAGAATATTTGCAGAAATATACAGAAAATAAAGTGGTAGAAGCTAAATATTTCAAGTATTTAAAGGGAAAACTAGATTCAAACAACATGGATTATTATAATGACCAAATAATAAAAGCTTTAAAAAAGTATGGTGCAACTAATATATCCAGTTTGAAAATATCCAATGGAATTACTTCTACTGCAGTATTAGAGGACAAATACAACAATAAAAAAATTAATTTAAATTACTCCATTTGTAGTTATGAATCAGGTACTTATCTATTAATAGGAACACCATTTCTAGATGAATTATATTAATAAAATTGTGGAGGATAATATGGAAAAGATAGTAGTAAATGGAGGGCGCATGTTGCATGGGGAAGTAGAGATAAGCTCCGCTAAGAATTCTGTACTACCCATAATTGCTGCAAGTATACTATGTAAAGATAAGAGCGTTATTGAAAATGCACCTATGCTAGAAGATGTGTACGTTATATGTGAGGTTTTAAGGGATTTAGGATGTAATGTATATATTGATAAAAAAGATAATAAGATCACTGTGGAAACTCATAATATTACTTTAAAAGAGCCCAATATGGACTTAGTTCGTAAAATGAGAGCTTCTTTTCTTATAATGGGTCCTATGGTAGCAAAGTTTGGTCGATTTAAGCTTTCCATGCCTGGAGGCTGCAATATAGGTAGTAGACCCATAGATCTTCATTTAAAAGGTTTAAAGGCTTTAGGTGCTGAAGTAGAAACAGGTCATGGATTTGTAGAGGTAGATGCAAAGAAACTTATTGGAAATAAGATATATTTGGATTTTCCTTCTGTAGGAGCTACAGAAAATATAATGATGGCAGCAGTGTTTGCAGAGGGGGAAACCACTATTGAAAATGCTGCAGAAGAACCTGAAATATGGGATTTAGCTATGTTCTTAAATTCTATGGGGGCTGATATTAGAGGTGCGGGTACGGGAACCATCAAAATTTATGGTGTGAAAGAATTGCACAATACTTGCTACAGACCTATATATGATAGAATTGAAGCGGGCACTTATATGGTGGCTGCAGCTATGACCCATAGCAAGATTAAAATCAAAGGGGTAAATGAAGAACATTTAAGGCCAGTAATTTCTAAATTGCAGGAATGTGGTGTAATAATTCATACATTAAACAATGGAATTATAATAGATGGAAGTAATAAAACCAAGGCGGTAGATATCAAAACTATGCCATACCCAGGTTTTCCTACAGACATGCAGGCACAAATGATGACTTTATTAACCCTAGCTTCTGGTACTAGTATTATCACAGAAACAGTATTTGAAAATAGGTTTATGCATGTATCTGAACTTTGCAGAATGGGTGCTAATATTAAAATTGATGGAAGAGTAGCTATACTTGATGGAGTTAAAAAGTTAACTGGTTGTGAAGTTAAAGCATCAGATCTTAGAGCAGGAGCAGCTCTTATTATAGCGGGACTTTGTGCCGAAGGCACCACCCAAATTGGTGATATATATCATGTGGATAGGGGATATGTAAATATAGAAGAAAAGCTTAAAAAGCTTGGTGCAGATATACAAAGAGTAAAGGTATGAATTATTTTAAATAATTTTGTAATAATAATCCCACCCTTTTTATATAAATTAATATAAAGAAGGTGGGATTTACATGTATAGAAGAAATTTCAATAAAAATTATGCACATCTAATAATATATTCATTATTGATAGTATGTTTAATAACTTTTATATGGTTAATATGCTTCAAATTTAAAGGCAAGATTGATTCTAAATTAACTAAAGATAACAACTATACAATTAAAAAGTTCGTTCTTGATTCTTCAGATAAGATGGAGTTTAATGGGAAGATTAAAGTATATATAACAGAAGAAAAAAAGGTTATGGAGCTAGATTTAGAAGATTATGTATTTGGAGTTTTAAGTGGCGAGATGCCTATTTCCTTTGAGCTAGAAGCGTTAAAGTCACAAGCGGTAGCTGCAAGAACTTATGGACTTTCCAAGACTATTAATAAATGCAGTGCAGGTAATGGAGCTGATGTTTGCGATACGGTTCATTGTCAAGTGTATAAACCAAAGGAAAAGATTATAGCTACATGGTCTAAAGATAAAAAAGACGAATACTCTTCAAAACTATCTAAAGCTGTAAAGGAAACAGAAGGGCAGATACTTACTTACAATGGTTCTATAGTTTTATATGCTCAATATTTTTCCACCAGTTGGGGGAAGACGGAAGATAGTTTGGCAGCCTTTAAAAGGGAAGTACCTTATTTAAAATCTGTAACCAGTGAAGGGGAAGAAATCTCAAATAGATATAAAAGCACTGTAAAAATAAGCTATTCAGATTTAATAAAAACTGTTAATAGCAAATATCCTAAATCTAAGCTTTCTTCTTCTAAAATTAAAAGTCAAGTAAAGATCTTAAGTAAAAATAAAAGTGGATCTGTAAATGAAATTAAGCTTGGAGATACGGTAATGAGCGGAAAGGATTTTAGAATGCTTCTAAACTTAAACTCTGCAAACTTTACCATATCCTTTAGTAAAAATACCATAGATATTAACTGTTTAGGGTATGGTCATGGAGTTGGAATGAGTCAATGGGGAGCCAATGTGATGGCTAAGAAGGGCAGTAATTATATCGATATACTAACCCATTATTATACAGGGGTTAAAGTGGAAAAAATATAGATTCAATTGAGTTAGGTATATATCTATGCTGTATAGGTATATATCTATATTTTTTTGTAGAAATTTGACTAAAAATATCGGAAAAAACAGGAAAAAAATCTAACAATTAGTGTATTTTTTATTGCATCTTGGACAGACTACACAATGGAGGTGTTCATATGGACAAAAAATTTTTTCAAAAGTCTTCCAACTTTCTAAAGAAGGAGGGATTCTACGTAATATTATTTGTATGTCTATGCATTATAGCAAGTGTAGCTGCTATTACTACTAGAAATTCAAAATTAAAAACTGCTACGCTTCCTAATTCTCCAGATAAAGAAGTAGCAATGGAGAAAAAAGAAGAAACTAAAAAACAATTACCTAATGCAGACATGGTGAAGAAAATTACCGAAACAAATAATGTTGCGTCAAAGACTGAGGGTTCAAAAACCACACCAGTTGCTAACACTTCAACAAAGCTTACTAATCCTGTTAAAGGAGATATAGTAAGAGCATATTCCTATCCCAATGCAGTATGGTGCGAAACTATGGGACATTATAGGAGCATGAAAGGCATTGATATATCAGCAAAAGTGGGTACTGATGTATTAGCAGTGGCTGAAGGGGTAGTTGAAGAAGTGGATAATGATAAAACTGAGCGTGGTCAATACGTTGTTATAAAGCATGCTAATGGATTACTTAGTGTGTATTCCAACCTTGATGAGAAGGTATCAGTTAAAAAGGGCGATAAGGTTAAACAAAATCAGCCTATTGGTAAAGTTGGAAAGACAGCTACCACTTTTAGCGAAGAAAAATATGGGGATCATGTTAATTTTCAGTTGATTAACACTACTAAAAATGAGCAAGTAGATCCTACATCATATCTTTCTTTAAAAGTTGCACCAAATAATAAATAATCATAATCAGCCATTTTTCCATTTTCAAGATAAATGGCTGATTATAAAGTAATCCAACGACACTGAAGCGCATATTAATAATTATAGCAATTAAGGAGGTAGCATTTTGAAAGACTACATTGAGGAAAGAGTTCTTGACGTGGCAAATTATATCATAGATTCAAAAGCTACAATTAGAAAAACAGCTAAAGTTTTTGGCGTAAGTAAAAGTACGATTCATAAAGATATGACTGAAAGACTCCCAAAGCTTAATCCAGCCATAGCCCAGGAGGCCAAGCTTATTTTGGATCTAAATAAAGCTGAAAGACACATTAGAGGTGGAAAAGCTACAAAGTTAAAATATAAAGCTATTGAAGGATAAATGCATTCCATGTATAATAATAAAAGGGGAATTATGTAAAAATAGAGTGTATTTAATTATATAACTAATAATGATGAAATTGGGAGTGACTAAATATGTGGTTTTTGAGCATGGGAACAGATATGGGGATTGATTTAGGTACAGCAACTGTGCTAGTTTACTTAAAAGGTAAAGGCGTTATTTTAAAAGAGCCTTCTGTGGTGGCTATTGATAAGAACACTAACAGAATATTGGCAGTTGGAGAAGAAGCAAGAAAAATGATAGGTAGAACCCCAGGTAATATTGTTGCAGTTCGTCCTTTAAGGGATGGTGTTATCTCAGATTATGATATTACTGAAAAAATGTTAAAATATTTTATAAGAAAGGCTTGTGGAAAGAGAAGAATTTCTGCACCTAAGGTAATGGTCTGTGTACCATCTCAAGCCACAGAAGTAGAGAAAAGAGCAGTTATGGATGCAGCAAGGAATGCAGGTGCAAAGAGAGTTTTTCTAATAGAAGAACCCTTAGCAGCAGCAATAGGAGCCGGAATAGATATAGCTAAGCCTATGGGAAATATGGTAGTAGATATTGGAGGCGGAACCACTGATGTAGCGGTTATTTCTTTAGGAGGAGTAGTAGTAAGAGCCTCCATTAAGGTAGCTGGTGATCAATTTGATGAAGCTATTATAAAATACATAAGAAATAAGTATAAGTTAATGATTGGTGAAAGAACCGCTGAAGAATTAAAAATCACCGTTGGTTCTGCATACCCAGGGTTAAGAAATGAATCTATGAACATTAAAGGGAGAAATCTTGTAACAGGTCTTCCAGATAATGTGTTAGTTACCACCAATGAAATGGTAGAAGCTTTGTCAGATACGGTTAAAATTATAGCTGAAACTGTTCATTCTGTTTTAGAAAAGACTCCACCAGAGCTAGTAGCCGATATAATAGACAGCGGCATAGTTATGACTGGGGGAGGGGCCTTACTCTTTGGTTTGGACATACTTATCGAAAAACAAACAGGCGTAAAAGTTATTTTTACAGAGGATTCTGTATCCTGTGTAGCAGTTGGTACCGGAAAAGTTTTGTCATATCTAGACAAGCTAGAAGTAGCACTTTCTGAAAGTGAAGTAACTATGATAGAGTAATTTAGAATTTAGAATTGAGAATTTAGAATGAAGGAGGAAACTCGAAGAGTTTCTTTGAATATATGAGAAAAGAAAGAAGCTTCAGCTGAAGCTTCTTTCTTTATTAGAACTAGAAAGCGTAAAATTACATTTTTCAAAAGCTTTTTATAGAATTTAGGAATTATTAAGTCTATCTCTTAAAGCTAAAAAACTCCATTAGGAGTTTTTGCTTTGTATCCTTCATTTTAAATTCTAAATTTTAAATTCTCAATTAAATAAGCATTCTAAGTTTTTAATTATTTTTGATTACTTAGATAATATGAGTAAATAATACCATCCACTATCACCTTAGCCATATCCATAATTAAGCTTAACCTAATACTTCTTGAAGTGAAAATTTCTGCATTGTCACAAGAATCTACTATTCCAATTATAGAAAACTCACCAACCTCGGGTAAGTTTTTTCCTACACCTTTTCCAGGGTGTATGGAATAATCTCTACAGTGAATTTCTCCCACAGAATCACTATCTCCTAAGCATGCATCTATTCCTAGTATATTACAATCTGGATGCTTAGCCTTTATTTCTGACAGCTTTTTTTCTAAGTTTAGAGCATGCATAGGTGATTTTATTGTTCCATATACAGGTAAAGGAATAAATTTTTCTAAAAGCATAGTGCCTACCAGCGGACCTAAACAATCTCCTATACATTTATCTGTTCCTATGCATACTATCACTGTTTTGTTGGTGATATAATTTCTCATAAAATATGCTATTTCATAATACGCAATATTAGATTGATGATGAATCTTCACCTTATTCAAAAACCACACCCCCTTTTTAATTTATATGAAGCTAATAGTATAAATATTAGAATAAAAAGTGCTATATTTGGAAAAATATATATAGAGGGGTGATTTATATGAAAAAAAAGTTTTTATCTATATTTGTGATATTAATAACCGCAATAACAGTATTTACAATGTTTCAAGGGTTTAAAGAAAAAGATGCAAATATTGATAGCAACCTATTTAAGGAAAAGTCTCCAAAAGTAAATTCTCTTAATACAGAAGAAAAGGAATCCAAGATAGACATAAGTAAAAACAATGAAGATGAAAACAAAAATATTAATCATGAAAAAGAAAATGATATCCATAATGAAGAAGATACAAATGATGTTCTTAAAGAGAAGAAAGTAGAAAAGGAGGAAGATTATAATCAAGATAAAAACTATGAAACTGCAGAAGTATTTAAGGTTAACAAAGATGAAATTAAAGATAAAATAACCTTAAATGAAAAAAGTAAGTTGCTACTTATTGCAGGAAAGCTGTCTATGCTGGATTATGCTAAAATAGTGGAAACAATGAAAAGCAGTGATGAAATGAATAGTGCATCTGAAATTTTTCAAATATTAAAGACTAGATTAAATGATGAGGATTATGCAAAAGTGAAAAAAATCTTAGAACCTTATATGTTTGTAGAAAATATTGAAAATAATATTTCTCAAAACAAAAATTAAATTGTAGAAATACTTATAATGTTCTTAAAAATAGTTATGTTATCTATACAAAAAAAATTGTGTCAAATGTATATTTTGATTATAATTAAAGAAATAATGAGCTTTAAAGACTATTAATGATTTAAATTGCTAATATTGACTTATATGGCAGCTTGAAATATAATGTATATGATTGTATACTATTCCTTGTCGGTTGGCATGTATGTGCTAATCAATAACAAGGAGGAGTTCCCGAGTGGCTAAAGGGGGCAGACTGTAAATCTGTTGGCTGACGTCTTCAGTGGTTCGAATCCACTCTCCTCCACCATTAAGTTAAATTTAGATATAATGCTGGCATGGCTCAACGGTAGAGCAGCTGACTTGTAATCAGCAGGTTGTAGGTTCGATTCCTATTGCCAGCTCCAAATATGGAGAAGTTCCCGAGTGGCTAAAGGGGGCAGACTGTAAATCTGTTGGCTGACGTCTTCAGTGGTTCGAATCCACTCTTCTCCACCATTATATCTATATTTATGGGAGCATAGCTCAGCTGGGAGAGCATCTGCCTTACAAGCAGAGGGTCACAGGTTCGATCCCTGTTGTTCCCACCATTTAATTTAATATATAATGCTGGCATGGCTCAACGGTAGAGCAGCTGACTTGTAATCAGCAGGTTGTAGGTTCGATTCCTATTGCCAGCTCCAATCATGGAGGAGTTCCCGAGTGGCTAAAGGGGGCAGACTGTAAATCTGTTGGCTGACGTCTTCAGTGGTTCGAATCCACTCTCCTCCACCACAAAAGACACTAATAATAGGTGTCTTTTATTGTTAAAATTGAATATGAATAAGTAATACTCTTATCAAGAGAGGTGGAGGGAAAGGGCCCGATGAAACCCGGCAACCGATGCATGTGCATTATGGTGCCAATTCCTGCAGTGATACTGCGAGATAAGAGGAGATGCAAGTAAGCCTCTTCTCTATGAAGAGGCTTTATTTATATTATTTTATGAAAGGAGTGAAAATTGTTTTTAACCTCTATGTTAAAAACAGAAAATTATGAAAAGATTATTTACATCTGAATCAGTAACTGAAGGACATCCAGATAAAATCTGTGATCAAATTTCCGACTCAGTTTTGGATGCTATACTTGAACAGGATCCTAGTGCTAGAGTAGCATGTGAAACAGCAGTAACTACTGGAATGGTAATGGTTATGGGAGAAATTTCTACCCATTGTTATGTGGATATTCCAAAGCTTGTTAGAGAGACTATAAGAGAAATTGGCTATGATAGGGCTAAATATGGTTTTGACTGTGACACTTGTTCAGTTTTAACTTCTATAGATGAACAATCCAGTGATATTGCAATGGGTGTTAACGAAGCGCTAGAATCTAAAAAAGGTGAGCTAGAAAAGGAAGATGCTGTAGGTGCTGGAGATCAAGGTATGATGTTTGGTTTTGCTACTAACGAAACCGAAGAATACATGCCTTTACCTATAGCTATGGCTCATAAACTTTCTAGAAAGCTTTCTGAAGTTAGAAAGAATGGCACACTTACTTATTTAAGGCCAGATGGTAAAACACAAGTAACCGTAGAATATGAGGATAATAAACCTGTAAGAATAGATGCTATAGTTATTTCAACTCAACATGGACCAGAAGTTACTCAAGAACAAATATATAATGATATTATGGAGAATGTAATTAAAACAGTAGTACCATCAGAGCTTATAGATAAAAATACAAAATATTACATAAATCCTACAGGCAGATTTGTTATAGGTGGTCCACAAGGAGACTCTGGACTAACTGGAAGAAAAATAATTGTAGACACTTATGGCGGTTACGGAAGACATGGTGGTGGAGCTTTCTCAGGAAAAGATCCAACAAAAGTTGACCGTTCAGCTGCTTATGCTGCAAGATGGGTAGCAAAGAATTTAGTTGCTGCTGGAGTAGCTGATAAGTTAGAAATTGAACTAGCTTATGCTATAGGGGTAGCAAAACCAGTATCTGTAGAAGTAGATACCTTTGGCACTGGTAAAATATCAGATGATAAAATTGTAGCAATAATTGAAAAAGTATTTGATTTAAGACCAGCTGCTATTATAAGAACCTTAGATTTAAGAAGACCAATATACAAGCAAACTGCTTCTTATGGTCATTTTGGAAGAACTGATCTTGATCTTCCTTGGGAAAAGTTGAACAAAGTTGAAGAAATTAAAAAAGAACTGGGAAATAATTAAAAACTTTTATAAAAAAGCTCATCCTCAAAAGGGATGAGCTTTTTTATATAGTTATTATATAATTTTTCCACCTATAATAACTTTTTCAATATTTATATCTTCATCAAAAATAACTAAATCTGCATCATAACCTTCAGCTATTTTTCCTTTATGATCTTCTACTTTACAGTGTTTAGCAGTATTGTAAGATGCCATTTTTACTATCTCATATAGAGGATAGTTAGTATTTTTATATACATTTCTTACGGCCTTATCCAAAGTTAAAACAGATCCAGCTAAAGAGCCATTGGCAATTCTTGCTGCACTATTAGAAACTATAACTTCTTGACCTCCAAGAGAGTATTTTCCATCTGGCATACCGCAGGCCATCATAGCATCAGAAACTAAAAGTACCTTGTCAGTTCCCTTTTGTTTATAGGCAACCCTAAGGGAAGGATAAGATATATGAATGCCATCAGAAATAGTTTCTGTGGTTATTTCACTATCAAAAATTGCACCTACCACACCAGGCTCTCTATGGTGGAGAGGGGTCATGGCATTATATAAATGAGTGGAGTGGCAAACACCGCATTCTATTCCCTCCATAGCCTGTTTATATGTAGCTTTAGTATGTCCCATAGAACTTACTATGCCTTTGCTAGAAAGATATTTTATTAATTCTTTTGCTCCTTCTACTTCTGGGGCTAAAGTTACACAAATCACGCTCTCTTCATAATCTCCAGCCATATACTTAAAGGATTCTATAGAAGGTGATAAAAGAAAATTAGGGTTTTGAGCACCTATCATTTCACCGTTTATAAAAGGACCTTCTAAATGTACTCCAAGAATATTAGCTCCATCGGTACCAGAAATTTTGGCTTCATGTATAGCCTTAACAGCTTTTTTAACCTCATCCTTGTCAACGGTCATGGTAGTGGGTAAAAAGGATGTAGTACCATGTTTAGATATCACTTTAGCTATGGTATTTAATGCATCAAAGGTACCTTCCATGGTATCTCTGCCTCCGGCTCCGTGAATATGAACGTCTATAAACCCAGGAGATACATAAGAACCTTTAGCGTCTATTATCATATCGTCTTCCTGGTTTTCAGGGTTTATTTTAACTATTACACCATCCTTTATTTTAACAGAGCCTTCCTCTATTCTATCTTGATAAATAATTTTACAATTTTTTATTAACATTTAATCACCTCATTGTGTCTTTTGGTTATAATTAATACTATGGTTTATAAATATTATACATTATTATTATGATATAATATTATATATTTGTAAAATTCTTTGTAGTAATTCTACTATTTTAGTTCAGGAGAGATGAAATGGAAGAAATTTCAGGCTTAATTGAAGATTTAATATATAAAAATCAAGATAACGGCTATGTGGTAGCAAAGTTAGATAATTCTAAAGACAGCATTACAGTGGTAGGGTATGTTCCTTATCTAATAGAGGGACAAAATGTAAAGCTAGGGGGAGAGTGGGTGAAGCATCCACAATTTGGCACGCAGTTTAAAATTTCTACCTGTGAAGAAATAAGACCAAATACCTTAAGCGGTATTGAAAAATATCTTTCCTCTGGGATTATTATGGGTATAGGACCTGTTACTGCTAAAAAGATAGTGGGAAAGTTTGGGGAAGATACTTTAACGGTATTAGATAAAAATATTGATAGGTTAAGAGAAATAGAAGGCATAGGGGACAAAAAGATAGAAACTATTAAAGACTCATATAGTAAGCAAAGAGAAGTACAAAATATTATGATATTTCTTCAAACTTATGGAGTAACTCCTACCCAATGTATGAAAATTTATAAAAGATTTAGCAGCCAATCCATTGAAGTTGTAAAGGGAAATCCTTATATTCTTACGGAAGAAATCTCAGGTATTGGGTTTAAAACAGCAGATAAAATAGCTAGGAATCTCGGTATGGAAAAAGATTCGCCTTTTAGGATTCAAAGCGGTATAAAATATGTAATAAATGAATTTTGTTCTGAAGGAAATACCTATATGCCTATGATAAATTTGGTTAAGGAGGCTTCTAATATCCTTAATGTTTCTAATGAAAAGATTATGGAAGGTATATATAACACCGCTTCTGAAAGTAAGATTATCATTGAAAACATAAAAGATGAAAATGTTGTATTTAATCTTCCTTATTACTATTGTGAACTTGGAATAACTAAGAACCTACTAAATATTGCATTAGTAAAATATTCAGATTTAAATATATCAGTGGAAGAAGAAATACAAAACTTTGAAAAAGAAAACGGTGTATCCTTTGCACCATCCCAAAAAGAAGCAATAAAAGGTGCCCTGGAAAATGGCGTAGAAGTAATAACCGGTGGGCCGGGCACAGGTAAAACTACCATTATTAAATGTATAACTCATATCTTTGAAAAGTGTGGCATGAGAGTGATAATGGGAGCACCCACGGGAAGAGCTGCAAAAAGGATGACAGAATCTACTGGAAGAGAGGCAAAAACTATACATAGACTTCTAGAAATGGGAGTAAAGGAGGATGAATTAGAGATTTTTTCTAAGGATGAAGACTCCCCTTTAGACTGTGATGTAGTAATAATAGATGAGGCATCCATGATTGATGTGGTACTGATGAATAGCCTTTTAAAAGCTATTAAGCATGGAACTAGGTTAGTTATAGTGGGGGATGTGGATCAATTACCTTCTGTGGGACCAGGAAATGTTTTAAAGGATATTATTAATAGCAGCTGTGCCCCTGTGATAGCTTTGAAAGAGATATTTAGACAGTCAAAAGAAAGTTTAATAACATTAAATGCCCACAAAATTAACCAAGGTGATATGCCCTTATTAAATGAAAAAAACAAGGACTTTTATTTTATTAATGAAGAAAATCCTGAAATGATACTTAATATACTTTTAGATCTAGTCAACAAGAGGCTACCTAAATTTAATAGTAATTGGGATAGATTAAAAGATATGCAAATTTTATCTCCTATGAAAAAGGGAAACTTAGGCGTAGTTAACCTAAATCTAAAGCTTCAGGAGATATTAAACCCATTTAAAGAAAATAAACCTGAAAAAATTTATAGGGATACTATTTTTAGAGTGGGAGATAAAGTAATGCAGATTAAGAACAATTACACACTGAAGTGGGTTAGAATATCTGGATTTGGAGAAAATGAAGGTGTTGGGGTATTTAATGGAGATATGGGCATCGTTGAATACATTGATGAAGACGAAGGTACACTTTCTGTTATATATGATGAAGAAAGAAAAGTTATTTATGATAATGCTACTTTAGATGAATTGGAGCTGGCATATGCCATAACAATACATAAAAGCCAAGGTAGCGAATTCCCTGTAGTTATAATACCAGCTTTCATGGGATCCCCATTTTTAATGAATAGAAATTTATTGTATACAGCTATTACCAGAGCGAAACAATTTGTAGTTATTGTAGGTTCTATTAAAGCATTGAGATTTATGGTGGAGAATAACAGAAGCTTTGAAAGGTATTCTTCCCTAGAGTGGAGGATATCCTCTGTAATAAATAGTGGTATGGTATCCAATAAGTAATGGAGGTATTATTGTGGTTATTGAACCTTTAAAAAATTCAAACATATATGATTATATCTTTAAGAAAATTCGCGATTGGTATGCTAGTGAAAAATTGTGTGTATTAAATTTAGTTACTACTCCATACAACACATCTTTAATATTAATAGATTTAATAAAGGAGCTAATTAGTCAAAATAAAAATATTCTCTATATTACTAATAAAGATGAAAAAAATATTGAAGTTTTAAAACATATAAAAAGAGAAAAAATATTTAAAAGTTATAGCTATTTTAGGAGTGGAGAAAATAATATTAGTGCTAATATTATTTTTACTAGTCATGAGAATGCCTTATATTTTAATAAAGCTGTAGATATTATAATTTATGACGATATAGAGGGGTATTCACCTTACTCCAAAGTAGAAATACAAGAGCTTTTAAATTATTTATATAGATATTCTCCTAAGATAATCGCCTATTCTATCGAACCTATATTTTTAAATACCACAGTAATAGATGTACCATGTATTAAAGGAAATTGCCCTATAACAGAACCCAGGTTTTTATCTACTCGCATAGATTTAAAGAAAGATATACCTTACATGATGTATGAATACTTAACCTGGTTTACTACCTTAAAGAGAAAGGTGGTTATATATACTCCTAATGAGGAGAGTTCCGACAGAATATATGAATATTTGTTGGCTTTAAAAGAAAATTTAAATACCCTTATTCATAGGTTTAGAGGTAATAAAAAAGATAGAAATTTGGAGTATTTACTAAAGAGCAGAGATGTATCTGTTATTGTAGTAACCAATGATTATGAAGATTATTTCGAAAGTTTAAGTAATTTGGATATTATTGTGTATAACTCAGAACATAGAAACTTTGATTATAAAAAGATAGTATATTTTTGCGGAAAAGTTGGATTATTTAATAGTAAAACAAAAGGTGAGGTGCTTTTATTAGCAAATGAAATCACAACGGAAATGGAAAAGGCTAAGGACATTACAAGAAGGTATAACATATTAGCATGGGAAAGAGGATTTTTAAGTTAATTAAAGGTTATTTTTATTATTTTTTAGAGCTATTGTACCCCTTTGATGATAAATGTCTTTGTTGTGGTGAGCAGGCTGAAAGCTATATATGTCCTAGATGCTTTAAAGGCATAAGCTTCGTAGATAAAGAATGTTTCACATCATTAGAAGACATAAACATTAGGTGCTATAGCTGCACATACTATTCTCATACTATGAAACAGCTTATATTAAACTTTAAATATAAAAGGGATTTTTTGTGTAGTGATTATTTTACTATTTTAATGAAAAATTATATTATAAATAATAATATAGAATTTGATATAATAACTTATGTGCCTTCAGATAAAAAAGCACTAAAGAAAAGAGGATTTAATCAAAGTAAGGTGTTAGCAACTAAAATAGCTGAAGTATTAGATAAAAAATGCCTAGATTTATTAGCAAGAAAAAGCGGCGCTTTAGAACAGAAGAGACTATCTAAAGAAGATAGGTGGAATAACTTAAAAGAAAGCTTTTCAGCAAAACCTACAGTAGAAATTAAAGATAAAAAAATACTTATTATCGATGATGTTTTTACCACGGGAGCCACTGCTTATTATTGCGCAAAGGCATTAATTTCTAGTGGAGTAAGTGAAATAATAGTATTGACCTTGGCCAAAAGTAATGTATAATATTACTGTAGCTAGGTTTGTGGTTGAAAGTCGATGCCAGTCGCAGGCAAAACGATCCACGTAAGTTAAACAAAGTTTTAATGATCATGGTGCGGCTTAGAAGTAAGACCTGCCAGTATAAACTGAGAGAGTTAGTAGTGAGAGGGTAATTCTGGGTAGCAAAAGCTCCAGCAGGCGAGTGTGGGGTCAAAGACCAGGTCAACTAGCTAATAAAAAAAGTTATCAACATTAGTTGATAACTTTTTTTATTCCTCCACATATTATTATAACCCTTTTCTAATAATATAGCAAAGGGAAGCTGCTAGAGATACTTAATGATATAAAGAGGAAATGATGGTTAAAATATATTTAATATATTAAATATTCTGTTAATTTGTCCCCTATTGTGTTGTTAAGGAAGAATTAAGAAGGTAAAATAAATGTATAAACATCAACTTTAAAGATATATATTTAATAATAACTAAAATTTCTTTAAAGTTTGGAAGGAGCTGGATTATATGAAAGTGACAGTAATAGCAAAAAACATTCAATTAACCAATGCATTAAAGGAAGCAGTAGAAAAGAAAATTTCAAAGCTTTCAAAATATTTTAATTCTGATGTAGAAGCAAAGGCTACCTTAAGTGTTCAAAAGAACAGGCAGAAAATTGAGGTTACCATTCCTTTCAACGGTGTTATTCTAAGAGGTGAAGAATCCACTGAAGATATGTATAAATCTATAGATTTAGTTGAAGAAAAGCTAGAAAGACAAATAAGAAAGCAAAAGACAAAATTGGCTAGAAGGCAAACAGGAGATTCCTTAAGATTCTCAGCCATTGAAAGTCTTAATGGAGATTATTATGAAGATGAAGACGCTAAAATAGTTAAAACAAAAAGGTTTACTATTAAACCTATGAATGAAGAGGAAGCACTTTTACAGATGGAACTTTTAGGACATAGCTTCTTCGTATTTTCTAATGCTGAAACAGGAGATGTAAATGTCCTTTATAAGAGAAAAGATGGAAATTACGGTTTAATTGAACCGGAATACTAAATAATTGAGAATTTAGAATTGAGAATTTAAAATGAAGGAAGAAACTCACAGAGTTTCTGTGAATATATTAAAAAAGAAGCTTCCGCTGAAGCTTCTTTTTTTTATATATTTGTAAGTTTTTCTGGCTCTTTTTCAGAAAAACTATCCTTCATTCTCAATTTTAAATTCTAAATTCTCAATTGTTTTTATATTGATATCTTTGATAAATAAGTGTTATAATCTAAGTTGTATTATTATAACGGAATTGTGAGGATAATAAAATGGGATTATTTGATAAAATTTTTGGAACCTACAGCGAAAGGGAAGTAAAAAGAATAGTACCTATAGCTGAAAAGATCGAAAGCTATGATAATGAAATGAAAGCTTTAAGTGATGAAGAACTAAGGGCTAAAACCTTTGAATTTAAGGATAGAATAACTAAAGGTGAGTCTTTAGACCATATATTACCTGAAGCTTTTGCTGTAGTAAGAGAAGCCTCTAGCAGAGTGCTAGGTATTAAACATTATAAGGAACAGCTTATAGGAGGAGTGGTTCTTCATCAAGGAAGGATTTCTGAAATGAAGACAGGAGAAGGTAAAACTCTAGTGGCAACACTTCCAGCTTACCTTAACGCATTAACAGGTAAAGGAGTTCATGTAGTTACAGTGAATGACTACCTAGCTAACAGAGATAGAGAGTGGATGGGTCAAATTTATGAATTCTTAGGTTTAACCACCGGAGTTATTCTTCATGACCTTAATAACGATGAGCGTAGAGCTGCTTACAATGCTGATATTACTTATGGAACTAACAATGAGTTTGGCTTTGACTATTTAAGAGATAACATGGTTATCTATAAAGAAGAAATGGTGCAAAGAGAACTTAATTTTGCCATAGTGGATGAGGTGGACTCTATACTTATAGATGAAGCAAGAACTCCACTTATAATATCTGGAGCTGGAGAAAAGTCTACAGATTTCTATAAGATAGCAGACTTCTTTGTTAAGAGACTATTTAAGGAAAAACATTTTACCATAGATGAAAAAGCTAATGCGGTTATGCTTACAGATGAAGGTATAAAGGAAGCAGAACTTGCTTTTGGAGTAGAAAACTATGCAGATGCTGAAAATATGGAACTGCAGCATTATATAACTCAAGCTTTAAAAGCAAATTATTCCATGAAAAAAGATAAAGACTACATGGTTAAAGATGGAGAAGTAATAATAGTAGATGAGTTTACCGGAAGACTTATGGAAGGAAGAAGATACTCTGATGGTTTACATCAAGCTATAGAAGCTAAAGAAGGTGTAAAAGTTGAAAGAGAATCAAAAACCTTAGCTACCATTACTTTCCAAAACTATTTTAGAATGTATGATAAACTTTCTGGTATGACTGGTACTGCTCAAACAGAAGAAATTGAGTTTAGAGAAATATATGGACTTGATGTAGTGGTTGTGCCTACTCATAAGCCAGTAATGAGAACTGACTACCCAGATGTGGTCTATAAATCATCAAAAGGAAAGTATAATGCCATAGTTGAAGATATAGTTGAAACTCATAAAAACGGTCAGCCTATATTGGTGGGTACTACTAGTATAGAAAAGTCAGAAATGATTTCATCATTACTTAAAAGAAAAGGAGTACCTCATCAAGTACTTAATGCTAAGTATCATGAAAAAGAAGCAGAGATTGTATCCCATGCTGGTGAGTTTGGAATGGTTACAATAGCAACAAATATGGCAGGTAGAGGTACTGATATAAAGTTAGGTGAAGGTGTAGTAGAAGTCGGAGGACTAAAGATAATAGGTACTGAAAGGCATGAATCAAGACGTATAGACAATCAGTTAAGAGGACGTTCTGGTCGTCAAGGTGACCCAGGTAGTTCAAGATTCTATATTTCACTAGAAGATGATCTTATGAGAATATTTGGATCAGATAGGCTACAAGGCATAGTAGATAAACTTGGTTTGCAAGAAGATGAAGCTATAGAAAGCAAGATGGTAACAAAGTCTATTGAAAACGCCCAAAAGAAAGTGGAAGGAAATAACTTTGATATCAGAAAGACTTTACTTGGTTACGATGACGTAATGAACATGCAGAGAGAAATTATATACAAACAAAGAGCACAGGTTCTAAATGGAGAGAATTTAAAAGACCAAATTCAAGAAATGATAGAAGAAGTTATTAAATCAGCTGTGGATTCACATATTAGTGGCGTTGAAGAAAACTTCCAAGAGGACCTAAAGAACCTATTAAGCTATATTGAAGATTTATATCTTCCACATGGAAGTATAACTTTAAATGAACTTTCAGACTTATCCAATGATGAGATTAAGAGTAAATTCATTAACTTCAGCCATAAATTATATAATGAAAAAGAAGAAGAATTCGGGGAAGAACAAATGAGAGAAATTGAGAGAGTAGTTCTTCTTAGAGTTGTAGATTCTAAATGGATGGATCATATAGATAATATGGATCATTTAAAACAAGGTATAGGACTTAGAGCATATAAGCAGCAGGATCCTGTTCAAGCATATCAGTTTGAAGGTAGTGCTATGTTTGATGAAATGATATACAATATCAAAGTAGACACAGTTAAATTCTTATACCATGTTAAAATTGAAAGTGTACCTGAAAGAGAAAAAGTTGTAGAAGAAACTTATACTAATTCCACTGATGACTCAGTTAAAAAACAACCTATTAAAAAAGAAGAAAAAATTGGTAGGAATGATCCATGCCCTTGTGGTAGCGGTAAAAAATATAAGAATTGTTGTGGTAGAGAAGTAGTATAATATTATAAAGATAGGTTTATGCCATAGGTATAAATCTATCTTGTTCTTTTAAGTTTTAAAATAAATAAGGGGTGATTAGATGCTGTTAGAACTAGACAATGCATTAAACAGTATTAAAGAACTAAAAGAAACTTTAAATGAAATGAGTGTTTCACTTTGACCCAGAAACTCTAAACAAGAAAATTGCTGAACTAGAAAATAAGATGCAGGAACCTGATTTTTGGGAAAATCCATCTAAAGCTCAAGAAATTACTCAAGAAGCTAAAAGAATGAAGGATAAGTTAGAAAAGTATCATAACTTAAATGAAAAATTAGAAGATAACCAAGTTCTTCTTCAATTATTAGAACAAGATGATGAAGAGTCTTTAAAAGAAATAATTAAAGAGATAAAAGTATTATCTGAAGAGGTTGAAAGCTTTAGAATCGAAACTTTATTATCAGGTCAGTATGATAAAAACAATGCTATACTTACCCTTCATGCAGGTGTGGGAGGTACTGATGCCCAGGATTGGACTGAAATGCTACTTAGACTTTATACTAGATGGTGTGAGAGAAAAAAATATTCTATAGAAACTATTGATTTCCTTTCTGCTGATGATGCGGGGATAAAGGGTGTTACTCTTAAGATAAAAGGAGATTACGCTTATGGATATTTAAAAGCTGAAAAAGGAATTCACAGGCTTGTTAGAATTTCACCTTTTAATGCTAATGGAAAAAGGCAAACTTCTTTTGCCTCCGTAGAAGCAACTCCAGAATTAACTCAAAGCCAAGATATTGAAATAAATCCAGTAGATTTAAAAATAGATACCTATAGGTCTGGTGGAGCCGGTGGTCAGCATGTTAATAAAACCGAATCGGCCATTAGAATAACACATTTACCTACAGGTATAGTGGTCCAATGTCAAAATGAAAGAAGCCAGCACAGTAATAGGGAAACTGCTATGGCAATGTTAAAGTCTAAGTTAATAGAACTTAAGGAAAGAGCCCATAAGGAAAAAATCGAAGACCTTACTGGTGAGCTAAAAGATATGGGATGGGGAAGTCAGATAAGATCGTACGTGTTTCATCCATATACATTAGTAAAGGATCATAGAACCAACGCTGAAACAGGTAATGTGGATGGGGTTATGGATGGAGATATAGATATGTTTATTGCTGAGTATCTTAAGAAGAGCAGTAATGGTACTATATCTATATAAAATAAAGAGGATTTATCACTTATATCATAAGTGATAAATCCTTTAATTTTAATCAGCTTTCAAATAAAAAATGGTAAGTAAAAATGAAAATAGTAAAGAAATAATTAATCCGGGATAATTATAATAAATATATAGGTTTTCCTTATAACTTTCTTTAATGAGTACTTTAGAGAAAGCACTAAAGGTATCTTTTATGGAGGAGATGCCTATAAAGTCACTTTTATCCCTGGTACTATGAATCCTTTCTAAATCCTCTTGGCAAAAGGTTACCGCTTCAATACCCATTTTTCTAAAGTACTCATGATCGCTGGAGTCCTCGTAACTATGGTTATAAGATATATTTCTATCTCTAAAGGATTGAGATAAATTCTTTATTAAGTTTGTAGCTTCACTATCATTTTTACCGCCCATTAGGCTTAAAGGTATGGACTTATCGCTTCCTATCATATCAAAGTTGTATATTTTTGAGTTTTTTATATCATTATAATTCCTATCAACAAAAGCTTTAGATCCTAAACAACCAAATTCTTCTGCATTAAAGGCTACAAAAATAATGTCTTTATCAGAGGATCCTAACTTACTTACATATCTTGATAGTTCCATTAAGAATGCCGTACCAGAGGCATTATCTAAGGCCCCATTATATATATTTCCTAAACTATCTGAACCTATGTGATCAAAGTGAGCAGTTATTATTATAGAAGGTTTATGGCTGTATATACCTTTATGCAATGCGGTGATGTTATCTACTTCTGTCTTTTGTATTTCATAGGGTATACTTAAATTAATTTTATTGTCTTTATTTAATTCAAGTAAAATATCCTTATAAGTACTTGCTGCTATCATTATATACATATCCAAAGCAGAGTTAGCTATAAAGGAACTTCTAAAGTTAAAATCTTCGTTTTTAGGTACAAATAATACTATTTTACTGTTATCAGTTTTTACTAATATAGAGGATTCAGTAATATTAGTATCCTTAATGGAAAATTTTATCCTGTTAGTTCTAAAATTTATAAAGTCCTCTTTATATTGCAATCCATATTTATAAGTTTTTATTATATTGTTATCTTTAGAAAGAACTTCAAGGGTAGGAGTTGTACTGTTTAATTTAGGATAATCTACCTGGAAAGACTGATGGAAGCTATCTTTATAGGGGATTAAATTAGAATTTATAAAAGATTCTTTTATAAATTCCCCAGCTATGTTGTTTTCAAAGCTGCCAGCAAGTCTTCCTTTTAAATTATCTGAAGATAAGAAGTTTATATCATTTATAATTCTTTGGGTGTCAAAACTAATTAATTTTATATAATAGGAAAAAAACAGATTAAGTGATAATAAAAAACATACTAAAAGATATTTTATCGTAATTCTCATATTTACCCTCATTAAATAATTTATATAGATACTTATGAATTAATAATACTATATATTACATGCATAAAATACCAATTACTTGAAAATCATTGTGAAAAACTATATAATAAATAATTGTACTAGGATAAAGGAGGCTTTTATGAATAATATACAGAATGTTTTAGCTAAAGAGCTTGAAATTTCATTAAAACAAGTAAATAGTGTAATAGAATTGCTAGATGAAGGCAATACAGTACCATTTATCGCCAGATATAGAAAAGAAAAAACTGGTGGATTAACAGATGAAGTATTAAGAAAATTAAGTGAAAGATTAGAGTATTTAAGAAACTTACAGCAGAGAAAAGATGATGTTATACGACTTATAGAAGAGCAGGGTAATCTTACAGAAGAAATAAAAAATAACATACTAAACTCAGAAACTATTACAGAAGTAGAAGATATATATAGACCCTTTAAGCCTAAAAAGAGAACAAGAGCTACCCAAGCTTGTGAAAAAGGGTTAAAACCTTTAGCTTTAAGCATATGGGAAGGCAATTTACATAGGGACTTAAATGAAGAAGCAGCTATGTTTATAGATGAAGAAAAAGGAGTTAATTCTGCTTCAGAGGCATTAGACGGGGCAACGGACATAATAAGCGAAATGATATCTGATAATGCTGATTTTAGAAAATGGATAAGAGCTTATGTAAAAAGAGAAGGAATAGTTCTTACTAAAGGCTCTTCTTCTGAATCCACTCCTTATGAGATGTATTATGATTATAAAGAACCTGTAAGAAGCATACCTCCCCACAGAATACTAGCTATTAACAGAGGAGAAAAAGAAAAAATATTATCAGTTAAAATAACAGTGGATGAAGATAGAATTATTAATTACTTGAATACCAATTGCTTTAAAGGAAACAAAAATACAGATTATATAATAGAAAAATCCGTTAAGGATTCTTTAAAAAGATTAATATATCCTTCTGTGGAAAGGGAGATAAGAGCAGAACTTACTGAAAAAGGTGAAGAAGGAGCCATAGTTATATTTAAAGCTAATTTAAAGGCACTTCTTATGCAAGCTCCTATTAAGGGTAAGAGAGTTATGGGGTATGACCCTGGATTTAGAACTGGCTGTAAGGTAGCGGTATTAGATGATACAGGAAAGTACTTAGATAAGGCTACTGTATATCCCACAGTTCCTAGAAAGGACATTAAAGGCACCATAAGTACCTTAAAAGAGCTTATATACAAATACAATGTGGACATTATATCTTTAGGTAATGGAACTGCTAGCAGAGAGTCAGAAGAAGTAATCAGCGAAATGTTAAGCGATATTAAAAAGGAATGTAATAAGGATATATACTATGTAATAGTATCAGAAGCAGGAGCTTCAGTTTATTCAGCTTCAGAATTGGCACAAAAAGAATATCCAGATTTAGATGTTACCATAAGAGGAGCTATTTCTATAGGTAGAAGACTTCAAGATCCTTTAGCAGAGTTAGTTAAAATTGATCCAAAATCCATAGGAGTAGGACAATATCAGCATGATGTGGCAGGTAAAAGATTGGATGAGTCTTTAAAAGGGGTAGTGGAAGATGCTGTAAACTCAGTAGGGGTAGATTTGAATACAGCCACACCTTCGCTTTTATCTTATATAGCTGGTATAAGCCCTTCTATAGCTGAAAATATAGTTACATTTAGAGAAGAAAATGGTAAGTTTAAAAACAGGAAGGAACTATTGAAGGTTAAAAGGCTTGGTCAAAAGGCCTATGAGCAGTGTGCAGGGTTTTTAAGGGTTACAGATGGCAAGGAACCCTTAGATAATACTTCTGTGCATCCAGAGTCCTATGATAAAGCAAAGGCACTTATGGAAAGGCTTGGATATAGCGAAGAAGATTTAAGAAAAAGCAGACTTAAAGATATAGATGAGAGAGTAAGTTCCATAGGTATGGAAGCTTTAGCTAAGGAATTAGATATGGGAATACCTACCTTGCAAGATATAATAAAAGAAGTTAAAAAACCAGGAAGAGATCCAAGAGAAGAGTTACCAAAGCCTATTTTTAAAAGTGGAGTTATGGATATAACTCAGCTTCAACCAGGAATGATACTTATGGGAACAGTGAGAAATGTTTCAGATTTTGGTGCTTTCGTAGACATCGGCGTGCATCAAGATGGGTTGGTGCATAAAAGTCAAATGGCAGATAAATTTGTAAGACATCCTTTAGATATCGTTAAAGTAGGTGATATTGTAGAGGTTAAGGTATTAGAAGTAGATGAAAAGAGAAAGAGGATATCTCTTTCCATGAAAAAATAATAAAACTTAATAGCAAATATTTATATTGCATTTTATCTAAAACTTGAATATAATATAAGTATAAATAAATAACAATTATCTTCAGGGCAGGGTGCAAATCCCTACCGGCGGTAAAGCCCGCGAGCCGTAAGGCATGATTCGGTGAAACTCCGAGGCCGACAGTAAAGTCTGGATGAAAGAAGGTAGAAATGTTTTTGAATTGTTTTTCACGCCCTGATAATTTATCAGGGCTTTTTTATTTCTAAATATTATCTAACAAAAGCCTAAAACAATTCAGCAGTTCTCCATGAAGGTATGAGTTAATATTATCTTTAGGAGGTTTTATTAATGAATAACAATGTTTCAAAAACCACAAATTTCTTGGTGAAAAGTGCTGTACTTTCAGCTATTGCAGTAATCTTTATGTATTTCGAATTTCCAATTTTACCTGCTTTTCCATTTTTAAAAATTGATTTAAGTGATGTACCTGCATTAATAGGTGGATTTGCTTTAGGGCCAGCAGCGGGATTAATCATTGAAGCTTTTAAAAATGTGCTTATAATTATAATAAGAGGATCAGAAAGCGGTGGGGTAGGAAATCTTGCGAATTTTATTATAGGAGCTTCTTTTGTATATCCGGCAGCTCTTATTTATCACAGAAGAAGAACTTTTAAAAGTGCATTAGTATCCATGTTAGTAGCTATTGTTTCTATGGCATTTTTTGGAGTTTTAGCAAACTACTTTATACTTATACCTTTGTATATGAAAAACATGCCAACAGACAAGCTTATTAATTATGTTATTTCAGGTATAATACCATTTAATATGATAAAGGGAGCTATTATTTCTGTATCTACCCTAGCAATTTATAAAAAAGTTTCACCTGTAATTCAAAAAGAAAATCTAATAAGTAGCAAAAAACTTGCATAAAAAAGTGGGGATTAATTTAATCCCCACTTTTTTAAATTTAAATATAAAAATATTTAAATTATTAAACTAAAAGTATTTCCACATTATAAGGGCATCTTCATGATTGTCTTCGTAATATGCTTTACGTATTCCTTCTTCTTTAAAGCCATATTTTTTATAGAGATTCTTAGCAGGTTCGTTAGAGCTTCTAACCTCTAAGGTCATAGCGGTAACCAGTTGATATTGACACTGCTTTATCATAGCTTTCAGTATGCTATCACCTATACCTGTACCTCTATAATCCGGATGTACAGCGATATTAGTTATATGTGCTTCGTCTATTATTATCCACATGCCTCCATAGCCTAAAACACTACCATCTTTTACAGCTACAAAATACTTTGCAAACATATTTAATAGTTCTTTTTCAAAGGAATCCCTGCTCCAGGCTATAGGAAAACTTACATTACTTATTAAGAGTACATCTTGAAGATGCTCTTCCTTCATTGGAAGAATTTCATATTCCTGCATTTTTATTTCCCCATCTTTTTATCATATTCTCGTTCTGCTTGAGGCTTTCTTAAGTATATTGGAGCAGAAATATTTAAAGAATCATGATTACCTTTTAATAATTCTTTTAAACCAAGTTCACCTAAAGCAGAAGCTCTAGGAAAGTTTAGGTGTTTTGGAGCAAAGATAGAATCTTTGAAATTTGCTTTTAAATAATCACTGTGCAATAAAGCACCGTCGCCAACAAAATGTATTTTTTCATTATATTTTGTAAGTATTTCCACCAGTTCTTCCAAGGATAATGCCATATATTCAGTTAAAGGCTTTAATTCACCATTTTCATAGGTATAGATGCAAGAGTAAACATTGTTTCTTAAGGCATCCATCATGGAACATATAATTCCTGACTGGGTGAATATATTGTATGCTAAGGCATCTAAAGAGGATACTGATACGCAGGGTTTACCACTACCCATGGAAAGTCCCTTTACAGTAGCCATACCTATTCTAAGTCCAGTAAAAGAACCCGGTCCTTTGGAAACAGTAAAGCCATCTATTTCTTCTATGGATATATTTAAATCCTTAAGGAGGGTTTGGAGCATAGGCATCAATAACACAGAATGCTGCTTTTTATAATTAAGATTAAACTCTCCTAAGGTACCTTCTTCAGAAACCAATGCTACAGAGGCAGTTTCTCCAGAAGATTCTATACTTAATACTTTCATAGTTCCAGCTCCTTTATATAGTCATATCTATCACCGTGAGGGGTGATATTAATTATCCTGTAATTTTCCCCCTCATCCGGCACTTTATTTATACTAATATGAACATAGTCTTTAGGTATTAATTCTTCTATATATTCAGCCCATTCAATTACACTTACCGCAGAGGAAAATATGTACTCATCAAAACCAATAGCATAGATTTCATCAGGGTCATTTACCCGATAAACATCAAAATGGTTTAATTTAATTCTTCCACTATCATATTCATTAACTATGGTAAAGGTTGGGCTTGTGATATTTTCTTCTATGCCTAAACCTAGGGCAATACCCTTGGTAAGGTGAGTTTTACCAGAACCGATATCCCCATCTAAACAAAAAATATCCCCTGGTTTTGACATCTCGCCTATTTTTTTGCCTAAAAGCAGGGTTTCTTCTAAGTTATTAATTGTTAATTTCATTACTAAACCCCTTTCTTTAAAGAAAAGTACAGTATATATTTTAACCAATAAACTAAAAAAAAGAAAGTAATAGTGGACATTTAAACCATATTATATATTAATTATTGATTAAATAGTTTATTAATTAATGTAAATAAGATAAAATAAGAATAATGACTTTGTAAATTTACTAAATTGTACTGGTAAAGAGGTGGATTTCATGAAAAAACAAAATGCAGTTATTATTTTGATAGTTACTATAATTTTAACTGCTATAGGTTGTAATACACCTAAGATAAACGAACCCAATACCCCTATATCTGAAGAAAGAGATACAGTCTTAAATATTACTACTACAAATAAGTCCTTATATTATATGGTAAAGGATATCATTGGAGATAAACATAATGTGGATTATATGTTTAAGGATGAAAAATCTCTTTGGAGCTTTGTTTATAGCGATGACAGTTTAAACAATATAGCTAAGAAGGATCTATTTATATATATGGGCAGCAATTATGAACCCTGGGTACCAGCTTTCAATGACAACATAAAAAAGAGCAAGGTAGGAATGATAAATGCATCTCGTGGGGTGAAAATTTTAAATCTCACTAAAAGTAAAACCTACGGAAATAAGGAAATAAAAGAAAACCCATATTACTTTATGAGTATAGATAACTATAAGATAGCTCTGCTAAATATTAAAAATGCAGTACAGGATAAAGATCCTAAGAATAGACAATTTTACGAACAAAACTTTAATAATAAAATTAAGATGGTAGATGAAAAAGCAGACAAGCTTAAAAGTTTAGCTGATGAACTGAAGGAATTTTATGTAGCCCTTCCTAATGATAATTCAGATTATCTTATAGAGTACCTAGGATTAAAATCAATAAAGCTAAATGATGTTCTAAAAAATGAAGAGGAAGTAAAGAAGTTTGATGATAAGGTTAAGGATAAAAAAGGAAAAATTCTGTTTTTTTATACTGAGGATGCGGAAAAAGAACTATATGAACCTTTAATTTTAAAGTATTCCATGAAACCGCTAAAAGCACCAGGTATTAATGGAGATATGGAATATAGCTATTTACTTGATGAGCTTATTAAAAATTTACAGAACATAATAAATAATAAATAAAATTAATTTAAATATAGCATAAATAAAATAATTAATTGTATAATTAACTTATATAAAAGGATAAAACCAAAGGAGGGCTATTATATGCTGGTAAAATCAATAATGGTTTCTAAAGAAAATCTTACCACTGTAACCCCAGAAGTATCCATTAAAAAGGCTTTAGAGCTTTTAAATGAAAAGGGTTATTTATCATTACCAGTGGTGGATGGACAGAAGTTTTATGGGGCGATATCTAAAGAAAAAATTTACTCTTTCTACTTTGAAAAAGGTGAAGACAAGAAGTCTGTTTTAGAAGACTTTACTGTGGAGCAGCTTCTTAGGAAGGACATACCTACTATAGAAACTTGGAAAGAGGTAGAAAATGCTGTTGTACTTTTAGAATCACAGAAAATTCCTTTCGTTGCTGTAGTGGACGAGTTTGAAGATTTTAAAGGAATTTTAACACATAAGGCAGTATTTCAACAATACACTCAAGTGTTTGGATTAAATAAAGGGAAAAGATTAGCAGTAATCGCTTTTGATGTTCCTGGACAGATATCCAAGCTTGCTAGAATACTTACTGAAAATAATGCTGACATAATAAGTTTTGTGGCTGTAGATCCTGAAAGTGTTACAGAGGTTAAGGAAATAGTAGTAAGGATGAAAACAGACAAAATTGACAAAATCGAAGAAGAAGTAAGGGCTGCAGGATTTAAGATAATTTAGAATTTAGAATGAAGGAAGTTTTTCTGATGGAAAGAATCAGAAAAACGTACAAATATAATTTAAAATATATAAGTAATTAAGGGAAGCCGTTTTGGCTTCCCTTAATTACTTTTTAGATTACCTTGATGCTAAATCACTTATTATGTTATGGCCAGAAATGAAATAAATCCAGTACAGAGGAAAGAATTTTATTACGCCAACTTTTATAAATCCCTATACCGAAAGATATTGCACCAATTATTGTTAGTGGTATGCCTAATGTTGCGTTGGTATTATCTTGAAATGCAAAGTAAAAGCAAATCATACCTATAGTAATAAATAATAGGCATGGCATTATTTTCTTCATTAACACATTCTCCTCCCGATTATTGGAATATAAATATAAGTTAATACTAAATTACAGCAAATTTATATGTTAATTATAACATTAATTCCAATTTAATTGATGTCTTAAAAAAATAAGTATACCATTATCTTTTATATAAATATTGGTTGTCAATTTTTAAACTCCTTCATCATACTATATAATTATAAGGTACATTGCTTTGTACAATAAAGCTCTTAGTTTTAACGGTTTTTCATCCTGCATTTTATATTCTAAATTATTCTTTAATTTTTACTGTGGTATTTACTTTACCATTAAGATTTTTAAACTAACTGTAAAATTACTATTGATATTTTTTTGAATCTGTTATAGAATAGTTATTGTCCATGTGAAGGGGTATAGCTCAATTGGTAGAGTAGCGGTCTCCAAAACCGTTGGTTGCGGGTTCGATTCCTGCTGCCCCTGCCAAACAATGGATATAAACAAATATAGGGGTATGGCTCAACGGTAGAGTAGTGGTCTCCAAAACCATTGGTTGTGGGTTCAAATCCTACTGCCCCTGCCAAAATAAAAGTCACTAGAAAGATTTTCTAGTGACTTTTGTTTTAATTATTTAAAATATAATTTCAAAAATGGATTCTGTGAACAGCGTTATAAATCAATAATAAATCATGAACATTTGAAGCATAAGCATCTGCATTATTTATCCCATAGCTAACCGCTCCTAATACCCAATTTATTCAATTGTTAGTATAAGGAGTACTAAATCCTGGATAAATTCTTAATCATACTATATGTTAATCAAGGCTTGCATTAGGTAACGGGTCATGTACTTTTTTAAATAATTTACTGATGATTCTTTCATTTTCAATGATTGGTAAGAATATAGTATCATCACTTGCGATAACCTGGTATATGTTGGAATCAGTTTTTATTAGGTAACAATTTTCTTTTTCAACGAATTCTAATTTACCTTCTAATAAATCATCTTTCGGGCCATAAAGAAGTACTTTATTATCCTGCATGATTGAAAGTCTATATACTTTTCCATTACTGGCATCTGTTGATAAATAACTTCCTGTTGAAATGGACTCTGAAACCTTATGCGGTATTAGAAAATATAAATTTAAAGAAGCTGAAAGTAGAATTATAAAGTATAAAATAAATTTTAAGATTTTTTTTCCTTTCATTTTACTAGAAACTCCTCCCATTTTTTAATTCATTAATGTTATAGGAAAATCGTTATAATATTACTCGTATAATTTCGTTACAGTATTTGTAAATATATTAATATTATACCATGAAACCCAAAAATATAGAAGGAAGATTAGTATAATGTTGTAGATACAAAAATTTCAACGTTTTAAAATGAATATAAGGAATTATTTAAAACGGCGAGAGTTCGAAAATAACATACAGAAGAATTGAAAATATAATAATAGAGTTATATTTTATTAAATAAATATAGGCTTAGGAAAAATATGCTGATAAAAAGCTCATCCGCAGTTTAAAATAGTGGATGAGCTTTTTATAATTTTTTTATTGTGATTTTCCTTTAGAAAATCCTAAGGAATCTTTTAATATTATCATAAACCATATAAGTGCTACACCTAGAACTAAGTGGCCAGTGCCAGCGATGTGATTGAGGCCTTTGAAGTCTGCACCATTTACTTGAAGAATACCTCTTACCAACATGGTAGCGCCTGTCCAAATTAAACCTATGTTATAAACAATATACCATTTATTAAAATTCTTACTTTCATAGAATTTTAAGCTTTTAGATGCTAGAGTTAATATAAAAAAGAATAAAAATCCTAAAGTTAATAAATGAGGATGTACAGTTTTTAGTGCTGTAATACCTGTAAAACCATTTAACTTAGTATACTCTCTAAAAAATACCCCCACAGATAATCCAATAATTAGATATAAAAAAGATGCATTGTAAAGTTTTTTCATAATAACAATTCCTTTCATTTTCATAATAGATATTTAATAATTATTATTATAAGATAATTATTAAATTACTTCAATAGAAAGTAGTTATATTTATATAATTTTATTAGCAGAGATTTATAAGAGCATTTTAAAAAAATTGAATAATATATTTATAATATATTAATTATAAGTTCATAAAGTGTATAGATACTTTTGGTAAGCTTAAGTAAAACGTTTAAAGGAGGATTAACATGAAAGAAAATAAGAAAATACTTTGCTTTGTAGCTGAGCTTTTTGAAGATCTCGAATTGTGGTATCCTGTACTGAGGCTTAGAGAAGAAGGCATAGAAGTTAAGTTGGTAGGAAAAGAAGCTAATAAGGTGTATAAGGGCAAAAATGGAGTTCCTGCAACTACGGATTTAGCTTTTAATGAGTTGGTTGCAAAAGATTATGATGGCGTTTTGATACCTGGAGGTTATGCACCAGACAAATTGAGAGTTATAGAAGAAGCTTTATATTTAGTTAAAAATATGGATGATATGAATAAGCCCATAGGACAGATTTGTCATGCTGGACAGGTTACTGTGTCTGCTGGAATTTTGAATGGGAGAAAGGTAACTAGCGTAAAAGCCATAAAAGACGACATGGTGAACGCAGGTGCACAGTGGGTGGATGAAGAGGTAGTGGTGGATGAAAATTTAGTATCCAGCAGAACTCCTGCAGATTTACCTGCTTATACAAAAAAGTATATAGAAGTGCTAAATAATACTAGTGTATAAATTACCTGATCTAAATATTTAAAGAAAAAGCTTAAATGACCTATGTTATTTCATAGGTCATTTATATTTGCTATAATATAAATGTATTTATATTAAGAAGGAATGATTGATTTTATGAATAAAATAATATTTCATATCGATGTTAACAACGCATTCCTTTCTTGGAGTGCTGTATATAAGCTTCAGCAAGGGGAAAAAATAGATATAAGAACCATTCCCTCTGCTATTGGAGGAGATGAAGCTTCTAGAAGAGGAGTTATTCTAGCAAAGTCTAATCCGGCCAAGAAGTTTGGAGTAGTTACTGGAGAAAGCATATTTACTGCAAAGAAAAAATGCCCAGAGCTCAAATTATACCCTTCAGATTTCAGTATTTATAGATACTATAGTCAGGAGGTCATAAGGATATTTAGTGAGTATACTCACATTATTGAAAAATATTCTATCGATGAAAGCTTTCTTGATGTTACTAACATTGTAGGAAACAATCCTTATGCTCTTGCCTTTGAAATAAAAGAAAAAATAAAAAAAGAGTTAGGTTTTACAGTGAATGTAGGAATATCTAATAATAAACTTTTGGCAAAAATGGCTTCGGAATTTGAAAAGCCTGATAAAATACATACTCTTTTTCCAGAAGAAATAAAACAAAAATTATGGCCTTTACCTGTAGGAGAACTTTTCATGGTAGGTAAAAAAGCAGAAACTAGGTTAAATAATATGTATATATTTACTATAGGAGACTTAGCTAATTATGATGTAACACTACTTAAACAAAAATTCAAAAGTTATGGAGAAATGATATGGAAATATGCTAATGGTATGGGAGAAGCTGAAGTAAATTATTCTGAAGAAGAGGCTAAGATAATAAGTAATTCCGTTACTTTACCTACAGATGTTCAAAGTAAGGCAGAAGCCAATAAGGTGTTAATGGAAATAGCAGAAAAGCTATGTAGAAGATTAAGAGACATGAATAAGTATTGCACTACGGTTTCAGTGCACATTAGGACCTCAGACTTTATAAATTATTCCCATCAAAAAAAGCTTAAAACAGCCACCAATTCCACTAAGGTAATATATGATATAGTTGCAGAACTTTTTCAAAATAAATGGCAGTATGAACCCATAAGGCTTCTAGGAATTTCCCTTTCTAACCTATGTGATGAGGTAATAGAACAAACCAGCTTTTTTCATAATTCTAATAACAATATAAAAAATCAAAAGATAGATAAGGTTATGGATGCCATTCAAGATAAGTATGGAAAAGAAGTTATAAATAGATTATCATCTTTAAATGATAAATAAAAAAATGGAAATTACATTAAAGTATGGCTAATATGCATAAAATTAATGAGTTTATTAATTGTGAATCGGGTTAATATAATAGTGTAAGCCAAAGAGATGAAAACCTCAGAAGCTTACAAATTTACCAAATCAAAACCAAAGGAGGAATAGGCAATGGCAAATAGAGTGCTAGTTCCCGAATCAAGAGAAGGACTTCGTAACTTTAGAAATGAGGTTGCAAAAGAACTTGGAGTTCCTTTCAGCGATTACAATGGAGATCTTACCTCTAGACAATGTGGTTCTGTAGGTGGAGAAATGGTAAAACGTATGGTACACGAGTACGAGAGCAAGTTAAAATAGGAAATTACTTGTACTTTCAGTAGTAAATTCAAAGCTGTAATTTAGCTTCAAGAAAGTGAGGCAGTGATTATGGTTATGGATGTACCTCCAGAAAGCATAGGCTCGTACTAAATGGAGAGGCACTTAATGTGCCTCTTTTTTAATTCTTAAAATTATGTTAAAATGGGAACAAAGGTTCGTTTTGGAAGGAAGATTTATATGGATAAGATAAAAATATTACATTTTGCAGATATACATTTTGATACCCCCTTTAGTGACTTATCTGTTTCTATAGCAGAGGAAAGAAAAGAAGATTTAAGGGAAACTTTTGGAAAAATCATTGATAAAGCTATAGAAAGTAAAGTTGATATTATATTAGCAGCAGGGGATTTGTTTGATAATACTACAGTGATGAAGACTACTTTAGATTATATGATTAAGAAATTTAACGAAGCAAAGGATATCAAAATATTTATTTCTCCTGGAAATCATGATCCTTATAATAACAAGTCCTTTTATAATCTGGTTAAATGGCCTGATAATGTTCATATATTTAAAGAGGAATACGAGGCAGTTGAAATTGAAGAATTAAATACCGTAGTACATGGTATAGGCTTTTCAAAGATTCATGAAAGAACATCTCTACTAAAAGGCATTAAAGCCTCAGATAAAAATCATATAAATATCATGGTTATGCATGGAGATATTAGCTCTAACGGAAACAATGACTATAACCCATTTACCCTACAAGAAATAGGTGAAAGTAATATGGATTATTTAGCCCTAGGACATAGACATAGCTTTTCAGGGATATTAAGGGAAAGGGATACTCATTATGCTTATAGTGGAAATCCGGAAGGAAGAGGCTTTGATGAAACTTCAGAAAAGGGAATAATAATGGGAGAAGTTTCTAAAGGTAGAGTAAATTTAGCTTTTTATCCTATACAGAAAAGAAAATACTATGTAAGTGAAATAGATATTACTGGTGCTGATAATTATGAGTATATAGTAGATACCATATTAAATACCCTTAGAGAATATGGAGAGAATAATCTTTTTAAAATAATATTAAAAGGAGAAATAGATGAATATTTTTTACTAAATAAAGGTATACTTCACAACAAGTTAGATAAAATTTTTTATTATGTGAAGCTTATAGATAACACTACTATAAAGATAGATTTAGAAAGTATATCAGATAAATTTACTCTAAAAGGAATCTATGCAAAAAAGCTATTACAAAACATTAAGGAAGAAACTGATGAAGATTATAAGATTCTTTATGAAGAGGCATTAAAGCTAGGATTTCAAGCTCTCTCAGGGGGTGAAATAAAAATAAAATGATCATTAAAAAAATAAATATAAAAAGTTTTGGAAAATTAAAAAATGAAGAAATTAATTTTATCCCAGGAATTAATGTAATATATGGAGAAAATGAAAAAGGAAAAAGTACCATTCAAGCCTTTATTAAAACCATGTTTTATGGGTTTTCAGGAAAAAGAACTAAGGATATAAAAACTAATGATAGATTAAGATATACTCCTTGGACAGGGGATAAGCCTTCAGGAGAATTAACCATTAAAATGCAAGATAATACCTTCATACTTCATAGAAGCTTTGGAGCTACTAAAAAAGAAGATAGTATTTCAGCTTATGAAGCTTTAACAGGCAATGCTATAGATTATTTAAATGATTATACCCCGGGAAATTATCTTTTAGATTTAAGTGAAGATGGCTTTGAAAAAACCCTAAATATAAAGCAGCTTAATTCATCTATAACCAAGGGAAAAGAAGATGAAATAATTCAAAAAATATCCAACCTCCAGGAAACCGGTGAAGAAGATATATCCTTTGATAAGGCTTACAATGTTCTTATGGATACTAAAAAGCAAATAACCAACGCAAGAAAAACCGGAGAACTAGACTTAATAAAAGAAAAGCTGTCTAAGCTTTATGAAGAGTATAATAATTCACTAAGATTAGGGGAAGAAAATATTGAGAGTCAGCTTAAACTTAATGAATTATATGAAAAGAGGAGCAGCTTAGAAAAAGAATTAAAAAAATTGGAATTATATAAAAAACATATGAAAAAGACTAAGATTCATAAAGAATACAAAGAACTGGTGGAATATCTTAGTAAAAGTGAAAGCTTAAAGGCTGAAAAACAACAGGTTCAAGAAGGTCTTAACTTTACAGAGGGAGTAATAGATGATTTATATATTTCTACGCTGAAAGAAGAATATGCAGCATATATACAACTTAAAGAACTTCTAGCAGAAAGAAAAGAAGAACTTAAGGCCATAAAAGAATTATATGAAGATAAAATAAAAGAAATAAATCATAGATACCAGGGCTTTATTGAGTTAGGTGATGATACTGAAAGTAAAGTGAGAAACCTACAGTGGGAAAATAATAAAATTGATTTAGAAATAAAGACTTTAGAAGAAGCAAATAAAGAAGTAGAAAAGTTAAATGATGAAATAATAAAATATAGAAATGACATGGGGACTTTTATAAAACTTGATGGTAAAAAACAGGAATGTGATAGATTGCTAATTAACTATGAGGAAAAGCTAAAGGAGTTAAAGGCAAAAGTTGAAACTTACGGCAATATAAATAAGCCTAGAGCTTCAAATACGCTTTCAACAAAGGTTCTAGTTAATTATGTGATTTTGGTTATAGCACTTCTTATAACTATTTTTACCGCTGTAGATATTATTAATATTCCTAATAAATTGATAAAGTATACAATTTTAAGCTTATGTTTTATTGCTATGGTGTTTTTTCTAATTAGATCAAAGAAGCTCAATGATATAAAAAATAGTATGAAAATCTTAGAAAATGAAGATAGAGAATTGAAAGTTCTAGAAGCACAGATAAATGAATTGGAAAATAAAATTGATGATTTAATGAAAGAACTAGAGATTACAAATTATCCAGAGTTTATTAAAGGGCTAAAAAAATACGAAGAGCTATGCAAAAAGATAGAAATAGTAAATATTAAAATAGAGGATAGAAGTAAAAATATTAATGAGCGTAGATATAATGAACTTATAGCACAAAGAGAAGACAATGAAAGGATTCTAAACACCTTATTTAAAATTACTGATTCCCATTCCATTGAAGACTTTCTAGGAAAATATAATGTGTTTAAAGATATTAATATTGAGTCAGATATGCTTAAAAGAGAAATACTAAATCATGAAAATTCTATAAATTCACTTATAGAAGAAGGTGAGAATAAAGAAAAGCTTATTAGGAAAAGACTACAAGCTATCAATATGCACAATATCCCTTTAGATAGATTTTCTATAGAAATACAAAATCTTTCAGATAAGCTTAAAAAACTTAAAGATGTGGAAAGTGAGTTTAAAGCTATAAACAATACTTATAAAGCTTTATTAAAAGATAGGGATATAGAAAGCTTAAAAGATGAAATAGGAGATATATCCTTAGAAAACTTAAATATAGAATATAAAAGTGAAGAAGAAATAGATGAGGCTTTAAAGAATCTTAACTCTGAAAATATTAGTGTGGAAAAAGACATTAAAGATTTGGAAAACTTTTTAAAGAACATTTTTTATAAGGTGTCCCCAGTGTGGATTATCGAAGAAAATATACACACAACTAAAGAGCTAATAGAGGAGCTAGAAAAGAAAGTAAAAGTCATTGAAATAGCATTAGATACTTTAATGGAAAGTTTTAAAGAAATTCAAAAAAGTTTTGGACCTCTTTTAAACCACCAAGTAACCAAGGTATTCAAGGCTATAACCAAAGATAAATATAGTGAAATAAAAGTATCTGAAGATTATAGTCTAACCCTAAGAGATAAAGAAGAAAATCTTCTTTTCAATGCAGATTATCTAAGCAGCGGAACTTTTGATCAGATATATTTATCCTTAAGGCTAGGCATTATTCATTTAATTTTTGGAGAAAAAGTTGTACCTATAATCCTGGATGATGCTTTTGTACAATATGATGATTTAAGGCTTAAGAATGTTTTAGAGTTTTTAGTATTATTATCTGAACATAAGCAGATTATTTTATTTACTTGTCAAAAGAGAGAAGTGGAAATGTTAAAGAATGTTTCCAATGTTAATGTAATAAATCTATAATTTAACGTAATAAATCTAATGATTAAATAAAAATAGCTTGATTTTATATCAAGCTATTTTTTAGGACTAAAAATTCCTTTATGTGGATATAATGTATAAATGCTAGTCCATATAAAGGAAGTGTACATTATGAAAAGAAGAATTGTAAGAATTTTAGTATGTCTATGGGTGTTCATAAGTTTCTTAGGATGTGGGACTGCTATAAAGGATAAAAATATCCCTAAGGATTCACTGCCTATAGCTCAGGAAAATGAAACTACATCTAAAGAAAACCATCTAACGGAAAGCCCTGCATCAAAGGAACCTGATTATGTGGATATAACCATATCCTCTGTAGGAGACATTTTGATTCATAGTGGAATTTATAAAAGCGCTTATGATGAAAAGAATAAAAGTTATAATTTTAATGAGCAGTTTAAGTATGTTAAGCCCCTACTAGAGAAGGCTGATATAACTATAGCAAATTTAGAAACTACTCTTTCAGGACAAGAAGCTGGTTACTCCGGTTATCCTACCTTTAATTCTCCTGATAGCATAGTAGATGCTTTAAAGGAATGTGGAGTGGATATATTGACAGCCTCTAATAATCATAGACTGGACAAGGGCGAAAAAGGCTATTATAGAACCATAGATACAGTAAGAAATAAGGGATTAGATATTATTGGTGTTAAAAGGTCAGAAGAGGAAAAAAGTTATGTTATTAAGGATATTAAAGGGGT
Organism: Clostridium amylolyticum; assembly: GCF_900142075.1. Lineage (GTDB taxonomy): Bacteria > Bacillota > Clostridia > Clostridiales > Clostridiaceae > Clostridium_AA > Clostridium_AA amylolyticum. The sequence goes on from NZ_FQZO01000001.1 coordinate 147,431, forward strand.
AAAAGTAGGCTTAATAAATATTGGATATGAGAGCAAGCTTAAGGATGGTACTAGAACCCTTAATGGAATACCTATTCCTAAAAAACTTAATAACCTAATTGATTCCGTAGATTATAGCGATATGACAGAAGCTTATAAAAAAGCTGAAAAATTGGTGATGGAAACAAAATCTCAAGGTGCAGAACTACTCATCGTGTTTATGCACTGGGGGAATGAATATGAGAGAAAGCCCAATGATGGGCAAAAGAAAATGGCAAGAAAGTTATGCGAACTAGGGGTAGATGTAATTTTTGGTGGACATCCACATGTACTACAACCAGCAGAATATATAAGTGAGGGTAATAATGAAACTTTTGTATTTTATTCACAAGGTAATTTTATATCCTCTCAAAGAATTGAAACTATAAATAATGTGTATTCTGAACAAGGGATTATTGGCAATGCCACCTTAAGGCGTTATAAAAATGGCAAAAGAGAGATTATAGAAGCAAGCTATATTCCCACTTGGGTTAACCTAAAAAATTCACCTAAACTTATATATGAGGTTATACCTGCGGAGGAAGCTTTAAAGGATAAAGGGGTATTTAAAAATATAAATTCCAAGGATATAGAAAGAATAAGTTATTGTAAAGATAGTGTGGACAAACTTATGAATTCTATGGACACAAAAGCGGTATTTAAAAGTACAAAATAATAAGAGAAGCTTCTGTAATTAGTTACAGAAGCTTCTCTTATTATTGGTATTTAGGAAAAAAGCTAATGAAATTTTATGGGATGTATTGACAATAATATAAAAAGCATATAAAATCTTAATAGATGCAAATGATTTGCAAGTAGAAGGGAGAAATTTATGTTCAAGAAATTATTAACTATAATGCTGATATCTACTGTTGGGGTAGGATTATCAGGTTGTAATATAGCAGTAAATAAAAAACAAGTTAATACACAGGAGGGGAATGCCTCAAAAATAAAGATTGTGGCTTCTATAAACCCGGTGAGAGAATTTGCTCAAGCTGTGGGAGGAGATAAGGTGGAAGTTACTACATTAGTGCCTGAAGGTGTTGAAGCTCATGACTTTGAACCCAAACCTAAAGATATAGAGATGCTTTCTAAAGCCAATATATTTGCATATAGCGGGGTGGGCATGGAAGGCTGGCTAGATAAGGTGCTGCAAACCGTATCATCTAAAAAGAATCTTAATATAGTAGATACCAGTGAAGGGGCTACTTTAATGAAAATTGATGGGGATGCTCATGATGAAGATAAAGAAGAAGATCATGACCATAACGATGGAGAATATGACCCACACTTATGGCTTAGCTTAAAAGAAGCAAAAGTTCAGGCTTTAAATATAAAAGATGCACTTATAAAAGTTGATGAAAAAAATAAAGACTACTATGAGAAAAACTATACTGAATTTGCAGGCAAACTAGATTCTCTATATGATGAGTATAAGAAAAAGATTGACGCATTACCTAATAAGAATTTTGTTACAGGACACACCGCCTTCGCATATCTATGCAGAGACTTTGGCTTAATACAAAAGGGTATCAGCGGAATAAGAGCAGAAGGAGAGCCAACTCCTCAAAAAATGAAAGAGCTAGTAGAGTATGCAAAAAAGAACAATATAAAAACAATCTTCATGGAAGAAATGGCATCACCAAAGGTTTCTGAAACCTTAGCAAAAGAAGTAGGGGCAAAGGTTGAAAAGATATACACCATAGAAAACAAAGAAGATAATAAAACCTATTTAGAAATGATGAAAGACAATCTAGAAAAGATTTATAATAGTTTGAAGTAAAAAATGGCAGCCATATGAGTTATTGCGAAACAACTCATAACTCATATGGCTGCCATTACTTATATATAACCTTCTTTTTTTGCTCTAAGTGACACAGGGACTGCAACTAAGGATGCCACTATGCATTTTAATAAATCTCCAGGTAAAAAAGGGATAGTAGTTAATTTTAATATGGTATAAAAGTTAAGATCTTTATGTACAAGATACTTCATATTAAAATAGAAAAATATTATTCCAAATAAATATATTATAACTGTACCTGCCAGGGATGATAGGAAGTAATTTAGTACAGTTTTATTTAGCTTGGTGGATATGGTTCCTGCCACATAGGCACAGGCTATGAAACCTATAACAAAACCAAAAGTAGGTCTAAGGGCAAAGGTTAAGCCAGCTTGTCCATTAGAGAATACCGGTAAGCCTATAAATCCCATGGTAACATATAGTATTTGAGATAGTGCTCCACCTTTAGCACCTAGGATTAAGGCTGATAACAGGCAGAATAAACTTTGAATGGTTATAGGAACTGGTCCTATAGGAATGCTTAATTGAGCTCCTATGGCGGTTAAAGCAGCAAATAAGGCTATTAATACTAAATCTTTTGTTTTCATTTTCTTCATAATGACACTCCTTTGATAGTTAACTAATTTGTTTATATGGTTAACAATTAATATTTTAATATCAATTATGTTACAAGTCAATTAATAAGTTCAATATTAGTTGTATACAGGTTAATAAAAGGATAAAATATAATAAGTAAGGATATTCATGGTTGTATATTTTAAAAAAATATACACATATATGATTAGTGATGTATTAGGAGGCTTCTTATTAATGGGGTTTGTTATATTAGATTTAGAATTTAATAATATGAGGGGAATAGATGAATATTTTCCTGCACAAAGAGAAAATGATACAGATAACTTAGAAAATATCTGTGAAAATGAAATTATTGAGATTGGTGCAGTTAAGTACGACGTTTATATGAAGGAACTAGGGGACTTTAAGTGTTATATTAAACCAAAGATTTTTAAAACGCTTAATCCTAAGGTTCAAGAGATTACTGGTATAACAGAAGATAAATTAGTAGATGGTATAGAGTTTACTCAGGCTATGAAAGAGTTGAAAGAATTCTGTGGAGAAAATAATACCCTATGTTCTTGGGCAAAAGATGATATAGCAGAACTTATCATTAATTCTAATTATCATAGATATAAAGACATAGATTGGATTAACAAATATCTAGATATACAAGAATATTGCACTAAAGTTTTAGCCCATAAAAAGTCATTAAGCCTAAAAAATGCACTGGAAGAACTCAGGATAAAAGTAGAAGAAGATAAGCTGCATGATGCATTAAATGATGCTAGATATACCGCTGAGGTATTTAAAAGATTATATAACAGCAGAGTGGTGAAAAATTATATAGTAAATGATGTTTACAATATGCCTGCTGTGATGATAAGGGATTTTAAAGATGTGGTACTGGAGGATAGCGAAACAGAATTTTTATGTCCTAGATGCCACTCTAAAGCTGAAAAAGAACAACCACTTAAGCTTTTCAATTGGAGATTTTTAGCTTTAGGGTTGTGTCCTAAATGCAAATGCAGGCTACTTCAGGAGGTAGTTATTAAAAAAACCCTTAGTGGACAAAAAGTTTATACCAATAACAGTACTATAATAAACGAAAGCGATTATTTGAATTATAATTATAAATTTAAAAAGATAGTTTAATTAAAAGAAGGGAGGGAGGCAATTAATTGCCGTAAATATGAAAAAAAATACTACAAAATTAGCTTTAACAGCAGCTGCTATAGCGGCTTTAGTATCAATTATTAAAAAGGATAAGAAGAAAAAGGATGAGTATTCCTCTTAAGGTGCACTGGCTGCACCTTTTTATTTGAGTTCATTGTAAACAAAATATGAAAATGTAACATATGCAATTAAAGTATGATAAAATAATAGTGGTAAAATAATTTTAAGAGATAGGAAAGGATATAGTATGAATATAGCATTTTTTTTAACTCCAAAGCATGAAGTGGTTTTCGAAACTGTGGAGTCTACCATGAGGCAGGTACTAGAAAGGATGGAACATCACGGCTATACAGCTATTCCACTTATAGATAAATCAGGTAAGTATGTTGGCACATTAACTGAAGGGGATTTGCTATGGAAGTTAAAAAGCACTCCAGGGTTAAATTTTGATAATATAAGCCAAGTAAGCGTTAAAGATATTAAAAGAAGGGTAAAGCATAATAGCGTTTACATCAATGAGAATATAGAAAGTCTAATTTCCTTAGCTGCGCGTCAAAACTTTGTACCCGTGGTTGATGACAATGGAACTTTTATTGGTATAATTAAAAGAAGTGATATAATAAACTATTGTTACAAACATATGGATAAGAATTAATTTATCCGATACTAACCGCCCCTAATACCCCCACTTCTTTAAGCGGTGGGACAAGGGGAGTTAAGAATCACTTGAGATCCCTCAATTATCATTATTGGGGGATTAAATATATTTAGGGGGGGATACAATGATTACCATAATTTCACCAGCAAAAACCCTAGACTTTACTGAAGATAACAGGATTGATCTTCACTTAAAACCCTTGTTTTTGAAAGAAGCATCAATTATAGCTAAGGAACTGAAAAGCTACTCACCAGAAGAAATTGAAAAGCTTATGAGAATATCTCCTAAATTAGCTGAACTAAATTATTCTAGATATAAAGAATGGAATAAGAAGGAGACAGATAATATTAAACCAGCGATTTTAGCCTTTAGAGGAGATGTATACCAAGCTTTAAATGTGGATACTTTAAGCGAGGAAAATCTAGATTTTGCTAATAATCACTTAAGGATATTATCAGGTTTATATGGAATATTAAGGCCCTATGATACCATCATGCCTTATAGGCTAGAGATGGGTACAAGCTTGAAGTTCCATGAGTATAATAACTTATATGAATTTTGGAGGGAAAAGCTTACGGAGAAATTTCGGAAAGAGTTAAGCGGCCATAAGCATAAAGCTATAATAAACCTAGCTTCAGAAGAATATTCCAAAGCTATAAATTTTAAAGAGCTACCTAAAGATATTAAAGTAATTAATATTGACTTTAAAGAATTTAGAAATGGTAAGTACAAAACCGTAGGAATATTAGCCAAGAGGGCAAGAGGATATATGACAAGATATATACTAGAGAATTACATAGATAACCCAGAGGAGCTCAAGGATTTTGATCTGGAAGGATATGGCTTCCATGAGGATATGTCTTCTAATAAAAACTGGGTTTTTATTAGAAATTGAGAATTTAAAATTAATGAGGAAACTCGAAGAGTTTCTTTGAATGTAGTAAAAAAGAAGCTTCAGGTGAAGCTTCTTTTTTTGAGGGATAGATAAGATAAACCTTATATTTCCTCTCACTTTTCAATTCTAAATTGCTTCATAAGCTGCTGCAATATAATCAAATTCTTCAGCGTCGGTGATTTCACCATAGGTATCTTCGCTGAGACCGGGATAATAGTATAGTATAAACTTTTCATCAGCATTTTTCATGTTTTGAATTATTATATATTGTTTATCTTCTGCACAGTCCTGCAAGGTTGCTAGAACACTATATCTCTCAGATAACCCAGTCTTATTATTTGTTAGATTTAGGTAGTAGCTATTATGATGAGTTATATTAAGTTTTTCATGGTCGCATTGTGCTATGAAAGAATTTTTTCTGCATCCTAAACAGCTATTGAAATTACAGGTTAAGTTACAGTTTAGACAAGCACATTTGCTACAGTTTTCTAATTGCATAAGAGCTTCTGAGTTTTGAGATTTATAATTTTTTACAAGATCTAAGGAGTCATCCTTTTTTAAAAATCCAAAAACCCCTTTATTTTTATTTTGCTCTTCTGATGTCTCTATAAGTTTCAAATACTTATCTAGCACTGGAAGCTTTATATAATATTTTCTTTGCTTTAAGGTCTCATTATCTATAAAAGGTTTAATATTGTCAATGGCATAATTGATGTCTACATAGACTTTTCCAAAGGAATCTTTTTCTGATTTAATAAAATCTTTTTCATTCATTAGATCACCTAATTATTTTTGTATTTTTCTAGCTCAGCATCTAAATCTAGTTTATTGAGCTCTTCAAATTCCTTATCAAAATTGTCTAAGTTTGAAAGGTCTTTAAGCCCGTCTGCCATGGCTTCTTTTCTTTGAATTTTTCTTTCTATATCATCAATATTTATCTTATTGCTTGTGGATTGAACATTAGCTAAAATTTCATTAACCTTTTGGTTAGCGTCAGCATTATTAACCCTAGCAGCAGCTTCATCACGATAGCTTCTTGTCTTTTCAATTTCTTGTTCTAATGTCTTTAGATTTTCTTTAATAGCTTCAGCTTTCTTAGCAGCATCCTCATAGCTGGCTTTTAAGGACTCATACTTTTTGTCTGCCTCTAATTTTCTTTGTAATGCCTTCTTAGCTAATTCTTCGTTACCCTTAGAGATTGCAAGCTTTACCTTTTCATCAAATTCTAAGGATTCTTTCTTTGCGATTTCCATCTTCTTTTCTATTTCATGAACATTTCCTAAGATTTGTGCTGAGCTTAATTTAGCTTTATTTAAGGATTCTTCCATGTCTCTTATCTTTTGGTCTAAAAGTGCAATAGGATTCTCCATATTGTCTAATGTATCATTTACCTTTGCCTTAAACATATTTGATATTCTTGAAAAAACACTCATACATATACCTCCATTTAATTTTTATTTTCTTTTATTTTTATTAATAATATTTACGATAATACTTAACACTATCAAAAACATTATTATTTTAAATATGGTTTTTAATATTCCAAAGGAAGAATAGTTATATGGTTTACCGTAACTTCTTGTACTTCTTCCTAAGCTCCAAGGGATAGGAATAGGAACATAGGTGTTTTTAGAGCCTTCATACTTTTCATTCTGTTTTTTGCTTGTAGAACTACTCTTCGTACTTGTAGAATTATTCTTTGTGTCAGTTGATGTTTTTGGAGTAGTAGAAAAACTTCCTGATTTAAATCCTCCAGAACTGCTCTTAGAAGAGCTTTTACTGCTGGAGGAAGTGGATGGTTTTGAAGGAGTACTGCTTTTGAAGCTTCCTGATTTAAAACCTCCTGAAGATGCTTTACTTCTAGTACTTCCTCTAGGAGCTGCCCAGGCTGCAGTGGTATTAATACCTTTGCCTGCCAGGGCAAAATTATCTAGTGTAAATCCAGCAAAAACAAAGCTTAAAGTTAAAATTAAAGTTAATAGTAAAAAACGTTTTTTTCTTATCTCACACACCCCCAAAAAATACCCTAATCAGTAAAAATATATTAGCTAATCTATAAAATAATTATATGGTATAAAATACTGCATAACAAGGAATAAAATAACCCTTTAAAGGTTATAGAATGACTAATAATGCAAATTGCTGATTTTTACTGATTAAAGCTCATAATATCTAATTATTTCACCTGTTTATAGTATATTTCAAGTAATTGTAATTATTAAACAATATTATAGCACAGCTAACTAAACAAATTAACACTTTTTACAAATAACTTGTAACTTAATATAAGCTTGTATAAAATGATATTATATGAATAAAATCTAATGATATAATAGTTATTATAAGCATTACTTTAAGGAGTGATATATAAATGTCAGAAGAAATTAACAATGAAGAGTCTATGCAAGACATGATGCAGCAGTATGAGTTTAAAAAAATACATACTGGAGACATTATTAAAGGAAAGGTTTTAAAAGTAACTGATTCTGAGGTGTTTGTTAATATAAATTATTTTAGCGATGGTGTAATACCTAAGAATGAAATTACACCTTACGAAGATGAAGACTTAAATAGCATTATTAAAGAAAATGATGAAATTGATGTAATGATAATAAAATCTGATGATGGAGAAGGTAATGTATTATTATCAAAGATAAAAGCTGACGGTATCAAAGGATTAGAAGAATTAGAAGAAGTTTATAATACCCAAAAGTCCATGGAGGTCTTAGTTAAAGAAGCAGTTAAAGGTGGAGTTATAGGTTATTATAAAGGTATAAGGATTTTTATTCCCGCTTCTCAGTTAGCTCTTCATTATGTAGAAGACCTTAAGGAATTTGTAGGTAAAGAACTACAGGTGAGGATAACAGAATTTGATGAGGAAAAATCTAAAATAGTTGCATCAAGAAAAGTTATAGAAAAAGAAGAAGCAGAAAATAAAAAAGATAGGCTATGGAAAACTATTAAAAAAGGAGAAAAGAGAGAAGGAAAGGTTACTAGGATAGTTAAGTTTGGCGCTTTTGTAGATATTGGTGGGTTAGAAGGATTAGTGCATATTTCAGATTTATCTTGGAGCAGGATACAAAATCCTAATGAAGTGGTTTCTGAAGGAGATAAAGTTACAGTTTATGTTCAAGATATTGATATTAATAGACAAAGGCTATCTTTGGCTATAAAGGATGTTAATATTAACCCTTGGAAGGAAGTTAAAAATAAATTTAAGGTAAACGATGTAGTGCAAGGTAAAGTAACTAAGTTTATATCTGTAGGTGCCTTTGTAGAGATAAACCCAGGGGTAGAGGGATTAGTTCATAATAGTGAAATTACTGAAGAGAATATAGCAAAACCTTCTGATATATTAAAGCTTGGTGAAATAGTAAATGTTAAAATAATAGATATAGATTATTCTAATAATAGAATTTCTCTAAGTATTAAAAATGCATCAGAGAGCTCTAAAGAATATTTAAAATATAATGACGAAAAAGAAGATGTAACTATTGGAGACTTATTAAAAGACAAACTTAAAAATTTCAAATTTGATTAAGAAAAACCCGGTTAAGCCGGGTTTTAATTTATTCAATATGATTTAAAATATATAAAAGTAAGTAATATAGAAGTGATGTAATTAAATTGTAATAATTATTAATTATATTGTAACACAAATAGTATAACAAAATATTACTATAGAATTAGAAATTAAAAAGTATAAAGTTCGTAGATATTGGAGTGTGATGACTTGTGGAAAGAATTTTTAAAAAGAATTCATCCTATACGCGAAGTACAGTTAGTTTAATATCTGGATTGTTAATAGGTACTTTAATAACTTATTTCTTATTCTCAATAACTAATTATTATAGTTTTGGCTTTGTATTGTTATTTTCTATTATAGCATCTACATATTACATGATTAAAAAGAATAAAATGCTAAGTTCCCTTGAAGATAGTTTATATCTATTTATATTTGGATTTTATTTTGGTTTTGTAATGCTGATACCTTACTTTGTAATTATTAGAATTTGATTATTTTATAAGACTCTAAGAATACGTTTAGTATCTTTTATAACGTTTTCTTAGAGTTTTTTTGCATTGATACTATTTTATGGGGGTGTTATAATTATTTAAACATATTAAATACTATAAGGTTGGTTGATTATATAATGGATAATACTCCTGAATATTTAAAAGAAAAACATTTTAACATAAGGTATCATATAGTGATTGGGTTATTGTTTTTAGTTATATCCATGCTATATAGTTACTTTATTTTCCTGTTTATTTTATATATAATTTTTTCAATATATAGTTATATAAAAGCTAATGGGAACTATTCAAAGGAATATAATAAAGCATTGAAATATTATAAAACATCTAATTATAGCAACTGTCTTAATACCATAGAAGATATGTCTACAAATTATGTTATTGAGGATAATATTAAAATAATAAAGGCTTTATGTCATTTTAATTTGAATGAATACCAGGATTATATAAAAGATATTTCTGAGGTGAAAAGTAAGGAATCCAATAATGATTTATATATATTATTAAATAAAGCAGTTTCATATAAATATTTAGGTGAAAAACAAAAAGCTTTAGAAGTATATAATTATTTAGAAAAAGCTTTTCCACACAGTCCATTAATAAAAGAATCCATTATGGAAATAAAAAATCAAAATTAAAAAATTATTTCAATGAATTAAGAGGTGATATTCCATGAAGGCATTAAATAATATTGAACCTATAAAAGTTTTTAAGTTTTTTGAAGAAATATCTCAAATACCTAGAGGTTCAGGCAACGAAAAACAAATTAGCGATTACCTAGTTAATTTTGCTAAGGAAAGAAATTTAGAAGTTATTCAAGATGAAGCATTAAATGTGATAATTAAAAAAAGAGCTTCAAAAGGATACGAAAATGCCCCTGTTACCATTATACAAGGTCATATGGACATGGTATGCGAAAAGAACAGAGATACTGTACATGACTTTGAAAAGGATCCTATTAAATTAAGGATAGATGGAGATTATGTCTATGCACAAGGTACTACACTAGGTGCAGATAATGGTATTGCTGTAGCTTATGCGTTAGCAATATTAGACTCTGAAGATATACTTCATCCTGCATTAGAAGTTATTATAACTACTGAAGAAGAAACAGGCATGGGAGGAGCTCTTGCTTTAAACCCAGAAAATATTAAAGGAAGAGTATTATTAAATATAGATTCCGAAGAAGAGGGAAAACTACTGGTAAGCTGTGCTGGAGGAATAAGAAATAAAGTTTCGCTGCCTATTTCCTGGGAAAGCTTTAGTGCTGAATATGAGGCCTTAGAAGTTCAAGTTAGAGGGCTAAAAGGTGGACATTCAGGTATGGACATAATTAAGCAAAGAGCTAATTCTAATAAAATTATGTCTAGAATATTAGCTGATATAAGTAAGGTAATAGACTTTAGAATAATATCTTTAAATGGTGGTTCTAAAACTAATGCTATACCTAGAGAAATGGATGCTATATTGGCAGTAAGAAAAGAAAATGTTAAAGGCTTAGAAGAAGCTTTGAATAAGTGGAATGAAACTTTATCTAATGAATATACAGTTTCAGATCCTGATATTAAAGTATCTATTAAAGAATATGAATATGCAGTAGAAAAAGTATTCTCGAAGGATAGTACAGATAAGGCTATAAAGCTTTTATACTTAATTCCTAATGGTATACTTACTATGAGTTTAGAAATTCCTGGATTAGTTCAAAGTTCCACCAATCTAGGGGTGGTAATCACTGGTGATGAAGCCATAGAATATCATAGTGCAGTTAGAAGTTCTGTAGGAAGCTTAAAAGAAGATGTTCTGGTAGAAATAAGTATGCTTGCAGAACTCCTAGGAGCTCATTATGAAGCTAAAGCTGGTTATCCCGAATGGCAATATGATCCTAACTCAAAAATAAGAAGTTTAAGTGAAGAGGTATATAAAAATTTAACTGGTAAAGATGCTGAAATTGTTGCCATTCATGCTGGCATAGAGTGTGGATTGTTTAGGGAAAAGTTTGGAGAAATTGATATGATATCCTTTGGACCAAACCTATACGATGTACATACTCCCAATGAGCATATGAGTATAACATCAGTTAAAAACCTTTGGCAGTTTATCATTGAATTATTAAAAGAAATTAAATAGAAAAAGTGAGGATTTTAACTTAAATTAAAATCCTCATTTTTTATTGGTAAAAAAATTATTTGCCATATGCCTTGAATCTTTATTATAATAACATATAATAAAGATATATACCTATGGCGGTGATTTTTTGAATATTAATCTTAATATAGGATTGAGAATTTACAAAACAGCTTTCTCAATCTTTTTATGTGTACTGATTTCAAATCTTCTAGGCATATCAGCTTTTTATCCTTGTATAGCAGCGGTAATTTCCATGGAAAGTACTGTGATAAACTCTTTTAAAGCAGGAGTAAACAGAATGCAAGGCACACTTTTAGGAGCAGTGATTGGACTAGCGTTTAGCAGTATAAAGCGAAATAGCCCTGTTTTATGCGCTTTGGGAACCATAATAATAATAGTAGTGTGCAACAAATTTAAATGGAAGAAAGCTGTAGTTATTTCATGTACGGTATTTTATGCTATAATGATAAATCTTTCTCAAAAAACTCCATTTGAATATAGTTTCAATCGTCTTTTAGATACCTCCATTGGAATTGTTATATCCGTGGCTGTAAATTACTTGATATTTGCACCTAAGATTCATGAAAGAGTAGGAGACTTATATTTAAATATTAGATATAATATAGAAGACAAAATGAGATTTTTAATAAAAAACCATTATATAGAGGAATTAGGGGATTTAAGAGGACTTTTAGATAAATATAATTCACTAACTAAATCCCTTGAACAGGAGACGGTTATTTATAGGGAAGAAGATATAAGCGATGATATGGAAAGGCATATAAGTTCATTAAAGTATTTTGAGATGATATACATATATTTTGAAGCTTTAAGTATGGTTAATTATAATAGGTGCTGCATTAGCAAGGAAAACCTAGAAGCTTTAGAAATAATATTAGGGGATAAGTATAATTATAATTTAGACAACACTATGAATAATGAGGAGAATATAATATATAATTATAATATAAAAAAGATTATACAAGCATTTAAATCTGCTTAAAATTTATTGTGTTAGTAAATTGGGGAAGGTATAAAAATGAAAAAAATCGATAAGATAAGATTAGCAATTCTAATAGTAATGGTATTTACTGTATCATTATTGATGTTTAAGCATTGGGGATTTATTCGGAGACTTTCGGTTCATAAACTTGTAAGATATATAGAAAGCAAGGGACCATTGTCAGCTTTAGTTTTTCTTATAATATTTGCTTTAAAGCCATTCTTCCTGGTATTACCTTCGGCTATGATATCTGTAGTGGGAGGAATATTATTTGGACCTATAAAAGGACTGCTACTAAGCGTAATAGGATTTTATTTATCAGGAACCATTGCCTACTGGATCTCTAGGCTTTTAGGACGTTCTTTCGTAGAAAAAATATTAGGGAAACGTGCATTAGCGCTGGATAACAATTTGGAGAAAAATGGATTTAAGATTTTGCTTTTGTTAAGATTACCACCAGTATTACCTTATGACCCTTTAAGTTATACTTGTGGTTTAACTAAAATTAAATACTGGGACTTTATATTTGCTTCCGTTATTGGAATATTGCCTGAGACCACATGTTATTCTTTTTTAGGTAAGAATATTTTTAAACCACTATCTCCACAGTTTTTAATTCCTTTAGCATTTATAGTAATTGCAACTATTTCATCTACTTATTTCTTTTCAAAATCTAAAAGTCTCTCTGGAAATAAAAATTAAATTAAGTTATATATTAAGTTTGGGAATCTATTTCTCAAACTTTTGTTTTTTAAAAGGATTTTATAATAAAATGTAGAATTATTCTTTCATGAGGTGATATTAATGTTGAGTTTTAGTGTGATCAACCAAGATATATCCATATCTAGTATAGTGAAAGAAGATATACTTAAGGTCCAAAAGTGGATAGAAAAACAAAATCATTACCTTGATGAAAGTTTTTATGTTAATTCTTTAGATGTTAATGAATTTATAAAAAGATTTATTGAGTATTACGTGTGTGAAGATGAGATTTTTTTGAAGATTGTAAGAGATGGTAACATCATAGGTATAATTAAAGGCAGAGTAGAAAAGAAAGAGGAAATGGAATTATTTATATGGTTTTTTATGGTGGATTGTGATCTCAGAAATAAAGGTATAGGGAAAAGGGTGCTAAATATAATTGCTGACCATTGCACAAAATCTATTGGAGTAAATGTCCTTGCTGCAGGGGTGTGCTCTTCTAACTTAAAAGCTATTAAGTTTTGGGAAGAAAATAATTTCAAAAAGGTAAGAGTTACTAAGAACTTTTTTGATAATATAAATAAGGATCTTATTGTATATAGAAGGATTTTATAAAAAAATCCTTAATAAGTTAATATTTTATTAACAAAACTAATAGATAATTTGTTTTTCTAAAAAATATAATATAGTGTAAGGCTGAATCTCAATTATTGAGTACGGAGTAACCAATTAAAGAGGTTAATCTGGGCTTTTTCTATATTGCAGTGAGCAATTGATTTTTTTAGCACAGTAGGTAGTGACTTTAAAACTAAACCTGACAGCTAACTCCGGAAGCCAGAAGGGAGGGGGAACAAATGAAGCTTACTTGTAGTAAAATCTTTTCTGGTTTGCTTTTTTCGTCTACTGTAGTAATAGCACTTGTAGCTCAGGGAGAAATGGCAAAGGCAGACACTACAACTAAGAGTCAAGAAGGTATAATAATCCGAACCACTAACATGGTGGGTAAAAAGACCATTAAAGTACCCCAAAGACAAAGTAAAAGAGAAAAACCAAAGCCGGTTAACCAAAGCAATACCTATTCTCGAGGGGATATTGCCAAAGCATCAGGTGTAGTTGCTTATGCATTTAAGTTTATTGGAACACCTTATGTATATGGGGCGGATGGCCCTAGCTCTTTTGATTGTTCAGGACTTACACAATATGTGTATAAGAATTTCGGCGTAAATCTTGATCATTATACAGGCTCCCAATTTCGATCTGGTGTGGCAGTATCAAAAACTCAGTTGCTACCAGGAGATTTGGTGTTTTTTAATACCGTAGCACCCATTGGACATGTAGGGATCTATATAGGGGGTGGAGAGTTTATACATGCTCCATCTAGTGGCAAAACTGTCACAATTTCTTCTCTGAATGATAGCTATTATGCTAAGAGATATGCCGGCGCCAGAAGGGTGCTTAAATAAAAGTGAAAAACTCGACATTTAATGTCGGGTTTTTTTTAACATATTAACCCTCTTATTTTAATATTAATAATTAACAGTTAAATAGAGTGGGGTGTTAACATGAGATACACAAGATATAATTACGAGAAAAAAAATAATAAGATTAAAAATGTAATTTTAGCTTTTGCTATCCTTCTATTATTAGCTTTAGGAGTAGGAACTGTTATGTCTAAGCTTCTGTTTAAGGATGGGGGTAGTAATAGTTTGCTTCCTAATTTAAAAAGTTCTGAGAAAACCGCAGAGGATACATCTAAAAATAGTGACAGTGTAAACTATGCAATTTTTCAAGGGGGATATTATTCGAAAAAAGAAGGTGCTGAGGAGACTAATAATAAATTTAAAGATAAATATAATTCTTTTGTAGCTCAGGATGGAGATAAATTTAGAGTTATTATAACAGTGGTTAAGGATGAAGAAGCAGAGAAGATTGCAGAAGCTTTAAAAAAAGATTCCATTAGTTTTATTAAAAATAGCGCAAATATAAAAAAAGATGATTTATGCAATGATGAAATTGCTGAATCCATAGAGGCATTGATGCAATTTAACAAAAAGTTAAACGAACCTCAGGTGAAATCCATTGAAACTGCTAAACTAAAGAAATGGAGTTCCGAGCTTAAAAAGCCAGAAAAAGATTCTAAAAATCTAGGGATTTTAGAAGAGATAAATAAATATATACAAGCTATGCCTGAGGAGTTTAAAAAAGAAAATCAAAAAGATCTTACTATATTTATATATAATATTGTAGCTAAATTTAAGATATAGTGGACAAACCAAAGGAATCAAAAAAATGTACAAATTGAATAATCGCTGAGGGCGATTATTTTTTTGTAATTATTTATATCCTAGGGAATTAAATACTTTAATTCATAAAAGTAAAATATTTTTTAAAAAAAGTCTTCCTACTTGTTATGAGGTTTATTAAATGATAAACTATATAAGATGTAAAGCTAAAGTGAGGGATAATATTGAGTACTTCTAATAAATCATTTTCCTTATTACTATGTATAATTTTAGGAGCTATTTTTGGCAGTATAATAGGAGAGTTTTTAGGGAGTTATTTTCCTTCATTAAAAATCTTAAGTACTGTTTATAGTATTGGAACTAAAGCTCCTGTATACATAGACTTAAGAGTATTGACTTTAACCCTAGGAATTACTTTTAATTTAAACATCATGACTATTTTAGGGGTTATAATGTCAATAATAATATATAGAAAGTATTAGGATGTGATAGTTTGAAGATAGTGTTAGCGTCTGCTTCTCTAAGAAGACAGGAACTTCTTAAAAGGATAACACCTGATTTCCAAATAGTTGTGAGCAATTTCCATGAAGATTCTGTAGCCTTCAAAAATGATGCTAAAGAATATGTTATGGAACTCTCTAAAGGGAAGGCTCAAGAAGTTGCTGCTAGAATGAATATGGAAGCAATTATCATAGGGGCCGACACTATAGTTATGTTGGATAATAAAGTTTTGGGAAAACCTAAAAATGAATTTGAAGCTTTTCAAATGCTTATGAGCTTATCTGATAATTGGCATGAGGTTTATTCTGGTATTACTTTGATAGATACTAAAAATCAGAAGATTATCTCTGATGCAGTATGTACAAAAGTAAGGTTTTCTAATATTACAAAAGAAGATATACAAAAATACATAGAAACCGGTGAACCCATGGACAAAGCAGGTGCCTATGGCATTCAAGGATTTGGCGGAGTGTTTGTTGAAAAAATTGAAGGCTGCTACTATAATGTGGTAGGACTTCCACTAAATACACTTAGCCGAATGCTAAAACAATTCGTATAATAATAGGGGGAGGGCAATCTGTAATAAAGGAGAGTACTATGAAACCCAACTTAAGAATTATAGATTTACCTCAAGAGGAAAGACCCAGAGAAAAACTTTTAAAATATGGAGCTGAGCATCTTTCTAATGCAGAATTATTAGCAATAGTCCTTCGTGTAGGGAGTAACAGTGAAAACATAATCCATCTCTGTGACAGGATACTTGGATTTACAAATGGCCTTGAAGGATTATTAAACTTATCACCTCATGAGCTTATGACCTTAAAAGGTATAAAAAGCGCAAAGGCTGCTCAGTTATCGGCTGTAGCTGAAGTGGCTAAAAGGATGAGAAATTTAAGTCCAAATAAATTAGAAAAAATAACGAGCCCCCGTGATGCAGCAGAATTGGTTATTGGGGAAATGAACATTTTAAAACAAGAAGTTTTGAAGTTAATAATGTTAAACACTAAAAATTGTGTAATATTTAAGAAAAACATCTTTGTTGGGAGCTTAAACTCTTCAATAGTTCATCCAAGAGAGATATTTTCTGAGGCATTAAAAGCAAATAGCGCTTCAATTATAGTGTGTCATAATCATCCTTCAGGAGACCCTGAACCTAGCAGTGAAGATGTTAATATAACTTTGAGGCTTAAGGAATGTGGCAAGATTGTGGGAATTGATTTGATAGATCACATTATTATCGGTGGAAATTCATACGTAAGTTTAAAAGAAAAAGGAATAATTTAACATGAAAGGGGAATAAAAATGGCTTTATTTGGAATGACAAAGGATATGGGAATAGATTTAGGAACAGCAAATACACTAGTTTATGTTAAAGGTAAAGGGATAGTTTTAAGAGAGCCTTCAGTGGTAGCTATTAATAATATAACTAAAAGACCTCTTGCGGTAGGTAGCGAGGCAAAGCTTATGATAGGTAGAACACCAGGTAACATTGTTGCCATAAGACCTTTAAAAGATGGTGTAATAGCTGATTTTGATATAACTCAAACCATGCTTAAAAAGCTTATAGAAAAGGTTACTTCTAGAAGTGCTTTTACAAGTCCTAGAATAATAGTATGTTTTCCTTCTGGTGTTACAGAAGTTGAAAAAAGAGCTATTGAAGAATCCACTAGACAGGCAGGAGCAAGAGAAGTAGTTCTTATGGAAGAACCAATGGCTGCAGCTATCGGTGCAGGACTTCCTGTAGATGAACCTACTGGAAGTATGATAGTAGATATGGGCGGTGGTACCACAGAAATAGCTGTTATCTCCTTAGGTGGTATTGTTACCAGCAAATCCCTTAGAATAGCTGGAGATGAACTAGATCAGGCGCTTATCAGTTATATTAAAAAAGAATATAATCTTATGATAGGTGAAAGAACTTCTGAAGCTATTAAAATGGAGTTAGGATCTGCGTTTAAAACGGATGATGAAGAAAGAACTATGAATATAAAAGGAAGAGATTTAATTTCAGGTCTTCCTAAAACTATAGAAATCACAGAAACTCAAATAAGAGAAGCCTTAAGAGAACCTATTTCTTCTATAATTGAAGCTATAAAAACTACTTTAGAAAAGACACCACCAGAATTAGCAGCAGATATAATGGATAAAGGAATTATGTTAGCAGGTGGAGGAGCACTTTTAAGAGGACTGGATATGCTAATAAATTACGAAACTCATATGCCGGTACATATTGCTGAGAACCCTCTTGATTGTGTGGCTTTAGGCGCTGGAAAAGCTTTAGATAATTTTGATAGCATAGCTAAGGGACAAAGAGGCTAATTATGAAGTTTTTTAAAAACAAACTGGCAGTTACTATTTTAGTACTGTCAGTTGGCTTTTTAGCTTTAATTGCTTATAGTGTCAAGAGGGAGAATAAAAATATCGTTGCTAGTGGAGCTGGAACATTGCTAAATCCTATTCAAAGAGTGGTTTATGGAATAAATACCAAAGTACAAGATTTTATGGATTTTGCATTTAATTTTAAAGATGTAAAAGCAGAGAATAAAAAACTTAGAGATGAAAATGAAAAGTTAAAATCAGAAGTATTAGAATATGATAATTTGAAGAGTGAAAATGAAAGATTTCGTCAAATTCTTGATTTCAAAACTCAAAGATCTGAATATAAATACACTGGAACCAATATCATAAGCATAGGTGGTGCTGGCTTTTTAAACACTTATGCAGTA
Source organism: Clostridium amylolyticum (assembly GCF_900142075.1). Taxonomy (GTDB): domain Bacteria; phylum Bacillota; class Clostridia; order Clostridiales; family Clostridiaceae; genus Clostridium_AA; species Clostridium_AA amylolyticum. The sequence continues at coordinate 165,877 of NZ_FQZO01000001.1, forward strand.
GATAAAGGGGAAAAAGATGGATTAAGAAAAGGAATGGTAGCTATAAGCAACCAAGGTCTGGTTGGTCAGGTATCAAGAGTGGAAAGCAATTGGGCAATGGTGGATTCTATCATTAATGAAAACATAGCTGTAAGTGTTACGGTGCAAAGTACAAAGGAATCTGTAGGAATTGTTAAGGGCTATAGAGATAGTAATAATAAATTACTTGCTAAGGTGTATAATCTTCCGCTAGATTCAGAGGTTAAACCAGGAGATATAGTATCTACTTCAGGGTTAGGACGAATTTATCCAAAAGGAATAAAAGTTGGAACTGTAATATCTGTGGAAGAGGATAAAGGAAAGCTTATGAAAGTAGCCGTTATTCAGCCTTTTGTTGATTTTAACAAGCTAGAAGAAGTTTTTATGGTAATTCCAGAAGATATTCGTAACATTCAGTATTAAATTTGGAGATTAAAATATGAAAAAAGTAATTTTAACTTTATTATGTATTGGATTTTTAATATTAGACAATACTTTACTTCCTTTTTTTGCTATCAATACCTTTTATCCCAGTATTTTAATGGTTTTTGTACTGTGTTATGCTATAGTTAGTGATAAATGGGATGCTTTAGGTATAGGGGTGTTTTCTGGTTTATTACAGGATATATACTTTTTCCATGGATTTGGAGTGAATGCCTTAGTTAACATGATAGTTTGTCTTATTGCTTCTTATGTAGGTGAGAGTATATTTAAAGAAAAGAAACTTATTCCTGTTATTACGACGTTTTTTTTAACTATACTCAAATACATATTAGTATTTGGATTACTATACATAACTAAGACCAAGACGCATATTGAAGGTGTTATTTATGTAGGACCCTTATCCATGCTCCTTGCATTTTTTATGTATAAGTGGGTATATAGGCTATCCCAAAAAAGTTATATGAAAAAAGATTGGAAATTTAATGAATAGGTGATGGCGTTGAAGAAGAATAAAATGAGCAGGTATACCGCTCTTGTTATTATAATGTTGGTAATATATATTGCCATATTGTCAAAGCTTGCTGTTTTGCAAGTTTTTAAGCATGATGATTACAAGGATAGGGCTAACAATAGATCTGTAAGACAAATTCCAGAGCAAGCTCCTAGAGGAAAAATATTAGATTCTACTGGAGCTATTCTCGCTGATTCTAGACAAAGTTATACCGTTGAATATATTGAAACCACAGATAGTGAAAAAGAATTTTTTGACACCATGACAAAAGTTTTTAAGCTGCTAGATAGTCTTGGAGAAAGTCAAAAGGATGATTTTAAACTTAAGATAGATAATGATAAAAAGTTCTATATTGAGTATACGTCCTCAGACCCTTCTGCAATTAAAAAGCAGGATCTGAGATTTAAAAAAGATAGAGGATTAGATTTCTATTTAAAAGATGAGTTAGATTATTTTAAAAAGAAGAAAACTGATTTAAATGAAGAAGATCAATTAAAGCTAGAAGATGAAATGCTTAAAGTTTCACCAGAAGGAATGTTCTATAGATTGGTGAAGCAATATGATCTTTATAAACTTATACATCCAAACCCCACTGAAGAAGAAAAAAAGGTTTATAGTAAAAAGGATCCTAAAGAAATAACCCAAGAGTTATTACAGAAGTATTCTATAGAAGAGCTAAGAAGATATATGGTGGTTAAGGATGCAATTAAAATGCAAAGTTATTCAGGATTTAAGCCTGTGACCATAGCAGCTAATATAAAAGATGATAGTGCTTTTATATTCATGCAAAAGCTTAATGATCTACCAGGTATTGATGTTAGGCTTCAACCTATAAGATTTTATCCTTATGGAAACTTGGCTTCTTCAGTAATCGGATATTTATCTTCCATTAATGGAGATCAGAAAGATAGATATGAAGAAAGAGGTTATGACATAACCACAGATACCATAGGAATAAGTGGTATAGAAGCAGCTTATGAAGATAGGTTAAAAGGCTCTAAGGGAGGTACTACCGTTAAGGTTAACAAGGTGGGGAGAAAAACTGAAGAATTATTTAGGTTAGACCCTTATCCTGGAGATAATATTCAGCTTACCTTAGATAAAAATCTTCAATATACTGCTCAGAGAGCTTTGAAAGAAACTTTAGAAAATTTACAAAAACAAAAGTTTATTGATGGAGGCAAGACTGCTGTAGGAAATGCTAATAGAGGTGCTGTGGTTGCTACGGATGTAAACACCGGAAAGGTACTAGCTTTAGCCAGCTTCCCAGACTTTGATCCTAATATATTCACCATACCCGGAAAATTAACACCAGAACTTAGCAAACAGTATTTTAATCCTGATTTTGATGCTTTTGCTAAAGATTATATAAACAAAACTAGCTCTTCACAAACTGTAGAACAATTATTCCCTAAGGATTCTAATGGTGCTAGAAGAGATTCTTTTGATGTATATCCAAAGCCGTTCTTTAATTATGCAACCCAAGGAACGGTACCTACTGGTTCAACTTTTAAAACTGTTACAGCTACAGCAGGACTAGAAGAAGGATTAATTACACCAGGAGAAAAAGTTCTTGATCAAGGGATTTTTAACAAATATCCTGAATTTAAAAATTATCAAGGTAAATGCGATATTTATGAGCGTTCCCATGGTAGCCACGGTTATGTAGATATGGCAGAAGCTTTTAGGGTTTCCTGTAACTATTATTTTTATGAAGTAGCTTATAGGCTTTATAAAAAAGACGGTTTAGATAAGCTAGCACAGTATGCATGGAGATTAGGGTTAGGATCTGATCCTAATAGTAAAGGTAAAGTTGGCAGTGGTATAGAAATCGCTGAAAACACTGATGGACAGGTGTATAATTTAAAATCCTATACGGAAACAGTTGCCTTTAGTGCTAAATTTGAATTAGTAGAAGCGTTAGAGGCTGGTTATTATAAGTTTGCTCCTGAAAGAGGAAAAAAACATACCCCTTTTAATATTGCTTATGATAAAAATGATGATGAAGCTTTAGACAAGGCTAAAAGTGAAGTTAAGGACTATATTATTAATAAGATAAAAGCACAAAGAAAAGAAAATAAAAACGATGAATTTAATGAGATAACTAAAGAATTAAAAGTAAAGTTCGAAAATCTTATTGGTAAGTATAACAAAGAAGAGCAAAAGAAATATAGCAAAAGTGATGTTGAAAATGCATCCTATAATATGGCAAGATACATCGTTTTTGATAAGTCAGGGGATATAACCTCCCCTGGTAACTTAACAAATGCTTCCATAGGTCTTGGAATGAATAACTTTACTCCGTTGCAGATGACAAATGCTGTTGCAACCATAATAAATGGTGGAAAAAGGTACAAAGTGCATCTAGTTGATAAAATCCTTAATCCAGATAATAAGGTAGTTGAAGAAATTAAGCCTGTAGTAGTAGATGATCTTAAACTTAAGCCTTCTACAGTAAATGCCATCAAAGAAGGTATGAGAAGAGTTAACCAAAGTGGAGCTTTCAAAGACTTCCCCATATCTTCAGGTGGAAAGACAGGTACTACTCCTTATAGACCTGATCAAAGAGAAATTGGAAGATCAGCCTATGGTGTGTATGTTGCCTTTGCACCACTTGAAAAACCGGAAATAGCCGTAACAGTTGTTTTATATGATGTAGGTCATGGTAGTAGTTCAGGACCCGTAGCCAAAGCGGTGCTGGAAACATATTTTAGAGATAAAATTAAAGCAGAGTTCCCAGGCTATAAATCTTCCTCTACTTCCTATAGTTTAGATCCAAAAGTGGAAGAAGTAAACACTGGTAAATAATAAAAGGCTGCAGGAACAGTTTCTGCAGCCTTTTTGTATAAAATATTTAATTATATATGAGGTTTATTAATTTATTATATAATTAATTGTAAAATAGAGAAGGATTTATTAATAATCTGTTGAAATATAATAAAGTATGGCTTAGGTTTGGAGGTTTCACATGATAGACAATAGGATTATAATTAAAGGTAATAAAGAAGGACTTACTGCAGTTATTAATATGTATAAGTTCAAAGATTTTGATGATATGCTAGAGGTATTAATTGAAAAGCTCTCTAATGGAAAAAAGTTTTTTAAAGGAGCTACCCTTACAATTAATATTAATTTAAAGCTAATCGATGAATTTCATATGAAAAAACTTAAGCATGTACTTTTTGAAGAATATCTTATAAAAGACTGTGTATTTGTGGATAAGGATGATACATCCAACAAAGTATTTAATGGGGTTCATGAAGGAAGAACAAAGTTTATCACCAGGACCATAAGAGGAGGACAAACTATTAATTATCCCGGTAATATCGTTATCATCGGAGATGTTAATAGTGGAGCAGAAGTTCATGCTGAAGGAAATGTCGTTGTATTAGGAACTATAAAGGGTCAGGTTCATGCAGGCTCTTCTGGTAATGTAAAGGCTTTTATAGCAGCTTATAATCTTCAACCAGAGATTCTTCAAATTTCTGATATAATTACTATATCTCCTGATGATGAAGGAAAACCGGAGTATCCTGAAGTGGCCAAAATAAAGGATGGAGTAATAGTTGTAGAACCGTATTTACCTAATAAATATAATTATTAATTGATTTGGAGGGATTTAAATGGGCGAATCTATAGTAATAACATCAGGAAAAGGTGGTGTAGGAAAAACTACCACTACAGCCAATATAGGAACAGCACTAGCATCCATGGGTAAAAAAGTGGTGCTTATAGACGGAGATACTGGATTAAGAAACCTTGATGTATTAATGGGTCTGGAAAATAGAATAGTATATACACTTGTGGATATTGTAGAGAATAGATGCAGAACGAAACAAGCACTGATAAAGGATAAAAGATTCCCAAATCTATTTCTTTTACCCACAGCTCAAACTAAGGATAAAACAGATATTAGTTCTCAACAGATGTTAAAGTTGGTGGAAGAATTAAAAGAAGAACATGATTTTGTAATAATAGACTGTCCAGCGGGAATTGAGCAAGGGTTTGAAAATGCTATAGTAGGAGCAGATAAGGCTATAGTGGTGGTTAATCCTGAAATTACATCTGTAAGAGATGCTGATAGAGTTATTGGTAAGTTAGATGCTAAAGGACTGGAAGATCATCAAGTGGTTATTAACAGACTAAATTATGAAATGACCCAAAAAGGTGACATGCTTGATATCAGCGATATAATTGAAACTTTATCAGTGAAGCTTTTAGGGGTGGTTCCGGATGATAGGAGCATTACAATATCTACCAATAAAGGGGAACCCATAGTATTAGATGAAAAGGCAGCCTCAGGACAAGCTTTTAGAAACATTGCAAGTAGATTACTGGGAGAAGAGGTTCCGTTAATGAACTTAAATACAGAAGAGTCTGGCTTTTTTGGAGCTTTAAAAAAGCTATTCAAAAAAAAGTAAAGAGGAGGGAGAAATATGGATTGGTTAAAATTTTTCTCAAATAAACCTACTCCTAAGGAAGTGGCAAAAGATAGACTTAAACTTATATTGATACACGATAGAGGTAATTTATCTAATGAAACCCTAGAACTTATAAAAAGTGAAATATTAGAGGTTCTTTCAAGATACATAGAAATAGATGTTTCTGATGTGGACATTGCAGTAACCACTTCAGAAAGTCTTGAAGGTAATTCTCCTTCCTTAGTAGCTAACATACCTATTAAAAATGTAAGATCTAGATAATTAAGGCGCCAGGCACGTGACACGTGACGAGTGATATCCATCACTCGTCACGTGTCACGTGCCTGGTGCATATTTACTAATTGATTCATATGGAGTTTAAGTTTATAATAATATATAGCTTTTAATTTTCGGAGGGGTATTAATGCTCAATAAACTTAAGATAGATTCAAAATTATTAAAAGAAATGGATTGGGGTATATTCATAACCTCCATAATCATATTGCTTTATGGAGCGATAAATATATATATAGCCATAGGATCAAAATATATGAAGCTGCAACTAGCTTGGCTTTTATTAGGGATTTTTGTGGTCTATATAATATTGCTAGTGGATTATACTATAATAAAAAATTATGTGGGACTATTATATTGGGGCTCTGTAGCCATGCTATTGTCCACCAGAGTGCTGGGTACTGTAGTTAATGGTGCTAAAGGATGGATTGCCATAGGTAGTAGGGCAATTCAGCCAGCGGAATTTGCCAAGCTAGGCATGATGCTTATGTTGGCTAAAAAGATAGATGAAATGGAAGGTAATATCAATAATTTTAAAAGCATAGTCACTCTAGCTTTTTATTGTGCTGTGCCTATGATACTCATAGTGGTACAGCCCGATATGGGAATGACCATGGTATGTTTTTTTATAGCTTTAGGAATACTTTTTGTAGCAGGGCTGGATATGAAGGTTATTTTAGGAGGCCTATTAAGCTTAGTTGTTGCTATTATGGCTGTATGGCCACTTATACCTGGTTATATGAGAAGAAGAATTACCAGCTTTATAAATCCTGAAGGGGGAGATCCGGATGCTGCCTTTCAGCTTTTACAAGCCCAAATAGGAATTGGATCAGGGGGATTCTTTGGAACAGGCTTAACCCCAGGACAAAAGTTACCTTCTAGTTATGTGGCTCAGTTTGTACCAGAGGCTCATACTGACTTTATTTTTTCAGTTTTAGCGGAAAATTGGGGATATATTGGTGTAGTTATACTGCTTTTACTTTATGGAATAATTATTTATAGGTTTATTCAAACCGCTAAAGAGTCAAAAGATATTTTTGGCTCCATAATATGTATTGGAGTAACTTCAACCTTCTTATTCTCTGTATTACAGCACATAGGTATGAACATTGGTATTATGCCTATTACAGGTATTACGCTCCCATTGGTTAGCTATGGAGGAAGTTCAGTGTTAACCACTTTTATGTCCATTGGATTGGTTATGAACGTATCTATGAGAAAGAAAAAAATTGTTTTTTAAATAAAGGGGATAGGACTTATGAATATTGCTTTAATTGCTCATGATGAAAAGAAAGATGATATGATTGAATTTGTACAAAGGTATAGAAGTGTATTAGAAAAACACAATTTATTTGCCACAGGCACCACGGGAAAACTTATCACTGAGCATACTGGTCTACCAGTTCATAGATTTTTATCTGGACCCATAGGTGGAGATCAACAAATAGGAGCAAAAATTGTAACTGGTGAAATCAGTTATGTAATCTTCTTAAGAGACCCTCTTACAGCTCAACCTCACGAGCCAGATGTATCCGCTCTTATCAGGGTGTGTGACGTACACCATGTCCCTGTAGCCACAAACCTAGGCACCGCTGAAGTATTAATAAAGGGGATAAAAACAATTTAGAATTGAGAATTTAGAATTTAAAATGAAGGATAGTTTTTCTGAAAAAGCATCAGAAAAACTTACAAAGTAATTTAGGTATATAGAAACTCTAGGGGAGTTTCTTTGAAATGGTGCAAAACAAAAACTCCTCATGGAGTTTTTTTGTTTTGGAAGTATTTATGAATTGATTGTAGGTAAAGTTACTATATATTTCTTATTTCTAATTAAAGAAGCTTCCCTCGAAGCTTCTTTAATTTTTTAATAAATTCAAAGAAACTCTTAGAGTTTCATCATTCATTCTAAATTCTCAATTCTAAATTCTCAATTATTAAAATATATATAATATAGAAAGTAAAAACTAAAGTAATTATAAAATCAAAGGAAGTAATAATGGTGTAAAGGGGATATATTATGGGAAACTACAATTCACATTATGAGAATTATTATTCTATGTTATCTGAGAAGAAAAATATCAATAAAAATGCGGGCTATTACAATAATACAAAAACTAAGGAAAAACCTAAAAGCAGCTTTATAGTAAGAAGGGTGATACAAGAACTCACTGGATGCCTTTGCTTGTTTGTGGTTTTAACCAGCTGCAAATATATAAATACTCCAAAAACTCAGCAATTTTATAGATATTCTAAAGAACTAGTGAATAAAAATTACGATTTCAAAAATATTTATAACAGCATTACAAGTAAAAGTATAGAGACTTGGAGAAATGATGCTGAAAATTATATTGATAAAGTAAAATCTAAACTTACTGGAACTCAAGGCATTAAAGAGAAAACTATGGGCAATTTTGCAAATCCTGTGGAAGGTAAAATAGTTAAAAAATATGGGGAAAGTAAAGAAGGTATACCACATAAAATGGAAAAGGGAATAGTGATGGAAGTTAAAGTGCCTAGTGAAGTGAAAAGCAGTTTTCAGGGTACTGTTAAAAGCGTGGGAGAAGATAAGGAAGTTGGACAATATGTTTTAATTAGTCATGAAGATGGATTAGAAACTAAATATTCCGCTTTAGAAGAGATAGCAGTATCTGAAAATCAAAAGATAACTAAAGGAGAGGTGATTGGTAAAATAACCTCAGATATACAAGATTCTAAGGGCTATGTGTTTTTTCAACTGTTATATATGGGGGAAGAAAAAAATCCTGAAGAATACATTCAATTTAAAACTGAATAGTTTTTTACTTAAGCAATATTTGGGAGCAGTGAATGTATAAAAGACTTTTTAAATATTTGCCACAATTACTTTTAGTAGTAATAATTACTCTACATACAAAATTTGCAGTAGCATTTTTTTGGGTAGTATTTCATGAATTCATGCATTTTATTGTATCTTACAAATTAAATATTAAAAAGGAAAAGGCAGGAATACATGCTTTAGGGGCATACCTCTATTTAAAGGATTTGGATTATATAAGTCCTAACCAAGATATTATTATTTCTTTTGCCGGTCCCTTATCTAACCTATTGCTGGCAATACTTTTTTATTTTTCTTTTAAACATTTTAACAATGAATTTTTAATGTTATCCTTTGAAAGCAATTTAGCTTTAGCTTTTTTTAATCTATTACCTGCTTTTCCTTTAGATGGTTCACGAATATTAAGAGCCTTTTTAAGCAAAAAGAAGCTTTACAAAAAAGCATATATGATAACTATAAACTGCAGTTTTATAATAAGCACATTTTTGTTTAGTGGTTTTATTTTTTTGCTTTTTTTTAATAGAATAAATATAAGTTTAGGGTTAGCTTCCATACTAACATTTTTTGTGACTGTAAAAGAAAAGGAAAGGATAATGTACATTATCATGGGGGACATAGTGAAAAAGCGAAATAGATTCATAAAACAAAAATATATTGAAAATAAGAGTATCTCTATACATGTAAGCCTTTCCTTAGTTAATGTATTAGGCATTATGGATAAAAATAAATATAATGTATTTACCATATTAAATGATGAAATGATGGTTTTAGGGGTATTATATGAAGAGGATATAATATATGGGGCTAAGGAATATGGAAATATTAGTATAGAAGAGCTAATGACAAAAGAGGAATTCGTTCATAAGTTTACTAATCTTTAAATTGAAGATGTTATTATTTAAATTAATATGGTAAAATATAATGATGTAATTATCATGGGTATAATTGCATCTTTTTTGTATTTAACAAAAGTATTGGAGGAGTTAATTTAATGAATAAAATAACTGATGATATATTATATAGGGTTGAAAAGCCTGCCAGATATATTGGAGGAGAATTAAACATTGTAATTAAGGAAAAATCTAAAGTTGATGTACGATTTGCCTTCTGCTTTCCAGATGTTTATGAAGTGGGTATGTCTCATTTAGGTACCAAAATACTATATCATAATTTAAATAAAAGAGAAGATACCTATTGCGAAAGAGCCTTTGCTCCATGGCCAGATATGGAGAAACAGCTGAGGGATAATGATATTCCCTTATACACATTGGAAACTAAGGACACTTTAAAAGAGTTTGATTTTATAGGATTTACACTTCAATACGAGATGAGCTACACCAATATACTAAACATGTTAAATCTTTCAAACATACCTCTTAGAGCTTCAGAAAGAGATGAAAGCTATCCTATTATAATTGCAGGAGGCCCCTGTGCTTATAACCCTGAACCTTTATATGACATAATAGATGTGTTCCAATTAGGTGAAGGAGAAGAGGTTATTAACGAGATAATAGATGTATATAAAGAGAATAAAAACAAATTAACTAAGAGTGAGCTTTTATTAGAGCTAAGTAAAATTAAAGGGGTTTATGTGCCTTCCCTTTATGAAGTTAGCTACAATGAAGATGGAACCATAAAAGAGTTTAGGGGTAAATACCCAGAAGTACCTAAAAAAGTTGTTAAAAGATTTGTTTCTAATTTTGATGAGTCAGAGTTTCCAGAAAAACTTATAGTGCCCTACACCGAAATAGTTCATGATAGAGTAGTATTAGAAACCTTTAGAGGATGTACCAATGGATGTAGGTTTTGTCAAGCAGGGATGATATATAGACCTGTTAGAGAAAAGAAAACCGCTACGCTTTTATCTCAAGCAGATAAACTTTTAAAGAGCACAGGCTATGAAGAAATATCTCTAAGCTCTCTAAGCACCTGTGATTATTCAGATATTCAAAACCTCATAAACACTTTAATACTAGAACATGGTGGAAATAATGTAGGTATAGCGTTACCTTCCATAAGGGTAGATGCCTTTTCCGTGGATCTTATAAAGGCTATACAAAAGGTAAGAAAATCAGGCCTTACCTTTGCACCAGAAGCTGGATCTCAAAGGATGAGAGATGTTATTAACAAGGGGGTTACAGAAGAAAGGGTTATAGAAGCGGTAAAAAATGCCTTTGAATCAGGCTGGTCCACCATAAAGTTATATTTTATGATCGGCCTTCCTTATGAAAACATAGAAGACTGTAGCGCTATAGGTGAATTAGCAGAAAAAATAGCTGATGAGTATTTTAAGGTACCTAAGCAAATAAGGAACAAAGGTCTAAGGATCACTGTAAGTACTTCAATATTTGTACCAAAACCTTTTACTCCTTTTCAATGGGCGCCTATGGCCACAATAGAAAGTGTGGGGGAAAAAATAAAAGCTGTTAAAACTTCCATGAGGAGTAAATCTATAACCTACAATTATCACCACTCACAGGTTTCATATTTAGAAGCTGTAATTGCTAGAGGGGATAGAAGGGTTTGTAATGTGATTATTAAAGCTTATGAAAATGGAGCAAAGTTTGATGGTTGGACTGAACATTTCAACTTTGAGCACTGGCAAAAAGCTTTAGAGGATAGCAATGTAAATGGAGACTTTTATTCCTATAGGGAAAGAAGTACCGAAGAGATACTCCCTTGGGATTTTATTGACATTGGAGTTAATAGAAATTATTTAATAAAAGAAAATGAAAAGGCAAAGGATGCTGAGCTTACTCAAAACTGCCGACTAGGATGCACAGGCTGCGGTATAAATATTAACTTTAAGGAAGGGGAGTGTTTTCATGGTGCGCTATCTAATTAAGTTTACTAAAGAGCCAGAAATAAAATTTGTAGCTCATTTAGATTTTATGAGAACTATTCAAAGAGTTGTAAGAAGAGCGGGCCTTCCAGCTGCATATTCTAAGGGGTTTAATCCTCACATGTCTTTATCCTTAGCTCAGCCCTTAGCTGTAGGAGTGTATTCTACTGGAGATTATTTGGATTTAGACTTAGAAGCTTATGTGAATCCAGAGGAAATGATAAATAAATTAAATGGCTGCAGCCCATTAGGAATAAAGTTTTTGCAGGCAGCAGAGGTTAAAACTCAAGAAGGTAGAAAAGTACCTCAATCCATGGCGCTTATAGACGCTGCCAGATATACCATAAAAATAAAATGTATAGAGGGTAGCACTTATGAAGATCAATTTAAAAATATATTAAAAATGGATTCTTGGGTTACCATAAAAAAGAGCAAAAAAGGCAGTAAAGAAGTGGATATTAAGACTATGATTAAAGATTTTAAATATTCTTTTAAGGATAATGTTTTAATAATCAGTACTCTTATAAGCTGTGGAAGCAGAGAAAATTTATCAGCAGATCTTTTGGCCAGCTACTTTGTAGACAACATGGAAAATAGTAAAAAAGAAGCCTTCGTAGAGATATATAGGGAAGACATGTATGCCTTAAAGAATAATAAGTTGGTTTCACTAATAAAATATGTGAGTTGATTAGTTATGAGAGATATATTTATTGAAAGAAATAAAAATATACTTAGAATAGCCGTAAAAGAAGAAGAAAAACTCATGGAGTGCTATATAGAAGATGATATGGGAGAAGCTATGCCTGGGGAAATATATAAAGGCATAGTGAAAAATGTGGTTCCTGCTATTAAGTGTGCTTTTATAGATATCGGTGGTAGTAAAAATGCCTATCTTTATCTGGACAGAAAAATTAAAAAAGGTCAAGAAGTTATGGTGGAGGTTATAAAAGAAGAAATTGGTTATAAAGGGGCAAAGGTTAGTGAAGCTGTAACCATACCAGGGCGATTAGTAGTACTGCACACCTATGATAATGAAGTTAACTTTTCAAAGAAGATTTCTGATAAAGACTTCAAGGAAAAAGTTATTAATCATATAGAAAAACCTCAAGAGGTAGGAGTAACTGTAAGAACTAAGGCAGAAGAGGCCTCTATAGAAGATATCCAAAAAGAAATAGATGAATTGCACAAAAAATTTATACAAATTAAAAGAACCTTTGAATATACTTTGAACCCCAAAAGGATATCCAGTGAAAACAGTATATTTTATAGAATCCTTAGGGATATAACCAATACTAATACTCATAAGATATATGTGGACACCAAAGAGGATTATAATTTTATAAAAAATTACTTAGAAGATATAATAACCGTAGAAGTAATACTTCATCAAGAAGATAGGACACTATTTGATTATTATGGCATTGAAAAAGAAATACTGGCTTTAAGGGGGCATAGGATAAACCTACCTTGCGGAGGATATATAATAATAGAAAAAACTGAAGCCATGTACACTATAGATGTAAATACCGGAAAGAATGTCCACGGAAGGAATATGGAAAAGACTATTTATGAAACTAATTTAGAAGCGGCTACAGAAGCGGCTAGACAGATTAGGCTTAGGAATCTAAGCGGCATAATAGTGATAGATTTTATTGATTTAAAGGATAAATCCTTACAAGCTAACATAGTTAACAAGTTAAAAGAATGTTTTGATACGGACTCAAATAAAACTGTTATATATCCTTTTACTGAACTTGGTTTAGTGCAGATTGCAAGAAGAAGAAGAGGAAAAAATATAAGTGAATTTATAGAAGAAGAGTGTCCAAAATGTCATGGCTTTGGAGTAAGGCTTAGGTTGGATTATATATCATTGCTTATTAGTAATGAAATTATTAAATTTGAAAATGAAAACAGTATAGATAATATACTCATAGAAATAAATGATAAATATAAAGAAGAAATTCAAAATGATATATTGTCGTTTATTATGAAGATTAATGGGTTAAATAAAAATATTTATATAAAATATATAAGTGGAAGTGGTTATTTTAAGGTAGAACCTCTACTTTTTCAAAATCAATTAGATGCACTTAATGAATATAAGGTAACTCTATAGATCAAGTGATTCTTAGGTTCAGGTGGGGTTTGTTTTTTGACCACATCTGAACCTTAGAAGAACTTATCTAGGCGCTTAGCAGTGCTTATCCCCCACTTTGATAGAAGATGGGGGTATTAGCAATGGTAGCGATCAGATAAATAAAAATAAATTTCTTTACAAAGGTACAGCTATATGGTAAAATTGCTTTTGTAAACCGCACACCATTGGTTTTTTAGAAACAACTTCCAAAGAAAGTTGTACCTGAAGTGGCGAGACCGTTAAGAGGAGGTGTTTTCATGTACGCAGTAGTAACAACAGGTGGAAAACAATACAGAGTTCAAGAAGGAGACGTTATATACGTTGAAAAATTGGATGCTGAGGTTGATTCAACAGTTGAGCTTACAGAAGTTCTCGTTGTATCCAAAGGAGAAGGCGAGTTAGTAGTAGGTAAGCCAGTAGTTGAAGGAGCAAAGGTTGTAGCTAAAGTAGCTGCTCAAGGTAAGTCCAAGAAAGTTATAGTTTTCAAATACAAACGTAAAAAAGACTATAGAAGAAAAGCTGGACACAGACAACCTTATACTAAACTAACTATAGAAAAAATCGAAGCTTAATCATGACTGAAATTAAGTTTAAAAGAAAGTCAGGTCAAATAGTTTCTTTTTCCATGGATGGTCATTCAGGCTATGCCAGCAGTGGAGAAGACATAGTGTGCGCAGCACTATCAGTACTTTCCCAAAGCATGGTTATTGGAATAGAAGAAGTTTTAAAAATAAATCTTAAGTATGAAATAGAAGATGGCTTTTTAACCCTTAGTATTGAAGACAACACTGAGGATGAAATAAATAAATGCCAAGTTTTACTTCAAACCATGCTTAAGAGCATTGAAAGTATGATAATTTCGTACGGTGAATATATAAACCTGGAAATAGAGGAGGTGTAGTACTATGTTAATAATGAACCTTCAATTGTTTGCTCACAAAAAAGGAGTTGGTAGCTCCAAAAACGGCAGAGATTCAGAATCTAAGAGACTTGGTGTTAAGTCTGCAGATGGACAGTTTGTTCTTGCTGGAAACATATTAGTTAGACAAAGAGGAACAAAGATCCACCCAGGTACTAACGTAGGTAAAGGTAAAGACGATACTTTATTTGCCAAGCTTGATGGTGTTGTTAAGTTTGAAAGAATGGGTAAAGACAAGAAAAGAGCTAGCGTTTACCCTGTAAATGTTGAAGAGATAGCTGAATAATAAAAAGGTTTTTAAGCACCCTAAAAAAGGGTGCTTTTTTAAGTAAAAGACTATATTAATTTAGAATTGAGAATTTAGAATTTAAAATGAAGGAAAAAGTTCCCCACGGAATTTTCTAAAATATATTTATAGAAACTCTTGGAGTTTTTCCCTACATTCTAAATTCTACATTAATAAATTATAAATTATGTCCCATTCTCAATTTTAATTAACTAATATTGATACTTTTAGTCTATAATATGTATAAACAATTGAGAATTGAGAATTTAGAATTTAAATTACAAAGTTAGGGGTGAAATTATGTTTTTAGATACTGCAAAATTATTCGTTAAGTCTGGAGACGGCGGAAATGGATCTATTTCCTTTAGAAGAGAAAAATACATACCACTAGGTGGTCCAGATGGTGGTGACGGTGGAAAAGGCGGAAATGTTATTTTAGTGGTAGATTCACAGATGACTACACTATTAGATTTTAAGTATAAAAAGAAGTTTGTAGCAGAAAGAGGAACTAATGGTTCAGGCTCTAAATGCTATGGAAAAGACGGAGAAGATCTTTACATAAAGGTTCCTATGGGTACCATAATTAGAGACGTGGAAACCGATAAGATTATGGCCGACTTATCCCATGCAGGTGACACATACGTGGTTTGTAGAGGTGGTAAAGGAGGGAAAGGCAACACTAAGTTTGCTACTCCTACTAGACAGGCACCAAACTTTGCAGAGCCAGGAATGCCAGGAGAAGAAAGATGGATTTCTTTAGAGTTAAAGCTATTGGCAGATGTGGGGCTTTTAGGATTCCCCAATGTAGGTAAATCCACATTGCTTTCCATGGTTTCAAAAGCAAGACCTAAGATAGCAAACTATCATTTTACTACCATAAAGCCTAATCTTGGAGTGGTTAGTGTTCCAGGGATACAGCCTTTTGTTATGGCAGATATACCGGGTATAATAGAAGGAGCTGCTGAAGGGATTGGTTTAGGATTAGACTTCCTAAGACATATAGAAAGAACTAGGCTTCTTATCCATGTGGTAGATATTTCTGGTATTGAAGGACGAGATGCTGTAGAAGATTTTATAAAAATAAATGAAGAACTAAAAAAATATAATATAAAGCTTTGGGATAGACCTCAAATTATAGCTGCAAATAAGGCTGATATGCTT
This sequence comes from Clostridium amylolyticum, assembly GCF_900142075.1. Classification (GTDB taxonomy): domain Bacteria; phylum Bacillota; class Clostridia; order Clostridiales; family Clostridiaceae; genus Clostridium_AA; species Clostridium_AA amylolyticum. The sequence continues at coordinate 181,725 of NZ_FQZO01000001.1, forward strand.
TATGATGAAGATATATTTAACAACTTTAAAAACAAGCTTAAAGAAATGGGTTATAATAAGGTGTTTAAAATATCTGCGGCCACTAACGAAGGGGTAGAAGAGCTTATAAAGGAAGCAGCTGCTATGCTTACTACTATACCTGTCACTGAACTTGAAATTTCAGAAGAAGAAAGATTTGTACCAGAAGATAGGAAATTCTCCTATGCTATTTCCGTAGAAGAAGGAGAAACTGGCAAAGTATATGTTGTGGAAGGCAGCTTCGTAGATAGATTACTTATGGCAGTAAATATTAATGAGCCTGATTCATTAAGATACTTCCACAAGGTTCTTAAGAATAAAGGTATTATGGAAGAATTAGTAGACAAGGGCATAGAAGATGGAGATACAGTTAGACTTAATGATTTTGAATTTGAGTTTATGAGGTAAGGAGGAATATAATTGATTACAAGTAAACAAAGGGCATATTTAAGATCTTTAGCAAACAATATTAGCCCTATATTTCAATTAGGAAAAAATGGCATTGAAGAGGCTTTTTTAAATCAGATAGAATCAGCACTAGAGGCAAGGGAGCTAATAAAGATATCTGTATTAGAAAACAGTGGCCAGGACACCCGTGAAGCATCTGACAAGATATGTGAAGCCATTGGATGTGAAGGGGTTCAGGTTATAGGAAATAAGATAGTGCTTTATAAGCAATCTTTAAAGAAACCTAAAATTGAACTGCCAAAAGGTAAATAATTTTTACCATGAAGAAAATTGGGTTAATAGGTGGAACCTTCAATCCAATACACAATGGACACCTTTATATAGCTTCAGAAGCTATGGAAAAATTAAAGCTTCAAGAAATAATATTTATGCCAGCAGGAAATCCACCTCATAAAAGGAATAAAGACATACTGGATGCTAATATTAGAAGTGAAATGGTAAATCTTGCTGTAAGAGATTACAGCGGATTTACCCTATGTGACTATGAAGTAAATAAAGAAGGTTATAGCTACACTTATGAAACACTTAAATATTTAAAAAGTATATATGAAGATATTGAAATATATTTTATTACAGGTGCGGATTGTTTAGTAGATATATTTACTTGGAAAAATGTTGAAGAGATTTTAAAGCTTTCACATTTTGTAGTATTTAATAGACCTGGTTACCCATTGGAAGATTTATTAGTGCAAAAAGAAAAGGTAGAAAGATACTACAATAAAGAGATAATATTTTTAAATTTATTGCAGATGGATATATCTTCTACAGATATTAGAAACAGGATAAAAAATAATTCTCATTACAGGTTTTTTGTTCCTGATAATGTTTATAGTTTCATAGAAAAGCTTGAATTATATAGATAATTTAAAAAGAGGTATGGAAATGTGGAGTGAAGAGCAAATTGATGAATATTTAAAAGAAAATATTCATGAGAGCAGATATATACATATAATAGGTGTGGTAGAGACCTCTGAAAATCTTGCAGAAATTTATGGAGGGGATATACGCAAGGCTAGATTATCAGCCTATATACACGACGCAGCAAAGTATATACCAAAGGATAAAATTATAAGTATAATAACTGATAATGGCTATGAAATAACAGAGGAAGATAGGGATATGCCCCATCTTCTCCATGGACTTGCCGGTGCCATTATAGGAAAAAATGTTATGGGTATTGATGATGAAGAAGTATTTAATGCTGCTAGATATCATACTACTGGCAGAGAAAACATGTCTCTTCTAGAAAAGATAATATTTATAGCAGATTTTATAGAACCTTCCAGGGACTATCCAGGAGTAGAATATTTAAGGGAACTTACCCTAAAAGATTTAGATAAAGCTTTAATTCAAGCCTTTGATAACACTGTTAAGTATGTTATAGAGAAAGGGCTTATGATTCATACGGATACTATAAAATCTAGAAATTATTTACTAAAACAAAAGAGGTAAAATCACAAATAACCTTTAATGGAGGCATAGATGAGCGTTATAACAGAAACCATTAAAAGTGAAGAGCAAGGACTTACCATAAGAAATTATCTTAAAAATAATCTTGGTTTAAGCACTAGGCTTATTAGAGGTGCTGCTAAAGATGGAAGAGTAAAGGTTAATGGTGAAGTGGTAAGGATGAACTATGTGGTTAATACAAATGACCAAGTAGAAGTACAGCTGTCAAAGGAAGAAAATCAAGATATTCAAGAAGAACCCATGGATCTTTCCATAGTGTTTGAAAACGAGGATATACTTGTGGTGAATAAGCCTCCCTATATGGTGTGCCATCCTACTAGAAGCCATATTACTGGCACTTTAGCCAATGGTGTGCTCTATTATTTTAAAGAAACAGGCCAAAACTGCATTGTAAGGTTAGTAAACAGATTAGATATGAATACTTCTGGCATTGTTATTATTGCAAAAAATCAATATGCTCATATGTTTTTATCTAAAGCAATGCAAAATGATACCTTTAAAAAGAGATATAAAGCCTTAGTACATGGTAAAATGAAATCTGAATCTGGTACTCTTGATCTGCCTATATACAGACCTACAGAGGATTCAATTAAAAGAGTGGTAGATGAAAGAGGACAAAGAAGCATAACCCATTATAAGGTTATAAAAACTTCAGAGGATATAAGCTTAGTAGAACTTCAGCTGGAAACAGGTAGAACCCATCAGATAAGAGTACACCTAAGTCATATAGGACATCCTATTATAGGAGATACCCTTTATGGCATAGAAGGAGATAATTTAATGGAAAGGCAGGCGCTTCACGCTTATGCAGTGGAGTTCCCAGATCCTAAAACTTCTGAAATAATATCATTAAGTGTAGACATTCCAGAAGATATGAAGAAACTATTGGAGGAACTCTAGTAGGACATTATTAGTTTAAGAAGTGAAGTTAATGAAAATTTATACGGTAGCTAATCGCTCCTAGATAAAGTTCTTCTAAGGTTCAGCTGAAGAAGGTATTCATTTTAAGTAAGTCCATGTGAAGCTAAGAATCACTTGATAATAAAAACATTGCTATGCCATAGTTTACTATTGCATAGCAATGTTTTTTTATTATCTTCATAAATCACTTTCTAATAGCTTTTCTTATTAAAAACCAAAGGAAAAGTGATATTATAACTAAGGTTCCAGTGATGACAGCCCAAAGGGGGATAGTATTTTTTATATAGTTAGAAGCTGATTTCACTGGAGGCACTTCATAGGAGGCTCCGCTCATTAGAGTAAGACTGCCTATTAAATTGTCTTTAAGATAAATTTTTGAATCTATTAGTCTTTCTCCTTTACCAAAGCTTGTTTTGCTTAAATCTTTAGCTTCTAGTTTGCATACGGCAGAGGAGACATTTAAGTTACTTTCGTCTTTTTTTATTAAAGCATAGAAATCTTCACTAGCTAAAAGAGGTATCTTGTTTTTGTCTAGCGTTAAATCTATAACCTCTTGGCCTTTGCTATATAATTTTAACACTTGAAAATTAGCAAAACCATATTCCAATAAGTTTTTTGTTTCAGGAAAGAAAAACTCTTTTCCTTCGCCATTAATCATGGCGCTAATGAGTATTTGATTATCCTTTAATGCGGCAGCGGTATAGGAATGCCTTGCTTTTATGGTATAACCGGTTTTACCAGCTATGGCATAAGGATAATAATAATGAGAATTTTTAAGCATAAGCTGATTTTTATTGTTGGACCATTTAGGATTTGGGTCTAAATTACTAGGCGGAAGCTGATAAAAAGGAAGCTTTTCAATTTCAAGAAAAGCAGGATTTTTAATGGCCTCACGCATTATTAGAGCTAAGTCTCTAGCTGTGGTATAGTGATTTTCATCATATAAACCGCTAGGATTAACAAAGTTTGTATTGGTACACCCTAACTCTAAGGCTTTAGCATTCATTAATTTAGCAAAGTCTGAGATAGAGCCAGCTACGTGCTCCGCAAGAGCTTCTGCACAGTCATTGCCTGATTCTAAAAGCATCCCTCCTAATAAATCCTTTACAGTGAAAACTTCATCGGTTTTTATACCCACAGCAGAACCATCTGTATTAGGTGGATTCTTTCCTACAGTAACCTTGTCGTTTAAGTTACAATTCTCAAGAACTATAACTGTAGTCATTATTTTTGTAGTAGAGGCTGGAGATAGCCTTTTATCGGGATTCTTTTCATAAATCAATTTACCTGTAACCCCATCCATAAGTACAGCGCCTTCAGCGGTAACCTCAGGAGCAGGTGTAGAAGCACTAACACTTCTATTTAAAGATAACAATAAAAAAACACAACAAAAAAAGGTGAAAAATATTCTTTTCATAAATAATCCTCCTACATTAACACAGTAAAATTATATCAATAAATTTAAAAAACATCTATATAATAAGATTATTCTGTCAATAATTTAACTAGAAATTATTGTATGGAAAGGATGCTTATGTTGAAAAAGAAAGAGAAATTAATAGGTTCTGTAATATTATGTGCAATTTTACTATTAGTAACTGTCATAGGATATATGATGTCAAAAAATAATAATTCAGGTATGGACGAGGATATATTTATTGAAAAATCTTCTAAAGAAGAAAAATCCAACGTAAAAAGTGATAAAAACTCCACTTCAAAAGAGACAGAAACCTCGAATTCTACAGAGAAGAAGGGCATTTTGGTAGAAATAAAAGGTGAAGTAAAAAAACCAGATGTTTATTTAATGAAAGAAGACAGCATAGTAAAAGATTTAGTAAAAGAAGCTGGAGGAGCCACAGATAATAGCGACACTAGCAAATTAAACTTAGCACAAAAACTAAGAGATGGCATGTGTATAGTAGTGCCTAATGTACAAAGCAATACTGGAAATATGATTACTGCTCCAGTATCCTCAAATGTGGGGATAAGTTCTAATTCTGAAATAATTAACATAAACACAGCTACTAAGGAAGAGCTAAAAAAGCTTCCTTCTGTAGGAGATGTTACTGCAGATAAAATTATAGCCTACAGAGAAAAAAACGGAGGCTTTAAAACCATAGAAGATATAAAAAAAGTTGATAGGATAGGAGAAAGTACCTTCAATAAGCTAAAAGATAAGATAGATGTTAAGTAGTGCAAAGTGGTACATATGTATAGTTTTATATGACTTTTAAAAACATTGAAAATAGTTTATAATGTATTCAAAACAATGGAAAGAGGTGGCGTACATGGTAAAAAGATTAACAGAATTAACTCGTACCTCTGGTTGAGCAGCCAAAATAGGGCCGGAGACCCTTTCAAAGATACTTGGTACTTTACCAAAAATGGAAAGCGAAAATTTAATAGTAGGCATAGAAACCAGCGATGATGCCGCAGTATATAAATTAAATGATGAAATGGCTACCATTCAAACTTTAGATTTCTTCACTCCAGTGGTGGACGATCCATATACTTTTGGAGCTATTGCAGCGGCAAATTCTTTAAGTGATGTATATGCTATGGGAGGAAAACCTATAGTAGCTCTTAACATAGTATGTTTTCCTAACTGCCTGCCCATTGAAGTTTTAGGAGAAATTTTAAGAGGGGGAGCAGATAAGGTTAAAGAAGCAGGAGCAGTGGTTATAGGAGGACATTCAGTTCAAGATGAAGAACCTAAGTACGGCCTCTCAGTAACCGGTATAGTACATCCAGAAAAGGTTTTAAAAAATCATGGATGTAAAGAAGGGGATGTACTTATACTAACAAAACCTTTAGGCACAGGAATAATTAACACAGCTATTAAAGGAGATATAGCTTCTAAAGAGGCTTATGATGAGGCTGTAGAAGTTATGTCCACATTAAATAAATATGCTGGAGAAATAGTTGTAAATCATGATATAACAGCATGTACAGATGTTACAGGTTTCGGTATTATGGGGCATGGATATGAAATGGCTGAAGGTTCTAATAAGACCTTGATAATATATAAGAATAAAATACCTTATATAAAAGCTGCTAGAGAATATGCGGAAATGGGATTAATACCAGAAGGAAGTTATAATAATAGAGGATATTTAGATGGTAAATATGAACTTAACAATGTAGAGCCTTGGTTAGAGGATATATTGTTTGACCCTCAAACTTCTGGAGGCCTATTAGTTTCCTGTTCTTTTGATGAAAGTGAAGAGCTAATGAGAGAGCTTTCAAAGCTTAAATTGCAAAGTTCTATAATTGGTGAAGTTGTAAGTAAGAAAGATAAATATATTATAGTTAAATAAAAAGCCGCAAATAGTTGTTACATTGATTATTGATATAACTACATTAAAGTTAAAAACTGAAGGTGGCTATTTCATTTGGGTAAATAACTTTAATCAGGAGGAGTTAAAATGGGTAAGGAGCTTTTAAGAAAGCTACCTAAGGTAGATATATTGCTTCAACACTCAAAAGTAGAAGAAGCTTTTGAGAATAATTCAAGGGTTTTGGTTATAGAAGCAGTAAGAGAGGCTTTAGAAGATACTAGAAAGAATATATTAGAAGGAAATATCCAAGAATTTACTATAGAAGATATAATAAATACATTTAATGATATACTAGATAAAAATAACAAGCCTAAGCTTAGAAAAGTAATAAACGCAGCAGGAATTGTTATACATACAAACCTTGGACGTTCTCTTTTATGTGATAAGGCAGTTAATCAAGTAGAGGATATCATTAAAAATTATAACAATCTGGAATATGATATTGACAAAGGTGCCAGGGGTTCTAGGTACTCCCATATAGAAGATATTATTAAAGAAATAACTGGAGCGGAAGCAGCCTTAGTAGTAAATAATAATGCTGCTGCGGTGATGCTGGTTTTAAACACTCTTTGTGAAGAAAAAGAAGCCATTGTATCTAGAGGTCAGCTGGTAGAAATAGGTGGATCCTTTAGAGTGCCTGAAGTTATGAAGTTTAGCAAAGCTAAGCTGGTGGAAGTAGGTACAACTAACAGAACTCACCTTTATGATTATGAAAATAATATAACTGAAAATACTGGTGTACTTTTAAAAGTACATACTTCTAATTTTAAAATTTTAGGATTTACAGAAGATGTATCAGCAGAAGAACTTACAAAGCTGGGAGAAAAATATGATGTACCAGTGGTAGAAGATATAGGCAGTGGAGTATTGATAAATCTTCAAAGCTACGGATTAAGCTATGAGCCTACGGTGCAAGAAAGCGTTAAAAAGGGCATAGATGTAATAACCTTTAGTGGGGATAAGATGCTAGGGGGGCCACAGGCTGGTATAATCATTGGAAAGAAGAAATATATAGATAAAATAAAAAAGAATCAGCTTACAAGAGCATTAAGGGTAGACAAAATGACATTAGCAGCCTTAGAGGCAACGTTAAAATGTTATTTAGATGAAGAAACAGCCATAAAGGAAATACCTACTTTAAATATGATGTTAACACCACCTGAGGAAATTAAAAAGAAAGCTCAGTTACTTAAAAGAAAGCTATCCACAGCTCCAAAACATTTTAGTTTCCACATTGAAGAGGATTATTCTATGGTAGGAGGAGGCTCCATGCCTGAGGAAAAGCTTAAGACTTATGTGGTTAAAGTAAAAAGCAGTAAGTTTTCAGCTAAGGAATTAGAAGGAGAATTAAGAAACTATGAAACTCCTATTATTTCAAGGATATCCAATGATGAAATTTATCTTGATTTAAGAACCATATTTAAAGAAGATTTTGAAATTATATTAAATGCTCTTAAAGCACTAGGAGAATAACCTATGAAGCATATAATTATAGGAACAGCAGGACATATAGATCACGGTAAGACAACGCTTATAAAGGCTCTTACAGGAAGAGAAACAGATACCCTTAAGGAGGAAAAAGCGAGAGGTATATCTATAAACTTAGGTTTTACATTTTTTGATTTACCTTCAGGAAAAAGAGCTGGAATAATAGATGTACCTGGCCATGAAAAATTTGTTAAAAACATGCTGGCGGGAGTTAGCGGTATAGATATAGTACTTATGGTCATTGCAGCAGATGAAGGTGTCATGCCGCAAACAAAAGAGCATCTTGAAATACTTCAGCTATTAAATATTAAAAAAGGTTTAGTAGTACTAACCAAAAAAGATATGGTAGATGAAGAATGGTTGGAAATGATAAAGGAAGATGTAAAAGATAGGGTTAAGGGAACCTTTTTAGAAAATAGCCCCATAATACCTGTATCCTCTAAAACTGGTGAAGGTATTGACAAGATTATGGAGTATGTGGAAGAAGCCTCTGAAGAAGTGGAAGCAAAAGATACCATAGGTCACTTTAGAATGCCGGTAGATAGAGTTTTCTCTGTAAGTGGTTTTGGTACTGTGGTAACAGGAACCATATTTGGAGGAAGAATAAATACAGGAGAAACTGTAGAAATATATCCTCAAAAAATAACAGGGAAAATTAGAAATATTCAGGTTCATGACAAGGATGTAACCTTTGCAGAAGCAGGTCAAAGATGCGCATTAAATATATCTGGAGTAAAAGGTGAGGAGGTGTCCAGAGGCAACGTTATATCCAAGGAGGATATAATGGAACCATCCCTTACTATAGATTGTAACTTATATTATTTAAAAAGCGCTGAAAAACCTCTTATTAATAGACAAAGAGTGAGATTATATCACGGTACAGATGAAATATTATGTAGAGTAATTATTTTGGACAAAGAAGAGGTTAAACCTGGAGAAAATGCTTATGTACAGCTAAAATTAGAAGAGCCCATAGCTGCTCAAAGAAATGACAGATATGTTATAAGAAGTTACTCACCTATGATAACCATAGGCGGCGGGGCAATAATTGAACCCGTAGCAAAGAAAGCCAAAAGGTTAAATAAGGAATATCTAGAAGAGCTAAAAATAAAGGAAAGCGGCTCTGCAGATAGCATAGTTGAAAGTATCGTAAACAAACTATCATCTAATTATCCTGGAAATAATGAGATATTAAAAGCTTTGGGAAAAAATGAAGATAGGCTTGCTGATATTTTAGACACCTTAGTAAAGGAAAAGAAGATAATAAGGTTAGATGCTGGAGATAAGCCTGTTTATATTCACAACAAATTTCTAATGAAGAAGATTGAAGAAGCTAGTGAATTGTTAAAGGAATTTCATAAAAATAATCCTTTAAAAGCAGGGATATCAAAAGAGGAATTCAAAAACAAAGTATTTGGAAAGAACTTAAAACAGAGAAATTATGATGAGATACTAGATATTTTATTAAAGGGAGATATTATTAAAATTACAGGAAACAATGTAGCTCTTTATGACTTTCAAATTGTTTATGACGCATATCAAAAGGAAATTAAAGAAACTATCCTTAAACAATTTAAAGAAGGAAAGTATATGCCACCAAGATTAGAAGATCTTTCAGCTAACATAAAAAATAAAAAGGATTTTAAAGCTGTATTAGATTCCCTGCTAGATCAAGGTGAATTGTATAAGGTGAATGAAGAGTGTATTCTTTATAATGAATATTTTACAGAAGCAAAGAATATGTTAACTCAGCATATTCAAAGTAATGACTTCATTACTGCAGGAGATTTTAGGGACTTATTAGATACCAGCAGAAAATATGCAGTAGCTATTCTTGAACACTTTGATTCTTTAAAGATAACTAAAAGGGTAGAAGATAAAAGATTTTTAATGTAAATATGTATAAATTTAAGCATATTTATAGTAAGATAATGGTAGTATGATAATAAGATATTGAGAAGGGGGATTTAAATGGAAGTACTAGCTAATTTAGGATTAAGTTTGATCTTTGGAATTTTAGGAATTATAATAATGGCTATAGGTTATATTGTTTTTGACAAGATGATTCCTTTAGATTTTAATAAAGAATTGGAACAAAAGAACATAGCTGTAGCTATTGTAATTGCAGGACTACTAATAGGCATAGCTATTATAGTATCTAGAGTGGTAGCAGCCTAGTAATTGAGAATTTAGAATGGAGGAAGTTTTTCTGATGGAGAGAATCAGAAAAACTGAAGAATGTATAGAAGAAACCAAAGGATGAATCCTTTGGTTTCTTTTAAAAACATTGATTAGGGTAGACTTTGTTGAGAGTGGTTTGGAGTTTATACCTGGGTACATTGACACAATAATAAAAAAGAATTATAATAGAGATCGTGCAATCGTTTGCATGCCTTTTTTTAATTTAGTGTAGGAGTGTAATAATTATGGCAGTAACTATAAAAGAAGTAGCAGATTTAGCAAAGGTTTCTACCTCTACAGTGTCTAGAGTATTAGCCGGAAATCCAAGGATAAGTGATAATACTAAAGAAAGGGTTTGGAAAGCGGTAGAGGATTTGAATTATCATCCTAATGCTATTGCCAGAAGTCTTGCCAATAAATCTACTAATACCTTAGGGGTTATTTTACCTAGTAGAAACGATGATCTATTCAAGAATCCTTTTTTTATTCAAACCATGACTGGTATAAGTAAATATGCAAAGAAAATAGGGTATTATATCATGTATACTTATAGCAAGAATGAAGAGGAAGAAGTTAAGATAATAGATAACTATATCAACAGTAAACTAGTGGATGGAATTATTTTATTAACCTCTAGATACGAGGATAAAAGCATAAAAAATTTAAAGAACAAACAGTTTCCTTTTGTGGTTATAGGACGACCTGAGAATATTGATAATGATCTATGGATAGATAACGATAATTTCAGAGCCATGAGAGAGGTTGTGTACTATTTAATTGAAAAAGGACATAGAAATATAGGCTTCATTGGAGGACCAAGCAATTTATATATGTCAAGAGATCGATATCAAGGATACATATCAGCCTTGCAAGAGAATAACATAGATATAAACATTGATTACATATATGAAATGAAAGACTTTACAGAAGAATGTGGCTATTTAGCCGCAAAAAAACTGTTTAAAAATAAAGGTGTTACCGGCATAGTAACCACAGATGACTTGTTAGCCTTTGGAACTTTAAAGTTTATGAAGGAAAAATCTATTAAAGATATATCCATAGTTGGATTTAATAATACACCTTTATCGGAGTACCAAAACCCTCCTTTAACCACTGTAAATATTAATGCGGATTTGCTTGGCTATAATGCAGCTAAGCTTCTTATTAGCTCTCTTAGAAATACTTTAGAAGGAAAAAATTATTTTATTGTGGATACTGAGATAATAAAAAGAGAATCTACAAAGTGATAGAAGTATGGGAGATTTAATAATATTCAATAGGATTACTTCTATATTATTAAAAATAAAAAATGAAGGAGTTGTCGCATAATACATTATACAACAGCTCCTTATTTATAAACTGATTTTTAATTATACCAATTTTAGAATAAAAATTAATTGCTTCATTAATTATTCTTAATATACATCTTTTCAAAATACTCTTCTAACATTCTTTTTACTGAAAAATAATCTTTAGTGCTGTTTATGGAATTAATCATCATTTCCACCCATTTAGCTTTATTGTTATAATAAGTTGGTATAACTTCATTTAAAAGCACATGGTAAAGAGCTTTTAAATCATGATTATCTAATTCTTCCTCGGTTTGGAAATCTTCAAGAGCCTTGCCATCTCCAAACTGCCATCCATTCACTCCATGGTTGCAGGCTTCTGGCCACCATCCATCTAAGATGGAGAAGTTTATTACACCATTCATGGCTGCTTTCATTCCTGAGGTACCGCTGGCTTCAAGAGGCCTTCTAGGGTTGTTAAGCCATATATCAGAGCCTCTGGTAAGCATCTTTCCTATGGTCATATCATAGTTTTCTAAAAATACTACAGAGTTTGGATACTTTTTAGTCATATTAACTATATTCTTAATTATATCTTTACCAGTATCATCTAAAGGATGAGCTTTTCCTGAAAATACTATTTGTATCTTTCCTTCTCTTAAAAGAGGTTCTATTATTTCTGTATCTGTAAAAATAAGATTACTTCGTTTATAAGGGGCAGCCCTTCTTGAAAATCCTATAAGAAGCTTGTCAGCATCTAGTGCTACTCCGGTTCTTTCTTTCACAAAGGCTATTAAATCATGCTTATTTTTCATATGGTTTTCCCAAACCTGAGATTTTTCTTCAGCAGCCTTAATCATATTTTCATCCACCCAAGTAGGCATGTGAATAGCATTGGTTATGCCTATTATTTCACTTCTGTTATCTATATGCATCCACATCTTATTGGCAGTTTCAGCATGAAGCTGTGCCACAGCGTTGGAGATCCTAGAAAGTCTAAGAGCAGCCACGGTCATATTAAAAGGTGCTCCTCCTATGTCCACCATTTGTTCAAAGGTAAGGCCATTGTTTGCTCCCATATACATAAGCCTATGAAGGGGATGGGATTCATTCCCTTGAACAATAGGGGTATGGGTGGTGAAAACAACTTCATCAATGGTTTTACATTTTGCATTTATAAAGGATAAACCTTTATCCATTTTTTCTTTTATAAGCTCTAATCCAGCAAAAACTGCATGGCCTTCATTAAAATGATATACTTCTACCTCATGGCCTAAAGCTCTTAAAGCTCTTACTCCACCTATACCCAGCACCATTTCTTGTGCTATTCTCTCTTCACCAAACCAACCATAAAGCTGACCAGTAATCCAAGCATCTTCATTTTCAGGAAGATCTGTGTCCAAAAAATATAGTGGACATACTCCGTAATTTACTACTTTCCATACCTTTATCACAACATCTCTTTCTCTTATTTTAACATTTACCTTCACTCCGGTATCTTCTAGGCAATGATAATCATTGTTATGATAACTGTCATAAGGGTTGCCTTCTTCATCTATCCTTTGATCCGTATAACCTTGTTTCCATTTCAGTCCTAAACCTATAAGAGGGTAGTGATAATCATGGGCACCCTTCATATAGTCTCCAGCAAGTATACCTAATCCACCAGCATAAGTTTTTATTTTACTATCTATGCCATATTCCATGCAAAAGTAAGCGGTATTTGGAAGCTTTTTATTCATAACAGTTACACTCCTTTGAAATTTATCTCTTCATAATTATATTTAAGGGAGAATTTACTTTTAAATCATAATATGCATCATATACCTCTATAGGTAGTTCTTCTCCATACTCCATATTTACCCTTATATTTTCTTTATCTATGGAAATGCTAAGCAGTCTCTTTCTAAACATTATCTTGAAAGAATAGCTGCTCCAAGTTTTTGGAATAAAGGGCGATAGAGTAAGCTTACTATCCTTTATTCTAAATCCGCCAAAGCCATAAACTATGGACATCCAGGTACCAGCCATACTGGTAATATGAAGACCATCTTCAGTATCATTATTGTAATTATCTAAATCTAATCTAGCAGTTCTAAGATATAGTTCATAAGCCTTTTCATGGTATCCTATCTCTCCGGCAATTATAGAGTATATGCAAGGAGATAAAGAGGATTCATGAACGGTTCTAGGTTCATAGAAGTCAAAGTTCCTCTTTTTAGTAGCTAAATCAAATCTATGATTTAAGAAGAATAATCCTTGCAGCACATCAGCTTGTTTTATAAAACAGGATCTTAAAATTCTGTCCCAAGACCAGTTTTGGTTAAGGGGAAGTTCAGCTTCAGGCAGATCTCTAACCATAAGCTGCTCTTTGTCCATATATCCATCTTGCTGCTGAAAAACATCTAATTCTTCAATATGTGGATAATACATCTTATCTATTATATCTTGCCACTTTTCAATTTCTTCTTTAGAAATATTTAACTTAGCAGTTAATCTATAAAAATCTGCAGGATATTTTTCTTTTAATAGAGTATAAACTTCAATGGTATATTCTAGGTTCCAGCTAGCCATAGTATTGGTGTACCAGTTATTATTAACATTATTCTCATATTCATTAGGTCCTGTAACGCCTAGAATCATGTATTTATCTTTATAGGTATTGTAATTTACTCTAGATGCCCAAAAACGGCTGGTTTCAACTAATACTTCAAAACCGTACTCTGCCAAATGGTACTCATCTTCTGTATATTTAACATAATTATATATAGCATAGGAAATAGCAGCATTTCTGTGAATCTCTTCAAAGGTTATTTCCCACTCATTATGACACTCTTCACCATTCATGGTAACCATAGGGTAAAGGGCTCCTCTAAGTCCTAACTTTGCGGCATTCTCCTTAGCTTTTTCCAAATGATTATATCTATAAATAAGGAGCTGCTTGGCTATCTTTGAAGGAGCAGTGCTTAAGTAAAAGGGAAGGCAATATGCTTCTGTATCCCAGTAGGTACTGCCGCCATACTTCTCGCCTGTAAAGCCTTTAGGACCTATATTTAATCTTGGATCTTCTCCGGTATAAGTTTGGTTTAGCTGAAAGATATTAAAGCGTATAGATTGCTGGGCAGCTATATCTCCTTTAATTTCTATGTCACTTTCACTCCAATGCTTTTCCCAAGCTCTTCGGTGTTCCTGAAATAAATCTTCAAATCCCTTATCACTAGCCTCTTTTAAGAATTCATGGGCTTTTTCTTCTAACAAATTGTTATCGTAATATCTATTACTTACAACGGATATATATTTATAAATTGTTAGAGTATCCATTTTTGAAACCTTTATTTTAAAGGAACTAGCTACATATTTATCCTTTAGTATAGGATCTGTATCTATATTAACGAAATTATTGTTAATAGTTGCATTAAAGCTACTTGCCCAAGTAGTTCTAAAGGCAGTCTTTTTGGTTTCCAGGGTTAAATCCATAAAGGATTGGGTGCTGTGCTTATCTATTTCATTCCAAAACTTTTCATCATAGTTAGAATCCTCGTTTTTAACGTCTCCATCTAAATAAGGGCATACAGTTATTTCTCCATGATAGTTAAGAGGTTTAATAGAATACTTTATAGCTGCTATTTCATTAGAAACTATACTTATAAATCTTTTTACTTCTATTTCAGTTTCTCTTTCATCTTCACTTACTATAGTAAAGCTTCTTAGAAGATAACCTTCCTTCATATTTAATATCCTCTTGAAAGCCTTAACTTCCTTTGCTTTAGATAGATCTAAAATTTCATCATTTATTTTTATGGAAAGCCCTAGAAAGTTAGTTGCATTAGGAACCTTGGCAAAGTATTCAGGATATCCATTTTTCCACCAACCAACTCTAGTTTTATCCGGATAATATACTCCTGCTACATAGGAACCTTGTAATGAATCTCCGGAGTAATCTTCTTCAAAGTTTCCCCTTATTCCCATACTGCCATTACCTAAACTCATTAAACTTTCATAAACTCTATTGTCATTGGGGTGAAAACCTTCTTCTATGATTTCCCATTCATGGTGTTTAACATATTTATTCATTATTAAAACTCACCTTTCTTGAGATAATGTAGTGCAAGCGGTTGCATACAATGATAATAAAAAAAGCATTTAAATGTTTACACGCCTGTTAATTCTAATATTACCATCACTTAATGCAATTTTCAAGAGAAAATTCTAATATTGTTTTGTGTAAGCAAAAGAATCGCTTGATTTAATTGTTCTATAAAAAAGTAAATAGTGAAAAATGTTCAAAATTATTTAAAATTTCAGAATTATTAAACTAAATAGAAGGATTTTACAAATATGTGTAGTATATATAAGATAACACAATATTTACTAACACTCATTAAGTATCAATAATTATTAATATATTTCAGATGAGGGGGACTTTGAAATGTCTAAATTGTACTATTGTCTAGATTGCAAAAGGGTTTTTCAAAAGGAAGAGCAATGTGAGTATTGCAGTAGTAATGCCATAAAAGAAATTAGAAAGGATAGCCCTGTAAACATCCTAGGAACTAAAATTAAAGGCAGGGTGCTTAAGATAGAGCCAGATGCAGTAAGACTATTGCTTACCAATGAATTCAATGAAAGATATATAAAAGACTACAAAGCCGAGGAACTGAAAAAGGTACTATAATAATAGGGAAAAAATGTAATCGCCCCTGGGGTGCTTCCTTTTAATTGGAAGCACCCCAGGGGCGATTACATTTCTTGGAATTTATCCTTAGAACATACTGTATAACATCTTTGCTGCTACTGCTAGGGACATGGTTACAAATATGGGTTTTATAAGCTTGGCTCCTTTGTTTATAGCGGCTTTGGCGCCTAGCCGCGCTCCTAGGATCATGAATACAGCCACTAGAATACCATATTGATAGTTAATTTTGCCTTCTAAAGAGAAGGTTAAAAGAGAAGCTATATTACTGGTGAAATTTAATATCTTTGCATTACCATTGGCGTGTACAAAATCAAATTTAAATATGTAAATAAGGCCAAATATCAAAAAGGAGCCTGTACCAGGGCCAAAAAAACCATCATAAAATCCAAGAGAAAAACCAAGTAGCATTGCAAAAAAGAGAGTCTTAGTGGTTATTCCTTGATAATTATTTTCTAACCCGATATTCTTAGATATTAGGGTATAAATCCCCACTAACAGTATGAGTATCATAACTATAGGGTATAGGAAACTTTGATCTATTAAAAGCACCGTTTTAACCCCTAGAACAGCACCTATAAAGGTTACTGGAACGGCATATTTCAATATGTCTTTATTTACTTTTTTAGAGGTTATAAATTTAATAGAGCTAGTCAATGAACCGGTGGTGGCTGCAAATTTATTTGTGCCTAAGGCTATATGAGGAGGAAAGCCTGCCATAAAAAAGGCTGGAACACTTATAAGACCGCCTCCTCCAGCAATGGCATCCACAAAAGCTGCAATAAAACCAGCAGCACAGAGAAATACTATATTATACATGAATTACCCCCTACAAATATTGTGATAAAAAAATTATATCACACCATAATTATACTAGTAGGATATTATAACTTAAATAAATAATTATATTAATGTTATAAATAAGAGGGTTGTGTAAATGTTTACTGATAATTTATTATTAAAAAATCACTATTATTAATAAAATATTTAGAAAATATTGATTTTGTTATTGATTTTTTTAGAAAATGTGATTATACTAGTGTCAATGGAAAATTAAATAACTGATAACAATTGTCTTATCAAGAGAGGTGGAGGGACTGGCCCTGTGAAGCCCGGCAACCAGTATTTATTTATAAATACAATGGTGCCAATTCCAACAGCGTAAGCTGGGAGATGAGAATAAATGAGGACTTAATCGCCGGAGTTTATTCTCCGGCGTTTTTATTTTGCATAAAGATACATATGATCTGCACAAGGGGGAGAGCACATGATAGAAATCAGCGGCTTATACAAGAACTTTTATGATTTTGAAGTTCTTAAAGATATAAGTTTAGAAATTAAAGAAGGGGAGATATTTGGAATAATAGGCAGAAGCGGAGCTGGAAAGTCCACTTTACTAAGATGCATAAATGGTCTTGAAGGTTATGACAAGGGATCTGTAAAGGTGATGGATAAAGAAATAAAAGATCTAAACCCAGACAACCTAAGAAATTTAAGAAAAGAATTAGGCATGATCTTTCAAAGCTTTAACCTATTGGAAAGAAAGAATGTTTATGAAAACATTGCACTTCCTATGGAGGTTTGGGGAACCGACAAAGGAGTAATAGACAAAAGGGTGAAGGAATTACTGAAGCTGGTGGGATTAGAAGATAAAGCAAAATCTAAACCTCGTTCCTTAAGCGGGGGACAAAAGCAAAGGGTAGCCATAGCCAGAGCTTTAGCTTTAAAGCCTAAAGTACTATTGTGTGATGAAGCTACTTCTGCCTTAGACCCTAGCATCACCAAGGGAATACTTCACCTATTACAGGATATAAACAAAGAGCTAGGTATAACCATAGTGGTGGTTACCCATCAAATGGAAGTGGTAAAGGAAATCTGTGAAAGAGTTGCACTACTAGAAGATGGAAGGCTAAAAGCTGTAGGGCAAAGTAATGAGCTTTTCCTTAAGCCAAGCCATGAGCTTAAAAAATTCTTAGGAGAAGAAGAAGTTTTACCAGAAAAGGGGGTTAATATAAAGATATTCTTCCCTAAGGAATTTAGTGAACAAAGCTTAATAACCAATATGGCCAGGACCTTAGATATAGACTTCTCCATAGTTTGGGGCAAGCTTGAAAAGTTTAGAGGAGATGTTCTAGGATCCTTGGTAATAAATGTGGACAAAGAGCAACAAGGAAGAGTGCTTAATTATCTTATAGAAAGATCTATTAACTGGGAGGTGCTTTAAATGCAGTATGCTGAATTAATATATGATGCACTTTTAGAAACTTTATACATGGTTTCTGTATCTACAATATTTGCAGTAATAATTGGTGCTATACCTGCCATAATACTTACTCTCACAGCACCTAATGGGTTAAAGCCTAATGAAGGAGTATATAAAACCTTAGATTTTATAATAAATATTTTAAGATCCTTTCCTTTTATAATACTGTTAGTAGCAGTGGTACCTCTAACAAAAATTATAGTGGGGAAATCCATAGGTACCACAGCGGCCATAGTTCCCCTTACCATAGCAGCAGCTCCTTTTGCAGCCAGAGTTATAGAATCTTCCCTTAGAGAAGTAAATCCAGGAGTTATTGAAGCAGCAAGATCCTTTGGCGCTACTAACTTTCAAATCCTTACTAGGGTGATGCTAAAGGAAGCCCTTCCTTCCATAATATTAGGAATAACTTTAACAGTAATTAGCGTTATAAGTTATTCAGCTATGGCAGGAGCCATTGGGGGAGGAGGTCTTGGAGATATTGCAGTAAAGTATGGTTATCATAGGTTTAAAACAGATATTACGGTTTATACGGTGATAATATTAATAATACTTGTACAAGTAGTACAATCCCTAGGAAATTTTATTTATAGAAAGCTTACCAAATAATAAAGAAAAATAAAAAACAGTTTATATAATATAAAACTTAAAAATAATTACACAAAATGGAGGTATTAACAATGAAAAAAGTATTATCAATAATATTAGCAGCAGGATTAGCACTAGGTGCAGTAGGGTGTACTAGCTCAAAGGGTGGAGATACAGGAAAAGCTAAGGATGATAAAACCATAGTTATAGGATTAAGTCCAGTACCACATAAAGAAATAGTAGAAGCAGCTAAACCGATTTTAGAGAAGGAAGGTTACAAAGTAGAAATAAAAGAATTCACAGACTATGTACTGCCAAACACAGCTTTAGCAGACAAAGAGTTAGATGCAAACTTCTTCCAACATGTGCCTTTTCTTAAAAAGACCGTAGAAGAAAAGGGCTTAAAGCTAACTTATACCGTTAAGGTACACTTAGAACCCCTTGGTTTCTACTCAAAGAAGATTAAGGATGTTAATGATATAAAGAATGGTGCAGAAATAGCTATTCCTAATGATCCTACCAACGGTTCAAGAGCATTAAGACTATTAGAAACAAAAGGAATAATTAAGCTTAAGGACGGAGAAATAGTATCCAAGCTTGATATAGTAGAAAATCCTAAAAACATAAAGATAACTGAGTTAGATGCTCCTCAACTTCCTAGAGCTTTAGCAGATGTAGAGGGAGCTGTAATAAATACAAACTTTGCTCTTGAAGGTAAGTTAGATCCTCTTAAAGATGCCTTAATAATTGAAGCTAAGGACTCACCTTATGCTAATGTATTAGCAGTAAGAGAAGATAATAAAGATTCAGAGAAGATTAAAGCTCTATCAAAAGCTCTAAATTCCCCTGAAGTAAAGAAATTTATAGAAGAAAAATATAAAGGGGTTATACTTCCTTCCTTTTAATAAGTAACATTTTAATATAATATGCAATTTAAAATATCTCTAGAAGCTTTGGTGAATAAATTAAATCCACAAGTTTATAGAGATATTTTCTTTAGCTTAAAACCTAGGGGTTTGTTTACTTGATATGTAAAATATAGTATAGTAAATATCAGAGTAAAAACAAGGAGGAAGCATCATGAGCGATTTAGAAAAGAATGGAATAATTGAAAATGATACAGAGTTAAATAATGAAAATGTAGTATCAGAAGAAATTAAGGACATACTAAAAGAGGAAGAAGAAAAGGAGAAAGCTGACTCTGAAGCAATGGTGGAAGCAGAGAAGGATAATATTGAAAATTCTAAAGAAGAACATAAGAGAATTTCCTTTGGAGATTTATTTATAGCTAATTTTGTAGATGTTTTAGCTATAAGTGCTATTTCCTTTATTATTTTATCTTTATTTCAAATTATCATTAAGTTTATAGGCTACAAGGTATCAGACATGATGTCTATGTATTTAATTATGTTTATAATCATATCCTTATTCTATGCACCTATATGCCATAAGTCAAAGCTTGGCACAACTATTGGAAATAAGCTCTTTTATTTATCCTTAAAAAAGGATAAGTAATATATTTATACAAAGGAGAACCTATGAAAAAAGGCACGGAATTAGAAATTAAAATACAAGATATGGAGTTTCCCTCCTATGGAATAGGAGAGCGGGATGGGATAAAGCTCATGGTTAAGAATGCTTTTCCCGGGGAAACCATTAAAGGTAAACTTACCAAGTATAAAAAAGGTGCTGGAGAAGTAAGACTTCTAGAGATAATAGAAAAAGCAGATTATGAAGTGCAAGGACCTTGTCCTCATTATGGACCCTGCGGAGGATGCATAAGTCAACATGTTCCCTATGAAAAGCAACTGGAATTTAAAGAGAATCAAGTGAAAAAGTTATTTGTGAAAGCAGAAATACCTATGGGTGAGTATTTAGGCACTGAAGGCAGCCCTAATCAGTGGGAATATAGAAATAAAATGGAATTTACTTTTGGAGACTTTGAAAAAGGTGGAGAGCTTCAGCTGGGAATGCATATGAAGCATCAAAGCTTTAGCATAATTTCTGTACCTCATTGCCTTATTGTAGATGAAGATTTTAGAAAAATATTAGATGCTACCTTAGACTATTTTAGGAAGAAAGAACTTCCTCATTATCACATAATGAGAAGAGAAGGCTACCTAAGAAACTTAATTATAAGAAAAGCCTACTTTACCCGGGAAATAATGGTGAACTTAGTAACTACAACTCAAATAGACTTTAATTTAGAAGAATACAAAAATCTTTTAAACAGCCTAGAATATGAAGGTAAACTAGAAACCATAATGCACACTGAAAACAACTCTTTTTCAGATGCCGTGGTACCTGAAAAGGTTAATGTACTTCAGGGTAAAGGCTACATAACAGAAAAGCTTCTAGGACTAAACTTCAAGATATCTCCTTTTTCCTTCTTCCAAACCAACTCTCAAGGGGCAGAAAAACTCTATAGCGTGGTGAGGGAGTTCTTAGGTGACTCTAAAGACCTAACAGTATTTGATTTATATTGCGGCACTGGCACCATAGGACAGATAACTGCTGCTAAAGCCAGGGAAGTTATAGGTATAGAGCTTATAGAAGAGGCAGCTGCAGCGGCCAACGAAAATGCAAAGCTAAATGGTCTTACAAATTGTAACTTCATAGCAGGAGATGTAACTAAAGTTATACAAACCCTAGACAAAAAACCCGATGTGATAATATTAGACCCACCTAGAAGCGGAGTACACCCTAAGGCATTAGAATACGTGGTAGACTTCAATGCCAAGGAGATAGTATATGTTTCATGTAACCCTAAAACCTTGGTAATAGACCTAAAATATTTAAGAGAAAAGGGCTATGAGGTGATAAAAAGCAAGTTGGTAGATTTATTCCCTAATACACCTCATGTGGAAACTGTGGTGAAGCTTAAAAGGAAACACAGTTAGAAGCCTAGATATAGTTGGGTTGGAGAATGGTAAAAACAGTATATGCTCCTTAATAAGGGGTTAAAAAATAGTGAGAAAAAGATGATATAGTTGAAGAAAGCACTTAAGTGTTGATTACGCACTTGAGGGCTTTTTTATTATTAGGAATTAAAAAAATTTGCTTTAAAAAATAGTTTTAATTAATTTCTTAAGAAATTTTTAATAATTGTTAGTAAATATGTAATAAATATAGCCGATATTTTTAAACTTCATGTTATATAGTTATACATATAGATT
Organism: Clostridium amylolyticum; assembly: GCF_900142075.1. Lineage (GTDB taxonomy): Bacteria > Bacillota > Clostridia > Clostridiales > Clostridiaceae > Clostridium_AA > Clostridium_AA amylolyticum. Next base: position 203,615 of record NZ_FQZO01000001.1, read on the forward strand.
ACTTATAAGGATGTGTATAGCTGATGAAAAAAATAAATTTAATAACAACTATAATGGTATTGATTTTAGCCTTAATAATAATTGATAAAACTTTAATTAAAAAAACTAGAAATTTAGAAGTAACAAATAGGATATATTCATATATGAAAAGTGAAAGAAATCAAAAGCAGGTATTTAAAGATGCAATTGCTTTAAATAATAATAATTCTTCTAATACATGTGTATATTTTGTGGCTGAAGTCTTAAGGAAGAATAATATTGAAGTTGCAAAGCAAATAGCAAATACAACTCAACTTATCAATGTTTTAAAGGATAAAGGATGGAAAAAAGATAATGATTACAAAAATTTGAAACCAGGAGATATAGTTTTTACAACAGATGATTTAGGAAATAAAAATGGTGCTCCAAGTCATGCTTATGTATTTATGAAATGGGTAAATGAAGGTAATTATGATTATGCTTATATATGTGATAATCAAGCAAAGGATTATGGAAATAAGATTTATCATATTAGAAATGTTAAAAATAGAGATAATATTAATGGAGTGACAAAGGATGCTTTCAGTTTTTTTATGAAACCTTAATAAAGAAATATTAGGGCAATAGATTAATCAATTAGAAAATGATATAATCGGTGCTAAGGGGTGGTAGAAATGGCTGAATATAATGTTTTAGTAGTTGATGATGATAATGCAATACGAGAATCAATAGAAATATATTTAAAGAATGAAGGAATTAAAGTAATTGAAGCTTGTGATGGAGAAGAGGCTTTGAAGGTATTGGAAAAACAAGAAATTCACATTATCATTATGGATATTATGATGCCAAGAATGGATGGTATAAAGGCAACCTTTAAAATTAGAGAGAGCAAAAATATACCCATCATAATGCTTTCAGCTAAATCAGAGGATGGAGACAAAATTCTTGGGCTTAACATAGGTGCAGATGATTATATAACAAAGCCTTTTAACCCATTAGAGCTTGTAGCAAGGGTAAAATCTCAATTGAGACGATATACAAACTTTGGGCATTTTAAAGAAGATGATGAAATACAAATAAGAGGCATTAGCTTAAATAAACATAGAAAAACAGTAAAGGTAAATGGAGAAGAAGTAAGTTTAACTCTTACAGAATATAAGATACTAGAATTGCTTATGGAAAATAAAGGCAGAGTTTTTTCCATATCAGAAATTTATACAAGGGTATGGAATGAGCCTTTTTACAATGGTGAAAATACAGTAGCTGTTCATATAAGAAGGTTAAGAGAAAAGATTGAAATTAATCCAAAAGAACCTGAATATCTTAAGGTGGTGTGGGGAATTGGATACAAAATTGAATAATATATATACTCAAGGAGTACTTTTTATAATATGCATGTATTTGTTTGGAATAACAACGCTCTCAGCAGTTGATGTGCTTAAAAATTACAAATACATTGAAAAAGAATATTATCTTAAAAGTACTTCTTTTAAAACAGAGTTGTTTGAATATTTTGAAGATATTAAGATGTTAATTATCGGACTTCAAAAGGAACAGCAAAATGTGGAGGATAAAAACGATAATTTGAAAATTGATCCATCTTCTGAGAATATTAAGAATCAAGTGAATTTAAAACAATCCTTAAGATATTATATTAAAAGTAAAACAAGTGATAAAATATATACTAACATTATTGATTCAAATGATATAGAAAATTATATTAGTAATAATGCTATTTATTTAGAAAAATTTCCAAGATCTTCTGATAATGAATGGGAGTTTCAGAGTATTAACAATTGGTTTCAAAAAAACAACTTAGAAGGTAGTCTTATATTTATTAAAACTCCAGGAGGATATAGCCAAATGGAGAAGGATTTCACTTATTATAATTCTATTCGAGAAAGATTGATTAAAGAGATTATTTTAGGAAGTGGATCCTTGATAATTGCAATATCCATATTTGTATTTTTAAAATTAAATGTAAAAGATAAAAAAAAGCATGTAAGAATAGAAGAAAAATATTCCAAAATACCGTTAGATTTAAAAGTTCTTATATTTGTTTTATTAACTTTTATTATGTGTAGATTCATAGTTAATGTGGATTTTTTTTATAAAGCTGTTGATGTAGGGCAGTTTATAATATTAACTGTTTTGGTTGTTTATTTTTTGTATATTAAAATCAATATTGATTTTATATTAAGGTTAATCAGAAATAAAGAAGAATTATCAGAACAATTTAGAAAAAGTATAATTAGTGAAGTTACTTTATTAATTCGTGAATGCAAATATATTTTTATTAAGGAAATATTATTATTTATAGCTACTATTTTATTTGGGGCCTTGCTGCCCATTAGATTATTTGCATATTCTTCTATAGCTAATTGGGCTGTAATGTTTATATCTGCTTATAAAGTCATTTACTTGATAGTTGTTCCTATTTATGTATTAAAAAGAGTCTTAGCCTTAAGTAAAATTATAAAGGGAACAGATGCTATAGTTTCGGGTGATTTTAACTATCGTATAGAGGAAATTGGAGATAGCAATTTTATTAAGATATCTAAAAATATCAACAGTATGAAGGAGGGGTTTAAAAAGTCTGTTGAAAGCCAAGTGAAAAGTGAAAGACTCAAAACTGAACTTATAAGTAATGTATCACATGATCTTAAAACACCTCTTACTGCAATAATAAATTATGTAAGTTTATTAAAAAGAGATAATATATCGGAGGAAGAGAGTAAAAAGTATATAGATGTTTTAGATCAAAAGTCTCAAAGACTTAAAGTGCTCATAGAGGATCTTTTTGAAGCCTCAAAACTTTCAAGCGGTGCCATTGAACTTAACGTTGAAAAAGTTGACATTGCATCCCTATTACGACAGGCTTTGGGTGAGCTTGAAGATAAGATAATTAACTCTTCTTTGACCTTTAGGACAAATATACCTGCAGAAGAAGTATATTTAAATTTAGATGGTAAAAAAACCTGGAGAGTGTTTGAAAACTTGATAAGCAATGCATTGAAGTATTCTCAGCCTAATTCAAGAGTATATATTGATGTCTTTGAAGAGGATAAGAGTGTAATAATAACTATAAAGAATATGTCTTCCTATGAAATGGATTTTGATGTTAATGAGATTTTTGAAAGATTTAAAAGAGGAGATAAAGCTAGAAGTAGTGAAGGATCTGGATTAGGTCTATCTATTGCAAAAAGTATAGTGGAGTTACAAGGTGGTCAGATGAGAATTGATATTGACGGTGATCTATTTAAGGTTGCGGTAGAGTTTAAAAAATAAATATACAAAAAGCGGCATAGCCAAGAAATAAAAAAATATTTATACAAGCCTATGAATAAAAGAACTTAATTATAATGAATAAAATTATCTACTTAAAGCAAAAATAACATAAATAGGATTGTTTTATAATAAACTTTCTTTGAAAATATTAATTTAGGTGGTGATTAATATGGAAATCAAGGAAGGAGTAATGGTTCCATTAGGTTATGGTAATTTTGCCAGATCTGATAAGATTATTAGTCTTCAACGTATAGAAGATGAAAGAGGACCAGGAAGAAGAACAGTAGTGCACGTGGAAGAACTTAGTTCTCCTATAATAGCATCAAAAACCGAAAATTCAATACTTGCTGCTATGGTGGAGGTACCAAGAAATGAACTGGAGGCTGCTTCAGCACTAGAGCTTTTATATGATATAAGAGATGACATACAACAAATTGGTCCTATGTTGAGGAAAAGCATAAAAAAAGAAGCTGACTTTGATTTAGATAAAATTGAAAAACGAATAAATGAAATCCTTCAGCATGAGATAGAATTTGATGAGATGCATTAGATGCCATATTACAAATTATGCATGACTTAAAGTATTGCATTAAACTTGGAAGAGGTTATGAAACTCTATACTATTAATTGGAGTATTTTCATGATTATTATTAATGTATGAAAATAATAAGGTTTGAAAAGGGTTAGAAAAATTTGACCCTTTTTTTCGTGGAATTTATATATTTATGGAGCATGTGAAATGCTAGCATTAAATCCAAAGCCTTTGATATATAAGAGATTTATATAAATACATCAAGTGAGATAAAAAATAACCTAATGGGTATCCTCATGATGTTATTTTTCGTAATATACAATGTAAAATACACACTAAAAAATCTTAAATTCCTCTTTAACACTAGGAGGATTACTAAATGCATTAATATATTATTTGTTAATAATCCTTGTTATTTACAAAATAATTTCATTGTGATATCATCTTTGTAGGTTTAATGAAGATAAATTGGAAATAAGAGTTAATTATATAGAAATAATTATTGAAAATATTAGTGAATTTGAGAAAGTAAATTAGAATTACCAACAGAATTTAGGAGGAACACAACATTGGAATTTTTAAAAGATGAATTTGAAAGTGTGAAGAGATATTTTGAAAACACTATATATAAATGGAAAGTTATAATGGCTTTTTTAGGTTATGGGAAGGTGAAAGTATCAACTGCTAGAGTATACAGAGGAAAGGTTCATCATAAGGAAATAATAGGTGGTGCCATATGGAGATAGATGCTAATACAAGGGCAATAGGCGAGTCACATAGCAAACTGATTTTACTTGGTGAGCATGCAGTGGTTTATGGAAAACCTGCCATCGCTATGCCTTTTCCATTGAAGGTTAGATGCATAGTTGAAGAGACCATTGGTCATGTTATGCTTGATTCTATTATTTATACTGGAGTTGTTGATCACATGCCTAGAGAAATGCAAGGCATAGCAGCTTGCATGAAAGAAACCTTAAATTATTTAGGTAAGCCTCTAGAAAATTTAAGTATTAGTATTGATTCCTGCATTCCTTTAGGTCGTGGATTAGGCTCTAGCGCCGCAGTGGCTATTGCTATGGTAAGGGCCTTATTTGCTTTTTACGGGAAAGAACTTTCCAAAGAAGAGTTGTTTTCTTTGGTGCAGATCTCTGAAACCTATGCTCATGGAAACCCTAGCGGCATTGACATGGTTTCGGAAGCCAGTGATTGCCCAGTGTGGTTTGAAAAGGGAAAGGAGGTATTACCTCTTAAACCCACTGCCCCTTTATTTATAGCGGTGGCAGATACAGGACGCATGGCTGACACTAGAACTGCTGTGGACAATGTGAAGAAGAGGTATGCAGCTAATCCTGAAAAAGTGGAACAATCCTTAGAGAAAATAGATGACATGGCTAATAAAGCTAAAGCTGCTCTTTTAAAAGGGGATATCCAGTGCATTGGGGAGCTCTTAAATGGTAATCAGCAGGAGCTTGTGAAGCTTGGTGTCAGCGATGAAGGACTCAATGGGCTGGTTCAGAGGGCATTAAAGGCTGGAGCCTTGGGAGCAAAACTCACTGGCGGAGGCATGGGAGGATGCATGTTAGCTCTTGGCAAAAATATGGAACATGCTAAGCTGATTGCCAAAGAATTAAGGGAGTATGGTGCCTCTAACAGCTGGTATTTTTCCACAGACAGCGATATGCTCTATGGGGTATATGAGTAAAGGAGGATAATTTCATGAAGGCTACAGCAAAAGCAAACACTAATATAGCTCTGATAAAATATTGGGGAAAACGTGATGAGAAGTTATTTTTGCCTATGAACGGTAGTATATCTATTACATTAGATAGATTTTATACCATAACCGCAGTAGAATTTAAAAGAGACCTTCAAAAGGATGTTTTTTTATTGAATAACCAATTATCCAGTGAAGCGGAAGGACAGAAGGTTTTTAGGTTTCTTGATATCATAAGAGAATTATCTGGTACTGACTTAAATGCAGTAATTACCTCTGAAAATAGAGTTCCTACAGCAGCGGGCTTCGCTTCTTCTGCTTCAGGCTTTGCAGCCTTATCAGCGGCGGCAGCAAAGGCTTTAAATTTAGAGCTCAGCGAAAAAGAATTATCTGCACTAGCTCGTCGAGGTTCAGGATCTGCTTGCCGTTCTATTTATGGCGGCTATGTGGAGTGGCAAAAGGGTGAAAGGGCAGATGGAAAAGATTCTGTAGCACATCAGCTTTTACCTGAAGACCGTTGGAATATTAGTATACTATCCGTGATGGTAGCTTCTAAACAAAAGAAGATATCCAGCAGGGAAGGCATGAAGCGTACTGTAGAGACCTCTCCATTTTATACTGGCTGGTTACAAACTATAGATACGGATTTACAAAAAGCTAGAGAAGCTATAATTTCCAAAGATTTTGAGAAGCTTGGAAGGGTAGTGGAAGCAAATGCACTGAAGATGCACGCCACCATGCTCGGGGCAACACCTCCATTTTTTTATTGGCAAAGTGGCACCATGGAGGTAATGGAGCAGGTTCAAAACCTTAGAGAAGATGGTATTCCGGTGTATTTTACCATAGATGCAGGAGCAAATGTGAAGGTACTTTGTTTACCTGAGGATGAACAGAAGGTTTATGAAGCTTTATTAACATTACCTTCTGTGAAAGAGGTTATTACTTGTCATCCAGGGGCAGGGATAACCTATCTGTAAAAAATCTACTAAATAAATGGTAGGAGTGAATTAAATGAACAGTAAAATTTCAAATATAAAAGAATCTCCTGAAAGGGAAGATTCAAAAAATAATATAGAAGTATGGGAAGACTTGGTTAGTATTAAAGACTTAATTATATCCCTTATAATTTGCACTATAATGTCCCTTGGGGGATATTTTCTTGCGCCTAATACCCCTCCTAAGCCTTTATTTGGAGGACTAGCAGGTGCCATCTTGGGTTTTGTAATTTGCGCTGTTTTAATTAAACCTAAAAGAGTGCTTATAGAAACAGAGCAGGAGGATTAAAATGGACTTTTCAATAATTATACAAGCAACTATTGCAGCTGCAGTAGCAGCGGTGGTATATACAATTATTGGTGCCGTACCTGGGGCAGATGAAACTGCAACCCTTGCACCTATTACCTTAGTATTGGTTTTAGCAGGTTTACATCCTGCTGTAATCTTGTCCTTCTTTATTTCAGCCATTGTGGCATGTAAACTTATAGATGCGGTGCCTGTTTCCATAGCAGGGATTCCTGCGGGGGTTATGTCTACTCCTATGGTGGAGCATGCTATGGTGCTGAAGAAGCACGGGATGACAGATACTAGCATTAGAAAGATTGCTTCAGGAGCTATTATTGGAACCTTTGTTTCCCTGCCTGTAAGCTTATTTTTAGCCAGTGCTATAGTTCCTTTTGCCAATTCCATTAAACAGTATGGAGACCCAATATTCTTCGTAGGAGCTATACTATTAGCCCTTATGAGCAAAAAGAAATGGGTGAGCCTCGCTTCAATAATACCTTTTGCTCTATTGATTCAAGGACTTCGTCACCTATATTGGGGAATTGGAGTGGTGCCAAAGGGAACTAATGTATTTATCTCCTTCTTCTTAGGTATAACCATAGGACCAGTTATTTTAACCCTATTTGAACTTCTTAATAAAGATAAGAGAGAAAGCATGCCAAGGTATGATAAAAAGGAGATTCATTTAAATAGAACAGAGGAAATCAAAAGATTCCCTAATCCTTTTAAAATCTTAACTAAAAAAGAGGTAGGTTATAGCGCTATTGCTTCCCTTATAGGCTCTTTTACATTTATTCTGAGCCCTGTAGGTCTTACTACCTTTTTAGGAGAACTCTTTGCCAGCCGGGTTAAGGATCCAGTGGAAAAGTCATCCCTTGCAGTGTCTACCATGGAAGCCTTAGCCCAAGCTACCTATATGTCAGGAACCTTGATTCCTCTTATTGCTTTAGGTATACCTTTATCTCCTATGGCACTGGGACCAGCCAATCCCTTATTTAATGCTCCTCCGGTATATACCTTAGAGAGAAATATGCACCATCTACTATCCAGCTGGGACTTTGTTTGGGCAACTTTTCTTGGAGCAATAATCGCTTCTGCCTTTACCTATTTTGTGGCAGTGAAGTACTCCAAGCAAATTTGTGCCTTTGTGTTTAAAAAAATCCCTCATGAAGCGATGTTAGGACTATTCTTAGCCTTAGTGGTATTACTTGCCTTTATGGATGCAGGATGGATTAATGTTGCAGGTGTACTCTTAATCGGAATTGTGTCAGGAACACTATACCGCTTAGGTGTTAATTACGGTGTTCTATTTATGATTTTATACTCGGCACCGTGGATTGTTAAAACCTTAGGAGCTATATAAGAGAAAGGGAGGAAAGACCATGAGTTACTCTAGCCATGAGGTAAAAGTACCAGGTAAGCTTATGATCGCTGGAGAGTATGCTGTACTGGAACCTAATGAGAAATCAGTGGTAGCGGCAGTAAACCGCTACGTAACAGTTCAAATAGAACCCGGGGAGGAAAATGTTCTATCCCTGCCACAGTGGGGACTAGAAGCCATCACTTGGGAAATAAATAATGAAGAGGTGCAATTTAGCATAGAGGATTTACGACTAGGATTTATTAGAAATGCTTTTCTTGTTGCCCACCAGCTTTTACAGGAAAAGTCCGTGAAACCTCAGAGCTTTAAATTGCAAATCAAAAGTGAACTGGACGATGCCTCAACCAATAAAAAGTATGGACTAGGTTCCAGCGCAGCTATTGTTACTGCGGTTATTTCCTCTATTTTAACTTTTCATAGCTGTGATAAGGAACTACTTAATCTAGATACAATATTTAAGCTATCAGCCATTGTACATTTAAAGACCCAAAAAAGTGGCTCTGGTGCAGATGTGGCGGCAGCGGTATATGGTGGATGGCTTGAGTATTGTGCCTTTGATGGTGAATGGGTGTTAAAGGAGCTAGAGCAAGGGAACAAGCTAACAGACATAATAAAGAAACCTTGGCCAAATTTATTAATTAAACCCTTAACCCCGCCCTCATCCCTAGAGCTAGTGGTAGGATGGACCAAAGAGCCAGCAGCCACAGCACCTATGATCAAGAAACTGCAGAATTATAAAGAAGGTAATTTAGAAGCTTATAAAGACTTTCTAAAGGAAAGCTCCTTGGCAGTGAATAAATTGATCAAAAGCTTTGAGATAAATGATTATGCAGGAGCCATTAATAGCCTTGCACTAAATGGCAAAATTCTTAGGAAGCTAGGTGAAAATGCTGGCATGGACATTGAAACGGAGAAGTTAAGAAAATTATCTTCCATAGCTCAAAGCTTTGGCAGTGGAAAATCCTCAGGTGCAGGAGGGGGAGACTGCGGTATTGCTTTTTTAAAAAGTGATAACCATAAAGAAGAGCTATATAGAGCTTGGGAAGAGGCGGATATTCTCCCATTAGATTTATCTGTATCCCAAAGGGGTGTTTCTGTAAAATCTGGTAACTAATTTAATAAGTCCTTCATAACATAAATTGTAGTAGTATATATGGAGGGTTTTATGACATTCTATTATAACGGCTATGATTGTTTTAATAATTATTATGGCTGGAGAAAAGATGTTAATGTACAGTATAGCAAGGCAGTAGCATATTTAAGTGGCGGACCTTTAGTACCAAATATTCGTGGTATGGTAACCTTTATAGATGTTCCTGGAGGAGTAGAGGTTGCTGTAGAAGTAAACGGCCTGCCTCCTTATAAACCTGCCATGGGCGGAAACCCACCAGTTGGTCCCCACGGTTTTCACATCCACGAAAAAGGCAACTGCGAAGTAGGCAACCCCTCAGATCCCTTTATGGCAGCAGGCGGACACTGGAATCCTACCAACCAGCCCCATGGGAATCATGCAGGAGACTTCCCAGTGCTCTTTTCCAACAATGGCTATGCTAGAATGAGTTTCTTTACTAATAAGTTTAAGGTCTCAGATATTATTGGAAAAGCCGTAATAATACATGAAAACCCAGACGATTATAGAACCCAGCCTGCAGGAGCATCTGGTAAGAAGCTGGCTTGTGGTGTTATTCAGGGGATGATGTAATAAAAATTGCAATAGTGAGAGCTATTGCAAATTTTTTTGGCTAATTTTTGTAGATATTGAAAAATCAACTTAAAGAACCAGGAGCCTTTTGAGAAATAAAAATCAATTGGCTTTTTTATTTGGGTTTGAATCTATATGACGTGTAATTAAATTAAGGCAGTTTCGTTAATATATAAAAAAATAGAAATTTAAAACATACTTAGATATATATCTAAATATATGTTCACAATTTATCTAAGTATGCATACATTAATATTAGATAAGTATCTAAGTAATATTAATATAAGTATAGTATATTCCTTAAGGGGGGATTTAAAAATGAATATAGAGTTTAACAGAGGTTTATCACGGGTACACGATGCAATGGAGGGGCTGGTTTATTGCTATAAGGATAACTATAAACATATATACGAAGAATATAACCTTAGTTTGAATAAGGCAGCTGAAGAAGCTTTCGTCTTCATAAAGGAAAGAATAACCATGGATATAGCAAATAGTGACCTTTTCTTCAGTAGGGAAACAGGAGCAGCCATCACCTTTGCCAGATCAAGATTTATACCATCTGATTTGTCAGTTGACAACTTTGTTGACTATCTTATTGGGTTAAGTGATGAAGAAGTGAAGCTAATTGTTCTTTCAAACTTAAACTCTGCAGGACCAAAAATAAGCCATGAGGAGTTAATACTCATTTCTCAGGATGGAACCAGGATAATGGATTTTTTAAGAAATATAAAGCTTTCCTCCTCCATTAAGTGGGAGGCACTAGAGTTTTTCAGAGATGTAAGAAGCTCTATGAAGGGATTTATTGAGCTTGTAAAAAGATATATTCCTATCTATAAAAAGATTTTAAGCAGGAATAAAAAGCTCATAGAAACTTTTGAGAACTATGTTGAGAGTGGTATCAATTCTGAGGGAGAAGTATTTTTTACAAAGCTGGTAAAGGATTCAATTAGACTAGATGCAGAGGAAATAATTATTGGCACTCTCTTTTTCCGTTCTAGAACCCTTATTTGTACAATTGTAGGAGAAAAATTATATATTTTTATCGGTATGGATTATGAGGAAACAGTAAGATTATCCTTGGGTGCAGGAGATGCCTCCATAAGCGTATTTAAAAATGTTTCAGACAAAACCAGGTTTCAAATTCTAAACTTGCTTAAAGACAAGGATCTATACGGCCAAGAGATTGCTGATAAGGTTGGAATCACTTTGGCAACTGTATCATACCACATGAACTATCTTCTGGCATCTAATCTTGTGACTTTAGAAAAAGTTGGACAGAAGGGATACTATTCACTGAGGAAAGACACTTTGAAAAAAAGTGTAGATTTTTTAAATAATAACTTTAATCTATAATTAAATGAAGGAGAATAGGGATTATGATAATAGAGTATCAAGATCAATACAATATAAAACTAACTAATGAAGTAGATGTTTACTGCAGACTAGAAGGTGTTTCCCCTCTATTTATCTACAGGACTGGAGAGAAAAAAGAGATTTATCCAAAACACAAGTATGGAGGGAAAAGCTTAAAATATTTATTTAAAAAATGGCTGGGGTTCATAAAATTACCCAGCTTCACTACCCATCTATAATAAGCCATTAACCCTCTTGGAAGGAGGGATTATCAGATAGCTAATCGCTCCTAATACCTATACTTCTTCAAGTAGTGGGATAACGAGCGATTAGCTCCTAGATAAGTTCTTCTAAGCTTCAGTTGGAGTGGTACCCCCTGTATTTCCTCACCATGGGATGATATGTATCGGGGAAACTTATGCTGCATCGATGAATACCGTTTGCGCTTTATTTCCTCAAATGGCGGTGTTATCCAAAGAAAATAAGGAATGGATATTTTGATGGAGCCTGCAAATGAAATAAATAAACTGAGTAAAATCAAGGATTTACCTGATTAAGTGTAAAAAATAAAAAGTTTACTTTATAAGAAAAATGTGAATTGTACTCATTGTATTGGATTGCATATATTTTGCAATTCATTTAGTACAAAACTGCCTTGTTTATATAAATACATTAATGATTCAACAGGTATTATCAAATAGTAGATTATTTAATATATTGCAAGCTGAGGATTTTAGGGCGTTGACTCCTCTTATTTATACCCATGTAAATCCGTATGGAAATTTTAACTTAGACATGAATGAGAGACTGCCTATTGAATTAGCTTTATAAAGCATTTATTGTTATAATCTAGTGGTTTATCAATAAATATATATATAAATGAAAGGATTAAGGCATAAGGATTTCAATTTCTATCATCCTTATTTTTTAATCCTTTTTCAAATCCCTATCTTAATTTCAAAATCTATTTAACCTCAAATTAAGTATTTTCAATGCTTTATACTGCTTTAGATTCTATTTAGATTTCAATTTTCTTATCCCTTGAGCCATAAACCTTTTTCCTACACTGTGTAATTTATCGCTTAGCCTAGTTCTTTAAGTGTGTTAATTTGAGTTATTAAGTTTTTTAGGCCCTATTGAGCCTTGAAATATAAGGGCTATTCGTTATGATAAAGCCTAATAAATTTAAAAAGCGAAGTGAAGAAGTTCTCTATTTTCTGAGAGTGTTTGCTGAATATTCTTTTGTTTTAGAGCCACCAGTCCAGTGATTGCTGAGCCATGATTCCGGACGCAAAGCCAACATCAAACTTTTATGCCGCGAAAGCCTCTTGACAATGAGTATCGGCTTGTTAGTCTGAACCGCCAGGCATCAACTATTCTCCAAAGCCCTGCTCCTTGTTCAACATGGGTGATGCCCTTGATGCTTGAAGACACGCCGATGGATGCTCACTGTCAAGAGGACCGTGGAATAAATTATAGCTGGCTCAAATTAGGCAAGATTACTCATGTTTGCAGTTTAGGTTGTAAAAAATAATTTCATAGTGCAACTTTTTACTATCATAATTTATCTAATAGGTGAAATGATATAATATTGCTTTAGAAGGGAGTGTGAATGTTTATGGAACAAACTTTTCTTGTTAGGAGTGCCGTAAAAGGCAATAAAGAAGCTTTCACTGCACTCATTCATCAATATAAAAATGAACTATATAATGTAGCTTATATATATACAAAAAACCAGGATGATGCTTTAGATGCTATTGATGAGAGTGTATATAAAGCATACATATCAATAAAAAAATTGAAAAAGCCTGAATTTTTTAAAACATGGCTTATTAGGATATTGATAAATGAGTGTATAAGCTTATTAAGGAAAAAAAATAAAATCGTGCTAGAAGCAGATAATTCGAAATTAGATAGTTCATATGATGATATAAATTTAAACATTGATCATGAAGAGTTATATAAGGCTCTAAACATCTTAACCGATAAACAAAGAACAGCAATTGTTCTTAAATATTTTGATGATTTAAAGATATCGACCATAGCAGAAATAATGGAAGTTCCAGAAAATACTGCGAAGGCTCATATAAGACGTGGACTTTTAGCACTAAGAAAATCATTAAAGGAGGATGTTATTAGTGGATAAAAAATCATTTCATGTAGAAATTCCTACAGAGAAATTAGACAGCAGAATAGAAGCTTCGATTAATCGAGGCGAAAGGTACGTGAAACATAAAAACTTTAAAAAAGTAGCTGCAGCATGCATACTTATTGGAGGTCTGTCAATTGTAAATTACGCCAAGCCAGCACTAGCTGAAAGTATACCAGTTATAGGAATTGTAATTCAAGAAATAGATAAGGCCTTAGGTATAAATAAAGACTATAAAGATTATGTAAAGTACGCTCAAAAGATCAATAAGATTGCCAAAGATAATGGTATTCAAGTAAAAGTAAATGAAGCAATAATCGATGATCATAACCATATTTTATTAAGCTATGAAATTAAAAATGAAAGTGCATTTACTCCTGCTGATAAAGCTTATTTCAGTTCTAACGATATAGGAATGATATTAGAAGGAATAAAAAGAGTAAGTTTTCAACCTAATTATAATATTGCACCAGAAGAAGCTGAAAAACTATTGCCTTCATTGTCAAAAGACGGCAAAATGTTAGCATTAGAAGAAACTGGTGGTGCTGTACATGGCAAGTTTATAGATGATCATACCTTCATTGGAATAAGTGAGTTTGATTTATCAAGTTTTCAAGATGTACCTAATAATTTTAAAATGAAAGTTGATATAAATAAAATTAAATTTCTAAGTGGTATAGTTGAAACAGGAAATATCGAAAAAAATCAATTTTATAGTGGTCCATCTGATGTTAATGGAAAGTGGAACCTAGAGTTTGAAGTTAAGAAATCTATTGTCTATGAAGTAAAAACTGTAAAACCAAATATATCATCAGAAAATGTAACAATAAAGGATATAACTATTACTCCATTTACTGCTGATGTTTCTGTGAAAATTGATTTTTCAAAGATTAATAAACTAAAAGTTGTAGATGAGAATAATAAAGAGTATGAAAATTATAATACCATTAATAAAAAGGAAATGGTCGGCAGATTCTCCGACATAACCTTTAGATTTACCAATATAAATAAAAATGTTAAAAACCTGAAATTAATATTTTTAAACGATCATAATGAAGAAGTGTTTTCCTGCTCTGTTCCAATGGAGTAAAATATATTACCATTTAGGACACTGGAATTGTAATACTGAAAGCTTTATACAGTAAAATTAAGGGGCTGCTACACAGCTAACTGATTAGTTAACTGCGTAACAGTTCCTGTTTTTGTTTTAAAGTAGTAATTCTTGACTCCAATGTTATTCTGCTCGCACCATCTGCTTAGAGTCAATACGCTGGCACGGAATTCTTTTATCCTGTTTGTCCATAGAGCCAGGTGGTAACCATGCGTTTCAGTTGTAAGTTTATCCATAGCTTTCCTCTAATCTTTAGACTCGAAATATCTAAAATCCCTTAAGAACCCTAAGTTACTTTAGCATTCTTGTTTTATATTGGAGATTATTTCACAGACATAAGATAGGGGACAATCCACATTTTTATTTGACGATTACCTTTGAAATTCTAATTCTCTTTCTTCTTAAAATTCTTTTTAAAATAATCATTGTAACTGCAACTATTTATTTTATTTATTTATCTAATAAGTGTAATTAATAAATTTCAAATTATTTTAGGAGGAGAAAACATGAAAAAGAAACTAGTAATTTTATTTAGTATTGTTGCTGTAATAATAATATCAGGTGTTTTTGTATTAATGCCCAAAAAAGATAAACCACAAGCCACTAAGGAATCTAACAGAATACCGCTATATACTATTTCTCAGAGTGATAAAGTGTTTGTAAACGGAATTATTTTACCAGAAAAGGTGATAAATATAAATCAAGATCCCTCAAAAGGAACTGTATCTAAGGTTTCTGTGAAGACTGGACAAGTAGTAAAGGGCGGTGATATCCTCTTTACCTATAAGAATGATCAAAATGAAGGGAAGATTACAAACATAACAGCACCTATTGATGGTAAGGTATTTTTAAATGATTCTAATGATCAAAATAAGCCATTTATCACAATTAAATCAACAGCACTTATTGTAAAGAGTGTGATTAATGAAAAAGATTTGATAAAGGTTAAGGAAAATCAAGCTGCTGATATTTTTGTTTATGCTTTAGATAAAACTATAACTGGTAAAGTAAAAAGTGTAGCAAGTGAGCCGGGCAGCATATCAGATGAAGATATGCAGGGGATGATTACTGGAGGTTCAAATTTATCAGTTTATGGTATGCGATTTTCTTTGGATTCTCAAGAGGGAATTGTAAATGGATTTCATGTGCAAGTTTCAGTGAAGCTTTCAGGAGAAGTTAAAATATCGAAAGGTTCAATTCTAGAGGAGGATGGAAAGAAATACGTGTTTAAAGTTCAGGATAAGAAGCTTATAAAACAAGAAATCAAATATGAAGAAATTAAAGGCTCAAATGATGTCTCTGTGAACACAGGATTAAAGGAAAATGACACTATCATTATAACTCCTACTCCAGATATGAAGGAAGGTAATGTCATTGAATAAGGTTATTGAATTGAAAAATGTAAATAAATATTACAAGCTGAAAAATGATATGCTGCATGCATTAAAGGATATAAATTTAACTATAAATCAAGGCGAGTTTGTTATGATAATGGGGAAGTCAGGAAGCGGAAAAACCACACTGCTAAATCTTCTTGGTTTTCTAGACCGTTTTGAGAAGGGAAATTATATATTCAACGGTAAGGATGTTACTAATTTAAATGAAAACCAAAGGTCAGAGCTTAGAAATAGTTATATGGGATTCACCTTTCAACAGTTTCATTTAATTGATTCTCTAACTATAGGTAAAAACGTTGAGCTTCCTCTTTTATACAGAGAAAAGAATGGTATGTCTAGAAAAGAAAGAGCAAAAAGAGTTGAAAAGTACTTGGATACAGTAGGCTTATTAGACAAAAAGAAACGATCACCTTCAGAGCTATCGGGCGGTCAGCAGCAGCGTGTTGCAATAGCTAGAGCTCTTATTAATGATCCTTATGTAATTTTTGCCGATGAACCAACAGGTGCTTTAGATAGTGAAACAGGGATAGATATAATGAATATCTTAAAAAGACTTAATGAAGAGAAGAAAACAATATTAATGGTGACCCATGATGAAGATTTGATTAAGTATGCCAGTAAAGTAATTCATTTAAAAGATGGCTTAATAACAAAGGTGGAGTAGATATGTCGATTATTAATTTATTAAAAACCTCATTGTACAGTCTGAAAGCACATAAATTAAGAGTTTTTCTCACAATGATAGGAATAATTATAGGGATAAGTTCTGTTACCACTATTCTTTCAATAGCTAATGGATTTAAGATAGAGATAAAAAAGTCTATGGCAGAAACTAAGGCAAATAAAATTAAAATAGGCTTTACTGCGGATAATAAAATAACAGATATAAGTTTAATTCAACCTTTTACTAAAAATGATATAGCTAATATTAAAAAGGTTGATGGAGTAGAAAAGGTAGAGGTTTCTAAGATATCTGGAGAACTTGTTACTACCACTGTAGGGGCTACCTATTTCGATAGGAATTCTGCTGTTTTGGTAGAGGATTATGAAAATAAAATGATAAATGTAAAGTATGGTCGCTCTTTTAATAAGGGAGATGCTTCTAAAAAACTCCTTGTATTAACTAATGAAGCAGCAGTATCTCTTTTTGATTCACCAGAAAATGCTATAGGGCATGGAGTAGAAATTAGTGGTTATAACTATATGGTAATTGGAATTTTAGAACAAACAAATAAATTTTCAATAATGGGTAACTCAAGTTATATTTCAAATTATACTCCAAGCGACGTAAATGAAAATAAACCTATCGATGGCCTGGATGTTTATATTGAACCAGGCAGTAATAAAGATAAGACCTTTGAGGATGCAAAGAGAATGCTTATGCAATATCATCCAAATTTGAAGGGCAGCTATAAGCTTCAAGAGCCAGAGGGAATGACAAAAGCCTTTGATAAAATAATTGGTGGGTTAACAGCATTTTTAGCTTTCATAACTGGAATTTCCTTGTTCGTTGGGGGAATAGGGGTAATGAATATAATGTATGTTTCAGTTTCTGAGAGAAAGAGAGAAATTGGTATAAGAAGAGCCATTGGCGCAAAACCCAAAAGTATATTGCTTCAGTTCCTTTTTGAAGCGACAATTGTTACAGGGGCAGGAGGGCTAATAGGAATACTTTTAGGCTATTTCATTGGCAAGGTAGCTGGTAAATTCTTGCCATTCCCTCCAGTATTAACAGTAGCAAGCTTTTTAGGAGCTACACTTACCTCAGTCCTTGTTGGAATAATCTTTGGAATCATACCTGCTATTAATGCATCAAAACTGGATCCGATTAAGGCGATTTATAAATAAAAACTTGATGCTATAAGTAAAAAGTTCCCTAATTGGGACTCTCAATAGAGTGGCTTGCCACTCTATTATTATTTAATAGAAGTACTTTAATATGGGGAGCATGCTCTTTATTTTTTAACTTTGCCACTGGTTACGCAAATTCTCCCTCCACCCCATGTATTCTAGATAGCACAGAAATTAGATAAAGAAAATTCAAAGGCATTGAAATGAGAAATCTTGATGCCTTTTGGAAGTCTATCCTAATATAGTTGACTTGTCAATTATAATTTTGTAAAATAAATATGGTGATAAATATGAAAAACATATACGAAGAATTTGGCAGATGGATATCTATACTGTATAGACAGTTTCAGATATTCATAAATAATGAATTGAAGGACTTAAATATAACATCGGGTGAATATATATATTTGATAAAGCTCTATGAAAATAAAGAATTGACTCAAGAGGAGTTAGCTGAAATATATTATATTGATAAGGCAGCGATAACAAGGAGTATAAGGAGCCTAGAGGATAAAGGATATATAAAAAGAATAAAAAATCAAAGGGACAAAAGATCCTATAGAATACAAGTTACAGATCAGGCTCTAAAGGTAAAACACAGAATATATAATGCATTAAAATCTTGGGATGATTTGATCTCATCAGATGTAAATGATGATGAATTAAAAATGCTATCCAATGTATTGAAGAATATGTCATTAAAATCACTACATGGAGATCAAAAAGGAGATGATATTTATGAAAATAAGTAAGAAGTATAGGGGAATGATATTTTCATGTCTTGCTGCTGTATTTATATCTGTACCCATTGCCTTTTTTATGGTATTAATAAATTATGGATTTAAACCAGGCTTCTTGATGGCATTTTTAAAATCTTCATTGGTGGGGACAGCCATTTCTGTGCCGTTGGCTAATATATTTATTCCATTGGCAGAGAGGATAGTAAATAAGGTAGTGGAGGAATAGTAGGCTTTCCTAAGTATCTTGATTGTTCTGTTTGTGAATAGTGCTAAGCCAAGGGTAATGTTGAGGCCTGCCCGCAAGGGGATTCCAGGCTCAGGTGGCATCTTTTTTATCTCCTCAAGACATGTGGAGAACAATGCCTTTTACAGAAGAAAGAGATGGGTAACTCAACTTTAAAGTAGTTTAGGAGGTGATTAATTATGGAAAAGAAGCCTGAGAAAGACTCTAAATCAGCGTCCCAACTAATAGACGAGAAAATTGAGGAACTGGGTGATTGGCGCGGTCAGATGCTATCAAAGGTGCGGAACATAATCAAACAGGTAGACCCGGAGGTAGTGGAAGAGTGGAAGTGGAGAGGGACCCCTGTATGGTCTCATGACGGGATAATATGTACCGGGGAGACTTATAAGAATGTGGTGAAGATGACTTTCGCTAAAGGAGCATCACTGGAGGACCATATGCATATTTTCAACTCAAGCTTGGATGGGAATGTCAGGAGGGCCATAGACTTCCACCAGGGAGACCAGGTGAACGAGGAGGCTCTTAAGGAGCTAATCAGAGCTGCCATTGCATTAAATAATTCTAGCAGCAAGACTTCCCGTAAGAGGTGAGCTTCTGAGTCAGCCTGCTTGGGTTTTGAGTTAACAGACTAATTTTTATTTTTGGAGGGAACAACATGGAAGTTTTTGCAGAATATTTAGCTGGTATTGATAACCTGCAACATAAGGCCCGGCTGGAAGAGGTTTTTGGTTGGATAATTAAAACGTTTCCTAATCTAATTCCTAAAATTGCATGGAATCAGCCTATGTTTACTGATCACGGCACATTTATTATCGGCTTTAGCGTAGCAAAACATCATTTAGCCGTTGCCCCTGAAAGGGTAGGGATTGATCATTTTTCTGGGGAAATTGTGCAGGCTGGCTATAACCATAGTAAGGAGCTGATACGCATCCCATGGGATAGCCATGTTGATTTATCATTACTTGAAAAAATCATCCAGTTTAATATTTTGGATAAGGCAGAATGTTCAACTTTTTGGAGAAAATGATGAAAATAGCTTATCATATGCTATAATTTTGAATATAGATTAGCATTAAGGAAGTGGTGTCTTGGTACAGCAATATACAAAAAAAATGATTCGCCAGGTATTCATAAAGATGCTGAATGAGCATCCACTTAACACAATCACAGTTAAGGCTATTGTTGCAGAATGTGAGATCAATAGAAATACATTTTATTATTACTATTCAGATATTTATGCAATTTTGTCGGAGATTTTCCAAACAGAACTTCAGAGAGTCATTGATGAATATAATGATACACTGTCCTGGGAGGAGAGCTTTATTGCGGCTGCTAAGTTTGCTTTAGAGAACAGAAGAGCAATTTATCATGTATATAATTCCATGCAAAGAGAAGAATTGGAGAACTATATATACAATGTATCAGGAAATGTCATGATTAGGTATGTTGAAAAAGTAAGCGATGGTATCTCAGCCTCTTCGGGGGATAAAAAACTTATTGCTTCCTTTTATCAGTGTGCCCTCACCCAAATGGTGCTGCATTGGATTGCTACAGGAATGAAGGAAGACCCTGATGTTATCAGCAGGAGAATAGGGCAGCTTTTCGATGGAAACATTGTCCTATCCCTTAAGCGAAGTGTTGGATTAACTGATATCTGGTAAAAAAATAATATGAGATTTCTTTTTTATTAGACATTCTAATGTAAATGCCTAAAAATTAGACAAATGAACTGCAGTGTTTGAATTTCGAACACTGCAGTTTTTTTATCTAATGTAAAAGATATTAAAAAGCTATATTATAAGTATAAATAAATCCTACAGACAACAAATATTCACAAAGTTAAAGGTGGATTTATTATATTTTGTACCACCTAGTTATATTAACAAGGTTAATAAAAAGATATCTAAACACAATAGTAGGATTTAGAAAACTATTAATAATTGGGAAAGAGGGAGAAAAAATGAAAATAAAAACACATGATGATAGGCTTACACTTACCAATGGAAGTTATCATGCTTTAGTAAATGCAAGAAAGCCTAAGGGAATCGATGATAAAAAAGCTTACTTAATAGGTACAGGAATTGGTGCTTTAGCTGCTGGCTGTTTTTTGATTCGTGATGCCCATATGGATGGAAGCAAGATCACTTTTCTAGAGCAATTAGACATCCCTGGTGGATCCTTGGATGGTGCTATTCGTGAAAATATGGGTTATGTAGCACGTGGTGGACGTGAAATGGGACATCATTTTGAGGTTTTATGGAGCTTGTTTAGTTCATTACCATCCACAGAAGATCCTAGTATGACTGTATTAGACCATTTTTATTATACAAACTATGATGATCCAAACTTTAGCAATTGTCGTATTACTAAAAACCAAGGGGAACGTTATGACAATGGGAAATTTAATTTGGGTCAAGACTTGGCAAAGGAATTAGCTGCTTTTACCAGCATGACAGATGAAGAGCTTCAAAATAAAGCTATAGAAGATATTTTTTCTGAAGAGCTTTTAAACTCTGATTTTTGGACATTATGGAGAACAATGTTCGCTTTTGAAAACTGGCATAGTGCCCTAGAGATGAAATTATATATGAACCGTTTCATCCACCATGTTGGCGGATTGACAAATCTTTCAGCTTTACAATTTTCAAGACATGATCAATTCACTTCCTTTGTAAAACCTATGGTTAAATACTTGGAAGATCACGGTGCTAAATTTGAATATGGAGTCAATGTGGATAACGTTGAGTTCTCAATTTCAAACGATAAAAAGGTTGCAAAGAAAATAGTTGCAAAAGATAAGAATGAAAAGGATATTTCCATTGACTTAACAGAAAATGACTTAGTATTTATCACTAATGGATCCATGACTGAAGGTTCTGGGTATGGTGATGACAATACTTCTGCTCCATTTAACAAGGAACTAGGTGGATGTTGGAGACTGTGGAAAAACATAGCTGCCCAATCCGATGAATTTGGAAATCCAGATAAGTTCTGTACAGATACAGAAAAATCTAATTGGGAGTCTTGTACAGTAACTTGCCATGATGAACGTGTTCCTAAGTACATTGAAAAGATCACAAAACGTTCCCCATATGGCGGACGCACTGTAACAGGCGGCATAGTTACAGCTGTTGACTCTTCATGGCTTATGAGCTGGACCATAAACCGTCAAGAACAATATTATGGACAACCTGAAAAAGACGTTGTGGTTTGGGTATATGGTTTATTCTCTGATGTTCCTGGAGACTATATTAAAAAATCTATGAGAAATTGTACTGGTAAGGAAATCACAAAAGAATGGTTATATCATATAGGTGTTCCTACAGATGAAATAGAAGAATTAGCAGAAAGCTGCACTGCAATTCCTGTTATGATGCCATTTATTACATCTATGTTTATGCCTCGTGAATTTGGAGACCGTCCTTATGTTGTACCAAAGAATGCAGTAAACTTTGCTTTCTTAGGACAATTTGCTGAAACCTTGGATGATCCAGGACGTGATACTGTATTTACTATTGAATATTCAGGACGTACAGCTATGGAAGCAGTATATGTTTTAACCGGAGTTGAAAAAGGAGTTCCTGAGGTGTTTGCTTCCAGATACGATATCCGTTACTTATTAAATGCAGGTGTAAGTTTATTAGATGGAGAAAAACCAAAAATTGATCTGCCACCACTTACTAGACGTAAAATTGTAAAACAATTAGCAGGAACAGATATTGAACGATTATTGAAAGAATATGGAATTATTTAATGGCACTTAGAATTAAATAATTTATTTAAAATCCCGAATTTGAAAAAAATCGGGATTTTAATTTATACCCATTTATCATAATACGCTGGCACTATAACAGATATCACTCAAAGGAGGAAGCTTCTGTGAAAAAAGAAAAAAATCTTAAGCAAGTTTATATTCCTACAATAGAAGAAATGCAATGTTGGTATGAAGATGACTTGCGTAGAGAAGCCTTAAAATCATCGGAATTGGAAAATAACAAAAAAATAAGTGAGCAGGGATCCTTTTTTAAAGCTTTTCGAAAATTTGAAGAAGAGGATGTGAAAATTCCTTCTGATTCTAAAAAAAATAATGTTTATTATGAAAAATATAAAGCTTATGTAGAACAAGAATTAGAAAACAAGGGCAAAAAGATCCAAGAAATTGAAAATTTAATGGAATATGAAAAGTTTTTTCTTCGCTGGGAAAGAAGAGTGAATAGCGAAAGCAATAATTACAGTCACTATGGGAGTAATTCAGCTACAAGATATAGAGTCGATGGCATAGAAAAATTGGAGAGAGAGTTAGAGATAATATTAGAAAGCTCTCCGGAAGCATGGGAATGTTATTATAAACGTCAATTGATAAGTGATATAGAAACCCAGCATCAACAGCGTTTGGTAACTGTACCTTATGTAGTTAAAGCAAAACAAAAAGTGATAGATTCCTTGAATTTAGGTGTTCCTGTATATATCGTAGGGCATTTAGGAAGTGGTAAAACACAATTAGCAACTGAAGCAGCCATGGATTTCACCATACAAAATAAAATACAAGCAGAATTAGAAGGGAAAATGGAGCATTGGTTTTCTGAAAATCCAAATGCCACAGAGAAAGATGCCATTGAAAAATTTAGAGAATTTAATGAGGAAAGAAAGCTCTACTACAAAAATATATTAATTAATGGAAGTAAAGAGGAAATAGAAGCTTTACAGCCGCTATTTATATCCGGCTCACACAATTTAACCTACGAAGATATGTTTGTAGAGAAAACTTTGTCTCTGGAACATAGTTTCTCCCAAGGCTCCTATAGGGATTATCTGAATATGATCATAGGAGATTTTTATGAGTGGATGGATGAGCATAAAGAAAGACTGGATCAGATCACTGATGAAGAACAGTTGCAGCTTAAGATTCAAATATGGAAGAGTTTTTCTGATTTATTGGTAGCAAGTAATAGTAACTTTGGTACTACAATTAAAAAAATAGAAAGAGAAATTTTACTTGCAGTAAAAGAAGGCCGCCCTGTAATCGTAGACGAATTAAATACCATTGCCATGCAAAACTTAATTGCATTGAACGATATTCTGCAGCGTCATGCAGGAAATACAGCTTACATCACAGGAGTTGGACCTGTTTTGATTAAACCTGGATTTGCATTTATTGGTACAGGAAACCTATCATCTCAAAGGGTGAATTATGAAGGAACAAATGAGCTAAATCCAGCCTTTAAATCACGTTTCGTAACCATTGAGTACAATTATGTACCCCAAAAGATAACTGGTTCCTTAGAAGATCAACAGTGCCCAGAAAAAAATGAGCTTTTTAGGATAATAATAGCTCAATTAGCTGATAAAAATGGAAATGTTCATATTCCTGATTCCAAAAGGACATTAGAAGAATTGTTTCGTTTTTCTCAGCTTTGCAGGGTTACTCAAAATGTCTTTATGGGCAAGTGGAAAGATAATGAGGTGCAAAAAGATTTTGGTATAGATGAACCGGAGCTTAGAGAATCTGTATTATCAATCCGTAATATTTTGCACGTTTTAAATGATTGGAACAAAGGGGAAGAAAAAGATCTAAGCAAAGCTATGTGGGATGGTTTCATTAGTTCCATCACTTATGCTGACGACCAAAACTATATTCTATCACAGGCGGTGCGTTTTGGATTCTTTCCTATAGGAGAAGGATGGAATATTGAGATAAAAGACATAGGAGAAGCAACAACCACATACGAAGAAATTCGTACCCGTCCGTATCGCTATGTTCGTCCATCCATAGAAGCTTTAAGCTGCTTAGATGTAGTTCATCTGATATTTGGGGAAGGAACTCTTAGAAAAACTTTGCCAGAAGCACTAAAAGAAAATTTTGGAGCTGATATTGAGGGTTCATGGCCAATTGATGCAAAAAAATATCAAGTGCTAGACCGACAATTATCTCATTTAGAGCATTCAAAAGAGCTACTTGAATACTTAGAAGATAATGGAGTAGAAAAATGAAAGTGAATTTGTCAGTAGACGGTGAGGATTTTAAAAGTCAAGTTAAAGAACTAAGAGAAAAGCTGAATGAATGCTTAATAAATGGAGTTTTGGATGATGGTTTCCAGGAGCAATTAGACGAACTTTCACAAATGGAAGAAGAGTTATTAGCTAATTTAGTTCCATATTACCGGGTTTATGCAAATAATATTAAAAAGACTTCCATGCAAGTAAATCCAATAAAACCATTGGGGGTCTATGGCTTTGATAGTTTTTTACAAGCTACGCTTAAGGTTAATAAAAATCTTTTTATTACAAGTAGTATAGATGGAAAAGTACAATTTTTTTATATAGATATTGCAGATGATTTTTCTGATGAAAATCAAGTTGAAGCTGAATGGAGTCCTCCTATTAAAGAAATAAAAGAGACAATTTCCTTTATGTATAAATTAAATGATAAAGAAATATTGCTCTTTGGAGTGAGAGGGGGATGCTACCTGCTCTTAAGCGATAATTTTCATCAAATGCCTGATGTTAACGAAGACATTAAAGTTAAAAGGCTTCAAACAGATGGCGAAGTTAGTGGGGTTGGAAGATGCTTAGCGATTAATGATGGTTTATTTGTAGTGGAAAATGGAGAGGAAAAGTTAAATTTATTAGAAATAATAAAAGAAAAAGATGATTATAGTCTGGTTTTTCATAAAGAGATATATTGCACTATTCCAAATTGGACTACACTAGAAAAGATAAATGAAGATTATTTTGTAGTTGGAACAAAAACTGGGGAATTATATTTTATTAAATATGAGAACAGACAATTTAATATTGCAGATAAAATTAATTTTCTAGATGATGAAATAAGGCAGATTACATGGCTAGAGGATGGAAATGGTAATAGTAATTCTATTATGGTAATAGGAAATAATGGACACGTTAAGATATTTTCTTTATATGAAGATGAAAAAGTTGTAAAAATAGAATTGAATGATTTAGAGGGTAATTTATTTGATGTTCAATGTAAAAAAGGCACAGCTATAGTTTTAAGTGAAGATGGAATCATATATTTATTTGAAGAGAATTTTGGCAATTGGTATCTAAATGAAGGGGCGGCAATGAAAGACGTATTTTTTACAAATGTCTTAAAATTGGATATTTTAAAATATTTGCTTATGGATGTGGAAGGTAAATTAAAGCTTCTAGACATTGATAGAATCCATACACCAAAGGACTTGCGGGATATGCCACTGTATCAATAGGAGGGATTATAATGTTTGACTTTGATGAACAAACTCTAATTGAAGAATCTAAAAAACATTGCCAAGAATTTTTACAAAAAGAGCAGCGCTCCTTAGCCACATTTACAGGAGATTCTAGTTTGATGTATATTCCTGATTCAAAATTAGAAAGATTTCTATTAGATCCTTCCAAGGGGGTTTTGTATTTACCCCTTCAAAGCTTTTTGGATAGAAAATTAGATGAAAATGAAATAATGTGGCATATCTACTATGAATTAGCCCTATACCCTGATTGGAAAAAACAAACTAAACAATATTTGAATAGAAAAAAACACTGGCAGAAAGAAATTGATCACATGACAAGCTATATTCTGGGTAGAATAAAAAAAGAAGGTCTGGAAAAAGACCAGGCGTATGAACCCAGAATTATTTCCAATTATGTAACAAGAGAAATTATTGGACTATTACATGTATTGGATAAGTACGCATCATTTTTGAGAGTTTTACAGTTGTGTCCTATATACAGGGATGAAGAAAATTTTGAGAGGATTGCTTCATATATGAAACAAACAGGTAAGACCACGGAGTCAATTTCTCAGATGCCTAAACATAGAGCTTTTGCAAAGAGTTTATTAATTATTGAATTATATAAAAGAGCGCCTGAAATACAAGGATGTGCTCAAAATCCCTTTCATAGGAAAGTTTTCAATGAGCCTTTTTTTGACTTTATTCATTATCAATTAGTCAGGCAGATAAATGATGATGAAGGAATTATAGAAAGAGATCCATTCATCCGTTCTTTTATCTATAAAACTTTTGAACAATTGTGGAAAGAAGAAATTGATGAAATGGATTTTTATAAATCAAAAGCCCAGAAAAAAGAGCAAGTACAGGGAGACAAAAATCCTTTTGAACAATCTGAAGAAGATGAAATGCCAGATTCACTGGAATCTACACAGGAAGAAGTGGAAAAGATTCTAGAAGAAATGCTAGATGAACAAGACCAAATGAGTATGACAGTGCAAGACATGATGCAAGGTAAGGTAGATTTAGAGGCTTATGGGATCAGTCAGGGAGATCAGCAATTGTTTCAATTTTATTCAAATAAAATGAAATCTGAAAGAGAACAAATGCGTCAATTTTGGAAAAAGCTCATAGGGGATGCTAAAAAGGAGATAAGTGTAAAAAAGCATGGTCAAATAAAGGGAAAAATAGATGTGCATAGCATGGTTAAATCTTATCCGGATTTTGTAGAAGCTGAAAAAAAGGGAAATTACAAGAGCCTTCTGATTTTTAATAGATATTTACTAGAGCCACGAACAGATATATTGCCTGAAAGAATAGAGATTTCTTTTGTGATAGACAATTCAGGATCCATGAATGGGGCTAAAATTGAGGCTGCGAGAAAAGCTTTATCGGTGACATTACTGTCAATTGATGATTTTAATGAATATTTGAAAAGCAATGCGGCTCAATTAAATCAAAAAGTAGAAGTTTTAAGCGAAACTTGGTTTTTTGGCAGTAAGTATTATAATGTCAAAGAATTTAATGATAAAAATGTGAAGGAAAAAGAAAAAAGCGATATAATCCGCTCCATAGTGAAGCTGGATGCAACAGATGGATCAACAGATGATGCAAGCTGCCTTAGAGAAATATCCCATGGAATTACATCCATACAGGAAAGGGAACTGAAAAAAGGAAAACAAATAAAGATAGTCTTCGAAATTACAGACGGTGCATCAAGTTTGCCAGGATCAGCAAAAGAAGCTGTACAAGAATTGTTATCAAAAAATGTTCAGGTGTATGCATTTCAAATGGGAAAAAACAGCGAAGCAAATGAAAAAATCTTTAACTTCGTATGGAATGAAGGATACAAACAGACACACGGGGTAATCATAGGTGAACAAGTAGAAAAGCTGCCTAAAGAACTTCTAAAAGCAGTAGAAAAAAATATGCGGTTTATTTTTAATAATTAGCTGCAATATTGAAAAGATATGCACAATTAATGAATAATAATTATCAGAAAATAAAAAATATTGACACGATATATAGGCTATAGTATATTAAAATTAATATAAATAACTTTTACCATATAGATTAAGTAAAAGCAAAAAGAGTTTCAATAATAAAAATAGTTAGGTAAATTTAGGTTAATTTAACATATAAGCAACAAGATAACAGTAAGAAACATTAATAATTAATTATTAAAGAGGTGAAGAGAATATGAAAGATGAGAAGCAGGGAAAGCAAACAATAACCGTAAAAACAACACTTAATGCACCTGTAGAAACAGTATGGAAATATTGGACAGAACCAGAACATATAAAAAAGTGGAATAATGCTTCAGAGGATTGGCACACCACGGCGGCAGAAAATGATTTAAGAGTTGGTGGTAAATTTCTTTCAAGAATGGAAGCTAAAGATGGCAGTTTTGGGTTTGATTTTAATGGGATTTATGATGAAGTGAAGTTATATGAGCTTATAGCTTACACTATGGCTGATGGAAGAAAAGTTGAAATTACTTTTGTATGTGGAGAAAATAAAACAGAGGTAACTGAAACTTTTGAAGCTGAAAGTACCCATTCTATTGAGATGCAGCAAGGAGGCTGGCAAGCAATTTTAGATAACTTTAAAAAATATACTGAAGGAGAACTATATAAAGTATAAACAGGATATTCCTTAAGTTTAAAATTAGGAGTGATTAAAATGTCTGTAAAGACTTATATAAATTTTAATGGAAATTGTAGTGAAGCAGTAAATTTTTATGCAGAGGTTTTTGGAAGTGAAAAGCCTCAAGTTATGTTGTTTGGAGATATGCCATCAAAGGAAGGTACTCCACTTACTGAGAAAGAAAAAAATCTAGTATTACATGCTGAGGTGAAAATAAAGGATAGCTCAATAATGTTTTCAGATATTCTGCCAGGAATGTCTTTAGTTGTTGGAAATAATATAAGTTTAGTAATTAATAGTAGTGATATAGATGAAATTAAGGTAATATTCAATAAGCTTAAAGTGGGTGGTACTGTAGTAATGGAGCTTCAAGAAACTTTCTGGAGCAAATGTTATGGATTTGTAATAGATAAGTTTGGTATAGGATGGCAGTTTAGTTATGAAAATAAATAGTTATAAGTAGAATTCTATATGCAAATATTTTTTATAATGCCTTCACCCCTTAGTTACTATATTTGTTTGAGTAGCTGAGGGGTGAAGGTATTTTTAGTTACAATTAGTTAATTATTTAACTTAAAAAAATAAATAAATTGATTTATAATAGTTGTTGCGATAAATGCGTAGGATTGTTAAAATATAATTAATCTTTAGAGTTTTTTAATGTTCTTAGTGGGAGCGAAAAAGTCCCTATGGGTATAAAGCATACCATTGCAGAAGAAATTTCTTAACTAAAGATTTATTGAAACAATGTATTAAGTACAGAAGGGAGAATATAATATGATTTATTCAACAGAAGTAGACAGAATGTGCTGCGTAACTAAAGGAGCAAATCACCCATCAGCTCCAATACCAGAAGAAGGAAAATGGGTTCGTGCTAAAGAAATAAAAGATATCTCCGGTTTAACACATGGTGTAGGTTGGTGTGCTCCACAGCAAGGTGCTTGTAAACTTACTCTAAATGTTAAAGATGGTATTATAGAAGAAGCTTTAGTTGAAACAATAGGATGTTCCGGAATGACTCACTCAGCAGCTATGGCATCAGAAATACTTCCAGGAAAAACTATACTTGAAGCATTAAATACAGATTTAGTTTGTGATGCTATAAATACAGCAATGAGAGAGCTATTCTTACAAATAGTATATGGAAGAACTCAAACAGCTTTCTCAGAAGGTGGACTACCTATAGGAGCAGGTCTTGAAGATTTAGGAAAAGGATTAAGAAGCCAAGTTGGTACAATGTATGGAACAAAGGCTAAGGGAACTAGATTCCTAGAAATGGCTGAAGGATATGTTACAAACATAGCTTTAGATGAAAACAATGAAGTTATAGGATATAAATTCGTTCACCTTGGAAAAATGATGGAAATGATAGGAAAAGGCATGGATGCTAACGAAGCAAAAGAAAAAGCTACAGGTCAATATGGTAGATTCGATGAAGCTGCAAAAGTTATTGATCCAAGGCATGAATAATATATAAGGAGGACGAGTGAAATGGCATTATTTGAAAGTTATGAAAGAAGAATTAATCAAATAACACCTGTACTTGAAAAGTACGGAATGAAAACTATAGAAGAAGCTAAAGCTGTATGTGATGAAAAAGGAATAGATGTTTATAACATAGTTAAATCAACTCAGACAATATGCTTTGAAAATGCTTGTTGGGCTTACATATTAGGAGCAGCAATAGCTATAAAGAAAGACTGTAAAAAGGCTGCAGAAGCAGCAGAAGCTTTAGGAGAAGGCTTACAAGCTTTCTGTATTCCAGGATCTGTTGCAGATGATAGAAAAGTTGGTATAGGGCATGGAAACTTAGCAGCTATGCTTCTAAGAGATGAAACTAAATGTTTTGCATTTTTAGCAGGACATGAATCCTTTGCTGCTGCTGAAGGAGCTATAAAAATAGCTGAAAAAGCTAACAGAGTTAGAAAAGAGCCATTAAGAGTTATACTAAATGGTCTTGGAAAAGATGCTGCTTACGTAATTTCAAGAATAAACGGATTCACATATGTTGAAACAAAATTTGATTATTATACAGGAAAATTAGAAGTAGTAAGAGAAGTTCCTTTCTCAAAAGGTCCAAGAGCTAAGGTTAAATGCTACGGCGCAGATGATGTTAGAGAGGGAGTTGCTATAATGCACAAAGAGGGCGTTGATGTATCTATCACTGGTAACTCAACTAACCCAACAAGATTCCAACATCCAGTAGCAGGAACTTATAAAAAAGAATGTGTTGAATTAGGTAAGAAGTACTTCTCAGTAGCATCCGGTGGTGGTACTGGAAGAACTCTTCACCCAGACAACATGGCAGCAGGTCCAGCTTCTTACGGTATGACAGATACTATGGGAAGAATGCACTCAGATGCTCAATTTGCAGGTTCATCATCAGTTCCAGCTCACGTTGAAATGATGGGACTTATAGGCATGGGTAACAACCCAATGGTAGGAGCTTCTGTGGCAGTAGCTGTTGCTGTAGAAGAAGCAATGAATAAATAAGAATACCCCTAAACCTCTGATTTATCAGAGGTTTTTATTTTTTAAAGCTTTATAGAAACATATAAAAACTCACTGATAATACACAAGTAATACACACTCGTAATACACAAATTTTAATAAAAAAATTATTTTATTTTTTCAATCTCTTTCCTTAGTTGTTCTATTGTTCTATGAGTATAAACTTTTTCTGTTGTATCTTCAATTGCGTGACCTACAATCAATTTAAGAATATATTCATTCATATCAATTTCCTTGGCAAGTGTAAAAATAAAATCTGTTATGATACCTTACCTGGAAAGATTATAAAAAGCATATAGTTACATTTGAATGTGAAGAATATGAAGATCTCAATATAGAGTTTATGCTTTATGGGTGGGAGAAATATGGTGAGTATCATCAAAAGTAGTTTAAGTCGGAATATGATTATGTTACGAACTAGTTAATAAAATTTGATCTTTGAAAACTGAATAATGCGGTATTTATAAAATATGTTATAATTTATTTAAAAATATAGAAAAGCTTGGAATTGAATGTGAAATGAAACAATAACAAATTTCATATGTTGAGATGAATGGAGGCATACGAAAATGTCAAAAAAGTCCAAAGAAGTTTATGATTTCTTAAATAGAATGGAGATTAAATTTAAATTTATTGAGCATAAGGAAGTATATACTATTGATGATATGATGGAACTTAACTTACCTGATACTGATGTTATAGCAAAGAATCTATTTGTTAGAGATGATAAAAAACGTAATTATTATTTATTGGTTATCCGCCAAGAAAAGAAAGTTAACTTAAAAAAGTTAAAAGAAAAAATTTGTTCAAGGCCTCTTAGCTTTGCTTCTGAAAATGATTTAAATTCTATTTTAGGACTTTCTAAGGGTTCTGTAACACCCTTGGGTATAATTAATGATGATGAGCGAAAAGTAAAGGTAATACTAGATAAGACATTTAATGAAAGTATTATAGGGATTCACCCAAATGAAAATACAGCAACAATATGGGTTAATGTAGTAGATTTGGTGAAGATGATTAAGCAGCATGGTAATTCTGTAGAGTTTATAGATATTTAAGACTTTAAATTTCGGTTTGCTAATGAGTTTCTTATTCGTATATTATTAGGGTGAAAATAAATAACATATTAGAATATCGCATTATTCAGAAATGAGTATGCGATAATTTTTTATTAAGGAGGGATAGTTTGGATAGTTATAATGATTTAATAAAGTTAATAGATATAATACACGCATTCTTTTCAACAATAAGCTATAATTTAGAAGGGAATAAATGGGGAAGCAAATATCCAATGTTAATGAATGAATTATATTAAGGTAAATTAAGTTGGGAAAATGCTAGTGAAGCAATTGAAGAATTAAAAATAATTAAGGAAGAATTAAAAAAATTTAGTCCAGAGTATGTAGTATGGGATATTGAAGACATAAGCAAGGAACTACCGTGGGAAAATAATATAAGTAGTGATATTACTGATTTATCTAATTATTTCATAACTAGTGATGGTAGAGATTTGATAAGTATAATTTTAATGGCACTAAATGATTCTATGTCAGAAAAAGTAGATATTGAAATAGTGAATATCTAAATGCTTAATAAACAATAGCTCAGCAGGTAAAGTAAAAGACAAGAAGAGTAAACAAGTTAATATAGAATCCTACGGAGTGTTCTATTTCCTAGCAGTTCAAAAGATTCAAGTTTCATCCAGAGAAACTCCTAGAAATCAGTTTTACTAAAATACTACAAGAGAAAAGTTTCAGAAGGTAAAACTAATATACAAGCATTAGTCTGTGTAATGAGAATATTTAGTAACATAATCTACCCAATGGTGAAGAATAAATAAAATACCGATAGTAGGATAAAAAACACTGTATAGGAGTAGAGATAGTTTCAAGTGGGGGTGAGAGGTGGAGATTTTAACACGACTTTATTGTTTATGTACAACATCCTTGTGGGATAACAATGAAATTTAATTAAGGCTGAGTAGCCATGAAGGGTTTCACCTTTCATTAGCTGCTCAGCCTTTTTAATTTTCCTAGAGTAATATTATATTGGAATGAATACATAAACATAGCGAAAAAAATATTTCAGTAAATTGTGTGAAATTTTAAGAATCAAACTCAATTTTATATACTTACTATACCACAAAATGGAAAAAAATTCAAGTCTTGTTCTTCAGTTGTTTAGGGTGTATTAAGTATAGTGAGGTGATTAACAATGGAAAGAAAAAGTATGACTGCCCTGGTAAGTGCGTTTTCTAGGGCATACCATTCAGAAAACAATGATATGAAAATTTTTAATGACAGTATTGCGAAATTGCTCTTGTCTGAATCAGAGTACAATGAAATAGCAAAAAGTATGTCCGGTGAAATTATGTTTTTTAACCCATCCTTCGTAGGAAGTGAAAATGAAGCATTGCGATGGATAGTAGACAATCAGTTGTCACCATCTCCCCTTGGGAGAGCAGCATTTACTGAAAAAGTACTGAAAACTGCGGTATCTATTGGAGCAATGCAGTATTTGATTTTTGCAGCAGGGTATGATACTTTCGCATATCGTCAACCGTACTGGGCAAATAGGCTTCAAATTTTTGAGATTGACCATCCTGCTACTGCAAAAGATAAACAAGCAAGATTAGCTAAAAGTGGTATATTGCCGCCAAACAACATTGATTATGTTGAAGCTGACTTTACAAAAGAAATGTGGCAAACTGCTTTAATGGGTAATGCAAATTTTGATAAAAGTAAGATCAGTTTTTGCAGCTTACTGGGTCTATCCTACTATCTTTCAAAGCAAGTATTTACAGAAATGATTTCCGTAATGGGAGAAATGGTTCCAAAAGGTAGTTCCCTTGTTTTTGATTATCCAGACCAAGACACCTATACCGAAAAAGCAGGAGAACGGGCAAAAAACAAGCAATTCTAGCAGGAGGAGCAAAGGAGGCTATGCTTGCAAGCTATTCCTATGAAGAGATGGAAAGTTTGCTTTCAAATTGTGGCTTTCTAATATATGAGCATTTAGAACCCAGTGAAATAACCAAGCAATATTTCCACCATTACAACAAAGCAAATCCCCACCATCCAATGACAGCTTTTGATAATGTAAACTATTGTTTGGCAGTAAGAAAATGAGAATTTTACTCTAAAACTAGCCGATGAAATACATAGCAGTAGGTGATGGAGATATACTTTTTGATATGAAAATTTTAATATGATAGTGTAATGATAAAATATAGTTTACAAAAGAGGACATCAAAAGCGAGGAATAAAAACCCTTAATGTATTATGCTCTTTATAGGAGAGGAGGTAAAGGAATGGAGTGGTTGAAAAAATTAAGCAATGCTATAGACTACATAGAATGCAATCTGGACAGTGAGATTTCCTATGAGGAAGCCGCTAAAATTGCCTGTTGTTCAACCTATTATTTTCAGCGAATGTTTTCCTATGTAGCGGGTATTTCGTTGTCGGATTATATACGTCGTCGAAGAATGACACAGGCTGCGTTTGAGTTACAGTCTACGGATGCAAAAGTATTAGATATAGCTCTGAAATATGGCTACTCTTCCCCAACATCATTTAATCGTGCATTCCAAAATGTCCATGGAATTTCTCCAGTTGCTGCAAAGAACCAAGGAAGTGCGCTTAATGCTTATCTTCCAATCAAATTTTCAGTACAAATTACAGGAGGTAGTGCTATGAAGTATAGAGTTGAAGAAAAAGAAGCTATGCGAATTGTTGGCATCCGTATTCCTTTAACAGAAGATATGGAGAAAAATCAAAAACTTGTTCCTGCTTTTTGGAGTGAAGTTCTACAAGATAGTAAGTTTTCGGAGATCTGCCAGTTGTCAAATCAATCCCCCCATGGGGTGTTAGGGATTACTGCTTATGAGAAATACGGAGAGGTTTATTATTATATAGCATCTGCAACGGATAAGCCCATACCTGAGGAAATGTTGGAATATGAAATACCCGCTGCAACATGGGTGATTTTTGAAAGTGAGGGACATTTCAAAGAGTCAGTGCAAAGTATCTTCAAACGCTTTCTTACTGAATGGTTACCTTTTTCTGGATATACCTATGCAGAGCTGCCAGATATTGAGGTATATCCAATTTGCAAAGGAAGCCCACAAGCCGGTCATTCCGAAGTATGGATTGGAGTGAAAAATGAAAAGGAGAATTGATTTATGGAATATCAGATTGAGATAAGAGATATTGAACCAATACGTGTTGCATATATTAGGTACAACGGAATTGCAACCGGATCAAACAAAGTTTTTCCCAATGTTTTTAAGTCTATCCGTGGGAAAACAAATGGAGCACCATTCATAAGCTACATTGTAATGAACCAAGAAACCAAAATGGGTGAAATGGAGTTATGTGTGCCCACAGCAGAAGTTCCTAGTGGAAATGGGATTGAAGTAAAAGAAATGCCGCGTATCAAGGCTGTTTGTGTTACACATATTGGCCCTTACGAAACCATATATAATGCCTATGAAGCAATAAATACGTACGTTACTGAACATGGATTACAATTACAGCTGCCATTCAGGGAAGTGTTTATCAAAGGACCAGGAATGATTTTAAAAGGAAATCCAGATAGATATATTACCCAAATTATATTTCCCATCAAGGAGGATTAAAATGACGGCAATCCTTGTTGAAAACCTAGTAAAAAAATATAAGAACGGTGTACAGGCGTTAAAGGGTCTTTCTTTGACGGTAAAGGAAGGGGAAATTTATTCTCTGTTGGGACAAAACGGAGCCGGGAAATCTACTCTCATTAATGTGCTAACAACCTATTTGCATCCAACTTCTGGTAGTGTAACTATGCTAGGTAAAGATATTTACAGCGGAGCTGCCGCAATCCGTACCGATATTGCCTGTGTCGCTCAGCGAATTTCCATTGATACTTGCCTGTCCCTTACCGACAATATGATGTTTCAAAGCAAGCTATATAAAATTCCAAAAGTTGAAGCAAAAAAACGAATGGAAACATTGATTAACTGTTTTGAACTGGAACGGTATTTAAAATATCCCGTTGCTTCTTATTCTGGAGGCGTAAAAAGGCGCCTTGACATAGCTCTTAATATGATGTCAAACCCCAAAATTTTGTTTTTGGACGAACCCACTGTTGGTATGGATATTCAGTCACGTATGGCCATGTGGGATATGATGAAGAAAATCAGAGATGATTTTGGAACAACTATTTTTTTTACAACCCACTATTTAGAAGAGTCTGACAGCCTAAGCGATACAATCTGTATTATGAAAGATGGAAAAGAAGTAATACAGGGTACGCCTCATGCTCTCCGTGGATATCTGCGGCAGGATATGGTGAAAATAAGCTTTGCAGGCGAGGAAGAGGCAAAAGATTGTTTAAAGTTACTAAAAAGTGAATTTATTAATGAAAAAGCTCACTTGGGAAAGGATGAAATCCTTATAAATTCAGAAAACAGCCATGGGGATTTAAAAATAGTCAACCGTTGGTTATTAGAGAATAGTATTGCTTTCATGGGGATAGAAATTGTGCAGCCCACTTTAGAAGATGTTTTTATAAGGTTGACAAGTAAAAATGAAGAGGAGGGCAACTAATGAGTGTTTTTACCATCCTTGGACGTAATATGAAATGGCGTTTTCATAACGCTTTTACAGTAGTGATTACCATTTTACAGCCTATGCTGTGGTTAGTTCTATATAGTGCGGTAGCTGGACAATCTATGAAAGGTATTGGAATTAAAAACTACACAGCATTTATTCTACCTGGACTTCTTGTATTGGTA
This sequence comes from Clostridium amylolyticum, assembly GCF_900142075.1. GTDB lineage: Bacteria > Bacillota > Clostridia > Clostridiales > Clostridiaceae > Clostridium_AA > Clostridium_AA amylolyticum. The sequence goes on from NZ_FQZO01000001.1 coordinate 240,502, forward strand.
AGTTTCGGAGCTTGTAGCAGCAGCGGTATTATGAATTATCTTATGAAAACAGATGGCAGCTTCTATAGGGTATTGATTGCTCCAGTAAGTAGAATCTCTATTGTTCTCGGTCAAATTTTAGAAGCGGTTTTATGTACATTTCTTGAAGTTTGTATTATGTTTCTCGCTAGTCTTTTTTTCTCCGTTAGAATTGCTTCCGGATTTGCTGGGGTAATTCTTATTGTTCTAATTGTATTTATGACAGCCTTCTTTATGGCAGGGTTATCTTATGCAATCAGCCTTTCCTTGCCAAATGAAGTTGTTTACGAAACGGTGATGAACGCCATTGTCCTGCCTGGGTTCTTTCTTAGCACAGCATTATTTCCTGCAGAGGCATTGACGGGAGGTTTGGCAATTGCTGTTAATCTTAACCCTTTTACCCACGTAATCAATGCTTTGAGAGATTTGGTTTTACAGGAAAGCATTAGTATATTAAATATCACCTTTGTCTTTAGTTTACTTGCCATTATGTGCGCCATGAGCTTTGGATGGAGTTTTCACAGATTGAAAAAAGAAACAAGTCTATAGCTGATTAAGCAAAATGAAAGGTTGATCGCATCAAGCGGTCAGCCTTTTTATTCATAGGTACATAGGTTTCTATTATATTCTAAATTACATGGACAATAATAATATTAAATATAGAAAGCCATGGAGAAATTGTATATTGATGAATCCACGGAATAGGTTCATAATAAATTTATATCCAGCAACTGTCGGAAGGATAGGAAAGCGAATATATAGCTTTTATTAAGGGTATTTATGAAGAAACTGAACACTATCAAGTAATGAAGAGCTTTATTAATAATAACACGATGTTAGATATTCTTATTAACGATAAATAAAAATTGAATATAAAGAACTAACTAGGAGGAAAGTAGAAGTGCAAAAAATAAATTTTTATGATGTAGGAACAATTGATGATAATCAAATAAAGTTTGCGGTAATATCAACTAAATATAATGGTAAATGGGTATTTGTAAGGCATAAGGAAAGAGAAACCTGGGAGATTCCAGGCGGGCATAGAGAAAGTCTGGAGGATATTTATAATACAGCCTCAAGAGAATTAGTTGAAGAAACTGGAGCCACAGATTTTAAATTATATCCTATATGCATTTATTCTGTAGATAGAGATGGAGTAGAAAGTTTTGGACAACTTTTTTATGCTGAAGTAGAGAATTTAGATGAGTTACCAGATTCAGAGATTGGGGAAGTAAGGATATTTGATGAAATGCCATTAAATCTAACCTATCCGCTAATTCAACCTTTTTTATTTGAAAGAACCCTTAAATTTTTAAGTAGTAGTGGACAAGTAAGTACACTACAACAAGATAATGATCTGACAATATCTAAAATGTTAGAGTTATCTTATAGCCTATGGGAAAAACATAAGGAGACTTGGTCACCAATGAAGCCTGAATATGGTAAAACATTTATTCTTTATATGATTGAAGAGATAGGAGAAGCAATTGCAATAATAAAGAAAAAGGGTGAACAAGAGATAATGGACGATCCAGAAGTTAGGGCTAGATTTATAGAAGAATTAGGAGATGTATTAATGTACTATATGGATGTGCTTAATAGATTTGATATATCAGCAGAAGAATTTACTAATGCGTATATTAAGAAGTTTCAAAATAACATGAGTAGAAACTATAAAGAGCAGTATAAAAACTTTATATAAGAAGCTATAAAAAGCATTTTGAGTGAGGATATTAGAGAAGATAGCCTTACTCTTTTTTTATAGTAATTTTTTTAGAATTAGTATAGTACAAGAAATTAATTGGACTAGAAAATGAGATGTTAGGTTATGGTAAAATTTAATTAAATATACTTAAAAATATTAGGAAAAACGTAATGTACTAAAAAGTAAAATATTTGTAATTTTATAATCATAAGGTATATAATCGAATAAAAGGATAGATAAAAGGGATGACGAAGAAAGAAGTGATCATAATTAATGTATATAGGGGGGAAGAGAATAAATATGGAAATCAAAAAATGTATTAAAAGTTCTTTTTCGGTAATTGGTAAAGAAGGTTCAAGTAATGATGGGAATGGTTTTGTAAATAAATTGTGGGAAAACGCCAACAAGCACTTTAATGAGGTGGAATTTCTGGCAAAGAAAGATGAAAAGGGAAATGTTTTAGGGATTTGGGGATTAATGAGTGATTTTTCAAGGAAATTTAACCCTTGGAAAGAGAATTTTACAAGAGGATTATATTTAGCAGGAGTAGAAGTCATGGACGATGCTCAACCACCTGATACCTGGATAAAATGGATAGTTCCTCCATTTGAGTATCTTTATATAAAAGTTGATAATAAATACGGAGAAGCCTTTAATTATGTTTTAAATTACATGGACAATAATAATATAAAATTAGAAGGTGCTGTATTTGATTATAATTGTCCTGAAGAAAATGGACAATTATATTTGTTTTTCCCAATCAGAAGATTATAATATGATGGAATAAACATAAATATTGATAAATGAGTGTTTGAGGTGTTTTTAAATAAGGGGGAATTGCATACTTTAGAAACCTTAGAAGAGCTTATCCGGGAGCGGCTGGTTATCGGAGAGAATGGTAATAAATAATTTTTATAAGGAGAGCTATCTATGATTAAAGTAAAAAATCATACCTTTACTTATCCAAATGGTAAGGGTGTTTTTGATCTTAATTTCACCGTAGAAGAAGGAGAAGTCATGGGCTACCTAGGCCCCAATGGAGCAGGGAAAACAACCACTATTCGAGGCTTGTTAGGTTTCCTTCCATCTAAAGATGGAGCTTGTACAATCAATGGGCTTGATTGTTTTTCTAATGCACCTAAAATTCAGAAAATTTTAGGTTATATTCCCGGGGAATCAGTATTTCCTGAAAAGATGAAAGCTAATGAATTTTTGTCCTTTATGAACGAAATGCGTGGAACAAAAGATAAAATACGCCAAAAACAACTGATGGAAATGTTTGAATTCCAGCCTAAGGGTTATATTAAGAAATTTTCAAAAGGTATGAAGCAAAAGCTTGCCATTGTTGCAGCTTTTATGCATGATCCAAAGGTTATAATTTTAGATGAACCAACCAGTGGTCTTGATCCACTAATGCAAAATCGTTTTATTGAGCTTGTGCTTGAGGAGAAACGTAAAGGCAAGACAATACTTATGAGTAGCCATATTTTTGATGAAGTTGAAAGAACCTGTGAAAATGTTCTAATAATCAAAGAGGGATGCATAGTTGCAAGTTCTGATATGGTTTCTCTAAAAAACTCTCAGCGTAATGGATTTATTCTTAAAGTTGATAATGAAAATGAAGCTAGAACTATGTTAAATAATGCAGGGTTTGAAATTGAGAAGGCTATAAACGGTTCTTTGGAGGTTTATATCAAAGGGGATGCTGTGGACCAATTTATCAAAACTATAGCTAAAATAAAAGTGTTATCATTGGATGTTAAAGCACAATCACTGGAAGATATTTTTATGCACTTTTATAGCGGAAAGGGGAATTAATTATGTCTTTTCCATTATTTAAATCAACTTTAAAAAGAAATTGGATGCTTCTTATAATATTTTTTATGGTTTTATTGCTTTATTCTGTTGAGATGATTAGTATGTATAATCCAGAAAGTATGAAACAATTTGATGAGATGCTAGAGCTTCTGCCAAAAGGTCTTATAGATGCCATGGGCTTCGGAAAAGTAGCAGGAGATCTTTCAGGATACATCGCTTCCACACTTTATGGAATGATCATGCTTGTTTTTCCTATGATTTATTGCATAATCTTAGGGGGCCGAGTTGTTGCCCGTCCTGTTGACAGTGGATATATGGCATATTATCTATCCACACCAAATTCTAGAACAAAGATAATAATGACTCAAGGAATTTATGCTGTTTTAAGTATTATAGTGCTATTTGCTGTTACTTTTGTATCAACAGTTGCAGCCTGTAACCTAATGTTCCCAGGAAAGTTAGTTGTTTCACAGTATATAAATGTGGTTTTAATTACACTGCTTGTGAACTTGTCTGTAATGATGATTTGCTTTTTCTTCTCATGCCTCTTTAGCGACGCAACAAAAGCTATGGGTTTCGGATCTGCTGTACCTATTGGATTTTTCTTAATGACAATGATAGCAAACGCATCAGATAAACTTAAAGATTTAAATAATTATTCTATATATGGGCTTTATGACCCAACAACCATTGCACACGATGGAATTCCCACTGGACTTATGGTTTTTTATATAGGGCTGATTGTGGTATTATTTACTGCAAGTATATTAGTGTTCAGGAAGAAAAATTTATCTATTTAAAATGTCAGGAGAATTAACATGATTTACTTAAGAGCTTTTGAATTTCCAAATGATGATAAGGAATTTAATTTTTTCATGGAGATAAAAAGAACCTGCTATGACTCATTTTATCCCTTTAAAGTACTATCAAAACATACTTTTGAAAGAATTGATTTTGAACCCATTACTATTTTATATGGTGGAAATGGATCAGGTAAATCAACTGCATTAAATGCAATAGCTGAAAAAGTAGGAATTCATAGGGATTCTGTTTATAATAAATCAAATTTCTATACGGATTATGTAGATATGTGTGAGATGCAGCTTGAGGAGGAAATCCCTGAAAATAGTAGAATCATTACCAGTGATGATGTATTTGACTATATGCTGAATATCCGTAACCTCAACGAAGGAATTGACTTAAAACGAGAAGAACTCTTTGAAGAATATTTGGATGCTAAATATTCTCATTTTCGGATGAATTCTATAGCGGATTATGAGGAGCTTAAAAAAGTAAATAATGCTAGAAGTAAAACGCAGTCTCGGTTTGTAAGAAGTGAATTGATGGATAATGTGAAGGAATATTCTAATGGGGAAAGTGCATTTCTATATTTTACTGAAAAAATTGGTGAAAATGGACTTTATATATTAGACGAGCCTGAAAATAGCCTTTCTCCAAAACGTCAGATGGAATTAATGCAATTTATAGAGGACTCTGCACGCTATTTGGGCTGTCAATTCATTATTTCAACCCATTCCCCATTTCTGTTAGCCATGCATGGAGCGAAAATCTATGATCTTGATGAAGATCCAGTGGATGTGAAAATGTGGACAGAATTGGAGAATGTGCGTACATATTATGAGTTTTTTAAAAGGTATGAAAAGGAGTTTTGATGCTTTTGAGAGTTGGTAGATTATGAGCATAACCTACCAAATATACCACCCAGTACGGTAAGTTTTGCAAAATAGCTTATTTTTATATTTTCACAATTTATTTCGCTTAATAGAAGGTATATTTTTAAAGAATATATAAGAAATCGTACGTTACTTTCGTCTGCCCATGATCCTGTGAATACTGATGTGAATATAATAGATTTAGCTTATACATATCAAAAGGAACCACCCAAGCCTTTACTTGAGTTTTACTAATTGGCTAGCTTAGTCATGGGATATCAGCTTGGTATATACTCGCCGGATTAAGTTTCTCTAATATTTAATTATATAAAAAAATATTCAATCTTAGTAAATTGAGTACTTTTTAGTATGGTTAAATAGGGTTATTGGTTTAATACCTTATGAAATCAGACACTTATTAGGATTGTAAAAAGAATGGTAAGAATTCTGATGGAATTAATAAAAATCATTCATAATGAAAGAATCAATGACGAGTAATAGAATTATAAATGCTCCATTAACATTTTCCTACAGGGCACTAGAGTTATATAGAAAACTAACAACTGGTATAGCTACTTTCTACAGAAAGGAAGCCAATATAAATGAATTTAATCAGATGGTATTGACAGAGCTTTTCACACAGTTATATTCAACTGGAGAAAGTATATTAATTGTATTAGCTGCTACATTGTATACATACTCATTTTCAAGCCATTTGATTCACTATGATGGAGAATGTCTTAAGCAAAGATCAGAAGCATTAATGAATAATGCTGTAAGAAACGATGAATCACTTGATCTGGCGCATTTGTTGAGAATAATATCGAATGTAGTAAGTCTTGGTACTATTAGAGTCAGTGAATACGTAAAAGTCTATAATTTGGATGTAAAACAATATAGAAAGAACTTAAATGATAACCTTACATTTCTTAACGAAATCGAAGAAATTAATAACAAATCTTTAGATGGAAAGCATTAGAAACTGAATTAAAATGAAGGCAAAGGTTTTAGCTACAATGAAGTTTAGTAATAGTTGTTGATTTACAATTAAAATTGGTTCTTAGTCAAATCTGATGAAAGCCACCAAATGGGGGCTTATTTATATGCTAATTAATATTTTATTCCTTAATAGTTGAAAGGTAGCTCTTACAAACATATATCTCTTTATATATTTGACTCTATTGACCTTATATTCTAATATTCCATAGTGTATTATAAAATGTCTCTATCACTATGCATACTTAATGTAAAATGCAATATATCCCTTTTAGGAGACTCTTTGAGTCTTCTTTGATATAGATATAAGTGGTACAGATATATCGAAAGTGAATCGTCCTCTTTTTTTAACAAAAAAATGGGGGGATTTATTCTCCCGCCCATAAATAATTTATACTTCCTGTTATATTCTTCTTAAAGTCCATAGACAGAAGGAATCTCCTATCATATTAGCATCTATGCATAATTTGCTGTTATTAACTGTAGCGTCAATTTTCTTTGTTGGTTGCAGAGAATGAGATGTTGGATCTGTCAGGCAATTGTTTGTATGGTTGTCCACCATAAATTGATTAAGCTCATACCTTCCGTTTTCCAAATTGTTAAATATTACTTCTATAGCATCTTGGTTTTTGCCTGGATTTGAAACTAACAGGCATATTCTTTCGTTATCTATTGTTGCAACGGCTTTGTTCTCCAGATATTCCTCAATCATAAGCTCATGGGTGCCCAGCATTTTAAACATGGTCATTGTGTGTCCGCTTGGTGTGGGAATATATTCATTCTCTTCATTAAGTATGAACATGGTTCTTCCTATTTGCTGATTCGGGTTATGAAAAGTGCACCATGGGAACATTTTTAGGTTAGGGTAGTGGGAGCCTAATATCATTCCAGGGATTTCACCAGCTGCATTTTGAATATTCGTTGGGCGGCCAGCATCTCCCTCTCCAACCCTGAGTCCATATTCAGTCATAAGCAGTGGAAGAACAGGGAGATTAAGCTCATTGATCATCTCCTGATGACGCATGCAAAACTCCATTATACGCTGTGGATTTGTATGATATTCATGCATGGAATAGAAATCAATGATTTTTTCCTCATCTCTGCTTAAAAGCTCTAAAAATTCCTGCCAGAAATGCCAGTGGGTGATTCCATGGGATAATCCAAACCCACCTATCTTAAGGGAAATTTCGTAATCATGTTTTTTGTTTAGTCTTTGGATAGCACGATAGGCACACTGATATAGGCTGTAATACTCCTTCATATTTAATTTTCCAAATTGCAGCAGTTCAACTTCATTGCAGCATTCGATATATGTTATATTTGGACATAGATTCTTATAATACTCAACAACCCTTTGGAAAACTTCTTCATATTGCTGATGTGTGATGATACCATCTATAGTTTCCCTTTCATATCTGCGCAAATTCAGCAATACTCTATCAGCGCATTCTGCATGGGATGTCAAGTACTCCTGGATATGAGCATTTACAGGTGAGGGTACGGTTAATGGCCAGTCATAGTCATAATGATTTTTATCCCCATGATACCTGTTAACTCCAATGGGATAATCCCAATAATATGAATCAGTTCGATAATCCCATACTTCATCCAAGGTAATAAAAAGTCTGATGATGGAGGGACGGCCAATAACCTTTTCCATAACCTTTGGAAATAGAGGAGAAGGGGTGTAACGCAATGTAGTATTCTGAAACTTTTCCACATGGGGCCATTTTCGATATGAATTTTTAGTATCAACAGTTATTTTCATATTTACCTCCTTATGCATATAAATTAATTTAATAATATCACACTATTCTTATAAATGAAATAAAATAACAAAGAATAATAAAAAATAAAAAAGATTGAAATAAAATTACAAATGGGCTATATTAAATATAAGGGGGTGCAATCCTCAATAATTTATAAAAATGGAGTATGGGCAGCAAATCCCATGCCTCATTAATAAAGGAGAGTATTTTATGAGCTTTATGTTTAAACCATTAGCCTATGATGATTTATCTGCAATCAACAAACCTTTATTATCATCTTTTGTTAGGTCAGCTATTGTAGTAGGGAATGAGAATGTAGCAGAGAAGATCATAGGAAGTTTAGGCCAATTCCAAAAACCTGTTGTCCTCGTAGATGGATATGTAGGAAGTAACTTCGTGAATTTTGTAGAACAATTGCAAAAGCAAATATCAGGTAAAAGCAGTAAAGGCTTTGACATGAAGGATGTATACCTGAGTGAAGAGAAAATTAATGAACTTACAAAGTCAAATTTACCACTGAATTATGATGATGATCCGGTGTTGTTATTTGGTAGCTTGTTTGATGGAAAGCTTGAGGATTTTATAGATTATGAAAAATTAAAAACCATGGTTCGTGCAATAATGGATTTTGATGGGGTAAGTATTGTCTATGGACATGGAGCGACTCTTGAGCCGTTGCTAGAAATTGCAGCCAAGGTGGTATATATTGATATTTCCCCTAAAAGCTCTGCTATAAGAGCTCGTGAGGGGAAATTTAAGAATATAGGCGATAATGAGACAAGACCATTTAATGCTCTTATGCGTCGTAACTATTTTGTTGATTTTGAAATTGTAATTCATCAAAGAAAAAAGCTTATAGATAAAAATTTCATTGACTTTTATATTGATGGAAATTGGGATGATGAATACAAGCTGTTGCCATTTGGAGCCTTGAAGGAGCTGCTTGGCACACTGGTGAAATATCCGTTTAGAAGTAAACCAGTCTATCTGGAAGGTATATGGGGTGGTGAATACATCAGAAAAGTAAGGAATATTCCTATGGATATTTCAAAAAACATAGCATGGATTTTTGAGTTCATTCCCATGGAAACCAGTATAGTTGTGGATGTGAATTCATATAAATTTGAATTGCCCTTTGCTACCTTCATGACCTTTGAGGGAAAATCTATCCTAGGTGAAAAAGCATATGAGAGCTTTGGAGGGTATTTCCCAATTCGTTTCAATTATGATGATACCTATCATAGTGATGGAAACATGTCCATACAGGTACATCCAAAGGGAGAGTTTACAAGGAAGCACTACAATGAAAAGGGCTCCCAGGATGAGGCTTACTATGTTATAGCTACAGGGCATAATGCTAAAACATATGTGGGATTTAGAAATGATGCTAACGTTGATGAGTTCATTGAGCTAGCGGAAAAATCCCAGAGTGATGGAAGTGACGTTAATTATAAAAAATATATAAATGGGGAAGCTTCCATACCAGGTAAGCAGTTCATGCTGCCAGCAGGTACTATTCATGCTTCAGGCCAAAACCAGTTTATATTGGAACTGGGAAGCTTAACCATAGGCTCCTATACCTATAAGATTTATGACTATAATCGAAAGGACAAGGATGGAAAGCCCCGTCCAATTCATATGAAAAACGCAAAAAAAGTACTTGAATATAATAGAAATGCTGATTGGGTAAGGAAAAACATAATGATAGAACCTATTCTAACAAAAGAATGTGAGGACTTTAAAGAATATATAGTAGGCGATACGAATTTGATGTATTATCAAACCAGCAGGGTGGAGCTTAATACAAGGGGAATCTACAGCTCAAATAATAATGATCAGTTTACGGTAATAACACTTGTTGACGGTGAAGAAATAGAGGTGTACTCTAAATCAAACCCGGATTTTAAGTTCACTCAAAAATACCTTGAGATTGTGGTTATTCCAGCAAATATTACTGATTATGTAATCGTTAATAAGGGTTATCAACCTGCAGTTGTTCATAAAACCTATCTAAAGCCTAATTTTGAGAATTATATTTTATAATTTGGAGGTAAAATCATGGATTTTATTAGAGAGCCAAAAGCTATTCAAAAATTCTGGGATGATTTCGAGTTAAGCGGACAAAAGGTACAGTGGCGTCAAAAGATGATCAGAGAATGCATTAATGTTTACAAGAACAACGATGCTATTAATGATTTTGGTGACCAAATTGCCTATAGGGTGGCCAATCAGAACTTAAATAGAGAAAGCTTCGTAAAAGGCAATTTGCAGTGGGGTATCACTTATATAAATCCCTTTACAGTAGATGGAGAATGTGCCATGACTTCAGGTCACTATCATGACGACAGTGATTGTGATGAATATTATTACGGGTTAGGTGGTACAGGCTTTCTGCTTTTCTGGGATGGCATGGAGGATTTTTACGCAGAAAAAATATATAAGGGTTCACTTCACTACATCAATGGACATTATGCCCATAGAATAATAAACAGTGGAGATACACTCCTTGCTGTTGCAGCCTGCAGCCTTCCATCTAGCAAGCAAAACCACAAGAGAATTGAAGAAAATGGTTTCCCATATCGTTGTTACAAAGAAAATGGACAAATTATTTGGAAGGTACAGAAGCTATGAAGCCAATTAGACTGCAGCCTGTTAATGTAAAGGCATTATGGGCAGGAAACCGTCTATCCAAATTGAGAAACCTGGAGGAAGGCACAGGGATTATCCGTGAGGTATGCGCATATAGAAAGAGCGAAAACTCCATACTCAATGATGAGTATAAGGGCATGAATTTACGTGATTTAATCAATCTTCATTATAATGACCTAATGGGGAATGATAATAGCGACCAGATGATCCGAGCTGCATATATTGATGCCAGGGAAGATTTGTCCATACAGGTGCATCCAGGGGAGGAATATGCAAAGAAAATGGAAAATGACTTTGGGAAATCAGAGTCCTGGTATGTGTTGGAATGTGATGAAAACTCTTCAGTTATTGCTGGATGTAGTATAAATGATAGTGAATTGCTAAAGCAAGTTGCAATTAACGGAAGCATAGAGGAGTATCTCATTCGCATTCCTGTTAGGCAGGGTGATTTTGTATATATTCCGGCAGGTCTGATACATGCTTGTGGAAAAGGGACACTTGTTATGGAAATTGGAAGTTTCGGTGGTGTTACCTACCGTATGTATGATTATGGAAGAGGGAGAGAATTGCATCTGGATAAAGGTTTTCAGGTCCTTGACACTTCCCTTAGGGCATCTAAAAAGGAATTCCCATTGGATTCAAGAAACAAGAATAGGATAGAAAATGGTGTAGTGTCTAAGGAGTTTAAGGTGGATGTTATTGATACCATAGGATCACAGAGGATTACTAAGGAGAATAAATATCATATACTTACTTGCGTACTCAATGAGTGTAATATTATAATAGATGAAGAAAAATATAGTCTACATTACACTGAAACCTTATTGATACCCGCATCGATAAATGAGTATGAAATACAAGGAGACTGCAGAGTTCTGTGTAGTTATAGACCGTAATAAGGAGATTATCCTATGGATATGATTTATACAATAAGAAGTATTTATAACACATTGCCCCAATCAGAAAAAAGGGTTGCCGATTTTATAATGAAAAATCCAAGGAAAGTATTAACTCTTAGTGTCTTTGAATTAGCTGAATTATGCAATGTATCTGCACCATCTGTTTCCAGATTTGTGAAAAAGACCTTTGGTGTAAATTTTCATGAAACTAAGGTAGAGTTAGCAAAAAGTCTTTCTAAAATAGAGAAAAGTCACATAACTGAACTTTTAAGCTGGGCGGATGATCTGAGTGATATGCCTTCAAAGATAATTAATGAGATTTCATTGACATGTAACGATGTTATAACAGCCAACCCCATTGACACATTTAAGGATATTATAAATTTAATTAAAGATGCCGGGACAGTTTACTTTTTTGCAGTAGGTTCATCAGCTATGGTCGCAATGGACTTTCAAAACAAGCTATTGAAGATTGGGATTAAATCTGTATTTATAAATGATGGTAATTTAAACATTCTAAATTCAAATGTTTGTACCTCTAAGGATGTGGCAATAGCCATAAGTTTTAGCGGACGTTCAAAGGAAGTTAATATCGCTGTAAATAATGCAAAAAAAAGTAATACTCCAATTGTAGCCATTACTCAAAAAATAGAAAGCAGCTTAGGCCAGCTGGCTGATTATGTACTTTTAACTCCAAGCTATGAAATAAATGAAAACCGCTTAGGAGCAATTTTCTCAAGGTATGGACAATTGTTTATAGTAGACTATTTATATATGGGACTTACAAAACAGGTAATTAAGAACACCGAACAATTCTCTGACAACTATCACAAATTCTTTGAAATGCTAAAAGAGGATAAGTGATGAAAAAAGTTAATGTTGATTTTATTTCGCATATGAAAGGGTATATATATTAAATAAGTTTACAATTTGTTATTCGCCACTCATGAAATCAATTGTTAAGAAGTCTGTAATAATGGTTACAGACTTCTTTAGTATTTAGGAAAATATAAATTTTTAGCATAATAAATATACTTATAGAGATAATAAAAACGTAGATCTTTATCTTTTTAATATTAGTTTTAAATAACTTTATAACATAAGACAAGGAGAGATGAATTTATGAAAAATAAACCAGATGATAGAACAAATAATGCAGCTAGAATTCAACATAATATTACTAATACCATTGAAAATATTCATCGTGCTGATGAAATGATTGAAGAAACCAGCGATGACAATATGAGAAGAACCTTAGAAGAAAAAAATAAAAGAAGAGAAGAAGCTCTGAAGGGCATGAAAAGTGAAATGAAAGACGAAACTATAGCTAGAGAAAATGGCTATAAATAGAGTTTATTAAGGATAAAAATGACCTGAAATTATAGATTTTCAGGTCATTTTTTTTATTAATAAGATGTTATAATAAAATAGGGGTGTTTTAAATGGATAATTATAATTTTATAAATGAATTATTTAATAAAATAAATGAAGAAAACAAAAACATAACACCAGCTAATATTATGCTAATAGGAAAAACTGGTGTTGGTAAAAGTACATTGATAAACAACATATTTAGAGAAAACTTAGCTGAAACAGGCATAGGAAAACCAGTTACGCAGCATTTAAAGAAGATAACTAAAGAAGGGATTCCAATAAACTTATATGATAGTAAGGGATTAGAGTTAGATCCTTCAGTTCAGAACCAAGTAAGAGATGATATTAATGCTGAAATAGATAGAATACATAAAAGTAGAGATATTAATTCTGAAAATCTAATACACGTTATATGGTACTGTATAAATGCCACTTCAAATAGAATAGAGGATTTTGAAATTCAATGGATTAAGGAGTTATCTGAAAAAGTACCTGTAATCGTGGTTCTAACTCAAAGCTTTAGTGATAATTCAAAGGAGCTTGAAAAGTATATTGATAATATGAATTTAAACATAAAGGGGATACAGAGAATTTTAGCTGAACCAATAAAATTTGGAAGCATAGAATTGCCCAGCTTTGGCCTTCAAGAGCTGGTAGAAAAGACATATCAGGTTTTACCACAAGGTATAAGAAGAGCTTTTAACAATGCCCAGAAGGTAGACTTAAAAAGGAAAGTGGACGAAGCTACAAGATGGGCATTAGGATATATAGGGACTTCCTTTGGAGTAGGCTTTACGCCAATTCCATTTTCAGATTCAGCAATATTGATTCCAGGGCAAGTTGGAATGTTAGCACATATAACCTCAATTTTTGGTGTCAAAGTTGATAAGGATTTACTTGTGGCCATAGCCTCAGGTGTTGGTGGTATTGCAGGAGCAACCATAGCCGGTAAGACCTTAGTAGCAAATCTAATAAAGTTTATACCCGGTGCAGGCACATTAATTGGGGGAGCAATCAGTGGTGCTACAGCAAGTACATTGACTACTGCCTTGGCATTTTCATATATTGAAGTTATGAAAAGAGTAGCGGCAAACCAATATGAAGGCAAAGTAGCAAAAAATGAAGAGATATCACAAATGATGTATGATGAACTAAAAAAACATTTCAAGAAAAGCTAATTGAGAGCGGATAAGTAATGTTTCAAGATGCATGGGGGGTAGGGTATGTATACAATTAAGGATAGTGAAAGAAAAAATACTATAGAGGCTTATGATGATGAAGAAAATCTTGTAGGAGAAGCAATGATTTGTCCTTTTAAGGCTTCAGACATACATGAGAAACCTAGAATGAATATTTATTTTGATATTAATGTTAATGATATTGAAGGTAAAAATGAAATAAAAGATCAAATGTTTGATGAGATAATAAAACGTTCACGAGCTATAAGGGAGAACTATAAAGATTTTGTAGTGAAGGTTTATCATTGCTGTTTTTCAGATGATAAAGAAAATATAGAATATTATTCTTCAAAAGCAGGTTTCAAGAATGATGAAGGTATGTATATAATTAAAAAGGAATTGATGCATGAGGAAAGCTTTGAAATTAAGGAAATTGAGGGTGTTGATTTTTGTAATCTTCAATTTGAAGATGAACATGAGATGATGGAATTAGTGGAAAAACAAAATAAGGTATTTACAAGTGGATATTCAGTGGAAGATTTAAAAAACTTGAAGGATAACAACCAATGGTTTAGCATAGCAGCTAAGCATAAAGGAGAGATTATAGGTAACATTGTTGTAGTTATAAAGGAAGATGAATCAAAAATTAAATATGCCTGGGTGGATGATTTATTTGTCTCAAAAGAATGGAGAAAATTTGGTATTGGCAAAAATCTAATTCTTAAAGCCTTTAAGGAATTGATAGCTTTAGGCATTAAAGAGTCAAGGTTGGAAGTATGGAGCGACAATAAAAGAGCATTATCAGCCTATGAGAGTGTAGGGTATAAATTTTATAAGCAGACAGAATGTTCAATTGGAATGTTCCTCTAGAGTTTAAGGCTGCATAGAAAACTTCCTCTACATCACTCATTACCCCAGTATAGTTTGTTGAAATATTTAAGTGACCAGTTGTTACTGGCTGCTTAGTGGTCTTTTTCAATACGGTCAATTCTCTTTTAGTATACCCAATGCAGAGGAAGTATAATCGGATAATTTAGCATTTTAAATGCGGGGATTATTAATTTTACTTTATACCATCTATTTCTAACTTCAATCTATCAAAATATATCTCCATAAAATTAAGTCTTTCTTTTCCAATTTCTTTTGCTTTTTGGGTATATAATTTATCTGGAATTTTTTTGAACTTTACTTCGTATTCAATAAAAGGTGTATGTTGCGAAACATCTTTTAATCTTCCATTTTCAACAGTATTAACTTTGAGATAATCATTTAATGGTTCGTTTACTGTTAGTCTTTGTTCAAATTGTCCTGCTAACATAAAAGTACGAGCAATTCCACTTGCTCCTATAACATCAAGTTTATCTGAATCAAAGAGTATTTTTGCTTCTATTGAATTAGGTTCATTTCCAGTTCTGAATCTATGTGCTATAATACAGTGTTTTATCTTCTCCATTTTATCTTCTTCATATTCTAAATTTCTTAATATATCCTCTGCAATTACACTGCCTAAAACAGCATGGTCAAATTCCCCCGTTTTATCTTGGCTCTCTTCAACCCTTGCAATATCATGTAATAATGCTGATGGAATAAGGATTTCTAAATCAACATCTTTCTCATATTTTGCAAGTAATAAACAAAGAGTATAAACTCTAAATACATGGTCTAAATTATGTGCTGAACAAGTTAATTTATCTTGAACAATTTCTATAATCTTTCTATGCTTGGTTTCCATATTCATATATTTTCCTCCTATATATAAAATTTCCATAAAGACAAAATACCAAACATAAGTTCTTTTGTCAAATTACTAAATTCTAGGAAATAACCATTTGAAACACATATTGAAATTTGTATAATTAAGTAAGAGAATAAAGATAATTAGTGAGTGGTAAAAAGGATTTTATTGAGGAGGGCAAAATGCGTACAGAACAAGAAATGCTTGATTTAATATTGAATGTGGCAAAAAATGATGAAAGAATCCGTGCAGTTTTTATGAATGGTTCAAGGACAAATCCAAATGCTGTAAAGGATATTTTTCAGGATTATGATATTGCATATGTTGTTGAAGAAACAAAGTCATTTCGTGAACAAAAAGATTGGATTAACCAGTTTGGTGAGCGATTATATATGCAATATCCTGAAGAAAATTCTTATTATAAAAATGATATTGATAATTGTTATGGATGGCTAATTCAATTTACTGACGGAAATCGTCTTGACTTACATGTATGCACATTATCATACGTACTAAAAGAAATTGAAGAGGACAGACTTTGTAAAATATTACTTGATAAGGATAAATGTTTACCTAATATGCCAGAAGCAACAGATGAAGATTATTGGGTGAAGAAACCAACAGAGAAAAATTTTCTTGATACATGCAATGAATTTTGGTGGTGTCTTAATAATGTTGCAAAGGGATTGTGGAGGGAAGAAATACCCTATGTAATGGATATGATAAATTATGTTGTCCGCCCACAGTTAATTCGTTTAATGGAGTGGAAAATAGGTTCGGATACAAATTTTTCTGTTAGTGTTGGAAAATCAGGAAAGTATATGTATAGGTGGTTGGAAAACCAAACATGGAATGCATTCTTGAAAACATATCCTTCTGGACAAGTAGAAAGTATTTGGGAATCAGTTTTCATTATGTGTGATTTATTTAATGATATTGCTAAAGAAGTATCCTGGAATATGGAGATTAAATACAACGAAATTGAAGCAAATAACAGTTTGAAGTTTTTGAAGCATGTGTATGCATTGCCTAAAAACGCAAAAGAAATATATTAATTAGGAACAAAGGAAAGGGAAGCGCAAAATAGCATTATAATTAACTTAATAAAGGAGATATTCCTCTCATTACAAACCTTACAACAACTGTAAGTGTTAATTGACAAGCTTTCATTGTATAGTATTAATATCGAAATGTATGGGAGGATATGATATGAAAATTTCAGATAGATTACTTCAGGTACAGGAAGTATATAAGACATATGGGAAGGGGCAAAGTGAAACCGCTGCATTAAAGGGCATCACTTTTGATGTTCTTCCAGGAGAGTTTCTTGGAATCATGGGTGCCAGTGGATCGGGAAAGACAACATTGCTTAATTGTATTGCAACCATGCTTAAGCCAACATCTGGACAAGTCTTGTTGCAGGGAGAGAATATTTCTTCATTTAGAGGATCCCAGCTAGCAAAATATAGAGGAAGTAAAATTGGATACTTATTTCAAGAGTTTGAGCTGTTAGATAATTTAACTGGGAGAGAAAATATCATTTTGCCCTTATCCATACATGGAGTGAATCCTCAAAAGGAAGAAGCACTACTTGAAAAATTAGCTAAGCAATTTGATATTCAGGAGGTATTAAATAAATTTCCTTCTCAAATGTCAGGAGGTCAGAAGCAGAGAGTGGCAGCGGCAAGATCATTAATTTCCAATCCCAGCATTGTATTAGCGGATGAGCCAACGGGTGCTTTGGATTCGAAAAATGCAAAAATCCTTATGGAAAAACTAGCTTCCACAAATGAGACTGAGGAGACCACTATTTTGATGGTTACTCACGATGCCAATGCAGCAAGCTTTTGCTCAAGAATATTATTTATCCAAGATGGTGTAATATTTCATGAGCTTAGAAAGAAAGTGCCTGGGGAAACTAAGAGTTCTTTTTATGAGCGTATCTTAACCGTTATGGCACAGCTGGGAGGAGGCAGTGCTAATGTTCTTTGATTTCATAAGGCGAAATAGTAGTAAAATTCGAAAAGAAAATGGGGTTTATTTTGCCTCCCTGATTATTTCAATCGTTGCTTTTTATGTGATCCTTTCCCTGGGTGAACAGGATGTTATGATATATCTAAAGACCGTTGAAAGTGATGCGGTAGCTAAGCTTTTGGTGATGATTCCTGTGCTTTATGCCCTGTCACTATTTTTCGTGTTTTTCCTGGTTTATTTTGCTAACAGATACCAATTACAACGTCGAAGTCATGAATTTGGTATTTATTTAATGATGGGGATGAAGCGAAGCAGGTTGTTTGCAATGATCATGAGTGAAACCTTGTGGAATGGTTTAGTGGCTTTGGTAATTGGAATTCCCATATCATTATTTTTGACAGAAATAATTAGTCTGTCAACTTCTAAACTTATTGGAATGGGCATAATTGGTCATGAGTTTCGTATATCCTTGGTGGGTCTAGGATTAACGGTATTTGGTTTCATTATGGTGCAGCTATTAGCTGTGTTTATACTGAGCTTAAATATGTCCAAGAAGGAACCTGTGGATTTATTAAATGAACAGAAAGAAAAAATGCAAAGAATTCTTTCTCCTGTATGGGGTTGGGTTTGCTTGCTGCTTGGAGCAATTTTGCTAGGTGCAGCTTATGTATTAGGGCTTTTATATTTGCGTACTCTTGATGTTAGGATGTTTTCATTAATATTGCTTTTAGGCATCAGTGGAACTTTTATGCTATTTCGTGGACTAGGAAGCTTTATTGGAGGATGGATAAGAGGTAAAAGCAGCTCCTCTACCGGATTATTTACATTTACAGGAAGACAGCTTCAAGAGAATGTTTTACATCAATACAGTTCCCTTGCTATATCTTCACTATTAATTCTTTTTGCAATGGTTTGTTTTGCTTATGGTATTTCTACAGCTTTAAGACAAGGTGAAGCATCAGCTAGAAGCGTAGATTTTACTTTTGAAGCCTCGGAAAAAGAAATTGCTTCTGTACTGACCTCTGATAAAATGAAACCTTATGTGAAGGATTATTATCCCATGAAAATTGACTTTTTAAGGACACCTTATAAGGATATGCCTGAAAATACTGTGGCACATACATTTTCTTGGGCAGGGTTAGAAGAATCCGTTTCTAGAGAAAAAAATTCACAAGAAAAAGAAAATCTATTAAAGGATTTATCTTCTAATAAAAGTTCTTACTTAATTTCCCTTAAGAGCTATAATGCAATGCTTAAATCTATGGATAAACCTCCTATTGTATTAGGAGAAAATGAAGTTGCAATGTATTCTAGTGCTGAGTTTTCATTCTCTCATGGTATATTAAGCAATGCATTGAAAGCTAATCCAACAATTAATATAGATGAAAAACAGTACCAATTAGCTTCAACACTATATACAAGCAATATTGTTGCAGATAGATCCATCACTCTCTCCTATGCCTTGATTGTTCCCGATGATATGTACAATGCGTTAACTGTAAAGTCGGAAGGATCATCCCGTTGGAATATGGTTCTAGATTCTGATTTTGTCCGGGATAAAGGTTTGATGCAAGCTATGTATCAAGTAGATGAGTTACTTAACACCTCTGGCTTAAAATATGAAAGCTATCTTGCCAGTATGGGTAGGCAGTTGTTTTATATAGTGGCGGGAAGCTATACCACACTTTATTTAGGGGTGATGTTCCTTATCATAGCCAATACGGTGCTAGGATTGAAGTTTCTTATGCAGCAAAGGAGCACAAGACATAGATATTCCACATTATTTATGTTAGGAGCAAGTGTTAAATCCCTGTGTAAATCAGCAAGGATGCAAATATGGTGGTATTTTGGATTGGTAATTGCTGTAGCCTTGATTAGTTCGATTTTTGGAACTATGTCAATGTTAGGAAGCTTCCTGATTATTCCAAAGTCATTAAACAGAAACGTTACCACTACTATTTTGCTGGTAGGAATTGCGATTGCTAGTTTTATAGTTTTTGAACTTTGCTATATAAGGATGATCCAGAGGAAGAGTGATGAAGAAATCAAGAAATTAAAAGAGGCTCTCTAGGAGGTGACAGAGTGGAAAAGATAGTCATTGTTGAGGACGACATCTTTCTACGTGCGGAGCTACAAGATATATTAGAGAAAAAGGGATATGCTGTACAGTGTATCTCTTCTTTCAATACAGCTTTGGAGGATATAGCTTCGGCTTCTCCTTCTCTAATTGTATTAGATTTGAATTTACCCAAGCTTTCTGGATTCGATATTTGCCGGGAGCTTAAGGCTAGAGGGATAGGGCCTATTTTGGTGTTAACTTCACGTAATCAACTTCGTGATGAGTTACACGCATTAGATTTAGGTGCAGATGATTACTTAACGAAACCCTGTCATCCTGAACGTCTTATTGCTAGAATTCAAAAGCTACTTCATCTCTACGCACATATGCGTGTTCTGTTAGATTCTGGTGATTTTCAGCTGGATGAGAATGCAAATATATTATATTTTGGTGAGAAGTCTATTTCACTATCGGAGAATGAAGGAATTATTATGAAAGCCTTGGTAAAAGCTTTTCCTTCAGTAGTAAAAAAAGATGAGCTTTTTAACCTGTTGTGGGGAAGCAGTGACTATGTTGATGAGAACATATTACAAGTAAACATGACTAGGCTTCGCAAGACCCTTGAGCAGGTTGGATTACCTAATCGAATCAAGACTATCAGAGGAATTGGTTATCAACTAAAAGGAGGGGACGGGGAGTGAAGTCAAGAGATTGGTTGAATATTCTAAAGGAATCACGTCCTTGGATAGTACTTATTTGTATAAGTGATGCTTTTTTTCTTTTTATGGCTTGGCTGGCATATCCAGAAACCTTTGGAATTCTAGTTGGTATCATGATTATTTTTTCTGTATTTACTATTGTCTTTGGGATGTGGCTAGATTGGAAAAGGAAGATAAAACAACGGGAAACCTTCTATGACTTTCTTAAAGAACCCTCGCTGGAGCATGAAGGCCGGTTTATAGAAGCCATTGGTGAGTCTCATAAGGAAGAATTGAAATATCTGGCTAATAAGCTTAGGATTCAGGAGGATCAATTAGATGATGCTAAGTTGAAATCCACAGATTATGCAGAGTTTATTGAAAGCTGGGTTCATGAGATAAAGAGACCTATTTCTTTATCAACGTTGGTGTTGGCAAATCGTAAAGAAGAAATGTCACAACTGGTGTATCAAAGACTTGAGCATGCAACAGCTAATATAAGGGATAATGTTGAACGGATACTATTTTATGCAAGATTACAGGCATCCCATGTGGATTACCGATTAGAGAGAATCCCCTTGAATCTTTGCTGTGAAGATGTGCTGCTGGAACTCCAAGGACTATTAGCGGAAAAAGAAGTTACAGTTATTTCTCACATGGAAGATGTACCAATTGTATCGGATAAAAAGACACTTCAGTTTATTTTTACGCAAATATTTATTAATGCAGTGAAATACTCCAAGGAAGAGATTAAAAGCTTTATCTGGTTAAAAACTGGTTTTCATAGTGTGAAGAATCGCTATTATTTAAGGATTTCTGATAATGGTATTGGGGTGTTGGAGTCTGATCTTCCATTCATTTTTGACAAAGGTTTTACAGGAGATAATCCTAATGGAAGCCACTCTACTGGAATAGGACTGTATCTTGTAAAGAAATTATGTGATGAATTACAGATTGAAATTGAAGTTGAATCTGAGTATGAAAAGGGATTTGCAATTCAACTGCTATTTCCCATAATTGAGAATGCACTTAAACAGTAATAACAAAAACTAGAAGTAAACTTCCAATTTTCAGATGGATCTGGTACTTTACAGAGAGTAGAAGTGTTAAGACTTTAAAAAAGTAGCTTGATTTCATCATGACATGAAGAGAGCGCATTCCCATGGCAAGGGAACGCACTCTTTCTGTATTCTTCATATGCAAATTTTTTTATTATATTTGTATGTCTACTTAACGGGACACTTAACTTCTTTTGGAGTTGTTAAATACTTAATGGTTTGAATGATCATCATTAAAGATATAAAGCTAAAGACAGCAATCATTATATTTTTTGAAATAATGCCAGAAGCTATTACTACAAATCCATCTAGGCATAATAGTATTACAGGAACTTTAAAAATTTTAATAAAGTGTTTTATAAGTAAGGCTATTAAATCTGTTCCACCCGTTGCACAATCATGGTTTAAGGCTATTCCAATTGCAGTACCTACAAGCAATCCACCAACAATAGCAGCAACTATTAATTCTAAAATATTATTAATATTACCTAATCCTTTTGTAATATGCAGGGTTGGAACTATATGCATACAAATAGGAGTGGCTAAAGTTATGTATAATGTTTTAATACCAAAACTCTTTCCAAGAAAAATTACTGCAAGTATTAATAGTGGAACAGAAATACTTAAGGTCATATATTCTATAGGAATTCCAGTAATTGTAGAGAATATAATGGATAGTCCTGTTATTCCACCGGGGGCTAAACCTGTTGATTTAAAAATTAGGTTTACAGCCATAGCAGTTAAAAAAGCTGAAAGAGTGATCCATAAATAATCTTTTATTAGTGCTTTATTTTTCATTTGTCCTCCCATTAAAAAAACTCTCAAGAGAGAGTTCTTTTATTCTAATCCAAATTTTTCTGCTGCCTTATCTATAGCTTCTCTACATTTTTTGTAACCACTAACAACTCCATCTGGATCTTTGAATATAGCAGAAGATAAAACTATAACATCAGGATTACATTCTATTAATTTCTCCATATTGTCAGCTCTAAGGCCACCATCTATAGCTAATTCACAATTTGGATTCTTTTCATCTATCATTTTCCTTGCTCTCTTAACTAAGTCTATAGCACTCTTTCTCCATCCCCAGTTATCTTTTCCATCTGTTTCATCTACTCCGTGAGTAACTATATGAAGACGATCAATATCATAAATTGATTCTTCAACAAAACATAATGGTGTATAACATCCAAGAGTTAAACCAACTTTTATTTTTCTTTCACGACACCAGTTAATTATATAAGCAAGCTGTGCTCCTATAAAGTGTTCAGCAGGTATAATAAGCATGTTTGCACCTGCATCATATATTTGTTCAATGAACATCTTGTCCATACTTACTGTATATATGTGACATTCTATTGGACATTCAGTTTCAGGACGAATACCTGCAATAATTTGATGGCCACCCATTAATTTCATATTTTGAAGATCATGCATATCTGCTGCATCTGAATGAATATAATCAACGCCGGCATTACTAACTTCTTTAACTACATCAGCTATTCTTCCATAATTCACATGAGCTAATCCAGCTGCAATTTTAATATGTTTCATTATATTTACCTCCTCGAAATCCTTGTTTTTTACATCTTAATTTTAAAATAATGAAAAAATATAATCAATAGCTAGGGTAACTGATAAATATCCATATTAATAGGGTAATTTATAAACATTGATTAATAGTTTAATTTTTACCACAAATAAAAGGAGGGGTGTTGAAATATATGGTTATTGTAATAATAAATCCTTTACAGTATGATAAATAAATAATAATAGATTATATAAAGCATAGAAATAAGACTAGTAAGGAGATGTAAACTAATGTTTAATTTTCTAAAACAGAAAAAGGAAGGAAAGGCCTTAGTTGCTTGTGCAGATGGGGTTTTAATTGAATTAGAAAAGGTTAATGATCCTGTTTTTTCTGAAAAGATAATGGGGGATGGCTTTGCTATTAAAACAAAAGGAAGTGTATTCTATAGTCCTGCTGATGGAGTGATTTCAATGCTTTTTCCTAGTAATCATGCTTATGCATTAACTTTAGAGGATGGGATGGAGCTCTTAGTTCATATTGGAATTAATACAGTAGAAGAAGAAGGTAAAGGCTTTAAATGTAATTTAAGTGCAGGAGATAAGGTAAAATCAGGTGATGAAATATTATCTATAGATCGTCCTTACTTAGAAGGAAAAGGATATGATTTAACAACCATGATTATTTTTACTAATAAAGAAGCTTATGAAGATTTTTCCTGTGAATTTGGTAGAGAAGTTAAGGGAGGAAAAGATATTAGTGCTTATTATAAAGCTTAGAAAGACCAATAATTTTTGTTTCATTCCTATAAGCTCATTGGATATATGTAAGTTATGGTAAATAACTTACATATATCCAATTCATTTTTTAACAGTATCCTGTATATTATTTAAGGGATCATTTTTCTTTTTGTAGTATGATTTAATAATATCTTTTATTCGGGTAATATCATAATCGAATAATAGATTATTTATTATTAAAACAGGTATATCTTTGGTGAAATTAAAATCTATTGTAGATATAATTAATTCAATTTCATTTAAATCAGCTTCATGTATGGATAAGAAGGTCTCTTGAGAAACAATTTGAATTTCGGGTATTTGAGTACTTAATTTTCTTACCAAAAGATTGCTAGCACCAATTCCACCATGGCATACAACAACGGTTTTTAACGGTTTTTTCATACTTTCTAAAGAACATGCTAAATGCAGTGCCAAGTATCCAATTTCATCATCACTAACCTGACAATTATAACGTTGTTCAATTATATGCGAGGTTTTTTTCATAATATTAAAAGTATTTTTGTACAATGTTTTAATTTCAGTCATTAAAGGATTATCAATTTTTATACCATGACGAAATCTTGTTATAGCCGAGTAAAAGTGAGTGTAAAGAGAATTTTTAAATGTTTCATCTTTATCAAAAGGAAGATGAAATTCATCTTTAAGAGAACTTATTATTTCATTTGTAAGAGTTTTTGCTTCTTTCTCATTTTCAGGGTTTAAAGTACGATTGTTTTGTAGAGAGATAAAGTAAACCTGTAAATAACGAATGTCCAATTCACTGAAGGTAATATTATACTTATTAGATAATAAATCAGTTAGTTCCTTTGCTTCATTGTAGAAAGGCTCATATTTAAGTTCGTTCATAAATTCTTCTGATAAATTTACATTATGATGATCTTTTGCACGAATAAAAGCTACAAAAAGGTGAAGTAAAACCATAACTAGAGGTTGAAATAAAAGAGAGTTGATGTACTTATTTCCAGAATGTAGTATTAAGTTAATGAATTCTTTATATTCATCATCTATGTAGTCTATACCAGAAAAAACAAAGGATCCATCACATTGGTAAGCATCATTTTTTATAATATTTATAAATGTTTCATAGCCATTATCATTTAACATTAATTCAATTAATAGATTACGAAGATTTCTTTCTTTACCGGTAATACTGATTCCATTATTGTTTTTCCTATTTAATTTAATTTTATGTTTATCTAAAATAGGGGATAAAGATAGAAGATCTTTATGGATTGTAGCTCTACTTACGTAAAGTTCATTTGCTAGTTCATATACCCTGCAATTTTCTGTACTTGTTATTAAACGCATAGCTAAATATAATTTTCTTGCTTCTGGGGAGAAGTCAATAAGCTTTTTATTTTTTGATTTAATTAGGTTGAGAGTATGGAGTTTTGAGGAACGTTCACCTTCAATAGTAACGCCAACTCCCGTTTTCTTAATTAATTTTAAATCGTTTTCTTTTAACCATTCTTCTGCTAACTTTAGATCGTTACGTATAGTTTTATTTGATACTTCAAGCTCTTTTGAAATAGTATCAATAGTTATGTAATTGTCTGATTTTAGTAATAAATTAACTATATTAAGGATTCTATTATTCGACAAAATAATCACCTCCGTTAATCAAACTATAGAGTTTAGGATAATTTTTGTCAAGGTAGATAGTTTTAAATTTTATTATAAAAAGGAGTGTTTTATATGATTAAATACACAAAAAAAATACAAGAATATAAGCAATGCATGTTAAATGATATTGCCTATTTGGTTGAAGTTCCTTCAATTAGAGATTTATCCACTAAAGGTTTAGGTTCACCTTTTGGTGAAAATATTAAAATAGCTTTTCATCGTTTCCTGGAAATTGCAAATAAACTTGGATTTACTTGTGAAAATGATGAAGGATATGCTGCCCATGCAGAAATAGGAGAAGGAGAAGAGTATGTAGGAGTTCTAGCTCATCTTGATGTTGTAGATGTTCAAAATATTGAAGAATGGGAAACAGAGCCATTTTCTATGATAGTAAAAAATAATAAAATTTTCGGTAGAGGTGTTAATGATGATAAAGGACCTCTAATTGCAGCATTATATGCAGCAAAGATTCTAAAGGATATGAAGGTTAAATGGAAAAGGAAGGTTAGAGTAATAGTAGGGGGAGCAGAAGAAACCACTTGGGAATGTATGGAGCATTATTTCAAAAAGCATAGTCAGCCAGCTTTAGGATTTTCTCCTGATGGAAACTTTCCAATAGTAAATGGAGAAAAAGGTATATTGGGTATCAAGGTTTCCTTTAAGGGTGAGGATACTGGAGAAGAAATATGTAGTATAGAAAGTAGAAATAAAGTGAATTATGTGTGTGATGATCTTAGAGTAATATTTAAAACGAAAAATATAGATAATATACTTTCTTATTCAAAAAATGCACATGAAATTTTATTAGGAGATGATGAGGTTACTTTAATATACAAAGGAAAAACCTCTTTATCAAGGAATCCTCAACGTGGTAAAAATGCTATGTTTTTATTTGTAAGGGATTTTTATGATTTTGGCTTCAAGGAAAAGGGCATAGTAAATATGATGAACTTTATAAAGGACTGTTTATTAGATGATTTTTATGGAGAAAAGATAGGATTATATAGGGAAGATAAGGAAATGGGAAAGAGTTCAATATGCCCAATGACTATAAAGTGGAAAAATGGAAAAGGAGAAATGTCTTTAGATTATCGCTATCCTAAAAACATAGAACCTACAGAAATAAAAAATAGGTTTTATGAATTAGCTAAGGAATATAAGTTTAATGTAGATTTTGAAAGAGAGAAAAAGTTATTATATGTCTCTAATGATAGTGAACTTATAATGGCTTTAAAAGAAGCATATAAAAGGGTTATGAATGAAGAGGCGGACACTATTACTAAGGGAGGAGCATCTTATGCTAGAGTTTTAAAAAATGGTGTTGCTTTTGGGGCAACCTTTGAGGGAGAGGAACCAAATCCACATATGCCTAATGAAAATATGAGTATTGATTCATTAATGAAGGCTACAGAAATATACTGTGAAGCTTTATATATGTTAGCTTGCAAATAGTTATATGATAACGATGTCAAAAAGTTGCCATAATATTAGTGAATTATACCTATAGAGTGCTTTATAGAATATAAAAAAATCCTGTGATAGAATGAAATTGTAAAAAAAAGATATTAAGAGAGGAGCTAAATAATATGAAAAAGATTCAAGCAAAATTGCAAACTTTTGCTGGGGCAATGATGGTACCAATAATTCTTTTAGTACTTGTAGGATTCTTTGTTGGTATAGGTAGTGCCTTTACAAATTATATCCTATCAGAAGGAACAATATTATATAAACTATTTAGCATGATAACTAATCTTGGCTTTATGTTTATGAATAACCTTCAATTATGGTTTGCAGTAGGTATAGCTTTTACACTTTCTAAAAAAGAAAAAGGTTGGGGAGCATTTGCTGGACTAATATTATTCTTTTGTTTTATATCAAGTATCCAACGTTTTGCAGCCTTAAATGGATGGAATGCAGAAACAACAACGGTAAAAGCGTTATTGGAAAAGGGGTATAGCGAACAAGCAGCTTTAAACTTTAACGCATTGTGGTCACAATCTTTAGGATTCTTTACTTACAATATGGGTATATTCTCTGGTATTATAACAGGTCTTGTAGCAGCTTTTTTACATAATAAATTTGTAGACAAAAAACTTCCAGCTATGTTTGCTTTCTTTGCTGGAACAAAATTTGTAATTATTATGGCTGCTCTAGCATCAATTCCATTAGCTATTGTTTTCTATTATGTATGGCCTTACATTGCAAGTGGCTTACAAGGAATAACACAATTCATATCATCAAGCGGATTATTCGGAACCTTTGTATTTGGAACCTTAGACAAGATGTTACTTCCATTTGGAATACATCACTTAATAGCATTCCCAATTGAATACTCTAAAGTTGGGGGAACAATGTCAGTGGATGGCGTGTTATACGAAGGTGTTAGAAATATAATAAACGGACAAGCGGCAAGTGCAGCAGCAACAGGTTATATCACTCGTAACTTTACAAATGGACGTTTATTATTCCAATTAGCTGGATTACCAGCAGCTGCGCTAGCTATGTATCATACAGCTATGCCAGAGAAAAGAAAGAAAGTTGCAGCTATTCTTGTGCCTGCGGTATTTACTCTTGCATTAGTTGGTATTTCAGAACCTATTGAATATACATTTTTATTTGTAGCCCCATTACTGTATTTTCTAGTGTATGCTCCTTTATGTGGATTATGTTACGTACTAGCAGAAGTAGCAAAGATATCAATTAATGGTACTGCATTATTCTTCATGATTCCAAACATATTCCAACCACAAAAAGTACATGCTATGTCACTAATATGGTTATTACCATTAGTATTTGCAGTATACTATTTCGTATTTAAGTTTGCTATTGTAAAATTCAACTTAAAGACACCAGGTAGAGATACTGATTCAGAAGTAAAACTAATGAGTAAAAAAGAATACAATAATATTAAAGAAGGTAAAGATGCAGCTGAAAGTACAATTGCAGAAGAATCCTTAGAAGTACGTATTGTTGAAGCCCTTGGTGGAGCAGATAATATTGAAACGGTAACTTGTTGTGCAACTAGATTACGTGTAACCGTAAAAGATGACTCTCTAATAGTTACAGACCAAGATTGGAAAAATAGTCTTGAAGCATTAGGAGTTGTACGTGGTAAAAATTCTATACAAGTAATTTATGGGGTTCGAGTGGGTAATATTACTACTGCTGTTAAAGACATATTACAAATTGATTAATAAGCTATGAAAAACAATAATAAAAGTAGGAGAATGTCTAATAGGTTAAAAGAGAATAAAGATTTTAGGTTAATAGTGTATGCAAAAAATATGTCTGTAGTTATTACAATAATTTTCTTAATATATGTAGGTTTGCAAATTGGTAACTATAAAGGTGATGTCCATAGACTTTTTACAGAAGCACCTGCCAATGTAATTGGTTTCATAGCTAGTGTAGCAAATTTATATATATGGTTTGAATTAAATAATATAATTAAAGATATAAAGTTATCAAAAAATATAGAGACTATCCGTTTAAAGCATATGATAATCATTGTTGGAGAAGTTATTTTATTTAACTTTGTAACGGCAGGATTGTTAACCTTATCATTAATAAAATATTTTAAATGGAGAGATGTAAAGATAACAGATTTACTTAAAGACATAAAAAGAGAAGAACAAAAATCTTCTATAATGCTTTTAAGCTTAGTACTGTTAATATGCATATTACTAACTTATACTGTTGTAGCAGCAATTAGATAATTCTTAACGCTTAAATAAATTACAACATAATTAGATTGTTAACGCAAAAGTTAGCAGTCTAATTTTTTGAAAATCATAATGAATTATAAGTTACCAGGTAAGAAATAAGAATTCTAAATAAACACAATTTTTCTATAAAATAATTAATATTGATGGAGATATATATGAAGAAGAAAAGCAATCCCATTATTGGAATAACCATTGGAGATCCTGCAGGAATAGGACCAGAAATATGTGTTGAAGCTTTGATGAAAGAAGAAGTATATAAAAAATGTAAACCAGTGCTTATAGGATGTAGTGGAACTATTAAAAAGGCTATGGATCTAAAAAAATGTAATTTCAAATTAAATGTAATATCAAAGCCTAGTGAAGGTAAGTTTGAAATAGGAACTATAGACTTAATAGAAACTGGAGAATATGATTTCCAAAGCATAGAGTATGGAAAGGTTCAAGCCTTGGCGGGGCAAATGGCTTATGACGCTATAGCTAAGGGAACTTCGTTAGCTAAGAATAAAGAAATAGATATATTAGATACAGCTCCAATAAATAAAGAATCTATAAAACTTATAGGAGTTAAAGAAGCAGGACATACAGAAATAATTAAAGAACTTACACAATCTAAATACGCATTAACTATGTTTAATTGTCACAAATTAAGAGTTTTCTTTTTAAGCAGGCATTTATCCTTAAGGGATGCTTGTGATTATATAAATAAAGAAAGAGTTTTAGAAAACATTAAACTAATTAATAAAGAGATTACAGATATAGGAATTGAAAAACCTAAAATTGCAATAGCAGCCCTTAACCCTCATGGTTCTGATAATGGATTATTTGGAAATGAGGAAAAGGAAGCTTTAATTCCAGCTATATTAGAGGCGAAGGAATTGGGAATGAATGTAGTAGGACCTGTACCGGCAGACTCTGTTTTCCATTTGGGAAAGAGTGGAATATATCATGCTATATTATCTCTTTATCATGATCAAGGGCATATAGCTTGTAAAACTTTTGACTTTGATAGAACTATATCATTAACATTAGGATTGCCATTTTTAAGATCATCTGTAGATCATGGAACGGCCTTTGATATTGCTGGTAAAAATCTTGCCCAAGCTGTAAGTATGGTGGAATCAGTTATAGTTTCATGTGACTATTGGAATTTAATGGACAAGTAATCTAAGAGGAGGAATTAAATTGAGAAAGAATTGTTTAGTAGCTCAATCAGGAGGACCAACAGCCGTTATAAATTCATCCCTTTATGGAGTAATAAGTGAATTCTTATTAGCTCAGCCATCAGGAAAGGTTTATGGCGGATTATATGGAATAGAAGGTATTATAAAAGATAAAGTAATTGATTTATCTTGTCATAGTGAAGAAGCTTTAAAAGAACTTAGAAATATGCCTTCATCAGCGTTAGGTTCCTGCAGATATAAACTTCCTAGCATTGAAGTTAAAAGTAGTGATTATGAAAAACTAATAGAGATCTTTAACAAATATGAAATAGGGTATTTTTTCTATATAGGTGGAAATGATTCTATGGATGCAGTAAGCAAAATCAATGATTATGTTAAAAAAATAGGATTAGATGTAAAGGTAATAGGAATACCTAAGACAATAGATAATGACCTTATAAACACAGATCATACGCCTGGTTTTGCAAGTACTGCAAAATATCTTTGTAATATAGCTTTAGAATTATGGTTTGATATAAATTGTTACGATAAAGAATCTATAATGATAATGGAAGTAATGGGAAGAGATACCGGATGGATTGCAGGATCTACTGGAATATTAAAAGAATTAGTACCGGGGATAAATCAACTTATCTACCTGCCTGAAACTGCATTTGAAAAGGAGAGATTCATAAAAGAGGTTAAAGAAAGTTTAAAGAAAAATAGTAAACTTTTAATTGTAACTTCTGAGGGACTTAAAGGAAGTAATGGGGAATATATTAATGTAGAGGATAATTGCTATGAAGTTGACTCCTTTGGTCATAAGCAATTAGGCGGAGTAGGAAAATATCTACAAGATATTATTAAAGAGTATGTAACTAAGAATGTAAAATTACAAGAAGCTGGAGTAGTACAAAGATGTGCAATGCATTGTTCATCTAAAACAGATTTGAATGAAGCAGAAATGGTAGGGAGATATGGAGTTATAAGTGCTCTAAAAGGAAAGAGCGGGTTTATGGTAGCTATAGAGAGAAACAGTAATAATAATGAAGAGTATAAATCTGTAGCAGGGCTTGTAGAGGTTAGTGAGGTTTGTAATAAAGTAAAATATGTTCCTTTAGATTGGATTGATAAGGAAAATAGTAATGTTACTGAAAAGATGAGAGATTATATAAGGCCTCTTATTTTAGGGAATGAAGTAGCATTATCAGAAGATGGATTATTAAAATATAAAAATACACATAGATTTAGGGTAGAGAGCTAAAAGTAGAATATTATAATGCGTGTATTGAAATAAAAAACTATGGAAACCAAGTTAAAGTAAGGTTTCCATAGTTTTTTTAAAGCTATAAATTATTAATTGCTTTTTAGAGATTTCCAGTCCTCTTTAAATGTTTTACTACCTGATTCAGTTAAAGGATGATAAAGAGATTTTATATATAAGTTATAAGGAATAGCTGCAAAATCTATGCCCATTGTAGATAATTTTTCTAATTGATATAAATTTTTTATAGAGGCAGCTACCACCTTTGTTTTGTAATTTTTATTTTTAACAACGGATTGGATGGAATCAATTATTGAAAGTCCATCTTGTCCATTATCATCATTTCTGCCAATAAACACAAATAGGTAATCAGCACCGGAATTAATAGCTGCTAAAGCTTGGGCAACATTAAAAATTAATGTCATCGCACTTTTAATGCCTTTTTCTTTAAGGTATTTACAAAGCTTTAATCCTTCTTTTGAAAAATTTATCTTAATTACAATATTCTTATTAATTTCTTGAATTTTATTAACTTCTTCAACCATATCTTCAAAAGTATCACTCATAACTTCACCACTTAAAAAATCAAGGCTTTTAGAAGAGTATTCCTTTAAGAAACTGTAAAAATTTTGATTGTTTTTTAAATACATTGAAGAATTTGCAGTAACTCCATTAATTCCAAGGGATAAAGAGTCTTTAATTTCTTCATTATTAGCGGTATCTATAATATAAAGCATTAAATAACCTCCCTTACCTTCTTAACTATATTAGAAGCACAAAGGCCATACTTATTTAACAATTCATTAGGAGTTCCACTTTCACCAAAGGTGTCTTCAATACCTATCATATATTGTCTTGCACCATTATAAGGAGCAAGGACCTCAGCAACGGCACTTCCTAAACCACCTATGACATTATGTTCTTCACAAGTTATTATTACATCGTGAGTTCTTGAAATTTCTATGATTAAATCTTTATCAATAGGCTTAATAGTATGAATATTTACAACTGTTGGATCTATATCATCTAATTCTTTTGCAGCTTTAAGAGCTTCTTGCACCATAAGACCAGTAGCTATGATTGCTACTTTTTTACCTTTATGTAAAGTAACTCCCTTACCAACTTCAAACTTATAATTTTCATCATTTACACTTTCAACAGCGCATCTTCCTAAACGTACATAGCAAGGAGCGTTTAGATTTGCTATAGATTTTATTATAGCTTTTGTTTCAACTTCATCACAAGGTTGGAAAACATACATTCCAGGAATTCCTCTCATTAAAGATAAATCCTCTATTGCTTGATGGGATGCACCATCTTCTCCAACACTAATACCAGCATGAGTTCCACAAAGTTTAACATTTAGATGAGGGTATCCTATACTATTTCTAATTTGTTCGTAAGCTCTGCCAGCTAAAAACATGGCGAAGGAAGAAGCATATACTATTTTCCCACTAGAAGCTAGTCCAGCAGCTACACCTATCATGTTTCCTTCAGCTATACCCATATTAAAGTGTCTATTTGGACATGCAGCCTTTGCTTCAGAAGTCTTTGTTGATTTTGTTAAATCTGCATCTAAAACAAATACCTTTTCATTTTCTACAATTAATTCAGATAATGCCTTACCATAGGCTTCTCTTGTGGCTAACTTACCCATCTAATCACCTAACTCTCTTAATGCATTTTCGCATTGTTCTTTATTTGGAGCAGTTCCGTGCCATCCGGCATTATTCTCCATAAAGGATACTCCTTTTCCTTTTACAGTACGTGCTAGAATCATGGTTGGTTTTCCCTTTGTATTTCTAGCTTCTTCAAAAGCTTTTTCAATTTCTTTAAAATCATGGCCATGGATAGTTATTACATTCCAGCCAAAAGCTTTAAATTTTGTATCTATAGGAGTAGGATTCATTACCTTTTTGATATCCCCATCAATTTGTAGTCCATTAAAATCTACTATGGCACAAAGGTTATCTAATTTATAGTGAGCAGCAGCCATAGCAGCTTCCCATACTTGTCCTTCTTCGCATTCTCCGTCTCCAAGTAATGCATAAACACGATGGTCGTTATTATCTGTCTTATTGGAAAGAGCCATACCAACAGCTGCAGATATACCTTGACCTAAAGAACCAGTAGACATATCTACACCATCTACATAATTCATATTTGGATGACCTTGAAGTGGTGAGTTTATTTTACGGAAGGTTAAAAGGTCTTCCTCATTTAAAAATCCTTTTTCACATAGAGTTGAATAAAGTAATGGAGAAGCATGTCCTTTTGATAATACAAATCTGTCCCTATCTACTCCTTTAAGGTTTTCTTTAGAAATATTCATTTCTTCAAAGTAAAGTACAGTTAATATATCTGCAGAAGAAAGAGATCCGCCTGGATGGCCAGAGTTTGTATTTGCTATCATTTTTATTATATTTTTACGTATATTTGTGGCATGGTTTTGTAATTCTTTTATATCCATAATATGCAGCACCTCACTTTCCACTATATTATATCCCCCTAAAAATGGGCTTGTACACAAGTTAGAGTGTATGATTGTTACCACAATGATATGTAAAGATATAACGTTTATTTATAATGCAAAATGATAAATGAAATTTGTAATTATAGGCATATGTTTATAGATTGCCGTATGAATATGGATTTGAATTTATACTTTAGTAAGTAGAGGAACAGATAATTTATTATTATACTTAAACTATAAATATCAAAGGGAGGATTAATTTATGTTTAATTATTATCAACCAACCAAAATACATTTTGGTGCAGGTAGATTAGATGAGCTGGGAGAAATATGTAAAAAGTATGGTAAAAGGTGTCTTTTGGTTACAACAGCTGATGCTCCATTACAAAGCTTATATAACAAGACAAAGAAGATTTTAGAAAGTGTTAATATTGAAGTTTTTCATTTTGATAAAGTAGAACCAAATCCAAAGGTAGAAATAGTACAAGAAGGGTTTGATATGTTAAAGAAGAATCCAGTAGATTTTGTACTAGCAGTTGGAGGTGGCAGCAGTATTGATACAGCAAAAGCTATTGCCTTTACAAATGGATTAGAAAAAATAAATTGGGATGATATATTTAATAAATTTAGTTCGCCATTTGAAGATTATCCTTCTTACAGTGATACAATATTACCTTTAATTAGTGTTCCAACCACATCAGGAACAGGTTCACAGGTAACACAAGCGGCAGTAATAACAAAAGGAGATGAAAAAATAACATTTTTTCACCAAGACTTATTTTCAAAAGAATGTATTGTAGATTCAGAATTAACTTTAACATTACCGCCAAGAATCACTGCTTCAACAGGCTTTGATGCATTTACTCATGCTTTTGAAAGTTTTATAAATAAGAGGGCTTCTTTATTTAGTTCAATGGATTCCTTAAAAGCCATGGAATTAGTTATTGAAAACCTACCTAAGGTAATGAAGGATCCAAGTAACATAGAATATCGTGAAAAAATGTCTTTGGCAGACACTTTAGCAGGAAGAGCCTTAGCAAATTCAGGTGCAGCTGTACCTCATCCATTATCAGAAATAATAGGAGGAATTTCTCATGTTTCTCATGGTGAAGCTTTAGCAGTAGTTTTCCCTCCTTATATAAAACAATCTTTTAAAGAAAATAAAGAAAAATTTAATAGGGTAGCTCAATTATTTAATCCCAATATAGAATTAGATAATGAAGATAATGTTCTCTATAGTTACATATGTGAGCTATTAGAAACTATTGGAATAAGAAAGAAATTATCTGATTTAGGTGTTAAAGAAGAAGAATTTCAAAAAATATTAAAATCCCCGATTCTTGATCACTTACCATTTGGCTCAAGAGAATACTTAGAAGAAATATTAAAGGAAACATTTTAATGAAAGCTTTTTGTATTGATCTTGATGGAACATTATTGAGAAGTGATAAAACAGTAAGTGATGTTAATAAAGAATCTATTAGAAAAGCAATTAATAAAGGAAATAAAGTTTTTATAGTTACTGGAAGACCCTATTGTTTTTCAAAATATTTAGCTAAAGAAATTCATAAAGATGTAGAAGTTATATCCTTTAATGGAGCCTGCTATGATAAAGGAAAAGATATAATGATAAATTATATAAGCAATAAGGCCCTTATTGAAGCTATTGATATATTAAAGAGTTCTAATTGTAAGAGCTTCTTCAAAGGGAAAAACTTGTTTTATACAACAGAAGCTTATGATGAGAGATTTTTATATGACAGTATTAATGATAAGGTTCCAGATGAACTAAAAGTAAAATCATATACTAATTTATCATGGGATGAAATATCCAATAATGCTAAAGATATTATTAAAATTTTAGCATATTCCTATGATATAAAAGAAGTTGATAAGCTTAGTATGAAACTACAAAAAATAAAAGGATTAACTATTAGTAGTTATATGGATATAAGCATAGATATAACCGGCGAAAATACCCATAAAGGAAGAGCTGTTAATGATGTTATGAGTTATTATGGAATAAATAGATCAGAAATAGTAGCCATAGGCGATTCTGAAAATGATATTCCTATGCTAAAAGAAGCTGGATATAGTGTAGCTATGGGAAATGCAAAAGAAGAAATAAAAGAAATTTGTGATATGGTAACATTCTCAAATGATGATGATGGAGTATCCTATGCCATAGAGAGTATAATCAAGTGATTCTTAGCTATAGGATAAATTAAAAAGTTTTTAAAAGATCTACTTACAAATATATAAGTAGGTCTTTTCTTTTTTGATAAAGATATTAACTGACAATATATTATTATAATATTTGCTAGCAATACTGCTATAATACTTTATATACTGAAAATAGTGTGCCAAAGGTATACTATTTTTTTATGCAATTGATGGCTAACCTTCCATAAGTATTTCCATAAATTAAGTTGATAAATAATTAACAAAAATAATATAATTAAAGTATATGATAGGGAAGGATGTGTCCATATGAAATACATGAATTTTTCTAAAGCTAATTGCAAAAATTGTTATAAATGCCTTAGAGCATGTCCTGTAAAGGCTATTAAATTTAAAAATGAGCAGGCTGAAATAGAAGAGGATAGATGTATTGCTTGTGGCCACTGTCTTTCCATATGTCCTCAAAATGCCAGACAAGTACTGAGTGATTTAGATATGGTAAAGTATATAGTAAATTTAAGTACACCAGTAATAGCGACCTTAGCTCCTTCCTTTGCTGGTTTCTTTGATGTGGAAGAAGGAAAAGTCATTACAGCCTTAAAGAAGCTAGGATTTTCCTATGTCCATGAGACAGCTTATGGAGCAGAACTAGTAGCCAAGCAATACAATGAATATGTAGAATCCCATAATCAAGATAATTATATTACAACCTCTTGCCCCTCTGCTAACTATCTAGTAGAAAAATATTATCCTGAGCTAGTTAAATACATGATTCCTACGGTTTCACCAATGGTTGCCCATGGAAAGATTTTAAAGCATGTATATGGAAAGGATTCCTTTGTGGTTTTTATAGGGCCTTGTCATGCTAAAAAAGTTGAAGTAGAGGAATATAAGGATGAGAAAATAATAAATGCTGTGCTTACCTTCGAAGAGGTAAAAGCTTGGCTAAAGGAAGAGGCTATTAACATAAAGGATCTTGAAGTATCTGAGTTTCAGCATAATCACTTATCTGGTGGAAGAAGCTTTCCATTGGGTGGAGGAATACTAGAATGCATGGGAGGAAAATTTCATAATAGATCTCTAAATACAATTTCAGTAACCGGTACTGAAGACTGCATGGAAGTTTTAAAATCTATAAAGGAAGGGAAGCTTAAAAACTGCTTTGTGGAAGTGAGTTCCTGTAAAGGAAGCTGTATTGGGGGCCCTAAGATGATAAAGGATGAAGAAGGCTACTACACAAGGTTTAGTAAGGTTAGAAATTATATTAATAAAAGAGTGGGAAGCGCAGACGATGAAGAGATGATTATCCCTGAAGGCATTGTTTTTTCTAGAGCTTTTAAAGATAAAAAGATCATTAAAGATCCTCCTATAGAAGAAGAAATAGCTAAGATAATGAGGCGGATGGGTAAGTTTACAAAGGAAGATGAACTAAACTGCGGTGTGTGTGGCTATAATACTTGCAGAGAAAAAGCTCAAGCTGTTTATGAAGGCATGGCAGAAACCAGTATGTGCCTGCATTATATGAGGAGTAAAGCAGAGAGCTTGTCAAATGTGATAATTGAAAATACACCTAATGGTTTAATCCTGATAGATGGAGATATGAGAATCAAAGAAATAAATCCTGCGGCAGAAAAGGTGTTTTTAGTAGATAAAGAAAATATTATTGGAAAGCCCATATCTATCTTAATAGAAGAGGAAGATATTAAAAAGGTTAAAGAAACAGGAGAAAATATCATAGGCAAGAAGGTTGTCTATGCAAAGTATAATGCTGTGTTTATTATAAATTCTATATATTTAGAAAAGCAGGATGCAGTGTTGATCACCCTAGTAAATATTATAGATGAAGAGAAAAACAGAGAAGAGCTTATTAAAATAAAAAGAAATGCTCTAAATGCAGCAGATGAAATTATACAAAAGCAAATGAGAGTTGCCCAGGAAATAGCAGGAGTTCTAGGAGAAACTACAGCGGAAACGAAATTGATTTTAATGGAGCTTAGAAAGGTTATCAGCGGAGAAACGGGGGAGACTAAATGAGTTGTTTTGTAGATACCTCCTTTGACAGCTTAAAGAAAAAGGGTGAAGAACTCTGCGGAGATATGGTAGAAATTATTAAGGTAGAGGACAGTACGGTGATAGTTTTAGCAGATGGCTTAGGCAGCGGGGTTAAAGCTAATATACTAGCTACCTTAACCAGCCGTATAGCAGCAACTATGATAAAAGGCGGGGCGGATATTTATGAAACGGTGCATACTATAGTGAATACTTTGCCCATATGCAGTGAAAGACATATAGCTTACTCTACCTTTACCATTATGAAAATACAAAGAGATGGGAGAACCTATGCTGTAGAATATGAAAATCCTCCCTTCTTCCTCATAAGAAAAGGAGAAAGCATTAAGGTAGAGAGAAAAGAAACCATAATCAATGGAAGAAAAATTTTAGAAAGTAATTTTTCCTTACAAGAAGAGGATGTTATAACCATTATAAGCGATGGGGTTTTGCATGCTGGGGAAGGCAACGTACTAAATATGGGTTGGCAATGGAGTGATGTTGAAAGTTACCTCCTTAGGAGCAGCGGAAATAAAAGATGCGCAAAGAATATCAGCAGAGACCTCATAGATGCCTGCTGGTACTTATACGGATGTAAGCCTGGAGATGATGCCACTGCCATTGGAATTAAAATAAAACGACCTCAGTATGTAGATTTATTTACTGGACCTCCTGAGCATAAGGAAAAGGATGCTTATGTGATTAATGAGCTTATGAGAGGGAAAGGAAAGAAGATAATATGCGGCGGTACTGCGGCAAACATAGCTGAGAGGATACTTAAAAGAAGCTTAGTGGTAGATGCTAAGGACATAAACTCTGAAATTCCTCCTATATTTTATATGGATGGAGTAGACTTAATAACAGAAGGGGTTATAACCTTAAGCAAAACCATAGAAATCATAAGAGAATACGCAGATTCTTTTCTTGAAGAAGGAAGAGAAAACAGCCTTAAGGGGGAGGATGGAGCTATACGTCTTGCAAAAATACTCCTGGAGGAATGTACTCATCTTAATTTATGGGTGGGTAAGGCTTGGAATAAAGCCTATGATAAAGAAGAATTTTATTTAAGTATAGGTATAAAGATGAGGTTGGTTGAAGAATTATGCCAGTTTATGCAAAGGCTTGGAAGGATAGTTAAGATAAATTATGTGTAAAAATAGGAAGGTTTATAGTACCTTCCTATTTTTATAGAGATTACTTTCTCTTATGATAGTGAGTGTGAAGAAGTTCATGAGCCTTTTCCCCATAAGGTTTTCCTAAAAATTCATCATATAAATTTTTGATATATGGGTTTTCATGAGATTTTCTTATGGTCTTATTTTTATCTTCTGTATATATAGCCTTCATTCTTTTTTGAAGGATTTCTGCATTTCCATGGATATATGGCTGACCGCCGCCATCGATACATCCTCCTGGGCAAGCCATGATTTCAATTAAGTGATAGTTTGCCTTGCCTTCTCTTATAGCTTGAAGAAGCTTTCTAGCATTACCAAGACCATTGGATATAGCAACCTTAACATCCATATCTTTAATTTTTACAGTGGCTTCCTTAATACCTTGAAGTCCCCTTACCGCCTCAAAGTCTAGGCTTTCAAGAGATTCATTGGTTATCCACTCATAAGCAGTACGTAGAGCTGCCTCCATAACCCCGCCGCTGGTACCAAAGATAACCGCAGCACCGGTAGATTCTCCTAAAGGATTTTCAAAAGCTTCCTCTTCTAGGGAAACAAAATCTATACCTGCTTCTTTTATCATCTGAGCCAATTCTCTTGTGGAGATAACTATGTCTACATCTGGCACTCCATTTCTATTCATTTCAGGTCTTGCAGCCTCATACTTTTTAGCTAGGCAAGGCATCACTGAAACCACTATTAAATCTTGAGGCTTAACCCCCATTTTTTCAGCTAAATAGGTTTTTGCTACAGCTCCAAACATTTGCTGTGGAGATTTACAGGAGGATGGAATGTCCAGTAAATCGCTAAAGTTTTGTTCCATAAAGTTTATCCAAGCAGGGCAGCAGCTAGTAAGCATAGGAAGCCTTCCGTCGTGCTCTAATCTATGAATAAATTCTGAAGCTTCCTCCATTATTGTTAAGTCAGCGGCGAAGTCTGTGTCAAAGACCTTATTAAAGCCCAAGGCCCGAAGGGCAGCTACCATTTTTCCTGTAACTAAAGTTCCAGGTTCCATACCAAAGGCTTCACCAAGAGCTGTTCTTACTGCAGGAGCAGTTTGTACTATAACAGTCTTACTCTTATCATTTAGAGCATCCCAAACCTTTGAAACATTATTAACCTCAATGAGAGCACCGGTAGGACATACGCTTACGCATTGACCGCAGAAAGTACAGTTGGTTTCAAGCATAGGAAGCTTAAATGCAGGGGATACCACGGTTTCAAAACCTCTGCCTACAGCAGACAGGATACCTACAGTCTGTACCTCATTACACATGGTTTCGCAGCGTCTGCATAGAACACACTTATCTAAATCTCTTATTATAGAGTAGCTGGAATCATCTAAATCATAGGTAGACATATCGCCTTTATATTTTATTTCAAATATTCCAAGCTCCACAGCTAATTTTTGCAAATCACAGTTTGTGCTCTTTTTACAAAGGAGACAATCTTGGGGATGGTCTGAAAGTAAAAGCTCTACCATACTCCTTCTAGCCTTTACCGCCTTTATGGAATTGGTTTTTACTACCATACCCATGGATACAGGGGTACAGCAGGCTGGAGCAAGATTCCTTCTACCTTCTACTTCTACCACACATACTCTGCAGGATCCAGGGTGATTTACGGTCTTATTATCATGAAGATTAAGATGGCAGAGGGTAGGGATATTTATATTTAATTTTCTAGCAGCTTGTAATATTGTAGTACCTTGCTCAACCTCTATAGGTTTTCCGTTTATGGTTAAATTAATTAAACTCACAGTGCACACCTCTCTTCTTACTTTTTAATGATTGCGCCTACAGGGCAAGCAGTGAAACAGCTTCCACATTTGATGCATTTATTAGCATCTATGGTATGCTTTGTTTTAACAGTACCGGCAATACAATTTACTGGACAATTTCTAGCACATTTAGTACATCCGATACACTTATCTGTAATCTCATATTGAACTAAATTCTTACATATACCAGCAGGACAGCATTTTTCCTTAACATGAGCTTCATATTCATCCATAAAATATTTCATAGTGCTTAAAACTGGGTTTGGAGCAGTTTGTCCAAGTCCGCATAAGGCGGTGTCTTTTATGGTTTCAGCTAATTCTTTTAGTTTTATCAGATCCTGTTCAGTACCTTGGCCATTGGTTATCCTTGTGAGTATTTCAAGGAGTCTCTTATTACCAACTC
Source organism: Clostridium amylolyticum (assembly GCF_900142075.1). Lineage (GTDB taxonomy): Bacteria > Bacillota > Clostridia > Clostridiales > Clostridiaceae > Clostridium_AA > Clostridium_AA amylolyticum. The sequence continues at coordinate 282,266 of NZ_FQZO01000001.1, forward strand.
TGCAAGGGGTACATTTTCCGCAGGATTCATCCACGGTAAATTCTAGATAGAACTTAGCTATATCCACCATGCAGTTATCTTCGTCCATTACTATCATACCGCCGGAACCCATCATAGAACCTATAGAGTTTAGGGATTCATAATCTATAGCTGTATCTAAATTAGATGCGGGGATACATCCGCCAGAAGGACCTCCAGTTTGTACAGCTTTAAATTTACGTCCGTTCTTTATTCCACCACCTATATCATAGATTATTTCCCTAAGAGAAGTTCCCATAGGTACTTCTACCAGGCCTACATTATTTATTTTTCCTGCCAGGGCAAATACCTTAGTTCCCTTGGAGGTATTTGTTCCAATGGAGCTATACCACTCATCGCCATTTAGAATTATAGCAGGTATATTTGCAAGGGTTTCTACGTTATTTACACAGGTTGGTTTTCCCCAGAGACCCCTTTCTGCTGGGAAAGGAGGCTTATTGGTGGGCTCTCCACGGTTACCTTCTATAGAATGAATCAATGCTGTTTCTTCACCGCATACAAAAGCGCCGGCACCATATTTTATCTTCACATCGAAATCAAAGCCTGTACCCATGATGTTTTTACCCAGTAGTCCGTACTCTTTAGCTTCCTTTATAGCATTTCTAAGCCTGCTTATGGCAAGAGGATATTCCGCTCTTATATAAACGCAGCCTTCAGAAGCCCCTATGGCATAGCCAGCAATACCCATAGCTTCAATGACGCTGTGAGGATCTCCTTCTAATATGGAACGATCCATGAAAGCACCGGGATCTCCTTCGTCAGCATTACAAATTATATATTTTTGATCCGCATCATAAGCCTTAGCGAAGGACCACTTTTTACCAGTGGAGAAGCCTCCGCCTCCTCTTCCTCTTAGACCGGAGTCTATCATTAATTTTATAACTTCATCTTGGGTCATCTCTGTTAAGCATTTTCCTAGAGCTTGATAGCCATGGGCGGCAATGGATTCTTTTATATCATCGGGATTTATAAAGCCGCAGTTTCTAAGAGCTATACGGTTTTGTTTTTTATAGAAGGACATTTCATCTTGCCTTTTAACCTTTTCTTTAATAGTAGGCTCTTCGTATAAAAGTCTATCTATAACCTTTCCCTTTAAAAGATGTTCATTAACTATTTCAGCTACATCCGAGGGCTTTACATGGACATAAAAAACATTGTCTGGAAGTACCTTTACGATAGGTCCCTTTTCACAGAAACCAAAGCAGCCTGTAGGATAAACCAATACTTCATTAGACAAATTTGCTTCTTTCACTTGATTTATAAGATTTTCCAAAATAACATGGCTTTCTGCAGATTTACAGCCTGTACCATGACATACTAGTATAGTTCTTTCACACTTAGAATTTTCTGCTTGAACTTCTTCTTCATGAGAAACCTTACGAATTTTTAAAGAGTCTTTTAGATTATTATATAAACTTATAAGTTCCTTAAAGGAATTAATTTTACTCAAAGATCGTCCCTCCTATACAGAATATTCTGATAATACTTTCGACACTTGATCTTTAGTGAAATGTCCATAGACTCTATCATTTATTGTTACCACAGGAGCTAATCCACAGGCTCCTACGCACCTTAATACTTCTAAGGTAAATTTACCATCAGGAGTAGTTTCTCCCACCTTAATGTTTAATTTATTTTGGAACTCTTCCAGTACCGCTGCAGCGCCCCTAACAAAGCAAGCAGTACCCATGCACACATTAATTACGTATTCTCCTCTAGGCTCAGTAGTAAAATAGGAGTAAAAAGTAACTACCCCATAAACCTTAGAAAGAGGTATGTCCAATTTTTCAGCAATAAAGCTTTGAACTTCATTAGGCAAATACTTGAAAATTTCTTGAGCTTTATGAAGTACTTCTATTAAAGCCCCCTTTTTATCTTTTAAGTTGTGGATATAAGCTTCTAAAACAGCATACTTTTCATCATTAATAGGATTTTGACACAAAGAAAACTACCCCCTTATTCATAAATTAGGTAAAAATATTTAAATTACTTAAATATAATTAAATTAATTTAAATTGTAATGTAATCCTTTGCAAAAATCAATGACAAAATTTTAACAGTGATTGAAAATATTTTATTTTATAAATACAATGAATAATTTTCACATTGTTTTAGTTTTACCCACTGAAATTTGTTAAGTTTTCATTATTAAATTTATGCTTTCAACTCTAGAATGAGTACAATAGTATAATTAAAGAAGCGTTGTGTGTATCTTTATAAGGTTTATTACTAATTGGAATTGTAGAGGAATGACTAAAATTGTAATTTGTCGAATAATATAAATTAATTTTAAATGCATATCTAGCAGATGAAGCAATTAGAAACTTACATAGAAAATCTGGTTAAAATATTATTAATATATTTCTGGAAGTTAATAAGAAAGGAAAACTATTATAATTGTAACTAATGATATTGAGATAGTGAGAAAATGCAATAGAATGATTGCATTACTTGATGAAAAAATGGTTTAGCCAATAGCTAGATTTATCATTAAAGAAGATAAAATTTATAAGACTTAAATTAGGCTAGAGTATTTAATAGTAATCACTAAAAAGTACTATCAATATATACACTAGCCTAATAGTATCTATATCCATCTATATCCTATACCCCAGACGGTTTCTATATGTATTGGAGCTGACGGGTTGTCCTCTACCTTTTCTCTTATTCTCCTTATATTTACATCCACTATTTTTGTATCTCCAAAATAATCATAGCCCCACACTATATTTAAAAGCTCATTTCTGTTTAAGGGTTTATTCTTATTTTCTATAAAAGTTTTTACAAGTAGGTATTCCTTTGGAGTTAAGTCAAGGGGTACATTGTTTTTATAAACCTTCATAGAAAAAGTATCTAATTTTATATCTCCAGATACTAATATGTTACTGTCTTCTGGCAGCTCTTTGCCAATTCTTCTTAAAAGAGCTCTTGTTCTAGCAATAAGCTCAGATGGATTAAAAGGTTTCACCATATAATCATCTGCACCAAATTCAAGTCCCATTATTTTATCCATATCCTGTGATCTTGCTGTAAGCATTATAATGCCTACATTGGGGAACTCACTTCTCAATAATTCACAGGTTTTAAATCCATCTATTCCTGGAAGCATTAAATCCAATATAACTACATCTATATTTTCGCTCTTAGCCTTTTCTATTCCCTCTTCTCCAGAAGCAGCTTCTGTAACATAAAAATTATTTCTTTGAAAGTTTACTCTTATAAATTTTCTTATGGATCCCTCATCCTCTATTAAAAGTATTTTATTACTCATATTTTACTCCTCCAAATAAAAATGTTGTTTCAAGTTTATTATACAAGATACTTAAACTTATGGTGAGAGTAAATTGAAAAACTGCCCTCTATAAAATTGTTTGATCAAAGCGCAGACTTCCTCTCAATTATACTTACGATAATAAGGACAAAAAGATCGATACCTGCATAAGAAAAATACAAATGGTTACGAGATAATTACAATTTATTATGATATACAAATATAAAAAAATTTTATGATATAATACAAAGATAAAATAACTAATAATTTTGTCATATTAATAGAAGCTTAGAGGTGATAATTTGAAGGGGATTACTAGAAGATTAGTACTAAGTTATTTTTTTATTATATTTATTACTGTTGCAGTTTTAGAAGCTTTCCTCATTACTGCATTGAATAAATATTATTATAGTAATATGCAAAATCTCTTAAGTAATCAAATAACTGTTGCTGCTGATTTCTATAATAATTATTTTTCTTCCTCAAGCCTTGAAAAAAACGTTAAAGATAATGCTGATATCTTTTGGAAAAACACAAATGCAGAGGTTCAAATAATAAATAAAAATAATAAGCTGCTTATGGACTCCATAGGATACTTTACTGAGAAATTAATAAATGATAGTGATGTAGATAAAGCTTTACAAGGAAATTTAGGAGTTTATATAGATAATGGTAAAAATAATACAGATAAGATGATGTATGTATCATATCCTCTAAAATCAATGGGGCAAATTGAGGGGGCTTTGCGTTTTGCAGTTTCTCTTTCTGATGTGGACAACACCATTAATAGAATAACCAATATTCTTCTTTTAATAGGAGTTTTGGTTATCACAATATCTGGAATTATTAGTATTTTGCTTTCAAATACTATTGTTAAGCCTATAAAAGAGGTTACTGTTGCTGCTAAGAAAATCGCTTCTGGAAGATTTAATGAAAAACTTAATATAAAAAGAAAGGATGAAATTGGAGAGCTTTCTTCTACTTTTAATTTTATGGCAGAGGAGATACTAGCAAATGATAGGCTTAAAAATGAATTTATTGCATCAGTTTCTCATGAGCTTAGAACTCCTCTAACATCTATAAAGGGCTGGGCGGCTACTATTAAGGAAGGTAATTTAGAAGATAAAGAGGAAGCTATGGATGGACTTGATATCATTGAAAAAGAAAGTGATAGGCTTACTTTGCTTGTAGAAGAACTATTAGACTTTTCAAGACTTATATCAGGAAAAGTAAGTTTAACCAAGGATTATATAGACATTATCAACAATCTAAAATATATAGAAAAACAGTTTATACCTAGAGCTAACAGACAAAAAATTCATTTTAATGTGAAAGTTGAGGAAAATTTACCTATTTTGTATGCAGATCCAAATAGAATTAATCAAGTGATTATTAATGTTCTTGATAATTCTTTTAAGTTTACAAATGAAGATGGACTTGTAGAACTTTCAAGCTATAGAAAGGAAAATAATGTGATTATAAAAGTGGAGGATAGCGGTATTGGTATCCCTAAAGAAGAGCTTCCTTTTGTTAAGAATAAATTTTTTAAAGGCAAAAGTTCTATGTCTAAGACTGGGCTTGGACTGTCTATATGCAATGAAATAATAGCCTTGCATAATGGACATATTGAAATATTCAGTGAGCTTGGAAAGGGAACTCAAGTATGTATAAGCTTACCTACAGAGGAGGGTGGGTTAATTTGAAAAAAATCTACATGTTTCTTATCATTATTATATTAGGATTAGTCTTTGTATTATATAAAAATGTAACTCTTCCTCTTGCTCCAAAAATCCAAGCAAGAAACCTAAAAACTTCCCCTCTCTTAGGAGACTGGTATGTGGACAAGTATGTAACTCTAAAAGATAAAAGTAGTTATAATAATGAACCAGATAAATATTTGGGTAAGGTAGCTCATTTTAGCAACGAAAGTATATTTTTCAATGATGAAGGACTTACTAATCCAAGTTTCAAAGTTAAGAGGGTAAACTCCAAGGATTACTTTTGGGATAATTATAAGATAAAAGCAAATATGATAGGAATTGATAAAGAGTATATACAGATAATTACTATAAGCTCTAAAGAGCACTTTTTTGATGAGTATTTAAAAATAGATGAAACACATTTGGCTAAATATAATGAAGGCCTTCTTTTATTTTTTACTAAAGAAAATTCAACTAATGAAAAACAGGTTCAGAAATCTATAGATTATACCCAACTAGCTTCTGAAAAGGAACAAGAGGTTAGAGCAAAATCCGGGCTTCTTCTTGGACTAAAATCTAATAACTCTTATAGAACCATTTGGGTAAGTCAAGTTAATAATAAATTCATGGATATTGCTGAGATAAATGATATTCTTCTTCCTAGGATTAGTGGGTTTTGGAAAATAGGAACAGATGGAACTTCACTTTGGGCTGCTCCCATTACAAGTAATACTATCAAAGATTCCAACAATGATATTCAACGTGTACAAAATTTACAAGATGTATCCGTTCTATTTGCAGGAAATGACTTTATATGTGTTGATAACAAAAAGAACTTGCAGGTCCTTCCTTTAGATAACTTAAAAGGTCATCCCTTAGAACTTTCTAAAATATTCGTAAGAGAAGAAGATAAGTACTCCATAGATGGCTTAAGTAATGATACCATAACTAAAGCTAAAGAATTTAGCGAAACTAACTGGGGAGTATTCAGACGTGGTGGAAGATGGATTTTAAGAGGAAGAAAAAAATTAATAGATAATGATGGTTTTAAAGAGTTTGATATAGCTTATGCAGCACCCAAGAGCTTAACTACTTATGATGAATTATATCCTTCCTTTAATATTATAAAAACTAAAATTCCTGAAGCTGTGGATGCTTTCTCTTCTCCCAATAAAGATTTTTTAGTAGTTCTTACAGATAAAGAACTTCTTACAGTGCCTATACAAGGAAATTCACTTGGAGATGTACAACAGCGCATAGCATTGAAAAGGAATGAAACAGTAGTTATGGCTAACTGGGCCACAGGACATTATGTAGATGAATGGCTAAAAAAAGTGAAAGAATAATATATTTGTTACTAAATTGTAAACTTTACACAACCTTGTCGAAACCTCTTCTACTCCATAAGCTAGTATAATTAATTTAGAAATTATAACTAATATTAGTTTTAAAATAAGGAGGAGAAGGAGAAGTTTACATTGAATACTATGCACAATCGTCGTTATATATCAGGCTTAGATGGGCTTCGTGCCATTGCAATTTTATTTGTAGTTTTTTATCATTTCACCTTTAGCTGGGCTAAGGGAGGTTTCTTAGGAGTTGATATATTTTTTGTATTATCTGGTTATTTAGTAACTTCTAAGATTTTATTATCCCAGGAAAAATTTAAATTGAAAACTTTTTGGAAGAATCGTCTTGGCAGAATATTACCTTCTGCTTTTATAATGATTATAGTTACAGTTTTATGGGTATTGATTTTTAACCGTAGACTTTTGAATAATCTCATAGGTGATGCAATATCTTCTATTACATATACAACTAATTGGTGGTTTATTTTTCATAAGCTTTCTTACTTTGATAGCTTTGGCTCGCCATCTCCTTTGAAACATCTTTGGTTTTTGGCAGTGCAAGAACAATTCTATATTATATGGCCATTTATACTTATAATAGGGTTAAAAATTACTAAGAATACTCGTAAGCTTTCAAATATGATTTTTATGGGAGCTTTACTTTCAGCAACTTTGATGGGGATACTTTATAAGCCCACTGTTGATCCAAGCCGTGTATACTATGGCACAGATACCCGTGCTTTTGAATTATTAATAGGAAGCTTTTTAGCATTAGCTTTGGCAAACAAAAAAACTTTTGCTAAGAAAGCTTCTATAAAGCATAAAAAGCGGATAAACTTCATAAGTATCATTACTTTTTCTATCTTTATTGTTAGTGCTGTATTTATAGATGAGTATAATGAGTTTTTGTATAGAGGTGGATTGTTTTTCTTTAGTCTAAACACTGCTCTACTTATAGAATGTATTTCTTATCCAAAAGGGATTTTAGGTCACCTGCTTTCATGGGGACCTCTGAAATGGATTGGGACAAGATCCTATGAAATATATCTTTGGCATTATCCTATTATGGTTTTAAGTACTCCTGTTTATGAAATAGGGAATCCATCATACTTACGTGTGTTTTTTCAGCTGACTATTACATGTATTTTGGCAGAACTTTCATATCGCTTTATAGAGGTTCCAATAAAAAAATTTGGATTACGAGGATACTATAATCACTTAGCTGCTAATTATTTTGAAAGGAAATCCTCAAAGATTGCTAAAGGAACTTCAATTATAGTATCCATTCTAGTGATTATGTCTCTTACTATTGGCATTAATAGTATTGTAAAAATAAAATCAAACTTAGAAAATGCAAAGGCGCATTCATCTGAAATAACTACAAAAGAGATTTCTGAAAACAAAGATTCAAATATAAGTTCTGATGAAAAAGATATGAATTTACCTGATAAAGATAATAAATTGAGCTCTAGTAATAATAGCGAAGTGAATTTTAATAAACAAAATTCAGAAAATCCTAATAAAAATAATGAAGAAAGCTCACCAGCAGCTGTTAAAGCTTATAAAGGAATATTGGCTATTGGTGATTCCATTATGTTAGATATTACTCCAAGCCTTAAAAAAAAGTATAAAAATATTGTCATTGACGGGAAAATTGGAAGGCAAATGTCGGAAGCTATAACTTTAGCTTCAAAGTACTCTGCATTTAATGCTTCTGATAAAGCGGTTATCATCGAACTAGGAACAAACGGCTACTTTACAAAAAAGCAAATTGATGAATTGCTTAATTCTTTCTCAAAGGCACATATCTTTTTAGTAAATACCCGTGCACCCATCTCTTGGGAAAGTAAGGTAAATAAACTTTTAAAAGAAAAAGCTGAGGAAGGAGAAAATATAACCTTGATTGACTGGTATTCTACAGCTTTAAAAAATCCTGGGTACTTTGAGCCAGACGGTGTACATTTAGTACCTAAGGGAGCAGAAGCCTTAGTAAGGCTTATTAGTGAAAAACTGAAGATATAATAATGATATTTAACCATAGAAGTCCAGAGGCTCATAGAATATTAGTCGCCTGGAGCTGAAGGAAAGATATTGTCTTAAGGTGTTGTTAAATGGATTATATAGTATAAAATAATTGTAGTAGAGAAATCTATTGCAATTATTTTTTATTACCTTAAAATATAAGAGATGTTTATAATCCATTGGATTAACTGAAAAATATTTAACCAGCCTTGAGAATAACTATATTTTATATACATAGAGGTGTGAAAATGACCAATGAAAAAGTAAAAGTAAAGTGTTTAGGCATGAATGAAGAAGGAAAAGGCATAATAAAATTTAAAGGTAAAGAGATATATGTTCCTTATTTAATGGAGCAGGAGAACGCCTTAGTAGAAGTGATTCAAAAAAGAAACTTTATAAATGCTAAGGTCATTAACATAGAAGAACCATCGAAAAACAGAGTGAAACCCAAGTGTCCTTATTTCTACAAGTGTGGAGGCTGTCACCTTCAGCATATGTCTTATAAAGCACAGCTGGAATTTAAGCAAAACAGCGTCTCAAAGCTACTGGGAAGATACCATAAAGTAAATGACATATTGGGGATGAAGGAACCATACTTTTATAGAAACAAAATCCACTCTACAGTAGCCTACGATGGAAAAGGTAAGATCATATCAGGGATTTATGAAGAAAATACCCATAATGTAATTAATATAGACAAATGCATTATACAAGACAGCCAAGGAGATAAAATAATAGCATCTATTTTAGAATTGATGAAGGATTTTAAAATGAAGCCCTATGAAGAGGATACAGGACGAGGCTTCTTGCGTCACATTTTAATAAAGAGAGGATTCTCCACCAATGAAATAATGGTTGTCCTCATAGTCTCATCCCAAGTGTTTCCATCAAAAAATAACTTTAAAAATGCCTTACTGCAAAAGCATCCAGAGATAACTACTATAGTTATGAATATAAACAACCGCAAAACCAGCGTAGTTTTGGGAAACACTGAAAAGGTGCTCTACGGCAAAGGCTACATTGAAGATACCCTATGCGGCTGCACATTCCAAATATCCCCTAAATCTTTTTATCAAATTAACCCCATACAAACAGAGGTGCTGTACAATAAAGCCATAGATATGGCTAAGCTCACAGGGAAGGAAGTAGTGTTAGATGCCTATTGCGGCATAGGCACCATATCTCTTATAGCCAGTAAAAAAGCAAAAAATGTCATAGGTGTGGAACTAAACAAAGACGCCGTAAAAGACGCAATAAAAAATTCAAAACGCAACAACATAACCAACACCTACTTCTACAACGACGATGCAGGAGACTACATGGTAGGCCTATCAAAGACAAAGGAAAAAATCCACACAGTATTCATGGATCCCCCTAGAAGCGGCAGCGATGAAAAATTCCTTTCTTCCTTAATACGCCTAGCTCCTAAGCAAGTGATCTACATATCCTGTAATCCAATAACTCAGGAGAGGGATTTAAGATATTTAACAAGGCATGGTTATGTGCTTAAGGAAATACAGCCGGTGGATATGTTTCCACAGACTTGGCACGTGGAGACGGTAGTAAGGCTTAAAAGGAAACACCATTAGAAGCATTGGTATAGCTGGCGTTAGAGAATGGCTTAAATTGGATATGTTTCTTAATACGGGGTTAGGAAACAGGGATAAAAGAATATATGGTTGGGTAGAGCCCTTGAGTGTAGAAGATGCACTTGAGGGCTTTGCTTATCACAAAAATGTATATATTACTAAAATATGTTATAATGTGTGATGATATTAATGTATTTTGGGGGAGTAATAATTTATGAAGTTTAAAAATCTTATATATAAAAAATTAGGAAAGACAATATGTGGAGATGAAGGTCCGGGATTGTATTTAAGTGGCCCAATGTTAGTAGATTTTTTTGGTGAATTAGGTTTTGATGATAAGTATGATAGAGGATTTCCAACGAGATATATGTATGCTGAAGAAAAAGCAAAGACACTAATTGAAAATAATAAATTTAATGAATTAATAAATGAATTGCTAGCACCTATAAGATATTTAGATGCAGAAGGTACACCTATTCAAGTAATGAATTATATTAATTCATTTTTGGAGATAGAGAGCTATAAAATAATTGAGTTGAAAAATGGAAAATATTCAATAGCGAAGATAAATGGTAGTGCAGTAAGTGTAAGCAAGGAAGAATTAAATGTGTTATCATCAGAATTTTTAAATGAACAAGTTGATAAATGCAATAGAAAAATATCCGAAAAAGATTTTTATGGAGCAATAACTAATGCTAGAAGTATGGTTGAGGAAGTTTTATTATCTATAGAAAAAGAAATAACAGGCCAAAGAGGAGAAAATAATGGTGACATGTCAAAGCTTTATAAAAGAGTTAGCAAATTAATAAGTTTTGATGCAGGCAAACAAGGATTAGCTACGCCATTAAAACAAATATTATCAGGATTAAATAGTATTGTTATAGGAGTTGCTAGCTTAAGAACAAAAGCTAGTGACTCGCATGCACCAGAATATAAACCTGATAAACATCATGCTGTTTTAGCAGTTAATTGTGCTATGACATTCACTAGCTTTATTATTGGTTCTTATAATTATCAAAGAAGTAAAAGTGAATAGTTGGACCAATGTCAATATATTAGACACAAAAAGTTGAACTTTTTATGAGATTTTTCTAGCCAAATCTTCGCATTTTTGGGGAGTTAAATATCCAATACCACCATTTATCCTTTTTCTGTTATACCAGGCTTCTATGTACTCAAATATAGCAAGTCTTGCAGCATCATAATCAAAATACTTAACAAGATGCACGGCTTCCTTTTTTAAAGAGGCATGGAAAGACCCGATACAGGCATTATCATAGGGACAACCCTTACCAATAAAAGAATGTGTAATTAGTTTAGTACTCTCTATATAGTCTTTAAAAGCAGAGCTTGTATACTGACAGCCTAAATCACTATGTAGAATTAGAGGCTTAGTTGGTTTCTGGAGCTTTATAGCGTTTTTTACAGCTTGGAGAGCCAGTGCTGTATCAATAGATTTACACATAGCATAGCCAATTATTTTTCTACTATATAGATCCATAACTGAGGCTAAATAGCACCATCCGTCTTTAATTGTGTGAATATAAGTGATGTCTGTTACCCATTTCTCATTAATAGTAGTAGCACTAAAGTCTCTCTTTAAAACGTTTTCTTGAGCTTCTATTCTCTTTTTAGATGATGCAGGCCTGTACTTTTTTATTATTATAGATTTTATCCCCAATTTACTCATTAAACGTTGAGTTTTCTTTATGCTAATAATTATCCCTTTTGCTTTTAACTCTTTATTTATTTTAATTGCTCCATAATTGTTTTTACTGTCTTTATGGATTTTTAGTATTTCTTTTTCAATCTTTTGATTTTCTAATAATCTATTACTAGGTTTCTTATGGAGATATTTATAGTAAGAACTTCTTGAAACCTTTAAAACTTTACACATAAGCTTAATATCATGATATTTCTTGTTGTTAGTAATGAATTCAAATACAGTAGTTACTTCCTTGCGAATATGCCCATAGCTTTTTTTAATATTTCTAGCTCCTCTTCAAGTTGCTTATTCTTCTTTTGCATTGCTTGATACTCTTCAGCTGTTATAGTTGTGTTTTTATCCAGGGTCACTGACTTTTTCTTCTTTACCCAGCCTGATATTGTTGATTTTGATAGGGCATACTCACTACTTAATTCTGCTAAGCTTTTTCCAGAATTATAAAGCTCTACTATTGTGTTTTTGAATTCCTCTGTATATTGTTTTTGACCCCTTGCCATTATAAACACTTCCTTCTCTTTTCTTTATTTTAAAGTGTTCGGCTTTCTATGTCTACAATATTATACTAACACCAGACATAAAAAATAAATAATCTGGATAGGTTACACTGCCACAATAAAAGACTGTATATCGCTAAGGTAAGTCTTTGCATTTACATCTTCTTTATGTTTATGAAGTAGAACTGTGTCCTAAAAAAAGTTAATAACCGTCCATTGATACGGGAACAATTTTAAAATATACTTATAAGTAAAAGAAAGTATATGGAGGGAATTTGATGTAATATAGAATGAAAACACACCAATTAACAGATGAAAAAATTAAGAACTTGTTACTTAGGGTACAAACAGGAAGTTTTTCCACTATTAATACAGACGGTACCCCTTATACTACCCCAGTTCATTTTGTCTATATGGATAACCAAATATACATTCATGGGTTACCAAAAGGGCAAAAGATTGACAATAGCATTCGCAATGACAAGATTGGATTTTTAGCTTATGATATGCAGGGATTTCTTCTAGACCCAAATGGTGCGGTCTGTGACACCAATACAGAATATGAAAGTGTAATTATAACAGGAAATGCTACTTTGGTTGAGGATATAGAGGCAAAAAGAATAGGATTGCAAAATATAGTTCAGAAGTATACTCCACATTTAGCAGATTTGATACTTCCTGAACCTATGATTAAAGGTACTGCTGTAATACAGATTAATATTTTAGAGGTAACGGGAAAATACTATAATTAAAAAGATATTTTGAGGGAGTAAATATCAACATTATAAGTATAGTTTTAATAAAGATGACAGAACACCATTAATAAAGGGAAAAAGCATACAAATGAGCATGATATATATTTCAAGATGTAAATGTATTATTCAATATAAAGAAATCAGCAAGTTGGTAAGGGTCTATGTCAAGGATAGCTTGATGCTGAGATAGCGGGGTTCTGAATTAGTATTTAATTAGCTAACTTTTATACCAGTATGAAAAGAGGGATAATTTGAGTGACAAGATATTATTGATAAATGATTTGCCAGGTTATGGGAAGGTGGCACTAGCTGCGATGATTCCCGTACTATCCCATATGGGTTTTGATCTATATAATCTACCCACAGCATTGATTTCAAACACATTTGATTATGGAAAATTTGAAGTATTGGAAACAACTGAATATATGAAAAACACAATATCTGTATGGAAAGAGCTAGGATTTAACTTTGATGGGATTTCAACAGGCTTTATTATGTCTGAGGAACAGGTAAGACTTGTAGCAGATTATTGTCAAGAACAATCCCAGAAGGGCACCATAGTATTTGTAGACCCTATTATGGGGGATGACGGGAAGTTATATAATGGAGTAACTAATCAAACTATAGAATACATGAGACAACTCTGTTCAGTTGCAGATTATATCCTTCCTAATTATACAGAAGCAGCATTTTTAGCAGGTGTAGATATTAAAAATGAAGGAATATCATTGGAAGAAGGATATGAATTAATAGATAGATTAAGAGAATTAGGCTCTAAATCTATTGTAATTACAAGTGTAAATCTTAAGGATAATACTGCTGTATTGGGCTACGATTCCAAAGAAGATACATATTTTAGCCTGTCATTTGAGTATGTGGCAGTCAGATTTCCAGGAACGGGAGATGTATTTTCATCAGTAATGATGGGAAAAGTGCTTTTGGGAGCACCTTTACAGGACTCTGTACAAAAAGCTATGGATTACGTAAAGGATATTATAATACTGAGTAAGGATAATGTAGATAAATTCAAAGGGATACCAATAGAAGCTTGGCTTGATAAAATGGATATATAAATAATCTAATTCTTTGAAGAATAAATAGTAAAAAGGAGTTCATAAACATGAGAAGAAAAGATAGAGAAATGGGTAGGGACTTTGGGTACTATGTAATAGATAAGGCTAGATACGGAATACTCTCAATGATAGATGGTGATGAACCATATGGGATACCTCTGTCCATAGTAAGACATGAAGAAAATCTTTACTTCCATTCAGCTAAGGATGGAAGAAAGGTATGTACATTGACAAATAATCCGAGTGTCAGTGTAGCATTTGTAGGGGAGATAAGAATTCCAGATAACTTTACTGAAGAGGAATTAAAAGAAATAGCATCTGATGAATCTAAAGCTATATTATTGATTAGCAGTGTATTTACTACTGAATATGAATCAGCAGTAATAAAAGGCAAAGTCGAAATAGTTGAAGATGAGGAAGAAAGAATCAAAGCCATGAGGCTTATATGTGAAAAATATATCCCGACAAAGATGAAGTATTTTGATATGGCAATTAAGGCTGGATTAAAAAGAACGAATATATATAGAATCCGCATGGAAGAAATAAAATCTAAAAGAAAGAGATATGACAAACAAGGCAAAGAGATGAAATATGGGAGAATGAAATAAAATTTGGATTTCTATGATGAAGTGACTTTGGAAAAGTGCATAGATAATTAATATTAGAAAGAATAAAAACTTAGAAAAGAAGAGTGAGCTTAGGAATACTTATGCAGAGAGCTAAAGTTGGTGAGATTGAGCAAGGGATAGCAAGCCGAACATTGTCTTAAAGTTGGGAGATCGAATCTATCTTAGATATCCACGTAGATGCACGTTATAGTTATAAAATGTTTATGGATTATTTCCAGCATACTTGATGAGGTACATACCGTAAGGTCTATATAAAATTGGAGTGGTAACATGAAGCTTTCGTCCCTTTGCATTTTGCAAAGAGATAGGAGCTTTTTAAAATTTACAAAATAAAATATAAAGAATAAGAGTATAATAAAGTGAACGAAAGGAAATTATGTTTTGAAAACATACACTTCCACCAATGAATCACTGGATCCTTACGACATCTTTATTGTCACCTCAAGGTATGAGGAGAGAATAGTTCTGATGACGAATTGTGGTGGGAAGGACAAATAAGGCAAGCTAACCACGAGATGTAATGTGCCTCATACAGATATTATAATAGTTAGAAACCTAAAAATTGATTGTCCAAAGGTTAGGGGAATTGATGATTAGAAAACAATATAAAGCGATCACTACCGTGTAATCGTATGACCATGAATTGAAATTCAGGAGATACACTTTCGAGCTAAGTAAAATCTGGTAAAATTAAGAAAGCCGAAAGTTATTAGTGTCTGTCATTTATAAACTAACAGGTACGATAGTTCAGTAAATCTCCTTTTTACAACTATGCAGTTTTTCGATGGTCAAATACAAACATTAGAATTAAACATATCCAACTCTATTAAAGGGGAATTTTGCTTATATGACTACTAAACCGCTAAAATTGAATGTATACATTAACCTTTGTGGAAGAGGCATTTGTTGATTTACAATGAAAATTGGGTTCTTTCCAAAGTTAGTTGAAAAGCAGATTTTTATATGTCATAATTAAACTCTAAATCTAATGATTAATATGAAAAAGCGTCATATATACGGAACAGTTATGATTGATATAGAAACAAAAAAGAAGATATTTAACCCCTAATATATCTGCAATACATGGATCATATGGTGTGTCTAGAAACTGTGCGTTAGAACCTTTTCACAGCATAGTAGATGAGTTAATAATTAGAGGACAAACTTTTAAAAAAGTAGAAGAGCATATAAGAAGTAAGGGTTATTCCGGTTCAGCATCAGCAATACGCATGTATGCAACAAAAAAGAGAAGATTAATTCAGCAATTAATAGAATCCGATATGGATAAATATGATTTAGTGGATCGTAGATATCTTATAAAACTATTGTACAAGCCTATTTATAAAATAAAAGATCTTTCAGTTGAACTATTAAATAGAATAATAAGCGAATATCCTATTTTATCTGATATTTATGATAAGCTTTTCCTAGAATTATAAAGTTCTACTATTGTGTTTTTGAATTACTCTGTATATTGTTTTTGACCCCTTGCCATTATAAACACTTCCTTCTCTTTTCTTTATTTTAAAGTGTTCGGCTTTCTCTGTCTACAATATTATACTAATACCATTTATATAAAATATATTGGTAGAGGTACGACGAAGAGAAATTATTATAAATATTACTAGAATGAAGAGATCAAGAGAGAATCTTGGCCTTTTTTATTTTACTAATGTCTTTTAAAAATTGAAAAAATATGTTGACATATGAAATAGCTCGTGATATATATTAATATATAGACCGACGGTCGGTCTAAAAAAGAAATGGAGTAAATTATGAGAGTTATAAAAGAGCATGATGAAAGGAAAAAAGAGATTCTTGATACGGCTGAAGGGCTATTTCGTATAAAGGGATATGAAAAATGCACCATCATGGACATAATTAAAGAAATTGGCATTGCAAAGGGTACTTTTTATCATTATTTTAAATCAAAAGAAGAGGTTTTAGATGCAGTTGTATTGCGATATGCAGATATTGTTAGAAATAATGCTGAAGAAGCACTTCAAATAGAAAATATTAGGCCAGTAGAAAAACTTATGCGTGTATTTATGGCTATGCAGATAACTAACCAAATTGACAAAGACTTGCTTGATAGCATGCATAAGGTTGAAAATGCTCTGCTACACCAAAAAGTATTAAATAAACTAGTTACAACAATGGCTCCGATACTGGTAAAGGTAATTGAAGAAGGAATAGAAAAGAAAGTTTGGAGTTGTAAGTATCCCTTAGAGTATATGCAAATTTTCCTAGTAGCGTCACTATCATTAACGGATGAAGGAATTTTTGAGTTGGATACTGATTCGCAGATGAGGGTTATGGCTGCAATGATATCAATGCTGGAAGAAATGTTGAATGTACCTGAAGATTGTTTTATGAAGTTATTCATAGAGAATTTTGTATAAATGTAAAAATATTAGCATAAAGGAAAATATTAGTGTTTATGAAATGGAAGGGAGCATTAGATGAATTGGCTGATAGTTAAAAATGATTTTAAGAGAAATAAAATAATTAACATTGCACTGCTATTATTTATGATGTTTTCTGCATGTCTTGCTGTTTTATCATCTATTATGGCAGTTCAAACTATTACATCTATATCTGACTTATATGAGACGGCACAACCACCACATTTTTTACAGATGCATAAAGGAGAAATCAATCAGGAACAAATAGATGAGTTTATGTCTGATTATTCAGGGGTTACTTATTTCCAAACAATTAAAATGATCAATGTATATGGAGAAGATATAACTGTTGACAATGATGAAAAAACATTCAATTTGTCTGATACACGTTTGGACATAGGATTAGTAAAGCAAAACGAAGAAAAGGATTTGCTTTTGAACTCTAAACATGAAAAAGTAGTATTGCAGGAAGGGGAAATAGGGGTTCCGGTTATTCTAAAGGGAATGTACCATATGGAAATAGGTGACAAAATCATTTTGAATTCTAATGGCAATTCAATGGAATTTGTAATAACTGAATTTGTTTTGGATGCTCAGATGAATTCTACAATGGCATCTTCTACAAGGTTTTTATTAAGTGATGTAGATTATGGAAAAATTGAAGACAGAGTTGGAGAAAATGAATATCTCATAGAGGCATACTTTAAGGATATAAGTGAAGCTTCTAACTTACAAACAGCTTATGAAAATGCCAATTTACCTCAAAATGGTCAAGCGGTAACTTATGCTATGATTTTTATTTTAAGTGCCTTAACAGACATAGTTACTGTATTTGTAATGCTTTTAGTAAGTTTACTATTAATCATTGTATCATTTATATGTGTTAGGTTTACAATCATGGCGTCTTTAGAGGAAGAAATTCGTGAAATAGGAACGATGAAAGCCATAGGAATTCCATTTTTAGATATTAGAAACATTTATCTTAATAAATATAGGTTATTAGCCATAGCTGGAGTGATAATCGGGTATATCTTGGCATTTCTTATGAGCGGTATTTTTACAAATCATATTAATATAACATTTGGAAATATGAAAATATCTAGTCTTGCAACAATTTTATCTCTTGGAGTAGGACTCATTGTTTATTTCCTAATAATTGCTTATTGCAAGAGTGTATTAAAGAAACTAAAAAAGGTAACCGTTGTTGATGCACACACAAGGGGAAATGGATTTGATAAAGCTACAAAAGGCATAAAAGATGGGCTGTATAAATCCAAATCCTTACCTGTAAACTGGCTTTTAGGAGTGAGAGAGGTATTTTATAAATTTAAGAATTGGATAATCATTTATGCAGTCTTAATAATTGCTGTATTAATGATCCTTATTCCTGTGAATCTATTGAATACATTTGAATCTCCTGAATTTATAACTTATATGGGAAGTTCTACAGATGATATACTTATTGAAGTAGAAAATGGAGAAAGGTTAGAGGAAGGATACGAGAATGTAAGAAATATTTTAAAAAATGATGATTCAATAAAACATTTTTATGAATATAGGAGAATACGCGTACAGACTTTTGATTCAGAAAATGAGACTATGAATTTGCATATTGATTGTGGTGTTAACTCAGGAAATGAACTAAAATATCTCAGTGGAGCTGCTCCTAAAAAAGAAAATGAAATTGCCATATCTTATTTTAACGCTGGTAAGATTGGAAAGAATCCTGGCGACGAGATCGTACTAATATTTGACGACAATAAAAAGAATTTTACTATATCAGGGGTGTATCAGGATGTTACCAGTGGAGGTTTTACAGCAAAGTCCATATATGATTTTCATAGTTTAGATTCTGAAAAGTATTCTTTTTCAGTAAATCTTAAAGATGAGGTGAAGATTGAAGAAAAGGCAAAGGAATGGTCTGAAACCTTAGGAGCAGGAATAAATGTTGACCCAATGGAGGATTTTATAAACCAAACATTGGGAGGGGTTTCAAGACAGCTTAGAATTATTGTTATTTCAACTGCCATAGTTGCAGTGAGTATAGCTGTAATAATAACGGTAATGTTTTTAAAGCTACGCCTTGCAAAGGACTTGTCTGAAATAGCTATTTTAAAAGCTATAGGATTTTCTGAAAGAGATATTAAACAGCAGTACATGATAAAGACAGGACTTGTTTCCATAATGGGAATATTGTCCGGAATTATATTAAATAATTTAATAGGAGAAAAGATTGTCAATGCTGCCTTAAGCATAGCAGAAATAGGTATTAGGGAGGTTCAATTAATTTCAAATTCTTTAGTTGAATTTGTCTTGTGCCCTGTTGTATTAATTGGATTGATACTAATTGCAACAGCAATTTTAATGAAAACTATAAAAAAATATAATATTGTTTCTATTATTGATGAATAGAAGGAGAGACCTATGAAAACCATTTTAGATGTAAAGAATTTATGTAAAAGCTTTGGTGAGACACAGGTTTTACATAATATAAATTTTAAGGTCAATGAGGGTGAGTTTGTAGCAATCATGGGGCAGTCTGGATCAGGTAAATCCACAATGCTATATAATATAAGTGGAATGGATAGACCTACTTCCGGAAATGTGCTCTTAAGTGGTGAGGATATTTCAAAGGTAGATGAAGAAAGATTAAGCAGTATAAGATTAAATAGGATGGGTTTTATTTTTCAACATTCCTACCTTTTAAAAAATTTATCTATTCGTGACAATATAGTTCTTCCAGGATTTAAGTCAGGTAAGTATTCCAGAGAAAAGGTAAGTGAAAATGCTGAATCAATAATGAAAAAGACAGGAATTATAAGTGTTGCTGATCATGACATAAAAAAGGTATCAGGTGGTCAGTTGCAACGTGCAGCAATTTGTAGAGCACTTATTAATAAGCCCGATATTTTATTTGGGGATGAGCCTACAGGGTCATTAAACAGTAGTACTACAAAAGAGGTTATGGACAATATTAATGATATAAACATAGAAGGTACAACTGTTATAATTGTAACCCATGATGCAAAGGTGGCAGCCAGAGCTAGCAGGGTGATTTTCATTATGGATGGAAGTATCAATGATGAGCTGGAGTTAGGAAAATATAATGGAAACAAAGATAATTCATTTCGTGATAAAAAACTAACACAGTGGTTGGATAAACAAGGATTCTAGATGAGGATAAGATGGAAAATCTATGTAGTAATTTACTTGCTGCTAAATAATAATTTAGAAGTAATTCATATTGGAAGGAAAATTAAAGGCAATTGGAACGGTATCAGAATTGATGGAAAAGACAAATATCAAAACACTAGAGAATGCCTTTGTTTCACTGGCTTCAAAAGAGGAGGTAGAACGATGAAATCATTAGCATTTGCTGCTATCTGCCATTCAAGGGAATATTCCAATTGAAAGGGAGCATCCACAGAATTGATTTACACAATTCTGTGGATGCTCCCGGTTTGGGGGTGAGTTGTGTTACGCTTATTAGGAACGACACCTAACTGCAAACTTAATATTTTGGTATGTATAACCGCATAAAAAGATAACCGTCCTCCATATCGTCTGTCATTTCAAAGCCTACGCGACTCCATAACCTTTGTGCGACTATATTTTCCGGCTCAACTGGTAAAGAAATTTTACTTGCGTTGCACTCTTTACACAAATATTCAACACAAAGCCTAGCTGCTGCCACTCCATAGCCTCTTTTCTGAAAACGGCTATCTATAATGAAATTTATGATTTGATGGTTCTCTTCGCCAATATACATTAAAACATAGCCCACCATCACATCATCGGCATAAATTGCAAAGGGGCGAGAATCATCATAAAACACCCACGCCTCGGCTAAAGACCACGCGACAGGGTCTACAAAGTCTGCATTGGTAACAGATGCGCTTAAATTCAAACACTCTTCATAATTATCTTCGTTAATCGTTCTTAATTCTACCAAAAGAATCCTCCTTTCTTAAACATAGGCAAGGTTGTTTAATATAAATAATACCGCATGCTGCTAAGTTTTTCCGCCACCCTTATGCAAGTATTGACTGGACTATATTGGGTCTATAGGAAACAAAGAGCCGTTGTATCGAGTCGAAGATGCAACGGATAATCTATTAAAGGCACTATAATTAACTTATTATATATCAAGTATTTTAATAATTCTGTTATCAGTCTCAATCACACCCTCATCCTTCATTCTTTTTAGTTCCCTGAAAAGAGAGGGGCGCTGCACACCAAGATAATCTGCAAGCTGTTTCTTGCTGATTGGCAAAGTAACAACTGTGCTTTTTTGCTCTACAGACAGTGCAGATAGGTAATCCAGTAGGTTTTCTCGCAGTGATTTTTGTGTATACATGGCTATTTTTTTATTCATCCCCTGTGAGTTTAATGAAATGCTTTTTATAAATTTTATGGTGAACCTATAATCGTGGAGAAGCAGTAGCACATCCTCTTTTTTAATATGAAGGAGTTCACAGTCTGATGAACAGTAAATATTCATAGGATAGCAATTAGCATTGCCAAACAGCAAGTTTGCACCAATAATGCTATTTTTCTGAAATTCAAACAGCACATTTTCCGAACCATTTTGTGACAGTGCATAGGCGATTAAACTACCGGATAACACAATGTCCATAGTTAGGCATGATTTTCCCTGTGTGTGAACGGTTGCTCCCTTTGCGTATTTCTTTGATGTAAAGCAAACCTGCTCCAATATAGACGGACTTACTCCGTCAAAAAAGTTTATATCAATCACTCCATATTCACCTCAATAATTATTATAGTAAAAAGAAACATAGGTGTCTATTGTCAAATACTATGTTTTGCTATGATAAAAACAACACTGAGAAAAGAGGTAGATATATGGATGTTTTTACCATTGCCATTTGGGTAATTACCATTGGATTATTGATTTTTTCTTTTATTAAGGACAGAGAAAAAACAAAAGAGGCACTGAAAAAAGCATTTTTTATGGGCAAGGGTATGGCGCTTTCTATATTTGGCGTCATCTTTGCAATTGGCTTAATACTTGCACTATTACCGCCAGAGCAAATCGCTGATATTATAAGCAAACAAAATGTATACGTTGCTACCATTACAGCTGCAGCTTTTGGTACAATTACGCTCATTCCAGCGTTTATTGCTTTTCCGCTGATTGGTACATTAGCAGGTGCAGGTGTTGGAATTATGCCGTCTGTAGCCTTTCTTACCACTCTGACTATGGTTGGCATTGCAACTTTTCCTCTTGAAAAAAAGGAGTTTGGCACAAAGTTTACCATTACTCGCAATGTGCTTAGCTTTGTATTTGCCATTGTAATTGCAGTAGCTATGGGGGTGATTCTATGATGAGCAAAGCCTACAAATTTGTAAAAAATAATTTGTTTTTGGTGGTAGTGATACTTTCGTATCTGGTACTTACTCTTATAAATCCGCAGTTGGGATTGCAAGGAGTCAAGAACAGTGGGTACTATATCAAGGAAATGCTGATGATTATGCCGGTAATTTTTGTTTTGACAGCCTTGCTCGATTCGTGGGTCTCCAAGGATGCTATTATAAAATACTTAGGGAAAAATGCTAAAGCAAAGGGGGTTGTTTTGTCCTTTGTGCTGGGCAGTATTTCAGCAGGACCTATTTACGCAGCGTTTCCTTTTTGTGTAATGCTTCACAAAAAAGGGGCGTCCATTAAAAACATTGTTATTATTTTAAGTTCATGGGCAGTTGTAAAAATCCCGATGCTTCTTAATGAGGCAAAGTTTTTAGGAATGAAGTTTATGCTTGTTCGCTGGGCGCTTACCATTATTGCAATTCTGACTTTTTCATGGATTACCGCAAAAATTGTAAAAGATGAGGATCTGCCCAATGAAAAAACAGCGCCCACACAAGGTATTTCAATTAACAAAAATGCGTGTATGGGATGTACTGTTTGCAGCAAGAAATATTCCGTATTGTTTGAGATGGACGGCAAAAAAGCCTGTGTAAAGGAATATACAGATCTTGATATGGGGCTTTTGCAAACTGTCATTCAAGCCTGTCCTGTTAAGGCAATTGAATATAACTAAGGGAAGATGCCATTGGCCGACAGGGCTGATGGCATCTTCTATTCTGTCCCATTAAGTTATATTGGTATTTTATCAATCTACTATATCTAATTTAACTGAATATAGAAGTGTGTTCTATGTTCCCTCAGACTGAAGAGTTTGGGGGAATTTTGTTTTAGGGGTCATATTTAGTGATGTCAGTGGCTTATCAAGTAAAAAGGTGCTCTTATTTGAGCTTAGCTTCTACTGGCACTATTATAAGTTGATTGTTTTCAACCTTAGTATTATTTTATATCATGCTTGTAAAAATAAACGTAAAAAAATAAAAATAGCATATTGACACAGCTACTACTGAGTGATACTATATAGTGGTAGTAAGTGATACTGAATATCGGTCATACAGAATAGCAAGGAGGAGTTACGTTGGAGAACCTTACGGAAATGCTCAAAGGCGTGCTGGAAGGCTGTGTTCTTGAAATTATCAGCCATGAGGAAATATATGGGTACGAGATTACTAGGAGGCTGAACGCCCTGGGATTTTCGGACGTTGTGGATGGAACTGTTTATACCATTTTGGTGCGGCTAGAGAAAAATAAACTGGTGGAAATTACAAAAAAGCCATCCGATATGGGACCACCGCGAAAGTTTTTTACGCTCAACGACGCGGGGCGTGAGGAGCTGCGGAAGTTTTGGGAAAGATGGGAGTTCGTATCATCAAAAATAAATGAGTTAAAGGAGATGAAATAATGAATTTTTGGGAAAAAATTACGGGTAGCGATATGACTAAAGAAATGAAAACTTTTGAAGCCCGCGCCAAAAAGCTGCCAGCTGAATATCAAGCGACATGGGAAAAAATTAAAGAGAATCTTTGGCCACACTCAGATTTAACCGGTCGCAACCTTATGCCAATACTTGACGGTGTTCTTGGCCTGCTTGAAGAAAGGGCTGCGGACGGTCAGAGTGTACAAGAGGTTTTGGGTGACGATATCAAAGGCTTCTGTTCAGAGCTGGTCGGAGAAGAAGGGGCAAAGTCTTTTCGCGACAAGTGGCGAAAGCAGCTCAACAATAATATCACTAAAAAATTAGGTAAATAGGGGCAGGTGAATAAAATGAGGATACAAGATATCATCGAAGGCAAAAAAGAATGGCGAGCGCACGTAGCGCGTGTTAAAGAGCTACCGAAAGATTATCAGATTGTTTATAAAGAGATTCAAAAATATCTCTATAAGGTGGGACCTATTGAGCTAATAGACGGGATAGGGTTGCTCTCAGGAATTGTGGATCTTTTTGAAGAGGGGGCTTCTTTAGGGAAAGGCGCGCTGGAAGTGACAGGCAGTGACGTGGCGGCTTTCTGCGACGAAATTATCAAAGATTCAAAAACTTATGCTGACATCTATCAGGAATCTATTGACAAAGAAGTTAACAAGGCCATGAAAAAGGTTACGGATAAAACAAAGTAAAACTTCAAGTAAGGGGATGGTAGAGTGTGTAAATACGAGTGGATATTATGCCCGGTCTGTAGAAGCAAAACACGGGTCAAGATAGGTGTTGATACGGTGCTTGAAAACTTTCCTCTATTTTGTCCCAAGTGTAAACAGGAAACGATAATCAATGTAAAAGAACTGAATATATCAGTTATTAAAGAGCCAGACGCTATGACGCAGAGCTGATAACCGTGAGTAAAATCACAGTTGTCGGCTCTTTATTTATAAAGGAGGAAAAGAAAATGAAAAAAAGTATTATAGAAATTAAAGGAGTAAAGAAAGCTTACAAAGATGTAGAAGTACTCAAAGGAGTAGATTTTGAAGTAGAGCAGGGAGGTATCTTTGCTTTACTAGGTTCCAATGGAGCAGGAAAAACAACCATGATTAGAATCATGACTACTTTACTTAAAGCAGATAAGGGAAGTACTCAGATCAATGGTTTTGATATTGAAAAAAATCCAAGTGAAATTAGAAGTTGTATCAGTCTTACCGGTCAGTTTGTTGCAATTGATGAACTTTTGACCGGTGGAGAAAATCTTCAAATGATAGCAAAACTCAGACATATTAAAAATCCAAATGTAGTAGCAGAGGAGTTAATTAATCGTTTTGGCATGTCAGAGGCAGCAGACCGCAGAGTGGGGACTTACTCCGGAGGTATGAAAAGAAGAATTGATATCGCAATGAGTCTTGTGGGAAATCCAAAGATTATTTTTCTAGATGAGCCAACGACAGGTCTTGATCCAGAATCACGTTTAGAAGTTTGGAAGATTGTAAAAGAGTTATCAGCTTCAGGAACTACAGTATTCTTAACAACTCAATATTTAGAGGAAGCTGAACAACTTGCAGATAAAATCGCTATTCTTCATGGAGGAAAGATAATTGCTCTGGATACACTGGAAGGATTGAAAAAATTATTTCCACCTGCAAAAGTTGAATATGTTGAAAAGCAACCTACATTAGAAGAAATATTTCTAACAATCATAGGGAAAAAGGGGGAGAAATAAATGGGATCTACAAATAAGTATTTTTTCAAAGATATGAGTGTTATGTTTGGACGTTCTATGCGTCATATTTTTAGAAGTATGGATACAATTATTACAGTTTGTATCACACCAATTGCGATGATGTTATTATTCGTTTATGTATTTGGTGGTGCAATGGAAACAGGTGCAGAAAATTATATTAATTATCTATTACCAGGTATAATGTTAATGGCTATTGGCAGTGGCATTGCATATGTAGCTTACCGTTTGTTTATAGATAAAGAGCGTGGTATCTTTGAACGTTTTCACTCTATGCCTATTGCTCGTTCTACAGTATTATGGGGACATGTATTAACCTCATTAATTTCAAATGGAATTTCTGTAGTAGTGATTATACTTGTTGCATTATTAATAGGTTTTCGCTCTTCAGCAGGAATCTTTGAATGGTTAGGTGTATTTGGAATTCTTGGGATATTTACACTTGCGTTGACTTGGATTGCTGTAATTGCTGGACTTGCGGCTAAAACACCAGATGGTGCAGGCGCATTCTCTTACCCAATCATCTTCTTACCATTTATCAGTTCTGCCTTTGTACCAACAAATACGATGCCTTCAGTAGTACGCGCCTTTGCAGAAAATCAACCTGTAACTCCTATTGTAGAAGCTATTCGTAACTTGTTAGCAAACCAACTAGTAGGAAATGAGATATGGACTGCTTTGGCTTGGTGTATAGCAATAATAGTTGTTGCTTATATCTTTGCAATGAGGATATATAAAAAAATATAACCTATCTTTATACTAAATATAGTTACTCACCCACAGGGGTAGGCTTCGCTAAAAGGTTATTATGTTAATAACCTTTTAGCGAAAAAGTATAAATCTTTAAATTTCACGCCCCCCTTAGACCCATGGGGTACATTCTTTCTTAAAGCCAATATTAATGAGTATTAGCATCATTTTTTTACCAAAACACATGTGGAGACGGTAGTGTTGCTTAAACCGACTTATTGTGTTAAAATATAAGTTAATACAAATAAGGATTTAGGAGGAACCGAAACTATGACAGCCTCAATGCGTTTAAGATAAGCTGGCAATAAAAAGGCAGAATCTATCCCCGATGATAGGCTTTTTTTGTTGTGCTTATTTGTACGATATTGAGCATTCATTAGTTAAGGTGAGATATAGACTATTTAACTATAGCTATAGCATTATTTAACTATGTCTTTTTAAAGAATGTTTCCATATTGTATGTATGCAGACCAAAGCCACATTGTGGATTTTAGCCTGCATTTTTTATTGCCTAGAATACTATTCAAAATAGAAATTCAAGCAAAATAATATGCAGGAGATAATAAAAATGGAAAAATATAATAATTGGAAACTAAAGTTTTTTACAATCTGGGCAGGGCAGGCAGTATCTTTGATTACAAGTGCCATCCTACAAATGGCGATTATTTTTTATCTTATAGAAAAAACAGGATCTGCCATGGTCTTGTCTATGGCCTCACTAGTTGGTTTTCTACCCTATGCGGTGTTTGGACCAGCTATTGGTGTGCTAGTGGATCGCTATGATAGGAAAAAGATAATGATTGGTGCTGATTTAATTATTGCAGAAGCTGGAGCAGTGCTAGCTATTATTGCATTGTATATGGAGTTACCTGTTTGGATGGTTATGGTAGTATTGTTTATCCGTAGCATAGGAACAGCTTTTCATTCTCCTGCTCTGAATGCGGTCACGCCTCTTTTAGTACCGGAAGATCAGTTGACCAAATGTGCGGGTTATAGCCAGTCTTTGCAGTCTATAAGTTATATTTTAAGTCCAGTAGTTGCGGCATTGTTATACTCTGTTTGGGAATTAAATGCCATTATTGCCATCGATGTGCTAGGAGCTGTAGTTGCTAGTCTCACAGTAGCATTTGTGAATATTCCAAAGCTTAAAGTAGACCAGCAAAGGCTGCAATCAAATTTCATAAAAGAAATGAAAGAAGGAATTGTCGTACTGAAACAAAACAAAGGGTTATTTGTCTTATTACTTTTAGGAACACTATATACATTTGTTTATATGCCAATTAATACACTATACCCTTTAATCAGCATGGAATATTTTAATGGGACACCGATGCATATTTCTATTACCGAAATTGCTTTTGCCTTTGGTATGCTGGCAGGAGGCTTGATATTAGGAAGATTGGTAAGCTACGAAAAGCGTGTACTATTAATAACTGGTTCATTTTTTATGATGGGGGCTAGTCTAGCCGTCTCGGGGTTACTTCCTCCAAATGGATTTGTTATGTTTGTAGTTTGCTGTGCAATAATGGGGCTTTCGGTGCCATTTTACAGCGGTGTGCAAACAGCTCTTTTTCAGGAGAAAATTAAGCCTGAATATTTGGGACGTGTATTTTCCTTGACTGGAAGTATCATGTCACTTGCTATGCCACTTGGGTTAATCCTTTCTGGGTTCTTTGCTGATAGAATTGGTGTAAACCACTGGTTTTTAATATCAGGTATTTTAATCATCGGCATTGCTATAGTTTGCCCGATGATGACTGAGATTAGAAAATTAGATTCAAAATAAAATAAACATTATTGGAGGGATATTTATGTATTATATTTTCATGTAATTCTTCCTGCTTAAATCGCAGGGTTTCCCTGCGTACAGGCAAATGAAAATATGCGATTATAGACAGGAGGAAATAATATGGAATTGATATTAAAAGCAAAAGACATTCGTGTGGAATTCACAGGACGTGATATTTTAGATATAGATGAACTAGAAATATATGATTATGACCGTATTGGTTTAGTAGGAGCAAATGGTGCAGGAAAGAGTACTTTGCTCAAGGTGCTTTTAGGGGAATTAACTCTGCCAGGATGTAAAATCAATCGTCTTGGAGGATTTTCCTATATCCCCCAATTGGATGAAGTAACTTTGCAGGAGGAAAAAGATTTTGCGCTTATGGGTAAACTGAATGTTCATCAGTTAGAGGTGCAGACCATGAGTGGCGGTGAAGAAACAAGATTTAAATTATCACAGGCTCTTTCGAAGCAGGTACATGGTATTCTGGCAGATGAACCTACCAGCCATTTAGACCGTGAAGGAATAGACTTTTTAATCGGACAGATAAAATGTTTTTCCGGTGCACTGCTAGTTATCAGCCATGATCGCTATTTCCTTGATGAGGTAGTAGATAAAATATGGGAACTGAAAGATGGCAGAATCACGGAGTATTGGGGAAATTATTCTGATTATCTTCGCCAGAAAGAGGAGGAACGTAAAAGTCAAGCTGCAAAATACGAACAATTTGTTGCAGAACGTGACCGACTGGAACAGGCTGCTGAGGAAAAGCGAAAACAAGCACGTAAAATAGATCAGAAAGTAAAAGGTGCTGCCAAGAAAAATAGTTCTGAAAGTGGTGGACGTCTAGCGCATCAGAAAACAATTGGAAGCAAGCAAAAGAAAATGTATAATGCTGTTAAGTCTATGGAGCATAGGGTTGCAGCTTTGGGCGATGTGGAAGCTCCGAAAGACATCAGAACTATTCGGTTTCGACAGAGTAAAGCATTGGCGCTCTACAATCCATATCCCATTATCGGTATGGAAATTAATAAAAGGTTTGGAGATAAGGTATTGTTTGAAAAGGCATCTTTTCAAATCCCACTTGGAGCAAAAGTTGCACTGATTGGTGGTAATGGCGTAGGAAAAACAACGTTAATCCAAATGATTTTAAGTGCTGAAGAGGGTATTTCCATTTCACCTAAGGCGGAAATAGGTTATTTTGCTCAAAATGGGTATAAGTATAACCGTAATCAGGTAGTAATAGAATTTATGCAAGAAAACTGTGATTACAATGTTTCCGAAATACGTTCTGTTTTGGCATCAATGGGATTTTTACACAATGATATTAGTAAAACATTATCCGTTTTAAGTGGTGGCGAGATTATTAAGCTACTGTTGGCTAAAATGCTAATGGGCAGGTATAATATCCTATTAATGGACGAACCGAGCAACTTCCTTGATCTGCCAAGCTTAGAGGCTTTGGAAATGCTGATGAAAGGGTATGCAGGAACCATTGTGTTTATCACACATGACAAACGACTTCTTGATAATGTGGCTGATATAATTTATGAAATTAAAGATAATGGATTGAACTTAGTCCAATAATTATTTTATACTTCGTATTGATAGACCAAAGACAGGACTTTGAAAGAGATTATGAGTTTTGCCTAATCTTCTAAGTAGGTTAGACTCCTAATGGGAAAAATGAGGTCCTTCAAGATAAACTTTGAAGGCTCATTCCCATAGGGATAATGTAAAACATAAGTAATATATTGCAAAAAATGTGTAACTCCACAAAAGATGTAGATTTTGATATTGATAAAAGGAGTGTGTTTCTATGGTAGATAATATCATTCAATTAGTAACAGAGAAACTATCCTCTTTGCCTTATATAGAAGGCATTGTATTAGGAGGCTCACGTGCAAGAGACATCCATACAAAGGGTTCTGATATAGATATCGGAATCTATTACAATTCAGAATCATTTGACTTAAATGCTATCAATCAACTTGCTACAGAATTGGATGATGAGCATAGAAACAACCTTGTTGTACCTCCCGGAGCGTGGGGGGATTGGGTTAATGGTGGTGGATGGTTAGTCATAAATGGGTATCATGTTGACTTGATTTTACGTGATATAAAACGGGTGGAACAAATAATCAAAGATACGGAGCAAGGAATTGTTACTGCTAATTATCAGACAGGGCATCCCCATGGATATATTAGCGCCATGTACCGTGGAGAATTGGCAATCAGCAAGATACAATACGCTAATGATAAAAACTTTTATGAATTAAAAAAGCAAGCAGAACGTTATCCAACAGCTTTGCAGAAAGGGTTAACCGAATTTTTTATGTTTGAGGCAGGTTTCTCTTTAATGTTTTCTAAGAACAATATAGATAAAGACGACGTGTCCTATGTTTGCGGGCATTGCTTTCGAAGCATATCTTCCCTTAATCAAGTCTTATTTGCAGTAAACAGAGAATACTGTATAAATGAAAAAAAGGCTGTTAAGATGATTGAAGATTTTAAGATCAAGCCAAGGAATTACAAGGAAAGGGTGGATAAGGTTATTTCCTTAATATCCACTGATGTAGATTGTACAAGAAAAGGAATTGAGATTCTTCAAAGACTATTAAATGAGGTTGAACACCTGAAAGGAGCCAATATTCAATGACGGGGCCAGATAAGAAAAAGCTTTTTCCAAATGAAAATATAAAGACGGTTTGCTATATAAGTAATTTACCGAAAAGAGCTAATGTTGAGATTGGTGAATACACTTATTATAGCGATAATGATAAATCTCCAGAGAGGTTTTATGATAATATAGAGCACCACTACGAATTCCTAGGTGATAAACTCATAATAGGCAAGTTCTGTGCAATTGCAGAGGGTATTAGGTTTATCATGAATGGAGCAAACCACAGAATGGATGGAATTACAACCTATCCCTTTAATATCTTTGGCTGTGGATGGGAAAAGGTGACTCCTGCAATAGAACAGTTGCCTTTCAAGGGGGACACGGTGATTGGCAATGATGTATGGATAGGTCAAAATGTAACCATTATGCCAGGTATTAAAATTGGTGATGGTGCGATTATTGCCGCTAACTCAACAGTAGTAAAAAGTGTTGAACCATATACAATATATGGTGGCAATCCAGCTAAATTTATCAAAAAACGATTTAGTGATGAAAAGGTTGAATTCTTACTAAAGCTTCAATGGTGGAATTGGGATGAAGAGAAGATATTTAATAATCTTGAAAAGCTAACAACGGAAACTGGATTAGAGCAATTAATGAATAACTGCCTGGACTCGGGACCTTTCTACCACGGTACAAAAGCCGATTTGAAGGTCGGGGACTTGTTGGAACCCGGCTATAGCTCAAATTATGGGGAGCGAAAGAAAGCTAACTACGTCTATCTAACTGCGACACTAGATGCAGCTATATGGGGAGCTGAACTTGCAGTGGGCGACGAACCTGGTCGGATTTATATTGTAGAGCCAACTGGTACCTTCGAGAATGATCCTAATTTAACTGATAAGAAATTTCCAGGGAATCCAACAAGGTCTTACCGCACCAAGTCACCGCTACGAGTAGTGGGAGAAGTATTGGATTGGGAGGGACACTCTCCAGAGGTACTCCAGAACATGTTAGATAATCTTGAGAAGCTAAAGAGGCTTGGTATCGAGGCAATTAACGAATGATAGATAAATTTTATTTTATTCTAATAAAAGCAAGACACACTTAAGAGTTTTTCCTTTTTATTTTATGTTCATCAAAGCCTATTAATATATTCCCTCAGACTGATTAGTTTGGGGGAATTTTGCCTTAGGGGGTCTAACTTTTACGCGGAACGAGAGATATTTGCGTTAAGGGTTAGGTTTGAGTAATTGTTTATGTTGGTAGAGAAAAATAACCCCTGTTAGATAGAATTTGATAAACAAGCCAAGACCTAATTAAAAAAATTTTTAATTAGGTCTTGTTTTTTTGTGCATCCAGTGATATATTCTATTTAAAGAAAATTTTAAATAGAATATTGTGGCTGGAGGTAGAAATATCTTATGGGTATTCCAGATACGTTTAAAGCATTGTCAGATCCATTGCGACGGCAAGTTCTGATTATGCTAAAAAGCGGGGCTATGACTGCTGGAGACATAGCAAATGCATTGGGGATATCGGCAGCAGCACTTTCCTATCATTTAAATTTATTAAAGAAAGCAGAGCTGTTGATGGAGTATAAACAAAAAAATTATGTATACTACGAGCTGAACACTTCTTTGTTTGATGAGTTAGTGTTATGGCTTAAACAATTTGGGGGTGAAGAGAATGAAAAATAGAATATTATGGGGTGTAACTATTTTACCATTGGTTGTAGTTTTGAGTGTAATGAAGTTTTTGCCGGATGATTTACCAACGCACTATGATATTAACGGTAATATTGACACATGGGGGTCAAAATATAATAAGTTGATATTTCCAATTATTATTATCCTATTAACTTTAGTTTGGAAATTATTAATTCGCTATTTTGAAAAGAAGTCCATAAATGCATTAGGGGAAAAGGAGCGTATAGAAGCAGCAGGAAATGTAAAGGTGTTGTATATTGTAGTGATTTGTGAAACTATTATATTCAATATTATGTGTTACACCTTTTTAATATCAGCTTTTCTGGAGGTACGAAATAGTTCTAATACCATGAGTATCGACATCAATACAGTTATGAATGTGGTATATGGATTCCTTTTTATCATATGTGGTAATTTTCTACCTAAATGTAAACGGAATGGTGTTGTTGGCCTGCGAACTCCATGGAGTATAAAAAATGATGTAGCCTGGGCTAAGAGCCAACGATGGGGTGGAATTATACTGGTAGTATCAGGGGTATTAATATGGCTAGTAAATGCTCTAGTTGGTGGGTTAACAGCTACCATTATCATGGTTGGACTGTTATTATTGTTTGCAATTTTGGCATTCCCATTATCCTATGTGGCATGGAAGAGGTCGCATTCAGAAGTAGATTTAAACAAGATGTGAAAATGTATTTACAATTATGCAGTTTTTCATTATAAGGTCTGAACTAACGAAGGTAATAGATTTTCTTAAGTTATTTGTATCATCTTTCTATCACAAGACATGTGGAGACTGTGGTGTTGATAGAGCGAAATAGGCTGATATCAAAGGATTTGAAGGTTTTTAAGTTAATATTGGAGTGTGTTTTATGTTCCCTCAGACTGATAAGTTTGGGGGAATTTTGCTTTAGAGGATATAACCTTTACGCAGAAATAGGGATATTTGCTTTAAGGTTTGGATTTTGAGTATTTGTTTATATTAATAGAGGAAAATGACCCCTACCTATTTCTAGATAGTTTAAGAATAGCGGTTATAATTGATTTTATAATTTGTTTTTTTAAAATCATCATGGTATCTATTTCAAAGGCAATCATTCTGACAGCTAATTTTGCTACACTTTAACGGTGGGGTGATGATGCTGATCATGGAAAAATTATTTAGGTGGCCTTTAGAATATACATTGACATATGGTGATACTCATAGTATCATGATACATATAGTATCATGAATGCTTTATTAGAATAGCCTATTAACAGTGTCTGCTCATACAGAGAAGGAATTAGCATATCTCTTAGGCTGTATTGGCGCGATTATTATATTAAGGACATATGAATCAGAGTTTGCTGGCAGTATGGCTAATAAGGTATAGAATTATCAAGGATAGGAGGCTATGGGTACTTTGATTAGGGGTATCCATGAAATAGAATGGCAGAAACAAAAAGAGAAAAATACCTGGAGCAGAGAAAGCTGCTTATGGAGGAAAGAAAAAAAGAGGTAATAGATACGGCAAAAAAGCTTTTTCTGGAAAAAGGACTGAATAATGTAACTATGAATGACATTATGAATGAAGCCGGATTAAGTAAAGCAACAATGTACCGTTATTATGACAGCATACATCCCATCGCCTTTGAGGTGGAATACGAAATGATGCAGGAAATATTCAGCGATCTGAAACTCATTGATATAACTAACCGAAATGGCGGCGAAGCCATAAAGGAAATTCTTCTGACCATGGTGGACAGGTTTATTTATCATATAAAGGCCTACCGTTATATCAGTATGTTCGACTTTCTTTACGCGGATCAGTATCCCAACGATAATCTGTTACAGGAATATAACAAGGTGATACAGTCCATTATTGATGCTAATATGAGCGGGGAGAGGGTTAAGGAGCAATATGCCGAAGCCTTAACCTATGTAAGCGTGATTTTTGCTTATCTGCAGAAGCTGGCTCACCGTAAGGAAATCATCGATAAAGGGGAAATTGACGTTATTGAGCGATTAAATATCGTAAGGAAGATGATTCACAAGCTGTTGAAATAAATGAAAGGCATAGGATGAATTCCATGTGGATTTTATTATTAATACTGGCGATTATTTTCGTTGTAATGCTGCTGTTGTGTAGTATCGTATTCCTGCCGCTGTTCATTGGCAGGCGGATAAAAAGTCCGATTACCAAAGAAAGTCGGGAATACTTCTTCAGCGGAGAAGGAGAACATGTAATAAAGACTCATATCATAGGCTATGGGGAGAATAAGGAAAGTTTTATTCTATATGCTCCTGTCCACTTGGAGGGAACACTTCCGGTAATTATCTGGGGCAATGGAACAGCCGCTCTGCCGAAGAATTATGATGAGCTACATCGGCATCTTGCTTCTTGGGGTTTTATTGTTATGAATACCTATAACAGTGATACTGGAACCGGCAAGCCCCTAAAGGAGGCTCTTTGCTACCTGCTTGAGGAGAATGCGAAGCCTGACAGTATTTTCTACATGCATGTTGATACGCAGCGTATAGGCTGTGCGGGACATTCCCAGGGTTCTACGGGTGTGATTAATCTGCATACGAATTTTACGGAAGGAAGTTATATAAAAACCGTTGTTTCTATTGCACTTCCTGCTCTGCGATGGTGTGATCCTGAGGATGTATATGTACCAGAAAGAATTAATGTTCCTTTTTTGGTGTTAACCGGTACCCTTGATTTTATTATCTCTCCCTTCAGGAGTTGCCTTGCTGCTATTAACAGATTAGAAAGCGGTGTTGAGGGTTGGTTTCTGGAGGCCCGCTACTGTTCCCATACGGAGATTCAGGAGGAAGGCGGTAAATATAAGG
Organism: Clostridium amylolyticum; assembly: GCF_900142075.1. Classification (GTDB taxonomy): domain Bacteria; phylum Bacillota; class Clostridia; order Clostridiales; family Clostridiaceae; genus Clostridium_AA; species Clostridium_AA amylolyticum. Next base: position 317,566 of record NZ_FQZO01000001.1, read on the forward strand.
GCATATTGACAGCCTGGTTCCGGTACAGGCTGATGGATGACAATACGGCGAGGGAGATCTTTGAAGAGCAGGGAGAGATATATAAGAATGCGGGCTGGAGAAGAGTATATGCACGCGGAGTCCGTGATAATATTAGGAATGACAGCAGACTATCATAAGGAGCTGATTCAATCAATGCAGAGGGAAAAATGTATTCGTGACAGCAAGCCTGTAGCTTCAAAGATTCGTAAAAAGCGCCGTTTCAAACCTAAATGCCAGATTACCTATGAAAATGCTTCTGAAAGCCTTATGGATGAATATTGGGATTCCTTTATTCACGCTGAGATCTACCTGATGGAGATACTCGGTCTGTCTAAGGCCAGTGTAGAGGCGGATAGAAGCCTCTGCAGCCGGCGTGAACGAAGGAAGAAAAGTCAACAACAAAGGAATTATCAAATTGATCAAATAATGCTTGAGCTTCTGCAGCTATTGAAAGAAGCCCAGGAGAAGAAAATATCACCGGAATACATTTGGGGTAATGACCCCAAAGGCTTTTGTAAAAGGTTTCTAGAGCAGCGGGAAATAAAACTACCCACTCCTTTGGAACTATTTGCACTCCGATTAAGAGAGCTAGTTAAGGGTTTTTTGATTGTATCCTGCATCATCCTGCTCACGATGAAGGGAGCACCATCCTTTACCACGAAGGCGGACCTGTCGGTATGCCTGATGGATCCCATCAGGATACTGGTGGATTATCTGCTGGTTGAACGATATATCAAAGCCAATATCTTTAATCCTAATATAAAAGGAAAATCCATATATCGAAAATTCAAAAGGTATGATCTTATTATAATAGCTGGGTTGATTCTGCTTAATTTGGGAGCACAGAAGCTGTTTGACTACCCACATTCCTACGTCTGGTTTACGCTTTTGCAGGGGTGCGTTTTTTATCTGCTTCCGATACTGATCCTGTTACTCATATTGAAAGTCTGCTATAGAAATGTAAAGCGCAGCAGTTAGGGCTATGAGCTGCTGAATTATAATTATAGTAATTAAGGAGAGAGGTTTATGAAAAAAGGACATTTTTTCCATGAAGAGCTGCGGGATGGAATCTTCTTGATATCCTGCAAGGAATGGGAAATGCGTACAGTAACCATTAATACATACCTGATTAGGGGCAGGGAAAAGGCGGTGCTGGTGGATGCGGGACTTGGAACCTCCGGATTGAGAGAATATGCGCAGCAGCTGGCTGGGGTGCCCGTCCAGCTGGTACTAAGCCACGGACATTTCGATCATACCGGTGCCGTGAATGAATTTGACGATGTATGGGTACACCCGGAGGATGCATTGATTCTGGGGAAGAGCATCATTAAGCTCCTGCCTTCAAAGAAAATAACCGCGAGGATTCATAATTTGAGAGAAGGAGATGAATTATTGCTGGGTGACAGAACACTTCAGGTATATGGTATTCAGGGGCATACTGCGGGAAGTATAGTACTTTATGATGAGAAAACAAAAACCCTGATATCCGGTGACAGCATCTGTAGAAGAGTGTTCTATATTGATGGTAATAAATATCCCATCAACCGGTTTTTTCATGATCTAATGAAGGTGGACCAGCTAGATTTTACCGGAGTGTGTTCTGCCCATGACCGTTTCCTTCTGCCAAAGACTCAGATTAGGCACATGATTGATGTTATATCAGAGGGTATCTTTTACAGTAATATTACCATACGTATTCTGGGACGTAAGTATTTCCAGGTGAAATACGGTATCGGACCTGAGGATCCGGATTTTATTGATTTTTCTGCTCCCATTGCATGCAGAGAACAGTTAAAGCTTGAAGTTGATGATTTTCTTAAGAAGAGCGGGTATCAGTCTATTCAGAAGGGAGGCAGTTATGAATAAAGCGATTCTGATTCTTTACTTTTTCAGCATGAAGCTGAAAAGAGCAGGTCTGAAAATGAAAAGGCCCTTTCATAGAAAAAGGCCCGTGGGTGTCTTTATTACACCGCAGGACACCGTGGACAGTATCATAGAGCATCCTGTACTGGTTGAAGAAAAGGCAAAAATCTATCAACGATCCAAGGAGAATGACATAATGGCAATACAGACACTTGAAAAATTCGTATTGGGTTTTTCAAACACCACCGGACAAAGCTATGCGGACGGTCTTAATGCCATAATTAAAAATCACGGTAATAATGTGAAGGTTTACAGACGAATTTATTCTGAAGAAGAGATAAAAAAAGATCCCACTAAGGCCCATGCTAGTCTACATTATTTTCCTTCCGGGAAGAAATCAAAGTTTATTATAGTATGTCCTGGAGGTGCCTATGTTAATTGTGAAGCCCTGTCGGAGGGTTATCCACTGGCACTTCATTTGAACAGTCTAGGCTATACTGCTTTTGTGCTTTCCTATCGTGTAAGGGAGGAAGCATATAATCTGGCGCCAGTGGAAGATCTGGCAGCAGCTGTCCGATATGCTCTTCACCGTGAAGATGAATTGAATATAATTCCTGAAGATTATGCGGTTTTGGGGTTTTCAGCAGGAGGGCATCTGGTTGGATGCTATGGTCTTGACAATATAGGCTATAAGAAATTTAATCTGCCGAAGCCCGCAGCCATCATGATAGCATATGGACTCATATCAACTGAGAAGTTTCCACATTGTAATAAGCTGCTTCTGGGGCCTGAACCGGATGAAAAGGCTGTAAGTGCAATCAGTATCGACAGGAATATAACACCTGATTACCCTCCCGTATTCTTCTGGGCAGGTAAGAATGATCTTCTGCTGGATTACCGTCAGCATGGAGATGAACTGGAAAAGGCTGTGCGGATTAATGAGATACCCTACGAATATCATCTGTATGAAAAGGCACAGCACGGAATATCTCTGGGTATAGGAACCGAAGCTGAGGGATGGGTGGACAGGGCAGCAGCCTTCTGGGCCAAGCATTCAGCGAAATAGATAATGCGCAGAATTCTTGCGCAGGAATGGAGGGACATATGATCAAAGACCTAATCAAACAAATGACACTGGAGGAAAAGGCAGGATTGTGCTCCGGTGCAGATTACTGGCATACGAAAGCAGTGGAAAGACTGGGCATTCCGGCCGTGATGGTAACGGACGGCCCCCATGGTCTTCGCAAGCAGGAAGGGGAAGCAGATCATCTCGGTCTGAACCAGAGTGTTGCTGCTGTATGTTTTTCTCCGGCCTGTGCCAGTGCTTCCAGCTTTGATGAGAATTTATTACACCTGATGGGCAGGGCTCTGGGTGAAGAATGCAGATCAGAGAATATAGCGATTTTACTGGGACCTGCCGTTAATATTAAGAGAAGTCCGCTTTGCGGTCGTAATTTTGAATATTTCTCAGAGGACCCTTATCTCACCGGTAAGCTTTCTTCAGCACAGATTAAGGGTATTCAAGAATGGGAGGTTGGTACCAGCCTAAAGCATTATGCAGTCAATAATCAGGAGACCTGCCGCATGACCTGCTCCTCAGAGGTGGATGAACGTACGCTGCGTGAAATCTATCTTGCGGGCTTTGAGATGGCTGTGAAAGAGGCAAGGCCTTGGACCGTAATGAGCAGCTATAACAAACTTAATGGAGAATATGCCAGTGAAAATAAAAAGCTTCTTACGGATATCCTGCGTGAGGATTGGGGCTTCCAGGGCTTCGTAATGTCGGACTGGGGAGCTGTTAATGACAGAATAAAGAGCCTTGAGGCAGGACTGGAGCTTGAAATGCCCTCTTCCAGCGGTATTCGTGATGAACAGATTGTGAAAGCAGTGAGAGAAGGCTTGCTCCCGGAGGAACTATTGGATCTGGCTGTGGAACGCCTTCTTAAGGTTATATTCAAATATTCACAGGCCGATGTTACCGATATGCAATATGACAGAGAGAAACATCACAAGATAGCAACGGATATAGCAAAGGAATCTGCTGTTCTTTTGAAGAATGAAGGTGCGCTACCCCTGAGCCGTCAGACAAAAGTTGCCTACATAGGTGCTTTTGCTAGAATACCTCGTTATCAAGGAGGAGGCTCCAGCCATATCCATGCTAGCAGGGTAACTAATGCATTGGATACTGGTAGGAATAAAAATCCTAATATAATTTATGCGGAGGGTTTCCCCCATGACAAGGATCAGGAAGATCAATCTCTTTTTGAAGAAGCGGTCAAAGCTGCTTCCGAAGCGGATGCAGCCATTATCTTTGCCGGATTACCCGAATCCTTTGATTCCGAGGGGATTGACAGAAGGCATATGAGGCTGCCGGAATGTCAGAACCGGATGATTGAGCTGATCGCGGGAGTGCAGAAGAATGCCATCGTAGTTCTCCATAATGGCTCTGCTGTGGAAATGCCTTGGGCAGATAAGGTTAATGCTATTCTTGAAATGTTTCTTGCAGGTGAGGGAGTGGGTGAGGCAACAGATGCCCTGTTATATGCAGATGCAAATCCCTGCGGCAGACTGGCAGAAACCTTTCCCATTCGGCTTGAGGATACCCCGTCATATTTGAATTTCCCTGGAGATGGCAAAAAGGCCGTCTATTCGGAAGGGATTTATATCGGTTACCGTTATTATGAGGCTAAAAAAATCCCGGTATTATTCCCCTTTGGTCATGGACTGTCCTATACCGAATTCTCCTATAAGGATATCCAGTTAACCCGTGGTAATTTTACAGAGGGTGAGAGCATAAGCGTAACGGCACAGATCACCAATTCAGGGAAGATGGCAGGAAAAGAAGTAGTGCAGCTCTATGTAGGCGATCGTACCGGCACCCCGGGCAGACCTGTAAAGGAGTTAAAAGGATTTGCAAAGATAGAGCTTAAACCTGGAGAGACGAAGCCAGTAAGCTTTGAAATTGATGCCCGTTCCTTATCCTGGTATAACGAAGAAATAGGAGACTGGTATGCTGCTGGTGGAACCTATGACATTTTACTGGCTCATTCCTCTGCAGATATCCGTCTATGGGAGAAGGTTGAATTCACTCCTGTAAAGAAGATTCCTTTCCGGGTGGATGAGAATACAACCATAGGCTCATTGTTGAAAAATCCCAAAACCTCACCGATTATGTCCATGATGTTTTCGAAGTTTAGCGGAGGCATTACATCAGGCTTTGGCAGTTCAGATGAGGTGCTGAATGAAATGACGGGAGGGCTGCCGCTCAGGGCATTGTTTGGATTTTCAAAGATTACAGAGGATCAGATGAAGGAATTAATCTATGTACTAAAGAAGCAGCTGGAATAACTTAATAAATGACCGAGCTGTTTCATAATAATGTATTGCATTGCTCATCTTGTGATGAACTATTATTGCAGTTAATTTGATTATAGGCAATATGATACTCAGATCGTATTTGAGAGGAAGCAGATATACAAAAGTGATGGAATGCTTTGGGCACAGCCGGAGCAGGGAGATCACCGATTAGTATGAAGCTTCCTTTTCAAGTTTATACATAATAAGATTCAAAAATTCATTTTGAATATAAAAGCTGCCGAAGGGCAGCATGATGGAGGTAAGAATGAAATCATTTATAAAAGAATTAATTGAACAGAAGGAAGATAATTATATTCTGCCATTTTTCTGGCAGCATGGAGAGACTGAAGGGAAGCTGAGGGAGTATATGGAGGCAATCCATAGCTGCGGTATTCGTGCAGTCTGTGTGGAGGCCAGACCCCATCCGGATTATCTTGGACCTGGCTGGTGGCATGATATGGATATAATTATTGATGAAGCTAAGAAAAGGGATATGAAGCTGTGGATTCTGGATGATGCACATTTTCCTACCGGCTATGCCGCCGGAAAAATTGCCCAGTCAGAGGATAAATACTGTAAGCAGTACATTAGCCGGAAGTTTATCGATGTCAGCGGCCCTATACCTGAGGTTGAGGTTAGTCTTGCGGCCATGATGATGCCTATGCTGCTGCCCTCAGGATTAAATCTTGAAATGTTTGGTATGAGCTCGGAGAAGAAGCGCTGTTTTACAGATGACAGAATCCTGTCCATCCGTGCATATCAGATAGATAGGAACTCCTCCTTGATTGGAGAAGGAATAGATCTTATTACCAATATTGTAAACGGAAAATTAATATGGGACGTTCCCCAGGGTACCTGGAGGATTAATGTTCTTTTTATTACAAGAAACGGTGAGGGGCGCTGCGACTATATCAGTATGGTGGATAAGGCTTCCTGTAGAATCCAGATTGATGCGGTGTATGAACCTCATTATGAGCATTACAAAGAAGAATTTGGGAAAACCATTGCAGGCTTCTTTTCGGATGAACCCTGCCTCGGCAACAGCATCGGCTATAATTTTGATGAGTCCATCGGAAAGAAAAAAGCACCGCTTCCCTGGAGCAGCCAGCTTGAGAAAATGCTGGAGGAGAAGCTTGGAAAGGAGTATTTGCCATATTATCCTGCACTTTGGACCGACATGGCGGATGAGAAGGTAAATGCCAGGGTTCGCTATGCCTATATGGACTGTGTGACCAGACTGGTGGAAAAGAATTTTTCCAGACAGATTGGAGAGTGGTGTGAGGAAAGAGGAGTGGAATACATTGGTCATATCGTGGAGGATAATAATCAGCATAGCAGACTTGGCAGCAGCCAGGGACATTTTTTCCGCTCCATGATGGGCCAGCATATGTCAGGAATTGATAATATCGGAGATCAGGTTCTTCCTGGAGGAGAAAATCATAAAAGAGAAGCATTGCTGGGTGCGGATAAGGATGGAGAGTTTTATCATTATGAACTGGGAAAGCTGGGTTCGTCCCTTGCCCATATCGATCCGAAGAAACAGGGGAGGGCTATGTGTGAAATCTTTGGAGCTTACGGCTGGAGGCTTGGGATAAGAACAATGAAATATCTGATGGATCATTTTCTGGTGAGAGGTATTAATGTATATGTACCTCACGCATTTTCAGCAAAGGATTTTCCTGATTCGGACTGCCCGCCTCATTTTTATGCCGGGGGAGAGGATCCTCAGTTTAATTATTTTAAAAAGCTGATGCACTACACCAATCGTATGTGCCATCTATTGAACGGAGGTACACATATAGCACCGGCAGCCGTATTGTATCACGGAGAAGCCGAATGGACGGGAGGCTGTATGTTTAATCAGAAGGTTGCCAGAGAGCTGTTGGAAAGTCAGATTGATTTTGATATTCTTCCCTCCGATGTTTTTGCAGATATGTCAGCTTACAAGGCAGAATTTAATGACTGCCTGCAGGTCAATGGTGAAAGCTATGACTGCTTTATTGTCCCATATGCAGAATTTATCACAAAGGAAGTGGCTGTATTTGCCGGTACTGCATCAAAAAAGGGCTTCCCGGTATTCTTTGTTCAAGGGCTTCCGGAGGGAATCTGTAATATAGATAAGCAGGAAGAGGAGAAGCTGCTGCTTGAAGGACTTTGCGAATGCATTGTAGTTCCTCTGGAGACTTTGTCAAAAACATTGAAGGATAACAAATTATTTGAAATCAGCAGTGACAATCAATTTGATGCGCTGCGTTATTACCATTACCGTAAGGAGCAGACAGAGCTATATATGTTCTCCAATGAAAGTATCGGTAAGGAATACAATGGCTGGATAACCGTGAAATCAAAAGGAGAGGTAAGCTTGTATGATGCTATGGAAAACAGGATAATTCCGGCAGAATACAGAAATACCGAGGATGGAACAAGCATACATATCAGATTAACACCCTATCAGAGTGTGGTTGCTCTATTTGAGGATTTGAAGGAGGTGGAAGAACAAGGCGATTTCAAGACTAAGTTGGAATATAGACTGGACGCAGCATGGCGCATCTCCAGTGCAGAAGTCAGTCAATATCCGGAGTTTCATCCTGTTGAAGTTACGACGGAGTTAAGAAGCATGGGCCGGGTATTACCTGCTTTTTCCGGTTATTTACGGTATGAAAGTGAGTTTATTTATGATATAATGCCAACCGGCAGAGAGCTATTGAATATTACAGATGTCTATGAAGGCGCTGAAGTCTGGCTGAACGGCCTCTGTCTTGGAATGAAAATCTGTCCGCCATATCAGTTTCCTTTGAGAGAAGCATTAAGAGCAGGAGAGAACCATATAAGGATTGAGGTCGCCACAACCCTGGACCGGAAAGTGAAATCCCTTCCCCAGGATATGCGTTCCCTGATGTTCTATTCAAAGATAACAGAGCCGACGGGTATTGTAGGAAGTGTGGAAATCTGGAACTGATGCTCTATTTGTTAATAAAAAAACTATTGTAATAGCTCCATTGATTCTGGGGAAGAGTATCATTAAGCTCCTGCCCTCAAGGAAAATAACCGCGAGGATTCATAATTTGAGAGAAGGAGATGAATTATTGCTCGGTGAGAGAACACTTCAGGTATATGGTATTAGGGGGCATACTGCGGGAATTATAGTGCTTTGGGGGATTTTTGTTATAGGGGATGGATACTACTTAGGAGTCATGCTTGCAATAATAGCAGATAAGTTAATTTTTAGGAGCAAATTACTGGATTTTGAAATGGCTGCATAGGATATAAATCATAAGATGAGTTAAATAAAATTCTCTGGGAATTAGTGTGTATTCGTGCTATCAAAGCATACGTTAAATGTTGCGTGCTACTATATCGTGAGATGTAGCAACCCAATAATCACATTCAATTTTTAATAAATCCTTGCATTTTCAAAAAAATCTTGCAGGTTTTACCCAAAAAGAAACCAAAAGAGAACCAAAGTAAAAGGTAAGGTTAGAGGGATAATAAGAATAAGTACGAGAAGGAAGTTGAAAAGAATGTTAAAGATAAAAGGATAGATTTATTTATAGGGCAGTGACTATTGATACGTAATATCACAAACTAAAAATGTAGTTAAGAACACTATCAACATTAACACGCATGTTTCATAGTATGGTATTGATTAATAATATAAAGGAAAAAGTTTATGTTCTATTGCCCGTACTATTATCAAATGCTTGAGGACTATTACAGAGCTGAACAAATGAATTCTTACATTAGAGTATTCCATGCTTCTCCCAATGCTCCAGCTGTAGATGTTTATGCAAATGGAAACCTGCTTGTAAGGAACCTCTCTTATAAGGAAGTATCTCAATATCTGCCAGTTCCTGCAGGAATCTATAATATTAAGGTTTATCCTTCAGGAAAGATGATTAACCCTGTTATTAATACCACCGTAAGTATTCCTGAAAACAGTGTGTTTAATGTGGCAGCAATTGGAACTTTGCCTAATATTAGCTTATATCCAATTCCTGAACCAATAATGGGTAAAAAATCTGGAAGACCTTGCGTAAGATTTGTTCATCTTTCTCCAAACGCACCAGCAGTTGATATTAGATTAGCAGATGGTACAAAAGTATTCAATAATGTTTCCTATGAAGGTATTACGGACTATGCTTGCGTTCCAGCAGGAAACTATACCTTTAAAGTAAATATTGCGGGAACTGATAATACAGCTTTGACCGTTCCAAATGTTAAACTGGATAACAACACATACTATACGATTTATGCTGTGGGCCTTGTTGGCAATTCTCCAGCTTTAGAAGCAGTGCTTTTAACAGAACCCAGGTAACGAAATGAAGCGAAGGTGTAAATTAATGCTCCTTCGCTTTTTATAATTACTTACATAAGATTACAGGTAAAAGAACAGTAAATTGTATTTTAGTATTTCAAGGATATAGCTACAAGGTTTAGGAAACAATAAGTATATAATTGTCTTCCAAAGAGTTTTGGTGATATATAAATTGTATTCAAGAGAAGCAGATAAAAATTTAAACCTATTTAAGATAATTAAACTTACTATTAATAATGTTTGATTTAAAAAAATAATTTTATTATGGTACAAATAAAAATAGCGAAAGGGAATAATAAGTCACTCTATAAAGTGATTTGTTTGGTAGGAGATATGTTTATACCTAAAAGGATTGTGTTTGAAAAAAATTCCTTAGAATTTGAAATGGGTAAGAATATTTTTTCCAAGTTTAAAGATAATGATAATATTGAGATAATAAAATTGAACTCTAATAAACTAAAACAACATATTCCAGGTAATGATTTATTTGCTCAATATAGAGAAGGTAAAAGGACTTTAGTAGTTGGTACTAAAAAGACTCTAAGATTTCAATCCTGCAAACCATCCGCCCACTATCAACTTCCCTTAATATCAGGGTGTATGGGACAATGTGAATACTGTTATTTAAATACTCAGTTGGGAGATAAGCCCTTTGTAAAAGTATATGCTAATATAGATGATATCCTTAATGAAGCTCAGAAATATATTAATCAAAGATTACCGGATATAACTATATTTGAAGGATCGGCTACATCTGACCCTATACCTGTAGAACCTTATACACATTCATTGGAGAAATCTATAGATTTTTTTGCGAAAAACCCAAATGCTAGATTTAGATTTGTAACAAAATATAATGATATAGAATCATTGCTTAACTTAGAACACAATGGCCATACAGAGATAAGATTTAGTATTAATACCTCTTTTGTGATAAATAAATATGAACATTTTACCGCTTCCAGTGACAAAAGAATAGAAGCAGCTATAAAGGTAGCTCAGTCAAGTTATCCTGTTGGTTTTTTAATTGCACCAATATTTATTTATCCAAGTTGGAAAGAAGACTATCATGATTTATTACTAGAGTTAAGTAGTAAGCTGCCAAATAACTTAAAATACCCAGTAACCTTTGAAATAATATCTCATAGGTATACAACAATAGCTAAAAATAGAATACTTAAGGTATTCCCTGAAAGTGAATTACCTATGAATGATGAAGAGCGTAAATTCAAATATGGACAATTTGGATATGGGAAGTATGTATATCAAAATGAAATTATAAGTGAAATAAAAGAGTTCTTCACAAAAAACATAGAAGAATTATTTAAGAATAAAAAGGTTAAATATATTATATGAGTATTACTAATATCATAAAACAATGATAATCTTATATGGTCTAATAAGATACCTGAAAAAGATGAAAATTAAAGAATGAAAATAATTCATCCTAGTAAAGCATATTCATGCCTTACTAGGATGTTTTAATGCTATTTTTTAAGATATTAAAGGTACTAAAACTTTGACGCTTACAAAGTGAGTATATTTTTTTCTTGAATGAACAAAACAGATTAAATCAAACAATACTGTAATTTTATTCATATTTTTCCTTAACATGACAGGTATTGTCATGTTTATATTATATACTTATTGTACTATTAAGAAAAGGGTGAGATTGTGAACGACAGAATTATATTAAAAGGAGCAAGAGAAAAAAATTTAAAGAATATTGACGTATATATTCCAAAGAAAGAAGTTACCATAGTGGTTGGACCATCTGGATCAGGTAAATCTGCCCTAGTATTTGATACTATTGCAGCAGAGTCACAAAGACAAATGAATGAGAGTTACTCTAGTTTTATTAGAACACGATTAGGAAAATTCCCACAGCCAAAATGTGATGAGATTAAAAGATTATCACCGTCAATTATTATAAATCAAAAAAAGATTGGTTATAAATCAATGTGATAGACTAGACTATTAATTAATCTATAGTATTGGATTGTGCCCGTTTTCAACGTTTACTTTGTGGAAAGAAAAATAGAATGGCTAATAGAAATTTACAGCATTTTCTAATAGTAATCAGCAATTGCGTCTTCAATATAAAAAGCTTGAAACAATGGTTGAAATCATGTATTATCAAAGAGTCAGAGGTAGAAGAAATAGTAGAAAATCTCTGAAGAAAAGCAAGAGATTTTTTTATTGTACAGAAATATATATAACTGAAAGATAGTAATATAAATGATGCCAAGCCCTTGGGTGCATGTATAAACATTCAAGGGTTTTCGCTTGTGGAAAGATATAAAGAGATCAAAGCGTTTTGAGTAATATAGAGGAGGAACATTATGAAGATTTCAAAGAAAGATGCGTTGACATGGTTTGAATTTTTTTCCATGCTGCCAGAGGATCAGGAAGTTATGGTAAAACAACAAGAAATCATTTATGCTACCTTTGCACAAATTGAGGCAGCAATAGATGATAGAAATGATAAGTTAATGTCGGAAATTAGAAGTTTGAAAACTTTGGATAATAGAACTTTTTTTGTGGGAAATGAAAGTAAATTCCCCAAAGGATGTCGTTCTTGTCTGTTGGGAACTGGTTTGAGTGCAATTAGAAAAACCAATAAATGTAACTTAGAGTGTAAGTTCTGTTATAATTATGGAGAGCTGGATTATATCGAACCCATTGGAGAAGGTATGTGGGAAATTGGAGGTACAAAGTTCTATGAGAAGGATATTGATTTACTTCTTTCCATCCAACAGAAACCCACTGGCATTTCTTACGTTTATTTAGAGCCATTTATGGAAATAGAAAAATACTATCCAGTTATAAAGAAATTCAGTGATGCTAAAATTCATCAACATCTATATACAAATGGTACTTTAGCTACTGAAGAGACATTGAAAGCATTAGGTGAAGCTGGTCTTGACGAGATACGTTTTAACTTAGGTGCTTCTAATTGTTCAGATAAAGTTATTGAAAATATTAGACTAGCAAAAAAATATATTAAAAATATAGGTATTGAAACTCCAATGACTCCTGAGCTTTTCCAAGGATTTTTTAAGAAAAAGCAAGCAATATTAGATACAAAACTAGATTTTATAAATTGCGCAGAATTACATTTAAATGAGAATAACATAGATAATTATTATGGGGAAAACATGTATATTTCTAGACAGGGCTATATTTCGCCAATTTGGAGCAGAGAATTAACTTTGCAATTCATGAAAGTAGCCGATGAAGAAAACTGGGATTTAGCAGTTCATGATTGCTCAAACCATACAAAATTTGCCAGGGACTTGAATTTGAGCAGCAAAGAAGGTAGATGGTTCGGAGCCAGCAATTATGGCTGTGAGTTTTCTAGGATACCCTACGAAGTGTTTTTACCAATACTACGTGACGACAATTTCAAATTTTTAAGTGAAGAAGAATTGCCTGAAGGCTATAAAGCAGGAGAACTGATTTTTTAGAGAGTCTTGTGAGTTTGTTTCTTCAAGCTTTGGTTGTTCAAAAAAACAGAATTAATTTTACAGAAAGATGCATTCTTAGGTGAATTAAAACAAATGATTCACCTTGAAGCGCATCTTTTCTTTTGTTATAATATGGATAGAGGTGATGAAATGTTTTTCTTTTTTTTCTATGATAAATATGTTGCCATTATTGGTGATATTGTAGATTCTAAAAAATTAACTGATAGAAACGTTGTACAACAGAAGCTTAAGAAAGTGTTGGAAGATATCAATAATAAATACTCAGAAGATATTGCGTCAAAATTTACAATTACTTTAGGAGATGAATTTCAGGGCTTACTTAAAAATAGAAACAGTATTATGAAGATTGTTTTTGAAATTGAAATGGCTATGACACCAATACAAATACGCTTTGGTATTGGAATTGGTGATATTAGTACAGATATTAATTTTAATAATTCATCAGAAATTGATGGCCCTGCATATCATAGAGCAAGAAAAATGATTAAAGAAATTAAAGAGAAAAAATCTCAATATGCTGAGAGTTACTCCAATGTTTTGATATGTTCAGAAGAAGATAATTTGGAAATTGATGAATTGTTAAATTCTATTTTATCTGTTTGTACTGCACTAAAATCAAAGTGGACAGAACGACAAAAAGAAATTATTTATGCTTATATTACTAATGATAAGAATCAATATAAAGCAGCTCATATTCTTAATATAGGTCAGCCTAGTGTAAACAAAGCACTAAGAAGTGCTCAATTTTATACTTATAAACATGCAATGGATACAGTTAACGCCTTTTTAAGCAAGGAAAGGGGGGGAGTTAATGACTAAGGATGTTTTATATTTATTTTTAATTGGTCATGTTCTGGGGGATTTCTATCTGCAGTCCTCTGAATTAGCAATAAACAAGAATGAATCGTTCAAGATATTATTAAAGCATTCTTTAATTTACTTTCTTTCAATGATATGTGTATCTATTCCCATATTTAGTTTCACAATATTAAAATGGGTTTGTATCATTTCAGTAGTTCATTTTATTGTTGATTTATTTAAATATTTATTTAAAAAGAAATTTGCTACAAATGACAAAATAGAAGCTTTATTATATTGCAGCGATGAAATAATTCATATTTTACTAATTATTTGTACTGCTATAGCTATATACATTCTTTCTGAACCTGTACGCTACATTTCATGTATCCAATACCTTTTAAGTAAATTACAGATTAATGTTATTAATATTCTTTCTTGGATATTAATTTTACTTATTATAATACAACCATTTAGTATAACAATTAAGAAAGTTGTATATCGCTATAAGCCATCTACAAATGAAGAAAATGGAGGACTTCCTAATGCAGGAGCATTAATAGGAATGCTGGAGCGTTCTATAATTTTGTTAATGTTATCTGCAGGTCAGTATGCTGCCATTGGATTTGTTCTTACAGCAAAGTCAATAGCAAGATATAATAAAATTGCCGAAGAACCTAAATTTTCGGAGTACTACTTATTAGGAACACTATTAAGTACAACGTTGGTCATAGTAGCATATTTACTTATTTTTTAAAAATTTATTTCATAATGAATCTTTTCGTTATAAAATAGTCCCCATCTGATCACTAGATGGGGACTATTTTATGATGTTATGCATACTTGGCGAAGACTATTTTACTAAGCTCAAATAAAAAAGTAGTACGCACTTTTTTGATAGGTACTATTGGAAAGGATAGTGTAAGTATGGGGATGGCTGAATATAAAGGTAAAGTTAAAAATATTCAAGATATACCTTTTACCCTATTTATGATATTTTCCTGTACATTCTACAATTTCAACCTCAATCACAGCGGTACCCTTAATCATGTTATCTGGAAGCTCTTTTCCCACTAGTTGTGGCGTGTACTTCTCAACCAGCTTATTTAACACTTCACGTTTATAATCCAAGTCCTCAAGCAGCGAAGCGTTTCCAATAATTACAACACTATTGTACTCTGCCTCAGTATCACAGGCATTCTCGATATTATCAGTCAAGAGACCAAATAATTCATCAACCTCAAAGCATACCTTGGAGTTTCGCTTCAGATTATCGACTTTTTGTCCCTTTGGAAGTCCGTGCATATAAATTTTGTTATTGAAGTAAACAAAGTGCATGGCAATGACATATGGATAACCATTCTCATTAATAGTTGCGAATCGTCCAGTATCTGAACGATGAAGTAGCCCGTCAATCTGCTCCAACGTTAATTGAAACTTCTTCATTCTGTATTGCATAATTTCATTATCCTCCTTATGGTTTGAACTTAAGCATTATTCAAGATAAATATGTACTTGATGTACAATCAAACATAATATATCATATAAGTGTATCTGTGAAAAGGTACACTTATATGATATATTATAGGGTACACTTTGTTATAAGGATGGTTATAATTCTATGATTTACATACAAGAAAATTCAAATGATCCAATATATCTTCAAATCTACCGTCAAGTGAAAAAAGATATTGAACAAGGAAATATTGTATATGGAGAACGGCTTCCAGGTATTCGCACACTAGCACAAACATTGGATATTGCGCGCAATACTGTCAGTCGGGCCTATGCCCAGTTGGCTGTAGAGGGGTATATTCAAGCAAGACATGGTTCAGGTTTTTTTGTTCTAGACACCTCAAATAAAGTTACAGAGGTGGATTATGAACCACAGGATACAAACGCTTTATCTATGGAAATATCAGAATTGAATCGACCTGTATGTCCATATGATTTTCAGTATGGTGAGATTTCTTATGAGCAATTTCCATTGAAGTTATGGCGAAAATATACCTCTCAAATTCTCCTATCGCCACAAAAAGGGGTAGTTAATCAGTATCCTGATAAGCAGGGTGATCTATTGTTAAGACAAGAGATAAAAAAATACCTGCACAGATCAAGAGGTATGGTTTGCTGCGAAGAACAAATTATCATTGGCTGTGGGCTACACCATTCGTTAGATATTTTGTGCAAGCTTTTGCGTAAAGAAAATAACACAATCGCTATGGAGGAACCAGGCTTTAGTGGAGCAAGGGATGTATTTATCAATAACAATTATAATCTGCATTCGCTTCCAGCTAGTAAAGATGGACTTATACTCTCATCGATTCACCGTTCTAGCGCATGTGCTGCTTATGTAACGCCTTCACATCAATTTCCTTATGGAACTGTGATGCCAATTTTTCAGCGTAAGGAGCTCCTTAATTGGGCAAATGATAATGCTGCGTATATTATTGAGGACGATTATGACAGTGAACTCAGATATGATACCAATCCAGTACCGGCACTCCATTCCCTAGATACAAACGACCGTACTATCTATATCGGAACTTTTTCAAAGTCTCTTTCTCCTTCCCTTCGGGTGAACTATATGGTACTGCCAGTGCGCCTGCTCACTACGTATTGTAGTTTGTTCCATTCCTACAATTCTCCTGTATCATGGGTGACACAGCGCATTTTAGCCGCATATATGAGAGATGAAAACTATGAGCGCCATGTTCGTAAAATGTGTATCACCTACAAAAAGCGACATGATGTGTTTATACAGGAAGCAACGGAAATGTTTGGAAGCAAAGTAATACTTCATGGTCGTGGAGCAGGGTTGCATTTCGTTTTGGAGTTTCCAGGTGGCGAAGAACAGGATTGGCTTATTAAACAGGCAGAGAAAGTCGGTGTTAAAGTATATCCTATGATTCCATTCTGGAATGACCGGAACTCTTGTCCTCAAAACTTATTGTTTACAGGATACAGCTTGCTGGGGGAGCAACAGATACGAAAAGGTATTGAATTGCTGCAATCTGCATGGTTCGGAGCATTATCAAAATGAAAATTCAATAGTGAAATTACGGAAGACATACTTCGTAAAAGAAATATATACAAAAATCCAGGCTAAAAATTGCGTTTTTTGCCTGGATTTTTAATGACATTTTATAGATTACATCGGGTATTGTTGATGATGCTCAGGTTGTCCATTTTACCTTTGGTTTCAAGAATTAAGAAAATATCTTTCACAATTCTACTAATTAGCAAAAATCATAAAAAATCCATAACTGAGTCAACTAATTAATTTTATTTTTATAAGATAATTCATGAATTTTTTAAAACAAATATTCCAAATGCTGGCATAAGCAAGTGAAAATGAGAAAAAGATTAAAAAAATTAAAGTAGTTGATAGCGTACGGGTTAATTCTGCAAACGCTGGAATACCTACTACATAGGTTAAAAGTATCATTCCAAGAGATAGCGCTATGCTTGAAAATAATATAGAAGTTATTATTCCCTTCCTATAAAGTAATATTCCCATAACAATACCTAATAGTCCGGTGGTAAAAAGCAGGATTATTGCTTCCTGAGCGTTAACTATAACAAGAATTAATGCGGAAGAAAAAAATACAGTAATACCAAGAGAAATATTAGAAACAGCAGCTATGGCAATAGGTAGAGTACTTAATGGACTTAAGGCCAACCCAATGGCAGGTAAGAATACAGGTGCTGATTGGAATAGTACGGATATTGTTGTTAATATTCCTCCAATACAAATAAATCTGCCTATATTCATTTTTTTCAATTTAAATGCCTCCTATTAGGTGATACTAGTAAATTTCCATTTAATAAATCCTAGAAAGGGATTTATCTGGTATTAATTTGAATTTTATAATTATGAATCATTGGATAATTTCAAAAATAGTGCCTTGATTAAAATCAGTCACATTCATAGAGCCATAAACCCCTAAATATAGTCTGGTTTGATTAAGATTCCCTCCCAAGGTAGTATAATAAGCTGATTGAGATCCAAAATTATAATCGGTTTCAATAACACTAAAATCATTTAGTTTACAATCTCTCCTTGGCCTAGTATAAGCTAAAACTCCTCTAGTGGGAGGTTGAGATCCTTCATTACGGGCAAAATCAGTAAACACGACGCTTCCAGTTAAATCGGGAATTCCATTCCCCATATATGATTGGACACCTGTAAGTGCAGTTGCTCCAAACTTATCAGGTCTGGGATCTTTATGAAAATAACTAATTAGAGGCGGAATACGCAGCGTTGAAGTTTTTACTGCATCATTGTAATAAGCAATTGTTTCCTCATCCAAAATTGGATTTGCAGAGCAGCTCCTTACAATGGAAGTAGGAAAAGCGCCTTCCCATCCTCGCCAGCCAAAGTTAATAAATCCTTCTTGGCCAGATTCAGGTTTCATTAAAGAAGCTTGAATAAGCTGAGGGACCGGTATTGGTCTATAATTAACGAAGGAAAAAATCGACTCTACCAGATCCTGTCCCACAATTCCTACATACTTGATGTACTGGTTATAAAACCTTTGAAATGAAATGCCAGGTATATTGCGAACCCCTTTGGCAATTACCGTAAGGTTTTCCTGAATAGGTACGGGAAGTTCATTAAAACGTGTGACTACTGGTGGATCATTGATAAATGTATTCTTAGTTACATCAATTTCAATTATTTTACCGGCAATTTCCATATCGTTCTGAGCTGAATTAAATGGATCATAGCCTGATCCGCCATCTCCAGTTGTTAAAACAAGCTTTCCTGTTTCAGGTGAAAAATTTAAGCTATTGACACCATTATGATTAAAAAAAGGTCTTCTTAAATTTAGTAATGTCCTCAACTTTTGGGGTTGACCATTGGATTGTAAAATCCATTCTTCAACGGTATCAATATGATCATATTGGATTTCTCTATTTATCCACTTTTGATTTAAGGTTCTAGGGTCACAAGGGTTAGGCTTAAAAAATTCAGGGAGGCCTTGTCTTGAAACTTCTGAACTAGGAAGAGCCCCTGGACCTTGTGTTCCAGATACTGAATAATGAATGTAAAACAGGCCATTATAAGTAAATCTTGGATGGAACGCTAGCCCTAGCAATCCTCGTTCATCATATTTACCGCCAGCAAAGCCTAGCTTTATGATTCTTGAACGAATATCTAAAAAAGTTCTTATAGCGCCATTCCCAACGTAAAAGATCTCGCCTACTTGGGTTGCAATAAATAGTCTTTCCATTGAGTCACCGGGTAGTATAGCTGTTTTCAAAACAGTAGGCATATTTATGTTACCAGCAATGGGCCGTAAACTAACTTTAACTTTTATCAACTAACTTTACACTCCTTCATATTTTCTTCTTTTATAAGAATATGATCAGAGCTGTTCTATTAGTACTAAATAGAGGCCGGTAATCAGATGATGAATTGCACCATTTTCCATTCATACTGTATTTAAAAATGCAGGTTGTATAATAATTGGTAATACAATTTTTAAAAGTATATATAAGATTTTGTTATATATATCATAATAAATATATATTTTACTTACTAAACATAAGTTGATAAACTGATTCCTGTAAAGGAGAGATGAATATGAAAGAAAATAGACTTTGGAAACTTTTTATTTCAACCTTCACTCTAAGTGCTTTCACATTTGGCGGAGGTTTTGTGATTGTTTCCCTCTATAAGAAGAAGTTTGTTGAAGAATTAAATTGGTTAGCTGAAGATGAAATGCTGGATATTTCTGCTATTGCACAATCAAGTCCAGGTCCTATTCCAGTGAATGCAAGTGTGATATTAGGGTATAGAATCCATGGCATTTTAGGAAGTATACTTGCCATATTAGGTACAATAATTCCACCTTTTGTTATCATTTCACTTATTTCAATTTTCTATAAAGAATTTAAGAATAGCCATATAATTTCAATTGCTTTACAGGTAATGAGAGCTGGAGTAGCTGCTGTAATTTTAGATGTGGTTGTTAATTTAGGGAAAAATGTAATTAAAACAAAGAATGTTCTTTACATAATTGTTATGATAGCTGCTTTTATAGGAACCTATTTCTTTAAGCTTAGTGCTATGTATATCATATTTTTCTGCATAGCAATTGGACTTATTACTGTATTTTTGAACTATAGAAAGGAGAAAAGCAATGGGACTTCTATGGACTCTGTTCATTAGTTTTATACAAGTAGGATTATTTAGTGTTGGCGGGGGATATGCAGCAATACCGCTTATACAAGAACAAGTGGTTAATAATCATAAATTACTAACTATGAGTGAATTTACAGATTTAATTACCATTGCTGAAATGACTCCAGGACCAATTTCAATCAATTCAGCTACCTTTGTTGGACAAAGGGTATATGGTCCTTTAGGGGCAGTTGTATGCACCCTTGGATGTATTCTTCCTGCATTTATAATTTGTTTAACCCTTGCTCACTTTTATTATAAATACAGGAATTTTTCCGGAGTTCAAACTGTACTAGGAGCTCTTAGGCCTGCTGTGGTAGCTTTAATTGGCAGCGCAGGTGCTTCAATTTTAGTCCTTGCATTATTTAATACCGATTTTAATAACATAGCACTTAGCCAATTTAGATGGCTGGAATTTTCTCTGTTTATAGGTGGATTTATAGTTCTTAGAAAGTTTAAAGTCAATGCGGTAAGTATTATTATAGGAACAGGTATAGTGGGTACTCTGCTGCAGTTAGTTATTAATACAATCTAAAATCTGAGATATAATTGGATTTTTATCATGATTTTTATTATAAATATATCTTATTGAACGTGGACAGCTATAGTCAGCAAAGTTTAATTGTTTTAAACTTTGCTTTTTTAATGCTTCTTCAGCAGCCATTTTAGAAATAATAGCAAAGCCATATTGATTTTCAACAGCTTGTATAATAGTTTCTAAATTTGTTGCTCTAAAAACCACCTGTGGATAAATTTTTCTTTCATTCATGTCGATTTCAAATTGATTTCTATTATGGCTGCCCTCTTCACGAGAAATCCATGGTAATAGTTCCAAATCTGATAAGTATTTAATATTATTATCAAGAGGATAATCATAACTAATTACGGCTATTAATTCATCCTTTAAAATCTCAACTTGGGTTATATTTTTTGAATTAATTTTACCTTCAACAATAGCTATATCAATTCTATTATTCAATATTAGATTTTCTATTTCTGCAGTATTGTTAATCACTACTTCAAACTTTATATTTCCCATGAAGGATTTTAACTTATTAAGATATCCGTTTAATAAGTATTGGCCAACGGTAACACTGCTGCCAATGCGGATTATCTTGTTTGCATTAAACATTGCCTCATTCATTTCTTTAAAATCAGCCATTACTTTTCGTGCATATTTTTCTAATCTTTGTCCTTCAGGAGTTAAATAGAGTCTCCTAGAAACACGATTAAACAATGTTGTGGAATAGTAATTTTCTAAATCCTTAATCATGAGTGAAATGTTGGGTTGTGTAGTGAAAAGTTTATTAGCTGCAGCAGACATGGTTTTATTATCCACAACAGCTAAAAAGGCTTCTAATAATTTTATATTCATGATTCAGCCTCCAAACTCATTTCAGTGTCCTACCTATTTTATCATAACCCAATAAAAAATGTAATAAACTTAAGAACTATGCAGCATTGATTCTTTCAGGACAAACTATCAATAGGTAAGGTTTTATCACAAGCTTATGTGGTTTCATAGCAATTTGGGGGCAAAAAAATCTATTTTTTGCCTGTTAAAAATATGCTAAAATGTAGATAACATAGTGATAAATTCAAAGAAAGCAGTGGTGTAATATGTTTATTGCTAGGCAACCTATTTTTAATAAGTCCATGAAAATTTACGGATACGAGCTCTTGTTCAGATCAGATTCTAATGCTAAAGAATTTAGAAATACATCTTCCAGTTCTGCCACAGCTACGGTACTTGGAGGTCTTCTTGAACAGGGGATAAACCAGGTTGTAGGAAAAACAAAGGCGTTTGTAAACTTTGACTACGATTTTATCATGTCAGATACCATTGAATTAATTAATTCCGATACACTTGTTATTGAAGTGCTTGAAACTGTAAAAATAGATTATAATCTTATTGAAAGACTTAAATATCTAAGAAGAAAAGGATATAAAATAGCTCTGGATGATTTTGAAGAGAGTTTTAGTTCTTATCCTATTGTACCAATAGCTGATATCATTAAATATGATATTATGCTTACACCTCTTGATGCTATTACAGATGATGTTAATAAAGCACTTTCACAAAATAAAATCATTCTAGCAGAAAAAATTGAAACCGATGAACAATTTCAGAAGGCAGTAGAAATGGGATTCCATTTATTCCAAGGGTATTTTTTTAGCAGACCCAAGATTGTGGGAAGCTCAAATGCAAGAAAATCTTCGAAGGTTCAATATTCCAGAATTATCAATGAATTAAAAAAGGAAGAGCCTTCTTATAATACTATAACTAGCATAATTGAATCAGATGTAAATCTTGCATATAGCGTGATGCGGGTTATGAGTAATAAAAAAAGTGAAGATTCTTTTAATTCAATAAAAAAGGCTTTAATAAGAATGGGTTTTAAAGAACTGGAGAGATGGATAAATGTACTAATGCTTCAGGATATTTCTCAGGCTAAGCCTGTGGAACTGATGAAATTGTCTTTGGTTCGATCCAAATTCAGCGAGCATGTGGCGAGTAATAGTAAATTTAAAGAACACATAGAGGAAGTTTCAATGATGTGCTTGTTTAGCGTGCTAGACGCTATTTTAGATAAGCCAATGTCAGAAGCACTGGAGGGGATGCTATTATCAGAGAACGTTTTTAATGCTCTTGTACATAGAGAGGGGGATTTCAAACCAATCTGTAAATTGATCTTTGCATATGAACGGGGAGATTGGGCTGAAGTTCAGAAGTTCGCTGATATTATCGAAATAGATACAGCACTTCTTTCTAAGGGCTATTTAGAATCCATTCAATGGGCTGCGGAGGTTCTTCTGACTTTTGAATAGCTGCAAATAAGAAAATTAAGTCTAGTAATAAATAGTATATTGATTTTAAAGAGCTGTTTAGGCGTAAGAAAAAATAAACTTGAGTATATGGAGAATTTAAAGGAAGGAGATTTTTTTATGGAAGAAAACAAAACTACAATTAATACTATTGATGAATACATTTTGCAATTTCCAAGCGAAGTTCAGGTTATTCTTTGTGAGCTTAGGCAGGTGATAAAGGAAACTGCTCCAGAGGCTGAAGAAAAAATCAGCTATCAAATGCCTACATTTTATTTCCATGGTAATCTGGTTCATTTTGCTAAACATAAGAATCATATAGGATTCTACCCAACTCCTACGGGAATAGAGGCTTTCAAAAAAGAACTGTCCGTTTATAAAGGAGCAAAAGGGTCAGTACAATTTCCTATGGATAAACCATTGCCCCTTGAATTGATAAGGGAGATTGTTAAATATAGGATTGATGAAAACCAGAGAAAAGCAGAAGTTAAATCAAAAAAGAAATAATATAAAACATTTAAAAGGGAGTGTTTATTTGCAAACCTGATGAGAAATGGTTTAAGCGTACCAAAACTCTAGGTGACGGTGATGAGTTCTGCAATTGCCATTATGA
Organism: Clostridium amylolyticum; assembly: GCF_900142075.1. Classification (GTDB taxonomy): domain Bacteria; phylum Bacillota; class Clostridia; order Clostridiales; family Clostridiaceae; genus Clostridium_AA; species Clostridium_AA amylolyticum. Next base: position 341,037 of record NZ_FQZO01000001.1, read on the forward strand.
AATGAAAGGCAGCTGTGAATGCTCTCCAGAAAAAGGCTTTGAACATAGAAAATGAGCTTAATTAAATTTTTACAAGGATATTATTGGTATGAAAGTTAGATAAATATAAGTATACGGGGTTTATACTGTCAAAATAAGAGTAACCTTTATTTGAAAATTTAAAGTAAGAAATACAGAGACATTAAGAAAGAAGCTTAATGTCTTTGTTTTCATATATGCTTAAAAACTTAATAAAACATCAGAATCATAAGATTTTGAATTATAATATAGTGCCAAGTGATCTCTCTATGATATTGTTTATATACAAAGTTTTAATTTATCAATATGTAGCAAAACAGGAACAGTTTCTTTTCAAATAGGTTGTTATAATAAAAATACAGTATTTAGGAAAGTCGTGTGGAGGTATACATTGAATTATAGGAAAGATATTGAGAAGTGTATTAAATTCATTGAAGATCATATAAAAGAAAATATTACTATTGAAGAAGTTGCTAATGAATCTGGGTACTCTCTTTATCATTTTTGCAGAGTCTTTAGTCTATGCAAGGGAGTGTCCGTTATGGAATACATTCGAGGACGCAGGTTGTCTTTAGCGGCCACAGAATTATTTAAAGGCAGAAAAATTATTGACATTGCTTTGGACTATGGATTCGAAACGCCTAGTGGCTTTACAAAGGCTTTTCGTAAAGCCTTTGGTTATAGTCCTAGACGGTATATAACACGCATGGCTGGATATGGTGATATAAAAACTATATTTGAAATTGGAGGTTATATTATGAATCCTGTTATTGTAAAAAAACCTGCGTTTAAGGTGGCTGGATATGGAATTAAAACAAATGTTGCTGGAGGCACATATACAAAGGATATTGCATCTTTCTGGAGCAATTATGATGGTGAAAATTTGGAAAGCAAAATGTATAAAATTTTAAATCCGCCTAAACACGGTGAAGTGGGATTGTGTGTTCCATTATCTGAAGATGGAAATGCAATATATCTTTTAGGTGTAATTGTTGATGACTTTTCAAAGGTAAAGGGAAATATGATAACAGTAGAAGTCCCAGAAGCTGAGTATGCGGTTTTTACAACTACCCCTGTTGATACTAGCAATGACGAAGAACAAAAAGAGTTTGCAAAGATTATTGCAAGCACATGGAAATATATTTTTGAAGATTGGTTTAAAGATAGTGGATATATTTACGATGAAAGTAAACTTGATTTTGAATTTTACGATGAACGCTGTCACTATAGACAGGATACTGTAATGGATATTTATGTTCCTGTTAGAAAAGTAGAATAAAGATAGTAGCTTGTGATTAATAGAAAATTAAAGTTTATGATATAGATTATAATAATTATTTAGAATAAGTTAAGAAAGAAGGGTGCAAAGGATGTTAAATTATTATGGGAGATTGTCTTCAGAAGTATATGATATGGATAAGCCTATAGGTCATTCTTTTGGAGATGTAGAATTTTATATGAATAGATTGGAGTCCTGTAAAGGAGCTATTCTTGAGCCTGCAACAGGAACTGGCAGGATATTAATTCCTCTTTTAGAAAAAGGACTAAATATTCATGGATTTGACATTTCAAAAGATATGTTAAAGATATGTGAGAATAACTGTAAAAAAAGAGGTTTGAATACTAAGCTTTTTGAGGCGAAAATGGAGTCTTTTTCACAAGATACAAAATATGAGGCTATTATAGTGCCAACGGGAACCTTCCTCCTATTACATAAAAGAGCAGATTCAATAAAAGCGTTACAAAACTTTTATAATCATTTATCAAATGGCGGTAGATTAATTCTTGATATAGCTTTGCAGACGGATATTTCAATAGGCACGGTTTCCACAAGAACTTGGGAATGTCCTAATGGAGATATAATTACATTAGAAAATAAAACTGTAAAAGTTGACTATATAAATCAATATACTATTTCCCATGGAAGATATGAAAAATGGCGTGAAGGGGTACTTATACAAACTGAATTGGAATATTTCCCATTAAGATGGTATGGAGTAGAAGAATTTAGATTAATACTAGAAAATATAGGATTTAAGGATATTATGATTTCTTCAGATTATAAATTGGGGCAATATCCATCTGATTCTGAAGAGATAATTACTTTTGAAGCTGTTGCCATTAAATAAATATAAAAATCTTAGCCCACTGTTAGTGGGCTTTTTATATGAATTTTATTAAATTTTTAAAAGATTATTTTCTGTATAGCTTACTGTTTAGACTAATAATAAATCTAAAAACATAGGTTAATGAAAATAATAGTTGAAAATTTGTATTAATGATAGTATTCTTAAATTAAGGACTATTTAAGGACATTGTAAAAATGAAAACAATTACAATGTAAAGTAAAATTATTAAATTGATAGGAGAGATGGAGATATGATAAAAGCAGCCTTAATAGGTGCAGGTGGAAGAGGAAAGGATGTATATGCTGATTATGCATTAAAATATCCTAATGAAATTCAATTTGTTGCAGTAGCAGAGCCAAATGAACACAAAAGAAATGAGTTTGTAGCTAAGCATAATATAGCTTCAGATATGGTCTTTGATTCTTGGGAGAAGCTGCTTGAAGAACCTAAGTTTTGTGATGCTGTGTTTGTTTGTACTCAAGACAAAATGCATTTTCAGCCAGCAATTAAAGCCATAGAAAGAGGTTATAACCTTCTTTTAGAAAAACCCATGTCAAATAATCTTAAAGAATGTATTAAAATAGTAGAAGCTTCAAAAGACCATAATAATTCAATAACTGTTGCTCATGTATTAAGATATACCCCGTTTTTTAAAAAGCTTAAACAAATTATTGATTCCGGAATTATAGGAGATGTAGTAAATATTGACTTAAACGAAAATGTTGGATACTGGCACTATGCACATAGTTATGTTAGGGGGAATTGGAGCAATTCAGAAACTTCTTCACCTATGATTCTTGCTAAGAGCTGTCATGATATGGATATTTTGCTTTGGTTAGTGGGTAAAAAACCATTAAAAATATCTTCCTTTGGCTCCTTAAAATACTTTAAGGAGGAAAATGCTCCAAAGAATTCTAGTGATAGGTGCTTGGATTGTGCAGTGGAGTATGAATGTCCTTATTCAGCTCTAAAAACCTATTTAGTGGACAATAATGAATGGCCTGTAAGCGTTATTAGCCATGATCTATCTATGGAGGGAAGAATTAAGGCGTTAAAAGAAGGCCCTTATGGTAAGTGCGTATTTAGAAGCAATAATAATGTAGTAGACCATCAAGTGGTTAACATACAATTTGAAGATGATGTAACTGCAGCCTTTACTATGAGTGGTTTTACCAATGAGATGACCAGAAAAATTATAATTATGGGAACTTTGGGTGAGGTTACAGGGGACTTGGATAACAATGAGGTAATAGTTAAATTATTTGGAAGTGGAGAGCAGCAACATATAAATGTAGAGAATTTATTCGGAGGACACAGTGGTGGTGACACTGGACTTATGAAATATTACACAAGGCAGCTAAAGGACAAGGTAGTGGAAGGTCTTACCTCTGCTGAAGTTTCACTCTTAAGCCACGTAATGGCATTTTCCGCAGAGCACTCAAGGATTACTGGACAAACTATAGATCTAGAGGAGTTTGTAAATTCTATTTAATAGTTTTTAATGACATAAATAAGAACTATTAAGAGATTAACAATAAACAATAAGTATAAAGGGGTAGAGAGATTATGTTGAAAAAGTCTTTTAAAAAGTACTTAGCTTTTGCTTTAACATCAGTGGTGATGACATCTAGTATATTTTGCTCTTCAGTAAAAGCGAAAGCTGAAGTAAGTAAAGTAGCTTTGAAGGAATTTGGTCAACCAGAAAAGTTAATTCCGCCAATAAGTTCTGCAATTGGACTATTTGATGGGGCTGTTGGACAGCAAGATGGAAGAAACGTAATGTACACAACAGTAAATGGAACACCTAGTGTATTTAATGTCATTGATTTAGAAAATTATAAGCTGATAAATTCCTTTGTTTTAGAAGGTGTAAATCAAACTTGGGTTCATGAGGTGGCTAAAGATGGTACAGCTTATATAGGGACCAATGGAGACAAGCCTACACTTTGGGCCTATTCACCTGTAAAAAAACAAGTTGAGAAATTAGCAACCTTAGATGGAGAGTCCTCCATTTGGTCCTTAATTACGGATGAAAATAACAATGTTTATGCAGGAACCTTCCCTGGAGGAAAAGTATATAAATATAACCCTACTACAAAAGATTTAAAGGATTTTGGTAGAATGGTTGGTAATGCAGCACAGGAATATGTTAGATCCATAGCTTATGCTGATGGTTTTATTTATGCAGGTACAGAAAAGAAAAAAATAATTAAGCTAAATGTAAACACTGGAGAAAAAGTTGATATAGCCACTGCACCAGTCCTAAGTGGAGAAACTGCATTCTGCTATGACTTGGATGTAGTAGGTAAATATTTATTCGCTAGATACGATAAAAGTAAAAAAGTTTATATATATGATCTTGAGAATAGAGTATGGTCAGATACCTACTTGCAAAATGTAAATGGCCTTCATATGTCTAAAGAATTAGAAGGAAAATCTTATTTTATATCTGATGGAAAGCTAAAGTCAGTGGATTTAAATACATTAACAGTTGAAGACCTCGGAATAGCATATGGAAGTTCCTTTAGAGGTGTAGATGTAGTTAAGATGAAAAATGACCCAGAGCTGCCAGGAGATAACATAGTTACTATGCAGTACGGTGGTTCAGTAGTGTTTTTTAATCTTCAAAATAAAAAAATGAAGATGTATCCTCCAGTGGTAGCGCCATCAGCTGCAGAAATTCAATCTTTAGAAAAAGGCCCTGATGGAAAGTTATATACAAGTGGTTATACAAGTGCTATAGGAGGAGCTTATGATACTGTAACAAATACTAATAAAAGCTTTAGCCTACCGCAGGCAGAAGGAATGGGCGCTTTAGGTGATAAAATATATATGGGCACTTATCCACATGCAGAGATATATGAGTTAGATACAAAAAACGCTACAGGCACTGGAAATCCTAAAAAGATATTCACCATAGGTGAGGAACAGGATAGGCCTTTTAAGGTTATGTCTGCAGAAGGAAAAGTATTTTTTGGAACAATACCTGATTATGGAAAACTTGGAGGGGCTTTAACTGTATACAATCCTTCTTTAACTGGAAGTGAGAGTTATAAGGTATATAGAAACATAGTACAAGATCAAAGTGTTGTAGGACTAGCCTATAAGGACGGAAAGATATACGGCTCAACAAGTATTGCAGGTGGTTTGGGTTCCACACCTACTGCAAAGGAGGCAAAAATCTTTGTATGGGACGTGGCTAAAGAAAACAAGTTAAGTGAAATTTCATTAAATATAGAAGGCTTAGATAATCCTAAGATGATTAGTGGATTAGAATTTGGCTCAGATGGATTATTATGGGGTGCAGCAGATGGCTTTATTTTTGCCCTAAACCCAGATACCTTACAAGTTGTTAAGAGTAAAAATATCTATCCAAGTGTTAAAGGGTATGGAATTTGGAGACCAATATACTTAAGATGGTCTGAAGATGGTTTATTGTATGCAAATGTTGCTGGAAAATTAACTGCTATTGATCCAAATACATTAGATTCAACCTATATTGTTGATACCCCTCTATATGCTATTGGAGATGATGGCGATTTATATTACGCAAAGGGCTCTATGCTTCAAAAGATAGCTGTTTCTGACAAAATCTTTGCAGTTTCAGGTGTTTCCTTAAATAAAGAGAAAGAGACCATTAATTTAAATGAAACTGTTCAACTAGAAGCTACAGTTGCACCAGAAAACTCTACTAATAGCAAAGTTACTTGGAAATCAAGTGATGAAAAGGTTGCTACAGTTGATGAAAATGGTCTGGTTAAAGGTATAGGAGTTGGTGTGGCTACTATAACCGTTACTACTGAAGATGGAGCTTTTACAAAGAGTGCAGAGATAACAGTAGTAGAAAAAACTGTTGCTGAGGAACCAGATAAACCCGGAGCAGAAGATAACACTAATAATATAGAGACTGAAAGCGATAAGGAGACTAGTGAGCAGCTGCCAAAGACAGGAGCGCTAAATAATAGTTTTGCATTAATATCACTTGGTATTTTAATTGTTGCCTCTGGTATGGTTTTATACAAAAAAAGAAGTTTAATTAAACACTAACAAAAAGAAGAAAAGTTTCACTTTTTAATATTATAGGAATTTACAATTTTAGAGCCCGAGAGGGCTCTATTTATATTGCTTTATTTGGATAATTTACACAAAAAAGCAGCTTACTATGATAGTTTAATTCTATCATAGTAAGCTATTTTGTATTATATCAATATCGATCTTTATACTATCGGTCTTGTCCCTTTTCAGCAGCTTCTGCCTCTGCTTTTGTTTTATGAATTGTGCCAAAGGGATGGTGAGGTGGGGCATAGATAGAATATAATTTAAGAGGTTTATTACCAGTATTGATTATATTGTGCCATGTTCCAGCAGGTATCATAATGGCAGAGTCATCATTGAGTTTCTCTTGGAAATACAGTCTATCTTTTCTATCCCCCATTTTAACTAGTCCTTGGCCGTCCTCTATGCGTAGGAATTGATCAGTAGCGGGATGAATTTCTAAACCTATTTCTCCCCCAACAGGAATGCTCATTAAAGTAACTTGCAAATGCTTTCCTGTCCATAAAGCAGTACGGAAATTATTGTTTTGCTTGGTAGCTTCATTTATATTAACTACATAGGGATTAGGACCATTATCCTTTAGCTTAATTGGAGGAAAATAACTTGGTGGTTGTGGAAATTTAACTCTTGAATCATATTCAATATCATCATCAAAAGGAATATAGCCATTGTCAAAAGCATTTAACAAGTCAGGTTTATAAACTGTTGGATTATTATAGTAATATGGATATTCCCTGTAAGCATTATACATAATGTATGGGTCATATATTGGTTGGTTAATACAATAAGGACATAAAGGTGCATTATAAGGGTTATACATATTGTTCCTTCCTTGAATATAGTTTTCTAAAATTATTATATGTTTATAGCTTCAAAAGGTGCTTGGTTTCGTAGTATTGCTACTAAGAGGTAACTTTACTGCTTTTTAGCACTTTTAAAGTGCGTCTCTCTCATGCCATCTACTTCATCGCAGATGGACTTTAAGTTACAGCTTTGGCAATCTAAATTCATATCCTTTAAAACATGATTCAAGGTTTGAGTAATTTCTTCAATCTTGTCAGCATATTCAGTAAGCTTTTTAAACCCAGGAATGTTTTGAGTAATAAAAATTATACTAACAGCATTTACTAATTTATCCGCTTTTAATTTATTAATATATGCATTACCTATAATCTCAAAATTTATCCCCTTTGATATTGCTTCTTTACTAACCCTAACTTGTTCACGTTTATCAAAGCTAGATGCACGAATCATATATCCTTTTGGTATAATATCATATTTTACATAATCTAAATTTTTAATAGAATTGTAAGCTCTGTGATCATCATCTAGGTTATTAATATTTAATAAAACAATCCTAGCAAAGGGCACATCTGACTTTATTTCATTTAAATCCTCACCATATAATAAAATTTCATCCTTTTCAACCAGCCTATTTGAAGTGGTAACACAAGAATAATTTACTGAAGGAAGCCTATTTGCCCCTAATTCAAAAGCTGCATCCTTTGAAAGTATCAACTCATTATTAGGGCACATCTCGTAATTTATCAAATTAGATACTTTTAATTTTTTAGGAGTATATGATGAAAGTAAATCTAAGGTATCTCTAATTATTGCATCATACAATTCCATTAGATACTTGTTTCCCTTTTCTCATTATCAAAACGTTTACATAACCCCTTGTAAATTACTCCAACTAGTTTCATATCTAAATTGAAAAAATATATGATGAATAAAAGTAATAATAAAGCTGCTGGAATTATCAAAAATAACCAATATAAATTCATATTATTTCTCCTTTGCTAAACCCTTTTGACGGGCATACTCAGCGGCTCCTAATGCGCCCATCAATTGAGGGTCAATTTTTAGATCAATAACCTTTAATTTTAATACATGCTCAATAGCCTTTTTTAAACCTTCGTTCTTAGCGCAACCACCAGTTAAAGCTATGCTATCTGAAGCACCAGCCTTTTTTGCCATAACAAAACATCTTTTAGCAACAGCAAGCTGAATACCAGCTGCAATTTCTTCTCTTGGCTTACCTTCGCCAGCTAGGGTAATAACCTCACTTTCAGCAAATACAGTACATTGTGCCGTAATAGGTATGACATTTTTAGCTTTAAGTGAAAGCTTACAAAACTCAGATAAATCCAATTCGAATGCTCTTGCCATGGACTCAAAGAATCGGCCTGTACCAGCGGCGCACTTATCATTCATAGCAAAGGTCTTTACAGTGCCATCAGTATCAACGGAAATTCCTTTTACATCTTGTCCACCAATATCTATCACTGCCTTCACTGTTGGGTCAGTTACATGAACCCCCATGGCGTGGCAGCTAATCTCACTGATATTTTCTTCAGCCTGAGGAACCTTATTACGACCGTAACCAGTACCAATTAAATAACTTAATTCCTGGATGCTTTTTAAACCAGCCTCGGCAAGGGCCTCTTGTAATCCAGCTTTTGCACTTTCTTCAGAATTAATTTTGCTTCTTAGGGTATTACTAGCAACTATTTTTCCTTCTTCATCAAGTATAACTGTTTTTGTGTAGGTGGAACCTACATCACATCCGCCAAAATATTTTTTCATTATATACACTCTCCCTTCAGAATATTACCAGGTTTTTGAATCTTCAAAATCTACCAAGCTTGGATCCAGGGGTTCTTCACGAAAAACTGTTTGCATATATATATTAACTTTGCTTCGCATTTCCTTTCTAGAAACCGTTCTTGGGTCACATAAATCATGTTCAACCCAAATAAGATGTATACTTCTTTCACGAGCTTGTTCTTCAAACAAGCCTTGCAATCCGGCCATAGTCTTGCAAGATACGTGACTGTACATAATAACTATGTCAGCATTGAATTCTTTACATTGCCTCCATAATTCTTCCAAAACATTTGAATGACCGCCATTAGTATGACTTCTCATGGACATACGTTCATATGCTTTAGCTAAATCAATCAAAGAAGCTTCTTTATTGTCAGTATCAAAGAAGTGGTGAGAAAGCATACACTCCATATCAACTAAAACTTGAAGACCCCAACAATTTTGAGCCCAGAAAGAAAAGTTACTGTAGTAGTGAGCGGGACATGACCAAACAATGGCACGATGGCGATATTTTGTGATACCTTTAGGTGCATATTTTTTCTTATCTAATTCATAGCCTTTCATCATTAATTCATATACTTCTTTATCATTTTCTAAAAACTTTGTATCCAAGCTGCCTGCAATTTGGAAAGCATACATACGATGTAGTGCTAAGGAAGGACCAGTAACTTGAGGGTAGGGGGTCTTGTTTATATCCCATTTTTTAAGCATGTATTCTGTTTCTTCATTGTAACGCTTCATAACTGTAAAGTAAGCGTCCCAGTTAAACTTTTCACCAGTTTGCTCCTCAATAAATTTTATAGCACCTAGAATATCCTTAACAGCATATCTTTGAACTTCCTCTTCGTTAAAACGAACTGGAGGTGAAAGGGGGTAGGTGGGAAGATTAAAAAACCTATCCTGATAGGTGGAAGACATACAACTACCATCACAAGGCATACTGCTGGATACAAAGCATATACCTATTCGTGGATAGTCACCTACCACTGCACAACCTGCTTCTGCTGCTGGAAGAGGACATACATCAGCTGGTAAACCGTAGTTTTCTACTGCATCAATATAGGGCATGGAGCTTTGTTGGTCCATTTCTGAGGGTAAAAATATTGGAATCATTTGCACGGGTAATCCTTTTAAGTTTGGAAATCCTGCCATGATTTGAATTGGCATCATCTCATCAAATAACACTACTTTTTTGCTAAATTCTTTTGCTCTTTTGCTATTACCATTTAAGTTAGCATCACCCTTTAATATGGTTTTTGTCATTTCTATGGCATGAGCAGTCATAGTAAAGAACTGCTTATGACAAATCCTTAATTCTATCCCGCGAAGTCCTAGTGTGTGTCTATCAATAAATGCTGGAGTTGTAAGATATGACCCCATCCATCTATATCTAAATAAAGCTTTTGTAAGTTGTATTGGACAGGCTAAAGAAAGCTTCATCAAAGCACCCCAACATTTTAACCAACGTCCAAAATCATACAAGGTATCCTTAAAGCCTTTCCATTCACGGTGCTTTAAAACCATACCGCCAGTATATAATTTGCCTAGATTTTTACTCATCTACCTAAGCCTCCTTTTTCTTATTCCTTTGAATTTTTTTAATTTCAAGACTTTCTACAAAGGCTTGAACTCTAGTTCTAAGCTGTCCTGAAGTTCTAGACATATATGGGCGGTCGATAGAAAGTGTAGGTATGCCTCTTTCCTCAGTGATGATGTGGCTGGTTAAAGCACGTTCGTAGCCCCAATAATCACAGAATTTAATTTGCTCATAGATGATACCGTCGGCATGATAATCATTATAAAGGTCCTCTGCAAAGTCACGTCTTTGGTTGATCTTTTCATGACTTACATAACGAGGACAAAGGCTTTGCTCTAAATATTGTCTACATATAGAGTTTAATACCTTTTCTCCCGGTTTTAAGATGATTTCTTGACGACCGGGGAATGAACCAAAGCAAAAACGATCTGCCACAATTAGCGCACCGGATTCTTCGATTAATTTAGTTAACTCAGGATCATCAATTTCACTTCCCACTAGAACTACCTTAGCTCTATAAATTTTCTTATAATCACATTCTCGAGCTTTTATTTCCTTCAAGGTCTCACGTAACTTATCCACTATAAGATATTTAGGACAAACGTATGAAACTAAATTAAGAATATGAAATTCATAGCCGGTTATAGGAGGATTTTCTTCCTTTCTAAACTCACCAATTTCAGTTATTATTCTGCAAACTTCATTATGAAGTTCTACAGCTTTACGCATAGAATCCTCTGAAATATCTACCCCTAAATTCTCTTTTAACTTATTTAATACTTTAAGTTGAATCTGCTGAACATAATGCTCCACAGCATCATCATTTACCTTATAGGGAACGTCCACATGGGAAACAAAAAAGCCTTTTTTATCAATTAAGTTAAGAATTTCAATGTTTTCCATGGTACGGTTCATCATTGCACAGGCATCAACTCCAGCAATAGCATCAAGAAAATTGTAACCACCCTCAATAGTTCTTTCTAGTAGAGCCCTACAAAACTCACAGGTGTAGTTAGACATATAGTAGGTTGCTATCTCCATAGAACCGGTTTTAGGTGCGCGCATTCTAAGTGAAAAACAGTTATCTAGGTTTATAAGTACCTCAGGCATATGAAAGCATGTATACCCAATGGCAAGCTTTCCTTCATCTTTTGCTTGTCTAATAAGTTCATTATTAACATCATCTAATAACCCTTCAAAATAATATAAATATTTTAAATCTTTCACGTTAATCTCCTTTATAAGATATTTATTTTTTTAAGTACTTCTTTAACCCCTATAACTACTTTAGAGTTATCTGGAAGATTAAAGATACTTTTGCCTTGAACATCAAAAGAAGCAAGATTTTTATCCTCCTCAATATATGAAAGGATAGGGATATCACCCGTATTGATATATTCCATTAAAGATAAATCACCAATACGATTAACTATAACTCCAACTTCATCATACATAACCAAGTGGTCAGCAACCTTTTTTATTGTTTGAATTACTTGAGTACCCTTTTTACTTGGATCAGTAATTAAAATTAAATGGCTTACCTTCTCCATAACCCGCCTATTAACCTGCTCAATACCAGCTTCACCATCGATAACCACATAATCGAACTCTTGGGAAAGGATGCTGATAACTTCTTTTAAATATGAATTGATTTTGCAATAACACCCTGTGGATTCAGGACGACCTATTGCTAAAAAGGCAAAACCATCCTTCTCCACAATAGTATCAAATATTCTAAAGCGGGATTCGCCCAAAAGTTCAATAGCATCTTTTGTGTTTCCATCCTCAACCTTTTCAATAATGGACTTACGGATATCATCAATGGTATGTTCCGGTTCTATCCCCAAGGCAGTAGAAAGTCCTACTGCAGGGTCTGCATCAATGGCTAATATTCGAGCGTGAGGGAAAGCTGCTACCAAGGTTTTTACTATGGAAGCTGATATTGAAGTTTTTCCAACACCACCTTTACCTGCCACAGCGATGACTTTTGATTTGTTTTCCATGACGTACCTCCTTAAAGTACTTGTATTTTAATAGGTTGTTTTATATGCGTGTAGCTAAATTATAGGCTGAGCGAGTTGCCTCTAATACACGTCCTGCACGGTAGCTGTCACCAATGTTGTAAAGTTCAGATGCTACATGTTCTCTTTGCGCATCAAAGAAAAAAGTTTCATCTGCACGTCCACCCATAGCCAAAACCACAAGATCTGCTTCAATGGTCAGGTTAAGAGTTTCTGAGCCAATCTTTTTGGCCAGAGGATTTGGAATATTTGCTGGCAGAAGAGGTTGCCAAGTATTATATGGATCTGGAACACCTTTTGAGATGTTTTTGAGAATATTGACTTTGCCTTCCTCAAAGGAAACAACCTTAGCACAGTTGATAAGTTCAACCTCTTCTTTGTTTAAATAGTGAATTAAATGCCCACGGTTTGCAGTGCATACGCCTTCCATAAAGTTTGGCAGCATCTCAACTACCTTTACATCACGTCCTTGCTCATATTTAAGCCAGAAAGCTGTTTCACATCCAACAACTCCACCACCCACTACAACAATTTTTTTAGCATCACCTAAAAGTTCAGGGTATGATAATAAATCTGTTGCTTGTATAGTTTTTATTTTTTCAAAACCAGGAAACTTTGGTGTTACATTTTTTGTGCCGTAAGCAAAAATCACAGTGTCATAGTTTTTCTCTTTTAGCCACTTTATAGTAGCCTCCTCGTTAAGCTTAATTTTAAAATTAGGTATATCTTTTGCTGCTTCAATTCCGTTTTCAAGATATTTTAGGTAGTTTTCAAAATCATATTTTATCCTTGGCACACTACCAGGACAAATCTTACCGCCAATTTTATTGCTTTTTTCCACCAATTCAACATTATGGCCACGTTTTGCGGCGATTATTGCGAATACAACACCAGCAGGGCCTCCACCTACCACACAAATTTTTTTAGTCTTTTCTGGCTTTGAAGGAATTTCTGGTATTATATCTTCAAAACCTGTGCGTGGATTAACGGCACATTGTGGGTGACCACCTTCAATAAATTCATTGATGCAGCCTTCCTGGCAGCCAATACAAGGGATGATTTCCTCCACCTTCCCAGCGTAAGCTTTATTACACCATTCAGGATCAGCTAGCAATGGTCGCGCCAACATAATCATATCGCAGTCACCATTTCTAAGGGATTTTTCAGCGATATCAGGGTATCCAAGTTTTCCTACTGCTACAACTGGTACCTCTACGCCAACATTAGATTTAATTCCCTTTGATTTAAAGTGATCTTTAACCATACGTGAAACCTCAAGGAAGCAGCCAGCTGGCATACCAGCAGGAGGATGTGGAAGCCACCAGTTATCATAGCAACCGAGATCTACGTCAAACATATCTACTCCAGCTTTAATTAAATTCTCCATATAGCTTAGGGTTTCGGCTATGGTACGTCCATTCTTGAATTTTTTTAAGGATTTTACGCTATCCATCTTATCTCCATAGGTTTCATTAAGGGCAAGAGAGAGATCTATACGATACATGATAGGGTAATTAGGACCAACTCTTTCTCGCATTTCCTTTACAACATCGATACCAAAACATTGCCAGTCTGAATATCTTCCCAGCTTACGACGATTAAAGGCAGGGTTTGTAAGCTGTTCTAGAAGATATCCCTCATGTCCGTGAAGATACACTCCATCAAGGCCGCATTCTTTGGCATCTGCAGTTGCTTGTCCACAATTTTTAATTATCTTTTTTAGTTTTAAGTCTGACAGTCTCATACAAGGAAGTTCAGGTATATAAAAGTTGGGATTAAAAGATGCTGATACTGGAAATTTTTTCTGGCTTACTAAACAAGTAGGAGGGCCAACGCGACCTAGCCCTGGTGTAATCTGAATAAAAATTTTACTTCCATAGGCATGAACACCTTGTGAAAGGTCACGCCAGCCTGAAAAAACTGTACGAGAGTTGTCAATGCGTGGGAACATAGAAAGCTTACCAATTTCTGTTACAGTATTATCAATGCCATGACTGATTGGTATTAATCCCGTAGTAAGCAAACCTGTACCACCCTTAGCACGAGCAAAGAAATATTGAAGCATCTTGTTATTTGGTCTACCTGTTTCATCACACATGTTCAGGTTCCCCATAGGGCCCATCACCACACGGTTTTTTATGGTAATATTGTTTACTTTTATAGGTGAAAATAATGTATCATAGGGATACATATCCTTTGTCATACGTGCAGAACCACCTGCTTTATTTTCACAGTCCCCCTGCACCCATTTTCCATAGCTGTCTACTAGCTCCTGAATTTTTTTGTCTTTCTTCAACTCACACACTCCTCTTCGTATTATATTTTTATGACTACCTAGTAAACGATTACAAAATAAAGCATTTTATGTGATTGACTATTATTTTTTGACAATAAGGCCCCAATTCGTAGCTACCATTATTTTGGCACCAATTATAAATAACTCCACGTGAGATTAAAAGTAGCTCTGATGCTATACTTTGGGAACTTTGAGATTTTGTTATCACTTGAAGTTCCTGGGCTTCTTCAACCAATGCTTTCAAGCCTTGAGGTAAGCCTCGAGAAGACTGTAAAAAGAAATCTGTACCCTCGGTAATTTGCGCTTTATAAACTTCTATCATCAAATCAATACCAATGTAAATAGCGTACTCCATTTGATGGTCAATGTATTCTAATATTCTTTCAATGGCACCTTTGGCTTTCAACTTACCGGTAATGTTTTCTCTAAAGAAATTATCGCATTCACCATACCCTTCAATAATAAGACCTTGCTTACTTTTAAAGTGATGATAAAAAGCCCCTGTAGACACTCCAGCCTTTTTACAAATTAAATCAATACTCAGTTCATCATAACTGTAGTTTTTGCTTAATTCTTTTACTGTTTTCATGATACGATCTTTTGTTGCTTTTGCCTGTAGTTTTCTATTAGTCAACAATTTTATCCTCCTAAATAATAGAGATGAACAATTTGGCAGAACGCATTCTACGAACCTATTATGTTAAATGTATCACAATTATAAATATTCCACAATATGTATTTTAAGTAAAGTTTTATAAAATATTACAACATCTGATTAACTTTTATATAATCCACAATTACAATAAATATTTATTGGTTTTACGGAATAGGAGAAATGGTATAGGTATGATCATTAATATTAAATTATCTATCTGTTAAATTAAGCAAAAAGTGTTCGATTATTATTATTGAGGATGCAAGGATTTTCAATACACTAAATTGAAACAGAGGAGCAACGGCTATTATTTTAAAAAGAGGGGGAAGCAAGGTGGAATCTCAATATAATATTCAGAAAGTCAATAAATTCAACGTTTCTTTAATATGCTTATTCTCATTTTTGTTAACGGTGCAGGGATTTGTGGTTACAGGTGTGAATAGAGGACTTATAGTATTAGCCGCAACAGGAGGAGCTAGTTTGGTGGCTTGCGCTTTCATGTTATTTAAGTTACCAGACAAACTTGCATGTATTTTTATTCCTTTGTGCCCTGTATTGGGGATTACTATTTTAGCCATGGCAGGAGGAGGCTCCTTAGGGATTCTAGTGGGCTACTTAGTATGCTGTTGCATGGCTTCATTGTATTTCAACAAAGGGTCATTAATTATATATATTATAATAGTTGATATGATTTTTATTTTGTCCAATTTTATTTTTAAACAAAACTTAATGGGTACAATAATTTCAACTAGAGAGGTTATTGTACAATTTGTCATGGTAAATATAGGAGGAACTGTTCTGTATTTTCTTACTAAATGGGGAAATGAGTACCTTACTTCAGCCTTGAGCAGTGAAAAGAAAGCTAAGGAGTTTCTTGATGAATTGAAAAACACTTTTAATGGGGTAGAACAAACCGCTGTTACTTTAAATGAAAGGCTTTTAGATTTTATGAGCCACATAGAGAGTACATCAAAAAGCAGTGAAGCCATAACTCATGGTATACATGAAATAGCTAAGGGGACGGAAGAAGAAGCTAACGTAATCACCTCCATCTCTGAGATGATGAAACAAGCACAAGAAAGATTAACACAAACCCACCAGCAATCCAAGGCTATAGAATCTATATCCTGGGAAGTAAAGGATATAGCTAAAGATAATGGTAGAGAAATCACCGCTATGAAGGAACTTATGAAAACCATTCATTCTACGGTAGAGCATGAATTGCAAACAGTGAGTGAGCTAGGAAATAATATGGTAAATATACACGAATTCCTTGGTGCCATCACCAATATCGCTGAGCAGACAAATCTCCTTGCTCTAAATGCAGCCATTGAAGCGGCAAGAGCAGGAGAGGCTGGTAAAGGTTTTGCTGTAGTGGCAGAGGAAATACGTAAACTCTCTGATGAAAGTAACAGCACCGCTAAGCAGATAAATGATATTATAACAGCTTTGCAGCAAAAAGTTACTGTGGCAGTAGAAAGTGCAAAGAATGGAAATGCTTCTGTATTAGAAGGCAGTGCTGCAGTGGATAAGATAAATGAAAGCATAGAAAGCATGGTAAAAAGCTTTGGAAGTATGCAGGATTACATTCAGGAAGAATTTAAGTCCGTGGATGGAATTACAAAGTTATTTGTAAATATTGAAGAAAATCTTGAAAGCAGTGCAGCTATCATGGAAGAACATTCTGCCACCACGGAAGAGATAACTGCCACCATGGATGAACAAAACGATAAAATTAGTGAAATGGTGAATATCATAAGAAGTATTGAAAATCTAAGTAAAAATATGAAAAACTTGGCACAGAAGAAATAAAGGTATTTCATTAATAGAGCTAAAATACTTATGTGTAGAAATAATTTTTTAAAAAGAAAAAATACAAATACTTTATCAGAGGGCGGTAGGTTAATACTTGCCGTCCTATATTTATTTTATACTACAACTTTCTACTTCCGTCTTTATTAAAAACTTTTCTTAAGTGCACTTCATCAACAACAATCATAATAATAGAACCTATTAAAACTATCGCATTTTCATAACCTATACTAATATTTTCAATTAAGTGACTTAAAATAAATTCTAAAGCAACAAAAATGAAACCAAATATAATAAAAGTATTGGCTGAATACTTTTGTGCCACATCCCATGTATCTTGATTTTTCATTGATGATGTGGTTCTATAACCATATATCCAATTCATTTTTCGTGGTGGAAGAACCTTAAATATACCACCAACCACTATACATATTATTCCTACAAGACCTACCATGTTTACCTCCTAAATTCCTTGATTTATTGTGAATCCAATACAAGTATTTCTTATAAACAGAATAGCAACTGCTCCTTTGGAAATACTGATAGTTTTTGAATATCTGAAATCAAAGACTTAACATTTGCAATAATACCATCTCTAAAACTGTATATACAACTTAATTATAGCACGTCTTCAATAACAATCAATTTTTAAAATTTATTTAAAATATACACCAATAATAAAATAATTCTATTTAGATTACTAAATTATTATATATCTTTATCTTCGCACTATGATTTAACTTTATTTACATTAAATGCATAAGGTGATATAATAAAGAAAATATTGGAGGAGGGAAGTAAGTTATGACACCAGCTAATTGCTAATATTAATTTTAAATTAATATGTATTTTATAATGAGTTTTAATTTGCCTAATTATATTTAGGTCTTATTGGTATGCTCTTTATGGAATAAGGCATTTAGAAGGTAACTTACTTTACTAGAATTCAATATTATAATTTATACAGTATTTCAAAGAGTTGTTTTGAAATATTCAGCAGGAGTTTCATATAGAAATTCTGTAATTAGATATATAAGTAAATGGTATGATGTTATTGACGTGAATATTTTTTGCTTATATCTGATTTAAATTAATTATAGTATTAATAGAGTACTTTAGACTGTAAGAGGATACTATCTTCTTATAGTCTTTTTTATTAAAATTCCTTTAAAAATATAGTAATTAAGATCTTTTTCTGCCTGTCCATAAAATGTTTTACTTAAAATATGGATGAAAGAAGGAATATTTATGTTTGAATTATCATTAAGCGGTGTGAAAAAATATATGGATGCCACCCTGGTTCTTAAAAATATAACCTTTCAAGTGTATGCAGGAGAAAAGGTTGGTATAGTAGGTGTAAATGGAAGTGGGAAGAGCACTATTCTTAAATTAATAGCAGGTATAGAACCCATGAATTATTGTGTGGGTTACCCAGGTGCCACAAGTCCAGGGTATGATGAAGGATTTATTTCTATTCCTAGAGAGGCCACCAGGGCTTATCTTGAACAAATACCTCAATATCATGAAAATTTGAAGGTTATTGATGTTCTAAACTTAGCTTTTGAGGAAATACACGGGATAGAAAATGAAATGCGTAAATTAGAAAATAAAATGAAAGCTTTAGAAGATGCTGCATTAGAAAAAGTGTTGAAGCAATATAGTGATTTGGTTCAATTATATG
The DNA here is from genome assembly GCF_900142075.1 of Clostridium amylolyticum. Classification (GTDB taxonomy): domain Bacteria; phylum Bacillota; class Clostridia; order Clostridiales; family Clostridiaceae; genus Clostridium_AA; species Clostridium_AA amylolyticum. The sequence goes on from NZ_FQZO01000001.1 coordinate 359,852, forward strand.
AAGTTAAGGGAGGATACCATACAGAAGAAAAATTAAGCAAGATTTGCACGGGTCTAAAGTTTGATGATGGCTTTTTAAGCAAAGATTTTAGTTTATTAAGCGGTGGTGAAAAAACCACAGTAGTCCTTGGAAAGCTCTTGATGGATAATCCAGATATATTACTACTGGATGAACCTACAAATCATCTGGATATGGATTCCATTGAATGGCTGGAAAGCTATCTAAAAGAATATAAAGGTATAGTGATCATAGTATCTCATGATAGGTATTTTTTAGATAATGTAGTTACAAAGATTGTAGAAGTAGAGGATATGGAATCTAAAACTTACAAGGGTAACTATTCTGCTTATATCAATGAAAAAGAAGAAAATATTCGTATTCAATTTGAGAACTTTAGAGAACAACAAAAGAAGATAAATGCCATGGAGAAGACTGTAAAGGAACTGAGAGACTGGGCTATGAGGGCTGATAATAACAAGTTTTTTAAAAGGGCCGCCAGCATACAGATAAAGCTTGATAAAATGGATAGAATAGATAAACCAATTTTTGAAAGGCAGAATATGAAGCTTGATTTAAAGTCTGCTCAAAGGTCGGGAAATGAGACTATAAAGGCTATAGGGTTATATAAAAGTTTTGAAGATAAAGAGATTTTTAAGGATGCAAATTTATTGATTAATTTTGGTGAAAGAGCAGCGTTGATTGGTGCCAATGGCAGTGGAAAAACCACCTTTTTAAAATTGCTTTTAGGTGAAGAGAAGCCAGAGTCTGGGGTGGTGGAACTAGGTGCCAATGTCATGGCGGCATATTTACCACAGAAAATTACTTTTAAAGATGAAAAACTAACTGTGCTGGAGTGCTTTAGAGAAGATATTTCTATATTAGATGGAAAAGCGCGGGAATACCTGTCCAAATTCATGTTTTATGGTAACAGTGTATTTAAAAAAGTAAAGCACTTGTCTGGAGGAGAGAAGATAAGGCTAAAACTAGCAAAGCTGTTATATAAGGATATAAACCTATTGATATTGGATGAACCTACTAATCATCTTGATATCCATTCCATTGAAACCTTAGAGGAAGCCCTGGAAGAGTTTAAAGGAACTATATTCTTCATATCCCACGACAGATATTTTATCAATAAAATAGGTGAAAGGGTCATTGCCATTGAGAACAATGCCTTCAAGAGTTATCCTGGTAATTATGATTATTATAAAAGCGTAAAGGATGAGCTCAGGTTGCAGGCACCTAAAGAACCGGTGGTAAAGGCTGAAAAAGTTAAGAAGGCAAGGAGTATTGATGAAAGTAAAAAGAAGGAAGTTGAAAAGGCTAAAGCGCTAACCATAGTAGAAACAATTGAAAAAGAGATAAAAGATATTGATGTAGCTATGGCTGAAGAAGGGTTAGATTATGAGGAACTTAATGATCTATATCAAAGGAAAGAAGCGTTAAACAAAGAGTTGGAAGAGACTATGGAATTGTGGTTGAGTTTGAGCTAAATCACAATAAGCATAAAGTTTATAAAAAACAGATGAATTAGAAAAATCTAGTGCATTGATAATGGCAGCCATATGATACAAATTATGTGAAATAAGTTATAACTCATATGGCTACCATGTATTACTTTTTACTTACATAATTTTTTAAATTCATCTGCTACAAATTGAACCTGAGTTCCTACTATTACTTGAAGACTTGTCTTGCTAGGTCTAATTACACCAGAAACTCCTGCGGACTTAATAACTTTCTCATTTACTGCGGTATGATCTTTAATTTCTAAACGTAATCTAGTTACACAGTTATCTATGGACACTACGTTTTCTTTTCCGCCTACACCTTTTAATATTATGGAAGCTATTTCAGTGTAGTCATTATTTGAAAGTTTAACATTCATTTCTTCGCTTTGATCATCGTCTTCTCTACCTGGAGTCTTTAAATTGAAGGTTGTAATTGCAAATCTGAATACTACATAATAAATAACACCGAATATAATTCCTATAGGAATAAGCATAATTGGATTTTGAGCCATTGGAGCTTTAAAGCTTAAGAACCAATCTACAAAACCTGCACTAAAGTTGAATCCAGCTCTTACTGGTAATAATGTACATACTATGGCGGATATACCTGTTAATATAGCGTGAATTAAATATAAACCTGGAGCCATGAACATAAATGCAAATTCTAGAGGTTCTGTAACACCTGTAAAGAAAGAGGATATGGATGCTGCTAATAATAAACCATATACTACTTTTTTCTTTTTGTCTTTAGCGGTATGATACATAGCTAAAGCACCAGCTGGCAAACCAAACATCATTACTGGGAAGAATCCTGTCATATACATACCTGTTTGTCCAAGCACACCTTTTCCAGTCCAGAAGTTACCAAGGTCATTGATATTAGCTACATCAAACCAGAACACTGAGTTAAGAGCATGGTGCAGACCGGTAGGGATTAATAATCTATTTAAGAAGGCATATATACCTGATCCGATAGCTCCTGTGGAAACTATGGATTTACCAAAGGCTACTAAACCGCCATACACTGCAGGCCATATAAAGAATAATACTAATGAGGCAACTATGGATGCTGCTGCTGTTACTATGGCAACGCTTCTTTTACCACTAAAGAAGGCAAGGGCATCAGGCAATTTGGTGTTTTTAAATTTGTTATAACAACTAGCGCCTATTAAACCTGCTAAAATACCGATAAATTGTGTTTCAGTTTTACCAAAAGCTGCTGGTACTACGTCAACTTTAACACCTTTAAACATTGCTACAGCTGCTGGAGATAATAAAGTGGTGATCATAAGCCAGGAAACAAGTCCCGCAAGCCCTGAGGTTCCATCATTATCCTTGGACATTCCAACTGCTACACCTATGGCGAACAAAATTCCCATGTGGTCTATGAGTGCTCCACCAGATTTAATTAGGAAAGCAGAGGCTACATTGTTTGCTCCCCAACCTGTAGGGTCAATCCAATAACCAATACCCATTAAGATACTTGCTACGGGTAAAACAGCTACAGGAAGCATTAAGGATTTACCCAGTCTTTGTAAATACTTCATCATGATAAATTTCCCCTCCATATTTATTTATTTTAAGGATGTGCACATCCTCAAATACAAAATGATTAATAATAGATTTAAATCAATAATAAATTTAAATAAATAAAAAAAGCCGAAAAGAATAACTTAGTATCATTCTTCTCAGCTTATGCCCAAATTTAATCGGTTACACGCTGCAACGTAAAATATTTAAATTTATATTTTTATATTATCATATAGTTTTTATTTAATCAATAGGATTTTATAATTTTTTATAAGAAATTCTTTGTATGCCATTATTTTATTAAGCAATAGGGCAATTTGGTATAAAAGTGTCAATGAAGCTTTTTCTAATTAATTAAGAGGTTATTAAACACTATTTCAATAGGAAAAATAATTCTTCTCAAGATTTTCAATTCCGCGATTTATTAGATTTTCCATAGCTTTTTTAGCACCTTGGGCATCTTTTTCTTTAATCTTTTCTATGATAATTTTAATTTGATCAGTGGTTTCTTTAACTTCAAAATATTTAAACATAACACTGGTTAATACTATGCTGATATTTTCAAAAGCGTTATGTACTAGAGGGTAAATATAGTTGCCTGTGGCACAAAAAACTGCATGATGGAAATCAAAGATTACCTTTGATATCTCTTCAAAAGAACCCTCAGAGAGCATATTTTCATATAATTCTTCCATTAATTCTATATCTGAATCTGTTCTGTTTAACGCTGCAAGGTATGCTCCAGCACCTTCGTTTATAATTCTAAATTCCATTAGAGAATAAAAGGTTTTTTTATCAAAATTGCCTCCATTATGATTAATTATGGATAATAAGGTTTCTAATCTTCCTTTTCGTATATAATCGGCTACATAAGTGCCTTTTCTAGGGATGATTTCTATAAAACCTTTATTCTGTAATTCGTTAAGGCCAAGGTTTACAATGGTTCTGCTAACCTTCATCTGATCTGCCATTTCTCTTTCTGTGGGGAGCTTATCTCCTATTTTTAGTTCTCCGGATAATATCATGTTTTCTATAGCTTCAATAAACAACTCTTTCATAGATGGTGCTACTATTTCTGTTAGATTCATTTTATACTCCTTCCTTATTTGGTTAAACCAAATACCAAATATATTTTAAATTATTTTTGAGAAAAAATCAAATAATAATTAATTTCATAAATCCTTAAAAATACCGTATGTAAACCATTGCATAATTTACAAAAGTATGTTATTATTTTATCAAAGATTGTGGTTTGACCACAGTCCAAAATAAAATATATTTATGGGAGGGTAATTTATGGGGGAATTATCATTAAAGAAAGGTTGGTCACTTCAGCAGACGGTACTATGGTTTATGTTTACTGCCACGGTGTTGGGAACTGCACTCCTAACAGCATACAATCCTATCTGGGCAAATGTTCCGCTTAACGTAATTCCAGCAGTGCTGGTTCTACTTTTCTTAAAACCGGTGTTTTTTGAAAAACTTAAACTATCTACATTAATAATAATGCGTACACTTATAGTATTTGCTGTGGCAGAATTGATTCCAGGACAAACTTATGTGAATGTAGTAATGGTGTTTTTAGCTATTAACATTTTAGAAGCTACCTTTACAGATTTAAAGCATAAACAATACTTTAACTTTGTGACAGGTCTAGTACTTGCTGTCAGCGTAATAGTTTTAAAAGGTACCTGGGAAGGGGGAATTTATTCCGCTCATGGTCATACCGTTGAAGCTACTATCTGCTGGATAATAGCCTATACTCTTTGGAATTGGATCTTTGTTACAGGTGAGTTTAGCGCTTCTATATCACTAATGCATGTGGGGATATTATTAGCACCTATAATTGGAGTAATAATTACCATTAACCCTGGTCTTTGGTTATTGTTAAGAGCTAATACTTTAACTTTTGGGGGCATTTTGCAAATAAGCAATAAACGTTATTTTGAAAAATCCTTTGAAAATGAAAAGTTTGAGAAGTTTATTCAATTTACTCACAAAAATATTGTACAGCTTATACTTATGATGATTAATTTAGCATTAATTGCTTATGCTTTTATTGCAATATATATTTAATACGAAGGGAGAATAACATGCAAAAGGTAGATGTTGTTGTAATTGGAGCAGGTAATGGAGGATTAGCTTCAGCTGCATCCTTATCTTTAGAAGGTAAGAAAGTAATAGTATTTGAAAGGCACAATATTCCTGGAGGTTGTGGCACAAGCTTCCGCAGGGGAAGATTTGAGTTTGAGGTAGCTTTGCACCAATTAAGCTCCATGGGAACCATAGAAAAACCAGGTCCGCTGAGGAAGCTATTTAAAGATTATGGTATAGAAAACAAAATTGACTGGATTGAAATAGAATCCTTGTATAAAGTAAATCTACCTGGAGGCAGAGGTGTTGCTTTACCAGCAGATAGAAAAAAAGCAGAAGAACTTTTAATCTCGGAATTTCCAGAAGAAAAGGATTCTATATTAAGATATTTTGAAATCGTATACAAATTTTGCTCTGAATCTGCAGATTTCATGAGCAAAAGTGCAGGTACTAATGGGGAACCTTCAGATATTAAAAAATTTATGGTGAAGGTTGGATTTGCTAAAAAGTATCCTATCTTAGCTAAGTATGGGTTAAAAAGCACCCAAGAGGTATTAGACGAGTTCTTTAAATCACCTGAACTTCAACTTTGTTTAAGCGCTTATTGGTGTTTTATGGGTATGCCTCCGGAGAGATTCCCTTTCTCCATTTTAGCTAAATGCACCCATATATATATTGAGGATAAGCCCTTTTATCTACGAGGGGGATCACAGGTTATTTCTCAGGCATTAACGGAGTCCATTAGAGATAGAGGTAATGAAGTTAAATTTAATTGTGGTGTTAAGAATATCCTCATAGAAAATGGGGAAGCTGTAGGGGTTATTGATGACAATGGAGAGGAATATAGATGTAAGAAAATCATCTCTAACATTTCTCCTCTGCACACCTATGGAAACTTACTAGATGAAAAAGATATCCCAGCTAAGGCTAGAGAATATTTCAAAGCATATACAGTAGGCATTTCAGCTTTAACATGTTTTATTGGATTGGATTGTCCACCTGAAGAAATCGGATTTACAGATTCCTTTAATTTAATTTATAACAGTTTAAATGCCAATGAAGATTTTATGGGAGCTTATGAGCTTATGCCTGAAAAAGACCCTATTATAGCTACTTGTTATACCGTAGACGATCCTATGGTATCACCAAAAGGTACAAGCATTATCACTGCTGGTACACTTAAATATGCTACAGAGTGGGAAAAGCTTTCACCAGAGAAGTACTATGAAACTAAGTATAAAGCAGCAGATATTATAATAGAGCGCTTGGAGAAAAACTTCCCTGGTATCAGAAGCCACATAGAAGAGATAGAGGTGGCTACGCCATTAACTCATATGAGATATTTAAATCATCCTGGCGGAGCTATTTATGGATTTGAGCAAGACCTTAAATCCTCTGTATATTTCTTCCCTAGAGATAACTTTGTTAAGAATTTAACCTTTGCTAGCGGTTGGGTTAATGTATGTGGATTTGGGCCTAACTATATGTATGGTGATACCGTAGCAAAAGAAGTAGCAAAAGAGGTGTAGTGATATGAAGAGTATGAAAGAAATAATTATAAGTGAAATGGTTCATGGAAATGAAATTTTAAAGGATATAGAAGTTACAAGAAAAAATGGTAAGGATTTAGTGCTGGAAAGAAATAAAACCAAAGAAATTATCGGCGGAATCCATGCAGAAAAGTTAGAACTTAAAGTTGTAGAAGTGTATGAGGTAACTAAGGAGTCTAAAACTATTCGTCTAGTATCGAAAAATGGATATCTGCCACCTTTCCAGGCTGGCCAATATATAAATATTTTTACTATAATTAATGGGGTGAGAACTAGCAGACCTTATAGTATTTCCTCATCGCCAAAGCAAAGAGCTTTTTATGAAATTACAGTTGCTCGTATACCTACAGGATTCGTATCAGATTATTTTTTAGATAATATAAAAGTGGGGGATGAATTTGAAGCTAATGGCCCTGCAGGAACCTTCCACTTTAATCCGGTTTTTCATCATAAAAAATCAGTGTTTTTAGCTGGGGGAAGCGGTATCACTCCTTTTATGAGCATGAGTCGTGAAATCCTTGAAAGTGGTATGGATAGAGAAATTTATTTAATCTATGGATGCAGAAGGGAAGAGCTTGCCATATATCATGAAGAACTTTCCCAAATGGCTAAAAATCATAGCAATTTCCACTATACCTTAGTTATATCAGATAGTGATGCGGAGTTTACTGGCAGAAAAGGATTTATAGATGCTAAGTGCATTAAAGAAATAGTGGGAGATTTAGATAATTGCACCTTCTATATGTGCGGACCACAAATAATGACGGATTTTTGTATGAAGGCTTTAAAAGAATTAAAAGTAAAGGATAGAAATATACGCCGTGAAATGTTCGGCTCAAGGCAAGATATTCAAAATGAGCCAGGGTGGCCAGATGAGCTAAAGGGCACTGAAGTGTTTAAAGTAAAAGTTGGAGATAAAGTTATTGATGCTAAGTCTAGTGAATCCTTACTTACAGCCATTGAACGTTCAGGACTAAGAATTAATGTTTGCTGCAGAAGTGGAGAGTGCAGCTTGTGCCGCATTAAGCTGGTGAGTGGAAATGTATTCATGCCAAGAGGGGTATTATTAAGACTTGCTGATGAAAAATTCGGATATATACACTCTTGTAAAGCATATCCCATAAGTGATTTAGAGATAATGTTTTAATAACATTTAGGAGGTTTATATGTTTTTCTTTGAAAACTATAGTTTACCATCAGTTTTAGCTCTAATTGGACTTCTTGTATTACTTCTTCTTGTAAATGAATTTACAAGAAGAAGTAAAATTGCAGCTATCCTTTGCTACATTATACTGCCAGTTCTTTTATCTATATTTTTATGGCCTAAATCAGCTGGAGCTGGTACCTCAGGCGGATATTGGTTTGCTTGGGTAAAGACTTATTCGGCCTTGGCAGGAGTTATAGGTTTTATGGCAATTAGGTATATAAAAAGGATTAGAGAAAATAAGTACGCAGTGTATTTTCCGGCTGCCATACTGATAATAAACATTATTGAAGCCATTTTCCGAGATATAGAAGTGTATTCCATGAATGGTAATATCGAAAATGGAATAGTTATGCTAGGAGGTACTTGGAATATCATAAACGCTGTTGCTGGTATTTTCCTAGTGTTATCTATGACTGGATGGGCCGGTATTAAAATTGCTAACACAAAGTCTCAGGACATGATATGGCCAGATCAATTGTGGTTTTGGATTATAGCTTATGATTTGTGGAATATATCTTATTGTTACAATTGTATATCCAATAGGGCTATGTATGCAGGGGTACTTATCATTGCAGCCTGCTCTATAGCGGAAATCTTTAAAAGAGGAGCTTGGTTACAGCATAGAGCCATGACCTTGGCTTTATGGGGAATGTTTTCATTATCTTTAGATTATGCAAAGTATCCAGCCTTTGGAATAACCTCTACCCACAATCCTAAGGCATTGTTAACCTTAAGTATATTGTCACTTATCGCTAACCTTGCAGTATTCTTATATGGAGTATGTAAGATGGTTAAAACCAAGAGAAATCCTCTTAAACAAGATTTATATACAGATTTAAATTCTTATAAGAAGAATTTAGCAGCTAATGGATTAGCCCATTAATTTAAAGGAGTGACATACGCAGGAGTTTTCAATAACTCCTGTGAAGGTCACTCTTTTAATATTTATAAAGGATTTTTGCTTATGGTGTGGAAATATTAATAATAAATGTAATATAATGTTATTGGATTAAGGTAAAATCTTTATTTAGGTATGAACATCATATTCTGCAATAATTAAAGTAATACCTATAGAAAGATAAATCTTAAAAAATACAGGAAAGGAGTTATATTATGAAGAAAGCTTTGATAATAATAGGACTTATAATCTCAGTAGTCCTTTTGGGGGATATTCTTCTTATTACTACTAAGAATAGCGGGATAGCTAATTGGGGAGGAATTATAATTCCATCCTTTTTGGCTGGGATTATAATAAATATCTTCATTAATAGTGATGAGAGAAAGAAATTTTATAAAATTGCTGCAGTTTCAACGGTAGTTACAAAGATAATTTTGTTTTTATTACTTGTTAAGGGGCCTACTGCTTTAGCAGTACTTCTTATGCTTATTATATATTATGGAGTATCCTATCTGTTTATTAGTTTAGGCGGCAAGGTTTTAGCGGGTAAGAAGGAACAAGATAGTAAAAGTGTATAAGTTTTGAACATGAGTATAAATACTTGGTTACAAAACATTATGTAAAATAAATAGTCAGCTTTATTTCTAAGAAAGCTGACTATTGTGCTTTTATATCTCTGGAAGGTTCGCCCAATATCTTTTAGGCATGCTTCTCTTTTGAAGTCTCGGATTTTCTCTTTCTAATATGGTGGTGCTCTTAAAATATCTTTTCCAAAGCTCTTCGTAAACCCCAGGGGTTATTTTAGGAACTTGTTCTAATTTTAATTCTCCTAAGGTGGCTTTTTCCCCATCATAAATTATAGCAATGTTTCTTTTGGTATCATGGATAATAAATCTCATGGAGGAGAATCTCTTTACAAAATGATTGAGTAATAGGGGGAGTATATTATGATCTGGGGATATTTTTGAGTAGAAGGTATCCTTATAAACCTCTTGAAATCTTACAAAGCCAGTAAATCTATGAGCTTCTAATGAAACTCTTCTAGCTAGCTTATGGGTGTTTAAAATTATGTCATTATTTAAGTGCAAATCCACCTCTTTTTCATACTTAAAGCATAGTTTTATATATTCATAAAGCAGAGAATAGTTTTCATCCTCTGAACTTAAAAATAAGTAGTAAATTCTTCTTAAGGTTTCATCCAGCAGCTTTTTTTCTAAAGAACTATAGACTCTTTCAAATTTATCCTTCTCTGTGTCTATTTCTATGAGCTCATAGGTAAAATTAGGTATATAGTAATTTTTATCTATAAACAATTCTGGTTTCTTCTTATTATAATAACTGTAATAAATGCAGGTTAAAAATCCTTCAAAACTACCATCAAACAAATAAACAATCATTATATCTCTCCTGTAATTGAAGTTTTTGAGTCTAAGAGTCGTATTTCCTCTTTTTTCTTTTGTACTATCTCTTCATCTATGCTGTTAAAAAAAGAAATTTGCTTAAATTCCATGGGTGTTAGTCTGTCCTCGATTTTTACTTTATCAAAACCTGTGTCACCATAGTATCTGCCGCTGCAGGTAATAAAATATTGAGCTCTTTTAAGTACAATGCCAAGCTTTTTTAAATCCTGAAAATTTAAAGAAGCAACCCTTCTGGTAGCAATAATTTTTTTAGCACTCATTACTCCAATACCAGGAACTCTCAGGAGAGTTTGGTAAGGGGCTTTATTTATTTCCACGGGAAAATCATTTAAATTATTTAAGGCCCAAAAGGTCTTAGGATCGAATCTATCATCAAAATTAGGACTATTTTCATTTAACAGCTCCTTAGCCTTAAAACCGTAAAATCTAAGTAGCCAATCTCCTTGGTAAAGTCTGTGCTCCCTTAGAGTAGGAGGGTGCATGATATTTGGAAGGTTAATATCCCTATTTATAGGGATATAGGCTGAATAATAAACCCTCTTTAGAGAGAACTTATTGTACAAACTCTCGCTAAGATTTAATATATCAAAATCATTTTCTTTAGTGGCACCTACAATGAGCTGAGTACTTTGTCCACCAGGTACGAAGAGAGAAGCACTTTTAAAAATTTTTTTATCTTCATTGTTATGTTGAATTTCCTTTGATATTAAATCCATGGGTTTTAAGATTTTTTCCTTGCTCTTTTGAGGAGCCAGAAGCTTTAAGCTTTGGGAAGAAGGCAGCTCTATGTTTATGCTCATCCTATCTGCATATTTACCTGCTTCCTTTATTAGTATTTCATCAGCACCAGGGATAGCTTTAACATGAATGTATCCATTAAATTTATGTACAACTCTTAAAGTTCTTATAACCTTAATTAGCAATTCCATAGTGTAATTAGCATTTTTGAACACAGCGGAACTTAAGAATAAACCTTCAATATAATTTCTTTTATAAAAATTTATAGTTAAATCAACTACTTCTTCAGGAGTAAAAGCTGCTCTTTCAATATCATTAGATGATCTATTTGCACAATAAACACAATCATATATGCAATAGTTGGTAAGCAGTATCTTAAGTAGAGATATACATCTTCCATCAGGGGTAAAGCTATGGCATATACCACAAGAGGAGGCGTTGCCTATGCCGTTATTTTTATTTTTTCTGTTGCTTCCGGAGGAAGAACAAGATACATCATATTTTGCTGCATCAGCTAATATACTAAGTTTTTCTTTTATATCCATATGCATCACTCCTAATTAATGGATTTAAATATATTATAGCACATATGTTCGTGTGTAATCCATATGAGTTTTGAGTTATTTTAAAATAACTTATATGTCATATCTCATATGGATGACATTGACTATACAATATTAAAATTGTATATACTCACTATTTAAAAAGTATACAATAATGTTGTATAATTATAATAAATATACTAAAAGCGAAAGTAGGGAAAATAAAATGGTTTATGGGAATATTGATAACTGGGAAAACTACCAATGCTTAAATGAGAATTTTAATAAAGCTTTCCAATTTCTGATTAACAATGATTTAAAGGAGCTTCCAGTAGGTAGATACGATATCTATGGGGAAGAGGTCTTTGCCATGGTTCAAGAGTATGATACCAAAGATGAAGAAGAGGGGAAATACGAAGCTCATAAGAAATATATTGACATACAGTACATGGTACAGGGAGAAGAAAAGGTAGGCTATGCCTTTGTGGAAAATATTGAGACCTGTTTACCTTATGATAGTGAAAAAGATTTTATGCTGTTAGAAGGAAAGAAGGAGTTTTTCTTCCTTAGAGAAAAAGAGTTTTATATATTCTTTCCGGAAGATGCTCATATGCCAGGGATAGCTAAGGGTAATAAAACTAGGGTGAAAAAGGTAGTTATTAAGGTTAAGGCGCAATAATTTTATATTGCTGGGAGGGTTATTTATGGTGGATAAAAATTCCACGGTTCCAATCTATATTCAGATAGAAGATTTTATAAAAAAGAATATTCAAGAGGGCGTATATCTATCCGGTCAGCCTTTGCCAACAGAAAGAGAACTTACTGAACTTTTGGGAGTTAGCCGAATGACAGTAAGGCAAGCTATTTCTAACTTAGTCCATGAAGGAGTATTATATAGGATAAGATCAAAAGGTGCTTATGTTTCAAAGCAAATTATTGAGAAAAAGATGGAAATAGAGAGCTTTAGTGAAGACATGAAGAAAAGAGGGCTTGCCCCTAGTAGTAAACTCTTAAGCTTTGAAGAAATATTACCTGATGAGGATATCAGAGCAAAACTTAAGCTTTCTAAAAATGACAAGATATACTTTTTGAATAGGTTAAGGCTTGCCAATGATGAACCCATGGCTATTGAATATTGTTATATTCCAAAGAAGTATTTTCCTGATATTAAGAAATATAATTTAGTGGAATGTTCCTTGTATAAAATAATGAAAGAGGAGTATTCTGTGAAGTTTAATTATATGCGACAAAAAATAAAAGCAGTGGATATAAGCAAAAGAGATGCAGAAATACTTTTAGATAAGCCCAAGGGCTTTGGCCTAGTTTCCCTTAAAATAGTATTTGATGAACATGAGAACCCAGTTGAATATACAGAAACTATATTTAATCCTGAAAGATATTATTTTGATATGATAATCTTCGATAATAATTAATTAAAAGTGCAATGTTGCCCTATGCGATGTTGCACTTTTTTATATTATATTTTTGTATACATTTTGGAAATATATATACAAGGTAAAAAATATATATACAAAACAAAAAAATATATATACAATGTAAAAATTGTATAGACAAAACAAAATGGACATGCTATAATAAATCCATAGTAAATTATGTATCCATACAAAGTAAAGGATTACAAATTGGTTATTCATACAATGGGAGGACGGTATAATGAAAAGTACTCGGGATACGCTGGATAAAATAAAGGGAGGACTGATAGTATCTTGTCAGGCTCTAGAAGATGAACCATTACATAGCTCTACCATAATGATGAGAATGTCAAAGGCGGCGTTGATGGGGGGAGCTGTAGGAATTCGCGCCAATACTGTAAAGGATTGCACGGAAATTAAAAAAAATGTGGATTTGCCTCTCATAGCAATTTATAAAAAGGTATATGGAGATAGTAATGTTTATATTACCCCTACCATAGAAGAGGTAAGGGAGTTGCTTTCAGTTAATGCAGAAATTATCGCTGTAGATGCCACAAAAAGAGCTAGACCTGATGGAAAATCTCTTGAAGAATTTTATAATGATATAAGAAAAGTATATAGTGGTTTGCTTATGGCGGATATATCTACTTACGAAGAAGCAGTGGAAGCTGAAAGGATAGGTTTTAATATAGTTTCTACTACTTTAAGCGGTTATACAGAATACACTCTTAATAGACCTAAACCTGATATTGAGTTAATCAAGCTCCTTAAGAGTGATATAAAAATACCTATAATAGCAGAAGGGAATGTGGAAACTCCTGAACTAGCGGTGGAATGTTTGAAAGCAGGAGCTTGGGCGGTGGTGGTAGGAGGAGCTATCACAAGACCACAACTAATAACTAAAAAGTTTGTTGATCTAATGAAAGTATCTTCAATGTAAAGTATTCTATTAACTCATTAACTATAGAATAAATAATAAATATTAGGAGGACAAAAATGAAAAAAGTAAAAATATTAACATTAATTCTTGCTCTTTCTACTACTGTAAGCGTACTTGCTGGTTGCAGTAAGGCTAATAACGATACTGCAAAGGTAGATCCTAACAAACCTGTGGAAATAACTTGGTGGGATTATCCAAATTTCCAAACTGGTACTGCTGGAGATTATGAAAAAAAGATAATTGAAAAATTCAATAAAAAGTATCCAAATATAAAAGTAAAACTTGAAATGATAGATTTTGCTAGTGGACCACAAAAGCTTAGCACAGCTATTGCATCTAACTCAGCACCAGATTTAGTTTTCGACTTCCCAGGAAGAATTATTGACTATGCAAGAAATGGTGTAATGGCACCACTAGATGATATGTTTACCGATGAATTTAAAAAGGATGTTCCAAAGGCTATAACCGATGCCTGTAAATTAGATGATCATTATTATATGTATCCGATAAATACTGCTCCTAACATGATGGTATTTAATAAAACAATGCTAGATAAAGCTGGAGTTACCAACATGCTTCCGCTAAATAAGACAGACAGACTTTGGACAAACGATGAGTATTTTGCTTTATTAAAAGCTATAAAAGAAAAAGTTCCTGGTATTGCTGCTCCATCAGCAATTTATGCTAAATCCAGTGCTGGTGACCAAGGAACTAGACCATACATAGCTAATATGGGCGGAGGAAAGATTATAGCTGATGATTTATCTAAATATGTTTTAAACAGTCCTGAAAACGTTAAAGCTTTAGAAACTATAGTTGACTCAATTAAAAGCGGATTAACTTTAAAGGGTGGGGAAGCACTTGCTTCTAACGATATGATAGATATGTTCTTATCAGAGAAAATTTCTGTATCCTTACTTTATAACCAAGTTTTAAAAGCTTCAAGCCAAGCTAAGAAGAGTTCTGCATTTGAAGAAGTGTACGTACCATACCCAACACCAAGTACATCACAAAAACCAATGTTAGAAGCATTTGTAGGTGGTATTGGTGTGTTTGATAACAAAGATAAAAATAAAGTTGAAGCAGCTAAAAAACTTGCAGACTTTATAGCTAATGATCAAGAAACCTTTAAAGAAAATATTAAATCTACTGGTGCTTTCTCAGTAAGAACCTCAGTAAAAGGATTATATGATGATGCAGAAGCTAAATATGCTGAAAGCATGCTAAAATACTTAGGAACATACTATAATGCAGTTCCAGGCTTTGCTGAAATGAGAACTCACTATTTCCCAACGCTTCAACAAGTATTACTAGGACAGACAACAGCTCAAAAAGGATTAGATGATTTTGTTAATAAAGCAAATGCTACATTAACTAAAAAATAGTTTAATATATGGGGTGGTTATATCCACTCCATATGATTTTAATGGAGGAGTTATGATGAAAAAAACACTTAAAGTGCATAATGGTACAGCTGCAAAAAAAATAAGCAAATTAGACCTTAAAGAATGGATTTCAGCGTATCTATTTTTAGCACCTATGCTAGTTCTATTTTCAATTTTTGTCATTTATCCAATGATTAAAGGAATATACATCAGTTTCTTTGACTATACCCTTAGAAATTTTAAATTCATAGGATTAGATAATTATAAAGCATTGCTAACAGATGTAGTCTTTAAAAAGTCTTTGGTTAATACTTTAATCATAGTTTTGGCTAATGTGCCTGCAGTTATATTGATTTCATTATTTGTTTCAGTAAATATTTATAAAAAGTCTCCTGCATTAAGGTCATTTTTTAGAGGGGTATTCTATCTTCCTACAGTAGCTTCAGTAGTAAGTATAACTGTTGTTTGGGGATGGATATTCCACCCTAATTACGGTATTTTGAACTATCTTACAAGCCTTGCGGGAATGGAACCTTTAGGATGGTTAGGAGATCCTAGAACAGCCTTACAATGTATAATCGTAGTGCTGGTAACCTTGTCAGTAGGACAACCTATAATACTATACGTGGCAGCCTTAGGCAATGTACCTACCTCTTATATTGAAGCTGCGGAAGTGGATGGAGCTACAAAATGGCAGGTATTTAGAAAAATAACTTGGCCATTATTAATGCCAACCACATTATACATCGTTATTATCACTACCATTAACTCTTTCCAATGTTTTGCTATCATACAGCTTTTAACTTCAGGAGGACCTGCTTTCGCTACAGAAACAATTATGTATTTGGTATATGAAAGAGCCTTTACATTAAATAAATATGGTTCAGCATCAGCTATGGGAGTTATTTTAGCCATAATCATAATGCTTATATCTGTAGTACAATATAAATTCTTTGGAGATGAAGTTAACTACTAAAATTGTGAGGTGATTGGTAATGAAAAATAAGTTTAAATTTACTCCCGCTGGTATAATTTTTAATATAATAATATGGATTCTTACTATACTATTTTTATTCCCATTCTATTGGATTGTAACCGGTGCCTTTAAGCCACAAAATGTAACAGTGCAGATTCCACCAGAATGGTTTCCTAAAAATCCAACTTTTGAAAACTTTATAACTCTTGCAAAAAACCCATTATTTCAATGGACATTCAATAGCTTTTTCATAGCTTTCTGCACTATGCTTGTAGTATGTTTAACTGCAACTATGGCTGGTTATGCTTTGGCCAAAAAGAAATTCCCAGGAAGAAACTTAATATTCTGGTCTTTGATTGTGGCTATGGCGTTGCCTAAACAAGTAGTTATGATACCTTTATTTACCATATTATCAAAATTAAATTGGATAAACTCTTATCAAGCTCTTATACTTCCTGCAGCGGCTTGGCCATTTGGGGTATTTCTTATGAAACAATTTTCCCAAGGAGTACCTGGTGAGCTTTTAGAGGCTGCTAGAATAGATGGTTGTTCTGAGCTAAGAACCTTCGTGAGCATAGTTGTACCTTTAGTAAAACCAGGAGTGGGTGCTTTAGCAATATTTACTTTCATTAGCTCTTGGAATGATTACTTCATGCAGCTTATAGTTATTAGAAGTTCAAATAAGCTTACTTTACCATTAGGTATCGCACTTATGCAGCAAGAATTCACTACAAACTATGGAGCTATTATGGCTGGTGCAGCATTAGCTTCCCTACCAATGATAATCATTTTTATAGCTTTCCAAAAATACTTTACACAAGGTATAACTATGGGAGCTGTTAAAGGTTAATATTTTAATACGAGGATGGTGTAAATTATGAAATTTAACAAAGATGATTTAAAAGGAATATTTATAGCTTTTTATGCTTGTTTTGATAAAGATAATAACATAAGCGAAGAAGCTACAAAAAAATTAGCAAGATTTTATGCTGAAAAAGGCGTTAAAGGATTATATGTAGGAGGAAGTTCAGGTGAAGGATTTCTTCTTACTGTAGAAGAGAGAAAGAAGATGCTGGAAGCTGTAATGGCAGAAGTAGGCTCTGAGCTTAAAATTATTGTTCATGTAGGTGCTGCAGCAACAAAGGATAGTGTAGAACTTTCAAAACATGCAGAAAAGGTTGGAGCTCATGCTCTTTCAGCAGTTCCTAATGTATACTACAAGATTCCAGAAAGAAGTATAGAGCTTCATTGGAAAAATATAATGGACAGCGCAGATCTTCCATTTATTATATACAATATTCCACAGACAACTGGATATGATCTTTCCACTAATTTGTTAAAAAAGATGCTTTCTTACCCAAAGGTTGTAGGAATTAAAAATAGCAGTATGGCTACTTATGATATTCAAAGGTTTAAAGCCCTGGGAGGAGAAGATTTATTAGTATTTAATGGACCGGATGAACAATTTATATCTGGAAGGATCATGGGAGCAGATGCAGGTATAGGTGGAACCTATGGTGTAATGCCAGAACTATTTTTGAAGGCAGAAGAGCACTTCTCTAAGGGTGAAATTAAAAAAGCTCAGGAAGTTCAGTATGCTATTAATGAAATCATTGGAGAGCTTTTATCCTTCCCATCTCTTTATGGAGCTGCAAAGGAAGTTCTTAAATTAAGAGGTATAGATATTGGAACTACAAGACTTCCTTTAGAACCTGTAGATATTGAAGACCTACCTAAGGTGAAAGCTGTTTATGAAAAAATAATCAATGCAATAGATAAATTCTGTTCTTAATAGTAGTTTTAGTAATAGAGCCTTGGGTATAGATTATTAAATGATAAATCTATACCCATAAATAATATTTTTTGAAATGATTAGACAAGGTGAGAAGTAAGTAAGAGGTAAGAAGTAAGAAGGAGTAGGAGGGATTTTTAGGATGCCGATTTTGGATATGTCTTTAGAGGAATTGAAGGTTTATAAGGGGATTAATCCTTGTCCGGAAGATTTTGATGGATATTGGACTAGAGCTTTGAAGGAGCTTGAAGGAGTAGATCCTTCTGTCGAATATATACCAAGCAATTTTAAAGTTAGCTATGCGGATTGTTTTGATATGTATTTTACTGGGGTAAAAGGGGCGCGTGTACATGCTAAGTGCCTTAAGCCAAAGAATACTTCTGGAAAGAACCCAGCCTTAATAATGTTTCATGGTTATAGAGGAAACTCTGGTGACTGGGTTGAGAAATTACCCTATGTAGCTATGGGATTTACCGTGGTGGCCATGGACTGTAGGGGACAAGGTGGTTCTTCAGAAGATGTGGGAGGTAATAAAGGAACTACCTATGGTGGACACATAATTAGAGGATTGGAAGATAATCCTGATAATTTGATGTTTAGGCACATTTTCCTTGATGCTGTAGAGCTTGCTAGGATAGTAATGGACATGGAAGATGTGGATTCAGAAAGAGTAGGAGTAACAGGGTATTCACAAGGGGGAGCGTTAACTTTAGCTTGTGCCTCATTAGAGCCAAGGATAAAGAAAATTGCACCAGTATATCCTTTCCTAAGCGATTACAAGAGGGTTTGGCATATGGATTTGGCTAAAGATGCCTATGAAGAGTTAAATTACTACTTTAGATTCTTCGACCCCCTTCATGAAAAGGAAGAAGAAGTGTTTACTAAATTAGGTTACATAGATGTAAAGAACTTGGCCAAATACATAAAAAGCGAAGTACTATTTACAGCAACCTTACTAGATAATATTTGTCCACCTTCAACGCAATTTGCAATCTATAATAATATAAACAGCAAAAAATCCTTAAGAATATATCATGACTATGGACATGAAAACTTACCTATGACCAATGATGCTGTTTTTCAATTTATGAAAGAATTATAATTTAATGATCAATAAACCATAGGAAATTTAACTATCAGTTAAGTTTCCTATGGTTTATTCAACAACAAATCCATTGGTATCCGTGATGAATGAAGCTATACTAGATGTATAGGATCCTATAATAATTAAGTGGAGTGATAGCTAATGGAAAAATTATTAGTAGGCGATGTTATTTATAACTTAAGAAAAGAAAAAAGAATTACTCAGGAACAGCTGGCTAATTTTATTGGAGTGTCCACAGCAGCGGTATCAAAGTGGGAAAGCGGGATTTCCTATCCAGATATAACTTTATTACCTGTAATTGCAACTTTTTTTAATGTTACCATCGATACGCTGCTAAACTTTAAAATTGAACTTTCAGATGAAGAAGTAATTAATATATTTATGGAATGTGAAAAGCTATTTAGTAGCGGCCAGTTAGATGAAGCCGTAGAAAAAAGCAAGAAATATATATCAAAATACCCTTATAGCTATTATTTAAAGCTTAAAATAGGTTCTTTGTTTACAATATATTCTTGGAAAAGTCTAGATAAAGAAAATGGTATAAAAAAGATGATAGGTTATTCCGTGGATTTATTTGAAGACGTGGCTAAAAACTGTAATAAAACAGAATTAGTGGAACATGCATTATTTCAGCTGGGTGCATTCTACCCTTCCATAGATGAAGAGGATAAGGCAATAGAAGCACTTAATAAAATTCATAAAAGCCAGTTGGATCCTGATGTTCTAATGGCAAACATATATATGAAGAAGAAGGAGTTTAAAAAAGCAAGGGAGATACTGCAAAGTCATTTATACAAAAGTATAAATGACGTTAGCATGCTATGTTCAGGTTTAACAAATTCTTATATGGAGGATGAAAATGCCTTATATATTATAGAAAGATATTACAATTTAGCTATTAATGTTAAAAAAGTACTTTCACCAGATGGTGATGCTGTATTAGCTTTATCTTTTGGATATTTAAATTTTGCACAAATTTACCTAAAATTTAATGAAAAGAAAAAAGCAATGCATATGTTACAGGAAATGATAGAAGATATAAGAAAAAATGATATAAATAAACTGGGAAAGTTTAGTTCTGTTTGGTGTTTTAATGAGATTCCCCAAGGAAAGCGCACTATAACCATGAATTTATACGAAAATATCTTCAAGATTTTTGAAGCGCCAGATTTTGATTTAATCAGAGATAGTGAAGAGTTCATTAGCATAGTGAAGGAATTAAGAACATTAGAGGGAAAATCTTTAAACAAATAATAAATTAGTGGCAGCTATAGGAGTTATTACTTAAATAAGTAATAACTCCTATAGCTGCCACTAATTTTACTTTACAAAATTAAACAATAAGTATATAATTAAATTTTGAATATAATTATAACAAGTATATCATTATATTCAAAATTTACAGGATAATCATAACATAAATATAGTGATGATGTCAAGGGGTTTTAAAAATGTATTTCTAAAAGTTTAAGGGAGAGTGATAAAATGAGTAATTTTAAGGAAAGTCAGAAGGAAGAATTATTGTACTTAGAAAAAACATTATCTATTATTAAAACAGAATTTGAGAAAGAAAATGAGTCTTTAAAACTTAAGCTAAGTAAGGTTATAGCTTCAAGAAGGGAAATGTGGGAGAAAAGTGCACACTCCTCAGAGGATTTTGATAACATACCAGAGATGAATCAGTATTTAAATGAAGTGAATATAGAAACAAGAGGTTTTTCAAGTATAGAAAAAAGAATTAATAAATATAAAAGAATGCTTAAATCTCCTTATTTTGGAAGATTTGATTTTGCTGAAGAGGGTTTTAATGATGTGGAAACTATTTATGTAGGGTTATATAGTTTCATTGATAAAAGAACTGATGATATTTATGTGTATGATTGGAGAGCTCCTATATCCAGTATATTTTATAGAAATGAATTAGGCAAAGGGTTTTACAAATCTCCAGTAGGGATTATTTATGGTGATGTTTTATTAAAAAGACAATATAAAATTGAAGATTCAAAGCTTAAATACTTTTTTGACAGTAGTATAAGAATAAATGATGAAATACTACAGGAAGTGTTAAGTAGAAATTCTTCTGATAAAATGAAAAGTATAGTTGAAACTATTCAAAAGGAACAGGATATTATTATAAGGGATACTGAAAATGAGCTTTTAATTGTTCAGGGTGTTGCTGGAAGCGGGAAGACATCTATCGCACTTCATAGAATAGCCTTTTTGCTTTATGAAGGACTAAGCTCAAAACTAGGTATAAATAATATTATAATAATTTCTCCTAATTCTATATTCAGCAAATATATTTCTGATGTACTTCCTGAGCTGGGAGAAGAAAATGTAAAGCAGTTAACCTTTGATGATTTTGTTTTAGGAGAAAAAAGGCAAAAGCAGATGGAAACTCTTATACAGCTACAGGGGAGTAATGAGTTTCATTTAAAGCTTGAAAGTATAAAATTTAAGGGTTCCAATGAATTTGTAAAAATACTTCATAGACTACTTAAGTACTATGAGAGACAATTCATTCCTTTTAAAGATGTATATTATAATGGGAAAACAATTGAAACAGCACAGGAGTTAAAAGGAACATTTCTTAATAATAAGATTGATATGCCTATAGCTAAGAGGTTAAAGAGAATAGAAGGCATGATGCTAAATAAAATACATCCACTAAGGAAGGATCGCCTTAAGTTAATTGAGAAAGCTGTAGAGAGAAGCACCGAAAATCATATGTTAGAGATAAAATCCTTCAGCAGACTGATAGCTATAAAGGAAGCTAATAGACTTATGGAGTATATTCATAGCTTTACAGAAGTAGATTATATGAGTTTATATAAAATGCTTTTTCAGAATAAAAATTTATTTTTCAAGCTGGCTAAAGGTATAAAACTTCCAAAGAATATAGATAAAATTATATCTGAAACAAATAAAAATCTTAATATAGGAGTTATATCCTATGAGGATTCTACAGCACTTTTATTTACCAAACTTATGTTAGAAGGAAATGAAGAATTTGGTGAAATTAAACAGGTAGTAATAGATGAGGCACAGGATTATTATCCAATACATTATCACATTTTTAAACTTTTGTTTAAAAATGCAAGATATACAGTGTTAGGTGATTTTAATCAAACCCTTGAAAAAAACTCGGATGAAAACTTATATGATTATATAGAAGAAGTGTTAAATAAAAGAAACTCTTTAAAGCTTACATTAAAGAAAAGTTATAGATCTTCTTTTGAGATTAATGCTTTCAATGAAAGAATTCTTAATAATAAAAATGAAATAATATCTTTTGAAAGGCATGAGGCATACCCTAGAGTAAAACGCAATGAAGATTTAAGTGAAATTAATAATTCTATATTAGAAGACGTGGATAAATTCTATGAGATGGGATATAAATCCATAGCTATTATATGTAAAAATTTAAAAGAGGCTAAAGATATACAAGAGAGATTAAGTGCCGATATTGATATAAAAATTTTAGATGAAAGCTGCTACGAAAATAAAAGTTCGCTGCTAGTTATGCCCTCTTATCTAGCAAAAGGTTTAGAGTTCGATGTGGTCCTTGCGTATAATGCTTCTAAAGAAAACTATAATAGTGAGTTTGATAAAAGGCTTCTTTATATTGCTTGTACTAGAGCATTGCATCAATTGGTATTATATTATACTGGAGAGAAAAGTGATTTTATTGGTTAGTTTATAATTATATAAATAATACTAAGTTTTTAATAGTGTGTTTAGTTAGAATATAGGGTTTTGCCAGAAGAATACATTAATGGTAAAATAAAAAAAGTAATAGAATTATATTATTAAAGCACTTAAGGAATAATTTAATCAGTACAACTAGAAGGAAGGAAATTTATTATGTTTTTTATTAGGAAGAGTAAATTATAGGAGAAATTTTGATTTTAATAAAAAATTTAGAGGAAAAAGGGTGGGGTAAGATGTTTAACGAAAAAGAGCAATTAAAAGTTGATTTGAAAAGAATTAAAGATAATGAATACAACCTTAGAGAAGATGAAAAGGTTATAGATTATCTTGATTTAATGCTTAAGTATGTTGGTGACACTGATCCGGAGTTAAGGGATGTACTAATATATAATATCTTTGTTAATTGGATAGAAGAAAAAGAATATTTTAGTAATGAAGAGCTAACTAATCTACTAAATAGAATATTAAGTGAAGATTTTATTTTTTATAATATTGGATGTGAGAATGATGACTCAGTATTAAGAAGGAGTTTCTCAATACTTTTAGTAAATCCAATTTTGTGTGCGCATTTAGATAGAGATTTCCTAGATAAAGATATGATATTAAAGACAAAAGATTGTTTGATTAAATATTTTGATGAAGAAAAGGATTTACGTGGATATGATAGCAAAAAGGGGTGGCTGCATGCTTTAGCGCATGCAGCAGACGGAATGCACGTATTACTTAATTGTAAAGGGATTACTGAAGATATTTGTAAAGAAGTTATGTTTGCTATAGAAAATAGATTATGTGAAGGAAAAGAGTTTCTAAGTGCTGAAGAAGATGAAAGGTTAACCACTATAATTTATTATGATATTATAGGAGATAAGTTATTAACTGATGAGTATATTTGTAATTGGATTGAAGGTCTGAGTAAAGTGCTTGAAATTAAGGATAAGATTACTAGGTTTAAAGCTAGAACAAATGTGAAAAATATTATACGCAGCCTTTATTTTAGAATGCTGCATCTTGAAAATAATGAACAAATTTCAAAAGCCATAATTGAGTTAGAAAAGAAGGTAAACTTATATTTAGATTAAAACTTGGTAAAGGGCTTTGATTTAAAAGTTTATGTCAAAACCCCCTTTCTTTTTTTATAAGGGGGAGAGTATAAATTTTAGTATGCTTAATTGCAGGGTTAATTCCAGCTAGGAAAGCTGCTAAATTGAACCCAGTAGATTCCTTAAGATATGAATAAAGGCAGAATTTAAAAATCTAATTTAATGTTATTAGAGGGACAGTAGATATATTATTCTTATTATCCCTCTACGTACTTGAGATAAGGTATATATTTGTCATCAATTTTAATTAAGACTATATCTTTTCTACCTTCTAGTTCATATATTACAGTACCTATATTCAGTATAGTAGCATCCCAATCTTTAAAATTATTTTTCACTCCAGTATTATTAATCTTACCTAAAGCTATTCCTTCTTTAAGGGGTAGATCCTTTACCCATTCAATATCCATTGCATTTATATAAATAGTGCTATTCATAATAAAAAAGTCAGCATCAGGATTATCTTTTAAAAGAGATTGTGGTGAAACATTATTTGATGTGGTGGTTGAACAACCTGCTAATAGATAAAGTAACGTAAAAAATATAATAATTGCTTTGTTCCTTTTCATATGCATTCCTCCTTTACACAATAACTTGATTAGATTGCTATACTATTAAAAATTATTTAAATTATGCTTTTCTTACAAATTATACATGCGATTTGGTTAATAGGTGAAATAAAGGTGAATAGATGAAAGTTGCAGCCATATGAGTTATAACTTATACTTAAACTTTAATAAGCAATAACTCATATGGCTGACATTTTGTTATCTAATATTGTACTCTATCCATCTTAAATTTCCATTCCTCAAAAGGTTCAAGACTTTCTGTCCTGTCTACTTGTAGAACTTCCACTTGTAATTCTTTTGCAGTGCCTTTTATTACGTCGTAGATGTATTGGTCGTCGAAATCTATGTTTGCAGCATCTTCTCTAGTGCAGCCATAATATAGTTTTTTTATCTTTGCCCAGTGAATGGCTGCAAAGCACATAGGGCATGGTTCGCAGGAGGAATATATCTCACAGTCGGATAAATCAAATCTGCCAAGGGCTCTGGTGGCTTTTCTTATGGCATTAACCTCTGCATGAGCAGTGGGGTCATTGGTGCCGATAACTTCATTGTGGGCTCTGGCTATAATCTTACCATCTTTAACGATTACCGCTCCAAAAGGACCACCATCATTGTTTTTCATTCCTTGAAAAGCTTCTTCTACAGCAATTTTCATAAACTCATTCATTCTTTACACCGCCTCATTTAAAATTAGTAAATTGGCTTCAACCCTAAAGTCTATCTTTAATAGAGATATATACTAAGGAATCTAGGGTTTGCTTTTGTTATTTTAGATGACAGCTTTTGTTTACGTTAGGCTTAAGAAGTACTTCTCTTCACTGATTCACTACTATCTTTATTTATGAAGTTATAAATTTATTCTTTTGTAAAGAAGTTATAGGTTCAATTGTTTTAGTTATCCGATAGCTAACCGCTCATTATACCCCCATTTCTTCAAGTGGCAGTATAACCAGCGCTAAGCTCATGGGCAAGTTCTTCTAAGTTTCAGCTGGAGAAGGTATTCCTTTTAGGCAAGTCCATCTGAAGCTAAGAATCACTTGATGTATGTTAAGGTTTATTTTTAATATCTATGTAGTTATATATAGTGTATTTTGAAATTCCTAGAAAGTTAGCTACCTTATCTCCAGCCTTGGTAATTAAGAAAGCACCGGCGTCGTTAAGAAATTGAACCGCTTCTATCTTTTGCTCTTTGGTCATTAATGCCACAGGCTTGCCAATTCTTTTTACTGTTTCTTCTAGTAAGTCATCTAAAAGTTCATTTACGTTTTGAGGAATTTTATTTGCAGTTTCTATATTTTCATTGCTGCTAGTTAAGGACTCTATAGAATTTTTAGCTATGGTTAATTCTGTAATATCATAATTTATAGAAAAAATTCCTATAGGTTTATTTTCATCGTCTCTTATATATATGGTGCTAGATTTTAAAATTCTACCATCTTGGGTGGTGGTGAGATAATTTAACTTGTCCTCAATTACTTCAGAGTTATGTTTTAAAGCGTCCAATACCACTCGTGAGGGGCTAGTGCTTGTGGTTCTGTTGGTAACATTTCCATTTTCAATGTATACTATGGAATTATCTATGTTAGGGGATGTAAGGTCATGAATAACCACTTCGCAATTTCGTCCAAACTGTTCAGAAATACCCTTGGCCAATCTTTTTAAAAAGTCCAAATTAAAGTCAATATCCATTATAAGCCTCCATGAAATTTAAAAGTATAAAATAAATAAATTTACAAATATTTCTAGATTAAGTATATCAATGTTTACTTTTAAAATCAATATAATTTACAAAAATAATAATTACTTACAAAAACTTTTGAAAGACATGGATTAATAAAACATTTCATATAATATTTAAAAAACATCCTTAATTAAAAGATTATTCTGAATATTATATTGACTTTGATTGCCTAAAAATGTAATATTAAGAAACAAAAGGATTGGATAGGAGAATGTATTAGTATGAAATTAAGTAAAACTAAACATTTAATTGAGGTGGCTGCAGGAAGGAAAAAGGCAGATTTTTTAATAGAAAATTGTCGAGTTGTAAATGTTTTCTCGCAAGAAATTATTTATGGTAATCTTGCGATGAGTGAGGGAGTTTTTGTGGGAATGGGGGATTATGAAGGGGAACAGGTAATAGATGGTGAAGGAAAATATATAGTCCCTGGACTCATTGATTCCCATGTGCACATAGAATCCTCCATGGGTTCTCCTTATGAGTTTGCTAGAGCTGTAATACCTAGGGGTACCACTACGGTGATAGCAGACTGCCATGAAATAGCCAATGTAAAAGGGATTAATGGAATAAAGTACATGCTTCAAGCTAGCGAAAATCTTCCTTTAGATGTATATATTATGCTGCCATCCTGTGTTCCTGCCACTAGCTTTGAAAGTTCAGGTGCCATATTAGAAGCTGAGGATTTAGAAGAGCTTATGGAGCATCCAAGGGTACTAGGACTAGGAGAAATGATGGACTATATAGGGGTTGTTTTAGGTGAGGAAGGAGTTTTAGATAAACTTGAACTTACGGAGAAGTATCATAAGATAGTGGACGGACATGGTCCTATGTTAAAGGATAAAGAGCTTAATACCTATGCTGCAGCAGGGATCAAGACGGATCATGAGTGTAGCAGCCATAAAGAAGCTTTAGATAGACTTAGAAACGGTATGTATATAGCCATAAGGGAAGGATCTGCTGCAAAAAATTTGCTAGACTTACTTCCATCTGTGAATTCTTTTAATGAGAGAAGATTTACCTTTTGTACAGATGATAGGCACCCTAAGGATATATGGTATGAAGGGCATATAGATAATAACATTAGGATGGCTATAAAAAAGGGAGTAAACGCGGTTACTGCCATTAGAATGGCAACTTTAAATACCGCAGAGTGCTATGGGTTAAAAAACTTAGGAGCCATTGCCCCAGGATTTATAGCAGATTTTATAATGGTGGATAATTTAACAGATTTTAATGTGGTAAAGACCTTTAAAAAAGGTATGGAAATAAAGGCGGATTGGCATAAAAGCATCAATGAAGACAAAGAATTATTAGCCACTGTTTCAAACAGCGTTAATATAAAGCCTTTTACAGAAGAGGACTTGAAAGTAAAGCTATCCAGTGTTTATGCAAAAGTGATTAAAATCAAAAAACATAGCCTTATCACAGAAAAAGTTGAGAGGGCTGTAAAAATAGATGAAAAGGGATACTTTGTATATGATGACTCAGTAGATATATTACCTATTTATGTATTTGAAAGGCATAAAGGTATCGGTAATATAGGTAAAGGACTAATAGAAGGATATGGATTAAAAAATGGAGCCATTGCCTCAACCATAGCTCATGATTCTCACAATTTGATAGTTATAGGTAGCGATATCTTGAGTATCAAAAGTGCTGTAGAAAAAGTCATAGAAATTGGCGGAGGGCTGGTTATTGCTAAGGAGGGCAAAATAAGAGGATACCTGTGTTTAGATATTGCAGGAATAATGTCTAGCAAAGATTTGAAAACTGTATCTAAAGTGCAGGAAGAGCTAAATAACATAGCTATGGAGGAACTTAAAGTAAATGAAGGGGTTAATGCTTTTATGACCTTGGCTTTCATGGCACTACCGGTTATTCCAGAATTAAAACTTACAGACAAGGGACTATTTGATGTAGTGAGATTTCAGCACACTAGCTTATCAAGAAAAGGATAGCTCCTTTTAAATAATTAAAAATAACATAGAGGGAGGATTAAAATGTCAATTGGGAAAAGTATTAAAAGGGTGGATGCCTTTGATAAAGTTACTGGACGAGCATTGTATACTGATGATATGAAATTAAATAATGCCCTTATAGCTAAAATACTTCATAGCACCATAGCAAATGGCAGAGTGAAGGGTATAGACATAACAGAAGCTTTGAAACTTAAAGGTGTTGTGAAGATAGTAACTTGTTTTGACGTGCCTGACATAAAATTTCCTACAGCAGGGCATCCCTATTCATTAGACCCAGAGCATGGTGATGTTGCAGATAGGAAGCTTTTAAATGAAAGAGTTAGATATTATGGAGATGACATAGCAGCGGTGGTAGCAAAAGATAGCATAACAGCAGAAAAAGCCCTTAAACTTATAAAGGTGGAGTGTGAAGAGTATGAGCCGCTATTGTCTATAGGAGATGCTTTGAAAAAAACTTCAGTGCCTATCCATGAAGAATATCCTGATAATATTCTAGCCCATACCAGTTATGAAATTGGTAATTTTAATGAAGCAATAAAAGAAGAAGGACTTAAGGTGTTTGAAGGTGAATTTGAAATCTCTCCTGTTAAGCACTGTCACATTGAAAATCCTATTTCTTATGCATATGCTGAAGGTCAAAAAATTGTGGTGGTATCCTCAACTCAAATACCTCATATAGTAAGGAGGATAATTGGGCAAGCTCTTGGATTAGAATGGGGAAAAATTAGAGTGATAAAGCCTTATATCGGGGGAGGCTTTGGCAATAAGCAAGATGCCCTTTATGAGCCATTAACTGCATATTTATCTCAAATTGTAGGAGGAAGATGCGTTAAACTGGACCTTTCCAGGGAAGAGGATTTTGTAAACACAAGACTTCGTACAGCTATGAAAATTAAACTTAAAAGCTATGTAAGATCTAATGGACGCTTTGTGGCTAGAGAGTTAGAGCTGTATGGAAATAAAGGAGCCTATGCTTCTCATGGTCACAGTGTGGTGAGTAAAGCTGGCCATGCCATTAAACAAGTTTATAATGATGAGCTAGCAACTAAAGGGGATATTTATTCTGTGTTCACTAATTTACCACCTTCCGGGGCTATGAGAGGGTATGGTATACCACAAATCACCTTTGCCTTGGAATCCCATGTGGAGGATATAGCTAGAAAGCTTAACTTAGATTCTATAGAAATGAGAAAGTTAAATGCTATGCCTTTAGGCTTTGTGGACAATAAAATTCAGTGTTATAGTAATGGACTTTTTGAATGTATTGAAAAGGGAAAAGAATATATAGAGTGGGATAAAAAAATTAAAGAATATGCAAATCAAAGGGGGCCTATTAGAAAAGGGGTAGGCATGTCAATGTTTAGCTATGCCACAGGGGTTTATCCTATTTCTTTAGAAAGCGCAGCTTGCAGAATAGTTCTTAACCAAGATGGTTCTGTACAGGTGCAGATGGGAGCAACGGAGATAGGACAAGGCGCTGATACGGTATTTACACAAATGGTTGCAGAGATACTTGATATCTCTACGGAAAATGTACACATAATATCTGCACAGGATACGGATATCACTCCTTTTGATACAGGGGCTTATGCTTCGAGACAATCCTATGTATCCGGAATGGCAGCAAAGAAAGCAGCCCTAGAGATAAAGGAAAAAATACTGGATCATGGAAGCTTCATGATTAAAATCCCAAAGGATAATATGGACCTTAGAGATAATAGCATAGTAATTAAGGAAACAGGAGAAATACTGGTTTCTCTAAAAGAAGTTGCTTTGCATGCATTGTATAACACAGAAAAATCCGTGCATATCACTGCAGAAGCCACAAATCAATGCAAAACTAATAGCTTTGCCTTTGGAGTATGCTTTGTAGATATTGAAGTGGATATACCCCTTGGAAAGATTAAAGTTAATAAGGTTATAAATGTACATGACTGCGGTAAACTCCTTAATCCTGAGCTAGCAGAAGCGCAAGTTCACGGTGGTATGAGCATGGGTTTGGGTTTTGGTTTAAGCGAGCAGATATTATTTAATGAAAAAACAGGAAAAATGTACAACGATAATTTACTAGACTATAAACTACCTACCATTATGGATACTCCTCCTTTAGAAGCACAGTTTGTAGAAACCTATGATATAACAGGACCTTTCGGTAATAAAGCCTTAGGAGAACCACCGGCTATACCTGTGGCACCAGCTATTAGAAATGCGGTGCTTCATGCTACAGGAGTGGGATTTAACATGTCTCCATTAACTCCTCAAAGGCTGGTGGAAAAATTTAAGGAATACAATTTGATATAAAAGGGGGGATAAGCATGTATGATATAGGAAAAATATATCAAGCAGTTTCTGTAGAGGATGCTATAAATCATCTTGTAGAGGATCCTAAAGCTATAATCATCGCAGGAGGAAGCGATGTGCTTATAAATATTCGAAACGGAAAGCTTGCAGGATGTTCTTTGGTGAGCATTTATGGATTAGAGGAGCTTAATGGAATAAGTATGGAAGAGGATGGCGGTATAAAAATAGGAGCCATTACCAGCTTTTCTCATATAGCAGAAAACCCTATTATTAAGAAATACATTTCTGTTTTAGGGGAAGCGGTGGATGAAATAGGTGGGCCACAATTAAGAAATATAGGCACCATAGGGGGGAATATCTCCAATGGTGTTACTAGCGCAGACAGTGCATCTACCTTATTTGCTTTAAATGCTAAATTAGAAATTAAAGGACCGCAGGGGGAAAGAGTTATACCTATTTCAGAGTATTACCTAGGTCCAGGAAAGGTAGATTTAAAAACTGGAGAAGTGCTCACAGCCATATATATCACCAAAGAAAACTATGAGAATTATAAAGGCCATTATATTAAATATGCCATGCGTAATGCTATGGACATAGCCACTTTAGGATGCAGTGTAGTATGTAAGCTCAATGAGGGAAAGGATATTGTTTCTGATGTACGTCTTGCCTTTGGAGTAGCAGCTCCAATTCCTATGAGGTGCGAAAAAGCAGAGAATGCCATCAAAGGCATGAAAATTTCTGAGGAAATGTTCAATATCTTCGGAGAGACAGCCATAACAGAGGTTAATCCTCGATCTTCTTGGAGAGCATCTAAGGATTTTCGCCTTCAGTTAGTTAAGGAATTGAGTAAGAGAGCTTTAAAGGAAGCCATAATAAAGTGTGGAGGTGTGGTAAATGGCTAATGTGATTTTAAGCTGTAGGGTAAATGGAGAAGAACAAGAAATAATCATAGATGATAGAGAATCCTTGGCGGATGTTTTAAGAAATCATCTCCATCTTACCAGTGTTAAAAAGGGCTGTGAGGTAGGGGAGTGCGGTGCCTGTACTGTGCTAATTGATAACGAGACCTTCGATTCCTGTATTTATCTCGCAATCTGGGCACATGGGAAGGATATCCGTACCCTGGAAGGATTAATGGATAAAGAAGGCAATATATCCGATATTCAACAGGCTTTTATAGACGAAGGAGCAGTTCAGTGCGGTTTTTGTACCTGCGGCTTTGTAATGTCTGCAGTACCCATAGTGGAAGATGATAAAGAATATACTGAATTAGAAATGAGAAAAAAGCTTTCAGGAAATCTCTGCCGCTGTACCGGATATGAAAATATATTAAGAGCAGTAAAGAAGGTAAAGGAAAAGGATAAAATTATAGATAAGTAAGAGGTAAGAGCTAAGAAGTAAGAGTTGTGGTGAAAATTCAGCTTTGCTGAATTTCTTCATTAACTCTTACTTTTTACCTATTAGAGAAAGTCTGGAGCAATTGAATTATTCTGCGTACAGTTTTGAAATACTCGCAGACAAATTCGTAATATTATAAATTGTTGACATATAGATGTCAACAATTTATTGTATACTGTATATAAACCTACTGTATATAAACACAAGAATTCAAAAAGGAGTGAGATAATGGAACAACGTAAGTTAGTACTGTTTATTGCTTCAACTTTAGATGGGTATATTGCAACAAAAGATCATAACTTGGATTGGCTCTTTAATGTTGAGGGTGAAGGTGATAACGGAATATCAGAATTTTATAATACCATCGATACCATCATAATGGGGAGAACCACTTATGATTGGCTTATGGCACATGAAGAGGTTTTTCCATACAAAGATAAGGAATGCTATATTTTTTCTAGAACACCAAAAGAAGGTACCGAATATGTATCCTTCGTCAATAAAGATGTCGTTTCATTCTCCAAGGAACTAAAAAGCAAAAGCGGAAAAAATATTTGGCTTATGGGTGGCAGTGAATTAATTTCCAATTTTATCACAGAAAAATTAGTTGATGAAGTTATAGTTACTATTGCGCCGGTTTTGTTGGGCAGTGGTATTCCCTTATTCAGGCAAAATAATTTTCAAACACTTTTAAGATTGAATAGCATAAATCGATTCAATCAATTTGTGGAACTTCGTTACGAAGTTATAAAATAATCTATATTTGTAAGCTGCCAAAGGGTATAATAAAAAACTGTTGTAGCGGCGGCTGGATAAGTGTGTGCACACAAACAGAATACAGTAACTAAAGAACCAACACATACCGAAGGGTATGCATGGTGGTGTGGGGGTGGGTAGATAAAATAATTATCTACCCACCCCCCATTAGTATTTATATTAAGACACCCTGGTTATTCTATTTCTCTCTGGCATTATCCTCAGGAACTATTATATTTAATATAAAGGCCACAAGGAAGGATAGTACTATGGGAGATTTGCCTATTATATTCTGAATATCTGTGGGGAAAAACTGCAGTGAAGCTGAAACAGTGCTTACTCCCACACCTAGAGCTAAAGAAATACCTACTATCATCTTATTACGATAGTTTAAAGGCTGTTCTGAAATAAGCTGTATTCCGGACATGGTTATAGCAGCAAAAACTGTTATTGTGGCCCCGCCCAAAACAGGATAGGGGATTGTGGTCATTAAGGCACCAAATTTAGGACAAAGACCTGCTACAAGCATTATTACACCTACAATAAGGAATACCTTCTTAGCTACTACCTTTGTTGTAACTATAAGACCGACATTTTGACTATAAGGATCTGTGGGAAGTCCACCTATGCAGGCGCCTAGCATACCACATATACCTTGACCTTTGATAGCTCCCCCGATTTCTTTATCAGTGGCTTCACGATTAAAGGCACCAATTGCCGTTGAGGAAACATCGCCGATGGTTTGAACCGCTTGTACAATGTACATTAATATCATGGCAATGATAGCTGATGGATGGAATTCAAGACCCCATTTGAAGAGCCGTGGAAGAGATACCCAGGAGGAACTCTTCACCGCTTGGAAGTTTATCATGCCTCCCATAAATAAAGCTATAATATACCCTAATCCGATACCTATAAGCATTCCGGATACCTTTATATATCCCTTACCAAAAAAGCAGCAGGCAAGAGTAACAGCCAGTACTATAAGGGTTATAATCCAGTATTTGGGAGAACCGAAATCCTTCATGGCTGCATTACCCCCAGCCATATAATTTATAGCGGTGCTGTATAAGGAAAGACCAATGCTTAGAACCACTGTACCGCTGACTATAGGAGGAAAGTATTTTCTTATTTTACCCATGAGCATCCCTAAAAAGATAGAAGCAAAGGCAGCCACCAGCTGAGCTCCGAAGATTGCTTTGATGCCGTAGGCTACTCCTATAGCTGATAGTATTGGCATATAAGCAAAGGCAACGCCCATAACATTAGGCAGTCCCATTCCGAAACCAAAGATAGGGAAGATTTGAATTAAGGTAGTTATTCCTCCGATAATCATAGCTGCCTGCATCAGAAGTATTTTATCACTTTCTGGCAGACCAAGAAGCTGAGCTACCAGTATAGGAGGAGTTATATTTCCCACCAGCATAGCAAGAACATGCTGCATGGATTGAGGTAAGGCAAGAGCAAGGCTAGGCTTGCCCGAGAGATTAAATAAAGAGTCTTCATTAGCAATGATTTCTTGAGCCTTAGAATTTAACATTACATTGCACCCCCATAAATTATTTATCCTATAGCCAATCGTTCCTAATACCCGCACTTCTTCAAGTGCTGTGATAATGAGAGCTAAGTTCTTCTTAGCTTCAGGTAGAGTAAGTATTCCTTTTAAGCAAACTCCACCTAAAGTTAGGAATCACTTGATACTGAACCTTCACTTATAATAAGTGCTTTATCCCATCATTCAAATTTTCTCTTAGAAGCTCTTTCTTCTAATGTCTTTAAGGTTCCCTGGGGATTTTGGCACTTACTTAAAAATATCATGGCAGCTATTATATAAGGTTTATAACTGGCTTCTTTATATAGTTCCTTGCGATATCTATCAAATACAGAATCATCTACTTCTCCTACCTCACAGCTAACTCCGGTGATATCTGCAGGTAAGCAGTGTAAATATAGGGCATTGCCATTTTTGGTGGTTTTCATAAGCTCTTCAGTGCATTGCCAATGCTTATGTTCAGCATTGTGGGCAAGAAGTTCTTTTTCTAGTGCATTTATACCGGCTTGATCTCCTTTTGCATATAAATCTGTGCGTTTTTCCATAGCAACATAAGGAGCCCAGCTCTTAGGATAAACTATATCAGCATCTTTGAAAGCTTCTTCCATGGAGTTGGTTTTTGTAAAGGAACCCCCAGATTCAGCAGCATTTTTAATTGCTATTTCTTCAACTTCACTCATAACTTCGTATCCCTCTGGGTGGGCAAGCACCACATCCATGCCAAAACGGGTTAAAAGTCCAATTATTCCTTGAGGTACTGAAAGGGGTTTGCCATAAGAGGGAGAGTATGCCCAAGACATGGCTATTTTTTTGCCTTTTAAGTTCTCTATTCCGCCAAATTCATTAATAAGATGGAGAGCATCCGCCATACATTGAGTGGGATGATCTATATCGCATTGAAGGTTTACCAAGGTTGGTCTTTGTTCTAAGGTGCCTTCTTCATGGCCTTTTTGTACAGCTTCAGATACCTCCCTCATATAAGTATTGCCTTTTCCAATATACATATCATCCCTGATGCCTATAACATCAGCCATAAAGGATATCATATTGGCGGTTTCCCTTACGGTTTCTCCATGGGAAATTTGAGATTTTCCTTCATCTAGATCCTGAACTTCAAGTCCTAAAAGATTGCAAGCTGAGGCAAAGCTGAATCTTGTGCGGGTAGAGTTGTCGCGGAATAGTGAAACTCCCAGTCCACTGTGAAATATCTTAGAGGAGATATTGTTTTTTCTTAGCTCTTGCAGAGCTTCTGCCACAGTAAAAACTGCTTCCAATTCCTCCTGTGATTTTTCCCAGGTAAGAAGGAAATCATTATTATGCATATTTTTAAAATCTAACTCATTAAGTTTTTGGATGTATTTATCCATCAAAGCCATTTTTAAAAACCCCTTTATATTTAATATTCTTTGTTTTTACAATAAACTGTTGGGAGAGCAGCATATACAGCAGCACATTTAACTAAGTCAGCCTTCCAAGTCTTTTCATTAGGAGCATGAGCTTCCTCTTCTTTGCCCGGACCAAAACCTATGCAAGGAATATTATATCTTCCCATGATAGAAACTCCGTTAGTAGAAAAAGTCCACTTGTCTACTAATGGTGTATCATACATACCTTTATATGCTTCCACCATAGCTTTAGTGGCAGGAGCATCTTCTGGAATTACCCAGGTTGGGAAATAACAATCTGTAGGGTAAAGAAGGTTTGTCCAACTTGGTCTTTCATATTTATACATAGTTACTTCAGCTTTATACTTTTTTACAAAAGGAAGAGAGCGAACTTCTTCAAGAGCCATTTCAAAAGTTTCTCCATCTGTTAAGCGTCTATCTAAGGAGATAGCACACATATCTGCCACTGCACAGCGAGAAGGAGAGTTAAAGAATATTTCAGAAACGGTAATAGTACCTTTACCTAGGAAGGGGTCATAATGTAAATTGTCATTAAGAACTCGTATTTCTTGTAAAATATCAGCCATTTTATATATGGCGTTATCTCCTCTTTCAGGTGCAGAGCCATGACAGGATATACCTTTAACTTCTACTCTTATTTCCATGCGGCCACGCTGACCTCTATATATGTTTCCATTGGTAGGTTCTGTTATAACCACAAATTCAGGTTTTATTTTATCTTCCTTGTGTATATACTGCCAGCACAACCCATCACAGTCCTCTTCTTGAACGGTGCCTGTTACTAAAACCGTATATTTATCAGATAGTAGGTGCATATCTTTCATTATCTTTGCACCGTAAACCGCTGAAACTATGCCGCCTAGTTGATCAGAGGCACCTCTGCCTCCAATTTCCTCTTCAGTTTCATAACCCTCATAGGGGTCAAAGTTCCAGTTCGATAATTCACCTAGTCCTACAGTATCTATATGGGCATCATAGGCTATTAAGGTTTCCCCATCTCCCATATATCCTAAAATATTTCCCATCCTATCTATTTCTACCTTGTTAAAGCCTAAGTCTTCCATCTCGGCAGCTATTCTTTTAATAACCTTTTCTTCTCCACAGCTCTCACCAGGGATGGCTATTAAGTCTCTTAGAAATTTTGTCATTGCAGATTCATAGCTTTGTGCTTTTGCCTTAATACCATTAAAGTCCATAATACATTCCTCCTTAAAATATAAGATTAACTAATAATTTTTTACAAAATTAAAAGGATGGACATTTACCATTCCAAACTATGTCACGGTAGAAATCCGGGTCGGTATTTCCTTCAGTGGAAAACAATAGAACCTTGGAGTTTTCATCAAGTTTTAGTTCTTCCTTTAAATCTTTCAAATCTTTATTTTTCATTATTTCAAAGAGTATACCCATGGTTACAGCACCGGATTCACCAGAGGTAACTGTTGAATCTCCCTTAAGAGGTGCAGCAAGTAATCTCATACCTTTAGCAGAAATATAGTCTGGACAGGAAATAAAGCATGAGCTGTGATTTTTTAATATATCCCAAGATATGGTGTTAGGCTCTCCACAGGCTAGTCCAGCCATAATGGTGGGCATATCACCAGTAACTATCCTTATTTCACCATCTTTGGCCTCAGCAGACCTGAAGATACAATCGGAACCATTTGGTTCTACTACCACTACAGTGGGGGGATTTTCCTTATAAACATTGGCAAAATAACCTTGAACAGCTCCAGCCAGAGAACCTACCCCTGCTTGTATGAAAATATGGGTAGGAGCTTTGCAGTTATCAGCATGTAACTGCTCATTTGCTTCCATGGCCATGGTGCCATAGCCTTGCATGATCCAGGAAGGAATATATTCATACCCTTCCCAGGCGGTATCTTGAATCACCACTGAATTAGGAACCTTTGATGAAGAAACTACTGCTAGGCGGACGCACTCATCATAATTTAAATCCTCAATAGTAGCCTCAGCCCCTTCCTTTCTAATATTTTCTAATCTAGTCTGGGATGAACCTTTGGGCATGAACACTACAGATTTCTGATTTAGTTTATTGGCAGCCCAGGCTACCCCTCTTCCGTGATTACCATCAGTAGCTGTAAAAAAAGTTGTTTGTCCAAATTCTTCAAGAAGTTTCTTGGAGGTAAGGACATCATAAGGAAGTTCGCTGATATCTTTTCCTAGCTGCTTAGCGATGTAGCAGCCTATAGCAAAGGAGCCTCCTAATACCTTAAAGGCATTTAGTCCAAACCTAAAGGATTCATCTTTTACATACAAACTTTTTAGTCCCAAGAATTTAGCCATATTATCTAAGTTAGTTAAAGGGGTTTCGGTATATTGAGGAAAGCTTTTGTGAAAGGAAGCGGCTTTAGAAATATTTTTTGGAGCCATAATCTTTAAAGTATCATTACTGGTTTTGGGGAGATTATTGAATACCCACTTAATTTCCATAATAATAAACCTCCTAAATAGTAATTACTATATATTAAGAATAAAGTTAATTAAATTAAAAAATAGAAAATACTTACAAAATTAGTATATCAATATATATTTTTTAAATCAATAAGAAATTAAAAAGTTTTTGTAAATATACAAATATTTTGTTTTTAAAAATTGACTATATTAGGAAAATAATGTTAAAATAAAATTGTAATAACATATAATGGAATTAATCTATTATTTTACTTTTGATTCATTTAATTACCAAATTATCAATATTTTATTAGGAGGGGTGTTATGATATTAATAGGCAATGGCAAATTAGTAACTAGAGATGATAAAAATACCTTTATAGAAGATGGATGTGTATGCATTGAAGAGAATAGTGTAGTTGATTTAGGAACCACAGAAGAAATGAAAAATAGGTACACAGCTGCACAATTAATTGATGCAAAAAAGGGTTTAATTATGCCAGGAATGATTAATACTCATCATCACATATATAGTGCCTTTGCTAGGGGGCTTGCTATTAATGGATATAATCCTAAAAACTTTGGAGATATCCTTGAAGGAATGTGGTGGAAGCTAGATAGACTATTATCTTTAGAAGATACAAAGTATAGCGCTTATGCCACTTATATAGATTGTATAAGAAATGGGGTTACCACGGTTTTTGATCATCATGCTAGCTATGGCAGCATTGAAGGTAGTTTGTTTCAAATATCTGAAGCAGCTAAGGAACTAGGTATTCGTACATCTTTATGCTATGAAGTCTCTGATAGGGATGGAGAAGATAAAATGAGACAAGCCGTTAAAGAAAATGTGGAATTTATGAAGGCTGCTAAAAATGACCTTTCAAATATGCAAAAAGGGATGATGGGACTTCATGCTTCCTTCACCTTAAGTGATAAAACCCTAGAATACTGTGCAGAAAATATGCCTTATGATGGTGGATATCATGTGCATGCCGCAGAAGGGCTGGAGGATGTACTAAGTTGTTTGGATAAGCATAACAAGAGAGTAATAAATAGGTTATTTGATTTTAATATATTAGGAGACAAAACCATAGCGGTGCATTGCAATCATGTTAGTAATGGAGAGATGGATTTATTAAAAGCTACTGACACCATAGTAGTGCATAATCCAGAATCCAATATGGGCAATGCGGTAGGCTGCACACCTATATTAGAAATGGTTAAAAAGGAAATAACCTTAGGTTTAGGAACCGATGGATATACCAGTGACATGTTGGAATCCATGAAGGTTGCCAATGTGTTGCATAAGCATCATAATTGCAATCCTACGGTAGCCTGGGGGGAAGTACCATTGATGCTCTTTGAGAATAATAGAAAAATAGCTAATAGATTTTTTGAAAAACCTATAGGAGTTATAGAAAAAGGTGCCTTAGCGGACATTATAGTAGTGGAATATGATCCTTTAACCCCTTTAAATGGAGATAATGTAAATTCTCATATTTTATTTGGAGTAAGCGGAAGGTGTGTTACTACCACCATGATAAACGGTAAAGTGCTTATGAAAGATAGAGAGATACTAGCTGTGGACACAGAAAAAATCATGGCAGAATCTAGGCAGCTTTCAAAAAAATTATGGCAGAGAGTAAATTCATAAGAGGGATTTGTTGACGTATATAATTGGTAGAGAGCTTGTGGTACCTTCACAATTGTGGAAGGAAATTTGTATATATGAAATTTATTATTGGAGGGAAAAGAATGGGGGATAGAATGACACCTATTCCATTTAAAGATTTAATGGAGTGGATAATTGAGGAATATAAAAATCACGGGAAAATATTTGGAGTGAATAAATTTTATAAAAAGCAAGATGATAAGGTGCTGGAGATTTTTGGTGAAAAGATAGAAACTCCCTTTGGACCTGCAGCAGGTCCTCATACTCAGCTGGCACAAAACATTATAACCGCTTATGTATGCGGATGCAGATTCTTTGAATTAAAAACTGTTCAGACCCTGGATGGAGAAGATCTGCCTGTTTCAAAACCTTGCATAAAGGCGGAAGATGAAGGTTATAACGTGGAGTGGTCCACAGAACTTAGAGTGGAAGAAGCTTATGAGGAGTATGTCAAGGCTTGGGTTATATTAAAGCTATTATCTAAGGAGTTAAACCTTGGCAGTGACGATGGCTTCGTTTTTAATATGAGCGTAGGATATGATTTTAAAGGCATTTCTTCCTCTAAAATAGACAATTTTATCCTAGGGCTTAAAGATGTTAGTAACAGCAGCATATGGAAGGAGTGCATGGAATACACCTTAAGAAACCTGGATAAATTTAATAATATAGATAAAGATTATGTTAGCAATATATCTCCTAAAGTCAGCAGCTCAATAACCTTGTCCACTTTACATGGATGCCCTTCACAAGAAATTGAACGCATCGCAGAGTACCTTATAAAAGAAAAAGGGTTAAATACTTATATAAAGTGTAATCCTACCTTATTGGGCTATGACTTTGCAAGAAAGACCTTAGATGCTATGGGTTATGATTATATATCCTTTGATGATCATCATTTTAAAAACGATTTACAGTATGAGGATGCAGTTCCTATGTTTAAAAGGCTAGAAACCTTAGCTGAAGAAAACGGCTTATCCTTTGGTGTAAAGCTTACCAATACTTTCCCAGTTTATATTAAAAACAATGAGCTACCAGGGGAAGAGATGTATATGTCAGGTAAATCTCTATATCTATTAACCATAGCACTAGCCAGCAAGCTATCCAAGGATTTTGATGGACAACTTAAAATATCCTATTCTGGCGGAGCGGATGCCTTTAATATAGAGGATATTTTTGAAACGGGTATATGGCCAATTACTATGGCTACTACTCTCTTAAAGATAGGTGGCTACAAAAGATGTGTTCAGATTGCTGAAAAATTAAGAAAGTTAGATTATAGCAATAAAGTTTTTATAGATAATGAAAAATTAATGGGTTTGAAAGAAAAATCCTTAAAGGATATTCATCACCTAAAAGATATAAAACCTAGAGGTAGCCGTAAAATAAATTCAAAAGTGCCATTAGTGGACTGCTTTATAGCTTCCTGTGAAAAGGGATGTCCTATTAATCAAGATATACCGGAATATATATCACTAGTGGAAGAAGGAAAGCACCTGGAAGCGTTAAAGGTTATAGTGGAAAAAAACCCATTACCTTTTATTACAGGAACCATATGCAGCCATGCCTGTATGAGTAAATGTACTAGAAATTTTAGCGATGAATCGGTACACATAAGAAACATAAAGCTGCAGGCAGCGGAAAAGGGATATGAAAGCTTAATGAGGGAAATGAAAGAAACCCCTAAGAGTAATGTAAAAGCAGCTATTATTGGCGGAGGAACCACAGGGATAGCAGCAGCTTATTTCCTTGCTAGAGAAGGTATCAATGTTACTATTTTTGAAAAAAGAAGCTCCTTAGGAGGAATAGTAAGCCATGTTATTCCAGAGTTTAGAATACCCTCTGAAAGAATTCATAAGGATATTGAACTCCTACAGAGCCTAGGGGTGGAAGTTAAATTAAATTCAGAGCAGAAATCTATAGATGATTTAAAGCGTCAGGGGTATAAGTATATATTAGTGGCTATAGGAGCATGGAAACCAGGGAAATTAGAACTAGAAGGTGAAAAGGTAATTAATGCTATAGAGTTTTTAGAAAAATTAAAAAGCAAAAATCCAGCTTTAAACCTAGGTAAAAACGTGGTGGTAGTAGGTGGAGGCAATACTGCCATGGATGCAGCCAGGGCAGCTAAAAGGACCCCTGGGGTAGAAAATGTATATTTAGTATATAGAAGGACTAAAAGGTATATGCCTGCCCATGAGGAAGAATTGAAACTAGCATTGGAGGATGGTGTGGAATTCAAGGAATTGCTAAGCCCTATAAAGTATAGCCAAGGGATTCTTAATTGTGAGGTTATGAAGCTGGGAGAGCCGGATGAAAGCGGCAGGAGGATGCCTGTACCTCAAGGAAAATGGGTAGAGGTTCCTGCAGATCTAGTTATATCAGCGGTGGGAGAAAAAATAGAAGAGAAGCTATTTATAGAAAATAATATAGACATAGATAACCAAGGCAGAGCAGTGGTAGATAAAAATACTTTAGAAACCTCTGTGGAAAGGGTATATGCAGCTGGAGATGGCTTATATGGACCTTCTACGGTGGTAGATGGAATAGCACAGGCTGCAAAATTTGCAAGAGCTGTGGTCTTAGAAGAAATGCATAGAGACTTAAATATAAATGTGCAAAAGAGCCTTAAGAATATAGATAATATAGAGAATAAAAGAGGGGTATTGGAAATGGGATACCTTGGAGAAAGAGAAGTGGGAAGATGCCTTCAATGTTCTACGGTATGCGAAGCTTGTGTAGATGTATGTCCTAATCGGGCTAACCTTTCTATAAAAGTAAAGGGCAATAAAATGCATCAGATAATCCATGTGGATAGGATGTGCAATGAGTGCGGTAACTGTGAGACTTTCTGTCCCTATAGCAGTGCTCCTTATAGAGAAAAGTTTACTTTATTTAGCACCGAAGGAGATTTTCAAGATAGTAAAAATGATGGGTTTATAGTGGTTAATAAACATGAGTTTATAGTGAAGGTAAGGCTAGAAGATAAAGTTTTAGAGGTTAAGCTTAAGGAAAATCATACTATGCTGCCAAAGGACATTGAAAATATCCTTTGGACTGTAATGAAAGATTATAGCTATGTGATTTAAAAATTAATGAGGTGGGGTATATGTCAATAATTATAAAAGGAGGAACCCTTGTAACTCCTAGAGGAAGCTACATTTCAGATATAAAGATTGAAGGGGAAATAATTGCTTGTATAGGTGAAAATTTAGAAAGCTCCAATGCCCAAATTATAGATGCTGGTGGCTCTTTAGTATTTCCAGGGTTTATTGATTCCCATACTCATCTGGATTTAGATACAGGGTTTACCAGAACCACAGATAATTTTCAAACAGGTACCGCTGCAGCTATTGTAGGCGGTACCACCACAATTTTGGATTTTGCCACCCAAAACCGAGGGGAGAGCCTTAGTGAGGGATTAAATAATTGGCATAAGCTAGCTAAGGGAATCTCCAGCTGTGATTATGGATTTCATATGGCTATAACAGAGTGGAATGAACAGGTTAAAAAAGAGCTTGAAACCATGAAGGAGGAAGGTATTACATCCTATAAAGCTTATATGGCTTATGACAGCCTTAGGATTAATGATGGGGAAATCTATGA
The DNA here is from genome assembly GCF_900142075.1 of Clostridium amylolyticum. GTDB lineage: Bacteria > Bacillota > Clostridia > Clostridiales > Clostridiaceae > Clostridium_AA > Clostridium_AA amylolyticum. The sequence goes on from NZ_FQZO01000001.1 coordinate 403,179, forward strand.
TATTTTAAAAGCTTTGAAAAAATATAATGGCATTCTTGGAGTTCATTGTGAAAATGGTGACCTTGTAAATACCATGATAAGAGAACAGCTAACCCAGGGTAATACTTCCCCTAAAGCCCACCCATTATCACGGCCAAATATAGTAGAAGCAGAAGCTGTATCTAGATTTATAGATATAGCAAAATTGGCAGAAGCACCTATTTATATAGTGCATTTAAGCACAAAAGAAGGCTTAGAAGAAGCGTTAAGAGCTAGAGAGAGAGGGCAAAGAGTATATTTAGAAACCTGTCCTCAATATCTCCTTTTAGAAGATAGCTTATATGATTTAGAAGGCTTTGAAGGGGCTAAGTATGTTTTGTCACCTCCTTTAAGAAAAAATGATGATAGGGAAAGCTTATGGAGGGCTATATCCCTTGGACAGATAGATATTATTGGCACAGACCATTGCAGCTTTAATTTTAAGGGGCAAAAGGAGCTAGGCTTAAAGGATTTTAGCAAGATACCCAATGGCATTCCTGGCATTGAGCATAGACCGGTGCTTATGTACACTTATGGAGTAATGGGGGGAAGGATAACTAGTGAGCAAATGTGTGCATTGCTTAGCGAAAATGTGGCGAAGCTCTTTTCCATGTATCCTAAGAAAGGAGCCCTTGAGGTAGGCAGCGATGCAGATATAGTTATATGGGATCCAAAGGCTAATGGGATAATATCTAAGGAAAATCAAAGACAGAATGTAGATTATACCCCTTTTGAAGGCTTTGAAACCTTAGGAAAAGCTAAGGAAGTATTTCTAAGAGGAATCCATGTGGTAAAGGATGGAGAGCTTATTAAGAATAATTGTGGTAAGTTTGTGAAAAGAGGGGGCCATCATGTTTAATTTTGTGGTAAATGGGGAAAAAGTTCAATGTAGAGAGGATAAAAAGCTCATTACTTTTTTAAGAGAAGATTTGAATTTAACGTCCGTTAAAAATGGCTGCAGCGAAGGTGCTTGCGGAACTTGTATGGTTCTAGTGGATGGGGTGGCAAAAAAAGCTTGTGTGCTTAAGACTGGCAAATTAGAAAATAAAAATATCATCACTGTAGAGGGGCTTTCGGAGAGAGAAAAACAGGTATATGCTCATGCTTTTATGGAAGCAGGAGCTGTACAGTGCGGTTTTTGCACACCGGGTATGGTGATAAGCGCCAAGGGACTACTGGATAAAATAGAAAATCCTACAGAAGAAGAAATAAAAAATGCCTTAAAAAACAATATCTGTAGATGCACTGGATATGTAAAGATAATTGAAGGGGTGAAATTAGCCAGTAAGCTTTTAAGAGAAGGTCTACCCATAGCTAAAGAAGCGGGTGAAGCCTTAGTGGGGGAAAATTTTAATAGAATAGATGCGGTAGATAAGGTGATAGGAAGGGCAGAGTATGTAGATGACATACGTATAGAGGAGATGATTTATGGAGGGGCAGTGAGGAGTAAATATCCCAGGGCATTAATAAAAGATATAGATATAAGAGATGCAAAGGAGCTACCAGGGGTTTATGCAGTTATTACAGCAGAAGAGCTGCCAGGAAGCAAGAAGGTAGGACATATCATAAAGGATTGGGATGTGTTAATTGGAAAAGGGGAGATAACCCACTGCATAGGAGATGCCATAGTTTTAATAGCAGCGGAGTCTAAAGAATTACTGGAGAAGGCTAAGGATTTAATAAAAATAAATTTTGAAGAACTACCTCCTTTAACATGCCCTGATGAGGCACTAAAAGATAATGCACCTTATATTCATGGAAATACCAATGTGCTCACAGAGCAATATCTATCCTTTGGTAATGCTGAGGAGGCTATAAAAAACTCGAAATATGTAGTAACCAATAAGTACAGTACTCCTTTTACAGAACATGCTTTTTTAGAAACAGAAACGGCAGTGGCTATGCCTGATGGTAAGGGTGGAATAATTATATACTGTGCAGATCAAGGTATATATCAAACTCAAAAGGAATGCGCAGAAGCCTTAGGATTACCCCAAAGTAAGGTAAGAGTAATAAGCAAAATGGTAGGGGGAGGCTTTGGAGGAAAAGAGGATATGACTGTACAACATCATGCAGCCATATTAGCTTTTACCTGTAACAAACCTGTGAAGTTTGCCTTAAGCCGTAGTGAAAGCATTAGGTTACATCCTAAACGCCATGCCATGGAAATAGAGATCACCACTGCCTGTGATGAAAATGGATATTTAACCGGTATGAAAGCTAGCATAATAGCAGATACAGGAGCTTATGCGTCCTTAGGAGGTCCGGTGCTTCAAAGAGCCTGTACCCATGCAGCAGGACCCTATCACTATAATAATATTAATATTCTAGGAAAAGCGGTATATACCAATAACCCTCCAGCAGGGGCCTTTAGAGGTTTTGGGGTAACCCAAAGCTGCTTTGCCACAGAATGTAATATAAATCAATTGGCAAAAATGGTGGGCATAAACCTCTGGGAAATTAGATATAGAAATGCCATTAGGCCAGGGCAGATATTACCCAATGGTCAAATTGCCGATGACTCCACCTCTCTTGTAGAAACTTTGGAGGCAGTAAAAGAAATATGTGAAGAAAATCCTAAAGCTGGTATAGCTTGTGCCATGAAAAATAGTGGAATAGGGGTTGGACTACCTGACATTGGAAGATGCAAGTTGATGGTAAATAATGGTAAAATATATATTCATAGCAGTGCAGCTTGTATTGGACAAGGACTTGGAACTATATTAACTCAAATAGTTTGTGAAACTCTAAATATAGAATCCGGTAAGGTGATATATGCAGCACCAGACACAGAAAATTGCCCGGATTCAGGGAATACCACCGCTTCCCGTCAAACCTTATTTACCGGAGAAGCAGCCAAAAGAGCATCCTTAAAGCTGTTGGAGGCTTTGCAGCATGAAAGTCTAGAAACCTTGGAAGGAAAGGAGTTTTATGGAGAGTTCCAAGGCATAACCGATAAGATGAATTCACCTAAAGAAAATCCTGTAAGCCATGTAGCCTATGGATATGCTACTCAAGTGGTTATTTTAAATGAAGAGGGAAGGCTTCAAAGGGTTATAGCTGCTCATGATGTGGGGACTGCTGTGAATCCTAAAAATATTCAAGGGCAAATTGAAGGGGGAGTAGTTATGAGCCTTGGCTATGCTCTTACAGAGGATTTTCCTCTAAATTCTGGTGTGCCCAAGGTAAAGTTTGGAACCTTAGGGCTTTTTAAAGCTACAGAAATACCTGAAATAGAATGTTTTATCCTAGGGAAAGGCAATGAAGAACTAGCTTATGGTGCAAAGGGAATAGGAGAGATATGTTCTATACCTACTGCTCCTGCTGTCACTGGAGCATATTATAACTATGACGGTATATTTAGAAACAAGCTTCCTTTAGTGGATACTCCTTACAGCAAGAAAAAATCAAATAAGTAGGTGATTTTACGAAGCTTAAAAGCTATCTAGGGTTAAAGAAAAAAGATGTTGTTTCTTTTGTAGGTGCAGGGGGGAAAACCTCCATGATGTTTAAGCTAGCTGAAGAGCTTAGAGATAGTTATAAAGTATTAGTAACCACCTCAACCAAGATATATACTCCCTTAAAGGAGAAATATGACTTCATTTGTACTGATGAAAGCATGTTCTCAACATATATTTCCATGAAGGAAAAGGGAGTGTATATTTTAGGCTTAGGTGTGAATGAGGAAAATAAGATATTGGGATTAAGTGAAAAACATTTAGCATCTTTAGAGCCTCATTTTGACTATATGCTAATAGAAGCAGACGGAGCAAAGGCAAAAGCACTGAAAGGATGGAATGAATTTGAGCCAGTTATATACAGTAAAACCACAAAGACTGTAGGAATTATAGACATACAGTCCTGGGGGATACCCATTTGTGAGGATAAGGTTCTTAGAAGTGATATATTCTGCGAAATAGCTGGTGCACAACAGGGAGAAACTGTGGAGATTAAGCACCTATGTAAGGTAATTCTCCATCCTGAAGGGCTTTTTAAGGGAGCACAAGGGGAAAAGATATTGTTCATTAATAAAGCAGAAGAACCTAAGGAAGTGATATTAGCTAAGCTTTTAGCTAGACAAGTAACTTTCATGGACAATGTTTTTTTAAATAGGTTAATACTAGGAAGTATAAAAACAAACATTTACATTTAATAAGCAGGTGATGTGATAATGATAAGTGCCATAATATTAGCATCAGGCTATTCTAGGAGAATGGGGAGAAATAAGCTTCTTCTAAAATATAGAGGCAAATCATTAGTTGAGCATACTATTGATACTATTTTACAGTGTAGTTTTTTAGAAGCTATTCTTGTAGCAAGAGAAGAAGAAATAATAAATATAGGTAATAGAAATTCTATAAAGGTTATTAAAAATGAAAATGCTTTTAAAGGAATAAGTGAATCTATTAAACTTGGGGTTAGTGAGTCAGGTGAAACAGAAGGATATATGTTTTTTACAGGGGATCAGCCTTTTCTAGATATGGATACAGTAAAAAAATTAGCTTATACCTTTAAAGAAGATTCAGATTGCATAATAATCCCCAGGTTTAAAGGTAAAAGAGGAAGTCCTGTAATATTTCCCTGGATCTTTAAAGAAGACTTTTTGAATTTAGAGGGAGATGTGGGAGGGAAAATAGTAATAAACAAAAATTTAGATAGAGTTAAATATGTAGAAGTGCAGGATGATATGAGGTTATTTGATGTGGATACTAATGAAAGTTATGAGTATATCCTACAACTAGAGGAGAAGAGTGAATATGTTTAATGATATTGTCATTATACGCGGTGGAGGAGACTTAGCCTCTGGTACGATACAAAAGTTACATAGAAGTGGCTTTAGGGTATTAGTTTTAGAGGTACCAAAGCCTACTTCTATTAGACGGAGTGTTTCCTTTAGCGAAGCCATATATGAAAAACAAATGGAGATAGAAGGAATTACTGCTGTACATGTATGCTCTTTAAGTGAAATAGAAAAGGCATGGAGTAATAAAAAAGTTCCGGTGATTATTGATGAAGAAGGTGAATACATTAAAAAAATAGCACCTAGAATTGTAGTGGATGCTATTATTGCTAAGAAAAATCTAGGGACAACCAGGGATATGGCTGAGATAACCATAGCTCTTGGACCAGGATTTACAGCAGCAAAAGATGTAGACGTTGTCATAGAAACTAGCAGAGGGCATAATCTTGGCAGGTTGATATTTAGTGGACAAGCAATGAAAAATACTGGTACACCAGGAAGCATAATGGGGATTTCTAAAGAAAGAGTTATATATTCACCCTGTGCAGGAGTAATGAAGAATATATTAAATATCGGTGATGTGGTGAAGAAAGATGAAGTTATTGCCTATGTAGGAGAGGAACCTATAAAAGCAACCATAACAGGATTGTTAAGAGGGATTTTACGCAGTGGAAGCTCTGTAACCAAAGGATTTAAGCTTGCAGATATTGATCCTAGGGTGTCAGAAAAAGAAAACTGCTTTACAATTTCAGATAAAGCTAGAAGTATAGCCGGAGGGGTATTAGAAGCGGTGCTTTACCTTAGTGACATTGAAAAAAAGGAAGGTTAATGATATGGAAGAGAAGATTTTAAAATCCATCTGTGAAAGCTTAGGAAAAGGGAAGAAGGTGGCTTTGGTAACCATTACTAATATGCTAGGATCCACTCCGAGGAAAAAAGGCTCCCTCATGGCGGTATGGGAAGATGGAAGCATTGAAGGAAGTGTAGGGGGAGGTAATATAGAATATGCTGTTATAGAAAAAGCTATACAGTGTATTAAAGAAGGGGAAGATAAGGAACTACAATTTCAGTTAAATGATGAAGGTGATTTGCATATGCAGTGCGGAGGAAAAGCTACTTTATACGTTAAAGTATTTAAGCCTAGTACAAAATTGCTTATTATAGGTGCAGGTCATGTGGGAGTGGAGCTTTTTAAACAAGCTAAACTATTAGATTTTTATACTGTAGTATTTGATGACCGTGAGGATTTTGCCAATGATAGAAGATTTCCAGAAGCAGAGGAAATATTGGTGGGAAATATGGGGGAGATGCTTTCAAAGTACCCTATAGATAATAATACCTATATAGTGATAGTAACTAGAGGTCATAAATGTGATGCAGAGGCTCTCAAGGCTGTGGTGCAAAGTGAAGCTGCATATATTGGCATGATTGGAAGCAGAAAAAAAACAGAATTTGTTATGAAAGGTCTCTTAAGTGATGGCATAGATAGGGAGCTTCTTAAAAAGGTATATGCCCCCATAGGAATAAATATAGCTTCGGAGCAGCCCAATGAAATTGCTTTGGGTATTATGAGTGAAGTATTATTGGTTAAGAATAAAGGCACATTAGAGAGTTTAAGGGATATAAAAAAAGTGAGTTTTTAAAATATCCTATGAATAGGGTTTGAATTTTTTATGCTTAGGAGTAGTGAAATGGATGTATGTTGGAGAATTTACTTAAAAGAAGAAGATATAAAAGTATTTGGTAAGGGACCTAAAATGCTGCTTTTAAAGATTGATGAGCTAGGATCCATTAGAAAAGCAGCAGAGTCAATGAATCTTTCCTATACAAAAGCTTGGAATATGATATTAAATTTAGAAAAGGGTTTGGGGATAAAGGTGCTGGAAAAACAAATTGGAGGAAAGCATGGAGGAGGTTCCATACTTACCTCTGAAATCAAAGAGTTTATGGAAAAGTATGCAAAGTTTGAGGCAGAAGTATCCCAATTTGTTACAGAGCTATTTAATAAAAAGTTTAAATAAGCAATGGACATAAAAAATAATCCCTCCTATTGATAAAATTTCCAATAAAAGGTATTATTGTATTAAGCGTTATTCATTTAAAAGTATAACCCCTTGATGGTGAGAAAAATTTTCACTAAGTTCCACAGTTGTGCTTATAGGCAATTAATTACCTTTAGAAAGGAGAGTGGACTTGGTCTGTAAAAATATTTTTTTAACAGGAAAAATTAATGTGGGAAAATCTACTGCTATATCTAAATTTCTTGAAGGATATCTCCATGAATCCGGTATTATAACTGGATTCAAAACGAAACCTTTTTATGAAAGTGGAGCATTGAAAGGATATTATATAGAAAGTCAAATACCTGGCGACAATACCACTATATTAGAAAATGTGGTGGGTATTAATGGCGATTTTGGTAAAGGGCAATGCTGCTATGGCATTCCTGAGGTATTTGAAAAAAGGGGAGTGGAAATATTACGTCATTCTTTAGAAATACCTAATTCCATTATATTGATGGACGAACTTGGTTTTTTTGAGAAGGACACTATAAAGTTTAAGGAGCAGGTGCACAAAGCTCTTTACAGTGATCATAGGATATTAGGGGTACTAAAGGAAAAGAGGAACCCTTTTCTAGATTCCATTGCCACTAGAGCGGATGTAAAGGTTATCGTTGTGACTTTAGAAAATAGAGATAGCATAGTGGATGAGATTAATAAATATTGGGAGTGATTTATTATGAAGATATTTAAAAAAGGTTTAATTCTGTTTGTAGCGTTAATGTTTTTCTTTACTGGGTGCGCTGCAGCAGTAAAAAGTGAAAATAAACAGGAAAATTCTAATATTAAGGTTGTTACTACCTATAAACCAGCTACGGATATTGTACTTGCATTAGGGGGTAAGGATAAATTAGTGGGAGTGAGTGATGGAGGTAAAAAAGATCCTGTGATGGTAAAGCTTGATGAAAGTTGGGCAAGCAAATTAGCAGAGGTTGGTTCCAAAAAAAATGGCGTAAATATCGAACAAATAGTGGCTTTAAAACCAGATGTGGTTATTTTATATCCCACTAAAGAATCCGATGACACAGTGAAAAAATTAGCAGAACATAAAATAAAGGTTATCAGCATTAACCCTGAGAGCATATCTTTGCTGAAGGATGACATTATTAAAGTAGGGGAAGCTATAGGGGAAAGTGAAAATGCAAAAAAGTTAGTGGATTACTATAAAGAAAAAACTGAATATGTGGCAAAAAAACTTCAGGGGGTAAGGGATAAAAAAACCGTGTATTTAGCTGGTGCTAATGGTATTCTTTCCACTACTTCGGGAGATTTTTATCAGCATGAAATGATAGAAGCTGCTGGGGGCATTAATGTTTCTGCCAAATTAAAAGGTGGATGGAATGATGTTTCTGTGGAGCAGTTAATTGCATGGAACCCTGAGGTGATAACTTCAGTTATGTATTGTAAAGACGGAAGTCCAGCTCAGATTATGGAAAAGAAAGAGCTTCAAAGCATAAGGGCTATAAAAGATAAGAAAGTTTATCAAGTACCTTCGAATATTACTCCTTGGGACATGCCTCAGCCTAGCAGCATATTAGCTATATTGTGGATGAGCAAAACTTTATACCCAGAAGATTTTAAGGATTTGGATATGCAACAGGGTGCCAATGATTTTTATAAGAAATTTTATGGCAAGTCCTTTGAGGAGTTAGGAGGAACTTTGGTTGGAGAAAATAATACCAGAAAATAAATTGCTCCATAAGACTCTAAATAATAAATGCCTTATATTTTTTATGATTTTTATTTTAGTGTTTATTTGGTCCATATTTTTAGGTAGATATAAACTTAGCATAGTTGATTATAAAAGTGTACTTGTAAACTTACCTATGCTGATTTTAGGGGGAGAAGTTTCTGATCCAAGCATATTAATAATATGTAAAGTGAGGCTGCCTCGAGTTTTACTGGCATCTTTTGTAGGAGCGGGATTAGCTCTTTCAGGACTGGTTTTTCAACAGGTATTTAAAAATCCTATTGCCTCCCCTGATATACTAGGAGTTACTTCAGGTGCAAGCTTTGGTGCTGCTTTGGGGATCATATTACCTTGGCAATTTCCAGGATTAATTCAAATAAGTGCATTTGTCTTTGGAATACTTGCAGTAAGCATGGCTTATGGATTAAAGAAGGCTTCAAAGGATGATAATATATTGTATTTAGTATTATCAGGAATTATTGTTTCTGCTTTCTTTTCAGCCCTGCTTTCTATGGTAAAGTATTTAGCAGACCCATATCAGCAGCTGCCTTCCATAGTTTTTTGGACAATGGGTGGATTGCACAGAGCAAATTGGGTAAATTCCATTGGTTGTGGCCTCATTGTAATTCCTAGTATTTTTATTATAAATAGCCTAAGGTTTAAATTAAAAATTCTTTTACTTAACGATGATATGGCAAAAACCCTGGGGATGGATGTTTCAAAATTTAGAAATGTTATGCTATGCTTAGTTTCTTTTGTAGTTTGTTATTGTGTCAGCATAGCTGGCACCATTGGATGGATCGCCCTGATAGTACCCCATATTACCAGAATAATACTGGGATATAAGAATAAAAACATTTACTTCATCACCAGCATTATAGGTGCCACAACTTTAGTTTTATTTGATGATATAGCTAGGTGTATAAGTACTACAGAAATCCCAGTAGGAATACTCACCGCTGCTATAGGGGCTCCTATTTTAGGCTATCTACTAATATTTAAGAAAACGGTATAATTAGGAGTTTGTATGGATATAAACATAGAAAATCTATATTTTAGCTATAATGACAAGTATATTTTAAAAGATATTAATTTGCAATTTAAAAGAGGAAATATTTATGCATTGCTGGGTAGAAATGGTTCTGGGAAAACTACCTTAATAAAGTTAATTTTAGGTTTGATTAACTATAATCATGGAATAATTACCATTGAAGGTAAAAGCACTAAAGAAATTCTCCCTAAGGAGTTGTCTAAAGCAATTTCCTATGTTCCACAATATGAGGAAGCCATCTATGGCATAAAAGTCATTGAACTTGTGGTTATGGGGAGAAATCCTTATTTGAATTTATTTGATAAACCTTCTTACAAAGAGTATGAATTAGCAGAGAAAGCTCTTGAAAATCTTGGCGTAGGTCACTTAATGCAAAAGAGCTATTCACAAATTAGCGGAGGTGAAAGGCAGCTGGTTCTAATTGCAAGAGCTCTTGTGCAAAATACAAAATTTATCTTAATGGATGAGCCTATTTCTAATTTAGATATTAAAAATCAACATGAAGTATTAAAAAAAATAAAAAGTATAGCAGAGGGTTTTAACATAGGAGTTGTGATCTCCCTTCATGACCCTAATCTGGCCATGAGATATTGTCATGAAGGAATTTTGCTTAAAGAAGGTAAAGTTGTAAATTTTGGAGAAATACAAGAAGTCTTGAGCCCAAACACCTTGGCGGCCATATACGATATGAACTTCGAAGTTTTAAGTACAAAAAAAGGCATTAAGTTTATTACTTCATAAAATAATAGAGACATAGGGTTAAGGATATGTAGGTTTTAAAAGCATCTTTATTTAGATGCTTTTTTAATGATGTAAATTAGAATGTTAAGAATAGGTAGAAAATTGTCGAAATAAGGAATATAATATAAAAAATATCGTTATATAAAACTGTAAAATATGTGAATGCACTAGAAGAATAAATAAATGGAGGATACAACATATGAAGGATAATTTTTATAAGCAGTTAGTAGAAAAGCTGCCAACTGGATATGCATATCACAGAATTATATGTGATAAAAACAATATTCCTTATGATTATGTATTTCTTGAAACTAACGCTGCTTTTGAAAAGTTCACAGGTTTAAAGGCAGCACAGGTTATTGGTAAAAGAATATCTGAAATATTGCCTAATACTAATATAAAAGAATTTAATTGGATAAAAGTATATGGAGAAATCGCACTTACTGGTAGGGAAAAACAATTTGAACAGTACTCGCAAGAATTAAAACGTTGGTATAGAGTTAAGGTGTATTCTCCTGAAAAAAATTATTTTGTAACAATTTTTATTGATATAACCAAAGAAATGAGGAGCTTAGAAGAAAAGACTACTATTCTCACTACATTGAACGATATAGTATTTGAAATAGATAAAGATTATAGGTTTATAAATATAATTTCTTCTGATGATAATTATTTATTTATAGCTAGAGAAGATATTATTGGCAAGAGTATTAAGGAGCTGTTTTCTAAAGATTTATCAGAGATATTCATTTCCTCTTTTCAGAAGGCATTAGCTTCAGGAAAAAAAGAATCTATTATTTATAAATCTCCATTAAGGAATGATAATAATTGGTATAATGCGGATATTAAGTATGCACAAATTAGTAATAAAAAAAAGTATATTGTGAGTGTAAGTGATATTAGTGAACAAAAGAAACTAGAGTATGAATTATTTAAGAAAACACAGGAATTAGAAAAATACCACCTAATCTTTGAACACTCTCCTCTCGGTATTTACCATTTTGATAGCCAAGGGATTATTACAGATTGTAATGATAGCTTTGTTAAAATTATTGGATCCTCTCGTGATGAGCTTATTGGATTGGATACACTTAAGTTATCAGATAAAAAGGTAGTAAAAGCTATACAAGGTGTCCTTAAAAGTCAGCAAACATCGTATGAGGGAGATTACAAGTCAATTACGGGTCATAAGGTAACATCTGTGAAAGTAATGTTTGCTCCAATACTATCACTGGATAAGGAGATAGAGGGAGGTATTGGTATAGTAGAGGACATTACTCAGCGTAAGCACATGGAGAAGATAATCTTTGAAGAAAAAGAAAGGCTAAAAACCACCTTGTTGTCTATCGGTGATGGGGTCATTTCTACAGATAACCATGGAAACGTGCTTTTCTTAAACAAAGTAGCAGAACAACTTACTGGATGGGCTCAAGAGGAAGCCTTTGGAAGATCCTTGGAAGAAGTATTCCATACTATTAGTGAGTTCACAAGAGAAAAATGTGAGAACCCGGTATTTAATGTGTTAGAAACCGGAAATATTATTGAACTTGCTAATGATACTATTCTAATATCCAAAGATAGAACACAACGTCATATCGAGGATAGTGCAGCGCCCATTATGGATAAGAATAGCAACATAAATGGTGTAGTATTAGTATTTAGAGATGTTACTGAAGAGAAAGAAAGACAAGCGAAAATACAGTATTTGAGTTTTCATGATCAACTAACTGGGCTAAATAACCGTAGATTTTTTGAGGATGAGCTAAGAAGAATAGATACCACAAGCAACCTTCCTATAACTCTTGTAATGATTGATGTAAATGGTTTAAAGTTAACCAATGATGCCTTTGGCCATTTATTGGGAGATAAACTTTTGCAAAGGGTTGCGGAGATTTTAAGAAAAGAGTGTAGAAATGAGGATATTATTGCTAGAATTGGTGGGGATGAGTTTGTAATTTTATTACCTAAAACCAGCTCTGAAGAGGCAGAAAGGTTTTTGAACAGAATAAATGCTGTTATTACCCAGGAAAAGATTAACTCCATGAGTGTATCCGTATCATATGGCTGGGAAACCAAGAGAGAAACTGAGGAAGATTTATCTTCAATATTTAAAAAAGCTGAAGACTATATGTATAGGCGAAAATTATCGGAAAGTACTAGCATGAGATATAAAACTATAGAAGTAATAATAAAAACCTTATATGAAAAAAATGAAAGGGAAGAAAAACACTCTATACGAGTTAGTGAATTGTGCACTCAAATAGCCTTAGCGCTAGATTTAAATACTATTAATATCAATGAACTTAGAACAGTGGGATTAATGCATGATATAGGGAAAATAGCAATTGATGATAAGATATTAGATAAATCGGGTACTCTTAGTGATTCAGAATGGTTGGAAGTTAAGAGGCATCCGGAAATAGGCTACAGGATCTTGAGTTCATTAAATGAATACGCACCCCTAGCGGAATATGTTCTAGCTCATCATGAAAGATGGGATGGAAAAGGCTACCCAAAAGGCTTAAAAGGAGAAGATATACCTTGGCAGTCAAGAATTATTGCGGTTGCTGATGCCTATGATGCTATGACCAGCCATAGGCCATATAGACAAGCGTTAAGCAGGGGGACTGCTATTGAGATAATAAAAACAAATGCTGGAACTTATTTTGACCCTAAAATAACAAAGGTATTTGTTGAAAAAGTTTTGGAAGAAAAATGGTAGTAGGATAACTTACATGTTAGATTACAGGTATGCTCCTAGAGTGTGTTATATGGAATTTGTAATGTTATATAAAATGGATATTGTTTTATCAAAAGTGATAAGACAATATCCATTTTAATTATTTACTTTACAAGGTAAAATATTTATAAAGACTGTAACGAATATCTATACATTTACGACTAATATAATGAAGGGGGTGGGGATTCTTGGAGGTTATGGAAGAGTTATATCATATGTATGGTAAAGAAGTTTTTAAATATTTATGCTGGCTGACGAATGATCCCCACCGTGCTGAAGATATTCTACAAGAGACTTTTATGCGTGCTATCACTGGAATATTGCGGTTTGAAGGCAAGTCCAGTATAAGAACTTGGCTTTTTTCCATTGCAAGGAATTGTTATATTGACGATCTAAGAAAGCATAAGGAAATAAGGTCACTGGAGGATATACCAGAGCTTGTTTCAGTAATACAGTTAGAGGATGAAATTCTTGGACGTGAAGTGAGAGAGAAAATAAAATCAACTTTAGAAACTTTGGATGAGCGCTCACAGAAGGTTATTGCACTGAGAAACCAAGGCTTTAGCTTTTTAGAAATAGGAAAGATTATGGGAATATCTGAAGGTTCAGCTCGGGTTATTAATCACAGAGCTATAAAGAGGCTCAAAGAAATATTAGAAAAGGAGGAGATTATATGAATTTGCCTTGTGAGGTTATTATGGATCTAATACCCCTTTGTAAGGATGGTGTGGCAAGTGCAGAAAGCTGCCGTTTAGTGGAGGAACACATTGCTACCTGCAAATCATGTCTTAAGGAATATGATTCCATAGAAGTCTTGCCTGCTTTAGACACAAATATTCTAGAAGAAAAACAATTTTTAAAGAAACTGCGTAGAAATACCTTTAAGTTACTAGCAGTTCTTCTAATGGGCGGTGCAATTCTAGGTGTTTCCATGACTTTCAGCAGCAATGTATTTTATAATTTTCTTCTTATGCCCATAGTGGGTTTATTAGCATATTTTGTATTTGGGAAAGAATTTTATATCGCTCCATCTATTGTGTTTGTTCTCTCCATAATAAGTAATGTAATTTATGGAGTCTTAGAAGAAAGGCTAGGGCTAACTGCTTTGGTAGCTGCCTTTACATCAATGATAGTATATTCCTTTATTTATGCTTTTTTGGTGTTGCTAGGCTATTGCATAGCGTGGCTTATGCACTATGCTTTTGGAAAGCAAGACAAACAGATAGATTATAAAATAAAGTCTAGAAGTAAATATATCTGGATTACCATTGGATTGTTCATGCTTATTGCATTAGTGGCACTATTTATTAAAAGTTTTATAATTATGTGAGGAGGAATGAGCTGTGAGAAAGAAAAGACCAGTGTATTTGAGGGTTATGGCAGGAATAACAGCAATAATTATAATTGGAGTGATAGCTTTCATAACCAATGCCTTTACAGGAAATCCTATATCTGCACATTTTGCTAAAAAGCACATGATAAGTTATGCTACGAAAAAATACCCTGATATGGATTTAAGCTTTTCAAAGACAGAATATAACTTTAAGACCGGAGGATATACCATAAAAGCTAGTAATGCTAATTCCATAGATACACATTTTATGGTGAACCGTAGAAGCGATGGATATATTTATGATGGCTATGAGAATTATGTTTTGGGTGGATTTAATACACTAGATCGCCTTGGGAAAGAAATGACAAAGGATATGGAACCTTTGCTTAAAGAGCTATTTAAAAATGAGCTTTCAGGACGTTTATTTGCAGATTGTATAGGGGACAAAAAGAATTTAGAAAAAGGAGCACCTCCGTTAAACACTCCCTATAACAGAGTTATGAAGCTGAATGCTACTATATATATGGATTTTGATTTAAAGAACCCAACCATTGAAGAAATATCTGATAGGATTCAAAAGGCAGATAAACTATTAAAGAAAGAAGGCTTTTCTGTGGGAGGTTATGTAGTTGAAGCTCTTAATCGTGATACAAAAAAGGGGTATATGGTAACAGTGTATGCAGACATAATCAATGAAAAATTCCCTGAAGTTATGAAAAATGCTTTTGATAATAACAATAATAGTGAAGGTGTATCAATTACCGCTGTAGGTAAGTAGTAACACTAACAATATAATTCATATTATTATTAATGATGTTATGCAGGAAACTTTATATTTGTAACTTGTCACATGTCTGGCATCTAAAAAATCTGTTTGGCAACCTTCAATAATCTATGATGTATTTACTATGAAAACCAAATAATGAAGGTTTCTACAAGTAAATTAAATATAATTAGTAAAATATTGAATAATGAGACTCATGAAGGGGCTAAGTTTAAAACTTACCTTTATGGGTCATTTTATTTTTTAAAGGAGTGAATCATATGGTATAATTTTCTTAGATTAATATAATGACAATGAAAGGGGTGATATGGCTATGAAAAATAGTGACTTATATTTCCATGTGGGCAGTGAAATTAAAGTGGAGGGAAATCCTTTTGTTGTAGAGGGTTACATTGTTTTTAAACAATATGATGGTTCAAGCTGGACGGAATATATGATTAGATCTAAGGGGAATTATGAGGTTAAATGGCTAAGTGTGGATATTGAATATGACGAATATGCTATTTATACTAAATGTGGTTATGGGGAGGATTTTTCAGCTAAAAGTATTATAGATAATGGGTATAAAAAGGTAGATGATGAGATAGCCAAAGTATTAGATTATAAGGGCCAGGTGGATGTAGAGCTAGGAGAACAAGTATCCTATAGAGATTATGAAGACAATACAGAAGAACTGTTAATATCCATAGAGGAATGGGATGGGGAAAAGGAGTATTCAAGGGGATACTATATAGATAAAGAAGATATAGAGAAGATAAATATTCCAAATAATGCTTTACATATTGGAGCGGAGGATTATTCCTCGGCAGCTAATATTAGAAAAATAATTATAGCATTTATTTTCATAGTTTTAATTGTAATTGTAATTTTAAAAATGGGTTTGCTTAATTTTAGTAAAAAAGAAATTTTATCTAAATATATAAATTCTAATAGTAGTTTTGAATATGTTACTTCAATAACTTCTGATTTAGATGAGAACAAAAAAGCTAATGTATATTCAACTAATAAAACTGTTGAAGATACAGCAAAGCTATTAATTGATGGAGTACAGGGAAATATTGATGATGTTCAAGAAAGTCAACAAGATGGTACAGTGGTAATAACTACCAAGGACGAATTAGCTTTAATATATATAAGCGAAGATGCTGAAACCTTGGTTCAAGTAAGTTTAAGAGAATATGTTTATTCTAGCAGACATATGCCTTATAGAGGTAGTAATATAACAGACGGGTATTATAGAAGATATTATTATACTACTGTTTATCAGAAAGATAAAACTAAGTTCAAGAAATTACCCAATGCTTATAGGGACTATAATGGTGGACAAATTATACCAGATGATAATAATAAATATAGAATATATTCTAGTAGTGTAAGACAAAGCAGCGTAAATTCTAGAACATCTTCTGGTGGTGGGACAAGTTTTGGAAAATAAAAAAAGGGGGTTTTATAAATGCAAGATATAATAAATATCATAATATATTGTGGTGTGGGAATAGTTCTAATGATTTTGGGAGCGTATTTGGTAGACCTAGTAATACCATGCAAGTTTTCTACAGAAATAAAAAATAGAAATTTAGCTGTAGGGTATATAATAGCAGGAATATATATTGGAGTAGGTATAATTTTAAGAAGTGCCATAATGTCACCAGTAATATCAGAGACTGCTGTTACCTTGTTGCAAGGAATAGGCAGTACAGTACTATATTTTTTCTTAGGAATTGTTATATGCATCATAGGATATTTAATAACAAAAGCAGTAAATAAAAAATATAACTTAAACAAGGAAATTGAACAAGGAAACCCTGCAGCGGGATTGATGGTCATGGGCTTATTTATAGGTTTATCTATAGTAATAAGTGGAGTTATCTACTAGATATGAGGGATATAAATGAATGAAAAGAGAAGTTTTAATTATAACTTATTAATGGTAACTACCTTAATAATTTCAGGGTGTTCAATAATCTATGAAGTATTAATCAGTTCTGTAAGCTCATTTTTAGTAGGAGATAGTATAAAGCAATTTTCCATAACTATAGGATTATATATGAGCGCTATGGGCTTGGGTTCTTACTTGTCTAAATATATTAAAACTCAGCTTTTTGACTGGTTTGTGGTAGTAGAAATAGGAGTAGGAGTCTTAGGAGGAATAAGTACTTTGATACTATTCCTCTCAAACATTTATATTGAAAGTTATGAATTAATAATGTATATACAAATAATACTTATAGGGACATTAGTAGGATTAGAGATTCCTTTATTAACAAGAATTATAGAATCCAATACAAAGGATTTAAGAATAACTTTATCTAGGATATTTAGTTTTGATTATATAGGAGGATTAATAGGATCTATAGCTTTCCCATTGATTTTACTCCCTAAGTTCGGATACTTTACTATTGCCTTTTTAGTGGGGAGCTTAAATATAATAGTTTCTATTATAATAATTCATACATACAAAAATTATATAAAAAATGTGTATTTTTTTAAATTATCATCCATAGCATTATTAATATTAATGCTAATGGGAGCAGTTTTCGGAGATAATATAGCAAATTTAATGGAAGGAAAACTTTATAGAGATAAAATAGTTTTATCCAAACAAACACCTTATCAAAATATTGTGGTTACTAAACATAAGGATGATTTGAGATTGTTTATAAATGGTAATATTCAATTTTCTTCTAGTGATGAGTATAGGTATCATGAAGCCTTAGTACACGTACCTATGAATGCATCTAAAAATAGGAAAAGGGTTCTTATATTGGGAGGGGGGGATGGATTAGCTGTTAGGGAAGTGCTTAAATATCTAGATGTACTAAAGATTACATTGGTAGATTTAGATGAAGACATGGTTAAATTAAGCAAAACAAATAGTAATATAGTAAATTTAAATAAAAATTCTCTAAATAATTCTAAATTAGAGATTATATATAATGATGCTTTTAAATTTCTTGAAGAAAGTAATGAAGTTTATGATGTAATAATAGTAGATTTGCCGGATCCTAACAATGAAAGCTTAAATAAATTGTATACCAATGTGTTTTACAGGTTATGCGGAAAAAATTTATCCCATTCAGGTGCCATGTCAGTACAATCTACAAGTCCATATTATGCAAAGGAAGCTTATTGGTGCATAAATAAAACTATAGAGTCAGAAGGACTTAATGTTGTGCCTTATCATGTAGAAGTTCCTACTTTTGGAGATTGGGGATTTCAGCTTGTGACTAAAACACCAATGGATACTAAAGATATTAAAGTAAATGTAGACACAAGATTTTTGAATAAAGAAACCTTGCAAAAGCTTTTTATATTTAGTAAGGATGAATTAATAAATAATAAAGAATCAATAAAATCAAATACATTAACCCATCCAATGTTATTATCATACTATTTAAAAGCAGTGAATAATTGGAGGTAAATTTATTTAAAATACTGTGTTGAAAATTAATTCTAAAATTATATAAAAAATGAAAAAAGCTCATCAAAATGTTTGACAATCTTTAGTAAGCTATGATATATTTACTATGAAAACGAAATCATGAAGATTTCTGCAATAGTTTTTAATGTGTTTAATAGAATAGTAAATAATGAGACCCATGAAGGGGCTAAGTTTAAAACTTCCCTTTATGGGTCATTTTATTTTTTAAAGGAGTGAATATTATGCACATGGTTGATGCATTGATTTCACCCATGGTGGGTGGAACCATGCTAGCTACTACTGCGGGAATTGCAACTTATTCAATTAGAAGGATTCAAAATGATATGGATGAAAAGAAGGTTCCCTTAATGGGGGTTATGGGGGCATTTATTTTTGCTGCCCAGATGATTAACTTTTCCATACCTGGGACAGGTTCTAGTGGACATATTGGAGGAGGATTGCTTTTGGCAATATTACTAGGGCCTTATGCGGGATTCTTAACCATGGCTTCAGTTTTACTAATACAAGCTTTATTCTTTGGAGATGGAGGATTGCTTGCTTATGGCTGCAATGTGTTTAATCTTGGCTTTTACACTTGTTTTATAGCATATCCATTTATTTATAAACGTATTACTCGCAAGAGGCTTAATTCAAAGAGAATCTTTGCAGCATCCATGATCGCCGCTTTAGTGGGACTGCAACTGGGAGCCTTTAGTGTTGTACTTGAGACTTTATTATCTGGAAAGACTGAATTACCTTTTGGAACATTTGTATTGCTTATGCAGCCCATACATCTAGCTATAGGAGTGGGTGAGGGTCTGATAACAGCTGCAGTGGTTACTTTTGTTTGGAGAGCTAGACCAGAAATTTTAGAAAAGGCAGCTACTGGTGAAGCTCTTGGGAATATATCCATGAGAAAAGTATTAACAAGCCTTCTAATAGCAGTATTATTAGTGGGTGGAGGGCTTTCTTGGTTTGCCTCTGCAAATCCTGATGGACTAGAATGGTCCATGGAGAAAACTGCTGGTACAGCTGAATTAGAATCCCCTGATGGAATTCATAAAACTTTATCTAAAATACAAGGTAGTATTGCGTTTTTACCAGATTATAGCTTTAGGGTAAGAGAGGAACAAAGTAAGTCAGAACAAGATGGAGAAGCTGAAGAAAAATGGCCTTCCGTTAGTGCAGAAACTAGTGTTTCAGGTATAGTGGGTGGAATCTTAACCCTGGGTTTGGCTGGGATAACAGGATTGATTATCAGTGTAGCTAAAAAGAAAAAGAAAAAAGTTATCGCTTAAATTATCCTAGGCAAGGAGGTGAACCTTGCCATTACTTTATTAATGAGGATTTGATTTTGTATGTCCAATATAATAAATTCATTATATAATATTAGGTTCTTGGATGACCTTTCAGTAAAAGAAACTCCTATACACAGGCTGCATCCTGTAATAAAGCTTCTAACTACAGTGGTTTATCTAACTGTAGTGATATCCTTTGAAAGATATGAAATAATTGGTCTCTTACCTTTTGTTTTTTATCCTGTACTGACTTTTGTCTTGGCAGAATTACCCTTTACTCCAGTTCTGAAAAGGATTTTGCTTGTGCAGCCTTTTATTATAGGAATTGGAATATTAAATCCATTATTTGATAATAATACTGTAATCCTTGGTGGAATTGCTATGTCAAGGGGATGGATTACGTTTCTTTCAATTTTTATAAAATGTGGTTTAACAGTAACAGCTAGTATTCTACTCATTGCAACTACAGGAATGGATAAATTGGCCGTGGCTTTGCGTAGGCTGAAAGTACCTAAGATATTTGTTTTACAATTATTATTAACCTACAGATATATATCTGTGCTTATTGAGGAGGTTTCTAGGATGATGACAGCCTATTCCTTGAGAGCGCCAGGACAGAAAGGAATACATAGAAGTGTTTGGGGGTCTTTTCTTGGACAATTAATGTTAAGAACCCTAGATAGAGCTGAATCTGTGTATAATTCTATGAGTTTAAGAGGTTTTACAGGCGAGTTTAATATTGGAGATATGGAAAAATTAAAGTTCAAAGACTTTGGGTATCTAATTACTTGGAGCATGGTTTTTATTATGGCCAGGATTTACAATATACCTACGCTTATAGGTTCATTGGTTATAGGGGTGATTAAATAGATGGATAATCATAAACTTGAGGTAAAAAATCTAAAGTTTTCATATCCTGGGGATTATGAAGCAGTAAAGAATATATCATTTACTATAAATGCAGGAGAATCCGTAGGGATTATTGGAGCAAATGGTGCCGGTAAGTCCACACTTCTAATGCTAATAATGGGAATAATCTTTCCAGAAGCAGGTGAAATATTGGTAGGTGATGTTAAAGTAACTAAAAAGACATTGCCAGAGATACGAAAGAGGTTAGGAATGGTACTTCAAAACCCTGATGATCAGTTGTTCATGACCACGGTTTATGATGATGTTGCCTTTGGGCCGAGAAACTACAAGTTGGATGAAAAAGAAGTAAAACACAGAGTAGAAAATTCACTGGAATTGGTGGGCATATCTCATTTGAAAAACAGGGCTCCTTTTAAACTATCCGGGGGAGAAAAGCGTAATGCTGCCATTGCATCTGTTCTATCTATGCAACCGGATATATTGATAATGGACGAGCCAACCTCAGCTCTAGATCCTAAATCAAGGCGAAGAGTTATTAATTTGTTAAATAGCTTTAAGCAAACTAAAATAATTACCAGTCACGATTTGGATATGATATTTGAAACCTGTAATAGAGTTATTGTCATTAAAGAAGGTGAAGTTCCCTGGGACGGACCTTTAGAAGAAATTTTATCCAATGGGGATTTACTGGATAGCTGTGGTTTAGAAATACCTCTTTCACTACAAAATTGCCCTATTTGTGGAACTCCCAAAAGATAATTTGAATACAAAGAAAAACAAAAGGATTTTGCCTATTTTTTGGTATAATATATTTGGTATAATATATTTGTAAGTTTTGATTGGGGGATTAAAATGAGAATTGCGGTTATAGACGGGCAAGGTGGAGGAATAGGTAAAGCCATAGTGGAAAAAGTTAGACAGTGTTTTGGAGGAGAAATTGAGATTATTGCACTGGGAACAAACTCTTTAGCAACCTCCTTAATGTTAAAAGCAGGTGCTAATGAAGGTGCTACAGGTGAAAATGCCATTGTTTATAATGCTTCTAAGGTTGATATGATCTTGGGTTCCATAGGGATAATATGTGCCAATTCATTGCTGGGTGAACTAACACCCCTTATGGCAAGAGCTGTAGCGGAAAGTCCTGCAAAAAAGGTATTAATTCCATTGAATAGATGTAATATAATGATTGCTGGTGTTGAAAATAAGCCACTGCCACATTACATCGATGATGTTATTGAAATATTGAAATCTCAGAGAGGTGAATGATATGTGTGAGGCTAATGTTTATTGTATTGATAAAGAAGGAAATGAGAAACTTATTTTAGAAGCCGTAGACAAGGTAATTCCTATGGAAGAGGGTTTTCTACTTGAAAATATATTTAGTGAGAGAAAAATTATAAAGGCAAAAATAAAGGAAATGGCTCTTGTGGAGCATCGTATTGTTCTCCAAGAAGAATAGATATTTCATTATATGACATTTAGGATTAATTGGGTATTACCCCCAAGGGATTGTATTTAAAAAGAGTATATCTTTGTATATTTTGGTGGGAAAATAGCTCTATAATGTTAAAAAATAGTGACAATTTCTTATCAAAAAATGTTTGACAATAGATTAATGTCAGAATATAATTAGGTTGTAGCGTGTTACTGGTTTGGCAGGCATTAGCTCATTAGATATCGCAATGGCGATATCTAATGAGCTTTTTTTGTTACTTAGGAGGAAAATGATATGTTTAATTTTTTAAAAAGAAAGAATAATAAAACTGAGGTCTTTGCACCAGCAAATGGAACATTAAAACCATTATGTGAGGTGAAAGATGAAGTGTTTTCTAAAGGGCTAGTAGGTAAGGGGTTTGCTATTATGCCTAATGATTCCATGGTTTATTCCCCTGTAGAAGGTGAAGTTGCCATGATATTTCCAACAAAACATGCCATTGGCATAAAAACAAAAGATGGCTTAGAATTTATACTTCATATTGGAGTGGATACCGTTTTATTAAAAGGCGAAGGGTTTGAAGTTTTAGTAAAAGAACAGGATGTGGTAAAACCTGGTACACCACTTTTGAAGGTAGACTATGAATACATAAAAAGTCAAGGATTAGAACAAGATGTAATTTGTGTAGTATCCAATGCTACAAACTTTGATTTAATTGCTGATAATTATAAATTAATTGAAAGTGAAAGGCGGGTTGCTTATTGTGAAATCTAGCACTGAAAAAAAGTATGTGATAAATAGAGTATTAAATCACAATGTAGTACTTTGCTATGATTCCATTCTAAAAAAAGAGTTTATTCTTATTGGGAAAGCTATTGGATTTCAGAAGAAAGCTGGAGATTTAGTAGACCTTAATTTAGTAACTAAAATATATGAAATTAAAGATCCTTCAAATCTATCTGTGTATGAAACATTAATGAGCAATTGTGATGAAGATATCATTAGCGTTTCAGAAGAGATCATATCAAGATTAGAAGTGCGTTTCGGGAAAAACTACAACGAAAATCTTCATGTGTCTTTATTAGATCATTTAAAATTTTCTATCTATAGATATAAGAATAATATTCCAGTACAAAACATATTTATGGAAGAAATAAGCTCTATGTACAGTGAAGAATATGAATTTGCCAGAGAAATGGTTCGATTTGCCAATGAAGCATTAAATATTAACTTACCAGAAGCGGAAGTAGCTTTTATATGTTTGCATGTACATTCTGCATTACATAATGATACACCTAGTAATTCTGCTTTATATGCAAATATGATAGCAAAATGTATAGTTTACATTGAGAATAAAACAAAGGTGAAGCTAGCACCTAAAAGCGTGGAAAGACAAAGGCTGATAACCCACATGAAGTTTGCATTTAAACGTGCCAAGGAACATGTTTTCATTAATAATCCTATAGCGAAATCTATTAAAGAATCATACCCAGAAACCTATAGGGTAGCATCCTCATTGGGAAAAATGTTAAGTGAAGAGTTTGGGATAGAGCTTCCAGAGGGTGAAATAGGATATTTGGCACTACATATACAAAACATTCTTATGTCAGGTCAGCAATAAAGGAGGAAGACATATGTTAAATAAAATTAAAGGAAAATTAATAGTTTCCTGTCAAGCATTAGAAGACGAACCACTGCATAGTAGCTTCATTATGGGAAGAATGGCCTTAGCTGCAAAAGAGGGAGGAGCCTGTGGTATCCGTGCACAAAGCAAAGAAGATATTGTAGAGATAAAAAGAGTAGTGGAACTTCCTATTATTGGAATTGTAAAACGTAATTATGAGGATAGCGATATATACATTACTCCAACTAAAAAGGAAGTAGATGAATTACTAGAAACTAAATGTGAAATGATCGCTTTAGATGCCACTAATAGAAAAAGACCTAATAATGAAAAGTTAGAAGATCTAGTCTCTTATATTCATGAGCATAATATCCTTGCTATGGCGGATTGCTCTACCTACGAAGAGTGCGTTAAAGCTAAAGAACTGGGATTTGATTGTGTATCTACAACATTATGTGGATATACCCCATATTCAAAATCTATAGATGGCCCTAACTTGAAACTAATTGAAAAATTAGTACAAGATTTAAATATACCAGTTATTGCGGAAGGAAAAATTAACACACCGGAAGATTTAAAGTTAGTTTTTGATAAGGGCGCATATTCTGCAGTAGTTGGTGGAGCAATTACAAGGCCACAAAATATTACTGAAAGATTCACTTCTGTATTAAAAGAAAAATAAAGGGGGAAAAGCCATGTTTAAACAACTACAAAAAATTGGTAAGGCATTTATGCTTCCAATTGCTATTTTGCCAGCAGCTGGTTTATTGCTTGGAATAGGTGGAGCATTATCCAATCCAACCACCGTTGCAACTTATCCTGTTTTAAATGTACCATTTTTACAAGGTGTTTTCAGCATTATGAGTGCCGCTGGAAGCGTTATATTTGGGAACTTATCTTTATTATTATGTATTGGTCTATGTATTGGTCTTGCTAAAAAAGACAAAGGTACAGCTGCTTTAGCTGGTGTTGTTGGATACCTTGTTATGAATGCATCTATTCAAGCTATGTTAAAGGTATTCAATCCAGATGGAAAAGCCATTGACACAGGGGTTATCGGTGCATTAGTTATGGGATCTATAGCTGTTTATCTCCATAACAAATACAAGAATATTGAACTTCCTCAGGTACTAGGATTCTTTGGTGGTTCTAGATTCGTTCCTATCGTAACTTCTTTAAGTGCTATTTTTGTGGGAGCTGTATTCTTTATCATATGGCCTCCATTCCAAAACATGTTAATTGCTAGTGGAACTGCAATTTCAAAAGCTGGTCCTATCGGAACTTTCTTCTATGGCTTCTTAATGCGTCTTTGCGGTGCTGTAGGTCTTCATCACATGATTTATCCAATGTTCTGGTATACAGAATTAGGTGGAGTACAAGAAGTTGCTGGTAAAATGGTTTCAGGTGCACAGAACATTTTCTTTGCACAATTAGCAGATCCAAATCATACAGGATTATTTACAGAAGGAACAAGATTCTTTGCAGGACGTTTCTCCACTATGATGTTTGGTCTTCCAGCAGCATGTCTTGCTATGTATCACTGCGTACCTAAAAATAAGAGAAAAGCCTTTGGTGGACTATTCTTAGGAGTAGCATTAACTTCCTTCATTACAGGTATTACTGAACCTATTGAATTTATGTTCTTATTCGTTTCTCCATTATTATATGTATTCCATGCATTTTTAGATGGATTATCCTTCTTAATTGCGGATATATTAAAGATTTCCATAGGTAATACCTTCTCTGGTGGAATTATTGACTTTACACTATTTGGAATATTACAAGGAAATGCAAAAACAAATTGGATTTTAGAAATTCCATTTGGATTAGCTTGGGCTTGTTTATATTATTTCTCTTTCAGATTCTTTATTACAAAATTCAATATTATGACTCCAGGTAGAGGAGAAGAAGAAGTGGATGCGCAAGGAGATGCAACAGCAAGTGTAACTACTAAATCCTCTTTGAAAAACGATGCAATAGAAATAATAAAAGCATTAGGTGGAAAAGAAAACATTGAAGATGTAGATGCTTGTATTACTCGTTTACGTGTATCTGTAAAAGATGTTTCGAAAATTGATAAGGCTACACTAAAGAAAATTGGAGCTACAGATGTGTTAGAAGTAGGTGGCGGTATACAAGCTATCTATGGAGGAAAAGCCATCCTTTACAAAAACCATATCAATGATATATTAGATTTAGACGATTAATAAAATAAATTTCCGGTGTGTAATTTAAATAATTACTTCTTAGATTAAAAAAAGAATATTTTAAGTTATTAATATTAGAAAACTATAAAACAGTCAATGCTTTTTTATAAAAAGTGTTGGCTGTTTTTATTAAATTTGCTATATGCGAATTAATAGTGTAATAAAAAATGCTATAATAAATGTATGAAAAAAGTAATTCACTTAAAGGAAATAATTTAAAAGACAGCATGAGAGGTTGGTACTAATGAATTCAAGTAATATAAAAATATATTTTAAAAACACCTTTGCTTCCCTTACTCATAGGGATTTCCGTATATTTTGGTGGACTCAATGTATTTCTCTTATGGGAACTTTTATGCAAAGAGCTGCTCAGGTATGGCTTATTTATACTATAACAAAGTCACCTTTTAAAGTGGGGATTCTTGGTGTATGTCAATTTGCCCCTTTCCTATTTTTATCCTTATTTGCTGGAGTTATTGTGGACAGGTTTCCTAAAAGAAAAATTATACTTGTTACTCAGATTATATTCATGGTTCAAGCTATAGTTTTATCAATCTTAGTTTTTTATGGCACAGCAAAATATTGGCAAATACTTGCACTTTCTGCATTGTTTGGGGTAGCACAAACTTTTGACATGCCTGCGAGACAATCCTATTTTATAGAACTAGTAGGAAAAGAGCACATAATGAATGCTATATCTCTTAATTCTACCATAGTTAACCTTGCAAAAATTATAGGGCCAGCTATAGCTGGAGTGGCTATGGTAAAACTTGGACCTGGATTTTGTTTCCTAGTAAATGGAATATCATATATTGTAGTAATTATAGGACTATCATTTATCAATACACCGGATAAGGTAATTATAAAGAATTCAAAAAATATAGTATATGAGATAAAACATGGACTTAAGTACGTTGCAAATATTGAAAATTTAAAAACTACTTTAATAATAATGGGAATTGTTTGTACTTTTGCAATGAATGTAGATGTTATAATAACAGTGTTCGTACCAGAAGTACTTCATAAAGGAGCACAAGAATATAGTTTTATGCTATCGGCAATGGGACTGGGATCTTTTATAGGAGCTGTGTTTATGGCTGGTAGAAGCAAAAGAGGAACTAAAAAATATGTGCTTTTTGTGAATGCCATATTGGTATCACTGTTACAAATATTTGCATACTTTTTTGATAATTATTATATAGTACTTATATTAGTATTAGGTATGGGATTTTTAAATTTAACTTTCTTAAATATGGCAAATTCACTGTTACAATTAAATTCTTCCGATGAATATAGAGGAAGAGTAATGAGCCTATATTCTCTTTTAAATGCAGGTAGTACCCCTATTGGAAATTTTTATGCAGGCACTGTAATGGAAAAAATGGGAGCAGCAGCAGGGTTTCTTATGTGTGGAGGAATAACTTTAGTATTGAGTCTTGCCTCTAAATATAGGATGAGATCGAAAAAGTAGGAAGAAGTAAAATGGAGGTAGGAGAATTGGAACCTTTATCTATTGGAGAAATGGCGGAATTAAATCATGTTTCAGTTCAGACTTTAAGGCATTATGATAAGATTGATTTGTTAAAGCCTATATATGTTAATGAAGAGACAAATTATAGATATTATGATATTAAACAAAGTGCAGTACTGGATATGATTCAGTATATGAAGTCCTTAGGGATGCCTTTAATGCAAATTAAGGATCAATTTGAAAAAGAAGATATAAATACCATACTGAATATACTTAAGAAACAAAGCATGAATATAGACAAAGAAATTCAGTTGCTCCATCACATGAAAAATGGTGTGGAAGCTTGTATAAATAATTACAATAGGTATCTAAAAGTTCCAGAGGAAGGGTATATAGAGGTGGAATTTATACCAGAAAGAAAAATATTCTGCTATGATGGTAAGATAAATATCTATGACCATGAGCTGGAAACTTATGAATATATTTTAAGGGAATTAAAAAAGCAGGTTATATTACAGCATCTTCCTATGGTTTATTTTTGTAATGTAGGCTCTATAATGAGAAAAGAAAATTTAGATGCAGGAAATTTCATATCCTCAGAAATATTTGTATTTTTAGATAAAGATTTTAAAGAGCAGGAAGGGATAGAAATTATACCGGCGCATAATTATATTTGTATTTATTTTCACAGCTTTTGGAAGGAAAAGGAATATGCACAAAAGCTATTTAATTATATAAATGAAAAAGGTTATGAAATAGCAGGAGATTACATATGTGAGGTAGTGGCTGAATTACCCGTGTTACATAATAATGAAAGAAATATGTTTATTAAATTACAAATTCCTATAAAATCATAAAATAAATGTTGACTCTATACTTACAATAGACATTACACTTTAATTAAAGGTGAAAGAATTAACAAAGTTCTTTCCGAAAAGTATAAAGGAGGATAATGCTATGAGAGAAAAGATTAGAGTTATTCAGTATGGCTGCGGCAAAATGGGAATTTACTTTTTAAGGTACTTATATGAAAAGGGTGCTGAAATAGTTGGTGCCATAGACTTAAACCCTGCTTTAGAGGGAAAAGATGTGGGTGAAGTGGCCGGATTAGGCTTTAAAATTAATGTGCCTATAAGCTCAAACCCTGAAAAGGTTTTTAACGAATGTGATGCAGATGTGTGTATTATTGCCACTAGAAGCTTAGTTGAAGATGTATATGATGCTTTCGAACTTGCTGCAAAGCATGGTGTAAATGCTATTAGTACTTGTGAAGAGGCTTTTTATCCATGGAATACAGCACCAAGTCTTACAAATAAATTGGACAGACTAGCTAAGGAAAACAACTGTACTTTAGCTGGATCAGGTTATCAGGATGTATATTGGGGAAATCTAATTACCACTTTAGCAGGCTCCAGCCATAATATCCAAAGGATAGAAGGAGTATCTAGCTATAATGTGGAGGATTATGGTATTGCTTTAGCTGAAGTTCATGGAGCAGGACTTAGTATAGAAGAGTTTGAGAAAGAAATAGCTCAAAATGACTCTTTACCATCCTTTATGTGGAATGCTAATGAATGGTTATGCTCACAGTTTGGATGGACTATAAAATCTACTGAACAAAAATTAGTACCTACTACTCATGGTAAAGATATAAAGTCAGAAACATTAGGAAAGGTAATACCAGCTGGACATGCTACTGGAATGTCTGCTATAGTTACCACTATAACCAATCAAGGTCCTGTTATAGTTTCCGAATGCATAGGTAAAGTTTATGGAGAAGGTGAAATAGACAGAAATGACTGGAAAATATTAGGGGAACCTAATACTGAAGTGAAAATAGCACGTCCATCAACTGTGGAATTAACATGTGCTACTATTGTTAACAGGATACCTCAACTAATTGAGGCTCCAGCAGGCTTCTACACCACTGAAAAGATGCCTCCAGCAAGATATAGAACTTATCCACTACACTATTATGTAAGATAAAATTTAGAATTTAGAATTGAGAATGTAGAGAATTAAGGAGGAAACTCGGGGGAGTTCCTTTAAAATATATGGAAAAGAAGTTTCGGATGAAACTTCTTTTTTCTTTTTACTATTTTTCATAGATATTTCACTAACACATAACAATAATCTTAGATGGGGTGGTTTGTGCTGGTATACTCTTTGTGGTAGCGCCATATACAACAATTAGATTCCTGTTTGCAGGACTTTGATTAAATAGTTGATTATTTTCTAATACTATTTTAGTATTCGGGCCAATATTTAATCTTAGACTATTATCACTGCTTATAAGTTCATCATTAAAGAAGTCTACCTTAACATTTTCATATCTAGTATCTCTTGCCATAACAATTGCCCTAAATTGTGGTGGGAAAATCAAAGGAACAGGTGCATTTCCGTCGTAAAAGCCTGTTACCCTATCACCAATGTTAAGTGTTACATGGTCTACAAAGTAAGTATTTGGAGACACCACAAAATTTACTACTGCTCCGTATCCATTGTCTAGAGTTATTAGCTTATAGCATCCTACATTTCCCCCTTTTTCATCTATGAGAAAATCATCAATCATTATAACTACACCACGAAAAGCTTGAAAATTAGCCAATTTATTTCTCCATTCCTTTTTAAATTCTCTTAATTATAAGATATGTAAAATTCTATTTTTAGGTTACATTTACTAAAATATTTTGTATTCTTAAGGTAGTGACTTTTTGTATATTTCTTGTTGAAGTTTTCATGGATGTAAATGTATAATGGTTAAAAGTATAAATATAATATTACACTAAAATGTCACTTGAAGGGAGTATATATAATGAAAAAAACATACATTCTAAAGAAAACCGCAGTTTTCTTACTTTTAACTATGGGAATGCTTTTAGATGGGTGCACAATAAATGGTAAAACTGCTAAAGAAGGTAAGGATTCCAGTAGCAAGGCAGAAAACCAGAGTAAGGTTAAGTCCGAGAAGGGGGCTAAAGATAAAAATCCTGTAGTTACTATAGAAATGGAGGATGGTTCAAAGATAAAAGTTGAATTGTATCCAGAAATTGCTCCTAATACTGTAAGAAATTTTCTTTCTTTAGCTCAAAAGGGATTTTACGATGGGCTAATTTTCCATAGGGTAATACCAAATTTCATGATTCAAGGAGGAGATCCTAAAGGTACAGGTACCGGGGGACCAGATTATACTATTAAAGGAGAGTTTAAAGAAAATAATTTTGAAAATAATTTAAAGCACGAAAGAGGAGTAATATCCATGGCGAGAAGTAAGGATGTAAACTCCGCAGGGTCACAGTTTTTTATAATGGTTAAAGCAACCACTAGTTTAGATGGCAAATACGCAGCTTTTGGCAAGGTCATAGAAGGAATGGAAGTTGTAGATAAGATAGTTTCCACTAAAACCAATACTAGTGATAAGCCATTAATGGATCAAAGGATGAAAAAGGTAACGGTAGATACCTTTGGAGTTAAATATAATGAGGTAGAAAAAGTTAAATAAAAGAGGTGAAGTTTTATGAAAAATTTTGTTAGCCCAGAGTGGCTGTTTGAAAATCTTGATAATAAAGATATAGTACTTGTAGATTGTAGAGCTGACCTTTTTGATAGGGATTATGGCAGAAGAGTATACGAAAAATCTCATATTAAAGGAGCATTTTTTTTAGATGTAAAAAAAGACTTATCCGGTGAGGTCCAAGAACACGGAGGCAGAAGTCCTCTTCCAGATATGAATACCTTTAAAGGAAAACTTGAAGCTATAGGCATCACTAATGATAAAACTATAGTAGCTTACGACGAGGCGAAGCTTGCTGGTGCAGGAAGGCTTTGGTGGATGCTGAAGTATATAGGTATTGAAAGAGCATATATATTAAACGGAGGAATTAACGCCTGGAGTGAGAAGGGTTACCCCATGGATAATGAAGTCCCCAAGGCTGAAAAAGGTATTGTTAACATAAACATAAATGAAAATATTAAGACAGATATTTTTGATGTAAAATCAAAGCTTAATAATAAAGATTTTGTAATTGTAGATTCTAGAGCACCTGAAAGATATAGGGGTGAAATAGAACCTATTGATAAAAAAGCAGGACATATACCTGGAGCGAAAAACTATCATTCCAAGAATGTTTTTGATGAAAAAGGTAAATTAAAATCTATGGAAGAGTTAAAAAGAATATATGATGGTTTAGAAAGGTATAATGAAATTGTGCTGCAGTGTGGATCCGGAATAGATGCCTGTGGAAATTTTGTAGCTATGGATGAGATAGGACTTACACCTAAGCTTTATGTGGGAAGCTGGAGTGACTGGGTAAGCTATGAGGATAGTCCAATAATAGTAGAAAAATAAAATTAACGTGTCACTTGTTAAGTTATCTTTTAGAATATTTTAACATTGTATATAATTAAGCCATGCTAAACATTTAGCATGGCTTAATTAATGAATGAAAAAATTAGCTATATTTGAATCACTTGATTGAAGATATCTTACTTTTCATTTTTAAAGCCTTGACTTTTAAGGGTTGGATAAACTTTTGGATAATATACGTATTGATATATGTTCATAGTTTGATTGCTCCAATCCACCTCTTTTTCTCTACCTATTTCCTTTAGGTAAGCTTTCATATCTTCATCATATTTACTTATTATTTTTGGCAGCTTTTCTTTATTGTATACCTCATCATGCCTATAAGCTTCTTTTGGCATTCTAGGTTTTATCTTTGAATTATCAGCAGGATAGCCTAAGGCTAATCCAACTATTGGATAAGTATATTCAGGTAATTGTAGAAGTTCTATAACTTCATCAGGGCTTCTTCTAACACCGCCGATGGGTACGATACCAAGACCTAGGGATTCAGCTGCGGTGATAACATTTTGCATGGAAAGACCAGCATCCACTGAGGCTACCATAGTAGATTCTATACTATCTGTAATAACTAAGGGTTTATTAACTTTTTCAGAAGCTAACTTTGCTTTGTAATAATCTGCAATGAATACAAAAAATACAGGTGCTTCAGCTATCCAAGTTTGTCCTCCAGCCATTTCAGCTAACTTTGCCTTTTTATTCTTATCTCTAACTACTATGACACTAGTTTGCTGACCATTAATAGAACTTGGTGCAGCTTGTGCCACATTAATTAATTCATTTATTATATCCTCTGAAATCTCTTTATTTTTATAATTTCTTATGGATCTATGATTTTTCATTGTTTCTATCACTTTGTTCATATACATTTCTCCTTTTGTCTGTAAGGGTAATTTATGCTTATTAATAATTAGTTAATTAATAATGATTATCAACTAATTATTGTTAATTATACTACTTATTACTTTTTTGTCAATGAACTTTCAAATACTTATAATTAATAATTTATAAGTATTTTATAAAATAAAATGAATATATTTAGTTTTGAAACAATACTGTATTTATGTTTCAACGTATATTATTATATAAAGTATATATAGCTTAAAGGAGGTTTTAATGTGAACATAACAAAATATATAAGTAACTTAGTAAAGTCAGTATACAAAAGTATTAAACGTTTTCCGGTAACTATTACTCTTTCAACTTTTTTTGTTATAATGATGATTATTATTTCGGAAATCCGTTTAACATCCTCTCTTAGCTTAATAAAAGATTTAAATAGAGCTGCCATGATATTAGCTCTAGGAATACCCATTTCTCTGTGCATAAAGCTATTCTATGAGAAAAAGAAAACTTATAAGCTCTGGCATCTTGTGTGTGCATTTATTGTGGAAGCTTTAATTCTTATATTTTATTATTTTTTTCTTTTAAAAGATTTACAAATGGTGTCAATAACAAGATATATAGGGGTAAATCTTACCTTCTATCTGGCGTTTTTTTATATACCTTATTTTAAAGATAAAGAGAACTTTGAACTTTATGTTATAAAGGTTTTTGGAAAGCTTTTTACTACAATAATCTATTCAATAGTTCTTTATTTAGGCGTTGCTGCAATTTTAGCTACTATAGACAAACTTCTTGGTGTAAAAATTCCTTCGAACTTTTACTATTATTCTTTCCTAATAGTAGCAGGAATATTTGCTCCCACATATTTTCTTGGAAGTCTTCCTATAATTACAGAAATATTTAATAAAGAAAGTTATCCTAATATATTTAAAATTTTGGTTATCTATATAATTATGCCTCTAATATCTGTATACACAACAATACTTTATATTTATTTTGCAAAAATAATTATCACGAGACAATGGCCTGTGGGACTTGTTTCCCACCTAGTATTGTGGTATTCCATAATAAGTGCTGCGGTACTATTCTTTATTTATCCAATATATAAAGATAAACTTTTTGCTAAAACTTTTATGACGTTTTTCCCTAAATTAATTTTACCTCTTATGATGCTAATGTTCTTTTCCATTGGAATTAGGGTTAATGCTTATGGAATAACTGAAAATAGATACTATGTTATACTTCTTAGCCTTTGGGTTTTTGGAGTTATGGTGTATTTTGCCTTTACAAAAAAATATAAAAACATATTTTTACCTATAACTCTCTCGGTTTTAGTAATTATTTCAGTGCTAGGAGGTCCACTATCTAGTTATTCAGTATCTAAATATAGCCAAAACAAGAGGCTTGAAAAAATACTTTTACGAAATAATATGCTTAAGGATAAGAATATTGAAAAAAATTCTTCCGTATCAGAAAAAGATAAAAATGAGATTAGTAGAATTGTAGAATATTTTAATTACAATCATAGTTTAAAGGATATAAAATATTTTCCTGAAGACTTTAAATTAGAAGATATGGATAAGCTATTGGGATTTAAATATTCAAATAATCTTTCACCTTTAGCACAAGAATATTTCTACTTTAATGTATCGCAAACAGGAGAGCCAATAGATATAAGCGCTTATAATTATATGGTTGACTCTAGATACCTTTATGGTGGAATGCAATCAAATGCACAATTTAAAATTAAATATGATTCCAACTCAAATATATTAAAAATATACCAAGATAAAGAAGTGCTTTACACAAAAGATATGAAGGAATTAGGGAAAAACCTAGTGAATAAGTATGGTATAAGAGATAAGGGTGAAGGCATAAACCCTAAGGAAATGTCCTCTGAAGATGAAAATTCAAAGGTAAAAGTACAAATTCAAATGATAAATATAGCAGGAAGCAAGGATTCATCCACAGGAGAAATAAAAATAAATGCCCTTGATTTTTATATCCTTGTAAAAGTTAAATAAAAAGTATTAGTTAAAGATGCAGCCTGTGATACACTGCATCTTTTCTATAGATTTATTTAAAAGCGTCTTCAACGATTTTTACTATATTAGGAACCACATCATCTACGATTATTTTTCCTCTTGCTGCTGAAGAGGATTTAGCTGATGCTAATATACCTGTTTTTGGAACAATGTCCTTTTCTATTGGATATCTATAATATGTTGCTGGAGTAGCATTTTCTGTATCTATTATCTTATCTTCTCTAACAAGTTCTGGGGCAAAATACATCATTAATGAAGTTTCTGTTACAGCGGCGTGTTCTAATGCCCAGCCTGGGAATGAAACTTCATCAAATACTTTGTCAATTACATCAGGGGACATAGGATTCCACCAGTTAGTAAGAAGTATTTTAACCTTATCTCCATATTTTGCAGAGCATAAATCCATAGCTTCCACTATAAATGCTTCATTTTCAAAATGTGCGCTTAAAATAAATATTTTTGTAAATCCGTCACGAACGAACTCATCTATTATATCCATTACTAAAGCTTGTAATGTAGCCCCATTTAAATCTATAGTTCCAGGAAATAATGGGCCACCACCGCTAAGAGGCTTTGATTTATATCCATAGGATAGTGTTGGAGCAACCACTCCGTTTATTTCATTAGCTACACGATAAGCAAACTCCCTAGCTAGTACAGCATCTACAGATAGAGGTAAATGTGGGCCATGCTGTTCTGTAGCACCTATAGGTAATATAATTACGTCATCTTTTTTCTTTGCAAATTCTTGCCATGTCATATTTTCCATTTTTAAATTTTCGTACATATTAGCAACTCCTTTTCTATTTTATAGAATTTTGAGTAACAACTTATTGCACATTGGTGATTATACTCTTAGCTTATATTACAAACAATGTACTAAAAATACAAATATATTCTTGAAAATATGTTATTTTTATTTAAAAAACAACCAGAAATTATCGATACAAGTCTTTCATTGTTAAAATAATAAAATAAATAATAGTAGGAGCTTCTAATGAAGCTTCTTTTTTTACATATAGTTTTATAAAATATAAGATAATGGCAAAAATGTAGAAAATATGGTAATATTTAATATAGAAATGGTTTACATTAAGAACATCAAATCGAAAAGTAATTTGAAAAATGGAAACTGTTTTCTGAATATTATATTTAGGGGAGGAGAAAATGAGAAGTAAAAAAAATCTAAAAAGCATTAGTCTAATGACAGCCATGGTTATGCTATTTTCTATCTTTTCAGGTTTTGTTAGGGTGGGAGCTAATGAAATCAACACAAATTTTGCTGAAGACTTAATAATCTCAGAGTATGTAGAAGGTAGTGGTAATAACAAAGCATTAGAGCTTTATAATGGAACAGGAAAAACTTTGGACTTAGCTGCTTATACTGTAGAAGTATATATGAATGGAGCTACAAGTAAGCCAAATATTATTAGGTTTCAAACTTCAACTTTATTGGAAGATGGAAAAACTTATGTCATTGCAAATAATCAAGCTAATGACATAGTAAAAGGCAAAGCGCAACAACTAGATGGTTATATTAATTTTAATGGTGATGACGTTGTAGTTCTTAAAAAAGGTGATAATGTTGTAGATTCTTTTGGTAAAGTAGGAAATCCAAAAGGAAGCAATTTTGCAGTGGATGTTACTTTAATAAGAAAGAAAAATATAACAAAAGGCGATACTAACCCCAATGATGAATTCGATGTTAGCATAGAGTGGGATAAGTATGATAAAGATTATTTTGATGATTTAGGTAAGCATATTATGGAATTTGCAGGAGAACCAACAGAAGAAATACCTGCTACAGCAATAGAAATAATTGAAGCACAGGATGTACAAGTAGGTAGTTCTGTAAATCTTAGTGCAAAAGTTATTCCACAAAATGCTACGAATAAAGAAATTTTATGGTCATCCAGTGATGAAAGCATAGCCGCCGTAGATAGTAATGGAAAAGTTACAGGCATTAGTGTTGGTACTGCTAATATTACAGCTACCTTAAATAAAAATAATAGTATTAAAGCTACCTGTAAAATGACTATAAAAGAAGCTCCAGCTAATAACGAAATTACTATATCTGAAGCACGAGGGAAGAATATAGGGGATTTAGCTAAGGTAAAAGGTGTTGTAACATTTAATGACAGAAACCAAACACTATATATTCAAGATAGTACAGGCGCCATAGCAATTTCAAATAATAAGAGTAAAATTGATTTATCCAGTGCGTTAAAAGGAAAGGAAATATCCGTTGAAGGTACAAAAGATATTTTTAGAAATTTAGTTCAATTGCAGGCTACAAAAATTGAAGTTTTAGGGGATAAAGCTATTCCAGAACCTAGGATTTTATCTATTAAAGAAGTAAATACAGGAAAGTATCAAAGTCAGATTATAAAGATAGAAAAAGCTATCTTAGATGTGGAGAATAAAACTCTTAAACAAGGTGAGGACACATTAAGTATATACTTTATACCTAGTGGTATAAATGTAAAAACTGCTGATGTTGTGGATACTATAGCTGTGGTTGGAGTGTTTGACAACACCATCCAAATATATGGTTCTTCTGCCACTTTTACTAAAATTGAAGAAGAGGATAATATAGCTCCAGTTATAGACCATAAAGCCATTAGCGAAGAAGGAAATGAAAGTAATTTAAAAGTAACTGCGAAAGTAACAGACAATAGAAAGATTGAAAAAGTAACTCTTTACTACAGGGTTAAGGGTGAAGAACAGTACAAAGTCATAGAAATGACTGAGATTAATGGAGAATATAATGCTGAAATAAGCTATACAGAATTAGATATTAAAGGTATGGAATATTATATTGAAGCTTTTGATGGTAAAAATAAAGCTACACACCCTGAAAATATACAAAAACCTTATTATATAATAATAAAGGATATAGATACTAAGGGGCCAGAAGTATTTAACTTACTTCCAGCAGACGGTTCAAGCGTAGGTATTAATAAGAAGCCAGAAATAAAGGCATATTACAGAGATAAGTCCTTAATTAACCCATTAAGCATAAAATTAACACTGGATGGGCAGGACGTTACAAACTTGTCTACAAAAGATGGACAATCAATTACTTATAAACCAGTGCAAGATTTAGAAGATGGAATTCATATTGCTAAACTAATTGTTGAAGATACAAAAGGTCATAAGACAGAAAAAGAATGGAGATTTTTTGTAGGAAAAGACTCCAACAATTTTTATTTTGGACAACTTCATGCTCATACCAATATATCTGATGGTAAGGGAACTTTAGATGAGGCTTATGAGTGGGCAAGGGATAAAGGAAAGGCCGACTTTATAGCTATTACAGACCATTCAAATTGGTTCGATAATGATAAATCTGCCAATATAAATGATGGTTCTATGAGTAAGAGTTGGGTTAATGCTCATGATATTGCAGATAAATACAATGAAGATGGAAAGTTTACGGCTATTTATGGCTATGAGATGACTTGGTCAGGCTCTACAGGTGGTTGGGGACATATAAATACATTTAACACAAAGGGATTCGAAACAAGAAGCAATAATAAAATGGACCTAAAAAATTATTATGACACTATAGCTAAACAGACTCAATCTATTTCACAATTAAATCACCCAGGTAAAACCTTTGGAGATTTTGGCGACTTTGGATTCTATAGTAAAGAAGCAGATAACGTAGTTAACATGATAGAAGTTGGGAATGGAGAGGGCCCTGTTAGAGGAAGTGGATATTTTCCAAGTTATGAGTATTATACAAGAGCTTTAGACAAAGGGTGGCACTTAGCACCAACTAATAATCAGGACAATCATAAAGGTAATTGGATAACCTCTAACACTGCTAGGACAGTTATATTAGCTAATGAAAAATCAAGAGATGGATTATATGAAGCCATGCGTGAAAAGAAGGTTTATGCAACAGAAGATGAAAACTTAAAGGTAAATTATACAGTTAATAATATGCCTATGGGATCTTTTTTAGGAAATGCAGAAAAACTTAATTTCACTGTAAATGTTAATGATCCAGATTCAACAGATGTAATTACGAAGATATCAATAATAGCTAATGGTGGTGTTGAAGTTCAATCAAAGCAATTTAATTCTAATGTGGCTAATTGGGATTTACAGTTAAACCCAGAATATAGTTATTACTACATTAAAGTGGAACAAAAAGATAAAGATATAGCAGTTACAGCAC
The DNA here is from genome assembly GCF_900142075.1 of Clostridium amylolyticum. Lineage (GTDB taxonomy): Bacteria > Bacillota > Clostridia > Clostridiales > Clostridiaceae > Clostridium_AA > Clostridium_AA amylolyticum. The sequence continues at coordinate 442,103 of NZ_FQZO01000001.1, forward strand.
CAGTTTGGGTGGGAGAAAATGTAGCTGTTGGATTATCAAACGTTGAAACAGATAAAAGTCTAGCTATTTTAGGAGACGAGGTTACACTTACCACAGGAGTTTACAATAATGGGCAGGAAAGTTTGAAAAATGTGAAAGTTGAGTTTTTTGAAAATAAAATAGAAGATAAAGCAAAGATTGGTGAAAAAGTAGTAAATTTATTAGAAGCATCAAAGGCAGAAAGTGTAAGTATTACTTGGAAACCAAGTAAAACAGGTAACTTTACTGTATATGCAAGAACTATTATTAATTTAGGTGAAACTGAGAAAGTGTTTACTCAAAGAACTAAAGTGGAGATAGTAAACAAAGAAGAGGTAAGCAAAGTAGTAATAGATGGTGCTCATCAGAACCAATATGTTACAGGAAATTATGAAAAGAAAGTTGAAGCATTTAAAGAAATGCTAAAGAGCAATAAGAGTGTTGTAGAAATTAATGAAAAAGAAATAACAGATGAAGTATTAAAAGATGTTAAACTTCTTGTATTAACGGATCCTCAAAGTACAGAGGATAGCAAATATGGACTTAAGCCTTTTAAGTATAGTGACAATGAAATAGAGGCAATTAAGAGATTTGTACAAAATGGAGGAAATATTATACTTACCTCAAAGGCAGATTATAAAGATGGTAAAGGAGAGTATAGTAACGGAATCCAAGGAAATAAGGTTCTAGAAGCTATAGGAACAAATTTAAGGATAAACGATGACCAAGTTATTGACAATACTAAAAATGGAGGACAAGCATTTAGGTTAGCCTTTGACAAATTCCAATCACCACTGTATAACTTAACCCATGGAATACCTGAAGGACAGACTTATAGTTTTTATAGTGGATGTTCTGTTATATTAAAAGATGGTGGAAATGCACAGAAAGTAGATTTTCTTGTAAAAGGCCATGAAACTACAGAAAGTTCTGACGCAGATAATGATGGTGATAATATACCAGTTAAAAAAGGAGAACTTTATGTATTAGGAGCAGAAGAACTTTCCAATGGTGCTAAGGTAGTAGTTGGAGGAAGTACCTTCTTCTCAGATTTTGAACTTTCAGGTGATGACCTAAATGCTAATAAGAAAATAAGTGAAAATATACTGGCATGGATGGTTCCAGAAAAACAACCAGAGACTATTTCAATTAAGGAATTCAGAAAAGATGATAATAAGGATGGAATTCCTGATAATTTAGGAAAAAGATTCACCATAGAAGGGATAGTAACAGCTCAATCAGAAGCGGTACTGCCAAAGAATTCTTTCTTTGAAGTTGTATATATACAAGATGAAACAGGCGGTATAACCGTATTTGGTGTTTCTAAAACAGCTGTAAAAATTGGTCAAAAAATTAGAGTTACTGGAATAGTAGACCAGTATGATGGCGATACAGAGATTCAAATAAAAGATGAAACTAAGGACCTGCAAATATTAAATACAAATGTAAATCCTATAGAACCAAAGTTTATGTCCACTAAAGATAGTATGCTGGAAGAAAATGAGGGCTTCCTTGTAAAAATTCAAGGTAAAGTTATAAAGATGGATGAACAAAATCTATATATAGATGATGGAACAGGAATTTCAAGAGCGTATGTTGAGGGATATATTTGGGATGGAGTAGATGCATCTAAAAAAGGAAAGTGGGACTCAAGCATTGATGTAGGTGATATAGTTTCTATAGTAGGACTAGCTTCTGAGGATGCACAAGGCCATAGGTTAAGGGTTAGAAATACTTCTGAAATAGTTCTAGACATGAAGATAGTTCCTCTAGAAAGGGTAGAATTAAATGAAACAATGAAAGAATTATTTGAAGGTGAAAGCTTTAACCTTGAAGCTAAGATGCTTCCAACAAATGCAACAGTAGATAATATTAAGTGGAAGTCTAGTGACGAAAAAGTAGCTATGGTAGATGAAAATGGAAAGGTTACAGCAATTAAAGAAGGCAAAGCAATAATAACTGTAGAGGCTAATGGAAGAGAAATGGCTAATTGCCAAGTTACAGTTAAAAAGAAAGCTGATAATAATTCAGGAAATGACAACGGTAATACTAGTAACAATAACAGCAACAATAATAGTAAAAATGATAATAGCAATAGCAATAATGAAACTTTGGCTAAAACAGGAATTTCTAATGAATTTATGCTTCTTGTTGTTAGTGGGTTATTGTTAATGGCTTTAGGAACTTTAATGTTCTTAAAAAAGAGAAAAAATATTAATGGTTAAATAAGAAAACATAGGCTTAAGGAGTTAATACCTTAAGTCTAGATTTACATACTAATAAAGAAACTATAGATGATAAACTTCATTGAAGAGGGGAATTAAATAAATATGATAAATAAAAAAAAGGATATAATAAGTATTTTATTTGTAATAGTATGCAGTGTTTTAATTATATTCTCTTCTAGATTTATATATGATAAAGGATTTGTAAAGGACAGATTAAACAAAGGGCTAAATTACTATGAAGTTAAAATATTAGATGTGTCTAAGGAAATGCTTAAACAGGATACTTACATTGACAGTGTAGAATTAGGATATCAGGATGTGAAGGTTGAATTTTTAGAAGGACCTTATAAGGGAAAACAATTTAATATAAAAAACAACATAAGCAGGGTATATAACATTAAAGTAAAGAAAGATATGAAAGTAATAGCTGGAGTATACGAAAAAGATGGACAATTAAATGATATCTCTATTTATAGCTATAAGAGAGATAAGGTAATTTATATACTAACTGCAATATTCTTTTTGGTAATCATTTTAGTAGGAAAACTAAAAGGCCTGAAAGCTATAGTTTCACTGGTATTTACTTGTATATCAGTTTTATATCTTATGATACCTATGATGTTTAAAGGAGTTGAACCTATTGTTGCAGCTATTATTATAGCTATAATAACTACAACAGTTACCATGCTTTTAGTAAGTGGAAGAAATAAAAAAACTATTGCAGCTATTGTAGGAACAATCTTTGGAGTAACTGCAGCAGGTCTCATTGCTTTTTTGACAGGAAAATTTGCTCATCTTTCTGGTATAACTATGGACAATGCAGAAAATATAATGTATGTAGCAGAAAATTCCAAACTTAAGGTAAATGGAATAATGTTTGCTGCTATACTGGTAGCAGCTTTAGGTGCAGTTATGGATGTTGCTATGTCTATTTCTTCTGCGGTATTTGAAATCTATGGGGTTAATTCAAAGTTAAGCAAAAAGGATCTTTTTAATAATGGTATGAACATAGGTAAGGATATCATAGGTACCATGTCTAATACTTTAATATTAGCTTTTGCAGGAAGTTCATTAAATATATTAATATTACTCACAGCAGCTAATATGCCGTATATACAACTGATTAATTTAGATTTATTAGGTACGGAAATAATACAAGGGTTATCAGGCAGTATAGGAATAATACTTACAGTTCCAATAACGGCAATTCTATCAGCACATTTATGTAAAAAAATATTATAATTTAATTTTCAGAATACATTCATGAATTTCCTAGTATAAAAAATATGAAAAATAATTAATATTAAATAATGTAAGGGGGAGCAGTACTATATAGCACTCCCCCCCTTACATTATTTATGACTTACTTTAGTGCAGGCTATACTGATGAAGCCACTTATGATATGGAAGAATAACTGGGAGCATAATAACCCAGGAACCATTATGAAAGAATACAGTAAAGGGAAATGTACGCGCATCACAGATTGCTGAAAAGTTTAACATTCATAGGTCTGATGTATCTAGAGAATTAAAGTTGATTATACAGTTTATTTATATTTTACTTTACATTTATAATTTTTTCTTCCTGGGTGGTTTTATTTAATATTTTAAGTTTAAAATATTTACCTTCTATAGGTTTATAAGCAAAGGAACCTTCAACTAAAGAACCGTTGCTAGAAAAACCATAGGATTCATTATTATATTCCTTATCATCTATAAAAATTTTTATATCAAGAATATCTTTTATATTATAAATGTTTGATTGAAAATCTATTGAATAGGAATTTAGAGCCTTATTAAAGGTAAGGATTTTTATATAATTATCATTTTTGAAAGTTACTTTTTCATTCAGTGGTATAGACTCTGTGAGTTTATCTATGCCAGTAGTGTCTTTAATCTCAAAAGTTATATTGTTTCCACTAGAAAGATGAAAGGTTAAATACAGTGGATTTAAGTATTCCTTTGAATTAAAGGAAAAACCCAGTGAGTTATTATCTTTTATAAATCTTTTTCCTACCCAAAGACCCTCCATGGAACTTAGAGGCTTTTCATCCTGTAGATTTTTTTTAAGTTCTACTGCAATTACCTTATATTTACCAGAAACTGAGTAAGTAGCACTAATATTATTTAGATCTAATAAAGCTCGTTTTAATGTGATTTTTGTATCATCAGTAGTTTTTATTTCATTTAAATTCATAATATGATGTTTAAGAACTTTCTTAGGGGCATATCCGAAATTTGGTAGTGAGTTGCTTCCATAGATATTCATGGATAAGTTAAGCAGAAATATAATAGCTATGAAGGATAATAACATTATTGAGATCTTTTTCTTGTTAGTCCTGTTATTATTTATTACTTTAAATATAAAGAATAATGCTATAACCATAATTATAAGTAAAATAAGAGAATTCATAATATCACTCCTTTATGGGTTTTATATAAAAGGAAACATCCCATAATCCATAATTTTTAATTTCTATGGAATTAATTTTGTTTTCTTCATTGTTATAATATCCAAGGTTCATGGCGGTGACTTTTATATCAAGCTTATATGTCCAAGGCTTAAGTGGTGGTATTTCGAAAATGCACTTTGCTTCCCCGTCTTTATTCACACTTTTTACTGTGATACTACCACTATTTAATTGATATTTATAACCAAATTGATCTTCCACCGTAATTGCATTGTGACTAGTGGAGGGATGGGCAAAGTTTATGGAATGGTTTTGATTATCAAGTTTTGTTGTAAAAAGTATAAGAGTTTTATCCTTTTTTCTTATAATAGCATCTACAGTAAAAGTTATGTCTTTCATAGAGTCAGATTTACCAATTAATTGTCCTTTGCCTTCATTAAATTCTGTGACAATATTTTTATCTAAATCGAGATATTTACTTATAGCAGGGATTTGTATTAAATAACCCATGGCTGGAGTTGTAAACAATATAATAAATGCAATGCAAGCAGCGGTAGAAAACTTTACTAAACTAATATTAAATAAAGTATGTTTTCTATGGGGTTTACTACCTAAAACATTATTAATTTTGTTAATGGTATCCTGGGGTATGGAAATTGAATTTGCATAAGTGGTTATATCAGCTGGAAAGTCCATAAGTAAGCTTTTAAGTTCCAAATATTTTTCTCTACAATCTTGGCAGTTTTCTAGATGTTTAGCAATTTCCATTGAGTGATTATGGTCCAGCTCACCATAAATATATTCATATAAAGCGTCCTTTGCGTAAGTGCAGTTCATTGTTCCACCTCCTCTTGATTCACTATTTTTCTAAGAGAATTTAGTCCATAATTTAACCTTGATTTTACTGTACCTTCAGGTATATTAAGAATAATACTTATTTCCTTTATACTTAAGTCTCCAAAGTATTTAAGCTTAATAACTTCTTTGTATTTATCGCTTAGAGTATCTAGTAATGTGATGATAAACATATTGCTCTCTAGCACTTCATACTCATCTACAGGAAATGCTTTATCTAGTCCTTCAGAATACTCAGTAAAAATAATTTTTTTCTCACGTCTTAATATTTCCCTACATCTGTTTACCAGTATAGAGGTTATCCATGATTCAAAGCTTTGGACATCTTTTAAAGCATGAAAATTTTTAAAGGCGGATAGAGTAGAATCCTGCAGTGCATCACTGGCCTTATCTTTATCTTTTAAAAAGGAATAAGCAATTCGATATAGCTTATTAAGTATAGGATTTAAAAGTTTAGTAAATTCTTCTTTTCTTTTACCCATAAAGATTGACAATTTATAACTCACCGCCTCATTGCTTGTCTATATGTTAGATGCATAGATGTTAATATAAGTTCGAAAATGTTGTTAATTTATAGAAATTAAAAATATTATCTAAAAATATTATAGTATATTTATCCATTAGAATTACTTTATGAAATTATCTTTTATTGAAGTATACATAATTGACATAATATGTTATAAGCAATATAATAAATATATAAAATTTATTGTAAGAAATGTTTTTCTTTATGAAAGGAGATGTTTTTAATGAATGTAAAAGTAAAGGTGATGACAGTTTAAAACTAAATATGGGCAAAAATGTGACCTGAAGTTAGTACTTCATGTGAGGGTTGCCTTTTGCAATAATAGATAACCTTTCATAAAACACTAACTATTTAGGATAGTAACGCCACAGAAGGGTGGTGTTTTTTTGTACCCGTAGATAGTAGCCAAATTAAAAGGGTTACTTGTCTACGGTATTTTTATGCCCATTTTTAGTAATTGAAAAAATATTTTGAGAGGAGTGATGTAGTATGAAAAGTTTAAATAAATATTTAAAAAGCTTAAGAGGTAAATTAAAAAATTCTTGTGAAAGTATGGAGGAATTAGATGAATAATATAAAAATTAGAAATTACGGATACTCAGAGTTTTATGAAAGACAAATAGAAGCACTTAACTTAAGGGAGAAAGATTTGATACCAGGCAGAGTTGTGGAGGTGCACAAAGAGCAATATAAAATTGTAACAGAATTTGGAGAGAAGTCTGCTAAATTGAAAGGCTCTATCTTTTACAATGGTGATATTAATAATATTTATCCTGCGGTGGGGGATTTTGTTTTAGTAAAGAATAATCCTTATGGTGAAGATATAATTTATATAGTATTAGATAGGAAAAGTAAATTTTCTAGGATGGATTCATTTTATGGAACAGAACAAGTGGTAGCCACTAATTTTGATTATGTTTTTGTTATCACATCCCTTAATCATGATTTTAATATTAGAAGGATGGAGAGGTATATTACCTCCGCTTGGCAAAGTGGAGCTATTCCTGTAATTGTTCTAACCAAAGCGGATTTATGTGATGACTACAGTGAGTATGTAGAAAGTATTGAGAAAATAGCTTTAGGAATTAAAATAGTTGCTGTAAGCTCCGTTACTAGAGAAGGTATAGAAGATTTAAGTGAATATATAAAACCTAGTAAGACTATTGTATTTCTTGGTTCCTCTGGTGTAGGAAAGTCTTCCCTGGTAAATGCCATGGCTCTTGAGGATGTAATGAAAGTTAATAGCATAAGAGAGGATGATAGTAAAGGAAGACATACCACTACTCATAGACAGCTTATTATGCTTAAAAATGGAGCTATGATAATTGACACACCAGGAATGAGAGAGCTAGGCGTGTGGAATGTAGAGGAGGGGTTAGATGTTAGCTTTTCAGATATTGAGGAGTTTGAAAGCAGGTGTAAGTTCCGAGACTGTAACCACAAATCTGAACCGGGATGTGCAGTAAGAGAGGCCATAGAAAATGGAGAGCTTTCAAAGGAACGATGGGAAAGCTATGTAAAGCTTAAAAAAGAAGCTAAATTTGCAATGTGGAAAGAAAGTGAAAAAAATAGAATTGAGTTAAAAAAAGGATCAAAGAAGAAGTATAAAAAGGAAGAATTAAATGTATCATTAGATTTAGTTGAAAGTGGTTGGTCATACTCTGAGGTTTCAAAGGATACAAAATTAAATAAAAGTATCATTGCAAGAGAAATGAGAAAAAGGCTAAATTTAAAATCAAAAGATCAGATAAAATAAGAAAAAATATTAAGAATACCTGTTGACATTGACGTTACGTAAAGGTGTACAGTTATGTTGTAAGGAGAAATTAAGATATTCTTTAGTGTTTTAAAATCACTATACAAGGAGGGGATGGTATGGAATATACAGTTCAAAAATTAGCTAAAATAGCAGGCATAAGCTCTAGGACCCTTAGGTATTATGATGAGATAGAAATTCTAAAGCCGGCAAGGATTAACTCATCAGGATATAGAGTTTATGGTGAGGCAGAGGTTAATAGGTTACAGCAGATCCTCTTTTATAGAGAGCTAGGTGTAGGCTTAAGCGCTATAAAAGAAATAGTAACATCGTCTTCCTTTGATGGGTTAAAGGCGCTGAGAGAACATCGTGAAAAACTCCTGGAAAAAAGAATGCAAATAGAGTTGTTAATAGCTAATGTAGATAAGACCATAGCTTTAACAGAAGGGAGAATAGAAATGAGTGACAAAGAAAAGTTTGAAGGATTTAAAGAAAAACTTATAGAGGATAACGAGAAAAAGTATGGTGAAGAAATAAGATCAAAATATGGTGATGATGCAGTTAATGCATCAAATAAAAAAATTAAGGGTATGGCAGAAGAACACTATTCTCAGTGGAAGCTTCTTGAAGAGAGCGTGATTGAAGTTCTGAAAGAGGCATATGCTTCCGGTGATCCAGCAGGGGAACTTGGTCAAAAAGCTGCAGACTTGCATAGGCAATGGTTAAGCTATACTTGGAATAAATACTCTAAGGAAGCCCACGCTGGGATTGCTAATATGTATGTAGAGGACCAAAGATTTAAGGCATATTATGATAAGGAACAACCAGGCCTGGCTGAGTTTCTTAGAGATGCTATTTTAATTTATACTCATAAATAGGGTGCCAAGCACGTGACAAGCGACATAAGCGGCCATTCCAAATCTTCTATTTGGAATGGCCGCTTACTTTAGTAGGCAGATTTGTCACTTGTAATATTTAAATTAATTATTCCCAATAATAATGATTAGGTGGTATGATGATAAAGCTAGGCAAATATCTAGTCCTATTTGAAGAGACTATAAAATAAAGGTGGTATAATATGCGAAATATAAAGATGACAATACAATATGATGGAAGCAGATATAGAGGTTGGCAAAAACAAAAGGATTTAGAATTAACTATACAAAGTAAAATAGAAAATGTGTTATCTAAAATGACTGGGGAAGAGGTTCAAGTGGTAGGATGCGGAAGAACTGACTCTGGAGTGCACGCAGAAAATTACATAGCAAATTTCCATACTCATTCCATTATGAGTATAGAAGCAATGTTGGATTATTTATATGAATATTTACCTGAAGACATAGTAGTAAAATCCATGAAGGATACCGGTGAAAGATTCCACGCTAGATATAATGTGAAGTCAAAAACCTATATTTACAGAATAAATAACAATAGTTTTAGAGATGTATTTAACAGAAGATATGTTTATCATTTGAATGAAAAGCTAAACTTAGATGATATGATAAAGGCATCTGAAGTTTTAATTGGAACCCATGATTTTCAGAGCTTTACCAGCTTAAAATCTAATACAAAACCTACTGTTAGAACAATAAACTACATAAATATAACAGAAAATAATGGCATGATAGAAATAGAAGTGAATGGAAATAGCTTTTTATTAAATATGGTAAGGATAATTACAGGTACTCTATTAGAAGTAGGGAAAGGAAATCTTAAACCACTAGATGTAGAAAAGATATTAAATGAAAAGAAGAGATCAGAGGCAGGACCTATAGCACCTGCTAAAGGATTATGTTTGAAAATAGTTAATTATTAAGAGTTGCCAGCCACGTGACAAATCTACTTACGTCACTTGTCACGTGTCTGGCAATCCCTATATTCTGTAGGTGAAAAGCCTGTTTTGCTTTTAAAAATACGACTAAAATAATGCTGGCTGCTATAGCCTACTTTTCTTGCAACTTCATTAATAGAAAGATTAGGATCATTAGAATTTAGAAGTTCCATTGCAGCGGATAGTCTAACTTCTGTGAGATACTCTGAAAAGGACAATCCTAACTTTTGTTGAAGCGCCCTAGTTAAACAAGAGGGACTAACATAGCACTTATCAGCCATGAGCTGTAGATTAATGCCAGTCATATTATAATTTTCCTTTATATAATTTATGACCCAATTTATATTACTAGTAAGTTTACTTTTACAAGTATGCTTATTTAGTAATTTTTTATAGTCTTTATATAAGGAGAAAATACCGTTTTCTAAGACCATGTAGCTACATTCAAGTTCATTTCCGGTATCTCTTATCCAGTTTTTATTTAAGTGATTTAAAACATCCTCTATTTCTCTATTATTCAGCCTAAAGATTAATATTAGATAGGATTCTATATAAAAAGAGTAACCCGAAATATAATCGCTAAGATTATTTAATACTAAACACTCCTTTATTACTTTTGCTTTATCATTTATGATAAATAATGCTATTTTATCAGTACTTTGAAAGTTTAAAACTTTTAATTTATCTTCTATAAAAGAAGGCTCCATTTCATTTTCTAAACATGTTCTTAATATATTTTGCTGAATTAATATTTCATTTTCTTGTAGTTCTTTTTGAGAAAGTGTTATAATTTGCTTTTTGGAAATTATTTTATTATGTTCATGTGCTGCTTTTTCAATACATTGGTAAAGGTTTAATCGATTAATGGGTTTTAATAGATAATCAAAAGCTCCTAGCTGTAAAGCTCGTCTAGCAAATTCAAACTCATCATACCCGGAAATGATTATTGTGATGGTATCTGGTAGAAGATCTTTTACTATTTCTAAAAAATCCAGTCCATTTAAAAAGGGCATATTAATGTCTATAAGCATTATATCGGGTTTATGTTCTTTTATAATTGTTAAAGCCATTTCTCCATCTGAAGCTTCTCCTATAACTTCTAAGCCTAGATCGTAGGATAGGATCATGTTTTTTAAGCCTTTTCTTATGGTAGCTTCGTCATCCGCTATAAGTACTTTTATCATCTAATCCACCTCATTAACTATAGGTATTTTTATAATAACTTCAGTTCCATTACCAAAAATACTGGAGATTTTTACTCCATAACTTGTCCCATAGGCTAATTTAATTCTTTCATTTACATTAAAGAGACCAAAGCCTACATTATTATTTTCTTCTCTTATTTCGTGTAATTGGGAATTAATTATTTTTAATTCTTCTGCATTAATGCCTATACCATCATCTTTAACGGTAATACAAATATCATTATTCTCTTTAAATATACTAATTCCTATAAGTCCTTTTGATCTTTTATTTTTAATGCCATGATAAATAGAATTTTCTACTATGGGTTGGATTAGTAGTTTTAACACCTTACATTTCTTTAAACTTTCATCAAATAGAATAGTATATTCTAATATATCCTCATAACGTATCTTTTGAATTAACAAATAACTTTTTATATGCTCTATTTCTTCACCTAAGGTTATAATTTCTTTTCCTTTGCTAATGGATATCCTAAAGAGATTAGATAAAGCTGTAATCATGTCTGCAACCTCAAAGTCATTAACTTCTATAGCCTTCCATTGGATGGTGTCAAGAGTATTATATAGAAAGTGAGGCTTGATTTGAGACTGGAGGGCTTGAAATTCCGCTTTTCTTTTCTTATTTTGTTCTGTATATACCTTATTTATAAGATCGTTTATTTTAGTAAGCATATTATTAAAACTTTTCCCAAGTTCTGCTATTTCATCATTGCCAGTGATTTTGTAATAGCTGTTTAAGTTTCCATCTTCAACTTTTGCCATTAGTTTTTGAAGTACTCTAATGGGCTTCACCACTGAAGAAGAAAATAGTATAGAAATTAATATGGAGATTATAAGAAGTATAACTCCGAAGATAATAATTAGATGTATCAATCGGTTAGTGTCTTCATACATTCTATTTAAGGAAATAATAATTCCTAAAGACCATCCTTTGGCATAGGGAATGGAAGCGTACTTTAAAGCTGCTTTCCCACCATCAGGCTTTACTATGGTATGAGTCCCTGATTCACCTTTTAACATATTTTCTGAGGCTTCTTTAAAACCTTTATAGCCATAATAATCCATGTTTTTGATGTTAGTTTTGGCACCATTTTTAGAGGTGAAAATGTTTCCATCACCATCCATAATCCATGCTACTCCATCTTGTAAGGTTATACCTGAAGCAATTTCTGATAGCTTAGATAAATTTATTGCACCATCTATAAATCCTACTTTTTTACCTTGAACATTGTAAATTGGATAGGCTATAATCACAATGGGTTCTGAATCAGATTTAGATATTATTGGATTACTAATAATAAATTCTTTATCTGTGCTTAAGGCTTCCTGAAAATATTCTCTATTATTTATATCTATGGTAACATCATCATTAATCCACCCTTTGCCTTCTAGGCTAACAACTGCAAAGGTTTCATTTTCGTTTCCATATTTACTGTTTACTTTTTTATTTAAACTTCTTATATAAGGTCTTATCATATCCATATCCATGGTTTTGAACATTTCATTTTCACTAATAACTCTTAATTCACTGATTCTTTGATACAGCCATGTGCCAACTTCATTTGCTTTAGCATCAATAATTTGTTGGTTTAAGTCCTCGGTTAAAGGTATATTTATATTTTTAATCTGCAGGTTTACTAAGTATAAAAGAATTAAAAAAGTAGCTGTTATTGATAATATAAATCCAGTTAGTATTTTACTTCTAAGGGTTTTCAGAAAACTCACCTACTTCAACCATTACTACAGTTTAAATATTAATCTTTTTTAAAAAATATGTCAATTTATGATGAATTATGTATATACATTAAAATAGCTATCTTCGCCAATGAATATTAAATCAATAGCGAAGATAGCCTCTATAAATATAATTAATTTTTAATTATTTTCCTTTAGCCGCGTTAACACCTGCTATTCTACCAAAGACTGAAATATCTGCCATGGCATTGCTACCTAAACGGTTTGTACCATGTACACCTCCAGTTACTTCTCCTGCAGAGTATAGGCCTTCTATAACTTTTCCTTCTTTAGAAATTACATGAGTCTCATCATCGATTTTAATTCCGCCCATGGTATGATGTACTGCTGGAACTGCCTTCATTAAGTAATATGGACCAGCTCCGAACTCTGTTAACTTACCTCTTTTATTAAAATCGGTATCTTTTCCGCTTTTAGCAAAAGTATTATAACGATTTACTGTATTTTCTAGCTCTTTAGCATCTACACCGAAGAAATCAGCTACTTCTTTTATAGTGTTTGCTTTTACAAGCAATTTATTAGTTATTAAGTATTTCATTTCTTCTGGATGATTTTCAGCTATTTTACTTATTTTTGTAGTATTTTCATCCCAAAACTCATAGGTGCATTGTCCAGTTTGTTGAGTTATTGCATTAGAGATAACATCTCTTCTTTCTAGCTCTTCAACAAATCTTTTACCTTCTTTATTAACAAGTATTGTACCGCCTACAAGTCTTGCATCATCCATGTACAAAAGCATACCTGATAATGGATCGCAAATAGGGTATGTTTGTATATATTCCATTCCTACTAAATCTGCACCTATAGCTTCTGCCATAACTATACCATCACCGGTAGACCCAACACTGTTGGTAGAAAGTATCTTTTCATCAATTTTTGGGTTGTACTTCTTTCTCATTTCTATGTTTCTTCCGAAACCACCTGAAGCCATGACAACTCCATTTTTAGCATTAAACATTATTGTTTTACCGTTTTTCTCAGCTTTTACTCCTGTTACTCGTCCTTTATCATTAGTCACTAATTGTGAGGCTTTAGTGTTTAATTTTACTGGAATTTTAAGCTCATCTACTTTAGCTTTAAGCTTTTTAGTGATTTCTCCACCGGAAGCTCCTTTAGGGACTAAACTTCTTTTTACAGAATGTCCTCCAAAGAACATTAATTCATCTTCAAATTCCACTTTTATATAATCTTTAAGCCAAGTTGCTGCAGCTAGGGCATTGTCAGCAAGTTTTCTTACTAAAGTTTTATCATTTTTATTATCTCCGCCCTTTAAAGTATCATTATAATGAGTATCTGCACTATCTTTAATATTTTCTTTAGCTTGAAGCCAATTTTCTGAAGCAGCAAATTCTCCACCGGAAATCATTGTGTTTCCGCCTACAAAACTCATTTTTTCTAATATTACTACATTTGCACCAGCATTTTTAGCTTCAATGGCTGCTATCATACCAGCACCGCCTCCTCCTATGACTACTACATCATAGTTTTGCTCTGCTGCTTCTTCTTTCTCTTCAACTTTTTTTACTTTAGCCAGATTATTTGCATTGGCACCAGCTTTTGCTAAAGCTGAATTTATGGCTTCCATTAACCCTTTAGTAGTTATGGAAGCACCGCTTACCATATCTACATCTGGACTATTGTTTGCTATAACTTTATCAATCATTTCTTTTATAGCAGCTTCACTAAGACCTTCTGTATCGTGGCTTTCAATAACTTTAATCTCTTTGATTATAGAATCTTTGATAGTTATTTCAGTAACTATTTTACCGCCTTTTCCTTCACCTTCACCAGTGTACACACCATCTTTGATACCTTTTTTATCAGTACCTGCCTTGGTAGAACAACCACCCATTGTAAAGATCATCATTAATGTTAGTAATAATCCTACAACTTTTTTAAAGTTTTTCATGAGTTATACCCCCTTAGTCGTTTACATTGTCAAAATATTAACTATGTCATTATCAGTATAACTCCTATGAATTAATAAGTATTTAGACTATTTTTCAGGTTTTTGCACTTTTATGATATTTTGAAAAGAGGGAGGTGCCAGGCACGTGACAAGTGACATACTGTGAATTTCATAATTTGTCACTTGTCACGTACCTAGCACCTTTGATATTATAAACATATAATAAATAAGAAAAGGAATTGAAAAATGGATAAAAGCATAGAAATGATGAAAAAGCTAATTGAAGAAAAGAAACAAAAGGGATCTAATTCTAGAAATAGTAAGAAAGCTACTAAGAGTATTGGTAAGGGGTCAAAAGGTGCTAGGACTGGTAATGGGGGAGGACTATTTGATAAATAAAGCATAACACCTGAAAATTAGTATAACATAAGCATTTAAAGGAAACCTTTTTACAAAAACGATTTCTCAGTCTAAATAAAAGCTATCAGTATAATTTACTGATAGTTTTTATTTATCACTTGTCACATGCCTTACATCTTTTAAAGAATTATAAATATCTAATGAAAATAATTATTAATTGATAGAAAACTTAGTAAATCATATTGGCAAACCTATAAATTATTGTTAGAATTAAATTAAGAGCAGAGTAGAAATTTGTGCGTTAAGTGCTATGTGAACGGGGAGTTGTCACGTGGACGAAGAGGAAACTTGCGGTACAGATTTCGCATCCCGCTGCTACATATAGAAGATTACTTCTTTATGTAGCAACAAACATAAAGGAGGTAATTTTATGAAAAATTTAATTAATTCAATTAAGTCATCTGCAAAAGAATTAAGTAGTACAGTGACATTAACTGTTACAGCTATGCTGACAGCTTTAAATGTTATACTTCATTCAGTTACTACTATAGTAATTAATAACTTTTTGCAGATAAGATTTTCTTATTTGGCTGTGGCCTCTATTGGATTTTTATATGGACCAGTGGTAGGGGGGCTAGCAGGAGCTCTAGGAGATATAATAAAATATGTAGTTAGACCTACCGGAGCATTTTTTCCAGGGTTTACTCTAAACGAATTTATAGCAGGATTTTTATTTGGAGCAATATTGTACAAGAAACCCATTACCATAAAAAGAGCCTTTTTTGCAAAATTTTCTGTCATGGTAATTGTAAACTTGATACTAACACCACTTTGGCTTTCTATGATGTATGGAAAAGCTTTTATGGTGATTATGGCAGGGCGTATTATTAAAGAGCTCATTATGCTTCCAATAGAAACGGCTTTATTATATCTTTGTATTAAAGCTGTAACCAAAGCTAAACCAGTAAGGGTTAGTTAATATAATTTTAGGAGAGATAAAGGATATCTTACTCTGCCCTTAGAAATTCTAAGATTATATAATAAACTTAAATAGATGAGAATAAAATATTTAATATTATGGTTAGAGGGGTTATTATGAAAAAGTTACTGATTGTAGTGGATTATCAAATGGATTTCGTTAGTGGAAGTCTTGGTTTCCCTAAAGCAGCTAAATTAGAAGAAGGTATTTACCAAAAGATAAAAGATTATAAGGAAAATAACCAAGATGTGATATTTACTTTTGACACTCATGATATTCAATATCTTCAAAGTCAAGAGGGGAGAAAGTTGCCTTTGGAACATTGCATTAAAGGTAGCGAAGGATGGAAGCTATATGGTAAGGTAGCTGAGCTTTGTGATAAGAATACCTTAAGTTATGAGAAACCTACCTTTGGATCTTTAGAATTAGCAGAATACCTTAAAGATAAAGAATATGAGTCCATAGAAATTGTAGGGCTTGTTTCTAATATATGCGTTATTTCTAATGCTGTTTTAGCAAAAACTGCATTACCTGAAGCTGAAATTGTTATAGATGCTTCTTGTACTGCCAGCTTTGATGATTCATTAAATGAAAAAGCCTTAGATGTGATGGAAGGCTTACAGATGAAGGTAATAAACAGATAGTTTCTTTATAAAAAAGTATGATTATAAATACTAAACTTTAATAATAAGAAGTAAAATATTAAACTTATATAAAGCAAAGTAACTAGGGGAAACTCCTAATTACTTTGCTTTTAGTAATTATTAATATATAAAAGTGATTTGTCAGCTATCTATACTACTTATAGATCGGTAACATGTTTCCATGAGCTGCAATAAGGTCATCGCATAAGTTTTTAATATCATCTATAGATAATTCTGATGATGTATGAGGATCTAACATGGCAGCATGGTAAATAGCATCCTTTTTCTTTGTTATGGCTGCTTCAATGGTTAAAAGCTGTACATTTATATTGGTTTGATTTAGAGCTGCCAGTTGAGTAGGAAGTTCTCCTACAAAACAAGGAGTGATACCGCTCCTGTCCACAAGGCAAGGCACTTCTACGCAGGCTTTAGATGGCAGGTTTATAATAAGTCCTGTATTTAAAACGTTACCACCTATTTTATAAGGAATATCTGTTTCCATAGCTTCCATGATATATGAACCATATTCATGAGTACGGCTATGAGTTAGCTCTTTATTTTGTACAAGCTCATCACGCATCTTGTTCCAACTCTCTATTTGATTTATGCAACGCCTTGGATATTCATCAAGAGGGATGTTGAATTTTTTTATAAGTTCTGGATACTTGCCTTTTATAAAGTAAGGCATATATTCAGCATTATGTTCGCTAGATTCTGTAACATAATACCCAAACTGCTTCATAATTTCATATCTCACCATATCATTATGAGGACCTTCTTTTTCTAATGCACGTTTTTTTATTTCAGGATAAAGGTTCTTACCGTCTCTTGTAACTTCAAGGAGCCATGCCATATGGTTTATACCAGCGATTTTCCATTGAATATCCTTATACTCCATGCTTAAGTCTTCAAATAAATTAGGTACACAGGTTTGGACACTATGGCATAAGCCTACAGTTTTAATGGGTGTATATCTGAGCATTGCTCCAGTTAACATGGCCATAGGATTGGTATAGTTTAGGAAAAGAGCATCTGGACAAACCTCTTCCATATCTTTAGCGAAATCTAACATTACTGGTATTGTTCTTAAGGCCCTAAATATTCCACCTATTCCAAGAGTATCTCCTATAGTTTGTTTTAGACCATATTTTTTTGGAATTTCAAAATCTATTACTGTGCTGGGTTCATAACCACCAACTTGAATAGCATTAACTACATACTTAGCTCCACTTAAGGCAGCCTTCCTATCGGTATAGGAAACTATTTTAGCATGGCCGCCTAAATTTTTATTTATATTGTTAAGCATTAATTCAGATTCCTTAAGTCTTTCAAGATTAATGTCGTATAAAGCTATCTCTGATTCCTTGAGAGAGGGTGTAGTCATAACATCTCCCAATATATTTTTTGCAAATACTGTGCTTCCTGCCCCCATAAAAGTAATTTTAAGCATCTAATATTCCTCCTTACCATTTTTCTTAATTATAGTTTGTTTTTCTAGGCTTGCTAATGGTAAAATGTTATTTGTATATAGTAAAATGTTGTTTAATTATATAGGGAGAAAATAATTATGTTTAGTCAAGGTAATGATATTAAAAGGGATGAGGATATACAGATTTATCATTATGGTATGGAGAAATGTGATAAAGGTCATAGTTTTGGACCAGCAGTTAGAGATCATTTTTTAATTCATTTTATTTTAGAGGAAAGGGTGTTTACAAGACTAAAGATAAAACTTATAATTTAGAAAAGAATCAGGCATTTTTAATAGTACCTGAAGAAATAACTTATTATGAATCAGATTTAGAAGACCCTTGGAGTTACTGCTGGATAGGATTTAATGGATTAAAAGCTAACCATATATTAAAGCAAGGTAATCTTACTTCTAAAAATCCTATACTTACCTTTGGAGATATCTCTAATATACCAAAACTAATGGAAGAATTATTAAATGCTGATACAAAAGAAGTAGGTAGTAGCTTAAAATTAAAAGCAATGCTTTATTTGATACTAGCTGAAATACAAAGGGTTAATTATGCTTTTGATAATGAAAGAAATATGAATTGCTATACAGATGAATACATAGAAAAAGCAATAGATTATATTCATAAAAATTACTCTCGCAATATTAAAATAGCAGATGTAGCAAGATATATAGGTTTTAATAGGAGTTATTTTAGTAAGATATTTAAAGGAAATATGAACATTTCTCCTCAAACCTATCTTATACAATATAGAATGAAAAGAGCTGCAGACCTTCTTAACTCAACAAATCTATCGGTGGGCGACATTGCTCGTTCCACTGGATACGGCGATGCCCTTTGTTTTTCAAAGGTATTTAAATCTGTCATTGGAGTAAGCCCTTCCAAATATAGAGAAAAAACTATAAGGGAAAATAATAATATTGATGGATAAAAAAATAATGTGGGGAGAGTGAAGTAATGATGTGTATATTTTTTTATAAAACCGATATAGGAGAAATTGCAATACAGGAGAATGAAGGAAGTATATGTGCTATGTACTTTGAAGGAGAAACACTGCCGTCGGATTTGGACATAATTGAGACTCCAGTTTTAAAGGAAGCTGCCTATGAACTAAATAAATATCTTAAAGGTGAGCTTAAAGAGTTTTCATTGCCACTTAAACTGTTAACAGGTACAGATTTTATGAAAGAAATATGGCAAGTGCTTAAAGAGATACCTTATGGACAAACCTACACCTACAAGCAGGTGGCAGAAAAAATTAACAGGCCTAAAGCGGCTAGAGCTGTGGGCCTTGCTTGTAACCGAAATCCCATACCTATTTTCATTCCTTGTCATAGAGTAATAGGTAGCAATGGAAATCTTACAGGATATCTTGGAGGAGTGCATATTAAAGAAAAGTTATTATCACTAGAGAAGAGTAGCAAGATGCTATAATTAGTAATGAAGCTATGGTTATAATAAAATCATAGCTTCATCATTATTTTCCGTTTATTATTTAAGCTTTTTTTTAAAGAACTGCAAAACAAATAAAGCAATGACTGCTAAGCCTAAAATTACATAGATTACATTAGAATATATTTCCATAAACCTCAATATTTTTTCCCAAGACTCTCCTAGGGCTGCCCCTGCACTTACAAGGATGACATTCCATATTAATGTTCCTGCAGTAGTATACAACAAAAAAGTATTTAACTTCATGTTGGACATGCCAGCGGGAATAGATATAAGGCTACGGATGAGAGGAATCATGCGACAGAAAAAAACGGCTCTGTTACCATAGCGATGAAACCAAGTATCAGCCTTATGGATATCCTCAACTTTTAGGCGAAGTATATGTCCCCAGCGTTTTACTATATTTTCAAGTTTAGCTATGTTAATTATGCGCCCAACTTGATAGAGCATAAAGGCCCCTACTATTGATCCGGCGGTGGCCGATGATACTACACCTAAAATTGTCATATTCGTGTTGGTAGTCATAAAACCTCCAAAGGTGAGTATAACTTCTGAAGGAATAGGTGGAAAAATATTTTCAATAAGTATTAATAAAAAAGTGCCTAAATATCCGAAGTGTTCCATAAAGTTTGTAATCCAAATCTGCATAATATTTATACCTCTCCTAAATAGTAATATATAATTAATAATATGATTTTTTATCTTAAAAAGGAATCTATTATATAAAAATCATAACAGATATATATTAGCAATTAAAGATAGGTAAAGGTTTAGAATTCTTAAATATTCCTTACATTTAATAAAAACATAGATCTATAAATTTTTTAACAAATGAAGAATTGAGATATAAGTTATTAACTTGCCTATGGTTTTTACTTTTCTTTAATTATAGTCTATTTTTATAATCTTGCTAATGGTAAAATGTTAATTGAAGGGTAGTCATCACCTTTGTATTATGATTATTTTTTATTTGGTACGTATTAACAAATAACTAATATATTTACTAGTAGAAAAGCTGATGAATATAGATTATGATAGTTATTGGTGGACAAAACCAAATAGATATAGGATACAAGTAAGTAAGTGAAACTAGCAATATTAATAATATTAATAAGCAGAAATTAAGGTGGAATACATGAAGAATAATAGAAAATATGAATATGGAAATTATGTAGATAAATATAAAGATAAATATGAAAAATTAATATTTATGGATTTGGAAATGAATTATTCTAAAGAGGTTCCACATGGAGAAGTAATAAGTATTGGTGCTTTAAAAACTGATAATCATGGGAAGGTTATAGATACCTTTTATAGCCTTATAAGACCTCAATCCAATACTTCTTTAAGTGAAAGGTGTATGGAAATTACAAAATTGGAACAGAGGGATTTAGATAACTCTAAAGACTTTAATGAGGTTTTTAAGGAGTTTAACCATTGGTGCGGGCAGGGTAAGGGGTTATTTATAACTTGGAGCACTGCAGATGCAAGGGTATTAAAATTTAACGATAAAATGGGCGGCTATAGACTAGAAATTATAAATCAGATTAGAAAAAACTATTGGGATTTTCAAAAAACCTTTTCTTATGAATATATTAAAAGGAATAATGTAATATCCTTAGACAAAGCATTAAAGATGTTTAATATAGGCTTTATTGGAAAAAGGCATAATGCTTTAGATGATGCAGCAAATTTATATAAGGTATTTTGTATGTGGGAGAAAAGTATTGATGCTAAAATGAATGAACAGGTATCCAACTTAAAAGAACGCTTTTTATAGGTTTTAATTCGCATAATTAAATAATATGCAATGTGTAAAAGCATACACAAATTTAATTTAGTTAAATTTGTGTATGTTTTTTAGATTTGTACAAAAAATTCGGGATTTGTGCAAATACAAATGAATGGAACTTTATTAAAATAAAGTTGTTAAAAAATTAACTTACTGAACGGGGGGGATTCATTTTGAAGAAATTTAAAAAGATAATTGCAACATTATTATTAATGACTTTAGTATTTGCTATGTCGGGTTGTGGTGCAGGAAAAAAAGCTAAGGCTTTAACAAATGGAACCTATACTGGTGAAGCAGAAGGAAAAGGCGGTTTAATAAAGGTAGAGCTTGCCGTAGCAGATGGAAAAATATCAAAGATTGATGTTAAGGAACATCATGAAACTGCTGGAATTGGTGATCTTGCCATGAAGGAGATCTCTAAAGCTATTATAGAGAACCAAAGTGTTAATGTAGATACTATTAGTGGAGCGACTATAGCTTGTGAAGGCTTTTTAAAAGCTACAAAAGGAGCTTTAAAGGAAGCGGGAGCTAAGGATGAAGACTTCAACAATCAAAAAAAAGTAAATCTTATTCAACCAGAAAAAGAAACAGAACAAACTTATGATGTGGTTATAATAGGAGCAGGTGGAGCTGGGCTTGCAGCTGCTGTGGAAGCAAAGGAAAGTGGAGCAAAAGTAGCTATAATAGAAAAAATGCCTTTAGTAGGGGGAAATACTTTAGTTTCAGGAGGAGGATTAAATGTTCCAAATAGTCCTCAGCAAAAAGCAAAAAATATTCAAGATAGTGTACAATCCTTCTATGAAGATACATTAAAAGGTGGAGATAACAAGGCTAATCCTAGTCTTGTAAAGATATTAGCGGAGAATGCACTTGATGCATCAAAATGGTTAGTGGACTATGTTAAGGTTGAGTTTATGCCAGACAGGCTTCAACAGTTCGGCGGACATTCTGTTCCAAGAGCTCTAATATCAAAAGGAAATCATGGTACAGAACTTATAGAAAAGCTTACAATTAAGGCAAAAGAGCTTGGTGTAGATTTTAAGATGAATACCACAGCTAAGGAATTAATAGTGGATGAAAAGGGAAAAATAGCAGGAGTAAAAGCTACAAACCCACTAAATCAAAGTCTTACCTTTAAAGCTAATAAAGGTGTAGTTATCGCTTCAGGTGGTTTTGGTTCTAATGCCGAGATGAGAAAGAAGTATAATCCTGAGTTTGATGAAAAATACCTAACTACAGATCAACCTGGTACTACTGGTGATGGTATAATAATGGCTGAAAAAGTAGGAGCTAATCTTACTCAAATGGAATATATTCAAACTTATCCAACATGTAATCCTGACACAGGAATAATATCTTATGTAGCAAATTCAAGATTTGATGGAGCTATCCTTGTAAATAAAGAAGGTAAGCGTTTCGTAGAAGAAATGGAAAGAAGAGACGTTATATCTAAAGGTATATTAAATCAAACTGAAGGTGTAGCATACTTATTATGGGGACAAGAGGTTGAAATTGTAGGTAATATGACACAGGTACATACGGATGAATATAATAAAATGGAAAAAAGCAATGTGCTTTATAAAGTAAACAGTATTGAAGAAGCGGCAAAAGCATTTAAAATAGATGTAGATACTATGAAGGCTACAGTAGAAAGATACAATAAGTTTGTAGCAGAAGGCAAGGATAAGGACTTTAATAGAAGAGGACAAATATTATCCATAGAAAAAGGACCTTTTTACATACAAAAGGTTAAACCATCTATTCACCATACTATGGGGGGAATAGTTATTGATGAAAATGCCAGAGTAATAAATAAAGATGGAAAAGCTATAGAGGGTTTATTTGCAGCAGGAGAAGTTACTGGTGGAATCCACGGAACTAACCGTTTAGGAGGAAATGCAGTAACAGATGTAATAGTATTTGGTAAAATAGCTGGTAAAAACGTATCAAAATAGCAAGAAATATAATAAAGGTCTACAGGATAGAAATTTCCTGTAGACCTTTGTTATGAAAAGATAATTTGATAAAATGAAATGGGTTAAATTTATTAATCTCAGCAATTAAATCATTAGAGGATGTGAATTTTTGAAATCTAAATCTATTTACTGGCAGATACTTAGAAGCTTTTTATCCATTATACTAATATTTATTATATTTTTTATTTTCATGACCAATAATCTTATAAAGAATAGAACTAATAAGATGATAATTAATTTACAACAAGACCTAATTAATGCGAAAGCTAGTGAGATGTCCATGTGGCTAAAGGTGAGAGCAGATGAGTTAATTATTTTAAAGGAAAATGAGCATATTAAGAATTTTGATATAGAAAATTCAGTAAAGTATTTGAAAGCTATCCAAAGTGCAAGAAAGGATATTTATGATTCCTTTAGTATAACAGATTTACAAGGCAACACTTGGGTTTCTGATGGCAGTAAATTTAATATAAGGAATAGAGATTATTTTAATAAAGTGTCCAAACTATATTTAGGATTTAATGTAAGTAAGCCTTTAATATCTAATTCCAACAAAGAAAATATAGTTATATTTACTATACCTATATTAAAGGATAACGGTAATAAATTAGGTTATTTAAATGCTGCGGTGCTTATTGATAAGCTTTCTGAAGTGGTGGCGGATATTAAAATCAAAGATCAAAAGTGTTGGATAGTAGATAACGATTCTAATAAAATTATTGCAAATTATTATAACGGATACAGCATAAGTTCTTTACCTATAGAAAACTTACAAATTAATGCTAAGGATTACATATTTCTAAGTGAAATAGAAAATGCACCTGATTGGAGTTTAGGAATAAATATTCCTAAAGAAGAGGTAAATGGAGATGCTGATAAGCTTATAAAAATAATATTATTTAGTGGAATTACACTATGTATATTGATACTAATTATGTGTATATTTTTCACTAAAAATATAACAAATCCCATCACATCTTTAAGGAACATAATGAAAGAAGTTCAGCATGGTGATTTTAATAATAGATTCAATGACAAAAGTACCTATGTAGAAATACAGGAACTAGGAAGCTCTTTTAATACCATGGTAGATACCATAGATAAACTTCTTAATAAGGTGGAGTTTGAGCAAAAGGTAAAAAGGGAAGCAGAGTTAAAAGCCTTATATTCTCAGATAAAACCTCATTTTTTATATAATACATTAGATACTATACAATATATGGCATTGGATTACGAAGCCTATGATGTTATGAAGGCCATTGAAGCACTTACTAATATATTTAGAATAAGTCTTAGCAACGGAAAAGAAGTTATTAAACTAAAGGATGAAGTTAAGCATATTGAAAGTTATCTATTTATACAAAAGCTTAGATATGAAGAAAAATTAAATTATAAGGTTAATTGTGAAGAAAACTTATTAGAATATAATATATTGAAATTAACCCTTCAGCCCATTGTGGAGAATGCTATATATCACGGTATTAAATTTATAAAAGCAGAAGGAGTTATAGATATAAATATTAAAGAAGAAAATAAGAAACTTATATTACAGGTGGAAGATAACGGGATAGGCATAGGCGAAGAAAGACTAAACAAAATAAATTCATATATTCATGACTTTAAACAAGAAAAACATTGTAATGAATCCTATGGGCTTTTAAATGTAAATGAACGAATTAAATTAGCTTTTGGAGAAGAATACGGAATATATATTGAAAGTAAAAAATTTAAAGGTACAAAGGTAAAAATAGTATACCCTTGCTTAGGTGAACCTCATGAGTAAGATGAAGCTTCTAATGATGAACTTACATAGGAAGGAAAAATATGAGTAAAGTAGATATGTGCAAAATAATGATAGTAGATGATGAACCTAAAATAAGGAGAGGACTTATAAAAAAAATAAAACTATTAAACTTGCCTATTGAAGAATTTATAGAATGTGAAGATGGGAAAAGTGCCTTAGAAAAGTATAGGATTCATAAGGTACCCATCGTAATTGCAGATATTAATATGCCTTATATGAATGGCCTTGAATTTATACACAATATTAACTCCATACAAAAAGAGGCTGCTATAATAATTTTAAGTGGCTATGATAGGTTTGATTATGCACAAAAAGCAATAAGTCTAAATGTAATGGAATACTTATTAAAGCCGGTTTCTCAGGAGGATTTACATAAGACTCTAATAAAGGCATTGGATAATACAAAAGCTCTTTGGACAGATAATAGAGGCTTAACAGATACAGTTGCTAGAATTAAGGGTTATATAGAGAAAAATTATTATAGTGAAAATTTAAATCTAACTTCAGTAGCTGCTTTCTTTGAGTTATCTGAAGCATACATAAGCAGTTTAATGAAAAAGGAACTAGGGTTAAGCTTTAATGAATATGTTACTAATGTAAGAATAGAAAGTGCAAAAAAATTGTTAAAAGAACAAGGTAGAGCTATTAAGATTTACCAAGTAGCAGAGCTGGTAGGCTATAATAGCCAGCACTATTTTTGCAGAGTTTTTAAAAAAATTACTGGGGTGTCACCTATAGAATATATTTCACTAAATTTTCATGTGAAAGACTAAACTTACTAAATGTGCATTTTCAAAAGTAAGTTATATAAAATTATATAATGAAATAAATTAATATAAAGTATACATATACTATGAAAGAAAATGATTTACATAATGCTTTGATTAAATTACATATTAGTAAAGGAAAATAGGGTTTAGTGTAGAATAGTAATTTAATGTGAAGAATTTGTAAAAAGTTAATTGTTATATATTATTTCATAGGATTATATATAAGGAAATGAAAAAAGAGAGGTGCATTGGAATGGCAATAGTAGAAGTAGTAAAGTATAATGGCAGCCCTGATGTATTTGCATGGAAATATCCTAGAGAAGAGCTAGGTACGTGGACACAACTTATAGTAAATGAATCACAAGAAGCAATATTATTTAAAGGTGGCCAAGCCTTGGATTTATTTGGACCTGGTAGACACACATTAGAAACTGCTAATATACCAATTTTAAATAAAATTATAAACCTTCCTTTTGGAGGTAGATCTCCTTTTACAGCAGAGGTATGGTATATAAACAAATTATATTCTTTGGATGTAAAATGGGGTACACCCAGCCCAATACAAATTCAAGATCCAAAATATAAGGTGTTTGTACCACTTCGTTCCTTTGGACAATTTGGAATCCAAATAGAAGATTCCAGAAAGTTCTTATTGAAACTGGTAGGTACAGTTGGTGTATTTGATAAGGATAGTATATTAAAATATTTTAGAGGTCTTTATCTTACTAAGGTTAAGGATTCTATATCCTCTTATCTAGTGCATAATAAAGTTAGTGTATTAGAGATAAATGCTTATCTGGACGAATTGTCAGAACATTTAAAAGAGAAGATGGTTCCTGAAATGGCGGAGTATGGCATTAAGCTGGCTAATTTTTATGTTAATGATATTAATGTTCCAGAAAGTGATCCTGCGGTGATGAAGCTTAAAGAAGCTCTTGCAAAGAGAGCAGAAATGGATATAGTAGGTTATAGTTACGTTCAGCAACGTTCCTTTGATACTTTAGAAGGTGCTGCTACAAACCCAAGTTCTGGTCAAGCCGGGTTTATGGGTGCAGGACTAGGTTTAGGTATGGGGGTTGGAATGGGTACAGCGTTAGGCCCTCAATTTGGAAATTTAGCAGGGAATATTAGCACTAAGGATGAAAGTAAAAACTGCCCAAACTGCCATGGAGAAATGGAAAAAAGTAAAAGATATTGCAGTGAGTGTGGATTTGACACTGAAATTAGCAAGGAAAATGAAGATAAAAAGTTAGTAAATTGCAGTAACTGTGGTTTTAAGTATAATAATAACGTAAAGTTCTGCCCTGAGTGTGGAGATGCTTATAATCCATGCCCTAACTGCATGGCTGACTTAAAGCAAGGAGAAGAAGTGTGCCCTGAGTGTGGGAAATCCCTTCCGAAGCCTTGTCCCAATTGTAACACTGTGATAGATGGAAACTATAAATTCTGTCCTGAATGCGGCACATCACTTATAAAAAGATGCTCAAATTGCAATGTTGAAATAAATGGATCGCCAAAATTCTGTCCTGAGTGCGGAAGTAAGCTATAGCCGCAGCTAGGGAAAGGAGGATTTAAATGGATAGAAGGAATAAAGTGTTTTCCAATATTGCCATAGGTGCAATTGTGATAATAATAACCTTGGTGCTTTTCTTTGTAGGCTTTGAAAAGGTAGAAAAAACCAATTTAGATTATTTGGCTTTAATGTTTATATTGGTTTCTGAAACTGCCTTATTTGGGGGTCTAATTCTTTTGATTATCAATGAAGCTCCCATGAGCGGTATTATAATTAGGTCAGGGATAATATCTACCTTAAGCATTTATTGGTTGCTTACCATAATAACTTATCTTATTTATAAAAATGCTTATAAAGATAGCCTAGGGGGATTTGTAGCAGTACAACTTATACTATTGGCTTTAGCTGCTATAATTTCCATTAGTTTATTTATGGCAGCATCTAATGTACATGCATCTAATACTAAAATAGAAAGTAGCAGGGTATTGCTTCAAGATAGCGAAAATATGGTGTTTAATCTTAAAAATCAAAAAGCTTATGCTTTGCACAAGGATTCCTTGGATAGGCTTTATGAAACTATTAAGTACAGCGATAAGGTTGCATCAGATAGCAGCATAGATGAAAGAATTAAGGAGCATATAGTAAATCTTTCAAATAACTTAAGGGAAAAACATGAGGATAAAGAGGCGATCAATGAATGCATAGAAAATATTATCACTCTTGTTAAGGAGAGAAATATGGCAGTTCATACAGCTAAAAGAGGAGGCCTTTAATGAGAACAAATGAAAACTCTAAATCTGCTATTATGAAAAATACTATCATTGGTAAATTTGCCAGTGTTATTGGTTGGATCATAACCTTATTTACTTTGCCTATAACAATAGTAGGTATAGCTTCTCCTAATGAAGAGGGCAAGGTCTTAGCTTTGGTGTTTTTCTTTATAATTCTAGGTATTGGTATTTGGCTTATTACCTTTGGGGTAAAAACTAAGAGAATAATTAAAAGGTTTAAACAATATGTATCAATAATAGATGGCCAAGGGGATAATTCTATTGAAAATATTGCTAGTGCCACAGCTCATTCTATAGATTTTGTCATGAGGGATATTGACATAATGATAAAGAAAAAATATTTTATCGATGCTTCTATTGATTTTGCATCTAAAGAACTTGTATTTAAGAATAGAGTAGTTCAGTCTGATTCAGAAGTAAAACCCGTGGATTCTAAACCTTTAGAATATGTTAAGGTTAACTGCCAAGGATGTGGTGCAACCAATAAGATAGTAAAAGGTAAAGGTGGAGATTGTGAATTCTGCGGTTCGCCATTGGTTTAAAATATTATTTGGAGGAATTTTTAATGTCAATTAATAGTTCGAATAATTATAATAACTCCAGGAATAGAAGTGGGGTTAATAAGGAAGAATTACCTAAATGGCTGGATTGGCGTATTATAATAATTACTTTTATTTTCTTTTGGCCATTAGGTATATATTTTATATGGAAAAGAATAGACTTAGATAAAAAATCTCAATTAAATCTAGGAAGAAACTTGGTTATTGCAGGTTGGGTGCTAACAGTACTTAGCATTATTTACTTAATTGGTGCGTTGGGTGATTCTACTATAGCTGTAGGAGATATGATTTTCACTGTATTGTTATTTGGTAGTAGCGGTGTAGGTTTAATTGTCCTTGGAAAGAAAAGTAAGAAAAATGCAGAAAAAATAAAAAAATATATAGCATTGGTGGTAAATCAAGAAGTTACCTCTATAGAAGATATAGCTACTGCCGTGGCACTGCCTTATGAAATTACTAAAAAAGATATTCAAAAGATGATAGATAAAGAATATTTTGCAGGTGCATATATTAATGAGAGTACTAAAGAAATTGTTTTGCCTAATAATCGCAAACAAGGTGATGAAAAACAAGATTATATAAATGTTAATAAACCTAATGCCGAAATGCTGGTAGTAACCTGCAAAGGTTGTGGAGCAAACAATAAAGTAACAAAAGGTTCCGTGGTAGAATGTGAATTTTGTGGTTCACCAGTGGGTGGAAATTAGAAGCTGAAAATAAAGTTAGTTATGATTTTCATAATAAACTAAGATTTAAACAAGTAAATAGAATAATATGTTTTTTAAAGTATATAGTATAATAAATCTACTTTACTGCAAAACCTCTACGAAAAATTTTCGTAGAGGTTTATTTATATTACAATAATATATATTAAAACCTATATAAAGCGTAATTATCGCGTATCGGTCACGCTATGATTAAGAAGAGATTGTATTAATAGTTGAATAATATAGAAAAAACTCAAAAATATAGTTTCGAAAACTGTTGACTTATTTTACGAAAATATATACAATGTAAACGTAAGCATTTCGAAAATACAGGAGGTGGAGTTAATGTCCCTTTGGAATATTGAATTAAATGAATACAATAAATATGATAATGAAAAATACGAAACTATTTTTACTTTAGCTAATGGATACAAGGGATTAAGAGGAGCATTAGAGTTCTCCAAAGTGGGTAATAAAGGTAATTTAATTGCTGGAGTGTTTGATAAATCTTATGCTCAGGTTACGGAAATAGTAAACTGCCAAGATCCTCTAGGATTTAATATTTACATAGAAGATGAACTTGTAGACATAGATGAATGTAATATACACAAGTTTAATAGAACTTTAAATATGAAAGAAGGAGTATTATACTCGGAAATTTATATATCAACTAAAAGCGGAAAAACTATGAATATTAAATCAGAGAGATTAGTGAGTAGGAATAATGTTCATAGGTGGGCTAGTAGATATGAAATTTCCCCGGGAAATTTTAGTGGTAAAGTATTTATTGAAAATATTATAGATGGAACAGTAACCAATAGTACCAAAGATCCTATGTCCAGGGCAAAACACTTTCAGGTTGTAGGCTCGTATGACTTAGAGCCAGGAATGGCTTTGTTAACTAAAACTTTTGATAAAAACATACAAATTATAGAAGCCACAAGAATTATTAGTGAGAAGGATAATGGAAATGCTTTTAAGTTTAGAAAGTATAGTGAAATAGGTGAAAAAGTAGTAGAAGTATACGAAACCTTTCTAAAAAAAGACAATCCTATAACCATTTATAAATATGGTACAAGCTATACTTCAAGAGATACGCAAGAAAATCTAATTAGTATAGCCTCGAAGGATTTACAACTTTTTGTTAAAGAAGGTTATTTAAAAGAAAAACAGGACCACATAAAAGTTTGGGAAAACATATGGGAAGATACAGATATAAAAATAGTAGGTGATGATTTAGCACAGTTAGGAATAAGATTTAATTTATATCATTTATCATCCTCCGCTTATGAAGGAGATGATAAAGTCAGCTTAGCTGCTAAAGCACTACATGGAGAAGGATATAAAGGTCACGTGTTCTGGGATACAGAAACATTTATGTTACCATATTTTATATATACAAGGCCACAGGTAGCAAAATGCCTATTGATGTACAGATATAACACTTTAAAAGGTGCTAGAAAAAATGCTGAATTAACCGGTTATAAAGGTGCCAGATTTCCTTGGGAATCAGCGGATGACGGTATGGAAGTTACTCCTAAATGGGGGTTTGACTATGATGGGAATCCAGTAAGAATATGGACTGGAGATGAAGAATACCATATAAATTCTGATATTGTGTTTGCTATAGTAGAGTATTATAGAGCCACAGGGGATAAGGATTTTATAATTAAATATGGCTTAGAAATACTGTTAGACACCACAAAGTTCTGGCAAAGTAGGGTGGAATATAACAAAGAAGAAGATAGATATGAGATTAATTGTGTTATAGGACCAGATGAATTTCATGAGCATGTGAATAATAATGTTTTTACAAATTATTTGGCTAAATGGAGCATTAAAAAGACATTAGAATTTGCAGAATGGGTTAAGACCGAAGATGAAAGTGTGTTAAAAACACTGTGCAACAAGCTGGGTATAACAGAGGAAGATTTTCATGAATGGAATGAGATACAGAAAAAAATATATATACCAACTAGCCAAAATGGCATAATTATAGAACAATTTCAAGGGTATTTTAATCTAGCTGATATACCTATCATACAACATGACGAAAATGGAATGCCTATGTGGCCAAATTTAGGGGAATATAAATTAGGAGAAACTCAACTAGTTAAACAAGCTGATGTAGTACAACTCATGATAATGCTTAGTGAAGAGTTTTCACAAGAAATCATAAAAGCAAATTATGAATATTATGAAGCGAGAACTATGCATAAATCTTCATTAAGCCCATCCATGTATTCAATACTAGGTTTAACTGTTGGTGACACTCATAATGCATATAAATACTTTATAAAGGCTCTTTATACTGATTTAAGAGACAATCAAGGTAATACAGATTTTGGACTGCATGCAGCTTCCACTGGTGGTTCATGGCAAAGTGCTATTTTTGGTTTTGCAGGGTTAAAAGTTAGTAAAGAAGGTGATTTAAGTATTAAGCCATGGATACCGGAGCATTGGAGATGTATGGAGTTTAACATAAATTGGAGAGACGCAAGAATTAACATAAGAATTGAAAAGGAAAACATATTTATAAAATCCGATAAACACACTAGCATAACTGTTTACGAGAAAAAAATTAATGTTTTAGCTAATAATTTCGTGAAAATTCCAAGGTAGGCACTTATCTTTAAATGTACTTATAGATATAATATAGACATAATACTAAAATTTAGTAGTTTATATCTAAAGGAGATAGAATAGATGGAAAATAAAAATATAACTATAAAAGAAGTAGCACAAAAAGCTGGGGTATCTATGAGTACAGTATCCAAAGCCTTTAGAAATTATGCGGATATAAGCCATGAAACAAGACAACATATATTAAAAGTTGCAGAAGAAATAGGCTATAAACCTGACAACGTCTCTATATATAAAGCTAATGTAAATAAAAATTATAGATTAGCACTGTTAGTTGAAGACTATGACGCCGAAAATTATATGATTTATGAGATGCTTATAGCTTTTAAAACAGCTGCATCAACCTATGGCTATGAAACCATAATATTAACTACTTCCTCAGACATGCAAAAGGGACATGATTTAAGTAACTTTATCCAAGAAAAACAAGTAGATGGAGCATTTATCATAGGATTAAAAATGACAGATGATTACTATAATCAACTGGAAAACATCAATTATCCTTGTGTTCTTTATGATGTACCTATAAATAATGACAAAGTTGGATGTGTGGGAGTAGATAATATTAAAGGTTCCTTAATGGCTGTGGAGCATCTTATAAAAAATGGACATAAAAATATAGCTTTTATTAATGGGCATAAATCTGCTGTAGTTAGCTATGAAAGATTAGATGGATATTACTTAGCATTTAATAGAAACAATTTACCTCTTAGAAAAGAACTTATTATACACTCAGACTTCAGCTATGAGGGAGGTAAATTAGCTGCAGAGGAGTTAATAAAAGAAAACAAAGACATAACAGCTATTTTTTGTGCCAGTGATTTGATGGCAGTAGGAGCCATAGAAGCATTAAGTGGGCTAGGATACTCGGTGCCTAAGGATGTATCAGTTATCGGGTTTGATGATATTAATTTATGTCAGTACGTTTCTCCTAAATTAACAACTATTAGACAAGACAGAGAAAAAATAGGTATTACAGCAGCAAATTTATTATTAAGTATTATCGCAGGTCAATATTTTGGCAGAATAGTGATTGAACCAGAATTTATTCTAAGAGAATCTACTATAAGTTTATTAAAATAATTATCAGGGAGGAAGAAAAATGAAAAGAAATGCTTTATTAGCAGTGATTACCTCATTAGTATTAACTACAAGCGTGTTTGCAGGTTGTGGAAAGAAGGAGCAAGCGCCTAATAATAATTCTACAGAAGACAAAGAAGTGGTAATAAAACTAGGTTGCTGGGGATCTTCTCCAGCGGAAACTAAACTTTTAGATGATCAAATTGCAGAGTTTAATAAGGAGTTTCCTAAGATAAAAGTTCAGAAGGAAGTTATTACTAATGATTACAATCAAGCTATGCAAACAAGAATTGCTTCAAAAACAGAGCCAGATGTTTTTTACTTAGATGTTTCTCTAGCACCGGCTTATATGGAAAAAGCTACGGCTCCTATTGATGAGTATTTGGACAAAGAAGATTTAAAAGATTTTAATGAAAACCTTTTAAAAGGGTTCCAGAAGGATGGAAAAACTTACGGATTACCTAAGGATTATAATTCATTAGCAATTTTTTACAACCAAGAGATGCTTGACAAGGCAGGAGTAAAACCTCCATCAACTTGGACTGAGTTAGAAGAAGCTTCAAAGAAACTTACCAAGGACGGAGTTAAAGCATTAGCTTTAGCAGATGATTCAGCAAGGTTTGTTCCTTTTATATTCCAAGCTGGCGGTAAAGTAATGGATGGAGAAAAAATTGCTTTTAACACACTAGAAGCAGCAAAGGCATTAGATTTTTATTATTCCTTTGTTAAGAATGGACAAGCGGCTGATCCAAAAAGCCTAGGTGAGGGATGGAACGGAGATGCTTTAGCTCATAAGAAGGTTGCAATGGTTATAGAAGGTGGCTGGATGATACCCTTCATGAAGGAATCAGCTCCAGATGTTAAGTATGGTATAAGCGCATTACCAAAGGGTGAACAAACAGGCAATCTAGCATTTACGGTAGCTTATGCTATGAGTAAAAACACTAAGAATCCAAAGCAATCTGCTGAACTGATAAAGTTCTTAACAGGAAAAAAAGCACAAGAAATGACCGCTGATAGTGGGTTAGCTATTCCTACTAGAAAGTCTATGGCAGACGTATATACTTCAAAATATCCAGAGAGAGCAGCCTTAGTAGAAGGTGCTAAAGGTGCAGAAGTATTCTGCTACGGTGAAAAACATGCTAAAATTCAAGATGCTTTAGCAAAGGCTGGAGAAAAATTAAGATTAAATAAATTACCAGATGGAAAAGCAGCTTTAGAAGATGCTGAAAAGGCTAGCATGCAATAGTAAAAAGGAAGCGATTTCGCTTCCTTTTTTGAAAACAGGGTGGAGGGATGTGTTTTGATAAATAAAGCAGAAAGTAAAAAGTTTAGCTTTCAAAAAGCATTTACTAATAAAAAAACTAGAGAAAAAGTTGATGGATGGTTATTTGTACTACCCTTTGTAATCTCTGTATTGATGTTTTTAATAGGCCCCATGATAGTGGCATTTATATTAAGTTTTAAAAAATATTCATTTTTAGATGGAATTAGCATATTCCAGGCTAAATCCGTGGGATTAAAAAATTATATTAATGTATTTCAAGA
Source organism: Clostridium amylolyticum (assembly GCF_900142075.1). GTDB lineage: Bacteria > Bacillota > Clostridia > Clostridiales > Clostridiaceae > Clostridium_AA > Clostridium_AA amylolyticum. The sequence goes on from NZ_FQZO01000001.1 coordinate 476,697, forward strand.
TGAAGTCTTTAAAAAGGCCCTATTAAATACCTTTACTTATAGTTTAGCGGTTGTTCCTATTCAATTAGTAATTGCTTTATTATTATCTCTAGTAGTTAATTCAGATATTAAAGGCAAAACCTTTTTTAGAGTGGCTTATTATATACCTACATTAACTTCCACAGTGGCTGTTTCTGTAATGTTCTTATTTATATTTAAAGTAGATGGCATAATGAATAGATTTTTAGCTTTATTTAAAGTACCACCTAATAATTGGTTTAGTGACCCTAAATTTGCATTGCCTGCTATTATATCTATGGCAATATGGTCATCAGTAGGAAATTACATGATAATATTTTTATCTGGACTTCAAGATATACCCGAAAGTCTTTATGAAGCTGCAAGGATTGATGGAGCTAATAAAACACAAGAATTTTTCAAAATAACATTACCTTTAATTAAACCTACTTTCTTTTTTAACTTGATTATATCCATTATAGGTACGTTACAGATATTTGATCAGGCTTATGTTATTTCTGGAGGTACAGGGGGGCCATTAGATGCTACTATGACAGTGGTACTTTATTTGTATAATAAAGGATTTAAACAATTTGAAATGGGATATGCCAGTGCTATTGCCTTTGTATTATTCGTTATTATATTGACCTTAACATTAATACAGAAGAAGTTCTTTAAAGAAGAATCATTTTTCTAAGAAGGGGGAATAAAGATGAAAAAGAAGAAATTTAAGCCGTTAAGAGCGGTGTTTTACCTTTTATTAATATTATATTCAGTTATAACTTTAGGCCCCTTTTTATGGAGTGTAGTAACTTCTTTAAAACCTTCTAACGAAGTTATGAATATGAATATTAATTTTAAAACACTGTCTTTCAAAAACTATATTAATATTTTTAAGAATTTTCCATTCCTTAGATGGACTTTAAACAGCATAGTGGTAGCTTTAATTGTAACCCTTGGAAATTTAATTTTTAATTCTATGGCAGGTTATGCTTTATGTAGGATTAATTTCCCAGGAAAAGATTTTTTGTTTATTGCTATATTGGCACTAATGATGATTCCTGGGCAAGTGGTAATGGTACCAACTTATATGCTTTTAAGTAAATTGGGGTGGGTTAATACCTATAAAGGAATGACCATACCTTTTTTAACTAGCTTGTTTGGTATATTTTTAATGAGACAATTTTACTTTAGCATACCTAAATCTGTAGAAGAGGCTGCAGAATTAGATGGACTAAGTAGATTTGGAATTTTTTTTAGAATAATAATTCCCATGTCTAAGACCGCATTATCCACTCAATTTATTTTAATGTTCACAGGAAATTGGAATAGCTTTTTATGGCCAAGCCTTTTGGCTACATCATCAGATATGTACACCTTACCTGTGGGATTGAACTCTTTTTACGGTCAATATTTTCAATTATGGGATCAAGTACTATCAGGAGTTATGATATTGTCTTTGCCTGCCATTGTTATCTTCTTGATATTCCAGAAAAATTTTGTAAAAGGAATTGCTACTTCAGGTATGAAGGAATAGTATAAGCTAAAAAACAGCTTTGAAAATTTTCTCAAAGCTGTTTTTTTGCATATATAAAAATATTATTCTAATTAATTACTATACTATTTTTTATTTTCATATTCCTTTAACAAGGATGAAGCTACACCACCTAAGGCAAGTAGAGCTAGAAGGTTTGGTATAACCATTAATCCATTAAATAAATCTGCTAACTCCCACACCATTTCTACTTTTAATTTGGAGCCTAAGATTATAAAACCTAAAACTAACAAAGCGTATACTTTAGTGGCTTTTTTACCAAATAAGTATTTGATATTTAGTTCTCCAAAGAAATACCAACCTATTATAGTAGAAAAAGCAAAGAAGAAGAGGCAGATAGGTATAAAGTATTTTCCTATGGAACCAAGCCCTACATTAAAAGCATTTTGAGTAAGGGCAATACCTGTGGTTTTACCGTCTAGAACCCCTGTAGTCAATATTACAAAGGCTGTTAAGTTTAAGATTATTATAGTATCTATAAAAACGCTTATAATGGCCACTATGCCTTGATCGCAAGGGTGATTTACCTTAGCCACAGCATGAGCATGAGGGGTAGAACCCATACCAGCCTCATTAGAGAATAATCCTCTAGAAACTCCGTATCTCACAGCTTCCTTAATAGTTACTCCTACCACTCCGCCAGCTACAGCTTTAGGATTGAAAGCTCCTAAAACTATGGACTTGAAAGCTTCTCCTAAGGAGCCTATATTCATTATTATTATAAATAAGCTTCCTAATATATAAAAAGCTGCCATGATAGGAACAAGTTTTTCCGTAACAGAAGCGATTTTTGATATTCCGCCAAAGAAGATAAATGCAGAAAGGATAGCAACTAGTATTCCAACATATAAAGGATTTATATTAAAGGAATTCTTAAAAGCTTGTCCAATAGAATTAGCTTGTACCATGTTTCCCATAAACCCTAGGGCTAAGATTATAAAAATTGAAAAGAGTACAGATAAAATTTTACCCAGCTTACCTTTAAAGGCAGCCCTAATATAGTATGAAGGTCCACCGGTTACTTCTCCATTAACGGTGGTTTTATATTTTTGAGCAAGAGTTGCTTCTACAAATATGGTTGCCATGCCAAAGAAGGCACTTAACCACATCCAAAAGATTGCACCAGGCCCCCCTGAAGCTATAGCGGTAGCGGCACCAGCAAGGTTTCCAGTACCAACTTGAGCAGCTATAGCAGTAGTTAAAGCTTGGAAGGAAGACATACCATCATTACCTGCTTTAGCACCTCTAAGGGTCAATCCCCCAAAGGTTTTCTTGAAGCTTTCTTTAAATTTTCTAACTTGGACAAACCTCAGTTTAATGGTGAAATAAATTCCAGTACCACAAAGAAGTATTAACAATAAATAATTCCAAAACCAAACATTAATTTTTTGTATTATAGTTAATAAGTCCATTAGATTACCCCTCTTCTTATAATAATAACCATATTATAACATAGAGTTAAATAATTAACAATATTTAGTATAATTTGTAATATTCATAATAACTATGGCATCTAAAGATATTAACTATAAGAATGTGAAAATCTAATATCACATTTCTACATCTTTCATAATATATAGTATAAAAAACATTATTATAGAAATTTATGGCGACTTTAAAACTAAAGTGAAGAAAGTGAGGATGTGGTTTATTTGAATGACCATTTTATAAAAGATAATGATACTCTAAATAACAAAGAATATTCCTATAAAACTGTTGATCCATCAAAGCCTGATACCATACCTAAATTTGTAGATGAAGTTCCTATCCCGCCTAAAGCAATGGCTATGAGAAAAGATGGAGAAAATTTATATTATGAGATAATTATGAAACAAGGGAAACACTATTTTCACAAACTTTTTCCTCCTACTACCATATGGGGTTATGATGGTATTTATCCTGGCCCAAGCTTTGAGGTATTAAGGGATCAAACTATCTATGTGAAGTGGATTAACTCTTTACCTTTAAAGCATTTGCTACCTGTGGATCGCACCATTCATGGAGCCATGGATACACCAGAAGTTAGGTCTGTAGTTCACCTTCATGGAGCTAATGTAGAACCAGATAGTGATGGGAGTCCTGATGCTTGGTATACTAGAAATTATGGTTTAACAGGTAAAAAGTTTAATAACAAGGTATATAAATATACAAATAATCAGCAAGGAACTACCCTTTGGTATCATGACCATAGTTTGGGAAGTACAAGATTAAATGTATATGCAGGATTAGCAGGCTTTTACTTTATTCGAGATTTCCTTGAAGAGAGATTAAACTTACCTAAAGGAGAATATGAAGTTCCGTTGATGATTCAGGATAAATCCTTTAATAAAGATGGGTCATTATTCTATCCTGATACACCTCCATTCCCAGTGCCAGTAAAGCCATCTATAGTACCTGCTTTTATAGGAAATACTATAGTGGTAAATGGAAAAGTGTGGCCTCACCTTAAGGTAGAGCCTAGAAAATATAGATTCAGGATACTAAATGCCTCCAATACTAGAGGTTATACCCTTAGCCTTTCTAATGGACAAGAGTTTATTGAAATTGGAACGGATGGAGGGCTTTTAAATAAGCCAGTAAATATAAAATCTATGTCTTTAGAGCCTGCCGAAAGGATAGACTTGATAATAGACTTTTCTAAAAATAAAGGACAATCTATTACTTTAATGAATGAAGATAATAATCCTAATATGAGAATAATAATGGAATTTAGAGTAGTGCTGCCACTAAAGTGTAAAGATATCAGTGAAGTTCCAAAGGAATTATATCCTGAAACGCACTTAGATGAAGCTTTAGCCAGTGAAACTAGAGATCTGACTTTAAGTGCCTCCACAGATCACTATGGTCGCCCCATGCTATTACTTAATAACCGTATGTGGGATGACCCAGTAACAGAAAAACCTATTCAAGACAGTATTGAAATATGGAATATAATTAACTTAACGGCTTTTCCACATCCCATTCATATTCATTTAGTTCAATTTAAAATACTTTATAGAAGACCTTTTAATGTACAGAAATATTTAAATGAGGGGAAATTGGAATACACTGGAGAAGCTAAAGAGCCTTTTGAATATGAAAGAGGTTGGAAGGACACTGTTAAAGCAGATCCGGGCATGGTAACTAGTTTAATAATGCAATTTAAAGATCATCATGGAGATTTTGTATGGCACTGCCATATTCTTGAGCACGAAGATCATGACATGATGAGGCCTTTAAAGGTGCTTAAAGAAGAATAAAGATTTATTTAAAAACTGTGGCAAAATTAATATAATATTGCTACGGTTTTTTATTTGAAATATTTTTTTGACAATAGCTCAAACTATTGATAAAGTTAAGAAGCACTTAATTTAATAGAAGAGGTATAAACATGGAAATAAACTTTGAAAATCTTAAAATAAGTCAAGAAATTATTAGTGGATTAAATACTATTGGTATAACAGAACCTACAAGTATACAGGAGAAAATTATCCCTTTAGCTTTGGAAGGAAAAAATCTAATTGGACAGTCTGAGACAGGTACCGGAAAGACCTTAGCTTATCTCCTGCCTATAATAGAGAAAATTGATATAAGTAAAAAAGAGATGCAGTGTATAATATTAGCACCTACTCATGAGCTTGCTATACAAATAAACAATACTATTGGGGATTTAAGAAAGGCATCTGGGGTAGAGATCACTTCTGCACCTTTAATTGGAAGTGCTAATATTACAAGGCAGATAGATAGCTTAAAGTCAAAACCTCATATCCTAGCAGGATCTCCTGGGAGAATATTGGATTTAATAAGAAAGAAGAAAATCTCTGCTCATACCATTAAAAGCATTGTAATTGACGAAGTAGATAAGCTTCTAGATAAAAATAATCTTCCATTTATAAAAGACATAATAAAGTCTACACAAAAACAAACTCAAATTATGATGTTCTCTGCTACACTAACAGGAAAAACCTTAGATGTAGCCAACACCTTAGCTAAAGACATCACTATAGTAAGGGTTAAAAATAACAACAAGGTAAATGAAAATATAATTCATGGGTATATAATTAGTGAGAAAAGAAAAAAAGTAGAAACCTTAAGAAAGCTTTTGCACGCATGCCATCCTAAAAGAGCTTTGGTATTTATCAATGATAGTTATGATGCGGATAATGCTCTGGAAAAGCTTAGATATAACAACATAAAGGTGGATTCTATCTCTGGCAGCAATATAATGGAGGATAGGAAAAGAGCCTTAGAAAATTTCAGAAAAGGCAGCATTCAAGTGTTAATTGCTTCAGACATAGCAGCTAGAGGTTTAGATATTAAGGGCATAACCCACGTGATAAATTTAGATGTACCTGAGGATTCTAATGACTATCTTCACAGATGTGGAAGAGTGGGAAGAGCAGGGGAAACAGGAGAAGTATTTTCTATTATAGAAGATAAAGAAGAAGATATAATAAAAATCCATGAAAAAACCTTTAAAATAAGTATTCCTAAAAAAAATCTGTATAAAGGGAAAGTAGAATAATATAGTAATTTATAAGGGTGAAGCGATATTAAGAATTAGCTCCCTTGTGATAAAACAAAAAAGTCACTGAATATTTATAGGATATCCAGTGACTTTTTTATATTATTTAATTTTCACACTATTCTCATAACCTACCTTGAAGGTTTCTCCATTTTTCATAAGTATATGACCAGAGGAATAGGGTTTACCATCTAGGGTTATCATAACTTCAGGTACACCATAGTTATATCCCAAGGTATTTACTATACTTTGAAGAAATAAAGTTTCGGGTCCGCTGCCTAAGTTCATCTCCTTAACAAAGTTACTAGAAAAATCAATGTGGAGAAGGGCTTTATCCTTTATTAATTCTATTTTATTAATCTTTATGGCAGGTTTAATGGCTATAAAGTTTTTAGAGGGTACTTTTCTCAGATTTTCTTCTATATTAGCCTTTAACTTTGATTCTTCTTGCTGAGCAAAAGATACTTCTTTATAGAGGCTTTTATCGTTAACTACATCATAATAAAAATATCTATAACCTATTTTTAAAGGGGAATTTTCTTCAATGGATCTTATTTCTGTAATAAATTCACTACCATTGGTTTGAAACACGGTTTTTATTACTCCAAGATCCTTTGCAAAGTACTCTTTTGATACATAATCCTTACCTTTTTTAGTCACTTCTACAACTTTAAAATTACCTGCTTTAGTATTAAGGTCCATATCTACTGCAGTTATGGTTTTAGTGGTATCATCGTCACTCTTCCAACTAGTACCCACTTTTATTGGAGCCTTAAGTAAGGCTTCATTAAAATTTGATGCTGTAGATAACATGTTTTTCTTATTATAGAGTTCTCCTTCTATATAGACTATAGATATAGAATCTTCCTTAGACTCTATAACTTTTACTAAACTTGTACCGCCATTTACTGTTTTCATTTGAACCCTATTATTATCCACGTATTCTATGTAACTTTGTTCTCCGCCATTTTCAAAACCTCCATCATAAGAAAGTTTTAAATTTAGTTTATTAGGTAAAAAGTCTTTGGGGATATATTTTGGTGTTTCTTCTTTGTTTTCAGATAATTTAGTATCATTTATAGCTTGGGGCGAAGGGGGATTATTTACGGCATTAATATCTTTTTTTCCTACGCATCCAATGAATGAAAAAGCTAATAATACAACCATAGTTAAAGATAGATAAATTTTCTTCATAAATATCACACCTTTCTAATGCTTTTATGTAGGTTAAAATAATAATTACTTATATAGTATACGATAAATTTGTTAGAAAGTGCGAGTTTACTTAATTATAACAATTTTTTAATATTATTTTCCATATCCATTGGTTCTACTGGTGACTCAAACCTTTCCACCACATTACCTTCTCTATCTATTAAGAATTTTGTAAAGTTCCATTTTATAGAATCATCTATTAAAAAGTCAGGAAATTTTTCTTGTAAAAATGTAGAGAGCATCTTTCCACTGGCATTACTTGTATCAAAACCCTTGAAAGGTACCGATTCGGTTAAATATTTAAATAGAGGATGAGCGTTTTTCCCTCTAACCTCAATTTTTTCAAATAAAGGGAAGGTAACTCCATAATTTACTTGGCAAAAATTTTTAACTTCATGGCTATTCCCAGGTTCTTGCTCAGCAAATTGATTACTAGGAAAGCCTAATATCTCTAAACCTTGGTCATTATATTTATTATATAATTTTTGCAAATCCTCATATTGAGGTGTAAATCCACATTTGCTAGCAGTATTTACTATAACGAGAACTTTTCCTTTATACTTCTCTAAAGACACATTATCTCCATCGATAGTGTTTAAATTAAAATCGTAAATTTTCATAACTTTTTATTCCTCCTAATAATATATTAAGTAAAATTAAATTGTATAAAATTAATGTTCAACTTAAATTTATCATAATGCTTTTTATGTGTCAATACATAGTATTTAAAAATTTACGCAATACTATGTAATGCTTTACAAAATCAGCGATTACCCCATTAAAAAAATACAAATATTTTTTTAAAAAACATATTGACTATTAGTCAGTTTTGGTTATAATAGTATTTATGATAAATGACTATTAGTCATAAATTATGTTTTTCTATAATAAATGCATAAAACTGTTTACATGTTAATCTAAGGAGGGATTGAGATAGTGAGTGAAAAAACTAACAAAAACGGTACTAGCACAAAAATGTCCAGTAAGAAAATGATTAAAGAAAATGATTTATATTCTGCTGCTTATGAGCTTTTTATTACTAAAGGAATTCACAATACAGCTATAGATGATATTGTGAAAAAAGCTGGAGTAGCTAAGGGAACTTTTTATTTATATTTTAAAGATAAATACGACATCATTAATAAAATAATACTTCAAAGAAGCTCTATGGTACTTAAAGAAGCCCTTCAAAAAACAGAAGAAAAACAATTTGACAGTTTTATAGATATGCTTTTATTTTATGTGGATTACATAATAGAATACTTTAAAGAAAATAAACTTACACTTAAGCTTATTAATAAAAACTTTTCTTGGGGGGTGTATAGAAGGGCGATAATGCAGCCAAAACAATATGATGAAATGAGCGAACTAGTAGAGACTTTTATCTCTAACATGAAAAAATTAAATATGGATGAACAAGAGGCTGAAAAGACACTTTTTATGATTATCGAACTTACAGGTAATGTTTGCTACAGCAGCATTATATTAGAAGAACCTTATAGTATAGATGAAATGAAGCCCATATTGTTTAAAACTATTGAAAGAATGATTAGACCCTAATATTTGCAAGGAGTGAATAGATTTGAAAAAATTTGGAAGATTTATAGCAGAAAAAAGAGTTTTAGTTTTAATAATCGCTATATTCCTATTGATCCCAGCCACTTTTGGTATGGTAATGACAAAGATTAACTATGATGTGTTAACCTATTTACCTAAAAATTTAGATTCTATGAAAGGGCAAACCTTACTAGATGAAACTTTTAGTAGCGCTGCTACTTCATTTCTTATAATTGATGACATGGAATCAAAGGATATAGTGAAAATAAAAAATAAGATATCCACTATTGATGGAGTGGAAAAAGTACTATGGGTTGACGACCTAGTGGATATAACTGTACCAAAAGAAATATATCCAGATGAGGTTAAAAACTTTTTCTACAGTGGCAATTCCACTATGGTAGTAATTAAGTTCAAAGAAGGTGGAGCCTCAGAAAGAACTCAAACAGCTATAGGAAATATAAAGAAAGAAATGAATAAGCAATGTTTCCTAAGCGGGGTATCAGCTATAGTAAAAGACACAAAGGATTTAGCAGATAAACAAACTCCTTTGTATGTTTTACTAGCGGTGGTTTTATCAACTATAGTGCTAGCACTTACCATGGAGTCAGTTTTAATACCATTTATATTCTTAGCATCTATAGGTTTTGCAATACTATATAACTTTGGAACTAATATATTCTTTGGGGAGATATCCTATGTAACTAAAGCCCTAGCAGCAGTATTACAATTAGGCGTTACCATGGACTATTCCATATTCTTACTCCATAGGTATGAGGAAGAAAAATCTAAGTACGATGATAGGAATGAAGCCATGTCGGAGGCTATTGCAAACACCATAAAAGCAATATCAGGAAGTTCACTAACTACCATAGCAGGTTTTTTAGCATTAATAGTAATGAAGCTTGCTTTAGGAAAAGATATTGGGTTAGTAATGGCAAAGGGTGTTTTTCTAGGGGTAATAAGTACAGTAACCATACTGCCTGCCTTTATATTGTTTTTTGATAAACCAATCCATAAATTCAAACACAAAACAATATTACCTGAATTTAATAAGGTGGCAGATTTAGTAACCCGTAAATACAAATTGTTTGTAGTTATATTTGTTATTGCATTTATACCAGCTATATATGGTTCAAACAATGCCAAAGTATATTATAACCTAGATGAATCACTACCTAGGGATATGGAATCTATTGTGGCTACAAATAAGTTGAAGGATAAGTTCAACATGATGACCACCCATATGATCATAGTTAAAGATGATATTCCATCCTATAAAAAGAAAGAAATGGTAGACAGGATAGAAAAGGTGGATGGCATAGAAAAAGTAGTATCCTATGATAAATTTGTAGGAGGAGGAGTGCCTGAAAGCTTCATTCCTGAAGATATGAAATCCAGTGTAATAAAAGATGGATATAACCTAATTATTGCCAACTCAAAATACAAGGCAGCTCAAGACGCAGAAAATAAGCAAATTGAAGAAGTAGTGGGCATTGTAAAAGAGTATGACAAAGATGGCATGGTGGCTGGTGAAGGTCCACTAACTAAAGATTTAATTGAAATATCTGATATAGATTTTAAAAATGTTAACTATGCATCTATTCTGGCTATATTTGCCATAATACTCTTTGTATTTAAATCAATATCCTTACCAGTAATACTGGTTTTATCTATTGAGTTAGCTATATTTGTAAATCTTGGTATACCATACTATACAGGAAATACCATTCCCTTTATATCCAGCATAGTTATAGGTACCATTCAGCTTGGAGCTACGGTAGACTATGCAATACTTCTTACTTCAAGATTTGAGGAAGAAATACAAAATGGACATGGCAGGATTGAGGCTATGAGGATTGCAGTACAAGGATCAGCCAAATCTATAGTTACCAGTGCACTTACATTTTTCGCTGCAACAGCAGGGGTTGCAATAGTTTCAGATATGGAGCTTATAAAGAGCTTATGTGTGCTTATGGCAAGAGGGGCTTTAATAAGTATGGTAGTAATAATATTCATATTGCCATCTATATTAATTGTCAGTGAAAAATTAATAGCTCATACTACTAAGGGTTGGAGAAAAAATGCTGTTTCTACTAATGATAATAATTCAGCAGCATAAAGTAATAGGAGGAATTGAACATGAATAAAAATGGATATAAATGTATGTCAAAAACTTTAATAAGTTTAGTTTTAGTAGGTTCTATTCTAGGTGGGACTACAGTACAAGCTGCTTCAGGTATAAAGAAAGATGAATCAGTATATGTTACATTAAGTCATGAAGGACAAGTAAAAGAAAGAATAGTTAGCGATTGGGTTTATAATCCCACAGCTTCTGAAATTAAGGATAAATCATCATTAAAGGATATAAAAAATGTTAAGAGTGATGATAAACCAGAGATAAATGGAGAAAACTTAACATGGAAAAGCAAAGATAATAACATTTTTTATCAAGGAAAAACAGATAAGGACCTTCCTTTAGATGTTAAAATTACCTATACATTAGATGGACAAGAGGTAAACCCTAAGGACATAGCAGGGAAATCCGGTAGCTTAAAAATAAAAGTGGATGTAAAAAATAAAGATGCTCATAAAGTTACTATAAATGGGAAAGAAAAAGATATATACACACCTTTTACTGCGGTAACAGTTATGAATTTACCTCTGGAAAACTTTAAGAATGTTAAGGTTAATTCAGGAGAGGTAATATCTGATGGAAATAACTCTATAATTACCTTTATTTCTTTACCAGGTTTAAAGGATAGCTTAAATATAGATAAGGATTTAATTGATTTAGATTTAAATGAAAGTTTAGAAGTTACCACAGAGGTAGAAAACTTTAAGTTAGGACCAATAATGATAACAGCTACTCCTAACTTGCCAGATGTAAAAGCTTTTAAAGAAGCAAAAAATATATCAGAACTTAAGGATGGAATAAATGAACTTAAGGATGCCAGCACACAATTAAAAGATGGGGCTAAAAAGCTATCTGATGGAGGAAGCTTACTTTCTGAAAAAATGGGAGAATTAGTATCTGGAGTGGATAAGCTAAACTCTGGCTCTAATGCCTTGAAAAACGGTTCATCACAATTATATGATGGTATTACCTTAGCTGGGGTAGGAGTAAATCAACTAGTTAAAGAAGTAAATGCCCCAGGCAATAAAAATAAACTTGCTTTAATCACTGATGACAAAAAAGTTCAGCAAGAAAGGACTCTAATTGAAGATGCATTTTTTGCTAAAGACATGCCTACTGAAGATTTAGCAGGACTATTACCTCTTATGAGCAAAGAAAATATAGGTATGGCTGGTAAAACAGTTAAGGATGTACGAGATGCTCAATTTGCTAAACTTATATCAGATCCGTTAGTGCAGCAGCTAAAAGCCCTAGCTACACCTGAGAACGTGAAAAGTATACAGGAGTTAATGAATAATGCAGATGCACTAAACAGTTTAGATATAAATATGGAAAACTTACAACCACTAATGAATCTAATGAATAATATGGATAAACTTGCTGGACTTATGGGAGACATAAATGGACTAGCAAAAATGGACACATCAGCATTAACAAGCATGATGCCATTACTTGATAATGCAGCTACTTTCAAAAGCTTGCTAGATTCTGTAGGACAATTAAGTAAAGTAGATATATCTGGCATGCAAGGATTTATAAAGAGTCAACAGAGTAATGGAGAAAAGTTCATAACTGAAAGCGTACAGTTACTAGATTCTAATAATATAAATGCACTTAATGCTGCTATAGATAAAGCTTATCCATCGGATAATGCTGCTACAAAGGATGTTAATGCACAATTAAAGAAATTATTTGCAGGGTATGTTCAAGCAATTAATGAAACTAAAAATAATGTAGTTAATTCTAAATCAGCTCTAGATGAAGCATCGAAAAATTTGGCTATGTTAGCTGAATTACAAAAAGGACTTGCAGCTAATGCTGGAGTTATAGATGGAGCATCAAAAGCTTTATCACAGGAAAATGTAACTTCTATTAAAACCATGGCTGGTGCATTAAATGGAGCAAAGCAGAAATTAAGTGATCCAGAAACAATAAAGCTACTGCAATCATTAAATGCTGTGATGAATGATGAAAAAGTTAAAGCTGAATTAAATAAGATAAATGCAGTGCTTCCTCAAGTAGGAAATATGAAGCAAAGCCTTAAAAATAATGAAAATAATATCAAAGCTTTAAAAATGGTAATAGCTAAAACTAATGATCCAGAAGTTCAAAAGACTTTAGCTCAAATTAGTGTAATAGAAAAAGATGTAGATAGCTTAAAACCAGTAATAAAAGCTATAGAAACTAATTTAACACCAGAAACAGCAGAAAAACTAGCTAAATCTCCAGAGGATTTAAAGAAGCTTATGGAAATGCAAAACCACTTAAAGGAAAGTGAAGATATACTAAATATAATGAAAGAATCCTTAGAGAAAAATAACGTTGCAAAAGCAAGAGAAGCTTTAGGAAAGATTCCAGAGTTAACAGCAGGATTTAATAAGTTACAAGGCGGTTCCAGCCAGCTTTATAATGGATTAATTGAATTGAACAGTGGAGTAAATTCTCTATCAGATGGATCAAAGCAACTTAAAAATGGTGCCGATGAGCTTTCTAAAGGTGCTTCAGCCTTAAGCGAAGGTATGGATAAGTTTGATGAAGAAGGAATAACCAAGCTTCATGATGAAGTAGGCGGAAAAGTAGATGATGTACAAGAAATATTAGATACAAAAGATGAAATCATAAAACTTTCCGAAGAGTATGGTACCTTCTCAGGGATAGGAGAAGATATGGAAGGTAAGGTTAAATTCATAATGAAAACAGATGAAGTTAAATTACCTGAAGTAAAGAAAGAAGAAACCAAAACTGTAAAAGAAGGAAAAAAAGGATTCATACAATGGATAAAAAGCTTATTTGCATAAGCATATGTTCCAAGTTTTAATTAGTAACGTTCCAAATTTTAATATAAATAGTTATATTAAAAATATATTAGAGATATAGTACTGCAACGGATTATATGATATACTAAATATGTAAAATTTAAAAGCCAATATATCAAGAGTTAGGGTAGAGATTTAGCTCTATGACCCTATACCAACCTGCTAGTGGCAAGGTGGTCCAGCTAAAACTTCGATAAGAGGCGGATAAAATGATGAGTTTATGTCTTCTTATCTTAGGATAGGAAGACTTTTTTTTAAAATAATTTTTACTTTTTACACAAATAAAGTGAAATAAAATTAACTAGGTTACGCATTAATTCTAAAAAATTATGCTTATTTTGGAGGTTAAAGCAATTGATATGAATGAAAAAAATAATGAAATAATTTTTTCTCCACCTAAAAATTCTACAAAATTAGTATCCTATATAAAAAAATATTCTAAACAGTTCATTATTACAGCTATCACCGGTATAGCATTTAATTCAGCCATGGTGTTAGGCCCAATATTTCAAGGAAAACTATTAGATGCTGCTATATCATCTAATGGTATGGAAGGAATACTGAAAGCTGGGATGCAATTCATTGGTATTACTTTGAGCTTTCAAGTTGCTAGGTTTTTTAAAAGATACTATGTTAGGGATATGGCCAATCGCATGAGTGGAGATATGCGTGTGGGTATAATGGAGTCAATATTAAGTACTGACTTAAACACCATTGAAAAACAAAAAGTTGGAGATATGATGTCCACCACTGTGGGTGATGTGGACATCGTGGTAGAAGCCATTAGAAAAACTATAACAGAAATTTTTGATACCGGGGTTCTTATGATTGCTTATTGGGTGGCTCTAATGAGTTATGATATAAAAATCACTTTATTAGCCACTATACCCATTCCTATAGTAATATCTTTAGCTCAATTAATGAGAAAAACTGTTCAAAATAAATCTAAAGAAGCAAGAAAAGCTAACTCTAAAACTACTACCCACATTAGAAAAATCATTTCACAGATTAATATTTTAAGGCTATATGGAAGAGAAGAAGCAGAGTTAAATAGATTAAAAGAAAAATTAGATATTCAAGCTAGTAAAACAGCGGTGGCTACAGTGTTGAAAAATGGATTAGCCCCTGTTTATTCTGCCTTGGCTTCTATTGGAATAATTATTGTAATAGCATTAGGTGGTAATAAAGTTATTGATAAAAGCTGGAGCATAGGACAGTTAACGGCTTATGTTGCAATGTTTATTGCCCTGTCAACTAGGACAACCACTGCAGCTAAATTATTTAATATTCAACAGGGAGCCAAGGCATCTTGGGAAAGGGTAAAAAATTTAATGGTAAAGGATAATGCAATAACCAAATTATCTGAAACCACTCTAAAACCAAAAAAAATGAGTATAAAGAAATTTTCATTTAAATACCCCACAGGAGATAAGTATGTAATCAATAATATATCATTTAATGTATCTTCAGGAATGATAATAGGAATTACTGGCCCTGTAGGATGCGGAAAAAGCGCATTAGGACTAGCTTTAACTGGACTATATGATTATGAAGGAAATATTTTATTAGAGGGTGAAGAGCTTAAAGATATTCCCGATAATAAGAAGTTAGCTACTGTAACTTATATGGGTCATGACCCCTTCCTTTTTTCAGATACTCTGGAAAATAATATTACATGGGGAAATGAGAACCCAGAAAAGTTGGAGAGGGTATTAAATATAGCAAGTTTGAAAACAGATATTAGCAAATTTGAAAAGGGAGTAAAAACTCAAGTGGCAGAAAAGGGCTCAAAAGTTTCTGGAGGTCAAAGGCAGAGGATATCCTTGGCAAGAGCTTTGTATAAAGATGCCAGTATTGTAATACTAGATGATCCTTTTTCAGCGGTGGACATATATACCGAAGGGAAAATTATTGAAGCATTAAGACAAAATGCTAAAGGTAAATTCATCTTTATTTTTTCTCACAGGTTGGAGTCTTTTAAATATACGGACAAAGTCATAGTATTAGATAAGGGCAAAATAGTTCAGATGGGAACTCATGAAGAGCTATCAAATAATGAAGGAATATATAATAAGATAATTGATTCTCAGAAATTCATGGGGGTGAATTAAATGAATAATATCATATTAAGCTCATTAAAGACAACGGCTAAAAAGAAACCTCTAAATATGTTTTTATTATTTGCTGCAATTATATTAGGTATTAGCATGCAATTAGTTCCTCCTCAATTATTAAAAAACATTATAGATAACAATATTTCTTTAGGAGTTTCTAATATTCTATGGAAGCTATCTAGCTACTATATGTTAGCTGTGATTATAAGTGGTATTGCAGACTTTGTACGTGAGTTTATGATGGCAATTATAGGTGAAAATATGCTTTCTAATATTCGATATAACATGGGGGAGAAATTAGCTAAGCTACCTATTTCATATTTTTCAAATAACCCTATTGGAGAAGTAATGAGCAGGTTTACTTCGGATGTAGATGCTGTTGGTACACTTTTCACCACAGGATTAATAGGAATGTTAGCGGATACTTTGAAGGCTTTGGGCATAATTGTGTCCATATATCTATTAAGTCCCACTTTAGCCTTATATTCATTAGTTTTAATTCCTATGATATATTTTATTGCAAAGTATTTTAAGGATGCAACCTTAAAGGCTCAAATGAAGACAAGAAAAGCGGTTGGTCATATAAATGCTTTTATTCAAGAACTGTTTAATGATATTAGAACAGTAAAAATATTTGGCATGGAAAGACATTTTATATCAAACTTCCAGAAGCCATTAAATGATAATATTGATGCAGTGCATAAAACAAGCACCTTTGATTCAATATTTCCTTGCTTGATGCAGGTGTTTAGATCTTTTATTATCACTATTACAGTAATTATTGCTGCCCCTAGTGGTTTGGGGACTTTAGGTATAACCAGTGGTTCCTTGGCAGCAATTATAGATCTTATATCCAGGATACTAGCTCCTGTGGAATCTATAGCTATGGAATTTCAAACTATACAAGAAGCAGTTTCTGGGGTTAAAAGGATAGAAGATTTTTTAAATGAAGCAAATGAAAATAGATATACAGATGCTTATGATGAGTTATCTATGGATTTATCTTTGAAGGATAAATATACTCATTTAAGTATTTCTTTAAAAGAAGTTTCTTTTTGTTATAATGAGGGTAAAAATGTTGTAGAAAACATAAGCCTAGACATTAAAGCAGGAACTAAGGTAGCTTTAGTAGGAAGAACTGGGGCTGGTAAAAGTACAATTTTAAATCTTGTGGCAGGATTATACACACCTAATAAAGGAAGCATTAAAATAGGAGGCTTCAATCCCTTTACCATGTCACCTAATTTAAGAAGGCATATTATAGGAATAGTGCCTCAGTCATTTCCAATTTATAATGGAAGTGTTAAGGATGCAATTACCTTGTTTGACGAAAGCATAACCCTTGAAGAAGTAATAACTGCAGCTAAAAATGTTGGTTTGCATAAGGATATTATTAAATTACCTCAAGGATATGATACCTTAATTGGAGAGGGAGAAAGCAAGCTATCTTATGGACAATATCAATTGTTATCTTTAGCCTGTGCATTGGTATGTAATCCTCCTATTCTGCTATTGGATGAGGTAACCTCAGGGCTAGATGCTATAACAGAGCAAAAGATATTTAAGGTCTTAAGAGAAGTATCTAAGGATAGAACTATTCTTACTATTAGTCACAGGGTTTCTGGAATTATTGATGCAGATGAAGTGGTGATATTAGAAAATGGAGTTATAGTGGAAAGAGGAACCCCTGAGGAGCTAGTAGGGAAAGAAGGATGGTACGCAAAATATAATGAAATTGAAAAGCTAGGGTGGAGGATATAACCCTTAGATTTAAGGTGTATTTATGGAAAATTTAAGGTTAAGGGATGATTTTTATGCTAAAATTGACCATAAGGGAGAAATAGTGACAGTAGGAGGGATTGATAATATGAAACTTATATTAGAAGACATTGAAAAAAATTATGGGGAAAAGCAAGTGTTGAAAAAAGCTTCCTTTACCTTTGAAAAAGGAAAAATATATGGACTTTTAGGGCGAAATGGTGCAGGTAAGACCACATTATTTAATTGTATCAGCGGTGAAGATATTTATGATTCAGGTAAGGTAAAGATTGAAGAAAATGAAAATATTAATAAAGAGTTAGATTTCTCCAAGGTAGGATATGTTTTTTCTGAGCCAGTGTTGCCAGAATTTCTTACGGGATATGAATTCTTAAAATTTTATATTGATATTAATAAGGATAAGATTCAAGATTTATTATCTATTGATGAGTATTTTGATATTATAAAAATCCATGAAGAGGATAGATATCGTCTTATAAAGGGATATTCCCAAGGCATGAAAAATAAAATACAAATGATTTGCTTTTTAATAACAAGACCGCCAGTAATTTTGTTGGACGAGCCTTTGACCTCTTTTGATGTGGTAGTGGCACTGGAGATTAAAAACCTCATTAAAAAGATGAAAAGTAATCATATAATAATATTCTCTACCCATATACTTCAGCTGGCAGTAGATTTATGCGATGAAATTGTAGTGCTCAATAATGGTATTCTAGAGGAATTGGATCATGAGCTATTAAAAAATCCGGAATTTGAAGAGAAGATAATGGAGGTTTTAAAGGAGGACTACCATGATTAGAACATTTTCTAATAGTTTTAAAGTCTCCTTTGCAGAAAATGCTAATACTTTTATTCATTTTCTCAAAAAGCTACCAATTGTAGGTAAAAAGATACCTGATACTTTATATAAAGAGACTAATGTTAAAGTAGCACTAGGGGTGGTAGGGAAAATTATAGGGCTGCTGATAGGATTTTTTAGAAAGGCTTTTTATTTAGGAGTAATAATTCTTCTCCCTTCTTATTTAATAACTAAAGATATACATAAGAGTGTGCCGATTTTTTTGCATATATTCTTCTTTTTAAGTCTAGTATTGGGTCCACTTATTGGAACGATAATTTTAGATAGTACTAATAAAAAGGCATTTAATATGATAAATCTAATGAGATGTGATCCACGGGAATTTTACATAGGTGAAATACTATACATTAATATAGAAAAATTCATACATTTTATTGTCCCAATGATAATAATAGGATTAATAATTGGATTTTCTCCATTTAAGGCCTTTGTGATTATGATAGAGTTTACTTTTTTAAGATTTATAGGAGAATGGTTGAATCTTATAGTATATAGAAAAACAAAAATTATCATGGTAAAAAACAATTATATTATATCAACAGTTATTTTATTAGCTATCGCCTGTGCATATGGTTTACCTATAGCAGGTAAAACTATAGATTTTCAATCAGTAATCTTTAATATCATAACTATAATTTCTATATTATTTTTAGGAGCTTTGGCATTTTTATATTTATGGAATTTTAAAGGGTATACATTAATTTCAAAGAAAATTCTTACTAAAGATAATTTATATGATTTGGAAACAGTAAAGACTAATATTAAATTTGCTGATGTAAAAATAGATGAAAAGAAAATGAATAAAGAGGATTTAAAAAGAGGGTTATTCGAAAATAAGCAAGGTTATGAATATTTAAATGCATTATTTTTTCAGCGCCATAGAAGGATAATGACAGCCCCTGTAAGAATAAGAGTGTTTATGATTTTAGCCGCTTTTATTATCACCAGTGGTATAGTTCTATTTTTCCCTGAGCTAAGAGAATCTTTATTGGGAGTAATTAAAAAAAGTGGTCCAGTAATGGTGTTTATTATGTACACAATGTCTACAGGAGAAAGAATATGTAAGGCTATGTTTTATAATTGTGATATAAGCCTTTTAAGATATGGCTACTATCGCCAAGGTAAAGTGATATTGTCAAATTTTACTTCAAGGCTTAAGAGAACAGTCCTTCTAAATATCATCCCTGCTTTTGCGCTTTGTGTAGCTATGATGGGAATTATTATAATTTCAGGTTATGTTAGTGAGCTTATAACAATGATACCATTATTTCTTTCAATATTATCTTTAGCTTGTTTTTTTGCTATACACCATCTTTTTATGTATTATGTTATACAACCATATACAAAAGAGCTAACAGTAAAAAGCCCGCTGTTCAAAATAGTTAATAGCATAATTTATATTATTAGTTATATCTGCCTTCAAGTAAAAACCTCATCCCTTTATTTTACCTTAGGGGTTATGGCAGTTACTATAATATACATGATAGTGGCACTTGCCTTAACCTATAAATTAGCTCCAAAAACCTTTAGATTAAAGTAAATAAATGTAACTACCCCAGGGGTGATACCATTTTATGGTATCACCCCTGGGGTAGTTACATTTTATGGAATATTTTGACACTTTTTAAATGTATTGCAGTAAATTGCTGAAATAAGGTAATAAACAATGATTGACAAGCATATTAATAATAATTATTATAGATTTTAACTAGATAAATACATTTTTTAGGGAAAATGTATAGTGATTATCATTTTTGTAAGTTACTTAAGATTAGCTCATGGGTTTAACTAAAGAAGGAGGATACTGTATGTAAATATAATTTAAGGAGTGAGGATATTTGATTTGGCAAGGAGTAGGATTCTATAATACTTATGAAGAGGAAATAATATATAATTATCCATTAGAGATTTATACCTTTGACCATTTTGAAGTTAAATATAAGGGAAAACCTATTATTTATAAGTTTAATACTTGCCCGAAAATATTTACTTTGTTCAGATTTTTAATTACCCACAGGAATAGGCTTTTAAGTGTGGAGTCTATAGAAGAAAATTTATGGGACGATAGGGAATATCAAGATTCAAAAAACGCCATAAAAGGACAAATTTTTAGATTAAGAAAGATTCTTAAAGAGATAAGTTTTGAATTATGTCACAGTGAATTAGAAGAATTCATGGAACTGGTATTTAAGAATGGATGCTATATGCTTAAACTAAATGGAAATTATTTTTTAGATCTGGAAGAGTTTCAAAAGAATATAGATGTTCTTAAAAATGATATTAGTGTTGGTGAAGAAAATTTAACACTAAGGATGAATACCCTAGAACTTTATAAAAATCATTTTATTGACAATCTGCCTAGTGATCAATGGATATTACCTATAAGAAATTACTATAAGAGATTATACGTTGATTTAGTGGAAAGCACTGTAATGATATTAAAAAAATTCAATTATACAAAGGAGATTCTTGATATACTAGAAAAGGCTATGCTGATAGAACCTTTAGAAGAAAGCTTTCATGTGGAATTTATTGATGTTTTGGTAAAGCAGGGAAAATATAAAGAAGCTTTGGAGCATTATAAATATGTAGAAGAAAAATCTCATAAGGAACTAGATATTATGCCTTCTAGAGTTATGATGGAATTGCAAGAAATAATACACGAGGCATTAAGGGCAAAATCTAAGACTTTTAATAATATAAATGAAGATATTATAAGCTTTAGCGATATTAGTGCTACTTTAATGAGAGATAATAACATAAAACTGCAGGAAGTTAAAGGATCACCTTCCCATAAGTCAAGAGCTTGTCATAAGGAAGCTTTTAATAAGATGTTTAGGCTTGAAAAAGATCTTAGCATAACTAGCGGTATTAGAAGCGCTTTGATGAAAGTCACTTTGAGTCCTTATTTAGGAAGTGATTTTTTCACAGTGTATGACATTTTAGTGGATACGGTGGATTATACCATTAGAAAAGGCGATGTCTTTTCCATAGATAATGAGGAGAGAAAAGGTGAAATACTAATTCTCTTATATGATATACCTAAAGAAAATTGGGATATAGTAAAAAAACGATTATTGAAGAATTTTATTGATAAGAGCGAAAAAAAATATCTAGAATATTTAACCATAGATTTCACTATAATTTAAATAAAGAAAGGTGCTATTTAGTACCTTTCTTTATTTTTATGGAAAATTCTAAAAATTCATAAAATTTAACCAATATAAAACTAGTATAAAACTAAAATGAAACTATTAGGTGATATATTATATTACATAACATTAATAATTGCTTAGAAGGGGAGGTGAGAAATATTAGAAAGATATCTCTAATTAGATCTCTTTTAGTGCTGGTAACAATTCCTATTCTAATTACTTTAACAGGTATATCCTCTTTGGCTGCAGCACCTGCTGCTGCGGAGGTGGTAGAGGTGGATAAGAAGGCTAAGCTTGTAAGCCCTTGCGAAAGGATTTATGAGGTGGAATTATCCTTAAAAGGAAATCCTACACCTAAACCTCTAGATATCGTTCTTGTAATAGACCGCTCAGGAAGTATGGATAACGATGGAAGAATGACCAGTGCAAAGAATGCTGCTAAAGCATTTGCTCAACAGATAATACAGAGTAGTTCTAATAATCGTATTTCTATAGTGAGTTTTAGTAGTGATGCAACTATAGGTAGAACTCTTACAAACAACTTAAATAATATCAATAGCACTATTAATGGCTTAAATGCAAATGGGAGTACCAATATCTATGACGGACTTGTAAAAGCTAATCAAGTATTAGCGGGTGCAAGAGCAGATGCTGCAAAATCCATAGTATTATTATCTGATGGAATAGCCAATAGACCAACTCAAAATAATAATCCTAATTATCCAATTACCCAGGCAATTAATGAGGCTGCTACATCAAAAAACAGAGGATATTTGGTATTTACTGTAGGGCTATTTAATGGGTTAAACGCTGAAGATAAGCAAACCGCTGTAAACACATTAACTCAAATAGCAAGTCCAGGAAATTATTATGATTCAGCTACATCAGCTCAGCTTACAGAGATTTACCTGAAAATAGCCAACTCTGTTAACTATGCAGCTAAAGAAGCGGTGATAAAAGATATACTCTCTGATGAAATAAGAAACAATTTTACCTTAGATACCAACAGCTTTAAGATAGATGGGGTTCCAGTAGCCTTAGGAGGAGTTGAAAACCGTGTTTTATACGATTCTTCCACAGGAACCATCACTTGGAATTTGGGAACCTTAGGTAATGAATCTAAAAAATTAACCTATAACGTAAAGGCAAAGGATAGCTACGGAGGAAGTAATGGTGAGATGATATTCACCAATAAAAATGCAGAGGTTGGTTATAAAGATATTAATAATGCCTCTCAGAAAAAGATATTCCCAATGCCAAAGATAAAGGTTCCAGCTGCATTAAGGGCAGAAGCGGGATCAGATAGAACGGTAAATGAAGGGGACAGCGTAGTACTTGGAGGTAACCCCACAGCTATAGGTGGTTTTGGTACAAGTATGAATTGGACAACTTTACCGGATGGCACTGTAACATGGATAGATAATAACCTAAATACTACTGGTAGCTACACTTATAAATGGTTCTCTAGAAAGGCAGGGACTGCTAATTGGAATGAATTTTCTTCAGTAAGTAATCCAACTGTAACTCCTGCTGAAGATACAGAATATAAGGTAGAAGTAAGAGATTTCTTTGGTAGATGTGTGGCCACGGATCAAGTAACCTTGAAGGTTCAAAAGTTTGGAGAGTTCAAGGTTAAGATAATAGTTTTAGATGAGAATGGTAATGACATATCTAACAGCATAGAGGATGAATTTTATCTAAAAGCCACAGCAGTTAATGGGCAAAGATGGAATATCATTCAAAGCCCCAGAGAAATTAAGAATTACTCCAGATTACCTTTAGGAAATTATTCCGTATTACCAGATTATATATCTGAGTATTATCAGCTCATAAGCATAAAGAATAAGACTGGTATAGATATTACCTCTACAGGAAGCATTTTGTTATCAGAAAGCAATAGAAATGAAGAAGTTATTATAACCCTTAAGGTAAAAAAACCAGGTGGATTTACTGACAATGAAAAAGTAGACAATATTTTCCCAGTGATTAAATAATAGGAGAGAGTTATATGGAATCAAGTAAGAAGTTATACACAGCTAAAAAGGTAATAAATATTATAGGTAATATTCTAATAGCTCTTCTATTGTTTATTTCATTAGTACTTTTCTATTTTACCTTGGCCAATAGGGGTAAAAATCAACCACCTACCATCGGCGGATATAGCATGTATATAGTGTTAAGCGGCAGCATGAGCCCTACTTTTAATGCTGGCAGCTTAATAATAGATAAGAAGGCAGCTGTGGAAGATATAAAGGTCAATGATGTCATTACCTTTAAAGATAAAGATAGCAAAGATGCTACTACTCATAGAGTAGTGGGTATTAGAGAAGAGTCTTCTAAGGTGCTATATACTACTAAAGGCGATGCTAATGAAGTAAAGGACCCAAGAGAAGTGCCTTATGAACAGGTACTGGGAGTGATGAAAGTTTCAATTCCCATGGTGGGGAGAATAATGGCAAAGCTTAGAGGTAGGAATGGATTGATTATTATGGCAATTCTAATAGGGGGATTCTTAATTGTTTCAGAATCCTCAAAAATAATAAAACTATTAAAAAAGAAAAATTAGGAGGAATTATATATGAAAAAGAAATTAGTTGCTAGCATAGCAGCAGTAACATTATCCTTAGGTTTAGTACTAGGCGGAACATTAGCTTGGTTTACAGGAGAAGCTAAAACCGATGCAACTTTTAAAGCAGGTACAGTAAAAATAGGAATATTAAAAGGTGAAGAAGACGTAAATAATAAGACTTTAGAACTGATAAAGAACTGGAATCCTGGTGATTCTAATGATTTTGATTATTTAGTTCCTAACCTTGGAACTAAGAGAGCTTATGTTAGAGTAGAGCTTAGTGGCATGCAATGGTTAGATACACAACTTGCTAATAGCAATGTAACCATAACCCCAGATGCTAATTGGATTAAATCAACTCATGATGATGGAAATGGTGTTTCTCGTACCTTCTATTACTACAAGAACATTGTAAATCCAGAAACTGCTGCTAATCTAAAATTAAATGTTAGGCTTGACGGTGCTTCAACAGGTAATGAGTATCAAGGAAAAACTTTTACTGTGAAGGTTAAAGCCGATGCTATACAAGCTTCCAATGGTGCTATAAAGAGTGCTTGGAATATTCCAGACCCAGTTTTAAATCAATTAGAAGCATTTACACCTGCTCCTTAATATTATAGTTACTAGACTATGAGCATAAGGAAAGAATTTAGGAAAATAAAGTTATCTAATAAAAAAATATTGAAAAGGAGGGGGATGCTTTGAAAAAGAAAAATTTAATATTAAAGCTTTTGATGCTGGTAGTTACTGTACTGTTAGTAAATATGGGATTTAATACACTAGCTTACTTTACAGATAGTAAGGCAACTGAAGGTGCATTTAAAGCTGGTACAGTAGATATAAAAATCCACGAGAATTTCAACCCCCCCATAAAAGAAATTAAGATAGAAAATACTGGGACGAAAAGATCCTATGTAAGGGTTAAAGTAGTACCTGTATGGCAAGAAGAAGTGAATGGTAAATGGGTTGATACCTCACTAAATCCTGACAATGTAATAATCACTTTGGATAATATTTCAAATGGGAAATGGGTTCTTTCTAATGGGTTCTACTATTATAAAGGTATTTTAAATCCAGGGGAGCTTACGGAGCCTCAGCTTAAGCTAACTGTATCCTATAACCAAGATACAATCAGCCAATATAAGGGTAAAAGATTAAAGTTAAGGGTTTATGGAGAAGCGGTACAGGCATCCAATGATATGTATAAACAAATATGGAATTTAAATTCCCTTCCATGGAATTAAGGAGGAGAATTTATGAAGAAATGTTATAAGAATTTTATTAAAACCTTTGTACTTTCATTTATATTTATACTATCCCTTATAAAAGTCAATGCCTCTGCAGAAGTAATAGAACTTTCAGGAGACCCAGAAGGATTAATAATAACCCAGAAGAATCTCTTTGATATTAAGAATATGAATCCTGGTGATAAGGAAAATTCTAAAATAACCATTAAAAATACCGCTAATAATAAGATAAAGTTATACTTAACCATTAAAAAGACTAGTCCAGTGGATTTAGAAGGAGATTTGTTCGAAAAGCTTCAAATTACAGTCAATTATAAGAATGGACAATTATTCAGTGGTAATATAGGAGGGTTTACTCCAAGTAATCTTTATCTAGGAGAGTTTTCTAAAGGAGATAGCAAAGAAATAGATATAAATGCATATCTTCCAGGAGCAGAAACAGATAATAGATATCAGGGTAAAGATATTAAAATGCAATGGATATTTACTGCAACAGAGGTGGCAAGCCCCGGAGGTAACTTACCAAAAACCGGAGAAACAGCTACTGCAATGATTTATCTATTGGGTCTTATATCCATACTATATGGAGTAAGAAAGCTACTTGCAAGAAGAAATGAAGTAAATAGCTAGGAATTATTCCTAGCTATTTTTTCAAGAATATATGAATATTTTAAATAACTATAATTGAGGTGATAATTTGGCTAATTATAGAAGACTTCAAAGCAGTTTTTGGCAGGATAACTTTGTGTTAGGCTTAAATACTGAAGAAAAGTTGTTTTATATGTATCTACTTACTAACTCTCGCACAAATCAATGTGGGATATATAGTTTCTCATCTTTAGTGGCTTCTATAGAATTAGATTTAACACAGGGAAAAGTAATGGAGCTTCTACATAAATTTATCTATAGAGGTAAAATACTATATGATAAGACCACAGAAGAAATTATGATATTGAACTGGTACAAATATAATATAAACTCCAAGAAGAATATTAGAGCCATTAATTATGAGCTTAAGGAAGTAAAAAACTATAACTTCATAGCAAAATTATATGAACTATGTAATACCAAAGAAATAGATATATATAATATGTTTAAGGATATAATTATGGTAGAAAATAAAGAAAAAAATGAGCTGGAAGTATCTTCTCAAGAGATAAAACACACTATTAATGAAATGAAAAATGGTAATAATGAAGAAGTTTATTTTAAGAGTTCAGTACATAATATAGATAAAAAGATAGAAGCATACAAAAACAAACCTAATAATAACACTATGAATTTAGAAGCTTAAATAGTAGCTTTAGTATAGTATAAAAAAGAATGCCTTCATAATTAAAGGCATTCTTTTTTAACATCTATTAAAAACTTTATGGCTTTACAGATTCTATACCTTCTTGCATGGAAAGAGGTTTATCGATTTTAGAATCTGGTACAAAGGTTAGGATTATTCCACCTATGATAAATAGGATTATTATACTGAATACCCCATAATTTGTTTTTCCGGTGGTCATAGCCACTATACCCACAAGAAATGGTCCCATAATCGCTGCGAATTTACCGAAAATATTATAGAAGCCAAAGAACTCATTAGAGTTTTCCTTAGGTACTAACCTGCCAAAGTAAGAACGGCTCAAGGCTTGTATACCGCCTTGTGAGGTTCCCACCAACATGGCTAAAATCCAGAAATCTAAGGTGGTTTTCATAAAATAAGCATAAATACATATAAAGGTATATATTATTATTCCTACATAGAGCATTTTTTTTGTTCCTATTTTTTCAGCCAGCTTTCCATAAATTAATGCAAATGGAAAGGCAACAAATTGAGTGACTAAAAGGATGATAAGCAAATTAGTGCTGGAAACACCCAGGTCAGAACCGTAGGAAGTAGCCATTTTAATTATGGTATCTACACCATCTATATAAAAGAAATAAGCAAGAAGGAACATAAATAGTGCTTTATGATCCTTAATATTTTTAAAAGTTTTACCTAAACGTTTAAAGCTTTTTGATACAGGATTTGGCTCTACGTCAATTCCGTAAACCTGATTTACGTTTTTAATAATGGGAATAGTGAATACTCCCCACCATATGGCGGTAAGCACAAAAGAAGTTTTACTGGCACCAGCCATAGAAAGGGGTATTATCTTATTTTGAGAAAGAATTACAATAGCCATACATACTATAAAGGGTATGGTGCTGCCTATATATCCCCAGGCAAAACCAGCTGTAGACACTTTGTCCATTCTTTCTTCAGTGGTTACATCTACTAAAAAGGAGTCGTAAAATATATTAGCTCCGGAAAAACCTATGGCAGTAAAAATATAAAATACGAGAAGTAACATCCACATATAGGGTGGAATAAAGGATAAAAATAAGGTAAATACTACACCAATGCTAAAGAAGATAGTAAAGAATCTCTTCTTAAAGCCTTTGTAGTCAGCTATAGTACCTAAAATAGGAGCTAATATAGCTAAAATTAAAGTGTAAAAAGAATTGGCATAGCCCCAATAGGCTGTAGAATTAGCCGCGGACACTCCAGACTGTTCAGCCACAGATTTAAAGTACAGTGGAAGAATAGTAGAGGTAAGAGTAAGGGTATAAGCTGAATTAGCCCAATCGTAAAGCACCCAGCTTTTTTCTGCTTTACTAAATTTGCTCATAAAAATTCCCCCCTAGTTATGATTATTTTATAATGGCAGAGTAATAAAATTTACATTATAAATAATTATATCATTTATCAGTTAAGATTATATTAAGAAAATTATTAAAATATCCATTAAAATAAATATTCAAAAAATTAGCTATATAAGTTGATATAATTATTATATAGGGAATGATAATTATAAAATAAATATATTGTAGTAGAAGGAAGTGATTAAATTGAGGTATGTCATTGTGTCTAAGGTCAATGGTGAAGCAGGGGATTTCAATGATAATTTAAGGAAAGAAGTATTTAAGGCATTTAAGGCAAAGTCTTCGAAACTTCCAGCGCATTTTACTATCAAAGCTCCTTTTGAAAGAGATAATATAGAGGATATAGAGAAGGTTCTATATGATTTTTCTAAAAGGCATAGTGCTTCTAATTATGATATTAAAAATTATTCACATTTTGATAACCGAGTAATATATATGAAGGTTTTAATGAGCGAGGAAGGGTATAAGATCTATGATGAGCTAATAGAGGTTATATCATCCTGCAAGGACATAGAGTTTAAAAAAGGTGAAGGAAAAGATAAAATATTTCATGTCACTGTAACCTCTAAGAAAATACAAGATAAGTTTGATGAAATTTGGAATTATGTTAATGATTATCCCTGTGAATTTCATTGTAAATTTGATAATGTTACCATTTATAAATGGGAAAATGTGACATGGAAAGTACATAAAGAATACAAAATGATATGAATATAAAATAAAGAATAATTACTTGTGCTATGTTATGCACAAGTAATTATTCTTTATTTATAAAAAGTTAAATATAAATTCATACTAAGGTGGCATTAATTTGTTATTATTTATAACAATTGGGAATACTTATATTGGAGAAATACAGATTTAAACGTAAACATATTTGAAAATTCCGTTAATAGTTGTGGGAAATTACTTATATGTTATACTGTTAACCGAAATAACTTAAGATAAATTAGGAGGAACAAATGAAAAATATATTTTATAATATTACAGCTGTATTTCAAATTTTTGTGTTTGTGCTTACAGTATATTATCTTGTAATCTCATTAGTGGGATTATATAAAAAGAAGAAACCTAAATTACATGCACCAGAAAAGAGTTTTGCCCTAATAGCTGCAGCTCATAATGAAGAGTTAGTAATTAAAAATTTAATTGATAGTCTTAATAACCTGGATTATCCTAAAGAATTATATGATATTTTTGTTATTGCAGACAATTGCACTGACAATACTGCAAAAATTGCTACAAAATGTGGAGCAAAGGTTTTTGAAAGGGTTAACAAAGAAAACAGAGGCAAGGGATTTGCTTTAGAATGGATGTTTGCTAAGATATTTAAAATGAACAAAAAATATGATGCTATAGCTATATTTGATGCAGACAATGTAGTATCTACTAATTTTTTAAATGAAATGAATTCTAAAATGTGTGAAGGGTATAAGGTTGTACAAGGATATATCGATAGCAAAAATCCAGATGATTCATGGATAACAGAAGCCTATTCCATAGCTTTTTGGTCAGCTAATAGAATGTTCCAAATGGGAAGAGTTAATTTAGGTTTATCAAATCAATTAGGAGGAACTGGTTTTGTTATGGCTACAGAAATCCTAAAAGAGTTAGGCTGGGGGGCAACTTGTTTAACTGAAGACTTGGAGTTTACCTGTAAATTAGTTTTAAATGGACATAAAGTTGGATGGGCTCATGAAGCTGTAGTATATGATGAAAAGCCATTAACACTAAAACAATCTTGGCATCAAAGAAAAAGATGGATGCAAGGTTTTGCTGATGTAGCTTCACGATTTTTTATGCCTCTAATAAAAAAGGCTTTATCTAAAGGTGATTTTATAGCTTTTGATTGTGCTTTATATGT
Source organism: Clostridium amylolyticum (assembly GCF_900142075.1). GTDB lineage: Bacteria > Bacillota > Clostridia > Clostridiales > Clostridiaceae > Clostridium_AA > Clostridium_AA amylolyticum. Next base: position 506,762 of record NZ_FQZO01000001.1, read on the forward strand.
TATACAGCCTTTCGTAACTTTAATGCTAGCAATATCATTAGTGTTAACCCTAATGAAAGGGACTTTATTTGATGCAGAAAGCATATTTACAGTAAATGCTTTATTCAGCAATACGGGTTGGAAGGTGTTTAGCATAATGCAGTTTTTGCTCACCCCTTTAGTAATGCTTTTAGAGGATAAGATAAATAAAAGGTTTTTTGCCTTCTTAGGAGCATATTCACTTCACATAATATTAATAGGTTATGTTATACAAAAAACACAAAATATTTTTATTATACTATTAGCCAATGGAATTTATTTAATTGTTTCCATAATATTGAGTTATTTGATTTTTGGTAAAAAACAAAGTCTTTTGTTTATTAGATATCTATTATATGGTTTTTACACACTAACATGGATTCCTATAACCATTCAAGGGATTATAAACAAAAACAACAAAGAGTGGAATCATACTAAGCATGTTAGACAAATAGGAATCTACGATGTTTAACCTAGCATAACTGCTAGGTTATTTATTTTTATATAATTATATGTTATAATTTTAAAGTAAAGCTGCAATAAGAACACATGTTTGACAGCCTTTGGTTTAAGTATTATACTAATTAATGTACATTGCCGTTAGAAAAGGTAATAATCTTTCTAACGGATTTTTTAAGTTAATTAGCTTATTATATTAATAAATTGATAAAATCTGCTTAAAAAAGCAAACTACCATGGAGGACCAATGTATAAAACGATAAAATACGAAGAAACTTTAAACTACAATGATTATGTACTAATAGATGTAAGAAGTCCTAAAGAGTTTTCTGAAGCTACTATTCCAGGAGCCGTTAATATACCACTATTTTTAGATAATGAAAGAGAAATAATTGGTACAGTATACGTACAAGAAAGCGTTGAAAAGGCAAGAAGATTAGGGGTTGAGTTTGCTTCTAAAAGGCTTCCAGAGATATATGAAGATATAATGCGCTACAGCAAGAAATATGAAAAAGTTATATTCTTTTGTGCTAGAGGCGGAATGAGAAGTGGAAGTATATATTCCCTCACCAGTGCTTTAGGTTTAAATACCATGAGGTTAAAAGGTGGGTATAAAGGGTATAGAGAATATGTAAATGTTGAACTGCCTAAAGTTAATGATAATATAACATATATAGTGTTACATGGTAAAACTGGAATTGGAAAGTCAAAGCTCCTTTATAAGTTAAAAGATAAAGGGCTTAATATTCTAGATCTTGAAAAGGCAGCAAATCATAGAGGATCTCTTTTAGGAAGCGTAGGCATTGGTAAATGTAATAGTCAAAAGCAATTTGAATCATTAGTTTTTGAGGAGCTGCGAAATAAAAATAGCAATTATGTGTTTGTTGAAGGGGAAAGTAAGAGAATAGGAAAGATAATAATTCCTCCATGCATATGGGACTCTATGGATAGAGGATACCATTTGTTTTTAGATACTTCATTAGAAAATAGAATTAATATTATAGTGGAAGATTATACTAAATGTAATAATGCAGAGGCAGAAATCATTGAAGCCTTAGAAGTAATGAAAAAGCATATAAGTGAAAAAAATATAACTATATACGAAAATATGGTAAGAGAGAAAAGATTTGAGGAAGCTGCTGAGGCACTTATGATAAACTACTATGATCCTATGTATATGAATTCCATGAAAAAACATAAGTTTGAATTTAACTGTTTTTATGATAATTTAGATGAAGGTGCTGAAAAGATTTATAAGTGGTTTAATGAAGAGGTATTAAAGAATAATTAAAGATGAGGCTTTGCTTAGATTAGGAGGTAATTATGGAAAATATAGAATTAACTCAAGAATATGATGTAAATAGTTTAACCTCTCTTGAAAAATTGGAACCAGTTAGGATAAGACCGGGAATGTATATAGGTTCTACAGGTAGTAAGGGGTTACATCATTGTATATGGGAAATATTGGATAACGCTATAGATGAGGTAACTAACGGATATGGTGATAAAGCAACAGTGGTTTTGAATAAAGATAAATCCGTAACCATAATAGATAATGGAAGAGGGATACCTACAGGAATTCATCCTATAAAAAAGAAATCTGGGGTGGAAATGGTATTTGCAGAGCTTCATACTGGAGGTAAGTTTAATAATAAGAATTATAAAACCTCTGGTGGATTACATGGAGTAGGAGCTGCAGTGGTGAATGCTCTCTCTCAATGGTTAGAGGTAGAAGTTTATCAAAGTGGAAATATATATAAGCAAAGATTTGAGTATGCTTATGATAAATCTTTAAAGAAAAACATGCCGGGTACAGCGGTGACTAAGCTAGAAATCGTGGGTAAAACAGATAAAAACGGAACTAAAGTTACTTTTTTACCAGATAAGCTAGTGTTTTCTTCCATTGATTTTAAATATGAAATAATAGACGAAAGGCTTCAAGAGTTAGCTTTTCAAAATAAAGGTATAACATTAGAACTTATTGACAACAGAAAAGAAGAACCCATTATAAAACAATATTACTCTGAAAATGGGCTTTTAGATTTTATTAATTATCTAAATGAGTCAAAAACTGCCCTTCATGAAGAACCTATACTTTTTCAAGGTGAAAAAACTATAGGTGGCATTGACATGTATGGAGAAGTTTGTATTCAATTTACTGACTCCACTACAGATTATATAGCCAGCTATGTAAATAATATACCCACCACTGAATCGGGAACTCACGAAGCAGGGTTTAAGACAGGAATGACTAGAGCTTTTAAAGAGTGGGCTAAAAAGCTAAACTTGCTGAAAGACAAGGACAAGGACTTTGAAGGTGATGATATTAGAGAAGGTATGACAGCCATAGTTAGAATCAAGGTTTCAAACCCTGTATTTGAAGGTCAAACCAAAACTAAGCTAGGTAATAATGAAGCTTATACTATGATGAATGAGCTCTCTTATGTTAAACTCTGCGAATGGATAGAAGATAATAAGGAAATTGCAACTTCTATTATTAACAACGCCTTGGATGCAGCTGCAAGAAGAGAAAAAATAAAAAAAATAAATGAAGCTGAAAAGAAAAAAATAGGTAAAGGGGCAGCACCTCTTGCGGGTAAAATAGCTGTCTGTACCTTAAAAGATGCCACGTTTAATGAATTTATAGTGGTAGAGGGTGACTCTGCTGGAGGAAGTGCTAAACAAGCAAGGGACAGAAGGTTTCAAACCATAATGCCATCCAAGGGTAAAATAATGAATACTGAAAAGCAAAAATTAGAAAATGTCCTTGCTAGTGAAGAGCTTAAGATATTTAACACTGCTATAGGTACAGGAACTTTAGACAACTATAAGGAAGAAGATTTAAAGTATAATAAAATAATAATAATGAGCGATGCTGACGTGGATGGATATCATATTAGGACATTGTGGATGACTTATATATACAGATATATGAGACCGCTAATATCTAATGGGCATCTTTATTTAGCACAACCACCTTTATATAAGGTATACAAGAAAAGTAAAAATGGTGAGATTTCAAAATATGCCTACAGTGATGAAGAACTAAATGCTGTAAAAAAGGAAATTGGCAAAGGCGCTCTTATACAAAGATATAAGGGACTGGGAGAGATGAATCCTGAACAACTTTGGGACACTACATTAAATCCAGAAACCAGGACCCTTTATCAAGTAACCATAGATGATGCATCTAAAGCAGAAAAAATGGTATCACTTTTAATGGGTGATGTGGTAGAGCCAAGAAAAAACTATATGTATAAGTATGCTGAATTTTAAAGGGGAGAAGAATAAATGGCAAAGAAAGTTAACATTCCTAAGGACAATAATATAATTTCTATCCCTCTTGAAGAGGCAATGCCAGACAATTACCTGCCTTATGCAGTGGAAGTAGCTAGGGAAAGGGCACTTCCTGATGTAAGAGATGGATTAAAGCCTGTACACAGAAGGATAATGTATGGAGCATATCTTCTTAAAGCTTTTCCAGATAAACCTTATTTTAAATCTGCCAGGATAGTGGGAGATATACTAGGTAAATTCCATCCTCATGGAGATACTTCAGTATATGATGCTATGACGATCTTAGCTCAGAATTTTACTACCAGATATCCACTGATAGATGGACATGGAAACTGGGGATCTATTGATGGAGATGGAGCAGCTGCTATGCGTTATACAGAAGCGAGACTTGCTCCCATAGCCATGGAGATGATAAGAGATATTGAAAAAGATGTAGTGGAAATGGTGCCTAACTATTCAGATTCTGAAATGGAACCTAAGGTTTTACCTGCAAGATATCCTAATCTTTTAGTAAATGGTGCTTTTGGAATTGCTGTAGGACTTGCTACCAATATTCCTCCTCATAATCTTCAAGAGGTGGTAGATGGCGTAATAGCTTATATGGATAATAGCGAAATAACCACTAAGGAGCTTATGCAACATATTAAGGGACCTGACCTTCCTACAGGTGGAGTTATAATTGGAAAAAATTCATTGTTGTCGGCTTATGAAACCGGTGAAGGAAAAGTAACTTTAAGAGCAAAAGCTAAGGTGGAAGAGCTGGAAAATGGGCGATTAGGCATAGTAATTACCGAGTTCCCTTATAGAAGAAATAAAGCAAAACTTCTTCAGAATATTTCTGAAATGACTGGGGATAAAAGACATTCAAAGGCTTTAGAATCAGTAATTGATATAAGAGATGAATCTGATAGAACGGGAATAAGAGCAGTTATAGAATTTAGAAAATCTACAGATAAGGAAACCGCGGAAAAGGTTTTAAAATATCTATATAAAAGGACTGATCTTCAGTGTAATGTAAGTTTTAACATGGTAGCTTTAGCAGATGGAAAGCCTCAGACTTTAGGGTTAAAATCTATTATTATGCACTATGTAAATCATCAAAAAGATGTAATAATAAGAAGAACAAAAAAAGAGCTTCAGGAAGCAGAAAAAAGGTTTCATATAGTTGAAGGCTTTATAAAAGCCATAGATATTATGGATGAAATCATTGCAGAGATTAGGGCTTCAAAGTCTAAAAAAGATGCTTCAGATAATCTTATTTCAAAATTTAATTTTACAGAAATTCAAGCAGCTGCTATATTAGAACTGATGCTTTATAGATTAACCGGATTAGAAATAAAAGTATTTGAAAAAGAATATAAGGAACTACAAAAGCTTATTACAAAGCTACAAAAGATATTAAAGGATGAAAAAGAATTAATTAAGGTAATAAAAAATGAGCTGTTAGATGTAACAAGCAAGTTTAAAGATAGTAGAAGGACAGAAATTATAGAAGACGAAAGTGAAGCTAAAATTGATATAGAAGAGTTAGTGGTGGTGGAAGACATAGTTATAACCTTGTCCAATGAGGGCTTTATTAAAAGGGTTCCTTTAAAGACTTATAATCGTTCTAATAGTGAACCAGATGCCATTGAATATAGAGAAGGAGATTATGCGAGATTTATCTTCCAATCAAACACAAGGGATTCCCTTATGTTATTTACTAATAAGGGTAATATGTATCAGATAAAGGGCAATATGGTTCCTGAATATAAATGGAAAGACAAAGGAGAAAAAGTAGATACGCTAATTAGAGGATTGGAGCTAGACCAAGAAAAAGTAGTGGCTGCATATCCTATAAGCAATATACACTCTCCTCATAATTTTATTTTTATTACTAGCAAAGGAAATATTAAAAAGACAGCTTTAGATAAGTTTGAAACCAATTATACTAAATTATCTGCTATAAGATTGAAGGATGATGAAGAGCTTATTAAAGCTGTAATGGTGGAAAGTGAAAGGGAAGAACAATTTTTATCTATAACTACTAAAAACTCTCTGGAATTTACCATAGAAGAGCCTGTCATTGAAGCAACAGATAGAAATATAGTGCCAACTAACATCATAATGCTTCCAGCAAAGGATTATATAATAAATGTAGATTTTACCAATGAATATAAATTTGCAACCTTTACTCTAGGAATAAATAAGAAGGGGAATATCAGGATTTATGAGAGAAATAAAAAAGATGAGTATATGAAGCTTTCAGTAAGCTCAAATGATAATATTTTGGTATTTACTGATAGTGGAACTACATATAATCTTCCTGTAGGCATGTTTCAGAATTTAGAGGATAAGGATATTTCTTTATCCGATATTACTGACAATTTTGATAGTTCTAAAGAAACGGTTCTAAATATACTTAAATATGATAATTATAATAATGATACCAGTATATTCTTCTTTACTAAATCGGGATTAGTAAAAAAGACTATGTTTAAAGATTTTCAGGGGAATTATTCAGAAATACAAAGCTATAAGTTTAAGAACGAAGAAGATAAATTAGTGGCCATTGAATTTGGTGCATCAGAGAATGCTGAGCTTATAATGGTAACGGCAAAAGGCATGGCAATAAAATTTCTTGCTACTAATGTAAATCCCATGGGAAGAGTAGCATCTGGGGTTATGGGGATAAGCCTTAAAGAAGAAGATTATGTTGTATTTGGAGCAGTAATTAACAAATCAATACCTGAAACAGGGACCTCAAAGGGCGAAATTGCAATTACTTCTACTAGATACGGTGAAATAACTTTAACCACAAGTAGTAAAGAATCTAAAACATTAAGCATTGAGGATATAAAGCTTCAAAACCGCGCAGGAAGAGGAAATAACGCATTTTTAGTAGTGATGAATGATTATATAAAAAATGTTAAAATCAAATAATAGTTTTTAAAAGCTAAGGAGTGATTAGATGAAGAGTATTATAGTTATGCTGGCTGAAGGTTTCGAAGAAATTGAAACTCTTACTGTGGTTGATGTCATGAGAAGAGCAGGAGTTAACTGCCATATGTGTTCTATAAATGAAGAAGAAGTTACAGGTGCGCATGAAATAAGGGTGTTATCAGATTTAACATTAAACTCTCCTAACCTTAATAGCTATGATGGAATAGTGCTTCCAGGGGGAATGCCAGGAGCTTTAAATTTAAAAAATAGCATTAGGGTTATAGAACTTGTGAAGGAATATTTCGGAAATGGTAAAATAGTTGCGGCTATCTGTGCTGCTCCCATTATATTAGAAGAAGCTGGGATAATAAAAGGCAGGAAAGTTACATCTTATCCTGACTTTAAAGAAAAGTTAGGAAATTCTATATACACTGAAGAAACATTAGTAGAAGATGAAAATGTATTAACTAGCAGAGGTCCAGCTACAGCGCTACCTTTTGCTTTTGCAATTTTAAGGAAACTTGGCTTAAATGAAGAAGCAGAAAATTTATATAATTCAATGCTTTTTTCTATGATAGATAAAGAATAATAAAATCTCTCATCACAGTTTGATTAATTTGAACTTGTGCTGAGAGTTTTTTTCCTCTAGAATCTAATTAGCTGATGTCAATAAAGGTGAAGATTCCTTTGATGAAAATTGAGGTGATATGATGAAAAAAATTGTGTTAAATAATGGTTTGAAGATTATATATGAAAGATCCTTTGGCAGCTTAACCTCTTTTTGTATAGGTTTTGAAGCAGGAGCAAATATGGAACAAGGTTACAGCTTAGGCATAGCCCATGCCTTAGAACATATGGTTTTTAAAGAAACTATAAATAGAAATGAAAAACAAATAAATGAGGCAATAGATAATATTTTTGGCTTTAGTAATGCTATGACTAATTTTCCTTATTCAATATACTATGGAACCTGTAAAAATGATGATTTTGAAATAGCATTAGAAATATATCAGGATATTCTCCTTAATCCTTCATTAAATGAGGAAGGTTTTCATGAGGAAAGAAAGGTTATATTGCAAGAGCTGTTAGAATGGGGAGAAGACCTAGATCAGCATTGTGAGGATAATTTACTATACAACTCATTTAATACTAAGAGAATTAAGAATCTTATTATAGGTACAGAAAAAAGTTTAAAGGAAATGCAAATATCTGAAATAAAAAGATTTTATAATGAATACTATAATCCGGAAAATTGTGTTATTAGCGTTGTAAGCTCACAAGATTTCCAGGAGGTTGTAGCTTTAGTAAAAAAGTATTTTGAGAATTGGCACTGCAAAGATTACAATATTGTTGGAAAAAATGAAATTATACAGGATAGTATTAATTCAGGGATATATATGGAAGATAAAGAGGGCTTTAATGGGGTTAAAGTTAAGTATATTTTTGATATATCCGGTTTAAATGAGCAAGAGATATATGCACTTCATATATTTAATGAATATTTTGGCAGTGGAGTAAGCAGCATTTTGTATGAGGAAATTAGAACTTTAAGATCTCTGGCTTATGAAGTATATAGTGAAGTGAAAGCTGAAAAAGGTATTGGATTTTTTTCAATTTTTATAAGTACTTCAAAGGAATATTATGAAAGTGTACTAAAAGTAGTAGATGATATTATTAAGCATCATATTAATGATAATGTTAATTTTAATATAGAAAAAAGCAAGAAAAGATTTTCTTTAAAGAAAGCATTAGAAGTGGAAAGAACCATAGTTTTAGCAAATAGGATGGCTACTTATGAAATTATGTATGGTAACTCAAATAGGTTATTCAAAGAAATAAATGGAGAGTATTACATAGAGGAAAGATCTATAAAAGATGTACTTAAAAAGGTATTTAATAAAGGTGCTGTGCAGGTAATAAAGTAGAATGTGAGGAAGATGTGTTAATGATAGAAAAATGGATGATTAAAAATCCAGGAGTTAATATAAGAAATTTAAGTGAAGAATGTGATATAAGCAAATTCACAGCCAATCTATGTGCAAATAGAGGACTAAAAGATAAAAAATCTATTGATAAATTTTTAAAAGCTGATATAAAGGATTTATATGATGGGTTTTTAATGAAGGATAGTTTAAAAGGTGTTGAAATTATTAAAAATGCTATAATGTCTAGAAAGAAAATAGTTATTTATGGTGATTACGATTGCGATGGTGTAATTAGCACTTTCATACTGTATAAAGCATTAACAAGATGCGGTGCTTTGGTAAGTTATTATATACCAGATAGAGAGCAAGAAGGCTATGGCATGAATAGTGATAGAATAGTAAAACTAAAAGAACAGGGCTATGATGTTATTTTAACCTGTGATAATGGAATATCAGCTTTTGAACAGGTGAAACTGGCTGTAAAGTTAGGCTTTCAGGTAGTTGTTACAGATCATCATGATATACCTTATGTAGAAGAAGAAGGCGCAAAAGTATTTAAAATTCCTAATGCTCAGGCGGTTATCAACCCAAAACAAAGTCAATGCGAATATCCCTTTAAAAACCTTTGTGGAGCTGGTATAGCATTGAAATTTTCTATTTGCCTTTATGAAAGGTTGGGGATAAATAAAGAAGAGGCTTATGAATTTCTAGAATATGCAGCTATTGGCACAGTGTGTGATGTGGTAGACTTATTGGATGAAAACAGAATTATAGTTAAAAATGGGCTGATGATGCTTAATAACACTAAAAATTTGGGCTTAAAAGCATTAATTAAAGAAACTGGAATAGAAAATAAAAAAATAACTGCATATCATCTTGGATTTATAATAGGTCCTGAGATAAATGCCACGGGTAGACTAGAATCTGCTAATTTGGCTTTAGAGCTGCTGCTATCAGAAACTACGGAAGAAGCTGAAACTTTGGCTAAAAGGTTACATGAACTTAATGTAGAGAGACAGCTTTTAACTACGGAAAGCGTTAATGAGTTAGAAGTAATCATTGAACATGAAAAAATGTATCAAGAAAAAATTATTTTGGTATATAATCCCAATATTCATGAGAGCATAGCAGGAATAGCAGCAGGAAGAATAAAAGAAAAGTATAACCTTCCAACCATAGTTCTGACAAAAGGAAAGGATATGCCTAAAGGATCGGGAAGATCCATAGATGGATATAATATGTTTGAAGAACTTTCAAAGGGAAAGCACCTTATGGTTAAATTTGGAGGACATCCTATGGCTGCGGGGCTTTCCTTACAAGAAGAAAATATACACTTATTAAGAATGCTACTTATTGAAAATTGTAAATTAACCAGTGAAGATTTAATACCAAAAGTGCGCATAGACGCGTCAATACCATTAAATAATATAACTTATGAGCTTATTAATGAAATTGAAAAATTTGAACCTTTTGGAAAGGGAAACCCAACACCCTTATTTGCTGTAAAAGATATAAGATTAAACAGAGTTTGGTTTATAGGAAAAGAAAAGAATATTATAAGGATGAGATGCAAGATTCCTAATTCAGACCTTTTTATAGAGGCGATATCCTTTGATAAAGGAGAAGAGTTTAAAAAATTGATTATAAAAGAATATGGGGAAGATATTTTAAATGAAATTATAGATAAGTCCTTCTGTAATATTAGTTTAGATTTTACCTTTTATCCTTCGATAAACGAGTATAATGGTTTTAAGAACATACAGTTAATAATAAAGAATTTAAGATTAGCTTAGTATATAAAAAAGTATGGGATGTTACATCCCATACCTGTTACTGATTATAAATTTCTTTCATATTGTTCTACCATTCTTTTAACCATTTCTCCACCAACGCTACCATTTTGTCTTGAAGTTAAGTCTCCATTATAATCGCTTAGTGGAACTCCTAGTTCGTTAGCAACTTCTTTTTTGAATTTTGCTAAACCGCTTTTTGCTTCAGGTATTAACTTTCTATTTCTGCTTGTCATTTTGTTTCACCTCCTCTTCCTCTTTATGATATTATGTTGTCCTTAATGAAAGAATATATAATATTAAAATAGAGGAAGGAGAGGAAAGATATTCAATATCAATTATTGACTTTCTTCGTTAAAAACATGAAAATTCTAATAGACGCATATGTATTTAAATATAATATTTAAATTATATAATCCTATGTAGGAGATGATTCTTTGAGTAAATATAAAATTATTATGACTGGTGGCGGCTCTGCTGGTCATGTGACACCAAATTTAGCCTTAATCCCAAAGCTTAAGGAAAATAATTTTGAAATAAAATATATAGGTGGAAAAGACGGTATAGAAAAAAATATTATATCTAATGAAGGTATAGAGTACTATTCAATATCTACTGGAAAATTAAGGAGATATTTTGATATGAAAAATTTTTCTGATCCTTTTAAAGTGGTAGCAGGAGTATTTCAATGTATTAATATAATGAGAAAAGAAAGGCCTAATATAGTTTTTTCTAAAGGAGGGTTTGTCTCTGTACCGGTAGTTATATCCGCATATTTAAATAGAATTCCTGTAATTTCACACGAATCAGATATGACACCAGGGCTTGCCAATAAGCTTAGCACACCTTATAGTAATAAGCTATGTGTAACTTTTCCAGAATCCTTAAAACATATTAAGGGAAATAAAGGAATAGTTACAGGAACACCTATTAGGAGTGAACTTTTTAAAGGCTCTAGAAATCAATGCCTTAAAATAACTGGTTTTAAAGGAATGAAACCAATCCTTTTTATAATTGGAGGAAGTCTAGGCTCACAAATTATTAATTCTAACATAAGAAACAATCTAGAAGAGTTATTAAAAAGTTTTGATGTAATACATCTGTGTGGAAAAGGAAATATAGAAAGTTCCTTAAATAATAAGGTAGGATATAAGCAATATGAATATGTAAATGAAGAGTTACCACATTTTATGGTAGGGAGCGATGTGGTGATTTCTAGGGCTGGAGCAAATTCTATCTTTGAAATTTTAGCACTTAAGAAACCTAACATACTTATACCATTATCAAAAAAAGCTAGTAGAGGAGATCAAGTTCTAAATGCTGAATCCTTTGAAAAAAGAGGCTATAGTATGGTAATACAAGAAGAAATGTTAAGAGATGGGTTTTTGCTAGAATCTATTAAAAAAGTTTATAAAGATAGAGACAAATATATCAAGGCTATGGAAAATAGTAAAACTAAAAATGGAACGGATAATATAATTGAGGTAATTATGAATTATATGAAAAAGTAAAACGAAATTTATATAGTAAAAATTCATGGATAATATTATATAGATGAAATAATTCATTTTATTTATGTAAAGCAAGAAATAATTCACAACTTATAAAATTTGAATAAAAAATGCACATTTTATATACGGATTTTATAATGTAAACCTTTATGAAATGGAATATTAACAAAAGGTTTACTATTAGTTATAAAGTATTCCTGGAATATGCAACTTGCAAAATAATTTCCTTAGTATATAATATTAATGTAGGTTCAAATTGCTAATTTTTATCAAGTAATTTTTTGTTACAACTTTAACATATATGGGAGGGTATTTATGAAAAAAATAACGATTGTTTATTGGAGTAATGGAGGCAACGTTGAAGTGCTTGCAAATTCAATAGCAGAAGGTATTAAAGATGCTGGAGCTGAAATAACTATTAAACATGTTAATGAGGCTCAAGTTGAAGATGTTACTTCTGCAGATGCTGTAGCTTTTGGAAGTCCATCTATGGATAACAATAGAATTGAACAGCAGCAGATGGAACCTTTTATAAATCAATTCAAACTCTTACCAAATGATAACAAGAGAGTACTGCTTTTTGGTTCTTACGGATGGGATGGTGGCAATTTCATTGAAGAATGGGAAACTAAGATGAAAGATTATAACTTCAATGTAATTGGTAAAATTGCAGTTAATGAGGCACCTTCACCAGAAGAATTAAAACGTGCAAAAGAATTAGGTAAAAAATTAGCAACATTTTAGTTAACAATATATTTTCTATCTGAAATATATTCAATAATTTTTCATGTAAGGAAAGTGAGGTCTACGTTATGAGAAAAATGAAAACTATGGATGGAAATACAGCTGCTGCGCATATATCATATGCTTTTACAGAAGTTGCTGCAATTTATCCTATAACACCTTCTTCACCAATGGCAGAACATGTTGATGAGTGGGTTGCACAGGGAAGAAAGAACATATTTGGACAACCAGTTAAGGTAATGGAAATGCAATCAGAAGCTGGTGCAGCAGGTGCTGTTCACGGTTCACTGCAAGCAGGAGCTTTAACAAGTACTTATACTGCTTCACAAGGATTATTATTAATGCTACCAAACATGTATAAAATTGCTGGTGAATTATTACCAGGAGTATTCCATGTTAGTGCAAGAGCACTTGCTGCTAACTCATTAAACATATTTGGTGACCATCAAGACGTAATGGCTGCAAGGCAAACAGGATTTGCTATGCTTGCAGAAGGTAGCGTTCAAGAAGTTATGGACCTTTCTGCTGTTGCTCACTTAGCAGCTATAAAATCAAGAATACCATTTGTTAGCTTCTTTGATGGTTTTAGAACCTCACACGAAATTCAAAAAATAGAAGTTTTAGAATATGATGAATTAAAAGGCTTATTAGACATGGAAGATGTAGAGAGCTTTAGAAGAAGAGCTCTTAATCCAGATCATCCTGTAACTAGAGGTACAGCTCAAAACCCTGATATTTACTTCCAAGAAAGAGAAGTATCTAACAAGTTCTATGATGCTGTTCCAGAAATTGTACAAGGATACATGAATGAAATTACAAAGCTTACAGGAAGACATTATAACTTATTTGATTATTATGGAGATCCTAAAGCTGAGAGAGTAATTATTGCTATGGGTTCAGTAACTGACCTAGTAGAAGAAGTTATAGATCATTTAATGGCTAATGGAGAAAAAGTAGGATTAGTTAAAGTAAGATTATTCAGACCTTTCTGCATTGATAGCCTTATAAAAGCTATTCCTGAAACTGTTAAGAGCATAGCTGTTCTTGATAGAACTAAGGAACCAGGATCAGCTGGAGAACCTTTATACCTAGATGTTAAAAATGCATTCTATGGTAAAGAATGGCAACCAGTTATAGTTGGCGGAAGATATGGATTAGGATCCAAGGATACTGTTCCAGCTCATATAATTGCAGTTTATAATAATTTAGCAAAAGAAGAGCCAAAAGATAGATTCACTATAAGTATAGTAGATGATGTTACTAACACTTCATTAGAAAATGGCGAAGATGTAGACACAACTCCAGAAGGAACTAAAGCTTGTAAGTTTTGGGGATTGGGTTCCGATGGCACTGTTGGTGCAAATAAGAGCGCTATCAAAATCATCGGTGATCATACAGATATGTATGCTCAAGGATACTTTGCTTATGATTCAAAGAAATCTGGTGGTATAACAGTTTCTCACTTAAGATTCGGTAAGAAAGCAATTAAGTCACCATATTTAATAAACAAAGCTGACTTCGTAGCTTGTCACAATCAATCCTATGTATACAAGTACAATGTACTTGATGGATTAAAGAAAAATGGTAAGTTCTTACTTAACACTATCTGGACTCCAGAAGAGTTAAATGAAAAATTACCAGCTCATATAAAGAGATTCATAGCTGAAAACAACATTCAATTCTACACTTTAAATGCAGTAGCTATAGCTCAAGAAATCGGTCTTGGCGGAAGAATTAACATGATAATGCAATCAGCATTCTTCAAATTAGCTCATATAATACCAGTAGAAGATGCAATGAAATATCTAAAAGATGCAGTAGTTTCTTCCTACGGTAAAAAAGGTCAAAAAGTTGTTGATATGAATAACGCTGCTATAGACAAAGGTATTGAATCCTTAGTTGAAATAAAAGTACCAGCAGATTGGAAAAATGCTGCAGATGAAGAAGTTAAAACTAAAGAAGTTCCTTCTTTCATAAAGAACATCGTTGAACCTATGAATAGAACTGAAGGAGATAAGCTTCCAGTAAGTGCATTTATAGGCATGGAAGATGGTACTTTCGAAAATGGTACTGCTGCCTTTGAAAAGAGAGGAATAGCTATTAATGTTCCTGAATGGCAATTAGACAAATGTATCCAATGTAATCAATGTTCATATGTTTGTCCTCATGCAGTTATCAGACCATTCCTTCTTAATGAAGAAGAAAAAACCAATGCTCCAGAAAACTTTAAACTTGCGGATGCTAAAGCTCTTAAGACACCTGAAAAGATGTACTTTACAATGGGTATAAGCGTTCTTGACTGTACTGGATGTGGAAACTGTGCACAAGTATGTCCAGCTCCACAAAAAGCACTTATCATGAAACCACAAGAAAGCCAGCATGTTGAAATACCTAATTGGGAATTTGCTACAGAAAAAGTTGCACCAAAACAAAACCCAATGAATAAATTAACACTTAAAGGAAGCCAATTTGAGCAACCATTACTTGAGTTCTCAGGTGCTTGTGCAGGTTGTGGAGAAACTCCATATGCTAAGCTTGTAACTCAATTATTTGGTGATAGAATGATGGTAGCTAATGCTACAGGTTGTTCATCAATTTGGGGAGGAAGTGCACCTTCAACTCCATACACTAGAAATGCTCAAGGTCGTGGACCAGCATGGGCTAACTCCCTATTCGAAGATAATGCAGAATATGGATTAGGTATGTTCTTAGGAGTTAAAGCAACAAGAGATAGATTAGCAGTAGAAGCTAAAGCTGCTATAGAAAGTGGAGTAAGCGAAGAATTAAAAGCTGCTCTTCAAGATTGGATAGACAATATAGATAATGGTGAAGGAACTAGAGACAGAGCAGAGAGACTAGTTGCATTACTTGAAAGAGAAAATGGAAATGAGCATGTTGCTGCTATGTTAAAAGATAAAGATTTCTTTGTTAAGAGATCACACTGGATATTCGGTGGAGACGGTTGGGCTTATGATATCGGATTTGGCGGATTAGACCACGTTCTTGCTTCTGGTGAAGACGTAAATGTTCTTGTATTTGATACAGAAGTTTACTCAAATACTGGTGGACAGTCTTCAAAAGCAACTCCTACTTCTGCAATAGCTAAATTTGCTGCTAGCGGTAAGAGAACAAAGAAAAAAGATCTTGGTATGATGGCTATGACTTATGGATATGTATATGTAGCTCAAATTGCTATGGGTGCTGATAAGAATCAAACCTTAAAAGCAATAGCAGAAGCAGAAGCTTATCCAGGACCATCCTTAATTATAGCTTATGCTCCATGTATAAACCATGGATTAAAAGCTGGTATGGGATGTACTCAATTAGAAGAAAAGAAAGCTGTAGATTGCGGTTACTGGGGAATGTACAGATACAACCCACAACTTAAAGATCAAGGCAAGAACCCATTCTTAATGGATTCTAAAGAGCCAACTGCAGACTTCAGAGAATTCTTAATGGGTGAAGTAAGATATGCATCCTTAGCTAAAGCATATCCAGAAACTGCAGATTCCTTATTTGCTAAAACTGAAGCAGACGCTAAAGAAAGACTTGAAAACTACAAGAGATTAGCAAAGATGGAGTTCTAAGATAATTTTAAGATATTTGTTTAAATGTATATAATATTTTATATGTTTATTAAGGAATCCGGTTCTCCGGATTCCTTTTTTAAAAAAAACAAAATAACCCTTTTATATTTAGTAAATTAAGGGTAGAATTAATACATAAACTTTAAGGAGGTGAAAATCTGTACCTTAAATCTTAAGGGCAGATACACTTATGAATGATAAAGAATTAAATAAATGCGGTTGTGGAGATAACGAAAATAATTGTGACTGTGGTCATGAGCATGGACATCACCATGAACATGAGCACAATCATGAACACTGCGATTGTGGTCATGACCATGATGAAGAAAGCTTTTTAGTAGAGCTAGAAGATGAGAATGGAGAGATAATTTCTTGTGAAGTTGTAGATGCTTTCGACTATAACAATGAGGAATATGTTTTAGTTCAAAATCCAAATGATGGTTCAGTTTATCTATTTAAATCAGTGGGAGAAGATGGAGAGCTAGTAGTTCCAGAAGACGCTGAATTTGATGAAGTAACAGCTTATTATGAAAATGAACTAAATAACGAAGAAGAATAGAAAAAAGCAGTGCTGAAGGCACTGCTTTTTAATTGTAAATTGTCTAAGTGTATATAAAAGTCACAAAATTTGTTATACTAATTATCAGAAGGAGTGACTATTATGGAGAAATTAGCGATTTTTGATGTGGACTATACTCTTACTAAAAAAGAAACATTAAGGGAACTTTTTAAATTTACAATTAAGAAGAAGCCTTCTAAAATAGTATATTTACCTAGGGCTTTATTTTCAGGACTTATGTACTTAGTTGGAGTATATGATGAAAAGAAGGTTAAGGAAAGTTTTTTGAAATTTATTGATGGTATTCATGAAAAGGAAATGGAGCTATTAGTGAAGGAATTCTATGAAAAAAGGCTAAGCAAGATTATTTATAATGATGCTATAGTGATGATGAGAAAATTAAAATCCGAAGGATATAAGATTTATCTTATTTCTGCTAGTCCGGAATTCTATCTTAAAGAACTTAATAATTTAAGTATTGCTGATAAAATTATTGGCACCAGATTTTTTTGTGTTGATGGGTATCATAGCAGAAGGATGGAAGGAGAAAACTGTAAAGGAGAAGAAAAGGTTAGAAGACTTAAGGAAGAATTAAAAAAGGATAACATTAAAGTAGATTTTAAGAATTCTTATATGTTTTCAGATTCACTATCAGATAAGCCTCTTTTCGATTTAGTGGGAAATGCTTATCTTATTAATTACAGAAAAAAACAGGATAAAATTCAAGTATTAAAATGGAAATAAGGAGTGATAACCTTGGAAAGGTGTTTAAATAATTATTACCTATTTAATGAAAATATAGAACCAGCTGAAAAATTTAAATCCCCAGTGGGAGGAAGACAAATTTATGAGGTTATAAGAATAATAGATAGTGTACCTTTGTTTTTAGAAGACCACATGGAAAGATTAATAAAATCCTTAGAACTAGAAGATTTAAATAGTAAGTATACCGTAAATGTTATTAGTGATAGCATAGTGAAACTTATAGAAGCTAATAACAGTGTACAAGGGAATATAAAACTAATACTTAATTTTCATGAGAACAAAGAAGATTTATATATTTTTTATATACCTCATAGTTATCCTAAGGAGATTATGTATTCCCAAGGAGTAAGTACAATTCTATACCATGGAGAAAGGAATAATCCCAATGCAAAGGTAATTAACTCTTCTTTCAGAGATAATGTTAATAAGAAATTAGAAGAAACTAATACTTATGAAGCTATACTTGTAGATAAACAAGGAAGAATTACCGAGGGTAGCCGTTCTAACATCTTTTTTGTAAAGGGTAAAAAACTAGTAACTTCTCCTATAGAAGCTGTGCTTCCAGGGATTACAAGACAACATATAATAGCATTGTGTTTGAAACATAATATTGAAGCAGAAGAAATTTATGTTAAAGAAGAAGATATACAAAGTTATGACGCAGCTTTTATTTCTGGTACTTCGCCAAAGGTTCTTCCTATAAAAAAAGTAAATTCAATTATTTTTAATTCAAGTTTAAATATAATAGTAAAAGAAATTATGAAACATTACGATAATAGTATAGAGGAATATATTAATAATTATAAATTAAATAAAAACATTTCTAATTAAGTATTTTAATATATGATTGAGTGGTGAGAGGTAGTGGAAAAGTATTCGGGAAATACTTTGGAAAAATGTTTGATGGAAGCATCAAAAGAACTTAATATACCATTGGATAGCCTTGAGTATGAAGTTATAAAAGAAAGCAAAGGTCTATTTAAGAAAAATGTAACCATTAGGGTAAAAAATAAAACCAGCAGCTTAAAGAATGAAATAAATGAAACTAAAAATATAAAAAAAGAAGATGCACAAATTAAGGTGCTACAAGGAAAGATCGTAATTACAGATGGCAAAGAATACGGAAAGTCTGCTAAGATAATTCCTGGTGAAAATGTAGTAATTAAATTAAATGGTGAAGAAATATTTGAAGCTACAGAGGTTTTTTCTAACACAGAGGTTGAAATTAACTTAATGGAACAAGAATCTAAACGATATATAAATATAGAGGTATCAAAAGATAAAATGGAAGCATATTTGACTGTTAAATATGTGCCTCATATTGTATATGCTTTAGAGGATCAAGAACCTGCAAATACTTTAACATTAAAGACAAAGATATTAAAAGAAGAATTTCCACCAAAATTCACGCAAAATGAAATTGTAGCTTACTTAAAAGATGCTAAAGTAATCCAAGGAATAAATTATGAACATATTAATAAACTCACTAAAATGGATGAAGTAAATAACATTATTATAGCGCGGGGTGAAATAGCTATTGATGACCTGCCAGATGTTATTGATATTAGATTTAATTTAAAGAAATCCTTAAGCTTTGACTCTAATAATCAAGATAGAATAGATTATAAAGATGTATGTGCAGTAGAATCGGTGACTCCTGGTGAGGTTTTGGCAGTTTTAACTAAAGGCACTAAGGGGAAAGATGGTTTTGATGTCTATGGAAAGGCTATTAAACGCAAAGAGGCTAAGCAAGTTACATTTAAAGCTGGAAAAGGGACAGAATTTAAAGATGGCAGCACTATAATAGCATCCATGGCAGGAAAACCCACCTTAAAAAGTGGAGTTTTTGAGGTAAACGAAGTATACGAAGTTAAATCTGATGTAGACATAAATACTGGAAGTGTAAAATTTAATGGTAATGTTAAGATATTTGGAGCCGTTAAGGAAGGTATGAAGGTAGAAGCCACAGGGGATATTGAAGTGTTGGGAGGATTGGAATCAGCTCTTCTTTACTCTTATGGAAATATATCTGTAATAGGTAATATTCTTCGTTCCACTATTACAGCAGGGGGTACTGATACAGATAAAT
This sequence comes from Clostridium amylolyticum, assembly GCF_900142075.1. Lineage (GTDB taxonomy): Bacteria > Bacillota > Clostridia > Clostridiales > Clostridiaceae > Clostridium_AA > Clostridium_AA amylolyticum. Next base: position 526,428 of record NZ_FQZO01000001.1, read on the forward strand.
TAACATTAGTTAAATTATATGAAGATTTATTATGGTCATTAAATGAATTAATATTAGCAACGGAAGAAGTTAAAAAATTTAATTTGTTAGGAAATAATATAACAGATGGACAAATAATTAAGCTTTTAATAGAAACTAAATTCAAAAGTATTATTAAAACTTGTGAAACTATTTTATTAACCTATAAAGAAAAAAATTCTTCTAATGACACTATTGAAAAATATATTCGCTATAAACTTCTAGGTTTTACTCCTCTTACTATAAAACATTATAGCGAAGTGGTTAATTTAAATGGGATATTAAAAAATGAAATTAAAGAATTAAAATCAAAGACATCAATACCAGTGGATACGGCTTTAAATTATTGTCAAGAAAGTGAAATAAACTGTTCTGGTGATATAATATTTCAAGGTAAAGGATTATATCAATCAAAACTTAAAGCTGGAGGAAGTATATACTTTAAAGCACCCTCAGTGGTACGAGGGGGGACACTGGAAGCTGAAAAAGAAATAAACTGCAAAACAGTGGGAAGTTTAGGAGGGGTAGCTACTAAGTTATGGGTACCTAAGCATGGTCACATATATGCAGAAGTAGCTTATCAAAATACATACTTTAGCGTTGGAGAAAAAGAAGTTATACTGGATGTACCATCTAAAAAAGTTCATGTATATCTTGATCAGGATGAATTTATTATAATGGACAGATTCAATATTTGAGGGAGGAAGAGTATGGCTAGCAGTGAAATTAAAGTATTAATATTTACATTAAACGGTGAGTTTTATGCTACAGACATTATGGAAGTAGAGAGGATTTTAGGGTTTGAAGAGCCAACTGTGCTTCCAGAAGCGCCAGAATTTGTACAAGGCGTTATTAATTACGAAGGTAGTATACTTCCAATAATAAGCCTATCAAAGAAATTTAGTATGATGGACAGTAAAAGAGAAGATGCTAAAATAATTGTTGTAAAACAAGAAGAAGATAAGATTGGAATAGTTGTAGATCAGGTCACTGAAGTTGGAAATATAAATTTAGAAGAAGTAGAAAATCCGCCTCACATATCTACGAGTCTTTCAAAAAGATATATTAAAGGACTTATTAAACTAAAGGAAAAAATAATTATATTTTTAAATTTAGCAGAGATTTTAAGTAGTGAAGAAAAGGAACAATTAAAGTAGGGAGTAAGATATAATATATGGAAGTTAAAGTAGGCATTGCAGATTTAAACACAGTTTTTACTCCAGGCAAAATTATGACTATTGGCTTAGGATCCTGTATTGGTATAGCGCTATATGATAAGAGAACCTGTTTAGCTGGACTTGCTCATATAATGCTACCCGATAGTGAGCAGTTTTCTAACATAACCAATCCTTTAAAATTTGCTGACCTTGCCATTCCCATTCTTATTGAAAAAATGGTGGAGCAGGGAGCTATAAAAAGAAATCTCACAGCAAAAATATCCGGTGGAGCTTCTATGTTTAACTTTAGTGATAAGAGTATGAATATGGATATAGGTGCAAGAAATGGTATAGCAGTAATAAAAACTTTGGACAAGCTAAAAATTCCTATTATAGCTAAGGATATTGGAGGGAATAAAGGGAGAACCATGATAGTAGATGCCTCTAATGGAGTTGTTCAAATAAGAACTGTGGGAATAGGTACAAAAGAAATATAGAAAGGTTGATATTTTGGATAATATTAAGGTACTAGTGGTTGACGATTCGATTTTAATGAGAAGAATGATATCAGATATGATAAATGAAGCTAAAGGAATGGAAGTAATTGATACTGCTAAAAATGGATTAGAACTTATTGAAAAAATTAATATGCTTAACCCTGATGTGGTTACCTTAGATGTGGAAATGCCCAAAATGGATGGCTTAGAAGTATTGAAAGTTTTTAAGGAAAGAAATATTAACACACCTGTGATAATGTTAAGCAGTCTTTCAAAAAAAGGTGCAGAAATAACCATGAAGTGTCTTGAACTTGGAGCTTTGGACTTCCTTTCAAAGCCTTCGGGAAGTATTTCATTAGATATAAATAGACTTCAAGATGAGCTAATACATAAAATAAGATGTGCAGGTGAAAAAAAGAAAATTAACAAAAGTAAATCTTTTGAAGTTATGCATAAACCTAAAGTAGAAAAAAGTAAATTTAGTAATATTGAAAGAAGTTATGGTGAATATAAAGCAATAGTTATAGGGGCTTCTACTGGAGGACCTAAAGCAATACATTCTTTGATAACTTCGCTACCAAAAGAGTTAGGTATTCCTATATTTATAGTTCAGCATATGCCAGCAGGATTTACTAAAGCTTTTGCAGATAGGTTAAACAATAGCAGTAACTTAGAAGTAGTAGAGGCATCTCATATGAGTGAAATAATCAATAATAAAGTATATATAGCACCAGGTGGTTATCATATGGAAATAAATAATGAAAAAAAGATTACTCTTAATGAGGAGCCAACCTTATGGGGGGTAAGACCTGCAGTAGACAAACTTTTCATATCCGCGTCAAAAGTATATGGTAAAGGACTTATAAGTGTAATTCTTACAGGCATGGGACGAGATGGTGCACAAGGAACAGAAATAATTAAAGATGCAGGCGGTTATACTATTTCGGAAGATCAATCTACCTGTACCATATATGGAATGCCAAAGGCAGCTTATGATACAGGCAGAGTAGATGAAGTCTTGCCTCTTCATGATATACCAGCTAAATTGCTAGCATTATTAAAGAGGTAGGGATAAAATATGGATATTTATGAATTTGAAAAATGGGTTTTTAAAAATTTTAAAATAAATTTATCTGCTTATAAATCAAATCAACTGCATAGAAGAATAAATAGTTTAATGTCCAGAGTAGGAGTTGATTCCTTTGAGGAATATACTAAACTTCTACTTAAAGATGAAGAGCAGAGACAAAAGTTTATGGATTTTATAACTATTAATGTAACAGAATTTTTTAGAAATCCAGATTTGTTTGATGAACTTACTAAAAAGATTGAAAAAGAGATTTTACCAAATAATAAAGCACTAAAGGTTTGGAGTGCTGCCTGCTCTAATGGCTCAGAACCATACTCCTTAGCTATGATATTAGACAGTTTAGAACCTTCGGGAAAGTGCAAAATAACAGCAACGGACCTAGATAATACCATTTTAAATAAAGCAAAAACAGGAGAATATCAAGAAGCGGAAATTAAAAATATCAAACCAGAATATATTAAGAAGTATTTTACAAAGCAAAATGATAAATATATAATAAGCTCTAAAATTAAATCTATGGTTAATTTCAAAAAACATGATCTTATATTAGATGATTATGATAAAGGTTTTGACATTATAGTATGCAGAAATGTGGTTATATATTTTAACAATGATATAAAAAATAATATATATAAAAAGTTCCATGATTCTTTAAAGCCTGGTGGACTTCTTTTTGTGGGAGCTACTGAAAGTATATATAATTATAAAGAAATGGGTTTTGAAAAATCATCTACATTTATTTACAGAAAAGCTTAAGGAGGTTAACACAATGGATGTTTCTCAGTACATGTCTATGTTTCTAGAAGAGTCTTTGGATAATTTACAAAACCTTAATGAATCTTTACTACAATTAGAACAAAATCCTGAAGATATTGACAAACTCAATGAAATTTTCAGAGCAGCACACACTATAAAGGGAATGGCTGCTACCATGGGATTTTCAAAAATGGCAGAACTTACACATAAAATGGAAGATGTGCTATCAAGGTTTAGAGAAGGAGAGATCAAGGTAACTGAAAAAGTAGTTACTGTACTTTTTGATTGTCTTGACACCTTAGAAAGGATACTAAGCAGCATAGAAGAAAATAATAGTGAAGATGTTAATATAGCTGAAATTATAAGTGTGTTAGAAAACATTGCAGGTAGTGAAGGCATTTTAGAAGATGAGGAAATTAAAGAAGAGGAAAGGGTTTTGGAAAGTGCTAAGATTGCTTTGAATGAATATGATGTGAATATTATAAAGCAAGCAAAGGATAAAAATTATAATACATATGAAGTTAATGTAGTATTAGATGAAAATACTCTGTTAAAGTCTGCTAGAGCATTTTTAGTATTTAAATCCTTAGAAGAACATGGTGAGATAATAAAATCTCTTCCTGGAGCGGAAGATATTGAAAATGAAAATTTTGAGCAAGAATTCAATTTGGTTTACATAACTAATATATCTCAAGAAGAAATATTGGACATGCTTACCAATATTTCAGAAGTTAATAAAGTTTCTGTAATTTCCATCGAATTAAATAATGATAAGCAAAATGATAATGAAAGAGAAAAAGCACCTAAAATACAAGAATTAAATATTAAAGAAATAGAAGAAAAAAGTAATAATGTAAAAAGAAATAATAGTGTCACCAAAGAAAATAAAAAGCTTCATCAATCTGTGAGGGTAGATCTTGAAAGACTAGATATGCTAATGAATATGGTATCTGAGTTAGTAATACATAGAACAAGATTAGAACAACTTGGATTAAGCTATAAATCCCAAGATATGAATGAGACATTAGAACAGGTAGGGAGAGCAACTTCAGATCTTCAGGATTTAGTTATGAAGATTAGAATGCTTCCTTTAGAAGTGGTATTTAATAGATTTCCAAGGATGATAAGAGATCTTTCTGTAGAACTTGATAAAGAAATGGATTTTGTAATAGAGGGAAAGGATACAGAACTAGATCGTACAGTAATTGATGAGATAGGAGAGCCACTTATACACCTATTAAGAAATGCTGCAGATCATGGTATAGAGTCAAAAGAAAAAAGAATTGCAGCTGGTAAGGATCCAGTGGGCAAAATTAAGCTTATTGCTTATCAGGAAGGTACTAAGGCTGTTATTAGAGTGGAAGATGACGGTGCAGGCATAGATGTTAATAAGGTAAGACAAAAAGCTGAAAAAATAGGAATAAGCACTGAGGGGATGACTAATTCAGATATAAGAAACCTTATCTTCATGGAAGGCTTTAGTACCAATGAGAAGGTTACTGATGTTTCAGGTAGGGGAGTAGGCATGGATGTTGTAAAAACAAAAATTGCTTCCTTGGGTGGAACTGTTGATGTAATAAGTGAGATGGGAAAAGGTTCAGCCTTCATCATTAAGCTTCCTTTAACACTTCAAATAATACAAGCTTTATTGGTTAAAGTAGGAAAGGAAACTTTTGCAATATCCCTAGGTTATATTGATAGAGTTATAGATTTTAAAAAGGAAAATGTTAAAAAATCAAATGGCAAAGAGGTTATTTTATATAGAGATAATATAATCCCGCTTATTAGGGTGAATGAAAAATTAGGCATTGATACTAACGCAGACTCAAAACAATTTGTTATTATAGTAAATGTAGGTGAAAAGACTGTAGGATTATTAGTAGACTCACTACAAGGACAACAGGAAATAGTAATAAAACCTCTTGGAAAAACCCTCCAATCAGTTAAAGAATATATTGGAGCTACCATATTAGGGGATGGACTTGTAACATTAATTTTAGATGCGGCGGCATTAACTCAATAAAACTAAGGAGGATTACATGGACTATAGAGATTTAACATCCTTACAATTGGACGCACTAAGAGAAGTTGGCAATATAGGTGCGGGTAATGCTGCCACAGCTCTTTCACAACTACTAAATAAGAAAATAGATATGACTGTGCCTCATGTGAACATTATAGACTTTCAGCAGATGATAGATGGTTCTGCTGAAGCTGAGGTTGTAGGAATAATGGTTAGAGTATTGGGAGACACACCAGGAAATATTTTATTTGTATTTGAAAAAAGTGTGGCATCTAATATAATAGAATTATTGACTGGGATTAAAGAAGAACAATTTAGTGATATGGGAACATCTGTATTAAGTGAAGTGGCTAACATTGTTTCTTCATCTTACATGAATGCCATATCTAGATTAACTAATCTCACTTTAGTTCCTTCAGTGCCTGCCATGGCATATGATATGCTTGTGGCTATACTTTCTACAATGTTTATTGAGTCATCCCAGTTTGATGATAGTATTTTAGATATTGAGACAAATTTTGTAGGAACTGAGACCAAAAACATTGGGGCACATTTTTACTATGTACCAAGGCCAGGTTCCTTAGAAAAAATATTGAATTCTTTAGGTGTAATTTAAATTTGGAGGTAATAATAATGGCTAAAGTTTTAATTGTTGATGATGCAGCTTTTATGAGAATGATGATAAAAGATATTTTAGAAAAAAATGGATTTGAGGTTGTGGGTGAAGCCAGCAATGGAATTAAAGCGGTGGAACTTTATAAAAAAGAAAGGCCAGATGTAGTAACTATGGATATAACCATGCCAGATATGGATGGTATTGAGGCAGTAAAACAAATAAAAGCCTTTGATCCATCTTCTAGAATTATAATGTGCAGTGCCATGGGACAACAAAGTATGGTAATGGATGCTATAAGAGCAGGCGCCAAAGATTTTATAGTAAAACCTTTCCAAGCAGATAGGGTACTAGAAGCGATAAGAAAAGCGATAAGCTAGGAGGCTTTAAAATGCAAGCAGTTATATTTAAGATAAATGATGAGCAGTTTGCTGTAGAAACTTCAAAAGTTCAAGGTATAAACGATATAATTAATATGACGAAGGTACCAAAGGCTAATTCTTATATTAAAGGATTAATAAATTTAAGGGGAAATATAATATCTGTATTAGATATAAATATGCTTCTTAACATGGAGTCCTGTGAAAAACAGCAGAATAATATAATAATATTAAATATAAGGGATGAGCAAGTTGGAATAACTGTAGATCAAGTGGATGAAGTGTTAGACATAGATGAAAGCATTATTGAACAAATTAGAGAAGAAAACGCTAATTCTTATATAAAAGGAATAATTAATTTTAAAGACAAGATAGCAACTCTTATTGATTTAGATAAGTTGATTGTAAATTAGTAAACGAAATGAGGGGAAAATATGGCAGAGGTCTTATCTCAGAGCGAAATTGATGCATTGCTATCAGCACTTTCTTCAGGAGAAATAGTAGAAGATGATGTTCTAAAGGAAGAAGAAAAGCAAAAAGTGAAGCTCTACGATTTTAGAAGCCCTCAGAAGTTTTCGAAGGATCATATTAGAACATTAGAGCTAATTCACGATAATTTTGCAAGAATTATTGCAAATTTTCTTACTGCTCAAGTAAGAAGTAATGTTAAGGTAAATATTGTATCAGTGCAACAGATTACCTATGAAGAATTCATACACTCTATACCAAATCCTACTATTATGACAATATTTAGGATGAATCCTCTTAATGGTTCTATTTTATTTGAAACTAATCCTCAATTTGTAAATCAGATTCTTGATGTACTATTAGGTGGTAATGGTTCTAGAAAGTTTAAATTAAGGGAATTTACTGATATTGATAAAAATATAATTAAAAAGATAAATACAGGTCTTCTTAATAACTTAAAACTTGCATGGGAAGATATAATGGAGGTATCTATTGAAGTAGACGGAATAGAAACAAACCCCGCCTTAAATCAGACCTTGGCTCCTAATGAACCTGTAGCACTTATAACTTTTTCTGTAGAAATGGGGAAGAGCAGCTCATTTATAAATCTTTGTATTCCTTATTTAAGCATAGAAAAGTTCTTGGATAAATTAGTGGTTCAATACTGGTTCCAAAGCAGTGATGATGAATCTGTGAAGATTTCTAGAGAGCTTATTAAAACTAGACTTAATGTGGTGGATGTATCTTTAAGTGCTGTTTTAGGTTCTGCTAAGATCACGGTGGATGAATTCTTAAAATTATCTGTGCATGATGTTATTACATTAGATAATACATGTACTAGTCCTGTAACAGTAAAAGTTGAAAATGAAAATTGTTATTTAGCAAAACCAGGATTACTTGGAAAGAACTTTGGAATAACAATCTTAGATTTTATAGATAAGGATGTGGAAACTGATGAGTAATGGATTTCTGTCACAGGAGGAGATAGATTCACTGTTAAATGGAGGAATCACCGCTAATAATGAGACTGTTTCTGAAGAAAATATTGAAGATTTAATCACTGACATGGATAAAGATTTGCTTGGAGAAATTGGTAATATATCTATGGGATCAGCATCAACAGCTTTATCTCAGATAATAAATCAACCAGTAAATATAACCACACCAGTGGTGAGCATAACTACTTTAAAAAATTTAAAAAAGGAATTTATTATTCCTAATATGGTACTGGAAGTTGAATATACCTCTGGCATAATAGGAAGAAATGTCCTTGTAATGAAGGTTACTGATTCATCCGTAATAGCTAACCTTATGATGGGTGGAGATGGAAAAGTTAATAGTACTGAACTTACAGAAATTGAAATTAGTGCTGTTCAGGAAGCTATGAATCAAATGATAGGTTCAGCAGCCACTTCTATGGCTACCATGTTTGCTAGAGAAGTTAATATTTCTCCACCGCATTCAAAGATATGGAATGATGATTCTGAGCCATTATCTGATGAGATCACTGAAGATGAACCCATTGTTAAAGTGTGCTTTAGGATGAAGATAGGAACCTTGGTTGATAGCGAGATTATGCAGCTCCTTCCCGTAGCTACAGCAAAGAAAGTCGTATCAATAATGTTGGGTACAGAAGAAAGAGAAGAAAATGTTTCATCCGCAAAACACAGTGTAAAAATCACCAGCAATGAAGAGCAGAAGAATATTAATGAAAGTTTTAATGATAATATAAAACAGAAAGAGATTGAGAGGCCTATGGAAAAAGTAGAAGTACATACTGCTGCTTTTGAACCTTTAGACGTAACACCAATACAATCCACTAGTAAAAATATAGATCTTATACTAGATGTACCACTAGAAATTTCAGTAGTACTTGGAAGAACTAAAAAAAGTATTAAGGAAATACTAAATCTTGGCACAGGTTCTTTAATAGAACTGGATAAACTTGCAGAAGAACCAGTGGAAATACTGGTTAACGGCAAAAAAGTTGCCTATGGAGAAGTAGTAGTGGTAGATGAAAACTTCGGAGTAAGAATTACAAACATTGTAAGTAATGTTGATAGGGTTAAAAGCTTAAAAGAATAAAGGGAGGATTACTTCCTTTATTCTTTTTTATTTAAGAAATATCTAAACTCATTGGAAATATTACCGATAATAAAATAAGATACAAATAGTTTGGAGGTTAAATATGAATATAAAAGGTATAGGTCCTAATAATGTAGTTAACTTTTATGTGAAGCACCAAACAAAAGTTGAAAGCAAAAATACTGAATATAAAAAGGATTCTATTGAAATATCAAAATTAGGAAGAAGCTTAAGTAATTTGGATATAGAAACACCATCATTAGATAATAAGGAAAAGGTTGAAAGATTAAAAAAAGAGATAGCCAATGGAACTTATAACGTGGACGCAAAACTCACAGCTCAGAAGCTTTTAGACATTATGAAAGGAAGAGAAGCTTAATGAGAGAAGAACTTAAGGTTATAATGAAGAATGAATATGAAGCTTTAAGTAATTTGCTATATTTAATGGATAAACAATATGCATTGATAATGAAGAAAGATATATTTGGTTTAGATAAGATAATAGAAGAAATTCAATGGTGCAATAAAAAGGTTGCAGAAACAGAAGTTGCAAGAAGAAAATTATCACAAGGAAAGGCCATGAAAGATATAATTAATGTCTCTTCTGATGAAGAATTAGATAATTTATATAGGAATATAGTAAAGATATTAGAAGAGATAACACTGCAGAAGGATACTAATGAGCTTTTGATAAAGCAGAGCCTTAGTTATACTAACAGAATGCTTTCTTATATAAATCCTAATAGGAATACTGTTACTTACGATTCCTATGGCAAATTCAAGAGATAAGGAGTGTAATAATGTCAGGTTTATTTTCCACCTTTAATGTGGCTAAAAGAGGTATAAATGTTCAACAAAAAGCTATTGATGTAACATCCCATAATATATCCAATGCCAATACCGTAGGTTATTCAAGGCAAAGAGCCAGAATAGAAACCACCAGGCCTTTTGGAATGCCAACTTTAAATACCGCAGCAGAGCCAGGACAACTGGGAACAGGAGCTCAGATTGCAGCTATAGAAAGAATAAGAGATAATTTTCTCGATTATCAAATTAGAACTGAAAATAGTACATTAAGTAAGTATGATGCTAGAGATAAATTTTTAACTGAAGTAGAAAGCATTATAAATGAGCCTACAGATACAGGTATATCTTCTTTAATTGGAAAGTTCTTTGATTCTTGGCAACAGCTTTCAAAGCAGCCTCAAGGATCTAATGCTAGAACTGTAGTTGCTCAGCAATCTGCAGCCTTAGCAGATGCATTAAATCATGCCGCTAACCAATTAAACAAGTTACAGCAAAACTCTCAAGATTTAATAAAGAATAATGTAACGGATATTAATAGTCTTTTAAATCAGCTAGATAACTTAAATAGAGAGATAATTGGTGTACGTTGTGCAGGTAATATGCCTAATGACCTTATGGATAGAAGAGATTTGCTTTTAGATGAATTAAGCAGCAAATTTAACATTAGTATAGACAGAAAGTCTTATGAAGGCATTAATATAAAGCCTGCAGATGATAATGGAATGAAGGTTCCGAACTTAATATCTGCAGACAAGAATGAAGAGGTTTCTAGGTTTTCTTTTGTGAGCTCAGTAGAAAAAGATCCTGAAGATTCTTCTGGATCTACCTACAAGATAACTTACTATAAACTGGGTAATATGAACTCTGAAAGTAATAAGCAAACTATAACCGTAAAAGGCATGGATGATATTACTGCAAGACAGTTAAAGGAAACTAGGGTTCTTTGGAGCAATACTGAAGGAGTGGCAGTAAGAGCAGATGGATCAAAAATAGAAGATGGCTCAGTAATTAACTTTATGGAATTAAAGAGTTTTGTGCCTTATTCCGGTGAACTTAAAGGAAATATGTCCATACACCAAGATATTAATGATTATAAAGAACAGCTTAATAAGCTTGCAAAAGCCATAGCTTTCTCAGTAAATGCTGTGCATAGTGGATTAAGTGATGCGAGTTCTAACACAAATAAAGATTATCTGCCTTTCTTTGTTAACAAAGGTACTGCTCTTTATAGCAAAAACAATGAAATGACGAATCTAGATGCTGTTTTAGATGCTGAAAGTGAAATAACTGCTGAAAATATTAGCATCAATAAAGAAATTCTATACGATGTAATGAAAATAAAAACTAGAACTCATGATAATGAATACTCTTATCCTAACCAAAATGATAAAGACGGTGAAACTGATGGAGCAAGAGCTCTTGCCATAGCTAGAATTAGAGATAGCCTTATTAGAATTCAAGATTTTGGTGAATCAATAAAATCCCGTAAAGATCTTTTTGATGTAACTAGAGGTGGTAGTTCTTTAAAGAATAATGGGATGGAAATTGAAAGCAATATAAATGGAATGAAAATCGATAGCTTTTTTAAAGACACAGTAGATAAACTAGGTGTTCAGGCTCAAGAAGCTAAGAGGATAGTTAGAAATCAATTAGACCTTTTAGATAGCATGGTAGAGATGAAAAATAGTATATCTGGGGTATCTTTAGATGAAGAAATGGCCGATCTTATACAGTTTCAACATGCCTATCAAGCTAATGCTAAGGTAATAGCTACAGTAGATGAGCTTTTAGACGTAATTATTAATGGGTTAAAGAGATAATAGAAAAGAGGTGGTATAATGAGAGTTACAAATAAAATGTTATCAAACAATTTTTTAAGAGATATGAGAAACAACCTTGGAAATATGAAAACACTTCAAGGACAACTTACTTCAGGTAAGGAGATAAGAAGACCTTCGGATAATCCATTTAAAGTGGCACGTGCTATGATGCTGCATACGGATATAAACACAAATAAACAATATAACGAAAATATTAAAGACACCTTAAATTGGCTTGATACAACGGATACAGCAATGAATCAGGCGGGAAATGTACTGCAAAGGGTAAGAGAACTTATAATATCCTCTGGTAACGCCGCTTATGGCTCTAATGAAAGAAAAGCTATAAAGGATGAAATAAATGAAAAAGTAGGAGAATTTGCTCAAATTCTTAACACAAACTTTGATGGGAAATATATTTTTTCAGGATCTAGAGGAACGTCAAAACCCTTAGGAACTGATAAAGTAAAGGGTAATACTGAATTGTTTCTTAGTGATAGAGATGGAAATAGATTAACTTCAGATTTAGAACAGCAAATGTTAGGTCAAAAGCTTTCAGTTGAGATATCTCAAGGGGTAACTATGGAATATAATGTTACTGCTTCAGAAGTTTTAACTTTTACTGATGATAAGGGTAATGCACACGACCTTACAAAGATTTTTAAAAATGTTATAGAACATTTAGATAGCGATGATCCAAGCGTTACGGAAAAACTTACGGGACAAGATTTAGGAGACATAAGTGCTACCATAAATAATATTTTGAAGATAAGGGCAGAAGTAGGTGCAAAGCAGAATAGAATGGAATCCGCTAAGGAAAAAAATGAAGAAGAGAGTTTTAATATGACGGATATACTTTCTAAAACTGAGGATATAGATATAACAGAAAAAGTTATGGAATATAGTACTGCACAAACAGTTTATTTAGCTTCTCTTCAAACTAGTGCTAAGGTTATACAGCCTTCTCTTATTGACTACATAAGATAAAATAAAGCTTACAAAAGATGAAGATATAAGATTACCTAAGTTTAGGAGGATAATTATGCAGCTTAAAACTAAACTACATGGAATGTTGGAGTTTCAGGAAAAGGAAATAATAACTTTTCCTAAAGGGTTACCGGGGTTTCAAGGACTAAACAAGTTTATTCTATTTAAAGTGGAAGAGAATCCTATTTTTAGCATACTTCATTCAGTTGAGGATGAAAACATAGGACTCATAGTGATATCACCTTTTGAAGTTAAAAAAGATTATGAATTCAAATTAGATGATGAGGTTATAAAGCAGTTAAAAATAGAAAACTCTGAGGATGTTTTGGTAGTAAACACAGTGAACTTAAATTCAGATATTAGTAAGATTACTGTTAATCTAAAAGCACCTATTGTAATAAATATTAATAGTGGTGTTGGGGAACAGCTAATACTGGATAATGATGTTTATAAAATAAAGCATCCTTTAATAGAGGAGTGATAAAATGCTGGTTATAACAAGAAAAAAAGGTGAATCCATTTTAATAGGAGATAATATTGAAATTACAGTGACTAAAGTAGAAGATGGCAGTGTTAAGCTTTCCATTGATGCTCCAAGAGAAATTACCATACTTAGAAAAGAACTTTACAAGGAAGTAGAGGAAGAAAATAAAATGGCTGCAGAATTTAACCTGGAGGTTATTAAAAGCTTAAAAAAATAATCGGAGAGGTTGAAGAAACATGAATATAAACGCCATAGGCCAAGGAAGGCCGCAAATGAATTCAAGTATTTCACAAAGTGGTGAGGAGGACTTTATACAAATAAAGCAAACTTCACAGGAAAAACCTATTATTCAAGAAAAAAAGGATGAACTTACTAAAGACAATATAGATAAAGCTCTAGAAAAGTTAAATACTTTTCTTAGAGATGAAGATACTCATGCAGTGTATGAGGTGCACGACAAGCTTAAAGATGTAATGATTAAAATAGTAAATAATAAAACTAATGAAGTAGTTTTAGAAATACCACCAAAAAAAATACTGGACTTAGTAGCAAAAATGTGTGAGATGGTAGGAATACTGGTAGATGAAACAGCTTAAAGAAAAAATATAGTGTAAGGAGGAATTCCTATGGAATTTCGTCTTAATAAGATTGAGCCAGAAGCCAGACAAAAGGTCAATGAAATGACCAGAGAAGGCATAATCCACTCCAAATCAGGACTAAACATAAGCTCCTATTCCAGAAGATTTGATGGTGAAAGAAGAAAAAAATTAAAAAAACCCCCTGAAAAGTTTGAATTTTCTAATTTCCTTAAAAAAGAAAAGATTTATGTGGAAGCGGTTAGAGAAAAAACCATAGAAATAGAGGCGGAATTAGAGGAAAAGGATTCAGACCTTAACTATAAAGGAGTGTTTTTAGATATAAGGAAATAGGAGGATTACTATGTACGGTACTGCAAATGCTTATAATGCTTACAAAAATAATAGTGTAAATTATGCTTCTAAGGAGCAGCTTTTACTTATGCTTTTAGATGGAGCGGTTAAATATGCTAAGATAGGTAGACAAGCTATTCTGGATAAAGATATTCAGAAAGCTCATGAGTATCTTACAAGAACTCAGGATATATTTGTAGAACTTATGGTATCTCTAGATACTAATGCAGGAGAATGGGCTGTGCAGATTTTTAGTGTTTATGAGTTTATTAAAGATAGGGTGGGCTATGCTAATTTAAAAAAGGAAGTTGCTGTGATGGATGAAATTATCCCAATGATTGAAGAGGTTAGGGATACCTGGAATGAAGCTTATAAAATATCTAAAGGTAATAAATAAATTATGCACGATAATATAAAAGTTCTTCACAATAATATAAAAGATCTTCACAACAATAATAATTTGAAAGAACTTTTAGAAATTTATAAAAACCTCACAGAGAAGATAATAACCAGCATAGAACATGAAGAATTAGAAGTCATGGAAGAATTGTTTTTACAAAGAGAAGAAATAATAAATCAAATAGACACCTTAACTTATACAAAACAGCAGTTTATTAATATTGCAGAAGAGTTTAACTTGAAGACTTTAGAAGAAAAATTAAATTCTATGTATATGAAGAAAAAAGATGATACTTATAATGAAATGCAAAGTAATAAAGAGAAGATGAATGCAAATAAAATTTATACAAGAAATGCGTCTAGAAAAATTAGTTTTTTAGACCAAAAAATTTAGCGGGGTGATAGTATGAATATCAATGGAGTAGGCTCTGGCTCTTCAGGTACTGATTACAGCAGAATAACAGGTCTTGCCACTGGTATGGACATAGATGGAATGGTTAAAGGCATGCTGGCTAGAGATAGAGCAAGAATGGATAAAGTAGGACAAGATAGGCAGTATTTGCAGTGGCAGCAAGAAGCATATGTGGACATAATTAAAGACCTAAAAGATTTCAATAACTACTTTGATATTTTAAAAGCAGATAATATGATAGGTTCCTCTAACTATACAGGCACTAAAGTGGTAAGCAGCAAAGAAAATGTTCTCAATGCCACCACATTACCTGGAGCAGTAAAGGGATTATACGAAGTTAAGGTAGCAAACTTAGCAGAAAGTGCTAAGGCTCAAGGAAGCTTTAGTCCATTAAACAGCGGTAAAATTACTAATACCAATGGTGCTGACTGGCAGAACAAAACTATTACTTTTAGTGTAGATGGCAAGGAAATTAAAATAACCTTAGATAACATGGTTAATCCAGATGGATCTGCTGCAGCTACTACCTTAGACGGAATAGTACAAAAAATACAAGAAAAAATAAATACCACTGAGTTAAAGGATAAACTTACTTTGTCTGCAGAAAATGGAACAATACATTTTCAAGGTGCAGGAAGCCAGGATATAGTTTTAAAAGATACTACCTTAAAAAATTTAGCTGCTTTAAAGGATAAGAGCATTACCAGTTTCAACAGAAATTCAAAATTATCAGATTTAGGAATAACTGCAGGAAATTTTAGAGTTACTGTTAAGGGTACTGAATTTACAGTAAATATAGATAATACAAAAAGTATTGATGATATCGTTACTGATATTAAAAATACACAGCTTCCTTCTGGAGAATCTTTAGGAAACTTTATAAATGTAAGCTTTAGTGATCTTACAAAGAAGTTAACCATTGAAAGTAAGTATACAGGAAGCAAAGAGGCGCTGACAATAACTTCTGGTACTAGTAATTTTGCAGATAAGACAGGGTTAACAGGAGAATTTACTGGTATCAATGCTAAAGTTTCAATAAAAGCTCCAGGAGAAAATGCTTTTGTTGAAGTTGAAAAAGAATCAAATAATTTCAATATAGATGGTATGAGTTACAATTTAATTAAACCTACAGGAGATGAAAGTATAGAGTTAACTGTCACCTCTGATGCAACAGCCTCAGTAGATAAATTTAAAAAGTTTATTGAAAAGTATAATGCTTTAGTAGAAAAGATAAATACCAAAGTAAGTGAGAAAAAAGAATATAAATTTAAGCCTCTTACAGAAGAACAAAGGAAATCCATGAAAGAGGATGAAATTAAAAGTTGGGAAGAAAAAGCTAAGCAAGGCATGTTAAAGAGAGATGGGGATTTGAGTCAAATATTAAGCGACTTAAGATCTGCTGTATATAATGCTGTAGAGGGTTCAGGAATTACCATGACTGAGTTAGGCATTACCACTACTTCAAAGTATATGGATGGTGGAAAGCTCGAAATAGATGAGACTAAGCTTAAAGCTGCTTTAGAGAACAAAGGTGATCTAGTGCAAAAATTATTTACTCAAACCGGAGACAAATATGAATCTCAAGGGGTATTTACCAGGTTTAAGAAAATTATAAATGATAATATTGGATTTGACGGAACTTTGATTAAAAAAGCAGGATCTAAAGATACTAGATGGGTGTCAGAAAATGATTTATCTAAAAGGATAACTGAAAAGAATACAGTGCTTAAAGATTTAGAAAGAAAGTTTTTTGTTAAGCAGGAAGCTCTTTATAGGAGGTTTGCTACTCTAGAAAAAAATATGAATTCATTAAATTCACAAAGTAATTGGTTATACTCACAAATGGGTGCTTCATAAATTCAAAAAATATTTAAAAAAATTATAAAATAAAGCTAAAGTTATATAATATCATATCGAAGAATTAATTAGAGTATTTAAGGTGGCCACTTAGATATCATACATCAATAACTTGTTAGTAAGCCAAAAGGCTTAACTATAAATAAACAAACCTAGCACAAGGAAGTGCAGGTGAAAAATCAAGGAGGAATTTATAATGATTATTAATCACAACATGAACGCTATGAACGCTCATAGAAATATGGGTATGAACAACGTTAATTCAGGAAAAGCTATGGAAAAACTAAGCTCAGGTTTAAGAATAAACAGAGCTGGAGATGATGCAGCTGGACTAGCTATATCAGAAAAAATGAGAGGACAAATTAGAGGTCTTGACCAAGCTTCAAGAAACTCTCAAGATGCAATCTCAATGATTCAAACTGCTGAAGGTGGATTAAACGAAACTCACAGCATTCTTCAAAGAATGAGAGAGCTTGCTGTTCAATCTGCTAACGATACAAACGTAAATGCTGATAGAGGCGCAATCCAAGATGAAATGAACCAATTAGTTAGTGAAATAGATAGAATAGCTAACAACACTGAGTTCAACACTCAAAAACTACTAGATGGTTCCTTCTCAGGTAAATTCCAAATCGGTGCTAACAATACACAAGATATGGATTTAGCTATAAATAAAATGGATTCAGCTAGTTTAGGATTAGTAGCTGGAAATACTATGGAAACAGGAACTATAGCAGCAAACTCCTTAAAAGATGGTGTTTATAAATTAGTAGGAACTGATTTAGTAGACGTTAAAGGAAACAAGGTAGCTACATATACTGTTGCAGATGGTAAAATTCAAACAGCTGAAACAACACCTGTATTAGCTGCTACTTTAACTAAAGCTAAATTAGGTGAAGGCGCTACAATAACTATTAAAGACGGTAAATTCTCTGTTAATAACACAATAACTGGAGCTGCTAAAACAGATTTAGCACCAGGAACATACACAATAAGTGGAACAAATGTAATAAAAGATGGAAAGCTTGTTGGAACATTTAATGATGCTGGTAACAGTATAAAAGTTAATGGTAAAGACGTAACAGAAGCTGAATTAGGCTTCATAGCAGATGCATTAGTGGATGGAGGAACATTTACTATTAATGGAGCAGATGTATCAGCTAGAGACAAAGCACAAGGAACTATTGATACAGTAAATAATGCTATAGAATCTGTTTCTAAAGAAAGATCAAAGCTTGGTGCTGTTCAAAACAGATTAGAGCACACAATAGCTAACTTAAATACTTCAAGCGAAAACTTACAAGCATCAGAATCAAGAATTAGAGACGTAGATATGGCTAAAGAAATGATGAACTTCAGCAAGAACAATATACTTGCTCAAGCTGCTCAAGCTATGCTTGCTCAAGCTAACCAACAGCCACAAGGAGTTCTTCAATTATTAAGATAGTAAAATAATAAGTTGAAAAAGCGGAGGGGGAAGGCTTCTCCGCTTTTTTTATGATCTGTAATGGAAATTTATGGGTTGAAATTATCCTTATGAATAGACAAGGAGGTCTATTTATTCCCAACAAGGAGGTAGAAGCCTATGATAATTAATCACAATATGAATGCAATGAATGCACATAGAAACATGACGATGAACACAGTAAAAAGTGGAAAAACCATGGAAAAGTTAAGTTCTGGACTTAGAATAAATAAATCTGGAGATGATGCGGCGGGGCTTGCTATTTCCGAAAAGATGAGAGGGCAGATTAGGGGGTTAGATCAGGCCTCTAGAAATGCTCAAGATGCTATATCCTTAATTCAAACTGCGGAAGGAGCCTTGGGAGAAACACACGCTATTATTCAAAGAATGAGAGAACTATCTGTACAAGCGGTTAATGATACCTATACAACTAAGGATAGGGAAGAAATACAAAAAGAAATAGATCAGCTTGTATCAGAGGTAGACAGAATAGGTAACACTACTGAGTTTAACAATATAAAACTCTTAAATTCAGGTGGAGAAAATAATGAGATAGCTAAGAATATCTTAAAAGGGCTTAAAGAAGGCTGGCTTGAAATGTCAGAAAAAAGGATAGAAACTCAATATGGGTTAGTAGGAAAAGGAACTACAAGCCTTAAGGTTGTTCTAAATTCAGGAACTCCCTATGGTGAGCTTGCTCATGTGGGAGGTACTTCATCAGTTTTGGAGCTTCATATAGATATGTCAGATTTTGCACCTAGTACAGGTGTTGATGGAACTAATAATCTTGGAAAGCTTTATAATGACAGAATTATAGCTCATGAAATGACTCATGCCATTATGGATGATGCACTTGGTGCTAGCAAAATGAATGCTATGCCAACATGGTTTGTAGAAGGTAGTGCAGAATTTATAGCAGGAGCAGATGAAAGAGTTAAAAATTTAATTAGTAATGGAACGGGTGCTGATGCAGGAAAAGTTACTGATCTTATAAATAGAGCTTCTGCTTTATTAAATGGAGTTGCTTGGTCTGGAGATGATAAAGATTATGCAGCAGGTTATATTATAGTGAAATATATGAGTTCAAAGCTAAATGCGGCTAATAACATGGCTGGATTAATGAGCGAAATAAAAAATTATGCAGGGGCAGATGTAGCTAAAGCTCTGAATGCTGCTTTAGGTATACATGGAACTACTAATAATATAAATTCTATAGCAGATTTAAAAACAAAATTTGATGCAGATGCTAATGGATTCATAGGAGGGCTTAATTTTGATTGGCTGGCCATTGATGAAGCGGATGTAGGAGCTATAGGAGGATCAGATGTTGGTGGAGCTCCTATGAAAGCAGAAGATGTTTTAAATGAAGCAGATGCTGCAGACAAAACTGATGGACAACCTATGCAAAAATTTAATGTAATATGGCCAGCAGAAGATAGCTTTTCCCCCTCACAATTAATCATGAGTATAGGTGCTAATTTTGGATAAACTCTAACACTTAGCTTAAAAGATATGAGATCATCAGCACTGGGTATTAGTTCTATAAATGTTTCAGATAGTAACAAGGCTTCTGAAGCAATAAAATTATGTGATAATGGAATAGAAAAAGTTTCAAGTTTCAGATCTGTACTGGGAGCTTACCAAAATAGATTAGAACATACAATAGCTAATTTAAATAATACATCGGAAAACTTAACTGCAGCAGAAAGTAGAATTAAAGATGTGGATATGGCTAAAGAAATGATGAACTTCAGCAAACAAAATATTCTTAGTCAAGCTGCTCAAGCTATGCTTACCCAAGCTAACCAACAGCATCAAGGAGTTCTTCAGTTATTAAGATAAGCAGCGAACCGATTTTAATGCTTTTTAAAATGATTTTCAGAAAGGTAAGTGATTCCATGAGCCAAAAGAAAAGAATAGTATTAATACCTTCTTACATGAAGTCTTTTAGATGTGTAGGTTCTAAATGTGAAGATAGTTGTTGTATTGGATTTAAAGTTGATTTGGATAGGGAAACTTACTTAAAGTATAACAAGATTCAAAATAAAGAAATAAAATCTATAGTAACTAAAAGTGTAACAAGAAAACATAATGATAAAAGTGAAATTTCCTATGGGAATATTCACATGGATGAAGATAAAAGATGTCCATTTTTGAATGAAAAAAATCTTTGTAAAGTATACATAAACTTGGGGGAGGAATATCTTTCAAATACCTGTACAGTATATCCTAGATACCTAAATAAGGTGGATGGAAAGTTTGAAAGAAGTGCCACGATGTCCTGTCCTGAAGCTGCAAGATTAGCAATTCTGAATAAGGATGGAATAATGTTTGAGCAGGTTGAAGAAGAGGAAGATTTAAGAATAGTCATAAATAGTAGATTTGACACAGAAGGACATTTGTTTTTAAATAAGCCTCAAAGATATTTTTGGGAAATTAGGATTTTTAGTCTTTCAATTTTGCAAAACCGGAATTATACATTGTCCGAACGATTAGTGATACTGGGTGTATTCTATGAGAATATAGAAAATTTATATAAGAATGATTTAACAAACGAAATTCCAAATATGATAGAAAAAATGAGCTATATGGTAGAAGAAAAGTCATTAAGAGAAGAATTGAATAATTTGCCTACTAACATGGAATTACAAATGCTATTAATAAAAGAAATTATAGATCATAGAGAGATTGGAGTGGTAGGCAGTGCCAGATATGTACAATGCTTAAAAGAAACTTTATTAGGTATAGGATACATAGAAGGAGAACATCAAGAGAAAATATTAGAAAAATATAATATAAACAGGGAAAAATATCTTTTACCATATTTAGAGGAAAAAGAATATTTATTAGAAAATTATTTAGTAAATGAGTATTTTAGAGAACTTATGCCTTTTGGAAACTTTAAAACTATTTGGGATTCGTATATCTATCTATGTGTGCTTTATAGTATGGTTAAGTTTCATATGATAGGTATGTCAGGAGCCCATGAAGGCTTAACAGATGAATTAATATTAAAGTTAATTCAATCTTTATCAAAAGTATTTACTCATAGCACTAAATATAGTGGAGAGATTATAAGATTGTTAAAAGATAATAATTATGACAACTTAGCATATATGTCTATCTTAGTTAAAAACTAAATGCTTAATTTAAATATAAAAGCATGGAAATGAATAAAAGAGCATCAGGGGCTAATGAAATAGCAGTTGATGCTCTTTATGCGTAAGTATTAATTTATATTTTTATAGCATAGAGTTTAAAATTACAGGTTAATACAAAATCAATATATTTAGAAAATAGCATTAAAACTGTTATTATCACTTAAGTAATCCGAAATTTCATAGATAATTTTTTCCATGGATTCAGTTTTTAGGTTTAGGGTATTTAGGGCAAAGCTTGAGAAATTATAGGATAAACCGTCGTTGCCTAGACCTACACCCAGGAACATGGTTATTGCATCGGCTATATGCACTATTGATACCAGGGTAGGATCTATTTGTGATAGTTCTGGTGTGTGGTGATAATGAATGCTTTCCACTAAAGCTAGGGGGAAATTCCATTTCTTGGCCACCTCAGCACCGATTTCTCCATGATTAAAGCCTAAAATTTCTTCTTCAGCTTGTAGAAAAGTCTTTTTCTCAATTTGCACTTTATTTACTATGGCATCATACTCTTCCCCTACATAGTAATTTAATATAGTTTTACCTATATCCCTTAACAGCCCTGCTATGTAAGCTTGTTCAGCTTTCCCGTACTTTACCTTTTTAGCAATAAATCTTGATATAATAGCACAGCTTTGAGACTGATTCCATAAATCATATTTTTCCAGTCCATAACCTTTAGGTAGCTCTTTAATAAGGTATTGACTCACGGCAGAAGCTAGAGTCAAACTTTTAATGGTTTGATAGCCCAAAAGCACCGCTGCTTCAGAAACTGTTGAAATCCTCCTCGCATAACCATAATAAGTGGAATTGGCTAACTTTAATATCTTTGATGTTAAACTCTGATCTTTTAAAATTTCCTTTTCTAAATCTTTTATAGTAGAATCTGGATCTTCTGTAAGAGCCATTATTCTATTAATTCTATCAGGGAGTACAGGGATATCTTCTACTTTATTAATTAAATTATCTAAGCTCATACTTCTCACATTCACACACCCATTTCATAGTTATATTAATAGATATATATAGTATATCGTTATATTTAGAAAGAAACTTAATTTAATCATAACTTAAATTTAAATATTTATTTATTAAAACTTACCATAAAGATAATCTTAACCCTACCGATAATTTAAGTAATACATTTAATTGGAGTGAAATGCATGAGATTAAATCATAACATGATGTCCTTAGGTATATATAATAATTATACAAAAAAGTTAAGTCTTCAAAGTGATGCCTTAAATAAAATTAGCACTGGGCAGAAACTTGTTTCTGCTAAAGATAACCCTAATGCTATAGGGCAAAGTGAGCTTTTAAGGATACAAATTAGAGGCTTGGATATGGCTCAGAGAAACCTACAGGACTCTGCTGCAATGTTACAAACTGCAGATGGAGGACTTGATAGTATTACTGGTGCTATTCATAGGATTAAAGAACTTTCCGTACAAGCAGGGGGAGCTATATCTTCAGAAGATAGACAGGTTATACAAAATGAAATTCAGGCTATGAAAGACCATATAGATTTTACAGCAAAAAATACTGAGTTTAATGGCGTTAAACTTTTGCATGATGCGAATGTTACAGATAATTCTAACCCTCAATACAAGTATACTGTATCCGGGGCAAACGTAGGAGAAAAAGTGGAAATTCCTATGTATAATTTGACTACTGAAATACTTAAAGACTCTGAAGGAAAGTTATCATTGAAGGATATAGATGTAACTAAGCCTGGTGGAGTAGATGAGGCCCTTAAAGTTACTGAAGGAGCTTTAAATTCTGTGCTTAGCATGAGAAGTAAATATGGAGCTATTCAAAATAAATTAGAAAGCCTGCATGATGCCTTAGGGGAAACCTCAGCATCCATTTCTAAAGCCGAAAGTGGTTTAAGGGATGCGGACATAGCTGAAGAGATGATGAAATATGCTAGTAATGGAATACTTATAGAATCTGCAAATGCTATGATGGCACAATCTAACAATTTTCCACAAGATATATTAAGAGTATTGGAAAGAATGAGATAAAGGAATCTGTAGAGCATTCTACAGATTCCTTTATTATGGATTTTAATCTTCTTTTGCTTTTGGATCATCAAAAACCGCTTTTGCACTTTCTGTCCTAGGATCGTGATTTATGTGCTTTTTCGAAAAATTATTATCTTCTTTTCTGTTATTTTTGCTTTCTTTGCTTTTATTTACCATAAAAGCACCTCCTATGTAATATTTTACAATTTAAAACCATTTTAACTGGATAATTGGAGAAAATTTAGGTTACCTGCCTAAAAATAGAAAAAATTTATAAATATTTGTTAAAAGGTATTTAAAAATCTATTAAAGTGTATTAGAATAGTTATGAGATTAGTATTTAACAATTTGTTTAAAAAATGTATCAAAGTTTATAAATCATTAATAGTTATTTTAGATAATATTTTGGTTTTTTCGATATATTTTACTAAAATACATAAAATAGTCTATTAACTACGAAAAAAAGAGCAAAATTTACAAAAAGATTTAAATTATATAGAAAAATATAGATAAATCTTTTATAATTATTAATATAATTAATTTAAAATACATATTATATAAAATTTATACATATAAAAATTTTTTTTGACTTAAAATTCACATTAATTATTATTAAATGCAAAATTATACTACAATATAACTAAAAAGGGGTTAGGGGTTATGTCAACTATTAAATCCAATAAGTTAAATGATTATGAACTTATAAAAAAATCTTTAGATGCCACAAATATGAGGGGGAAAGTTATCTCTCAAAACATGTCTAATATAAACACTAAAGGATACAAAAAGTATAGTGTATCTTTCGAAGAAACTCTAAAATCTCAATCAGATTTTCAAATGAAAATTACAAATGAAAGACATATTACTGAAAATGGACAAGCTTATGGTGAAATAAAGGTGGAAAGAGATAATTCCAACAGCATGAGGGAAGATGGCAATAATGTGGATTTAGATATGGAAAAAGCAAATCAAGCAGCAAACACATTAATGTATAACGCCTTAATAACTCAAGCGAATAGTAAGCTTTCCAATACTAGATATGTAATCACAAGCGGTGGGAGGTAATAATAAATGAATGCTTTTAACGGAATGAGAATCAGCGCCAGTGGACTATCTGCTGAAAGATTAAGAATGGATACCATAGTTTCAAATATAACTAACGCAAATACCACTAGAGGAAAAGATGGTAAACCTTATGTAAGAAAAATAGCTGTATTTCAAGAAAATTTAAGTAAAGAGATGGGAATGAAAGGTGTTAAGGCTGTGGAGGTTGCAGAAGACAAATCTCCTTTAAGAAGAGTATACAATCCAATGCATCCAGATGCAGATACTGAAGGCTTTGTTATGATGCCTAATGTAAATATTTTAAATGAAATGGCAGACATGATAGCGGCATCTAGGGCTTATGAAGCCAATGTAGATACACTAAATTCACAAAAAAGCATGTTTGCAAAAGCGCTAGAAATAGGTAGATAGGGGAGAAAAAAATGAGGGTTAATAATTTTGTACCTAACAGTAATATCTTTGAAAATATTCAAAATAATAACGAAAGCAAAGAGATTTCTTTTGGAGATACCTTAAAAGAAAAACTTAATGAAGTAAATAATCAGCAAATTACAGCGGAAAAAGCTACAGAAAGTTTTATTAAAGGAGAAGATATAGGCATTCATCAAGTAATGCTAGCTACAGAAGAAGCTAAACTATCTCTACAACTTGCGGTACAGGTTAGAAATAAGCTTGTGGAAGCATATCAGGAAATAAATAGACTACAGTTATAGTCCGGGATAGATAAGGAGTGCATTAGATGAATAAACTGTCTGAAAGCTTTAAAAAGCTTAGGGATAAATTTAAAAACATGAGACGGGGAGCTAAAATTGCTTTAATAATATCCTCTGTAACAGTAGTGATAGCTATTATATCTTTCATTGTATATTCTTACTCTAATAAGTATGGGCTTTTATTTTCAAATCTAGATCCAAAGGATGCTCAAACCGTTACTACTCAACTTAAAGAGAAGAAAGTTACTGCAAAGATAAAGGGGAACTCCATATATGTTCCTACAGATATGGTGGACGAGTTAAGATTAGAATTAGCTACTACCATAACTAATGGAAGTAAAGGTTATGAACTTATGGACCAAAGTAAATCCTTTGGAATGACTGATGAAGAGTTTAAAATAAAAAAGCTTATAATGTTACAAGGTGAGATTGAAAGAACAATTAAAAGCTTTCCTCAAATAGCAAATGCAAGAGTACATATTACACCTAGCAAGGAATCAGTATTTGTAAAGGATAACACCCCTGGAAGAGCTGCTATATATATACAGCTTAAAAATAGTGAAAGCTTAAATAGTGAGCAGGTTAAATCTATCATAGCATTGGTAGCTGGAAGTACAGATAACATACCTAAAGAAAATGTAGAAGTAATAGATCAAAATATGAATTTGATTTCTAGAGGAGTCTTTGATGCAGAAGGAAATGATACTGCAGCAGGCACCAGCGTTGAAAAACAACAGGAAATAGAAAAGGAATTTGAAAAGAAACTTGAAAAGTCTGTTATGGAGATGTTAGAACCAGTAATAGGTAAAGAAAAGGTAAAAGTAAAGGTAAATGCAGACTTAGATTTTGACTCAAAACAAAAGACACAGATAGTAGTAGATCCAAACAAGGTAATTGTTAGCGAATCCTCATCTAAGGAAACCAACAACAATACTGGTGGTCCTACCTCTCAAAGCCCTGTAGACAATCAAATGAGCAATACCATAGGAAACAGTAATACAGGTAACAACAGTACAAAAGAAGAGCAAAAAGTAAACTATGAAGTTGGTAAAACTGAAACTAAGGTTATAAGCGCTCCAGGGGAAGTAAAGAGAATTACTGCTTCTGTTATAGTAGATGGAAATTTAGACCCTCAATCACAGATAGATTTGAAGAATCTTGCTTCCAATGCTTTAGGTTTTAAAGCGGATAGGGGAGATGAAATCACTGTGGTAGGCATGAACTTTGATCCATCGCAAAAGACTATAATAGCAAGAGAACTTGAAGACATGAAGGCACAAGCAGAAAAAGATAAAAAGATGCAGCTTTATAAAACTATAGGTTTAGCAGCTTTAGCAGGATTATCTTTAATAATCTTTATTATTATTTTAACAAAGGCAATGAGAAGAAGAAGAGACGATGATGAGCTGGAAGGTTCTAATTTAGATGTAGTTATAGGAGAACAGTTAACTCCTAAGAATATTGAGAATTTCAAACCTATTTCTTTTGAAGAAGAAAACGAAAAGACTCATCTAGAAAAAGAAATTAAAGGCTATGCCAAAGAAAAACCAGAGCAGGTAGCGGACATAATTAGAGCATGGCTCACAGAGGATGAGAGGTGATATAGATGCCAAGAGATAATAAATTAACAGGAGTTCAAAAAGCAGCAATACTTTTTATTACCCTTGGACCTGATGCATCCTCAGGGATAATCAAAAAGCTTCCTGAAAATGATATACAAAAAATTACCTATGAAATAGCTAATACTACTTCAGTATCATCAGCTCAACGTGAAGATATACTAAAAGAATTTTTAGAGATGAATAAAGCTAAGGATTTTTTAATTGAAGGTGGTATGGAGTATGCTAAAAATCTACTATCTAAGGCCTTAGGTACTCAAAGAGCGCAAGAGATCTTAAGTAAAGTTTCCGAAGCTACTCAACAATACAGACCGTTTTCTATTGCGCGTAAAGCTGATGCATCTCAGCTTTTAAATGTAGTGTCTAACGAACACCCACAAACTATTTCACTTATATTGTGCTATCTTCAGCAGGAGAAAGCAGCTGCTGTTTTGTCTTCCCTTCCAGAGGAAACACAAAGCGAAGTTGCGTATAGAATAGCAACAATGAATAACACTTCACCCATGGTAATAAAAGAAATAGAAAAGGTACTAGAAGGTAAGTTATCCTCAGTGGTAAGGTCTGATATGACAACCCTTGGTGGTGTGGAGACATTGGTTTCAATACTTAATCAAGTGGATAGAACAACTGAGAGAAACATTACAGAAAGTCTAGAAAGGGAAGATGCAGAACTTGCTGAAAAAGTTAAAAGCAGTATGTTCGTATTTGAAGATGTGCTTACCTTGGATGATGTATCCATTCAAAGAATACTTAGAGAAGTGGAAATTAAAGATCTTGCTTTGGCTCTTAAAGGAGCTTCAGAAGAGGTTGGAGAAGCAATATTTAGGAATCAATCAAAGAGAGCTGCTTCTTCATTAAAAGAGGATATGGAATTCTTAGGACCAGTGAGACTTATAGATGTAGAAAAAGCTCAACAAAAGATAGTGGGTATTATAAGAAGGCTGGATGAAACAGGAGAGATTGTTATTTCAAGAGGAGGAGAAGATGCAATAATTGTATAATATGAGCATTATAAAGGCAGATATTGCCATAAAACAAGGGGAAAAGCTTATTAAAACCGACGAGAAAACAGTTCAACTAAAAGCCGCCAGTGAAAACTCCTCTTTTACTGACGAAATACTGCTAAATTATGAAAAACTGGCTGAAACTATTATTTTAAAAGCTAAAAAAGAAAGTGAAGATATAATATCCAAGGCTTTGAGTGAAGCTCATTTAATTGAACAAGAAGCTTATGAAAAAGGGTACCATCAAGGCCAGCAAAATGGATATGAAGATGGCTATAAGGAAAGCTATGAAGTAAATATTGAAAAAGCAAAGGTAGAAGCTGCTCAAATTAACGATGAAGCAATGTATCTATTGAATTCTGCTAAGGAAGTATATGAAGAGTACTTAAAGTCAAAGGAAAAGGAAATTATAGAGCTATCAGTTAAAATGGCTGAATCTATATTGCGTGAAAAGCTTGAAAGGGATCAAGGCTTGAATAAGCTCATTTTTGAAGCTATTGAAATATCTAAAAAGTCAAAAAGTTATATTATAAAATGCCATCCGGTACATATAGACAGCATAAAAGAAAAAGTTGAAACTTGGAAACATATGCTAGCTTTAAATGCAGAGCTTTTTGTAATAGAAGATTTAACTACAGAGCCAGGAAACGTGGTAATAGAAAAAGAAAATGGGAAAATTCAATTAGGTATGGATATTTCCATGGAAAAATTAAAACAAGCTTTTGGTGTATAAGGAAAAGGAGATAAAAATGCTAGATTTTCAAAAACTTTGTGATAAAGCTGAAAAAATTTCTCCTTTCTACTTTGAAGGAATAGTAAAAAAGGTAATAGGATTAACTATAGAGGTAGAGGGCATAAAAGGCTTCGTAGGAGAACTTTGCATTATATATAATGAAAAAAATCACCCTATAAAGTGTGAAGTAGTAGGCTTTAAAGAAGAATGTATAATACTCATGCCTTTAGGAGAACTTTGGGGTGTTGGTCCTGGTTGCAGAGTGGTACCAGAAGGAACACCTCTTAGTGTAAAATGCGGAGATGAACTTTTAGGAAAAGTTGTAGATGGACTAGGAGAGCCCTTAGACCAAAGTGTTTTATATTTGGAGGATGCATATCCTTTAGATACCTCACCACCAGACCCCTTAAAAAGGAGAAGAATAAAAAGTATTTTACCTACTGGAGTAAAAGCTATAGATGGATTTTTAACTTGTGGTGAAGGTCAAAGGATAGGTATTTTTGCCGGAAGCGGTGTGGGTAAAAGCACTACTTTAGGTATGATCGCTAGAGAAGCTAAGGCAGACATAAATGTTATAGCCCTTATTGGTGAAAGAGGAAGAGAAGTTCTAGATTTTATAGAAAAAGACTTAGGTGAAGAAGGTATGAAAAAGTCTGTGGTAGTATGTGCCACCTCAGATAAACCAGCATTGATACGTATTAAGGGCGCTCTAACAGCTACAGCCATAGCAGAGTACTTTAGGGACAAGGGTAAAAAAGTAATACTTATGATGGATTCTGTTACAAGGTTTGCCATGGCTCAAAGAGAAATAGGGCTGGCTATAGGGGAGCCTCCAGCTACAAAAGGATATACCCCTTCAGTTTTTGCTATGCTTCCAAGACTTATGGAAAGATCAGGTATGTCAGATAAAGGCTCTATTACTGCATTTTATACAGTGCTGGTAGACGGTGATGATTTTAATGAACCTATTGCAGATGCAGTGAGAGGGATTCTAGATGGACACATAGTATTATCTAGAGCCTTAGCCCATAAGAATCACTACCCTTCTATAGATATATTAAACAGTGTAAGCAGACTTATGTCAGAAATAGCAGAGGATGAACATAAAAAAGCTGCATCTAAGGCTAGGGATTTGCTTGCCACCTATAAAAATTCAGAAGACTTAATTAATATTGGAGCTTATGTAAGAGGTTCCAATAAAAAGGTAGATATGGCCATAGATTATAACGATGTAATAAATGAATTTTTAAGGCAAGGTATTAAAGAATCAGCAGAATTTCAAGATAGCATAGATAAACTAAAGTACATGTTTAGTTAACGGGGGAAATATGGAAAGTAGATTTAATTTCGGACTTCAAAAACTTCTGGATATAAGAATTGAAAAAGAAGAAGAAAGTAAAAGAACTTTTCAAACTGCACAAAGGGAAAAGATAAAAGCAGAGGAAAGGCTGACAACTCTTCAAAGCAGCTATGATAAATATAATAATATAGAAAAAAATGAAACTGTTATTACTAAAAAGATTAAAAAGAATTATCTTAATGCTCTTACCATAACCATAGATGATGCTGAAAAAGAACTTGAAAATAAAGACGCACATCTTATTAAGTGCAGAGAAGATTTGAAGAATAAACAAATTGATAGAAAGACTGTAGAGATTATTAAAGAAAAAAAATATAACGAGTTTATAAATGAGCAAAACTTAATGGAGCAAAGGCAAAATGATGAGTTTGCTTTATATGCATTTATTAGAAAAAATATGGAAAGGAGGTGAGACAAATAAATACGTTAAAGGGTGCACTTCTTAATGATTTATCTTCTTTAAATAGACCTTCTAGTATAGAAAACAGCAAACCTTCAGCTATAGAAAACAACAAAGAGGTTACAGGAAAAGAACCTTTAGAAGATAAAAAATTTAGTAAGATTTTAACTTCTGTGTATAAAAAGAATACTAAAGAGAATGAGAACCTATCAAAAAATGATATAAAAGATTCACTAGATGAGAATAAAAGTATAACTGATGATAAGGATGTAAGCGATAAATTACTTCATCTTATTCTAGAATTACTTAATATTAATGGCACAGATATAAAGGATGATTTAAATAAGACTCAGGATCTTAATACCCACAGTGATGTTAAAACTTTAGAGTCTTTAATTATGGTTTTAGATAAGGGAGAATCTTTAAATAAGGAAGTAAATATAGAAGTAAATAAAGAAGCAAATATAGAAGGGCAAATAAAAGAACTGGTAAGCTTATTAAATACTCATCCTAAAAACTATGAAAGCATTAAACACTTATTAACACAGTTAAAACCTGAAGTGTTGGAAAGCTTTAATAATAAGCTGCTTAGTATGATAGATAAAAATTCAAGTGCCAGTGAACTTTATAATATCATTACTTCTATGCCTAAGATTACACCAGATAAAAATGCAGAAATCAAAATTAATACTAATGAAAATAAAAAAGATGAAAAAAATATAACACTTGAAAATACTTTTTCTTTTAAGGTAGAAAAAAAGCCAGTTAAAGATACTCTAGAAGTAAAACCAGAAGGTAAAGGTTCTTTAAATGAAGATAAAGCCCATCCCTCTAAGGAAATAAAATTCCTAGAAGAAATAATAAATCAAAAAGATAAAACTATTAAAGAGACAAAACTTGATAATGTTATAAACAGAATGAATATATCTTCTAATAACATAAAGGAATTAGAAAACCTTGAGATTAATGGAGAAACTGCCGTAAAAGATGTGGTAAAAGTAATAAAATATATGGATAAAACTAATATTAAAGAATTGACTATAAAAATAAATCCTAAGGAGCTAGGCAGTATTACTATAAGGCTTACTATGGAAGCAGGGGCAATGAAAGCACATTTAACCCCTACTAATAAGGATACATATAACTTACTAAATAAGAACTTGTCAGAACTTAAATCACTTATGGCAGACTCCAACATAAAGGTTCAAGATGTATCAATAAATATTTATAATGATGACACCACATATTTTTCAAGGAACTTTAGTGAAAGCAGCTTTTCAGAAAGCAATAAAGAAGGAAGTTCTAATGGTTCAAATAAAAACAACACATTAGTTGAAGAGGATATAGAGGAGACAAGTACGGATGTGTTAGCAACGAATAATAGCGTTAATATGCTGGCATAGGAGGTTAAAAATGAAAGGTTTTAAAGTAGACGAAAGTTATGGAAATAGAGCTACAGAAAGAGGAACTCAAATAATTAGTCCGGGTAGTGATATGGATAAAAATGCTTTTTTAAGAATACTAGCTGCAGAATTATCCAATCAAGACCCTATGAATTCTAAAGATTCCACACAATATGTAACTCAAATGGCACAATTTGCATCCATGGAGCAAATGACAAACTTAAATAGTACAATGTCAGGATTTGCAGTAAATTCATTAGTGGGCAAAGGGGTTACTTTAAAGGTGTTAGACCCCAACGGAGTGCCTTATACAGGTGTAGTTAAGGCAGTAACCAGACAAGGGTCAAATGTTTTTCTAAGCGTTGAAATCAATGAAGCGGGTAGTAATAAAATTATGGATTTTAAACAGCAAGATATACAGACTGTATTAGATGTGCCTAATTTTAGTCTAGACAGCGTTAGCGGGAATATGGCTCTTTTAACAGCTGCATCTTTAATTGGTAAGGAAACAGAGTTTGAGGTGCCAAAGGCTAATGGAGAGGGAAAAGAAGATAAGGTTGATAAATTTAGCGGCATAGTTCAAGGGGTATTTAAAGAAAAGGGATTTATTAAGCTTAATGTAAAGCTTAAAGATAGTGATGAAATAAAGACATTTACTTTGGGACAATTGGTAAAAGTAAGTGATGTAGTAAATAAGGATTAATATGTCCTATAGAATTATAAATGGAAAGCCCTATGCCATAGAAAATTTATCTGCATTAAATTCCAATCATAGCCAGAACTTAAATAAAAGTAATAAAAATATACAAGGTAATTTTAAAAATTATCTAGACAATGAAATTAATAAAAATGATTCTTTTACTGTTTCTGCTCATGCGGGAGAAAGAATAAAAAGTTTAAATCTAAATAGCAGGGATTTTGAAAAAATCAATGAGGGCTTTAATATGGCAGAAAAGAAAGGCAGTAAAAATACGGTTATTCTTTATAAGGATATAGCGTTTATAGCTAGCGTAGAAAATAGGACACTTATCACAGCTATAGAAAAGCAAAGATCAAAAGATAATATATTTACTAATATAGATAGTTTAGTAATACTTTAGGCTGGACCTGAAAAGGAGGCCTGCACTCTGTGGAAGGATAGAAGCAGAGAATATAAAAACTCTGGGAGGTCAACAAAATGTTTAGAGGAATGTTTTCCGGTATAAGCGGAATGAAAGCTAACCAAACAAAACTTGATGTTATAGGCAATAATATATCCAATGTAGGTACTACAGCTTTTAAATCATCTAGAGCAAGATTTCAAGATATGCTAAGCCAAAGTTATAGTGATGCTATGGCTCCAGCACAAAACATAGGTGGTATTAACCCAAGTCAAGTAGGGCTTGGAGTACAGCTTGCAGCTATTGATACTGTAATGAAACAAGGTATGATGCAGCCCACAGGAAGGAATTTAGACTTTGCCCTGGATGGAGATGGTTTCTTTATGGTAGCCAAAGGACCAAAGGTTTTTGGTGATGGAACTATTCAAGTAAATCATAGACCAGGTACACATAATGTAATACCTCAAAGCTTACAGACTTCAGGGATGGAATTAAATTATTCAAGAGATGGTTCCTTTACATTAGATGAAGAAGGAAATTTATTAACTGGAGATGGATATAGAATATTAGGATATTCCTTATCCAATGATGTTACCTCAGTACCTGCCACCGCCAAGTCACCTAATGTGGTTTCCACAGGAGGATTTAATTTTAGATTTGGAGCAGGGGCAGCTTTAAATGGTTACAGGGTAGTCGTGGGTGCAGTAGGACCACAAACTCCAGCTTCTGCAGATGTGGATAAGGCCACTAGGACTATAACTGTAAATGGAGACTTTTCTACAGAAGGAGCTCTTACCAGCGATCAGCTAGAATCAGCTGTTAATAGAGCATTAAACTCAGCAGGAATAGGACAAACTATGTATGTTACTGGCAAAGCTTCAGTAATTAATGGAATGTTTTCAGAAAGAGTAAAAGGTGGGTCAGATGCACAGAGACCCGGCAGTGTGAACTTTGCAGGTTTCAACATAAAATTTGGTGAGGGAGATGCCCTTAATCAGTATGTTATAGAATTAGGGAAATTTGATGACACTACATTTAGTGCTGATATTTCAGCTGATAAAAAAATAAAGATTAATGGTAACTTTAAGGGAGGAGCTGCTTTAAGTTCTAATGAGCTTAGAGATATAATTAACAAGGCATTACAGGACAAAGGAATAACACAAAAAGTTACAGAAGTAACTGGAACCCAGTTAACCTTCCCAAAACTTAGTGATAAAGTTGTTCCAAATGCAGATCCTACAAAAGCACCTGGAAATTTAACTGTAGCAGGATTTAGCTTTGAATTTCCAAGCAATAAATATAATGATGTTGAAATAGTTTTTGAAAGCATTAATGAAGAACCATTAGATGTAACTGTAGATCTAGACACCGCAAAGAAAATAACCATAAAAGGGGATTTTGTAAAAGGTGGCATTACTCCAGAAACATTAAAAGCAGCAATAAATGCTAAAATAACAGATGTGGGAAATCAAATATCTAAGATATCCGGTAAATTTTCACTTTCTTCAGGATTGGTATCTAATACCATTGAAGGTGGAACAGCGCTAGCAAAGCCAGGTATAGTAAATGCTGCAGGATTAGAATTTGATTTTGAAAATGGTGCTTCATTAAATGATTATATAATTCAAATCGGTAAAATATCTGCAGGTACTCAAACCTCCTCTGAGATAGATGCTACAAATAAAAGAATAATAATAAATATGGATTTAGTAAGCCCTAATGGAACCACTAATACCGCAATACAAAATGCCATAAACAAAGCATTAGAAAATAAGGGTATCAATCAAAGATTAACAGTTAAAGGAGTGCCAACTCAGGTATATGACACAGAATCTCTTATTACTGACGGTGGTACACCAGTTCAAAGTATTGATAATAATGGAGAATTAAACTATGTAGATGGTACTAAGGATCTTAAGTCCTACGATGGAAATTTAAAATGCCTTAGAATTCCTGAAAAGGTTAGAATACCTGGAACAGATGATTATTTAAGAGTTAAGACTTTTACCATAAGTAAAGAAGGAGTAGTAAATGCTGTATTAGAAGATGGTAGAGTAGCGGCTTTAGGTCAGATAGCTACAGTTTCCTTTAAAAACTCTGTAGGACTTACAAAGCTTGGTAAAAACATTTATCAGCAGTCTGTTAACTCTGGAGATCCGATTTTAAGAAGTGGAGTAGGTACTTTAGGTGAAGATAATAGTAAGGGGTATGGAGATATTCTTCAAGGGATGCTAGAGATGTCCAATGTAGATCTAGCAGAGCAGTTTACAGAAATGATCATTACCAATAGAGCCTTCCAAGCCAGTGGAAAAATGATTACTACTGGTGATGAAATACTTCAGGATATTATAAATCTAAAACGATAAGATAAAGATTTATTAAATTATTTGCAAAAACAGCTTTTAGCTGTTTTTGCAGATAATCTATGGAGGGGAATATGATAAAATTAAGAGCTTTAAATAACAAGGACTTTATTCTTAATTCAGATCAAATTGAAAAAATGGAGCAAGTACCTGAAACTTTAATCACATTAATTAATGGAAAGAAATATATGGTTTTAGAGTCTCCTGAAGAAGTTATTAAAGAAATTATTATATATAAAAAGAAAATTTATGGTGCTGATTTATAGGAGGCGTTTAAAATGAAAAAACACGATGCGTTAACCAGTATAGGTTTATTATTTGGATCTATAATGCTAGTGTGGGGTATGACCATGGGGGCATCTATAAAGATATTTTGGGATGCTGCGTCAGTAGTTATAACAATTGGAGGATCCTTTTGTGCTTTGCTAATAAACTATAGTTTTTCTGAGGTGAAAAATATATTCAAAATTATGGGCAAAACCTTTAAAAACGTTGAAAGTACTAGTTTTGACACCATATCTCAATTTATAAACCTTTCAAGAAAAGCAAGAAGAGAAGGGTTATTATCTTTAGAAGATGATATTTCAGATTTAAAAGATGATTTTTTAAAAAAAGGTCTCCAAATGGTGGTGGATGGAATAGAACCTGAAACTATTAAGGATATTATGGAACTGGAAATTTCAGAAATGGAAAAGAGACATGCTAATGGATCAAACATGTTAAAGGCATGGGGAGGATACGCTCCAGCTTTTGGTATGATAGGAACTTTAATAGGTCTTGTTCAGATGCTAGCAAATCTTTCAGATTCTTCTGCTATAGCATCAGGGATGGCTAAGGCGTTAATTACCACTTACTATGGAGCTATTATGGCAAATCTTTTCTTTAACCCTATGTCTGCAAATTTAAATGTAAAAAGTGAAGCTGAAGCTTCTATTAGAGAAATGATGCTAGAAGGCATATTAGCCATACAATCTGGTGTAAACCCTAGAATAGTAGAAGATAAGCTGGTAAGCTACCTATCCCCTACAGATAGGAAAAAATATATGCAGCAACATGTAGGTGAAGGAGTGGTAGAAGGTGTCTAGGAGAAAAAGTAATATTAAAAAGGAAGAATTAAGAGGAGATGAGTGGCTTGCCACCTTCTCTGATACCATAACTCTCCTTCTTACCTTTTTTATTTTGTTATACTCTTTCTCTACGGTAAATCAGCAAAAGCTACAAGAGATTTCTACAGCTCTACAAATGGTACTTAGCGGAAAAGAAGGTAATACCATTCTAGAATATAACTTAAACAATGGACAACAACCTATAATTGGAGGTAAGGATACAGATATACCTATACCTCAAAATATGGATGAAGAAAAGCTGGGAATGTATGAAACTGTAAAACAATTTATTGACAAGAATAAGTTGGAATCAACTGTAGAGGTAAAGGAAGATGAAAGAGGTATTATAATACAACTAAAAGATAATATACTTTTTGATTCTGGAAGAGCTGATCTCATAGAGGGAAGTAGAGGGGTACTAGAAAAAATAAGCGGTTTAATGAGTACTTTTCCAAATAAAATAATTATCGAGGGACACACGGATAATGTACCTATAAAAAACAGTAAATATGACAGTAACTGGGAACTATCCACCTCTAGAGCTGTAAATGTAGTTAGATATTTTATTGAAGAAAAACATCAAGATCCCACTAGATTTGCAGCAGCGGGTTATGGAGAATACAAACCCATTGCAGATAACAGCGCTCAATCAGGGAGAGATCAAAATAGAAGGGTTAACATACTTATTGTTGCTACTGAAAAGGAGAAAAAGAAATGAGTGAGAATAAAAATAAAAAAGAAGGTAAAAGTTCAAAACCACTTCTTATAACTTTGATAATACTGTTAATTATAGCTTTAGCAGGAGGAGGGATATTTGCCGGGATGTACTTTAGTTCTAAGGGCAGTGCTAAAGCAAATAGTAAAGCTGAGATAGTGATAGAAGAAGCCACCTATGCTCTAGATGATTTCCTTGTAAATCTCACTGATGCAGATAGCAAGAGATATGTTAAAGCAAAGGTATTTATATCCTATAATAAAAATAATCAAGACTTAGAAAAAGAATTATTGTTAGATAGGACAAAACCCATTTTAAGGGATGCTGCTCTTACTATATTAAGAAGTAAAAAAGTTGCAGACTTTGCCACTATTCAAAGCACTGAAGCTGTTAAAAAAGAATTAAAAGAAAAAATGAATTCTAGATTAACCAAAGGAAAAATAATAGAGGTATATTTCCCTGAACTTATAATTCAGTAAGGATGATAAATATGAATACAGTAAGTTTAATACTAAAGATAATTGTATTTTTACCCTTTGTTATAACTTTAATATATTTATCTCTTAAATTTGGAGGTAATAAGCTGCAAAACATGCAAAATGGAAGTTATATGAAGATAATAGAGAGGGTACAAGTATCAAAAGAAAACTCATTAATGTTGGCTAAGATAGGGGAAAAAGCATACATAATGAGCTCCTCCCCTAAAGGAATTGAAATATTAGAGGAGCTTTCTAAAGAAGAACTTTTGCACATAGAGGAAAAAAAAGCAGAAGCTTCAGCACATAGTGCTGAAGAAATGAAAAAGTTATTAAATAAAATAAATATTAAAGGAAGATTTACAAAATGAAGAAAAACTCCCAAAAGATTTTATTATCATTATTTTTTATATGTGCAATAATTGGAATTTCAGCATTAAAGGTTAATGCTGAACCTCAGAATATACCTATTCCAAAATTGAATATTTCTGTGGATGGGGCCAATAACCCTACGGATTATGTATCTAACATAAAGCTTTTAATTCTCCTTACTATCTTAACCTTACTGCCATCCTTCATCATAATGATGACTTCCTTTACTAGAATAATAGTCACATTTTCATTTTTAAAAGGAGCTATGGGAACACAGCAATCTATACCTAATCAAGTGCTTATTGGATTAGCCTTGTTTTTAACAATTTTTATTATGACTCCTGTATATAATGAAATAAATGAAAAGGCATTAAAGCCATTTATGAATAATGAAATAAATCAAGAACAGGCTATGGAGTATGGATCCAAACCTTTAAGAGAGTTTATGCTAAAACAAACTAGACAAAAGGATTTAAAACTTTTTGTAGAACTCTCAAAGCTTGAAGAGGATAAAGTAACCAAAGAAAATATACCTCTTTATGTGGTTGTACCAGCTTTTGCCATCAGCGAGCTTAAAACCGCTTTTCAAATAGGCTTTTTAATATACATACCATTTCTTATTATTGACCTTGTAGTAGCCAGCGTACTTATGTCTATGGGAATGTTTATGTTACCGCCAGTACTTATTTCTCTGCCCTTTAAGCTTTTGCTTTTTGTGATGGTGGATGGGTGGTATATGTTAGTTAAATCATTGATAATGAGTTTTACATAAGGAGATAATAATATGAGTGAAAATATGGTAATTGGAGTTTTAAAGGAAGCGATAACCACAGGGCTTTTAGTGGCAGCTCCTATACTGGGAATCTCGATATTAGTGGGGTTAATAATAAGTATATTTCAAGCAACTACTCAAATCCAGGAACAAACTTTAACTTTTGTTCCTAAATTAATAGCCATCGCATTAGTTGGACTTCTGTTTGGTAATTGGATGCTTCATAATATACTGATATTTACAAATAAAATTTTTGATCTTATAGCTACTATTACTAAATAGGTGTTTAAATTGATAGATACTAATTTTTTTATATTAATAATACTAATATTTTTTAGACTTATTTCATTTTTTATATTGCTACCAGTATTGTTCCCCACTGGAACCCCAAATTATATGAAGATAATATTCTCCATGCTGATAGCCATAGCCCTTAGCCCCTTTCTTCAAACAGGTGCATTACAGCTTCAAAATAACTATATGCTGATTATGTACTTTATTAACGAGGTTATGACAGGGTTGCTTTTAGGCTACGCCACCAGCTTATGCTTTGATGCTATGAGAATAGCAGGAAGCCTCTTAGATATGCAAATGGGTCTATCTATGCTTAACATGTTCGATCCAAATGCAAAGAGTAACTCAAGCTTTTTAGAAAAATTATTTTATTGGACAGCACTTATAATATTTTTAATAATAGATGGCCATCACATGCTTATTAGCTCCATTATAGAAAGCTATAAGTATGTACCAATAGGAGACTCTATTATATTTCAAGAAAGTATAATGTTAACTATTAACGCATTTATGCAATATTTTATTATAGCATTGAAAATAGCAATACCCATTGTATTGATAATTATAATTACAGATATTACTCTAGGCTTGGTAGCCAGGACAGTACCTCAGCTTAACGTAATGATATTAGGTTTGCCTATTAAAATTTTAGTAGGATTGCTGTGCTTTACCATAGCGCTTCCCATGATAGTTAATGGCATGATAAATGCTTTTAACCATATACCGGAAATGATTAGAGGTATATTAAAGGCAGTGCCGGTAATATTTATTTTTGCATCGGAAGAAAAAACAGAAGATGCCACACCTAGAAAAAAAAGTGAAGCAAGAAAAAAAGGACAAGTCGCTAAGAGTAAAGAGGTTAACCTAGCACTAACCCTTTTAGCAAGTACATTAACCTTAGCTGCTATAAGTGGATACTTCAGTGGAAGTTTAAAGGATACTATGACTTATTTTATGAATCAAGATTTTAAAATGATGCTGGATTATAATAGTGTACAAGCTATTTGGATTACGGTGATTTGGAGAATGGCAATGATGTATTTACCAGTGGCTTTGCCAATTATGCTTATAGGTGTTTTGGCCAATTTTCTTCAAACGGGTTTTATACTAACTTCTGAGCCTCTAAAACCACAATTATCTAAAATAAATCCTATAAATGGGTTTAAGAGGATATTTTCTACTAGAAGTTTGGTGGATCTAGTAAAGAATTTAGCTTTAGTTACTATTGTGGGTTACATTGGATATAAGTACATGATGGATAATTACCCTAAGATATTAAATATAGGAAACATGTATATACCCACCATAGGGTATGAAATAAAGTCTCTTATCCTTGGTATATTTACAAAGATAACCCTTGTCATGGTTATTATAGCTTTAGTGGACTTTATATATCAGAGGTATATGTTTAATAAAGATTTAAAGATGACCAAGCAGGAAATTAAAGAAGAATATAAGCAAGATGAAGGAGATCCACAGCTAAAGTCAAAGATAAAGCAAAAGCAAAGAGAAATAGCTACAAGAAGGATGATGCAAGCTATACCAGAAGCTACTGTGGTGGTGACTAATCCTACACATTTAGCAGTGGCTTTAAAATATGAGGATAAGGGTTCAGAAGCTCCAAAAGTAATTGCAAAGGGAGCGGACTTAATTGCATTAAAGATTAAAGAAATAGCTAAAGAAAATAATGTACCTATTATTGAAAATAAGCCTTTAGCTAGAAGATTATACGATGAAGTAGATATAGAGAGAGAAATACCTCAGGAAATGTACCAAGCAGTGGCGGAAATACTTGCAGCGTTATATAAGCTTAATAAAAAGAGATAAAGGATGGGGTAATCTTCATGGGGGAAATAAAAAATTTAAACTTAAAAGGTAAATTAGATGTAATTGTAGCTTTTGGTGTAATAGGTATAGTTTTAATGATAATAATACCTCTTCCTTCACCGGTGTTAGATATACTTTTAGTACTTAATATAACATTTTCTATAGTTATATTGCTTATAACAATGTTTACTACGGAAGTATTGCAGTTCTCTATATTTCCTACATTATTACTTATAACAACACTATTTAGGTTGGGATTAAACATTTCATCTACAAGACTTATACTTAAAGATGCTAATGCAGGAAAAGTAATTGAAGCTTTTGGAAGCTTTGTAACAGGCGATAATTACATAGTTGGAATAATAATATTTTTAATTATAATAATAATTCAATTTATAGTTATAACCAGTGGTGCCGGAAGGGTATCTGAAGTTTCTGCAAGGTTTACCTTGGATGCAATGCCAGGAAAACAGATGAGTATCGATGCAGATTTAAATGCTGGACTTATTGATGAACTTACAGCAAGGCAAAGAAGAAAAAATCTTCAAGCAGAAGCAGATTTTTACGGAGCTATGGATGGTGCTTCTAAGTTTGTAAAAGGAGATGCCATAGCTGGAATAATAATTACCATTATTAATATTATAGGTGGAATAATTATAGGAATCGTAATGCTTAATATGGATGCTAAAAAATCTATGGAGGTATATACTACCTTAACCATAGGCGATGGTTTGGTAAGCCAAATACCAGCTCTTTTAATATCTACAGCTTCAGGTATATTAGTTACAAGATCTGGCAGCGACGAAAATTTTGGTACACTTTTAGGAAAGCAGCTTACAGCATTTCCAAAGGTTATAGCTATAGCCAGCGTAGTTTTATTTGTAATGTCCTTTACTGGACTACCTGCAGTGCCTTTCCTAGTGTTATCTGCAGGTATGGGAGCTAGTGCCTATTTCCTTTATAAGGATGAAAAAGAAAAAATAGAAGTTATGATGGAATCGGAGCAAGCAGAAATAACAGAAATAGAAAAGAAGGAACCAGAAAATGTATCTTCTCTTATATCTGTAGAGCCTATGGAAATAGAAATAGGATATGGGCTTATACCTTTAGCAGATGAAAACTCCGGTGGAGATTTGCTACAGAGAATAGCATCTGTAAGAAGGCAATGTGCTATTGAAATGGGAATTGTAGTGCAACCTATAAGAATAAGAGATAATTTGCAATTAAAGAACAATCAATATGTTATTAAAATAAGGGGAACAGATATTGCAGCGGCAGAGCTTATGCCTAATATGCTGCTATGCATGGATCCTACTGGAGAGAACTCTGACATTCCAGGTATTAAGACTATAGAACCTACCTTTGGATTGCCAGCTATATGGATTAATAAAGATCAGAGGGAAGAAGCTGAAATTAAAGGACTTACAGTAGTTGACCCTACCACAGTTATGGTGACGCATCTTACAGAAACTATAAAGTCACATTCCTATGAGTTATTAGGGAGACAAGAAACTAAGCTTATAGTAGAGACTACTAAAGAAAAATATAGCGCTGTAGTAGAAGAGTTAATACCGGATCTTATGACTATAGGTGAAGTGCAAAAGGTATTACAAAATTTACTTAGAGAAAAAGTGTCTATTAAGGATATGGTAACCATAATGGAATCTTTAGCAGATAACTCTAGAAACACTAAAGACTTGGAGCTTCTAACAGAATATGTAAGGTTTTCTTTAGGAAGAACCATATGTAATGGATTGTTAGATGAAAATAGAGGTATTACTGTGGCAACACTACATCCAGAACTTGAAAATTATATTGCCAATAATTTGCAGAAATCCATTCAAGGCAGCTATGTAGTCATAGACCCTGATACTACCCAAGGAATATTTGAAAATTTAAAATCGGTATTGGATACAGTTTATTTTAATAATAACCAGCCGGTGGTACTAGTTTCTCCTAAGATAAGGCCAGCCTTCAGAAGGCTTATTGAAATGGTATTTCCTCATATAATGGTAATTTCTCTTAATGAAATACCCAATGATGTAGAAATTAGAACTGAAGGGGTGGTGACGCTTTAAATGATAATTAAAAAATACGTTGCTAATACCTCTAATGAAGCTTTAACTAAAATAAAGTATGACCTGGGAAAAGATGCGGTGATTATAAGTCAAAGAAAAGTAAGACAACAAGGGCTTAAGGGCTTTTTCTTACCTAAATTAGTAGAAATAACTGTAGCTGTAGAAAATAATAATAATTTCAAAAAAAGAAATGATGAAGCTAATATATATGAAGGTAGTTTTTCTAGTTTAAAAGAAATAGCGAAAATCCATATGGAAAACAATACCTTAGATTATGTTAACCCTGAAAATAATAAAATAGAATCAATACAAAATAAAACTGAAAATACTATGAAGGATAAAAATGTAGATACTTTAACCATATTTAATGAACTGCAGCAAATGAAAGAAGCCTTTAACAAAATGAATAACCTAAAAGATCCTTTAGAAGAGCTTTTATTGGAAAATGACGTGTCTTATGAAATAGTTGAAGAAATAGTTAAAAAGGCAAAGAATACTGATATTTACGATAAAGACTATAAAGAAGCTGGTTTAAGGGTTATGGGGGATTATATATCCGTAAATAATGATGAATTAAAAGGAAATGTAGTATTAGTGGGGCCTACAGGAGTAGGTAAAACCACTACTATTGCAAAATTAGCAGGAAGAATGTCTCTTATAGAAAAGAAAAAGGTAGGACTTATTACAGTAGATACTTACAGAATTGGTGCAGTAGAACAACTTAGAACTTATGCAGAAATAATGAACCTGCCTTTTGCAGTAGTTATTACTTTAAAAGAAATGGAAGCAGCTGTTAATTCCATGAGTGATTGCGATGTGGTACTTATTGATACCACAGGAAGAAGCAGCAAAAATAAAATGCAAATATCAGAACTGAGAGCCTTTATAGAAAAAACAAATAGCAGCAGTATTAATCTGGTAATAAGCTCAGTTACTAAAAATAAAGATATTAAAAACATAATAGAAGGTTATAAAACCTTGAATTTTAATAATGTAATTATTACAAAACTAGATGAAACTAATTCCTATGGTGCATTACTTTCTATAATGAAGTATTGTAAAACTCCTATAAGGTTTGTAACCACAGGGCAAAATGTACCAGAGGACATAAAGATACCAACTAAGGATAAAGTTTTAAAGCTTATTATAGGAGAGGATAATATATGCTAGATCAGGCTGCAAGGTTAAGAGAGCTGGCCATGGGTAATAGCACAATTAGTAGTCCTTCAGGCACTAAGATAATCACCGTAACATCGGGTAAAGGTGGAGTAGGAAAAAGCAATTTTGTTGTTAACTTAGCTATTACTTTACAAAAGCTGGGAAAGAAAGTTTTAATATTTGATGCTGATTTAGGTATGGGAAATGATGATGTTATAATGGGGATTTTTCCTAAGTATAATATTTTTAATATTATAAATAATAACATGTCTATATCAGAAGTTATGGTAGAAGGCCCTTGTGGTGTAAAGCTTTTGCCAGGAGGTTCAGGCATTAACAAGATAGAGGATCTCACTTCAGAAGAGAGAGAAACCTTTTTAAGCAGATTAAATTCATTAGAAGACTTCGATTATATACTTATTGATACAGGAGCTGGCATTAACAGAAGTGTTCTTGCATTTATTAGCAGTAGTGACGAGCTTTATGTGGTTACCACTCCAGAGCCTACTTCATTAACTGATGCCTATAGCCTTGTAAAAGCAGTAAGTCATTTTCAAATAAAAAATAAAGCGAAAATAATTGTAAATAAAGCTTTAGATTATGGTGAAGCTAAAATCACCTTTATGAAATTTCAAGGAGCTGTGAATAAGTTTTTAAATATGAAAGTAGAGTATCTAGGTCCTATTTTGGAGGATAGAAGGCTTACGCAATCCGTTAGAAATCAAAAACCTTTAGTTATTGGATATCCCAATAGTGACTCCGCTAAAGATATTTTAAACATTGCAAAAGATATAATGGGAGAAAAGAATTCAGA
This sequence comes from Clostridium amylolyticum, assembly GCF_900142075.1. Taxonomy (GTDB): domain Bacteria; phylum Bacillota; class Clostridia; order Clostridiales; family Clostridiaceae; genus Clostridium_AA; species Clostridium_AA amylolyticum. Next base: position 571,232 of record NZ_FQZO01000001.1, read on the forward strand.
AAGTGGAAAAGGAGTTCAAAACTTATTTAAAAAGATTTTCAACATATTTTCTTAGGGGGAGAGGCTTGTGAAGAAGTTTAAAATCCAATTGAACAACCGATTGGAAATAATATGGGGGGAAAAGATATATAAAAGCATTGTGCAAGATGTATCTGATAATTTTTTTAGTATAAGTATACCCATGATTGAACATGAGTATCTTCCTATAGAGGTAGGGACAACCATTAGTATAGTTCATTACGATGAAAGAGGAAATTTATTTCAGTATGAAAGTACAGTAATTAAAAGAGTCATTGAAAATAATCTGCCTCAGCTTATAATGAGCCAGCCAGTTAATATAAGAAAGATACAAAGAAGAAATTTTGTAAGGGTTAGTATGCTTCAAGTGATAGAATATGGCAAGACAAAGTTCAAGGAAGTAGATAAGTTAAACAAAAAAGCTTTTTTAATGGATCTAAGTGGTGGAGGAATGAGAATTAAGGTTAAAGATGAACTTCAAAAAGGGGACAAAATAGTTGCAAGGATAGTTTATGAGAATGCTGAGTACACAGTTAAAGGTGAAGTGGTTAGGATAGAACTAACTGCAGATAGGCAGAGAGAGTGTGGAATAAATTTTAATCACATTAATGAAAACACAAGAGAAAATATTATAAAAATAGTTTTTGATGTGATGAGAAAACAACGAGAACTGTTATAAGGAGGGGTGATCATGGCCATAGCTTCGGCTATAGAGATTAGAGAAGAGATAGTAAAAAAATACATACCGCTGGTTAAATATATAGCCTCTAGAGTTATTATAGGAAAAAGTAAGTACATAGATTATGAAGACTTAGTTAGTTACGGAATGATTGGACTTATGGACGCTCTTAAGAAGTTTGATGAGTCAAAAGGAATGAAGTTTTCAACTTATGCTTCTATTAGAATAAAAGGTGCCATGATAGACCAAATAAGAAAAGATAGTCCTATTTCTAAGGGAGCTATGGACAAACTTAATAGATACAACTCAGCGGTAGAAAATCTTCAAAGAACATTACTAAGAGAACCTACTAATGCAGAAATATCTAAGGAAATGGGATTATCCTATGCTGAACTTGCGGAAATAGAAAATTTTATAAATTACATATCCATAGTATCTTTGGAGGATCTTATATTTTCTGAAGAGGATGATATACCACTTATAGGAACCATAGAAGATGATAGGAGTCCGTGTCCAGAAAGAACACTGGAAGAAAAAGAAGAATTAGAATTTTTAGCTAAGGCTATAGAGTTATTAAATGAAAAAGATAGACAGGTATTGAACTTATATTATTATGAAAATCTCACTTTAAAAGAGATTGGAAAAATTCTCAGCGTATCTGAATCTAGAGTATGTCAGCTTCATAGCAGAGCAGTTGTCCATTTAAGAGCAGCACTTCAAAAGCTTAAATATTCATAAACATGGAGTGATAGCATGATTATAATTTTAATAGTAATAGCATTAATACTTATAATATTTAATTATAAGGCTGTAAAGAAAGAGAATAGCTCTTTTAAAGATATACTTAGAGTTAATGAAGAGTCACCAGAGGACTATATGTTAGAAATCATAAATTTAAGAAAAGACTTTGGAGAGACTATTACAGAGCTCCAAAAAGAAATAATAGATTTAAAGATACATAATGAAAGCATTATTGCTAATTCATATAAACCTATAAACAAAAATCTTATAAATAATGATAATGATGTACATATTAACATAGATAATGATAAAGATTATTCTAATAATAACGAAACTACTAATATTGAAGTAAAATCCAAGGTGGAAGAAAAAATTACTAATGAAAAAGTTAATAAGGTTAAAACTCTTTCACAGCAAGGGCTTACCATGGATGAAATATGTGCACAGCTAAACCTAGGCAAGGGGGAAGTACTATTAATAAAAGAATTATATCTAAAATAAAAGAATTTATTGATTTAATATGTGATAGAAGAGTTCTTTTTGGCATAGGTATTGGCATTCTTATTGGAACCTTCTGTATGGCTGGGGTGAAACTGGAAGCTTCTGTGAGTAACACTAAAATAGAAGAAAAAGCTAGAAACCTAGGTATGAAATATCCGGATGAATTTAAAGTTTTTGATAAAAAGGACGTGGGTAAATGATAAGAGGTTTATATACTGCTGTTTCTGGACTTATAACCCAAGAAGCAAAGCAGGATGTTATTACAAATAATTTAGCAAATGCCAACACTACAGGATATAAAGCAGACGACATCGCTGTAAAGCAGTTTAGAGAGGTACTTTTACAAAATTATGATGGTGGAAATGGATCAAAACCAGTTAGACAGGAATTAGGGTCAATATCTTTAGGAAGCAGAATTGATGAAACTAAAACTTATTTTACTCAAGGAATGCTTAATCAAACTAATAAAGATATGGATTTTGCCATAGATGGTAGAGGCTTTTTTTCTGTTCAGAGAGGAAACAATACCTATTATACTAGAGATGGACATTTTCATGTAAATGCTCAAGGTTATTTAGTAAATGACTCTGGAGACAGGGTTCTAGGAAGAAACTCAACTACTGGTGCGGTAGAACCTATAATAGTTAATAATGGCAAAATCAAATCTGATGATAACAATAATGTATTTGTAAATGATAGACTAGCTTACACCTTTAACACAGCAGATTTTCAAGACTATAATGCTTTAAAAAAGGTTGGTGATAACCTTTATGAAGGACAGGCTCCTATAAATGGGAATGTTCATGTTAAACAGGGTTTTATTGAAAAGTCTAATGTAAACATAGTAAACGAAATGGTTAATATGATGACTGTAATGAGAAGCTTTGAAACCAATCAAAAAATGGTTCAAATTATAGATGAAACATTAAATAAGGCTGCCAATGAAGTGGGAAGCGTAAGATAAAAGGAGTGAGATAGGGTGAGAATTCTATGGAATGGTAAGAGTACCATGATGGCAAATCAAGAAAAGTTAGATGCCATATCTAACAATCTTTCTAATGTTAACACTAATGGATATAAAAAGGTTAATGTCACTTTTAAAGATCTTATGAGTGAAACTCTCTATAGAACAGGATATCCTACAAACTCCACTGAAGCCTTTACAGGTACAGGGGTTAGAACTAGCGGATGGCTTAGGGATAGAGAGCAGGGAATGCTTAAAGAAACAGGGCTTAGTACGGATTTAGCAATCGATGGAGAAGGCTTATTTAGAGTACAAAAAGCTGATGGAAGTTATGCATACACAAGAGATGGCAGCTTTAGAATAGATAGAGATGGAAAGCTTGTAGATGCAAAGGGGAATACGCTATCTCTAGATTTTCTAAATGGAAATAGCTATGATAATGTTAGGTTTTCTCCGGAGAGTTTATTTATAGATAAAACTGGACAAATATTTATAAAGCAAGGAGATAATTTTAACCTTACAGCTTCCATACCCCTTTATAACGCTGTAGGGGATGATTCACTTATTTCCACAGGAGATAGCCTATATGTACCTGCTGAAAATGTAAATATGATTAGAAGCAACAATGCTGATATTTATCAGGGCTTTATAGAAGGCTCAAACGTGGACATGGGAGAAGAATTCACAGATATGATTATAACCCAAAGGGCCTTCGAATTAGGCTCTAGAAGCATAAAAACCGCCGACGAAATGTGGGGAATGATTAATAATTTAAGATCTAGATAGAAGAGGTTTCCTTAGTAAAAATAGTGTAAATCACTTGGTAAGTGCCAAGCTAGAAGTGACAAGTTAACTTATATAACTTGTCACTATTTATTTGAAAAATATTTCTTTTATTTGTTAAGTTTGATGGACAGATAGTTCATATATATTTTTATTATAATTATTTAGTGTATAATTAATATATATTTTAAGTCTAAAAAATAATATTCAAATTCATCCTATAGAATATATAATTAAAGTAAGGTGATAAATGTGATAGATAAAAATAGTTCAGTTCCTTTATATTCTCAAGTAAAAGAAAAAATATATAATAATATCATTAATGGTTTTTGGAAAGTTGATGAGCAAATTCCTACTGAAAAAGAGTTAATGGAAATTTATCAAGTAGGTAGAGCTACAATTAGAGAAGCAATACTTCAATTAACTCGAGAAGGATACATTTATAAAAGAAGAGGTATTGGTACTTTTGTGGGCAAAAGTAAATCAGTTTTTGGAATAGAACCATTAATAAGTTTAGAGTACTCTCTTAAGTGTCAGGGAATAAATGCAGTTAACAGCATTGAAAGTAATGAGATAGTATGTTTAACTGATAAGCTAAGAGAAGAAACCAGGTTTATAGGTGATGATAACTGCTTATATATTAGAAGATTAAGGTACGCGGATGGAGAGGCTATTGCTATAGAAAATACATATTTTAACGAAAAATATCATGGGGAATTATCAAAGTATGATTTAAACAAATCCATTGCAAAGATACTATTACATGATATGAAGCTAGATATTGTAAGCATAGATCAAAAAGTTATTCTGAGAAAGCCCACAGATCCAGAAGCTGATATCTTAAACCTAAATAAAGAAACTCTTGTTATTGAGATGAAGAGGTGGCTTTATGTGAAAAATGATGATAATCCCTTTCAGTTTTTAATATTTATTATATCCAGTGATGCTATAGCCACCACTGTATAGAACATTAAATATCTATTGCCACAACAAAATAAACCTTTATTTAACCCATATATTTAATATATGGGATTTTTTATTTAAGCTAAAACATATGAAATTTTAATAATGTTGTAGATTATTTAACATATATATAATAAATTTGTGAAAACTATTGCAATGATTTTCAGAATATTATAATATTAATATAGACATCCGAATGTCCGGATATTATAGGCGGGGTGATTTCTTGAAAATAGATAGAATTAAAAAAAGGATATTAAATCAGTGCGGAGTAAATGTAACCTGCAAAGAGTTTAGGAAATCTATTGTCTTAGAAGGTGAAGCAGAAACTTGGGACAAGGCTTTGAAGGCTGGGAAAATAGCAGCTAAATACAAATACAAAGGTGTAGTAAATAAGATAAAAGTTAAAGGTGTTAACCCTAAAGGCATTCGACTTCCGGATATAGTGAATGCAGAACTAGAAGGAAAAGAAGTAGATGTTTTAATTATAGGTGCCGGAATAATAGGGTGCAGCATAGCTAGAGAACTTTCTAAGTGGGATTTAAGCGTACTTGTGATAGATAAAGAAGAAGATGTGGCCATGCATGCTTCCAGTAGAAATGACGGTATGGTACATCCACCTTTAGCCACACTTCCAGGAACTAAAAAAGCAAAATATTGTAGTTTAGGTAATAAGTTGTATGACAAAATATCTAAAGAATTAGATATAGATTTCAAAAGGGTGGGTCAATTAACTTTATGTAAAACTAAGCCCCAATATACTGCATTGAAGCTGTTTTCAAAATATGTTGCACATAAAAATAATATGGGAAAAATAGAATTTTGGAATAAAGAGAAAATTAAAGAAAGAGAACCAAATGTTAAAATGGATGTGGCAGGAGGGGTATTTATTCCCAGTGCGGGAATTGTGTGTCCATACAATGTTACTATAGCCTTTATGGAAAATGCCATAGAAAATGGTGTGGAGTTATCCCTAAATACAGCAGCTTTAGATATGACAAAGAAAGCAGATAGCATTATAGAGGTAAACACCAATAAAGGTAGTATTAAACCTAAAGTTATAGTAAATGCTGCAGGAGTTTTTAGTGATAAAATCGCTGCCATGGCTGATGATGAATTTTTCTCCATACATCCAAGAAAAGGTACCGATGCCATTTTGGATAGTAAAAAAGGAAATATAGTTAACAGTGTAGTGGGTATTGTGGATTTGAAGTCTTCTAAAAAACAATCTAAAGGTGGAGGAATAATTAAAACCATCGATGGCAATATATTAATCGGCCCTAATGCAGTGGAAATAATGGATCTAGAAGATTACTCTACAGATTCAGCTTCTATGGAGGAAATATGTAAAAAACAATTTTCCATAGTTAAGGGCTTAGGTAAGGAGGATATAATCACTTATTTTTCAGGTATTAGAGCAGCCACCTATGAAGAAGATTTTATAGTGGAAGCTAGTGAAACTGTGAGGAATTTAGTACATGCTGCTGGCATTCAATCACCAGGAGTGGCTAGCGCTCCTGCCATTGCTTTGGATATAGAAAAAATGGTGGTGGAAAAACTTAAAAGCATACAGAGGGTTAAGGAAAATAGTAAATATAATCCTTACAGAAAAGGTATAGTAAACGTAAAAAAGTTAGGGGATATGGAAAGAGATAAATTAATAAAAAGCAATCCGGATTATGGGGTTATCATATGTAGATGTGAGGAGATTAGTAAAGGGGAGATAATTGATGCTTTAAATTCACCTATTAAACCCAGGAGTGTAGATGCCATTAAGAGAAGGGTAAGGGCAGGAATGGGCAGATGCCAAGGGGGATTTTGTATGCCTTTAGTTACTGAAATTATCGCAGAGCAAAGTCATATGAATATGTGTGAAATAACTAAAAAAGGAGATCATTCATTTATTTTATCTAATAGTACAAAAGGGGATGAGGGGAATGATTCATTATGATGTAGTGGTAATTGGAGGAGGACCAGCTGGACTAGCTGCTAGCAAAACCCTTATGGACAAAAATAAAAAGGTAATGTTGGTGGAACGGGAAAACAGATTAGGGGGTATATTAAAGCAATGCATTCATGATGGCTTTGGGTTAATTCAATTTAAAAAGATGCTCACAGGACCGGAATATGCTGAAAGATATATTGACTTAATAAGAGAAGGGGATATTGATATAAAATTACTTTCCTTTGTAACAAAAGTAAAAAAGCTAGATAAGGGTTTTGAAATCACCATAGTAAATAAAGAGGGTATAAACACCTATGATACTAAGGCCATTATATTGGCAAATGGATGCAGGGAGAGAACCTCTAGACAAATAAGTATACAAGGCACAAGACCTGCAGGTATATTCACCGCTGGTACAGCTCAATACTTTGTAAACTTATTGGGAGTACTGCCTACTAAGAGATGTGTAATACTGGGAAGTGGAGATATTGGATTAATTATGGCCAGAAGGCTAACCTTAGAAGGAGCAGAGGTAGAGGGGGTATATGAAGCAAAGTCTACACCTTCAGGATTAACAAGGAATATAATTCAATGTTTAGAGGATTATGATATTCCATTACATTTATCCAGTACAGTTACAAAGGTATTTGGAGAGGAACGAGTAACTGGGGTGGAAGTAAGCAATGTAGATGATAAAATGCAACCTATTAAAGGTACACAACGCATGGTCCCTTGTGATGCTCTTATTCTTTCCGTAGGTTTAATCCCCGAAAATGAAATAGCAGAAAGTTTAGGGGTAGAAATGGATGGTAATACAAAAGGTCCAGTGGTTAATAATAGTCTAATGACCAGTGTAAAAGGAGTTTATAGCTGTGGAAATGCCTTGCATGTAAACGATTTAGTGGACTATGTGAGTGAAAGCGGGGTTACCGCAGCCTTAGGTGCTGTAAATTATTTAGAGGGGGAAGAAGAAAGCAAGAAGCAAGAATATATTAAGGTTAATTATGAAAATAAAGACTTTATGTATGTAGTGCCTCAGCTTTTTGATAAATCAAAACCTGAAAATAATATCTTTTATTTAAGAAGCAGAAACAGTGTGAAAAATGTGAAGTTAAAAGTTCTAGTAGAGGGAAAAGAAGTATTTTCTAAAGCCTATGCAGAGTTAAAGCCACCAGAAATGAAGAGGCTGCAAGTGAACTTTAAAGATATACACCTTAAAAATATAGAGATTAAAATGGAGAGTGCGGAAATATGAAAGAGTTGGGATGTATTTTGTGTCCAAACAGTTGCACTTTATATGTAGAAAAAAATGAAAAAGATGAGTATGTGGTAAAGGGGAACATGTGCAAAAGAGGAGAACAGTTTGCTGTGCAAGAGATGACGGAGCCTAAAAGAACACTTTGCAGCACTGTAAAAACCTGCTATAAAAAGTGTCCTGTAGTATCGGTAAAGACAGATGGCTCTATACCTAAAGGTAAAATACTAGAAGTTATGAGTGAAATAAATAAAGTTAATGTAAACCATCCTGTAAAAACTGGAGAGGTACTAATTGAAAATGTTTTGGGGCTTAAGGTTAATATTGTGGTTACTACAGATTTATGGAGGGTATTAATAGATGGATAGGTATGTTTTATCCATAGACTTAGGTACCCAAGGTATTCGCTCTATTATATTTAATCAGTTTGGTAAATTAATTGATAAAGAAAAAGTCCCATTTGATCCACCATATTTTTCCCTAGAGCCTGGATATGCGGAGCAACATCCAGAGTTTTATTTTCAATGTATGGCACAGTCTACCTTAAACTTGAAAAAAAGACAAGAAGAATTATGGAAGAGCATAGAAGCTGTATCAATTACTACTATTAGAGATGTAAATGTTTTTGTTAGTAAAAAAGGTGAAGTCCTTAGGCCGGCTATACTTTGGTTAGACCATAGACTTGCTAATTGCAGAGAAAGCTTGCCTATATATTCAGATATAATATTTAAAGCTGTAGGTATGAATGAAACGATAAAAAATGTTAGAAAAAAAACCACAGTAAATTGGATAAGAGAAAATGAGCCGGAAGTTTGGAAAGATACCTACAAATGCTTAATGATCTCTGGGTATCTTAATTATAGGCTGACAAATAAGTATGTTGACAGTGTAGCTAGTCAGATAGGGCATATGCCCTTTGATTATAAATATCATAAATGGTACAGTGAATACCACTTTAAATGGAGTGTTTTTAATAATGATAGAAGTAAGTTATATGACTTAGTGGATTCAGGAACAGTTATGGGTAATGTAACAAAAGAAGCAAGTAATTTAACAGGAATTGCGGAAGGAACTCCAGTTATTGCATCAGGTTCAGATAAAGGATGCGAAACCTTAGGCACAGGTTGTTTTAACAGTAAAGTTGCTAGCCTTAGTTTTGGCACCACAGCCACTATTCAAACTACCACTAATTTTTACTGTGAGCCCATAAAGTTTATGCCTGCTTATCCTGGTGTGGTAAAGCACAGTTATAATCCTGAACTAGAGGTGTTTAGGGGATATTGGTTAATTAGCTGGTTTAAAAAGGAGTTTGCAGCTAAAGAAGAAATTGAAGCTCTAAAGTTAGGTATTAGCGCTGAAGAAATTCTAAATAGAAGATTGCAGGAAATACCTCCAGGATCTGAAGGGCTGCTCTTACAACCCTTTTGGACTCCTGGGTTAAGACAGCCGGAAGCAAGAGGGTCTATGATAGGATTTAACGATTGTCATACAAGAATTCATATATATAAAGCAATTATAGAAGGAATAAATTATTCATTAATGGATGGCATGAAAAAAATTGAAGCTGCTACAGGGGTTAAAGTTGAAAAATTAACGGTATCTGGTGGTGGCAGTCAAAGTGAAGAAATTTGTCAAATCACATCGGACATGTTTAATCTACCAGTGTACAAGCCAGAGACTTATGAAACCTCAGGCTTAGGAGCAGCTATCAGCTCTTTTGTAGGATTAGGTGTATATAAAGATTATAAAACAGCAGTGGAAGCCATGGTGCACTATAGTAAGGTGTATTATCCAGAAAAGAAACATGCTGAAATTTATAAAGAGCTTTATGAAAAAGCCTATAGAAAAATCTATGGAAGTTTAAAGGATATTTATATAAAGATTCAAGAAATATCATTAAAAAATAGATGAAAAATGACTTTAGTGAAAGCTAAAGGAGATATTAAAGGAGAGATAAAATGTCACATAAATATAAAGATTTTGAACCCAAATGGTTTACAGAAGTAGCACCCACAGATAGTTATCGTTCAATTTTCAAATGGGGAGATCCAAGTGAAAATAAAGTTCCTAAAGAAAACTTATATAAGATGATGAAAAAGAAATTTAACTTAACAGATGAGGATTTTAAAAAATATAAAAGTGAAGAAGAGCTTGGACTAGAAAAAGTAGAATTTAATTGTCCCATTAAGCTAAAAGAGTATCAAATAGATAAAATAAGAGAAATAGTAGGAAAAGAAAATGTTAAAACCGATGACTACACTAGATTACAGGTAGCCTATGGAAAAACAATGATAGATGCGTATCGCCTTAGAAGAAAAATAGTGGAAAATATACCTGATATAGTAGTTTACCCTAGAAGTAGAGAAGATATAGAAAAAATCGTTTATTATTGTAATGAAGAGATAATTCCCATTTATGTGTATGGAGGCGGCTCTTCAGTTACTAGAGGGGTAGAGGCGGTTAAAGGCGGAATAACTCTAGATATGAGACCTCATTTTAACAAGGTTATTAAATTTAATGAGAAGGATCAAACCATAACTGTTGAAGCTGGGATGTCTGGACCAAAGCTAGAAGAAGTATTAAGAAATGCTCAAAAAGAATTTGGGGCTAAAAGAGCCTACACCTGTGGCCATTTTCCACAATCCTTCGAATATTCCAGCGTAGGGGGATGGGTAGTAACAAGAGGTGCTGGGCAAAACTCCACTTATTATGGAAATATTAAAGATATGGTTATGGCCCAGGCTTATGCTACACCGGTGGGGGTCATTGAAACCTTGGGGTATCCAGCAGAGGCCATAGGTCCATCCATTGACGAAATAATGATGGGTAGTGAAGGAACCTATGGAATCCTTACCCATGTAACCCTAAAATTCTTTAGATGGATGCCAGAAAATCACATTAGGTTTAGTTACATCTTTAAAAATTGGCAGGATGCACAAAATGCAGCTAGGGAAATTATGCAAAGTGAATTTGGATTCCCATCGGTATTTAGATTATCAGATCCAGAAGAAACAGATGTTATGCTAAAACTATATGGGGTGGAAGAAACCGTACTGGACAAGGCCATGTCTTTTAAAGGGTATAAACCCATGGAAAGATGCTTATTCTTAGGTTTTACTGATGGAGAAATAGGCTTTTGCAAGAATATTGCTAAGAATTTAAAGAAAATATGTAAGAAGTATGGAGCTATGTATTTAACTGGACTTCCCACCAAGGGTTGGGAAAAGGGGAGGTTTACAGACCCTTACCTGAGAGATAACATGCAGGATTTTGGCGTAATGACAGACACCTTAGAATGTTCCGTTACCTGGGACCAAATGGATAGGGTTCATAGAGAAGTTAGAGAATATTGCAAGTCTAGACCTCATACCATCTGCATGACTCATATGTCCCACGTATATCCTCAAGGAGCAAATCTATACTTTATCTTTATTGCAAAAATGGACATGGAAGAATACATTGAATATCAACAAGGAATCTTAGACAACATACAAAAAGCCGGAGCCGCCATGAGCCACCATCACGGCATCGGAAAAATGACAGCCCCCTGGCTGGAGGCTCAAATTGGTAAAAACTCCATGGATGTATTTAGAGCCTTAAAGAAACACTTCGACCCCAACAATATCTTAAATCCAGGAGGAACCATCGGGCTAGATTTAGAAGAAAGTGAAAAAAGGGATTTTGTAAATATAAGAAAATAAATTAAAACCCCCTTATTTGTTTTATTTTTTCATGTGAAAGAATATATATTAATGAATTAGTATATAAGGGGGATTTTATTTTGGGAGTGGGTTACACATTAGGGTGTCTGGTAAGTATTCTATGGTGGAGCTTTGATAGGAAAAAGGTTTTTGGGTTAGTGGACAAGTTGCTTTGTAAGATTTTTAAATTAAAAGCATTGAGATATGCATTTTATACATGTTTAATGTTTTTCATTATATGGATTATGGTGAAATTTAAAAGCTATGAAATAGCTAATTTTATAACTGCTTTTTTAGTTATTGATATCAGCCGAAGTGAAAAAGAAAATATTGAAAGTAAGGAAATGAAGTTTCATAAAACCATAGCTGTAGTATGTAAAAGCTTAGTGTGTGGATTTACGGCACCTTTATTTTATATTTTAATCTTTGGTAATTATTTCGCTTTAACATATTTCATATTATATAACTTGTGTATGCTATCAGATTATGAAGGCTTTGAAATTATACTAAAGATATTAACCATTATACCGGGGCTTATCCTTCAGTTTGTATTGTATTTAATATATATATTTACCAGTAAAAAATATTCTATGGATTTTAAAGGGGATTATTTAATAAATTGTTTTAAAAGACCTCTTTTAAACATAGAAATTATGGCTGCTCATATAGAATCCGTAGGATTTTATTATCATTTTTATGAAGAGGATACAAGCTATATTAAAATTTACGGACATCAGAAAGGAAGTATTGATGAAAAAGCTGTAAAACATTATCTAGGGGTAATTTATAGTGCAGCCTTTATTATGTTTTTAAGTTTTATATCCATTTACGTAGTTAGTAGATAAAAAATGGTGCCAGTCACATGACTGGCACCTTCTTCATATTTTAATTCTTCCTAGCAATAGTAATTTCAGTGGTTAAAGGAGGTATAACCTGCTTTTTCCTAGAAACTACTCCAGGTAGGAAGGCTGCATCATCTTTAAAGGTTACATTAAAGGCCTTTTCTATGATGTCTTTTTTAGGACCTGCTGCGTATATAAGAGAACCTTCATTTAGGATGTCTGTAAGCATCAGTACCACTAGCTTTAAGTCCACATCCCTAGATTTCTTTTCCATAAAGGCCAGCATTTCGTCTTTAATAGGCATAAATCCTTCTCTATCCATGGTGTATACCTGAGCAACTCCAATTTTCATATCTTCTACATTGAAGGTTTTGAAATCTTGATGGAATATCTGCTCTACGGTTTTTCCTTTTAAGGAAGTACCTGCTTTAAACATCTCTTGAGCAAACTCTTCTGGGTTTATGTCTGCTATTTCAGATAGCCTTTTTAGCATTAGGCTATCTTTAGGGGTAGTAGTTGGAGATTTTAAAAGCAATGTATCAGAAATAATTGCTGAAGCCATAAGGCCAGCTGCCTTTTTAGAAGGTCTTATACCATTTTCAAAGAAGCAGGATGCTACTATGGTAGAGGTACTTCCCACAGGCTCATTTCTGAAATAAATAGGTGTATTGGTTTGTATATCTGCCACTCTATGATGATCTATAATTTCAAGTATTTCTGCATCTTCTAAACCTGGTACAGATTGGCTTCTCTCATTATGATCCACTTGGATAACCTTTTTCTTATGGCTGGAGATAAGATGATATCTAGATATCATACCTATAACTCTATTTCCGCTATCCACCACAGGGTAGCTTCTATATCTAGTTTCTACCATTATGTCTTTAATATCTTCTACTAAGTCATCCACTGAGAAGGCAATTAAATTATCCTTTGCCATAACGTATTGAACAGGAACACTTTGTACTATAAGTCTAGCAGCAGTAAAGGAATCATGTGGTGTAGAAATAACAGTAACGCTATTTTGTTCTGCTTTTTTGTTCATATCTTCACTGAGTTTTTGTGAACAGGTAAGTATCATTAGGGATACTTTTTTATCTAAAAGTACATTCTGTGCTTCTTCACGATCCCCTACTATTACCACATCCCCTTCTTCCACCATGGAAGTTAAGCTAGATGGCTCCATAGCAGCTACCAGGATCTTACCGGAAAACCTTGGCTTCTTTCCATGAATATAAATAGGCTCTGCAGACAGAGTATCTAAAACATTTTCCAAGGTAGTATTACTTTTTGATAATATGGTGTTGTCCCATATATCCATATAATTTGTAGTTAAGCTTGAAACAGATAAAATACCCATTAAATATTCATTTTCATCTACCACTGGCAAGGTTTTTAAGTTATTTGTCTTCATTATATTCCATGCCATTTTTAAGGATATATCTGGTGCTATCGGATGAATAGTATCAATATTTAAATCTCCTACTTGAAGCTTTACAGTTTCTAATAGTGGTGGCTTTTTTGCTCCAAAATAATTAAGAATAAATTGTGTCTCCTGATTCAATTCCCCTAATCTCACTGCTAAGGCAGGAGTAGAGCCAGTTTTATTTTTAAATTCCGCATAGGCAAAAGCTGCACATATAGAATCTGAATCAGGATTTCTATGACCTGTTACGTAAATGAGGTCTTTCAAACTTCATCCCCTCCTTTGTTGTTAACTCTTCATGAATTTAATTTTACTTCTTAAACAATTAAAAATCAAATGATTTTAATTTCTCATTTTTAAATTATTCATATTGTTCCTGTAGATTGACATATATTAATGTATGGAAGTTTGGAATTATCTGCTTAGTAATAAAAAAGGAGTGAACTTAGTGATACAAGAAAAAGAGCTGGTAAAAGGGTTAAGTACTGCAGAAGCTGAAAAAAGACTCAGCACCTATGGGTATAATACACTTATGGATAAAAAGAAAATATCTCCCTTTGTAATATTCTTAGCACAGTTTAATGACTTTATTGTATGGGTGTTAATTGCCGCTACTATTATATCGGGATTTATGGGAGAGATGTCAGATGCTATAACTATACTTATAATAATAGTTATAAATGCTATTTTAGGATTTATTCAGGAATTTAAAACTGAGAAATCATTAGAAGCTCTAAAAAGTATGGCAGCCCCCACTTGTAAGGTTATAAGAGATAATAAAATAAAGGTGGTTAATGCGGAGTGCATTACCATTGGAGATCTTATAGTTTTGGAGGCTGGAGATAGGATACCTGCAGATGCTGTGTTGGTGGAGGCAGGAGGAATATTATTAGATGAATCCTTACTTACTGGTGAATCAGTAGGGGTTATAAAGAGTACACTAAATAAAGAAAACTATGTTTATATGGGGACTACGGTTTTAAAGGGAAAAGCGAAAGCTAAAGTTGCTCAGATTGGCATGAAAACAGAAATGGGAAAAATAGCGGACATGCTCCAATCCATTGAAGAAGAAAAATCCCCACTAAAGGAAAAGCTAGAATCCTTAGGTAAGATAATGGTTATAGTATGTATCATAATATGTTCTATTGTAACTTTATTAGGGATTTTAAGGGGACAACCTATAGGGGATATGTTCTTACTAGGGGTTAGCTTAGCGGTAGCGGCCATTCCAGAAGGATTACCAGCCATAGTAACTGTAGCTTTAGCCCTAGGGGTATCCAGGATGCTTAAGAGAAATGCACTAGTTAGGAAGCTTCCTGCAGTGGAGACCTTAGGATGCACTTCTGTAATATGCAGTGATAAGACAGGTACCCTAACGGAAAATAAAATGACAGTGAAAGCCCTGTACTTTGATAATAATATATACTACTTAGATAAAGAAAACACTGAAGGAAATATCGTGCTTAAAAAAGCTTTTATCTATTGTAATGACTGTAATTATAATTTAAGTGAAAAGGATATTCATAAGGCTTTGCAAGGAGACCCTACTGAAACCGCCTTAATAAAGGTGTTTTTTAAGGATACCTCCAAACTTAAAAGTTTTCTAGATAAATCCATAAGAATGTTTGAGCTTCCATTTGATTCTAGCAGGAAGATGATGTCTGTAATAATTAAAGAAGACAGTAGCGAAACCTGTTATGTGAAAGGAGCTCCAGAAAAATTATTAGATAAATGCAGCTTTATATTAGAAGAAAGCGTTGTTAAGGCTCTTACACCTCAAAAGAAAAAAGAAATACTTAGAAATATCGAAACCATGTCATCTAATGCACTTAGATGCATAAGTGCTGCATATAAAGAAAAGGGTATTACCTATAATTCATTTTTAGAGAAAGAACTAGTTTATATAGGCACTGCAGGCATAATCGATCCACCAAGAAGAGAAGTAAAAGATGCTGTGCTTAAATGTAAAATGGCGGGTATAAGACCTATAATGATAACTGGTGATCATAAGAATACCGCTTTTGCCATAGCCAGAGAATTAGATATGTGCAAGAGTATAGATGAGGTTATCACTGGTGATGAAATAGAAGTATTAACGGATAAAGAACTACAAATAAGAGTAAAAAGTATTAAGGTCTTTGCAAGAGTTACCCCCAGTCATAAACTAAGAATAGTGAGAGCCATTAAAAACAATGATAATATTGTTGCCATGACTGGAGATGGAGTAAATGATGCTCCTGCTATAAAGGAAGCGGATATAGGAGTAGCCATGGGGATATCCGGTACAGACGTTACAAAAGAGGCTTCTTCTATGATACTTTTAGATGATAATTTTACCAGTATAGTATCTGCTGTGGAAGAAGGAAGGGTAATATACGATAATATAAGAAAATTTATAAGATACTTGCTATCTTGTAATTTAGGGGAAGTACTTACCATGTTTTTGGCATCTCTGTTTTATCTTGAAAACCCTCTTAGTCCCATTCAAATATTATTTGTTAACCTTGCAACAGATGGACTTCCTGCCATGGCATTAGGGGTGGATCCTGCGGATTCGGATATTATGTCTCAAAGGCCAAGAGAGAAAAAAGAAGGAATATTTGCTAGGGGGTTAAGCGAAAAGATTATTATAAGAGGAGTATTAATAGGAGTTTGTACACTATTAACATTTATAGTAGGGAAAATATACGGATATCCACTGAAACTATGCAGAACTATGGCGCTAAGTACTTTAGTTTTATCACAGCTTTTCCATGTTTTTGAATGTAGATCAGAAAGACACTCAATATTTGAAGTAAAGATTTTTACCAATTTATATTTAGTAGCAGCGGTGGGAGTTTCTATAACAATGTTACTTTGCATAATATATATTCCAGTATTTAAGAATATTTTCAGCACCGTAGCGTTAAGTGTAGGCCATTGGCTTATAGTAATATTTTTCTCTGGAATTATAGCTTTAATAAATAGTCTCTATTTATGGTTTAAAACAAAAAGATAAAACGAGTGGATTTCCACTCGTTTTATTTCATGCGTTGTATCTTTTGAACCCTTTTAACTTGAGCCCCTTCTACAGGTACAAGATCTTTTTTATTGGTAAGATTTTTAATGTTCATTATTTCAATAATTTCACGGCTCTCTTTTGATTTCTTGCCTTTTTTACCCTTTAGACCTTGAATTATTACCAGGTTACCTTGATTTATTGGAATAAAAGTAGGCTTTTTAAACCATTTATTCTTTTTATATACACACTTAATTATGTTTTTACTTCTTTCAGGCCTAACTATTAATACCGCAGTAATTTTATGAAAAATCCAAAGTATGGTTTTTTCTTCTACTTTAACTGAAACTACATTACCTTGAATTTGTGCAAGTCTATCCCCATACTTTTTTATATATGAGTCCGTATAATATTTTGCTAACTTTTCTTTAAATCCCATCTTTAATAACTCCTTTACTAGTTAATAATAAATAATGCCATAAAAATATATAAATCTGTCATTTTAAACAATGAATGACTAAAAGTATTATATCATAATATACTATGCTGTTAAATACTTTGTTTTTAATATTATTATAGTTAATATTATATTCCAAAAATGAATTTGTAAACCACAAGTAAAGTGGAAATAAAATTTTAAAAATTCATAATATTAACTTACTTTTCAAAATAAATTATGTTATTATTATAACTATGAAATAATAAAATTAAAGGGTGAAATTATGTGTTTAGCAATTCCATTAAGGATAGTTAGTATAGACGGTAAAGAAGCATTAGCAGAGATAAAAGGTGTTAAACGTAGCATTAGAGTGGATTTGATAAAAGATATCAAAGTGGGTGATTATGTACTGGTGCATGCTGGCTTTGCATTAGAAAAGATTGATAAAAATTTATCAGATGAAACTTTAAAGCTTCTAGATGAAATGAGTAAATTGTAATGGGGAGCTTTTTATGAAAGAAAAATTTCGTGAAATAATTTGTATGATAGAAAACAATCTTAGGTGCATAGATAAACCCAATATTATGGAGGTATGTGGAACTCATACCATGGCACTAGCTAAAAGTGGATTAAGAGATTTATTTAAAAACAAAATTAACTTTCTGTCAGGGCCAGGATGTCCGGTATGTGTTACCCATGAAAGTTATTTAGATTATGTATATGAGCTTTCTTTTGAAAAGGATATCATTATAGCTACCTATGGAGACATGATAAGAGTCCCTGGCTCTAATGCAAACATATCTTTAGAGAAAGCTAAAGCTATGGGAGGAAATGTTAAAATAGTTTATTCCTCCATGGATGCATTGGATTTGGCAAAAGTAAATCCAAAAAATAATATTGTGTTTTTAGGAATAGGCTTTGAAACCACAGCGCCTTCTACAGGGGTGGTTATCAATGAAGCTTATGAAAATAATATAAGCAATTTTAAAGTTTTATCTCTCCATAGAAGAATTAAACCCATAATGACCAGTTTATTAAAGGAAGAAGATTTAAAAATAGACGCTTTTTTGTGTCCAGGGCATGTGGCAGCGGTAATTGGAGAAAATGGATTTAAATTTCTAGAAGATTATAAGAAAGTTGGAGTTGTTGCTGGCTTTGAAACAGAAGAATTATTATTAGCACTTTTAAGAATTACTGCAAAGCTTAAAAACCAAGAAAGCTCTTTAGAAAACTGTTATAAAAGTATAGTTAAACCTGAAGGGAATAAAGTCGCTTTAGAAGTTATAGAGAAAACCTTTACTCCAGATACAGATTGCTGGAGGGGTATAGGTGAAGTGCAACAAGGAGCCTTAAAGCTTAAAAGTAAGTTTAAAGAACTTAATATAGAAACATATTATCCCATAGAAAGCTTTGTGAAAAATTATTCTAAACAACCTAAAGGGTGTTCCTGTGGAGAAGTTTTAAAAGGAAAAATAACTCCTAAGGAATGTGCTTTATTTAAAAAGCTCTGCACGCCAGAGAACCCGGTAGGACCATGTATGGTTTCTCAAGAAGGAAGCTGTGCAGCTTATTACAGATACAGTTATGATATTTGAGGAAGTGAAATAATGGATGAGGTTATTACATTGTCCCACGGTAATGGGGGCACTAAAACATCTAAATTGATTAAAGAATTATTTTTAAAAAAGCTGGGAAACAGCTATCTTAATACATTAAAAGATGGTGCTAGATTAAACACCACAGGAGAGGTTTGTTTTACCACAGATAGCTATGTGATTTCACCTTATTTTTTCCCCGGAGGTGATATAGGAAAGCTCTCCATATGCGGAACTGTAAATGACTTAATAATGTGTGGAAGCATACCAAAGTATCTTACTTTATCCCTTATATTAGAAGAAGGCTTAGGCATCCTTGAGCTAGAGAAGATAATCGATTCTATAGCTGAAACCGCAGAAAAAGCTGGGGTTAAGGTGGTAACAGGGGATACAAAAGTTGTAGATAAAGGTCATGGTCACGGAATTTATATAAATACAGCAGGTATAGGTGAGAGTATTCCTGGTGTTTTTTTAGATGAATCCAGGATGGTACCTGGAGATAAGGTTATTTGTACAGGTAATATAGGAGATCATGGAGTATCTATACTTTGTACTAGAGAAAAACTATTGGAATTTGATTTGTGCTCTGATTGTGCTCCTCTGGTAGAGTTAGTAGATGTGGTTACAAAATTTAAACATCACATTAAGATATTAAGAGATCCCACACGAGGTGGAGTGGCTACAACCCTAAATGAGTTTATTGAAGAAAGCCAATATTCCATTGAAATATATGAAGAAGAATTGCCCATAGACCCTAAAGTAAAGTATGCTTGTGAAATTTTGGGGATAGACCCTTTATACTCAGCTAATGAAGGAAAGGCTTTGTTGGTGGTTAGTGATGAAATGGCCCAGGATATATTAAGTGAGTTAAGAAAAATAAATATATTTTCTAGTTCAAAGATAATAGGTGAAGTTACAAATGAATTTGCTTCTAAAGTTTTATTAAGGGGTGAGCTAGGGGGAAGAAGGATATTAGACAAGTTAAGTTATGATATTTTACCACGTATATGCTAAGAACAAGTATTAAATTTTTTATTATTAATAAGGAGGAGTCCTATGCACAACTATGAATGTATAGAAATAACTAAAGATGAGCTTCTTCCACTGACTAAGGATATGCACCATGAAAAAAGAAGACTGGTTATCATGAATGGATATATAGATAAAGAAGGTAAAAATGTTGTACTTTATCATTTTGATGTAGAAGGGGATATTAAATCCTTTTCTGTAAGAGGTTCTGATTCAATACCTTCTATAACCAGCATTTATAAAGGGTCAGCACAGTGGTGTGAAGAAGAAATATGTGAGTTTATGCCTATAGAGTTTCAAGGACTTAATAAATCAGGAAGGCTATTTTTACCTGAAGAATTTGATGGTTCAGGACAGATACTTGTACTGCCATTGTCTGAATTAAAGAAATATAAAGAGCCAGAAGAAATGGGCAAGGAGGAATAACATGGGATATACAATACCTATAGGGCCTTATCATCCATCTTTAGAAGAACCCGTTCACGTTAAGCTTTATACAGAAGGTGAAATGATAACGGATGCTGATGTTTTTATAGGCTACAATCATAGAGGAATAGAAAAGTTAGCTTCTGAAAGAAATTATATACAAACCATTACTTTAGTGGAAAGGGTTTGTGGGATATGTTCACATTCACATACCTTGGCTTATTGTTTGGCTCTAGAAAAAATAGCAGGCATGGAAGTGCCTAAGAGAGCATCTTATATTAGAGTTATATTCTGTGAGCTGGAAAGACTTCATTCACACTTCTTATGGCTTGGACTTGCAGCTCACATCATAGGCTTTGACAGTGCTTTTATGTATAGCTTTGCTGCTAGAGAAAGCGTAATGGATACCCTAGAAATGTTAAGTGGAAACAGAGTAAATTATGCTATGAATATAGTGGGAGGAAGCAGAAGGGATATAACAAAAGAACAGATTAGAAACCTCCTTCAAATAATGATTGAGTTAGAAGAACCTTATAAAAAGATTGTCAATATATTCTCTAATGATAAAACCTTAGCTATGAGAACCAAAGGAGTGGGAAAGTTAAGCTATGAAGATGCTTGGCAATACGGTGCCTGTGGTCCTCATGGAAGAGCTTCCGGTATGCAGGATGATACTAGAAAGAGAGATCCATACTGCTGTTATGAAGACTTCGATTTTAAAGCCATAGTGAGAGAAGATGGAGATGTGTTCTCTAGAGCAGTGGTTAGGCTTTTAGAAATTCAAGAAAGTATAAAAATTATTAAACAAGCTGCTGAAAACCTTCCAGATACACCTATAAATTTAGGCTTTAAAATTCCAAGGATACCTGCTGGGGAATATTTAAGCAGAATAGAAGCACCAAGAGGAGAAGTGAGTTATTTAGTGGTTTCTGATGGTGGACCTAATAACTGGAGAGTAAATATACACGTTCCTACTTTTAAAAATGCTGCCACTGTACCAGTTATGCTAAAAGGTAATTCCATAGCAGATGCAGGATTAATCGTTGCAAGTATAGATCCTTGTTTCTCCTGCCTGGACAGATAATGCTATGCATGAATTATCAGTTACACAAAATATAATTAAAATATGTACCGAAGAAGCAAATAACCATGATGTTAAAGTAGTAAAAAGCATTAATTTGCATATTGGAGAATTATCCGGACTAATACCTCAGTGTATTCAATATTATTTTGATATTGCCAGTAAGGGAACTCCGGTACAAGGGGCAAAGCTTGTAATAGAAAAAATACCAGTGGAAATAAGCTGCTCTAGCTGCGGATATAATGGAAAATTAGAAAAAGGTAAATATAGTTGTCCAGTTTGTAATAGCTTTGAAGTTAAGATTACAAAGGGTAGGGAATTTATGATAAATAGTATGGAGGTGGATTGATATGGAGATAAAAGTTGTAAGACAAATTATGGAGTGGAACCAAAATTGTCATGAAGAGCTTCAAGATAAATTAAATGAAAATAAAGTTCTTATGATAAATATTATGGGATCTCCAGGAGCAGGTAAAACCACATTTATTTTATCTTTAATAGAAAAGTTAAATGAAGTAGGGGTTAAAATAGGCGTTATTGAAGGAGACTTGGCAGGACAAGTAGATGCAGAAATAATGGCAAAGAGAGGAATTCCTGTGGTTCAGCTAAATACTGATGGGGCTTGTCATATTGAAGCCATGTCCATAAAAAACATACTTCCAGAATTTAATCTCCAGGATGTTAAAGTAATTATAATTGAAAACATTGGTAATTTAGTTTGTCCTGCTGAATTTGACATAGGAGAGCACTTGAAAATAGCATTACTAAGCATTCCAGAAGGTGATGATAAGGTAAATAAGTATCCGCTTATGTTTATGAAGTCCAATGCGTTAGTATTAACAAAATATGATTTGGTAGATTATTTTGACTATGATGAAAATAGAGTTATTAATGAATCCTTAAATATTAATAAAGATATAAAAGTATTTAAGGTAAACTCTAGAAAAGCCCAAGGCGTGGATGAATTTGTAAATTGGTTAAAACCATATTTAAATAAGTAAATGGAGGAGATATGATGAAAAAGCTGTATAGTATATTAACTACAGCCCTCTTTTGCATGTTGTTTTGGATAATATTTGTATTACAGGATATAAACCTATTAAAGTTAGATTCTCAAGAAGTAATCACTGGAATTATAGTTTCTTTAATAGTGGCATATTTTACTCATAGATCTTTTATTAAAGAGGATCCATTTTGGATGTTAAATTTTAAAAGATTGGGGAGTCTTATAGCATTTATACCTATTTATGCCTACGAACTTTATAAAGCAAATTGGGATGTAGCAAAAAGAGCACTATCACCAAAGCTAAACATTAATCCGGGTATAGTAAAGATTGAAACAGAAGTAGAATCTGAGTATGGACTTGCTATGCTGGCAAATTGCATAACACTTACCCCTGGTACTATTACTATGGATATCGTAGAAGAAGAGGGTAAGAACTATATGTATATACATTGGATAGATGTAGCAGCTACAGAGATAAAGGAAGCATCTAATACTATAAAGGGTGCTTTTGAACCTTGGGTAAGGAGGATTTTTAAATAATGGATATGAGTATTGATTTTATAGTAGTTTCCATCATACTTATAGTTTTGGCATTATCTTTAATTTATAGACTATATAAAGGTCCTCATGTGATAGATAGAGTGGTAGCAGCAGACTCCATAGATGTAATAGTAGGCTTGGTAATGGTGGTTTTTGGATGCTATGAAGGCAGAGCTCTATATGTGGATTTAGGATTGATAGTAACCCTTCTAGGTTTTATAGGAACGGTTTTAATTTCAAAATATCTGGAGGGTAAAATGTGATGATTACAAGAATTATAATTGATTTATTTTTCGCTGTAGGTATTTTCTTTCTTATAGCTGGTGTGGTGGGTATGATAAGAATGCCGGATACCTTTTGCAGGCTTCAATCTTCTACTAATATAGTTACCATGGGAGGACTTCCTATACTCATAGGCTGTGCCATATACGGCTTTTCCATTGGCAATGCTTCTATAGGTATAAAGTCTATTATTATGGCTATTTTTATACTCCTTACTAATCCTGCGGCATCTCATGCCATGACTAGAGCTGCTTATAAAAGCGGTGCAAGAGATATAAATAATAGTGAGTATGAAAGTGAGGAGGATGAGAATAATGGGTAACATTTCTATATTAAACACTTTAGTAATAATAGGAATTGTTATTGCAGGATTTCTTACGGTGATAATAGATGACATTCTTCCTTGTATTATAGCATATTCTGCTGTAGGAACCTTTATAGCATTAGAATTTCTTCTTTTGAGAGCTCCGGATGTGGCCATTGCAGAAGGGGCGGTGGGAGCAGTACTTACTCCTGTAATATTCTTAATTGCACTTCATAAAGTTAAGGGTAAAAAGGAAAAGAAGGAGGAGAAAAAGTAATGAAAAAGGCTGTAGCTACTTTTTGTATAACTTCTATCAGTATATTTTTATTATATACAGCATTTAAAATGAATGCATTACCTGAATCTTTTCAAGGTATAGCCTCTATTATTGTAAAGGAAACCATGGAAAAAACAGGAGCCATAAACTCTGTAACAGCTATTGTTTTTGACTTTAGAGGCTATGATACTTTAGGTGAATCCTTTGTTCTCTTTACAGCAGTAAGTGGGGCGGCGGTTATTTTGAGAAAGACTGCTAAAAGCAAGGAGGTTACTAAATGATGAAAAGAAACAGAAAATTTAAATCTTCAATAATTACCTCTTGTGCTGATATAGTACTTCCCATTTCCTTGGTATTAGGGGCATATATAATCCTTCACGGACATCTTAGCCCTGGTGGAGGTTTCCAAGGGGGAGTACTTATTGCAGGAGCTATAGCTATATTTTATGTAGCTTATGGCAGGAAAGGCATAAACAATGTATTTAATATGGAAAGATTAAAGATATCAGAAGAAATTGGTGCTTTAGGCTTTGTATTAACAGCTAGTTTAGGGATAATATATGGAGCAAGCTTTTTTGGAAACGTTATATATAAAGGAATTCCAGGAAAGCTATGGAGCTCAGGTACTATATTTTTTATGAACTTTGCAGTGGGATATAAGGTTTTAGCAGGAATAGGCTTTCTTATTCTTGTGATGCTGGGAGCATTAAAAGAAGAGGATGGGGAATGAGGTGTTATTATGGTAATTAATTATATTGGTGCATTTCTACTTATAATTTTTGGATTATTTATAATGCTTTTTAAAAAGAATATGATAAAGATAGTAATAGGTATGGGCCTTTTAGATAGCGGTATAAACTTACTTCTTATTTCCATTGGATTTAGAGCTGGGGGAACTGCACCTATATTTATGTCAGATTTAAAAAGCGATGCTATTTTTGTAGACCCTGTGCCTCAAGCCCTTACACTTACATCCATAGTAATAGGTGCTTGTGTAACTGCATTAGCTCTATCTTTGGTTATAAAGATTAAGGAGCATTACGGCACCATAGAGGCGGATGAGGTTAGGAGGTTAAGAGGATGAATTCTTTTGTTTCCAATTTACCCATAATAGCGATAATTACACCCTTTGCAGTGGCTTTTATAATAGGACTTACCGGGCAAAAGAATATAACTATTAAAAGAGTTCTATCCTTTGTGGCAACATTGGTTTCTCTTATTGCTGTAATACTTTTATTAAAGCCTATTATGGTAGATAAGCTTATTGCTACCTACTGGATGGGAAGCTGGAAGCCTGTGGAAGGATGGGCTATAGGTATAGGCCTGGAAGTGGATGCCTTAAGTTTATTTGTAGGACTTATTATTGCTGTGACTTGTTTTTTATCTTCAATTTATTCCATACGTTATATGGAGAGAGATAGTTCCTTAGAAAAATACTATACATTATTTTTGCTCCTTACCGGTAGTATGCTAGGTTTTGTATTTACCGGGGACTTATTTAACATGTATGTAATGCTGGAGATAATGACCTTTGCTGCAGTTGCATTAACATCATTTAGAAATAATTTATACAAATCTATTGAAGCAGGTTTTAAGTATATAGTCATTGGTTCCTTAGGTTCATCTTTAATACTACTAGGGACAGTGCTTTTATATGCTCAGGTGAACACCCTTAACCTAGCTCAAATTTCTGCGGTATTATATAATAACAAATTTAATCCTGTAACCATAATGGCTCTAGCATTTCTTCTTACTGGATATGCTGTTAAGGCCTTTTTAGTGCCTTGTCACACTTGGCCGCCAGATGCACACATGTCAGCACCTTCATCAATTTCTATGCTACTTTCTGGTGTTATGAGTAAAACTGGGGTGTATGGATTAATTAGGGTTTTGTATATGATATTCCATGCTACTGGAAAGCCATCTTTAGCTACCCTTATAATAATATGGGGAACTATAACCATGCTAGTAGGAGTATCCATGGCTTTAGTTCAAACGGATTTTAAGAGACTCTTAGCTTTTCACTCTGTATCACAACTTGGCTACATCATGGTAGGCTTAGGAATTGGACTAGTAAGTACTAATGAAATTGCAGTGTTAGGATCTTTAGGAGGACTCTATCACATGCTAAATCATGCCAGTTTCAAATGTTTACTGTTTTTAACCGCTGGGGCAGTACTTTATACCACAGGAACTACGGATTTAAATAAATTAGGTGGACTGGGTAAGAAGATGCCTATGACAACTGTACTTTTTATGATTGGAGCTTTTTCCATTAGTGGAATACCACCCTTTAACGGTTTTGTTTCTAAATGGATAATATATCAAGCAACTTACGAAGCAGGTTATTATTGGGTAACCATCATTGCTTTAATAGTTTCTGTTATGACCTTAGCTTCCTTTGTAAAGGTTGGTCAATCAGTATTCTTTGGTCAAAGACATAGGGATTTTGATAATGTTAAGGAAGCACCATGGCTTATGAGAATTCCTATGATGATATTAGCTTTAATCTGTACCATCAGCGGTGTTTTCCCAGGCTTTATATCTAAATATCTTTTAGAGCCAGCAGCATACGCTATGTACAACTTAGGCGGTTATATAGATGTTATGTTTGGTAGTGGTTTTGCAGAAAAGATGTTTAAGGATACTGTAAAAATCCCACAAATAAATTATTCCTATGCAGGTTACTGGAAACCAGAATCTTGGCTAGTACTTTTTGTTGTTATTCTTATAGCATTTTTGATTATAGTAACTATAAATTTATCTTCTATGGGACGAAGAAGTGTAGAACAAAGTATATCTAATACAAAATATGATAATTTTACTGGTGGAGAAGAAGAAGAATATACTCAGGTGGGAGGACATGACCTATTCTGGGGTATGAAGTATCAATTTAGGACATATTTTGATACTCTACAAAAAGCTCATAGTGGAGTAGTTAATGATTATGTATTATGGGTTATTGCTTGTCTCACTGTTGTTATTATCTACTGCTTTATATTGCTTTAAGGGGGGATTACGTTGAAGAGTATATTATTAAACTTATTTTATATATTAATATTTCCAGGCTTCCTTTTTACAATTTTTGCAGGGATAATATTAGCGGGTATAGATAGAAAAATTGTTGCAAGAATGCAAAGAAGAGTAGGACCACCCTTGTTGCAACCTTTGTATGACTTATTAAAACTTGCGGGTAAAGATAGTATAATTCCTAGAGGTGCGGCAAAAAAGGTATTTGTTGTAGCCCCTGTTATTGGATTAATAAGCGTAATAACCATATCTTTATTTATACCGCAATTTGGATTTAGCTTTTTACCAGGAGTAGCTGATATTATAGTAATAATATATTTACTTACTATTCCAGCTGTAGCATTAATACTAGGAGGCTCATCTTCTGGTTCACCTTTTGCAGGAGTGGGGATATCAAGAGAAATGGTAACTATGCTTGCCTATGAACTTCCCTTAGTTATAATCCTTCTTGCCATAGGTGCTAAAGCAGGTTTTGCTTTAGATGGAAAGGTTACCTTTTCCTTAGCTTCCATACAGCAGTATCAAGCTGTCAATGGCTTAATCATCACTAAATTTTCATTATTGCCAGCAGCTATAGCTTTCCTAATGATAATTCCTGCAGAGGTGGGAAGTGTACCCTTTGACGTGGCAGAGGCGGAAACGGAAATATGTGAAGGACCCTTAGTGGAGTATAGTGGTTTCTATTTAGGTGTCTTTAAGCTTACTCAGAATATTAAGATGTTTATAATGTCTAGTTTATTTGTAGCCTTATTTTTGGGAGGTACTGCTTTTGGTAATTTAACTCCAGTGCCAGCTTTTAATATTTTATTAAATGCATTAGTATTAATTATTTTATGCGCGTTAATAGTATTTATATCTATATCACTTATTAAAGGATTAATTGCTAGAGTAAAGATTGAGCAGACATTAAAGTTCTATTGGACAGTACCCACAGGTTTAGCTTTACTTAGTTTAATACTTGTTTATCTTAAGCTATAAAGAAAGAAGGGAATTTATATGTTAGATGTAATTGAAAAAAGTAGAGCAAAGTCCCCTTGGATATATC
Organism: Clostridium amylolyticum; assembly: GCF_900142075.1. Lineage (GTDB taxonomy): Bacteria > Bacillota > Clostridia > Clostridiales > Clostridiaceae > Clostridium_AA > Clostridium_AA amylolyticum. Next base: position 599,102 of record NZ_FQZO01000001.1, read on the forward strand.
ATCTTAATACAGGTTCCTGTAATGGGTGTGATATAGAACTTATTGCACTTTTAGGGCCTAAGTATGATGTGGAAAGGTTTGGAGTTAAACTTACAGGAACGCCTAGACATGCTGACATAATAATAGTAACAGGACCAGTTACCTCTCAATCCCGTGAAAGGATGTTAAGAGTTATTTCACAGGTGCCAGATCCTAAAGTAATTGTTTCCTTAGGATCCTGTCCCCTTTCTTGTAATGTATTTAAAGGCAGTTACTCAGTAGAAGGCCCCTTAGATAGATGGGTTCCAGTGGATGTATCCGTAGGTGGATGCTCTCCTAAGCCTGAAGCCATTATAAGTGGTATTTTAAAAGCGGTGGAAATACTTAAAAGAAAAAGAGGGGTGGAATAAATGGGAGGAATACCATATTTAAAAGACGGTCTTTTAAATTTATTTAAAAAGCCTATAACCAGTAGGTTCCCTGAGGTTCCCGTAGAGGCACCAGAAGACTATAGGGGGAAAATAGTTTTTCATCCTGAATTGTGCATAGGTTGCGGTTTATGTATGAGGGTATGTTCACCAGCATCTATAACTAAGGATGTTAAAGCTGTAGAAGGTGGCCAAGAGATTACCATGACCTTTGATATGGCTTCTTGCACTTTTTGTTCCATGTGTAGGGATTTTTGTAATAAGAAAGCCATAGAATTTACTAAAGAATACAATATGGTGGTAGAAAATAAAGAAGATTTGGTTATAAGTGGAACATTTATTAAAAAGCTTCCTCCAAAACCATTAGCTACAGCAAAACCGGTGGTGGAAAATACAAAAGAAAAATAGAATTAATGTATAGTACACTTACCTCCTATATAAAATATAATAGACTTATGTTTTTAATTGAGTTAATATAACTATTAGAGTTATATTTATAATGAAAACAGGAGGATTACAAATGGAGAAGAATAAATTAGCAAGAATGATAGACCATACTCTTTTAAAACCTGATGCTTGTGAAGAGGGTGTTAGAAAACTATGTCAGGAGGCATTAGAGTATAAATTTGCTTCAGTTTGTATAAACCCAGGGTATGTTCAATTATGTGCTGACCTACTTAAGGGCAGTGAAGTAAAGGTTTGTACCGTAATAGGATTTCCCTTAGGTGCTACCACTTCTGACACTAAAGCATTTGAGACGAGAGATGCCATTTCCAAGGGTGCACAGGAAGTGGATATGGTAATAAATGTAGGTAAGCTAAAAGATAAAGATCTTGATTATGTTAAGAAAGACATAGAAGCTGTAGTTAATGAAGCAAAAGGAAAAGCACTAACTAAGGTGATTATTGAAACCTGCCTTTTAAATGATGAAGATAAAGTAACTGCGTGTAAGATAGCCAAAGAAGCAGGAGCAGATTTTGTTAAAACCTCTACAGGCTTCTCCACTGGTGGTGCTACTTTTGAAGATATAAAGCTTATGAGAGAAACTGTAGGACCTAACATGGGGGTTAAGGCTTCAGGCGGTGTTAGATCCTATGAAGATACTATGAAAATGATTGAAGCAGGTGCTACAAGAATTGGTGCTTCAGCTTCCATAGCTATTTGTGAAGGTTTAAAAAGCGATTCAACTTACTAGAACTTTTTATTTCTTAAAGAGAATTTTTAATAATTAAAACTAAAAAAGTATTTTATATTGAAAAACCATTCCTAAAATTTGGTTTCCCGAATATTAATATAATAGACGACTTATATGAAGGGGGGAACTGCTGGTAAATAATAGGAATGGTTTTCTTTTTATTTATATAGCAGGTAAACATTGAAAAGAGAGCTTACTCCAAAGGAAGTTATTTATAACATATGTTTAGAAGATTCTAGAACCTCAGAAGATCTCAAAGGATATTCTCAGTATAAAGAAGTACTTGAAAAAATTGAAGCCTCATTAAGTATTAACAAAGAAGGGTTTAATTTATATATAATAGATGATTACTCCAAAGAAAAAATAGATAAAATATCAAACTTTATTGAAGAACTCTATGTAAAGAAAGAAAAGCCAAAAGATATTTGTTACGTGATATTAGAGGATGCAAAAAATCCACAGGTTTTGTATTTATCTAATGGCACAGGTACAAAGCTTAAAGAAAAGTTAGAAGAACTACAAGAATTATATGTGGATAAAGTCTTTAAATTTTATAATAGTTCTATAAACAAAGATAAAGAATCTGTGATGGATTATGTTCAAAAACAAAGGAATTTGTATATTGGTGATCTTATGGATATAGCAAAAGCAGAAGGCTTTGACGTAAAACAAACCAATATAGGTTTTGCATTTATACCTCTTAAAGAAGGTACCGTTATGACAGAAAAAGAATATGACGATCTGGAAATAGTAAACAAGGATGAAATTATAAATAAAGCATCAAAACTTAAAGAAGATGCGGAAGGTGTTATAGATAAACTAAAAGATGTAGAAAATGATTCCATAAAAAAGGTTAAAGAAATATTCTTAAAATATTTAAATGAAGAAATGTCCGATTATAAAAATATAATAGAAAAAGAGTTTTCTGAGGATTTAGGCGCCTTAGATTATCTAAGTTATGTAACTAGCTATATTGAAGAAAATTTAGTGGAAAATTATACTTTTAACTATGATGAGGATGAAGATAAGATAAATGAAATAATCTTTAAGTTTCAGGTTAATGTTATAGTAGACAATAGCTTAAATGAACATCCCTTAGTTATTTTTGAACAAGATCCTACCATTAATAACTTAATTGGCAGTATTGAATATGAGAATCATAATGGCATATACACTACAGATATATCTTTAATTCAAGGAGGCAGCCTATTAAGGGCTAATGAAGGATGCTTAATAATAAGACTTAATGATTTAATAAGTAATGCAGGTGCATATTATTATCTTAAAAAGACATTGCTTATGGGTAAGACTAATTTTGATTATAACAAAGGATATTTGGAGTTCCTTTCTTTAGGAGGCTTAAAACCCAGTGATATAAAAATAAATGTGAAAGTTATTATTATTGGAGATTATGAAAGTTATGATATCTTATATAATTATGATGAGGATTTCAAAAACTTATTTAAACTAAGAACTTACCATACGCCAAATAAGAAGATAGACAGCTCAGTAGTGGCATCCTTAAATACAGTTATTGAAAAAATCATAAAAGAAAATGAAATACTGCCATTAGCCCCAGAGATTTATAGAGAGATATTAAAATATCTATCTAGAAAAGCAGGAAGCAGAGAAAAAGTTTATTTTGACTATAATGAAATTAATAAGCTTTTAACACTGGCAGATTATAAAGCTAGGAAGGAAGGAAAAAAAGAGATTCAACGCAAGGATATAACATACTTGGCCAATGATCGGGATGTGTATGAAGAAGAAATTTTAGAATTATATAAATGCAAGAAAATTTTATTTAATTCCAGCGATAGCAAAGTAGGAGTGATAAATGGACTTTCAGTGGTGGACACAGGATATTTTTCCTTTGGAAAACCAATTAAAATTACCTGTGTATGTGTTAGTGGAGAAGGAAATATAATAGATGCTCAAAAAGAAGGTAACCTTAGCGGAAATATTCATGAAAAGTCCACCAGTATTTTAAAGGGATATATAAATAAGTTTATTTCTAATTATGAAAAAATACCAGTAGACTTTCATATAAGCTTTGAACAGATATATGGTAAGATCGATGGGGATTCAGCTTCCGTTGCGGAGGCCATATGTATGCTTTCCTCCCTTTGTAAAATACCTATAAGGCAAAATATAGCCATAACAGGTTCTATGAATCAATTTGGAGAAGTGCAAGCCATAGGGGGAGTTAATGAGAAAATAGAAGGGTTTTTTAATGTATGTAAGGCTGTGGATAAGATTAAAAATAAAGGCGTGCTTATACCTTCAGCTAATAAGGATGAGATTATATTAAATTGGGAAGTAGAAGAAGCTATTGCACAAGGTAATTTTAAAATAATAACTATGGACAGTATTGAAGATGCTGTAGAGGTATTAATGGTAGATGAAAATCACACTTTAGAGTATATATATAATACCGTAAAAGAAGAATTGAAAAAGTATATTAAACACAAAGCTTGATTGTTTCAAAATACTGAAGCTATAGAATGTTTATCCAATAGCTTCAGTATTTTTCTTTATTTTTATTTTTGTAAGTATATAAAGAGCTAAGGGGATAATAATTTGAAATATTATAGAATAATAGGGCCAGTAACTTGCAGCCCATTTGAACATCTCAAATATATTTGAGTATATCCAAATAGATAAAACTACACTAAAAACGGATACTGCTGTAATAATAGAACTTTTTGAATCTATATTAAATACTTGAACTATTAAAGTAGAAGCAGCAAAAATGCACACAGCTAATTTAATTCCACCACCTATAAAAAGGTTTAAATCTGCTAAAGGTTCTAGACTTATACCAGGTACTAGCTGAGCTATTAAATGGGTAGGAAAATTTATGTTATATAGCAACCCCCCCCCTAGAATCATTAAATTTCTCATTATGGAATATAGAAGTATTAGCCCTAACACCAATGTAGCTATAAAAGAAACCTTTTTTGTTGAATTAGGACTATTATGAAAAGGAAAAATTGTTAAAAATACCACTGTTTCTCCAAAAGGGAAAGAAAGAAATGAAAAACTTGCAGCTAAAATAGGACCTAGTCCTTTACTGAAAACAGGTAATAAGTTTTTAATATCATGAGAGGTAATAAGTGAAAAACTTATGGCAACAACAGTAAAGATAAGTATGGGTACTAAAAGTTCACAGACTCTTCCAATAGCTTCTATACCACTTTTAACTAAATAAATTGTTACTATGGCATTGCTAACTATTATCACAGATATTGGAGTTTCTGGATAGGTAATGGTATCTATAAATTCTCCAAAGTTTCTCATTATTAAAGAAGAAAGATGTATAAAGTACCATGCATACAATAATGAAAGGAAATTTCCTAGGTATTTACCAAAATAATCTGTTAATATTTGTTGAAGTGGTTTTGAAGTATTTTTAACACTAATGCTGGAATACATGTTAATTAATATTAATGAGAATGGAATAGTTATTAATACAGCTATCCATGCATCTGTTTCAGCTTTACCTGCAGGATTTACTACTATGGTACTTCCATAAAGGAAAGCAGAAATCATTAACCCAAGTTGTATACTTGATATTTTATCATTTTTCCAGGTATTCATTATTTTACTCCTAACATATTAAAAATCATTTCAATAAGATCTGCAGGACTTAAGGGTCTTTTGTTCATAGATAATAAAAGGCTAAGGATAAGGCTTATTAATATAAAAAATGAAAATATCCCCGCTACTTTTAATTTATTTTTAGAGGATATAATATTTTTCATTTCTAATAATACAATTATTAGAAAAGCTATTATAATAATAATCATTTCTATCATTCCCTTACTTTAGGAAGAATGGTTTCTTTTAATAATCCGGATCTTCTAATTTTAGCGTCTACTACTACTTGAACCTCAGCTGAGGAATAAAGCTCATTCCATTTATCTTCCATTTTACTCCAAGTTTTAGGATGGAATTTGCTTAAGTAATCTCCAAATCCAAATATATCGGATTTATACTGTTTTTGAGTAATATTTATAGAATTAACCACTTCCTTCTTTATAGTATCCTGTAAAGAGTTCTCTAAGATTTCAATTACTTCCTTGGTAGTTATAGAACCTTTGCCGTGTTGCTCTCCTATATTACCTTCAGTTTCAATTTCTACCATGAGCACTGGTTTATTATCTACAATTAAAGTTTTCAACTTACCTTTAGAACGCATTATCTCTATAGTGATTAGTTCATCTTTATCCATAGGGTTTGAAAGATCAATGGTGGTACTTTTCATTTTGTTTGTAGCAAAGAGAAAGCCACGAGTTTCCATAGGGCTTAACCAACCTACCAGTCTATCACCATTAAAAACTGCAGTTCCTTCTACTAAAGCAGAGTTATCTTCTAATTTGCTAATAGCCCCTATAGTTAAATACTTGCTTTTACTACTAAAATCCTTTGCTATATCTATAAGCATGGTTCTCTTAAGCTTACCACGGCTCTTAGAGCTTTTAATAATGGATTGTATATAGTTACCAGGTAAGCTTTGAGTCTTACTTTTTACTTTCAATATGTCTTCTGCTGAAACATTTTTTGATATTAATATATCGGATTGATAGTTAGTTTCATGATCTCTCAAAAGGAAGTCAATTATATCCCCTATACCATCTCTGGCTTTATCTTCACTTATTATTATCACCCTAGAAGTGCTGTAAAATATCTTTTTGTCTAGTTTACCTACCATGTTTCTTAAACAGTCAAATATAGAATTATCTTCATAAGTAAATATGCTTACTGGATCCATATCGCTAGATTTACCCTGTTTTGAGGATGAGGTCCTAACCGCAGCTGGATTTACTAGTTGTACTGAAAGCCTAATCTTTTTTTCAGGGGCTTTATCTATACCTACAGCTGTAGAAACTCCTAGTTTAGTAATATCTACATTATTCCAACAACCATACAAACTTAAACTTAGCAATAAAAAAATGCATATTATATATTTTTTCTTAACCATTTTTATCAGCCTCATTGTTTTTTTTACTATTACCTGCTCTATAAACGTTATTAGGTGAAAATACCACTGGCCTGGTTACCATAGCCCACATTGGGTAAACTATATAAGAGTCCTTTATATCTTGCTGAATAATGGGGGCTATGGGAGCCAAGTAAGGTACACCATAAGATTGCAGATTACATAGATAAATAAAGACAATTACACCTACTAGGGCTATGCCATAAAGTCCTAAAGTATTAGCAGAAATTATTAATAATATACGTAGTATTGCTACACTTTTCATAAAAGGTGGTACTATAAAGCTGGTAATGGCTGTAATAGCTATGATTATTACCATGATAGGGCTAGTTATACCAGCACCTACTGCGGCATCTCCTAGTACTATGGCACCTACTATACTTATAGTTTGACCTACTGCTCTAGGCATTCTTATACCTGCTTCTTTTAAGATTTCAAAGGTTAGTAACATTAAAAGACATTCTAAAAAGGGTGGAAAAGGTATTCCCTCTCTAGAAGAAGATATTGTGATAAGCAGGTTAAAGGGTATTATAGACTGGTTAAAGGATAATATAGCTACGAATAATGCAGGAAGAAATATAGAAATAAATATTGCTAATAACCTTAAAAACCTTATGATAGTATAATAGAAAAAGTTTTCCGTATAATCATCAGAAGTCTGTATGGCTTCAATAAATAAATAAGGTACTGTTAGTACTACAGGAGAGCCGTTTATTATAATAGCAATTCTTCCCTCTAGTATTTTTGAAGCAACTTTATCAGGTTTTTCTGAATTACCTACAGTGGGAAAAAGTGAATATTTTTTTTCTGATAAAAAGGATTCAAGAACACCGGAATTTATCATACTACCATAGGAAATACTATTTATTTTATTTTTAACTTTCTTAAGTATTTCATCGTTTACTATATTATTCATATAACATATGCAGATTTCTGTATTTGATTGTTTACCCACCTTAACTACTTCAAAAACCAAATTGCTGCTATGTATAAGCTTACGAAGTAAAAAAATATTTGTGTTTAGAGATTCTACAAATCCTTCTTTGGAGCCTCTAAAGCTTATCTCTGTTTCAGGTTGCTCTATACTTCTTCCTTTTTGAGCATATAGTTCAGAGGCTAGAGCGTTAGTTTCTCCCTGAATAAAAACCACAGCATTACCCAATAAAATGTAATTTACGGCATTGTTTAAATTATTTGTTTCTACTAATTCATAACTAGGAAGTATATTATGAAGGCTATCTATAGTTACGTCTACAGGGGGGATGCGGCTGCCGATTTCAGTGAGTGGTTTTAATAAATAATCATATAATAATTCTTTATCTATTAAGTTTTTAAGGTAACATATCAATATTTTTTTATTGGAATTTAATAAATTAATTTCACGCATACGTAAATCTGTAGTAGAAAAAAATGCATTGCTAAGGTCTTGCTTAAGTATATTTAAATCAGAATTAATGGACATAAAAGGAGGGGCAGAAATATTTTGTGGTGAAGAGTTATTATTCAAATAATCACCTCCAGTTTTTATAAAAGCTATTATTAATTACAATATCTATTATTTGCTAAGTTCAAATTATTATGTCAATATTCCATAATAATCTATAGTATAATAAAATTAATTTTAAGTTATATAAAATAGTTAATATAAAGAGGGTGGAAAGTTATGATATATCTTGACTATAATGCTACAACTCCCATAGAGGAGAGGGTAAAAAAAGTAATGAAGCCATACATAGAGGATTATTTTGGTAACCCTTCCAGCAATCATGAACTTGGATATAAAACAAAAACAGCAGTGGAAAATGCTAGAAGGCAAGTGGCAGATCTGATTAATTGTGATTCAGAGGAGATAATCTTTACTAGTGGCGGCAGCGAATCAAATAATATGGTGCTAAAGGGTACTGCTTACATTAAGTCTAAAAAGGGTAAACATATAATCACTTCTAAAATAGAACATCCAGCTATATTAAATCCCTGCAGATTTTTGAGTAAAAGCGGCTATGATGTAACTTATGTATCTGTGGATAAATATGGTATGGTTAATGCAAAAGACATAGAAGATGCTATTAGAGAAGATACCATTTTAATTACTATTATGCATTCAAACAATGAGACTGGAACATTACAACCAATAAAAGAAATAGGAAAAATTGCTGAAAAGTATAATATACTATTTCACACTGATGCATCTCAATCCATAGGTAAGGTTCCTATAAATGTAGAAGACTTAAAAGTGGATTTCCTTACCATAGCAGGCCATAAGGTCTATGCACCAAAAGGTATCGGAGCACTTTATATAAGGAAGGAAATTAATATTGAACCTCTTATTCATGGAGCATCTCATGAAAGCTCAAAAAGAGCAGGAACTGAAAATGTTATTTTTGATGTGGCCTTAGGAGAAGCTTGTGCTATCGCTAAAGAAAAACTTAAAGACAATTCTATAAAAGAGCTTACAGACTATTTTTATAAAGGATTATTAAATATATTCGGACACGGCATAAGACTAAATGGGCACGAGGTAAAAAGACTTCCTAATACCCTAAACATTAGTTTTATTGGAAAAGATGGAATACAGGTTTTAGATAAATTAGAAGGGGTAGCTGCTTCTACAGGCTCTGCCTGCCATTCAGGATTAACTTCTATTTCGCCTGTTTTAAGAGCTATGAAGGTTCCAGATGATGTAGCTACAGGGGCGGTTAGATTTAGTCTTGGTAGATATACAAGTAAAGAAGATATAGACATGGTTTTAGAAAAACTAAAGGATATAAATTTAATTTAAATTCTCAATTAAGGAATAACTCATATGAATGCCATTAGTTTGTACATTTTTTATATTAATCTGGCATCTCCTAATAAAAATCATTAATATCCATTGACAATTTGTAGAAAATAAAATAGTATATATGGTAAAAGAAGGAATAAATTCAATAACATAGGAATATAATATTTGCTTTGACGGGAGGTGAAACTCTTTTTTTAAGAGTTTAATTATGTATTTAAGATTTAGTAAAGAAGGCAATACTTTAATTATAGGACTTAACGGTGATTTAGATCATCATAGTGCAGAAGAAGTAAGAAACAAGATTGACGATAGAATAGATAGAGACAAAATCAACAAACTGATTTTAGACTTTTCTGGAGTTACCTTTATGGATTCCTCTGGCATAGGAGTGGTTATTGGAAGATATAAAAAGCTTAATATGAGAGATGGAGAAGTACGCATTGCTGAAATAAATAATAATGTTAAAAGGGTATTTGAATTATCAGGATTATTTAAAATAATTAAAACATACAATACTGTGGAAGAAGCTTTAAATAGGGCTTAATGGGGGGTTAAAAATGAATGAAAATATGATGAAAATTGAGTTTTTGAGTAAATCTCAAAATGAAAGTTTTGCTAGAGTTGCTGTGGCAGCCTTTGTATCTCAGCTTGATCCAACCATTGAAGAACTTACTGATGTTAAAACAGCTGTTTCTGAAGCAGTAACTAATGCAATAATACATGGATACGAAAATAAAAGTTATGAAATGGTTTATATTGAGGCTTCTATAAAAGATAATGAGGTTACAATAACCGTAGAAGATAAAGGAGCTGGCATAGATGACATAGGTCTTGCCATGCAACCCCTATATACCTCAAGACCAGATTTAGAAAGGTCAGGAATGGGATTTACAGTAATGGAAACATTTATGGACAGCCTTCAGGTTTTTAGCGAAAAAAATAATGGCACAAAAGTAATAATGAAGAAAAAATTCCATTCATTAAACTAGGTGGCTAATATGAATGATGGCATCTTAAAAAAAGATAATTTAAACTATAATGATAATACAGAACTGATAAAGGTAGCCAAAAGTGGAAGTAAGGAAGCCATGAACAAGCTAATTGAAATGAATTTACCTTTGGTGTCTTCTATAAGCAAGAAATTCCTTAACAGGGGATATGAATATGAAGATATATTCCAAATAGGATGTATGGGACTAGTAAAAGCCATAAATAATTTTGATTCAGGTTATAATGTGAAATTTTCTACTTATGCAGTTCCCATGATAATAGGGGAAATAAAACGATTCCTAAGGGACGATGGAATGATAAAAGTAAGTAGAAACACAAAAAATCTCGCTAGGAAACTTCACTATGATAGAGAAGAACTTACTAAAACATTACACAGAGAACCTACTATAGAAGAATTAGCGGAATTCACAGGTATAGACAAGGAAGAAATAATATTTGCAATAGAATCCTCTAATAGTCTTCAGTATCTTTATGATACAATACATCAAGACGATGGGTCTCCAGTGCTTCTCATAGATAAATTAAGTGAAAATGCCGAAGAAGATAAGGATTTAATTGACAAGTTGGCTCTTAAAGAAGCCTTGAATAATCTTGATGCCAAAGCAAGGCAAATCATACTACTAAGATATTTTAAAGATAAAACACAAACTCAAGTAGCAAATATGCTAGGAATAAGTCAAGTTCAGGTTTCTAGAATAGAAAAGAAAGTATTAAAGCATATGAAAGATAGATTGCATGAATAAGACACTTCTTAAAGAAGTGTTTTTTTGTTTAATTTATTGTTATTTGTAAACAATAATATAAACAATAAAAAGACGGTGATAAAATGAGTAAAAAAAAGGGAAAAATCATAAGCGAGCAGCAGGTTATAGATAAATTTAATATTCTTTCAAAACAATCTAAACCTAAACCCAAGCTATTTAAAAACTGTGTATTCGCTTTTTTAGTAGGCGGAGCCTTTTGCACCTTGGGACAATTTATAAATAATATACTTATAAGGTTTTCTGTACATAAGGAACAAGTGTCTATATTTGTGCCTGTGATAATGGTATTTTTAGGAGCTTTACTTACAGGAATAGGCATATATGACAAGATAGCCAATTATGGAGGAGCGGGTACTGTAGTTCCTATTACAGGATTTGCCAATGCAATAGTTTCACCTGCTATTGAATTTAAAAAAGAAGGTTTTATTTTCGGAGTAGCAGCTAAGATGTTCACTATTGCAGGACCAGTTTTAGTCTATGGCATAGGAAGCTCAGTGATAATAGGATTTATTTATTATCTAATTATGATACTAAACAAGTAGGGAGGGTATTATTTTGCAGGAGAATATTAAATCTAAAAGAATGGGAAGGCAAACAGTTAGATTAAGCAGTCCACCTAGAATATTAGCTACCACCAGCATAGTTGGTCCTAAAGAAGGGGATGGACCTTTAAAGGATTATTTTGATATCATATTAAGTGATGATACCAATGGCAAGGACAGTTTCGAAATGGCAGAAAGCTCTATGCTTCAAAGAGCAATTATCGAAACTATTACAAAAGCTGAACTAACCCCGGGAGAAATAGACTATCTTTTTGCAGGAGATCTATTAAATCAGTTAATTTCCTCTAATTTTGCTGCAAGAAATTTGGAAATTCCATTTTATGGACTTTATGGAGCCTGCTCTACTATGACAGAATCATTAAGCTTAGCTGCATTAACCATGGATGGAGGCTTTGCTGATTATATAGTAGCTGCTACATCTTCCCATTTTAGTTCTGCGGAAAGACAATTTAGATTTCCTCTAGAATATGGATCCCAAAGAAATGAATTAGCACAGTGGACAGTTACTGGTGCTGGCTCCATGCTTTTAGCTAAGGAAGGAGATTTTCCATATATTACTTATATAACCACAGGAAAAGTTAAAGATTATGGCATTAAAGATGCAGGAAATATGGGGGCGGCCATGGCTCCGGCAGCGGTAGATACTATAATAAATCATTTCAAAGATACAGGAAGAGGTCCACAGGATTATGATATTATAGCTACAGGAGACTTAGGCAAGGTTGGAAGAGAAATTGCACAGAATTTAATTAAAGAATATGGATATGATATGCAAGATGTTTACATAGATTGCGGTGAAGAAATATTTGAGCATGAAAGGCAAAGTACCAATGCAGGAGGAAGCGGCTGTGGTTGTTCCGCAGTGGTAAGCTGTGGGTATATATATAAAAACATGTTAAAAGGACGCTTTAAGAAATCTCTAATTATTTCTACTGGAGCTCTTATGAGCACCACCTCATCATTACAAGGAGAAAGTATACCTGGTATAGCTCATGCCGTAGCTATAGAAATGGATTAATAAATTCATAGGAGGAGAGATAATATGGATACTTATGTAAAGGCATTTGTTGTGGGAGGATTAATTTGTGTTATTGCTCAAATATTAATGGATAAAACAAAACTTACACCAGGAAGAATACTTGTAGTATTTGTAACCCTGGGAACTATTTTAGGGGCTTTAGGCCTTTACCAGCCTTTAGTAAACTTTGCCGGTGCAGGGGCCACAGTTCCTCTGCCAGGTTTTGGCTACTCTTTGGCTAAAGCCACCATAAAAGAAGTAAATGATAATGGATTTGTAGGCATCTTCACTGGAGGTATAAAGGGAGCTGCAGGTGGGATAACAGCAGCAATTTTCTTTGGATATATAATGGCTCTTATATTTAATCCCAAAACTAAGTCTTAAACTATTAAGGCATATTTCTATCAAAGAAATATTTTAAGTATAGCTTTATATAGTCGATAAATAAATAATAGATTACTTTAAAGGTGTGTGATAACCATTGCAATGGCATAGAGAATCTTGGACTCAGGTAGAGAAATATTTAAATACCGATATATATTCAGGATTAACTGACAATGAAGCAGAGAGAAGACTAAAGGAAAGCTATACAAAAGATAGTCATAAAGATAGTAAATATAGACTTAAAAAAGTTGTTTTTAAAGAAATAGCTCCACTATGGATTTTAAATAGCTCTACAATATTATATATTTTATTTTATTTTAACTATTTTACTGAAGCTCTTTTTCTATCTTTCATAATAGGTTCATCTTTTATTATAAAGGTTTATTATATATTTTTGTCCCAAGGTGGCTTTGTTAGCCTTTATAAAATAGATAAATCTTTTACTCACGTAATTAGACAAAACGCGCATAAGCAAATTAAAATCAAGGACCTAGTAGTGGGAGATATAGTTTTTCTTGGAAAAGGAAACATTGTGCCAGCAGATATAAGGATATGTGAATCAACGGATTTAAAGATAAATGAAAAGCAAATTACAGGACAAGAAGTTCCTTCAGAAAAGTATGAAACAAAAATTCCCAATGAAATTAATAGCCTTAGTGAAGTAACTAACATGGCATTTAAGGGGACTGTGGTTACAGAAGGGGAAGGAATAGGGATAGTAGTAGAAAAAGGAAAGCATACAGAGCTTGGAAAAATAATAGAGTCCTTTAATAATACACCAAACAGAAATTATACTCTTATTAATAATGTTGAAGGTATATTTAACTATATAGGCTTTTTTATGATTTTAATATTAGTCGTATTAATTATATTATTTTATAATAAAGGTAGTTTAAATGAATATATTCATATGATAAATAGCTTTCTTATTATTTACGCATCTATTCCTGTAACTATCAGTTTACATGTGTTTTCATATTTTATGAAAAGAGAGTTTAAATCCAAAGGTATTGAAATCAAAGACATGGCTCTTTTGGATAGGATTAAGAATGTAGATGCTATATTAATAGATAAGGTTGGTTCCCTATCGGAAAAAGATATGTTTGTAAAGGAAATATATATAGATGAAGAGTTAACTCCCATATTTAAAGTGAATTCCAACGATTATACTTTTACAAGATTAATGGAAATTGCATTATTATGCAATGATGCAAGTTATGATATACAAAGTAATAAAGGAAAAGGTAACATACAAGAGGTAGCACTTTTAAGGCTTGCAGCAGGAAAATTCATTTATAAAGGTATAATAGATTCAAAGTTTAAAAGAATCATGGAATTGCCTTATGAACCAGATAAAAGGATTAAGACTACAGTGAATATGGTAGAAGAAAAGTACAGGGTAAATATTAAAGGAGCTGTAGATTACATTTTAGATAATTGTACTCACTTTATGAAAGATGGAGTAGAAAAGGAATTAACTTTAGAGGATATTGAAAATATAAAAAATGCTGATTATGAAATGTCTTCTAGAGGCTTATCTACTATGGGATTTGCTTATAGAAATTTTAATTATGAACCGAGTATTATGGAAAATTTAGGAAGCAACTTAGTATTTGTAGGGGTGATTGGATTAGATAACCCTATTATGCAGGATTCCACTAATTATATTAATGCCTTAAGAGAAAATAATATTGAAACTCGATTTATAACTGAAGATAATAAGATAACGGCATATTCTACCGCAACCCAATTAGGTATGGTAAAAGATATGTCTGAAGTTACTTCTGGAGTAGAAATTAACTTTCTAGATGACAAGGAATTGTTGCAAGTAGTGAAGAATATAAAGGTGTACTCACGGATTAGCTCAGAGCATAGAGAGAAAATTGTACACTCTTTTAAAGAAGAAAACCTAAATTTAGCTGTTACAGGTGAAAAAATTAGTGATCTTCCTGCTTTAGGCAGTGCATATTTAGGCATTTCCATAGGAAAAAGTTGTTCCTTTAACTTGAAAAAGTTATCCGACGTATATATTGATAGCAATTATCTTTCAAATTTTGTTTATTTAATTCGTAATGGTAAAAGGAACTTTAATTCTTTAGTTAAGGTACTTAACCTATTTATGTTTACATTATTAATGGAAATGCTTTTATATTATTTTTATAATATAAATACTACATATGTAGTTAATGCTTTTATAATTCCTCTTTGTGCTATAAATGCCTTGATAAATAATAAAAGTATAGAGAGTAAAGTAGAAAGTATTAATATTAGAAATATTATATCGATTTTAGAAGTCTTTAAAGTTTTTTTGTATTTTGGATTATGTAGTACAAGCTATTATTATAGTCTTAAGATATTAGGATTTTTATATAAAGAAAGTGCCTTATTTATTTTAATCACTATTATATTAATGAGGTCTTTTGATTATTCTGTATTTTATGAAAAAAAGTTAGCTGAAAAGCTTTTGTATATTGCCTTGGGTGCAATAATAGTTTTAATAATTTTCAGCTATTACCATGGCCTTATAGGTATTAGCGCAATATTATTAAATATAGGTATTATTATGTTTATAATCATTGTTGAATTAATAAGTTTAAAATGGACAAAATAACACATGGAGGTGTTATTATGTTCAATAATGTATATGAAACCATATTAAAAGGCAGTGATACTATTTTTTTACAGGTACCACAAGAGGATTTTAACTTTAGTTATAATCACATAAGTTTAAATAATTCTCAAGATTTTGCAGATAATTATTTCACTGTAAAGTCTAAAGATGGAATACCTTATGTGGAAAATGTATATCTAAATGAATCTACTAATATGGTTACTATGGCAGTAAAGGTAAACTATAGTATATCAGGAAGCAGAAATAATTATGAAATACCTGATACTATACCTAATGTAAATTTATCACATCAGGTGGATAGCTTTTGAGCAGACCTCTGATATATTATGCCATAGCACTTTTAATTGGTTTAATATCCTCCGTTTTATTCTTAAATGATTATTTTATACTAGGTGCAGTGATGACTGCATCTTTTTTATGGATATTTTTTATTACTATAAAAAGTAAGTTGTTTTATATTATGGTCTTTGTGTATATTATCGGATTTGTTAATATGAATTTGTATTACAAAATTCCAAAGGATATTAAAGGAGAAGTCAGAATTATAGAAAAAAGGAACCTATATTCCATAGGAGAATATAAAAATAAAAAGTATTGTATCACTGGTAATTTGGAAAAGATAAAGGAAGGACAGCTTATTAATTCTGATTTTGTCATTGATAAAAACCCTGTATATTCTAGAGGGTTTGTAGGAGAGATTAAGGTAACAAATATAATTAATACAAAGGATGATGTAATAACAAAAGTATATGAGTACAGAGAAGGATTATTTAAGAGTTTCCAAAAAGAATTAGGTACTAAATACGCAGCTATAGTGTCAGGTATCTGTTTTGGTGATGATAAATATATTTCAGATGAAGATAAGGAAGAATTTAATACATTAGGAATAATTCATGTAATATCCGTTTCAGGATTTCATATAATGCTAATTTATAAACTTTTTCAAGGAATGTTTTCTAGTAAATTTTCACTTTTACTAACCTTGTTATTTGTTTGTTTTACTGGAGGAAAAGCTCCAACTTTAAGAGCTTTTATAATGATTATGGTAATAAGTTTATCTAAAAGAGTGTATAAAAAATATGACGCCTTATCTTCCTTAAGCTTTGCTATAATTATTATACTTTCATTTAAGCCTTTTTATATAACGGATTTGGGCTTTAATTTGTCATGGATTTCTACTTTAGGTATAGTGCTGTTTAACAATAAACTCAGCAGATACTTATATAAATTACCTACCTTAATAAATAAATCTGTAAGTTTGACTTTAAGCGCTCAAAGCCTATCCTTTCCTTATGTAGCTTTGACCTTAAAAGTCTTTAGTCCAGGGTTTTTGTTAGGAAATTTTTTTATTATTCCACTTTATTCTTTTATAATATATATATCTTTTGCAGCTTTAATTTTTATTAAAGTAAATTATATCTTTAGTTTAATAAATAGATTACTACTTCTAATTTTCAAATTGGTGGATATATGGACGTATATACTTATAAGCATTGCACCTGAAAAGTTGTATGCTAATGCGGGCATAACATTAATGTATACCATAATGTTTATTACAATTTTATTGTATAAGAAAGGCTTTAATAAAGCTAAATATTTACCTCTGTTTATATTAATTTCAGCTGTTTTATGGGACTATCATTTCATACCCGTTATTTCTGTATGTGATTATGGTAGTAATAGGTTTATTAAAGTTAGCTATAAGGATAAAAATTATTTGTTTACTGCTGGAAGTGGCGATAAATTTAGAGAAAGAATAGGGAACTATGTAATGGACCCTATGGTAATAAATATTAGAGAAGATGAATATACTATTTATCTTCATAAAAAACAAATTATTACCATTAATTCTTTAAATAATAGCAAAAGCTCCAAGGAAGTAGAATTATCTATAAAATCTAACTACCTTGGTAAGTATAGTGAAGTTTATGATATAATCAATATGCGCAAAGAGGGTATTAGCTTTGATTATTCTATAAAAGAAATTCAAACCTATATACCTTTATCCAAGCATATTTTTATATCTGGTAGTGAAAGAGGGACGTTAAGTGATAGATATTGATATTTTAGAAGCTAATATTAATAAAAAGAAAATTGATAATTGCTATATTTTAGCTGGAATTGATGAAATGCTTATTAAGGAACAAATAAATAATTTAATAAACACATCTATATCTGAAGTAGCAAGGGATTTAAATATCATTAAGATAGATGGTATGAAGCTTTCTTCTGATGTTTTTATGGATGCCTGTGAAACATTACCCTTTATCAGTGAAAAAAAGGTAGTTTTAGTATATAGAGCTAATTTTTTAAAAGACTCTCTAGATAATGAAAACAAAAAAAGATTTGAAACTTGTGAAAGCTATATAAAGTCCACTCCAGACCATTGTATTTTAATATTTTATTATATATTTCAAGATAAAAGAGAAAAGCTTAGCGAAAGGGTTAAAAAGTTAGATAAAAGCTGTACTGTAGTAAAGGTTGACAAGTTAAAGGGCGAAAAATTATACAAAAAAGTTTCTATGCTGTTTTTACATAGAGAAAAAGAAATTGGTAAAGTGGAGCTTAAATATTTTTGTGATAATGTAGAAAATAATATGGAGATTATTGCTAACGAAGTAGATAAGCTGATAAATTATACTGAAGGCAGAAATATTTCTAGAAAAGACATAGATGACATGTTACCCTATAAAAGTGAGGAAGATATATTTGATTTAGTAGACTTTATTTCTCAAAAAAGACCTGAAAAAGCAATAGAGCTTATGAATGAACTGATTTTTAAAGGTGAAAATATAATGGTAGTGCTATCAATGATAGAAAGACAATTTAAGCTCTTATTCAATATTAAATTAGGCATGTCTCAAAATAAAACTAAAGAGATATTTTCCAGAGAACTTAGATTACCACCCTTTATATGCGAAAGATTAATGGGACAAAGCCGAAAGTTTACCCTTAAACAGCTAAAAAACTGCATAGAACTTTGTTCAAATACTGAAAGAGTATTGAAGAGTTCTTCTCTTGATAAAAAGACTGAAATGGAACTCATGATTATTAAAACCGTAATTTAGAATTTAAAATGAAGGAAATTTTTTCTGATAAAAAAATCAAAAAAATAAAACTTATAAAAGCATAAAAATAAAATTCCTAAAGGAATTTTATTCACACCGTAAAAAAGAAATCCATTCAGGGATTTCTTTTTTACTTCCAATTATAAAGTTTTTCTGATGCTTTTTCAGAAAAACTATCATTCATTCTACGTTCTAAATTCTCAATTCTAAATTTAAAAAAACCGGAATCCCGGTTTTTTTATTATGCCATTGCATTTAATTTTGCGGATAATCTTGACTTCTTTCTAGCAGCCATATTCTTATGTATAACTCCTTTGGAAACAGCCATATCTAAAGATTTTACTGCATTAGTAAATGCAACCTTTGCTTCCTCAGCGCTGTTAGCTGTAACAGCAACCTCGAACTTCTTTATCGCAGTCTTAAGAGCGGATTTAACCATTCTATTTCTAAGAGTTTTAGCTTCAGTTACTTTTATTCTTTTTTGTGCTGATTTAATATTTGCCATTGTAATTTCACCCCCTTTAATTTATTAGGGTATTAGCAGTTTTTGGGGAAAATCTGCATACGAGTCGAATTTCAACAAGTGATATTATAGCATTATTACATGAACTCTTCAAGTATATTTTAACAGTTCTTCATTATAAGTAATATAGCTATTAAAGTATTTCTAAAAATTAATAATATTTCTTAATTAGATACACAATATAGATAATAGTAAAATTATCAGTTATCCATGATGAATTGTCAATAGCTGACATAGACAATATATAACTAAAATTAAAAAAAGGAGTGTTAGGTGTGTTTGATGTAAGAACTGACTTAGCTGTGGAAGCAAAGGAGTTATATAAACAGCGTTATAAAAAAGAAATTGATGGAGTTATTGCAGAAGAAGATATTTTAGAGGATGTTAAAGTAACAAAAGTTGATGTGGTTAATGAAAATGGAGCTAGGGCTATGGGAAAACCTGTGGGAACCTATATTACTATAGACCTTCCAGAATATACTCATTATGATGGAGATCTTATGGATAAAGTGTCTCATATACTATCTAAAAACCTAAGAGAGCTTATTAAACAGGAGAAGGAAGGAACTACGCTGGTAGTAGGCCTGGGAAACTCAGATGTCACTCCTGACGCGTTAGGACCTATGGTTATATCTAGGCTTATGATAACCAGGCATTTAAAGGCTATGATGCCTGAATCCATAGATGATGAGGTAAGAGCAGTATGCGCTATAGCACCAGGGGTTTTAGGGACTACAGGAATAGAAACAGGAGAGATAGTTAGATCATTGGTAGAAAAGATAAAGCCATCTCTAGTTATATGTATAGATGCTTTAGCTTCAAGAAAACTGGAAAGGGTTAACAGGACCATACAGATTGGAAATACAGGTATTGCTCCAGGAGCAGGAGTGGGTAACAATCGTATGGAGATTAACGAAAAAAGCTTAGGAGTCCCTGTAATAGCCATTGGTGTTCCTACAGTGGTAGACGCTGCTACAATAGCCAATGATACCATGGATTTATTTATTGATGAAATGATAAAACAAGCTACTTCTGGAGGAGAGTTTTATAACATGCTAAAGTCTATAGATAGAAAAGAAAAGCAGTACATGATACGAGAAATATTAGCACCTTATGTAGGTGATCTTATGGTTACACCTAAAGATGTGGATGCTATAATAAATGCGGTATCCAAAGTGATTTCTACAGGTATAAATTTAGCTCTGCAGCCAGCTTTTGAAATTGAAGATATTAATAAATTTTTGAATTAATAATAATTTCACTTCCCCCATCATATAATTTTTTAGTATGAGGGGGGATTTATATGCCATATTCAACTAAAGTTAATAAAGAGCTCCACTTTAAATTAATTGGATACATAATTATATCATCTATAATTGTTATATTTACCATAATGGGCATATTAAACGGGGTTATGAAAAGTCAGGTTAAGAATAATATGTTTTATATACAGGTTTTGAATTATACTCTTCCTGTGGTTAAGGATTTAGCTTATGATGAATCGGATATGGCAGAGAGCCAAATGAATATAAAAACTGCTATATTAGATTATATTGGAATGGATATATTTAATCCTCTTACCATACTCTCCAAGGAGAGCTCTTACTTTGCAGTAAGCAGGAAGTATGTAAAACCTGAAGTGAAAAATCAATTTTCATTGAACTCATTTAAATTAGAAGATATATCTATCTTTAGAGAAGAAAAAAAAGAAGGGGAGTTAAAACCTGAGGGAAAAGTGGACAATAAGGTAGATATTTATAATCCTTCTATAAAGAAAAATCTTAATGAATCTAAGCCAGAGGTTTTAATATACCATACCCATACTACGGAGTATTATGCTCCTGCTACCGGTAAAAGCGCTTTTGATGAAAACTTAAGCGTAGTGGCTGTAGGAAGAGAGTTATCCAAGGAGCTGCAGCAAAATTATGGAATTTCAGTAATACACGATAGGACTATTCATAATAGCGCTTACAACAATTCATATACAAGATCCGGTGAAACATTAGATAAGTATCTTAAAAAGTATAATAATGATTTTAAAATTATTATTGATCTTCATAGGGATTCAGGACCTGCTAAAAAGGATGTTACCTATAAAATAAATGGACAAGATGCTGCTAAACTTATGTTTGTTTTATCTAAAAGCAGCAAATACATTAAAGATAATGAAGCGTTAACTAATAATTTAAAAGGTTTTTTAGATAAAGAGTTCTCAGGTTTGACAAAGGAGACTAAAGATTACAATCACGGTAAGGGAAACTTCAATCAAAGTAGGCATCCTAACGTGGTTCTTATAGAGGTAGGAGCTGATGTTAACAAAATAGAAGAAGCCTTAGTATCTGCTAAGATTATAGCCAGAGCAGTGGCAGAGCAAATAAATGGTAAAAGATAATGTATAAAACTTGAAAATAAAGAGCATCCTTATAGATAGTAATTTATAGAGTAGGTAAGAGCTACTAAGTAAGAGCTAAGAGGTAAGAAAATAGGTAAGAAGTAAGAAGTAAGAGGTAAGAGTTTTGAAAAAATTCAGCAGGGCTGAATTTTAACCACAACTATTACTTCTCAGCTCTTACCTCTTACTTAACTACAAACTAATTATAAAAAACTCCCCCGAGTTTTATCCATAACTCTTCACTCTTAGCTCTTACCTCTTACTTAACTACAAATTTCAATTTAAGGGGGTGCTCTTTTTGAAGGCGAGGAAACTTATTTTTTCAATATTAGTATTTTTAGTGATAATATTTTATGGAGTTATTAAAATTAATATACAGTGGACTAAAGACATGATAGAAAGCCAGACGCCATATAAGGAACAAGCGGTACAAGTTCTAGCTAAAGATAATATTAATGCAAATAAATATGCTATAGATAGAACAACATTCAAAATATATTATACTAAAGGCAGTGATAAGAATATTAGAATTGATTTTTGGGACTATGTTTTTATTTGGAGTGAAGAGGCATTAATAGAATTAAAATCAAATATTAGCCAGGGGTTTCAACAAGCAAACTCTAATATAAAGGGGAGAATTGAAGATTCCATGAATAAGTTAAAAAGGATTTTGCCATAATAAAAATGCTTTAAATTCATTTTTATTGACAATAGCTCATAATTGTATGTTATAATTTATCATGATTTAGTTAACATGGGGGTGAATTCTATTCTAGGAATCGATTTCTGTAGAATGGGTAAATAATATGCAGAGCAATAGACAAAAACACATAAGAAACTTTTCCATAGTAGCTCATATTGACCACGGTAAGTCTACTCTTGCAGATAGACTCCTTGAGACTACAGGAACTCTCACCCGAAGAGAAATGGAAGCACAAGTGCTAGATAACATGGACTTGGAGAGAGAAAGAGGAATTACCATAAAGTCTCAAGCAGCTAGACTTATTTATAAAAGTAAAAACGGTGAAGAATACATATTAAATCTTATAGATACTCCAGGACATGTGGATTTTAACTATGAGGTTTCAAGAAGCCTTGCTGCCTGTGAAGGTGCTATTTTAGTAGTAGATGCTACCCAAGGCATACAAGCGCAAACCTTAGCTAACTGTTATCTTGCCTTAGATAACAATCTTGAGATTGTGCCTGTAGTTAATAAAATAGATCTTCCCAGCGCTAGACCAGAGGAAGTTAAACAGGAAATAGAAGATGTTATTGGAATTGATGCTTTTGATGCTCCTTTAATATCTGCAAAAGCAGGATTAAACATTGAAGATGTACTAGAAGCAGTAGTTCAAAAAGTACCAGCTCCTACAGGAGATGAAGATGCTCCTTTAAAGGCTTTGATCTTTGATTCTTATTATGATAGTTATAAAGGTGTTGTATGTTATGTAAGGGTTAAAGAGGGCAAGCTAAAGGTAGGTACAGAAATTAAGCTTATGGCCACAGGTAAGGTTTATGAAATTACTGAATGTGGAGTATTTACTCCTAACTTTCTCCCTATAGGGGAACTAATAGCAGGAGATGTAGGCTACGTTACAGCGTCTATAAAGAATGTAGGGGATGCTAGAGTTGGAGACACCATAACAGAAGCTAAGAACCCTGCAAAGGAAGCGTTGTCAGGTTACAAGCCAGCGGTACCTATGGTGTTTTCAGGTATATATCCTGTAGATGGTGCAAAATATGAAGAACTTAAGGAAGCCATAGAAAAGCTTCAAATAAATGATGCAGCTCTTTCTTTTGAACCGGAAACCTCTATAGCTTTAGGATTTGGATTCAGATGTGGTTTCTTAGGTCTTTTACATATGGAGATTATACAAGAAAGAATTGAAAGAGAATTTAATTTAGATATTATCACCACCGCGCCATCGGTAATTTACAAGATTGTTAAAACTGATGGAGAGCTGATAGAATTAACCAATCCTACAAATATGCCGCCTATGACTGAAATTGACTATATGGAAGAGCCAGTGGTAAAGGCTTCCATCATAACTCCTACGGACTATGTAGGTGCTGTTATGGATCTTTGTCAAGGTAGAAGAGGCGTGTTTAAAGATATGCAATACATTGAGCAAACTAGAGCAGTACTTAACTATGAAATACCACTAAACGAAATTATATATGATTTCTTCGATGCATTAAAATCTAGGACTAGAGGCTATGCTTCTTTAGACTACGAGCTTAAAGGGTACGTAACCAGTAAGTTGGTTAAACTTGATCTTCTATTAAATGGAGATGTAGTGGATGCCCTGTCTATGATAGTGCCAGAAGAAAGGGCATATAGTAGAGGAAGGGGTATTGCTGAAAAACTTAAGGAAATAATTCCAAGGCAGCTTTTTGAAATACCTATACAGGCTGCTGTAGGCTCCAAAGTCATAGCTAGGGAAACGGTAAAAGCTCTTAGAAAAGATGTTTTGGCAAAATGCTATGGAGGAGATATTTCCCGTAAGAGAAAACTTCTTGAAAAGCAAAAAGAAGGTAAGAAGAGAATGAGACAGATAGGTTCTGTGGAAATACCTCAAGAAGCATTTATGACGGTTTTAAAAGTGGATTAATATAAGGGGAAATTAATTCAATTATAGGAGGATTTAAAATGGAAAGCAAAGCTCTTTACATACACATACCTTTTTGTAAGAAAAAGTGCTATTATTGTGATTTCCCATCCTTCTGCGGTAAAGATCACCTTACTAAAAACTATATAGAAGCTTTAAGTGAAGAAATTATTTCTAGAGCCTCAAAATTTAATATATCGACTATATTCATAGGTGGGGGTACTCCCACCTTTTTAAATTATGAAGAAATATTAACTTTAGGAAAGACTATAGAAAAGCTTAATATAGTACAAGACTGTGAATTTACAGTGGAATGTAACCCGGGAACGCTTACTAAAGAAAAGTTAAAAGCTTTAAAACAAATAGGAGTGAATAGGCTAAGTATAGGACTTCAATCCACTCATAATAATCATTTAAAAGCTATAGGAAGAATTCATACCTATGAAGAATTTAAAAGTAATTATTATTTAGCTAGAGAGTTAGGTTTTAATAATATTAGCATCGATTTAATATTTGCCTTGCCTGATGAAACGTTAGAAGAGTGGAGAAGTGATATTTTAGAAGTTATTAAAATGGAACCTGAACATATATCCTGTTACAGTCTTATCATAGAAGAAGGTACACCTTTCCATAAGCTTTATAATATGGGAAAATTAAATTTGCCTGATGAAGAAGTAGAAAGAGAAATGTATAGAAGTACTTTAGAACTTCTAACTAAGGCTGGTTATGAGCAGTATGAAATATCAAATTTCTCTAAGAAAAATAAAGAAAGTAAACATAATTTAGTCTATTGGACCTTGAAAGATTATATAGGATGTGGAACAGGTGCACATTCTTATATACAGGGCATGAGATATAGAAATGTTGAAACCATAGAAGAATATATTAATTTAATGAATACCAGAGAAAATGCTATGGTAGAAAGCCATAAGAACAGCATAGAAGATGATATAGAAGAATTTATTTTTATGGGAATGAGAAAGATAAAAGGAATAGACGAAAAAGAATTTAAAAATAGATTTGGAAGAGAAATAGATGAATTATATAGGGATGTAATAATAAAATATGAAAGTGAGAAACTATTAGAAAGAAAAAATGGTAGGATTTTTTTTACTGAAAGAGGAGTAGAACTTTCTAATAGGGTGCTTACAGATTTTATTTTAGATAAATAACCTAGTATTTATAAGTTTTATAGAGATTACAGAAGTAATTTAAAGAAAAACTTAATTATAAGTGAAAATAAGTAATTTTTGACCCTTAATGTTAATATCAGTGAATTGACAAAGGTTTTTATTCAAGTTATATTTAAATCGTAGTCATTAGCACTCAATAATAGTGAGTGCTAATAAATGAGGTGATGATGTGGAAATCGATGAAAGAAAAATAAGAATCCTTCATGCAATTATTAATGACTATATCTATACTGGAGAACCGGTAGGCTCAAGAACTATAGCTAAAAAATATGACTTGGGCATTAGTTCTGCCACTATTAGAAACGAGATGGCAGATCTAGAAGATATGGGATATATAGAGCAGCTTCACACCTCTTCAGGAAGAAAGCCTTCTGATAAAGGCTATAGATTGTATGTTGATAAACTTATGCAGATAAGGCACCTTTCAAAAGAAGAAGAACTATTGATTAAAGAATATTTAATAAATGCAGCACTATTTGAAGTAGATAAGATTGTCAAACAGACCAGTGCCTTATTATCAGAACTTACAAAGCTTACTTGTGTTGTAAAGTCTCCTTCCGTTAAGAAGAGTTGTGTTAAGGCTTTACAGCTTATTGGTATTGACAAAAATTCAGTGCTTATGGTTTTAGTTACAGATTCTGGCTTAATAAAAAATAATGTAATTAAGGTGGATAAGATACCATCCTCTTCAGAATTGTTGATGCTTAGTAATGTACTTAATGACAAACTAAGAGATCTTTCAGTAGAAGAGATTAATCTTGTGGTAATAAACAATCTAAAGAAATATACCCAAGGTTTTGAGGAGCTTTTTAACTCAATTTTATCGGCGCTTTATGAAACATTAAGTGAGGAAAATTATTCTGATATTCATATGGAAGGTACTACAAATATTTTTAATTATCCAGAGTATAACGATATATCCAAAGCAAGAGAATTTCTTTCTCTAATTTACAATAAAGATAATATGATTTCACTTCTTGATGAAGGGGAGGATATCTCCATTAAAATAGGGGAAGAGAATTTTGTTAAAGAAGCTAAGGACATTAGTTTTATATCTGCAGTTTATAGAGTTGGTAATAGACCTTTAGGTACTATAGGTGTTATAGGACCTACTCGTATGGATTACTCTAATGTTACCAGTATAATGGTAGAAGTGGTAAATAAACTGAATACCTTGCTAAAAAACAGCCTTAATGACTAAAGGCGTATCACATAATAAAGAGATGAGGTGTTATAAAAGCGATGGAGGAAATGAAGGAAAAGATAAACTCCGAAGATGTGAAAAATAACAATGTAAAAGAAGAAAATGTAAATAATCAGGAAAACATTGAAGAAAAGAATATTAATGAAGAATCATGGCAGCAGGAGGAAGTACTTGAGGATTCTGAATTTGAAGAAGTTAATGATGACTTTGAAAACATAAAATCAGAAAACAGAAGCCTTAAGGACGAAAATGAAAAGTTGAATAGTGAAATCAATGCTTTAAAAGACAGACTTTTGAGGATCAATGCAGAATATGACAATTACAGAAAGAGAACCACCAAAGAAAAGGAAGGCATCTATACAGATGCTGTAGAAGATGTTTTAAAGCAATTACTTCCTGTTTTGGATAACTTGGAAAGAGCTATTTCAGTAGAAGGTAATGTAGATGATTTGAAAAAAGGCGTTGACTTGACTATAAGACAATTTCAAGATTCCCTAGAGAAGCTTGGAGTTGTAGAAATAGATACTAATAGCAACTTTGACCCAAACTTTCACGAAGCGGTAATGCATGTGGAAGATAATTCTTTTGACGAAAACTCTATAGCAGAGGTATTCCAAAAGGGATATAAAAGAGGGGCAAAAGTAATAAGACATAGTATTGTTAAAGTGGCAAATTAATTTATTGAGGAGGAAATTTAAATGGCAAAAGTTATAGGAATTGACTTAGGAACAACAAACTCTTGTGTTGCAGTTATGGAAGGTGGAGATGCAGTAGTTATAACAAACTCAGAAGGAGCTAGAACAACTCCATCCGTTGTATCTTTCCAAGCAAATGGAGAAAGACTTGTAGGGCAGGTTGCTAAAAGACAAGCAATAACTAACCCTGATAGAACTATACTTTCAACTAAAAGACATATGGGAACTAGCCATAAAGAAGTTATTGATGGAAAAGAATATACACCACAAGAAATATCAGCAATGATACTTCAAAAAATAAAGGCTGATGCAGAAGCATACTTAGGGGAAAAGGTTACTCAAGCAGTAATAACTGTACCTGCATATTTTAATGATAGCCAAAGACAAGCAACAAAAGATGCTGGTAAAATAGCAGGACTAGAAGTACTTAGAATAATCAATGAACCTACAGCAGCCTCCTTGGCTTATGGTATAGATAAAACAGATAAAAATCAAAAGATATTAGTATACGACCTTGGTGGGGGTACTTTTGACGTATCCATACTTGAATTAGGTGATGGAGTATTTGAAGTTAAATCCACTAATGGAGATACAAAGTTAGGTGGAGACGACTTTGATGAAAAGATAATGAACTATATTGCAGAAGATTTTAAAGCACAAAATGGAATTGATTTAAGAAATGATAAAATGGCTCTTCAAAGATTAAAAGAAGCTGCAGAAAAAGCCAAAATTGAGTTGTCATCCTCCACTCAAACTATGATAAACTTACCATTTATCACAGCGGATGCTACTGGCCCTAAACACGTAGATATGACTCTTACAAGAGCTAAATTTAATGAGCTTACCCATGATTTAGTTCAAAGGACTATTGAACCAATGAGCAAGGCTTTAAGAGATGCTGGACTTTCCCTAAACGAAATCGACAAGGTGGTTTTAGTGGGAGGATCTACAAGAACACCAGCTGTAGTTGAGGCTGTTAAAAACTTTACAGGTAAAGAACCTTCAAAAGGAGTTAACCCTGATGAGTGCGTTGCTTTAGGTGCAGCAATTCAAGCAGGAGTTTTAACTGGAGAAGTTAAAGATATTCTACTTCTTGACGTTTCACCATTAACATTAGGAATAGAAACTTTAGGAGGAATCGCTACTCCATTAATTCAAAGAAACACTACAATACCAACTAGAAAGAGTCAAGTGTTCTCCACTGCAGCAGATGGTCAAACTTCCGTAGAAATACACGTAGTACAGGGAGAAAGACAAATGGCAGCTGACAATAAGACTTTAGGAAGATTTACACTTTCAGGTATTGCACCAGCTCCTAGAGGAATCCCTCAGATAGAGGTTACTTTTGATATAGATGCTAATGGTATAGTTAATGTTTCAGCTAAAGATAAAGGAACTGGTAAAGAGGCAAACATAACTATTACAGCCTCCACAAACTTATCTGATGATGAAATTGATAAGGCAGTTAAAGAAGCAGAGAGATTTGCTGAAGAAGATAAAAAGAGAAAGGAATCCATAGAGATTAAAAATAATGCTGAGCAAACAGTTTATCAAACTGAAAAGACATTAAAAGATCTTGGAGATAAGGTTTCAGCAGAGGATAAAGCTAAGCTTGAAGAGAAAATTCAAGAAGTTAATAAAATTAAAGATAGTGATGACCTAGAAGCTATTAAAAAAGCTACTGAGGACTTAACTCAAGAATTCTACGCTATCTCATCAAAGATTTATCAAGCAGCAAACCCAGAAGGTCAGGGCTTTGATCCAAACAACATGAATATGGGCGGAAACCCTGGTGAAAATCAAGCACCACACGATGATAATGTGGTAGATGCTGATTTTAAAGTAGATGATGATAAATAAATAATTGTGGCATTAAATTACTTCTGATATAATATTGCAGGGGAAGGCTAAAGTCGTCTTCCCCTTTTTACAGTAAAATTATAGGTGGTGAAATGGATGGCAAAGAAGGATTATTATGAGGTTCTTGGACTTGAAAAAGGTGCCAGTGATGATGAAATTAAAAAAGCCTTTAGAAAACTAGCAATAAAATACCATCCGGATAAAAATCCTGGAGATAAAAAGGCAGAAGAGTCTTTTAAAGAAATTAATGAAGCTTACCAGGTATTAAGTGATCCTCAGAAAAAAGCACAGTATGACCAATTTGGAACAGCAGATTTTAATGGAAATGGTTTTGGTGGTTTTGATGGTGGATTTGACTTTTCCGAGATGGGTGGATTTGGAGATATATTTGAATCCTTTTTTGGAGGTTTTGGTGGAGGAAGAAAGAAAGGCGGTCCTGAAAGAGGTGCTGATTTAGAGTATAACCTTAACTTAACCTTTGAAGAAGCTGTTTTTGGGGTGGAAAAAGAAATAAGCGTTACAAAGAGTGAAAACTGTGAAACCTGTAGAGGCACAGGAGCAAAGCCAGGCACAAGCCCAAGAACTTGTGATAAATGTAATGGTTCAGGACAAATTAGAGTACAAAGAAATACTCCTTTAGGAAGCTTCGTATCCACTACAACTTGTGATAAGTGTGGTGGAAAGGGCAAAATTATAGATACTCCATGTAATGATTGTCATGGAAGAGGAAAACAAAGAAAAAATAGAAAGATAAAAGTAAGCGTACCAGCTGGAGTTGATAGTGGGAACATTATCCCTTTAAGAGGACAGGGAGAGCATGGAAACAATGGCGGCCCTCCAGGAGACCTTTATATAAGGATTAGCGTGGCACCTTCTAAAGTGTTTAAGAGGAAGGGCTTTGACATTTATATAGACAGTAACATCAGTATGGCTAAAGCGGCCTTAGGTACTGAAATTACCGTTCCTACAGTAGATGGAGATGTTAAGTATTCTGTACCTGCTGGAACACAGTCTGGAACTTTATTTAGATTAAGAGGAAAAGGGGTACCTAGGGTAAATTCCACAGGTAGGGGAGATCAATATGTAAATATAGTTGTGGATATACCTAAGTCTCTTAATGAAAAACAAAAAGAAGCTTTAAAGCTATTTATGGAGGCTTCAGGAGAAGAATTTGAAGACCATAAGGATGGAAAAGACAAAAAAGGCTTTATGGATAAAATCTTTGGTAACAAATAGAGGCAATTATTTTGCCTCTTTTTTTTAAGGACTCAAACATCACATTGGTAGACATATTAATGTTAAAAGTGTAAAATATACTATTAGTTAAATTATTAGGGAAGGAATGAACTTAATGCAGGGAAAGTGGATAGAGATTAAAGTAATTACGACTAGTGAAGCCCTAGAGCCTGTATCAGGAATATTTTATAGCATGGATTGTAAGGGAGTAGCTATTGAAGATCCTGAGGATATATTAAGCAGGGAACAAGGACCTCTTACTTGGGATTTTGCCGATATAAACATATTAGAGTATGGTGGAAAAGCTGCGTCTATAAAGGCTTATTTCAGTGAAGATGATAACCCATCAACCATTGTAGACTACATAGAGGAAAAACTTAAAATTATAAAGGAATCTGGAATAAATATAGGAGAAGGTAAAGTTTTATATGCTGTAGTTAAGGAAGAGGATTGGGCAAACAATTGGAAAAAATATTATAAGCCTACCAAAATAGGTAAGCACATAGTGGTTAAGCCCATATGGGAGAATTATAGCAATAAAGATAATGAACTAGTTATTGAGCTTGATCCAGGAATGGCTTTTGGAACAGGCACTCATGAGACTACTAGAATGTGCGTAGAAGCTTTAGAAAAAAATGTTGAAGCAAATTCTGTGATTTATGATATAGGCACTGGATCTGGAATTCTTGCTATAGCAGCAGCCAAGTTAGGTGCCAAAGAAGTTTTAGGGGTAGACTTAGATCCAGTAGCGGTAGATTCTGCTGCGCAAAATGTTCAGCATAATAAACTTAATAATATAAAAATCATTGAAGGAAATTTAGTAGAAGTGGTAGAAGGCAAGGCAGATATCGTGGTAGCTAATATCATAGCAGAAATTATATGCATTCTTATAGGTGATGTTAAAAAAGTGCTTAAAACTGGAGGATTATTTATTTCTTCAGGAATAATTCATGAAAGAAGAGAAATGGTAATAGATAAATTAGAAAATAGCGGTTTTCAGGTTCTTGAGGTTAATAAAGATGGCGAATGGAACTGTATAACTGCAATACTTAAATAGTATCTAAAGGAGATAGCTATGCATAAGTTTTTTACTCCTCAAAGTCTTTTTCAAGGTGAATATGCTTATATTGAAGGAGATGATGTGAAACATATCTATAAGGTTTTAAGACTGGAAGAGGGAAATGAAGTTATAATAAATAACCAGCTAGGAGAAGAGTTTCTAGGCTGCATTCATAGCATAAATAAGCAGAGTGTAAGTATTAAGATAGTAAGAAAGCTAGAAATCAATAATGAGAGCAACATAAATATTTACTTATATCAAGGGTTACCTAAAGCCGGTAAGATGGATATCATAGTGCAAAAAGCCACTGAGCTTGGTGTTAAAGAGGTTATTCCAGTGATTACTTCTAGAGTGGATGTTATATTAAAGGGAGAGTTTAAAAAGCTGGATAGGCTTCAGAGGATAGCTTTAGAAGCCTGTAAACAGAGTAAGAGGACAATTATACCCAAAGTTAATGAACCTATTAATTTTAAAGATATGTTAAGTGATATAAGTGAAAAAGACCTTATAGTGGTACCTTATGAAAATGCAGAAAATTATGGTATTAAAGCTTTGGTAAAAGGTGTAAATTTTACTAAGGTTACTGATATTGCAATAATAATTGGACCTGAAGGCGGCTTTGATGAAGAAGAAATCCAAGCTTTAAAAAACATAAATGCCCACATAGTAACTTTAGGTCCAAGAATTTTAAGAACAGAAACTGCAGGATTTACAGCTGCAGCACTGCTTCAATATGAACTAGGAGATTTAGGAGGAATAATTTAATGAAGGTTGCCTTTGCCACATTAGGCTGTAGAGTTAATGTGTATGAGTCAGAAGCTATGGCGGAAAAATTTATTAGAGAAGATTATGAGGTGGTAGATTTTTCAGAAGTAGCAGATGTTTATGTAATAAATACCTGTACTGTAACCAATATGGGAGATAAGAAATCACGACAGATCATTGGAAGAGCTAGAAGGTTAAACCCTGATGCAATAATTGCAGTAGTGGGATGTTACTCACAAATAGCACCAAAAGAAGTAGGTGATATTCCAGGGGTAGATGTAGTGCTAGGAACAAGAAATAAGGGTGAAATAGTATATTGGGTTAATAGAGCAAGAGAAGAAGAGAATCAGATAGTTAAAGTAGGGGAAGTTCTTAAAAATAAAGTCTTTGAAGATTTAAATATTGAAGAGTATCAAGATAAAACCAGAGCTTTTTTAAAGATTCAAGATGGTTGCAATAGATTTTGTGCTTATTGTCTTATACCTTATGCTAGAGGTGGTGTATGTTCTAAACCAAAAGATAAAGTAATAGCTGAGGTGAAAAAGCTTTCAGAACATGGATTTAAAGAGGTTATACTATCTGGAATTCATACGGCTTCTTATGGCGTGGATTTAGAAGAAAAAGTGACCCTTGTAGATA
This sequence comes from Clostridium amylolyticum, assembly GCF_900142075.1. Classification (GTDB taxonomy): domain Bacteria; phylum Bacillota; class Clostridia; order Clostridiales; family Clostridiaceae; genus Clostridium_AA; species Clostridium_AA amylolyticum. The sequence continues at coordinate 632,104 of NZ_FQZO01000001.1, forward strand.
TATTAGAAGAAATTGAAAATATAGATGGAGTGGAAAGGGTTAGAATAGGCTCTATAGATCCAACTTTCTTTACAGAAGATGTGGTAGATAGGATAACCCATCTAAAGAAATTATGTCCTCATTTTCACCTTTCTCTTCAAAGCGGCTGCAGCGAAACTTTAAAGAGGATGAATAGAAAATATACCGCTAAGGAATATGAGGATATAGTAAATATATTAAGAAAAAGAATCCCGGATGTAAGTATTACCACGGATGTAATCGTAGGTTTTCCAGGAGAAACAGCAGAAGAATTTAATGAAACTTATGCATTTTTAAACAGGATAAAACTTAGTAAAATGCATATATTCAAATTCAGTCCCAGAAAAGGAACTAAAGCTGCATTAATGAAGGATCAATTACATGGGGACATAAAAGATGAGAGAAGTAGTAAACTTTTAGAATTGAACAAAATAAATGAAAAAACCTTTGGAGAAGGGTTTATAGGAAGAATAATGCCGGTGCTTATAGAGCAAAAAGTTAATAATAATGAAGAATTATATGAAGGATATACTCCAAATTATATTAAAATAGTGGTAAAATGTAATAATGATAATATTATAGGTAAAATACTTCCTATTAAGATCATAGCTTGGCAAAAAGATCATGGCCAAGGTATTATAGATATTTAAGGGGGTGAAGGTATGAATGAATGCATCTTTTGTAAAATAGTGCAGGGAGAAATCCCTAGCAAAAAGATTTATGAAGATGATAAGGTTATTGCTTTTCACGATATTAATCCAGAAGCTCCAGTGCATGTGCTCATTATTCCAAAGCAGCATATTGAAAGTGCAAATGAGTTAAATGAGGAAAACAGCTATTTAGTAGCCCATATATTTATGGTAATAAAAAAATTAGCTAAAGAACATGGAATAGACAAAGAAGGTTATAGAATAGTAAATAACTGTGGAGAATATGGCGGTCAAACTGTCCCACATCTTCATTTCCATCTATTTGGTGGTAAAAGCTTTGGATGGCCTCCACTATAATGATACTGGAATATTTAGATGTTAAAATGAATAAAAATTAAGTAATGAAATTCTTGACAGAAAATTAATGTCTATTGTATAATAAAGCGTGTGCTATTTAACCCGAAGGCTGTTATATTGTTATATAATATGAGCTAGCGGAGGGAGGGATAATAGATGTCAGAAATAAAAGTTGGAGAAAACGAAACACTTGAAAGTGCGTTAAGAAGATTTAAAAGAAAATGCGCTAGAGCTGGTGTTCTTTCAGAAGTAAGGAAGAGAGAACATTATGAAAAACCAAGCGTAAAGAGAAAGAAAAAATCAGAAGCTGCTAGAAAGAGAAAGTTTAAATAGAACTTTTTTTGAAAGAAGGTACTATAATGTCCATTAAAGAAAGACTTCAAGAAGACTGGAAACAGGCTATGAAGGCCAGAGATAAATTCAAGGCTGAGACACTTAGTACTGCCAGATCTGCAATACTATTTGTTGAAAAGACAGATGGGGTTAAACTTGAGGATGAACAAGTTATAGAGATATTAGCAAGAGAAGTCAAGCAAAGAAAAGAAGCTTCCCTTGAATTCGAAAAAGGAAACAGACAAGATCTTGTAGACAAATCTAATGCAGAAATTGAGATTTTGTTGGGTTACCTTCCTCAGCAGTTAAGTGAACAAGAAATTATTGATATTATTCAACAGGCAGCTGTTGAAATGGGTGCAAATAGCATTAAAGACATGGGAAAAGTTATGTCAATAGTTCGTCCTAAAACAGTAGGTAGAGCAGATGGCAAGCTGGTAAGTACATTAGTAAAAGAACACTTAAGTAATAAATAATTAACGGAACTCACATTTTAAATGTGAGTTCTTTTTATTTATAATTTTAAAATAAAATTATATTAGCCTGTAGTAATGAAGTTCCCATATAAAATAGTCATTATTCCATATAAAAACTCATAATTTAGTATAGAGAATGGTATGAGGTGTAAATATGGAAGAAAAAATAGACAAAGCCAAAGGGAGGCTGGCTTCTAAGCTGGACCTACCAAGAGATATTATCTTAGATTTGCCAAGGATAACTATTTTAGGCGACAATGAAATTACAATAGAAAATCATAAGGGTATTATTACCTTTGAAAATTACCTCATAAAAATAAATTCAAAAGTAGGAAGTATATGTATAAAGGGTGAAAACTTTGAAATTGTATTTATAGGAGGAAACACCATAACCTTAAGTGGTAAATTTACAAATATAATTTATGAGGGGAAATAGTGATTATGGAAAGAATAAAAAAAGGTACTTTAATAATAGAAGTGCAAACTCTATCACCAGAAAAGTTTATAAATTTACTTTGGAATAAAGGTATTGAAGTAAATAATATAATTAGGATTAATTTAACTACTTTTTCCATGGAAGTGAATTTAAAAGACTATAAAAAGTTAGAAGAAGTATGTAAGAGAGTGGGGGGGCGTATTAAGGTATCAGGAAGAAAAGGAATAGCCTTTTTCTTAATGAAATTCAAAAGGAAAACTATGCTGGGGGGAGGAATACTCATTTTCCTATGCTTAATTTATTTTTTATCCACATATATTTGGGCAATTGAGATAGAAAGTGAAAAATATATATCTCCTTTTGAGATAAGACAAGCACTTTATGGATTAGGTATTAAGCCTGGCTTAAGTAAGAATAAAATTGATACAAGCATTTTAGAAGATAAGATACAGAATGTTAATCCTAATATAACATGGGTGAGAGCCAGGATGGAAGGATCTAGATTAAGGATAAGGGTTGCAGAAAAAACTCCACCTCCTAAAATTACTACAAAAGAGGGAGTGAATGACGTAGTAGCTAAATATGATGCTGAGATAATAAGGATATATAGCGTTAATGGCACACCCATGGTAAAGTCAGGAGATTTGGTGAAGAAAGGTCAAATACTTATAAAGGGAGTAGAAGGGAAAGAAGGGCAGGAATATCCTGTATCTGCACAAGGTGATGTATTTGCAAAAACCTTTCAAGAAAGCATAAAAGAGATAAAGACCAAGGGTATAGAGAAGATATATACAGGGGGTAAAGATAGTAGTATATTTATAAATATAGCTGGTGTAAAAATATATATAAAAAAAGCTACTAAAAATTTTCCAACTTATGATAAAATGATAAGTAATAAAAAGTTTTATAGCATTATAGATTATTATGAAACTCAAGAGAAACAAATTGACATAGATATAAATAAAGCTGTAGAGGAAGCCATAGGTGAAATTAAAAGGAATAAAGAAAAAGAATTAGATAAAAAATCTAAAATCTTAGAAATAAAGAGCTTTACTGATAACACTGAAGATGGTATAAGGGTTAGAGTTTTATTTGTGGTAGAAGAAAATATTGCAGAGGTTTCTACACAAAGCCAATAATTATTAGAGGGTGGCAGAGGATGAAGATAATGGATATATTTAAAATAAAAAAGTTTAAAAAATCTCAACGGATATTTATTATTTCAATAGCATTTTTGCTTACCTTTACTATTCTAATGACAGCGCTGATTACTAAAAAATATAGTTATAGTGAAGGAGAGATAGCAAAAAGTGATATTAAAGCTACTAAGGATGTAGTGGATAAATATTTGACTGATGCAGCTACAAAGAAAAAAGTGAATGATGTCCCTAATCAATATACAGAAAGAATAGAAGTAGGGAAGCAGGCAGTGGAAAATGTTTCTGTGCTTATGCAAAAGATTATTATTGCAAAAGATGCTCCAGGGGAGGATAATCAAAAAGCGGCAAATGTAAAATCTGAAACTGGAACCAATTTAACTGATGAAGAGATTTTAGTATTGCTTAAGCTAAGTAGGGAAGATATCAAGTCCTTTCAAGGGGAAGTAGTAGGAGTATTAAATGATGTTTATAAGGGCAAAATTGAAGAAAATAAGCCTGAAGATATTAAAAGCGCCCAAATGATCGTGGATGCCAGGTTTAGTACCTCAAGATTTAGTAAGAGCTTAAGAGAAATAGGAAAGACATTAGCCTATGGTCAGCTAAAGCCTAATCTTTTTTTAGATAAAGAAAAAACTGAAGAACTTAAAAAAGAGGCTTCAAATGATATTAACCCTATAATGGTTAAAAAAGATCAAATAATTGTAAAAGAAGGAGAACCTATAAATGCTAGGCAGATAATGCTGCTTAATGATCTTGGTCTCTTAAATAACTCAGGGTTAGATTGGTATACATATCTAGCTTTGGGCATACTTGTTGGGTTAATACTTTTTCTTCAATTTTATTATTTATATTATTACTATAAAGATACATTTTATGATAATGGAAAGCTTATATTGATATGTATAGTAAATATTACTTCATTAGTACTTGCAAGATCATTGTCCATTATTTCTCCATTTTTAATACCATTGGCTTGTGCTCCTATGCTTTTAACACTTTTATTAAACTATAAAATATCAGTGATTATAAGTATACTTAACTGTGTGCTTATTAGTGGAGTAGTTACCTTTAATTTGGAAATTACGTTACTAGCGCTTATAAGTACCATATTAGGTGCTACATTTTTAAGAAAAATGCAACAGAGAAATGATATTATGATCTTCACCTTGTATATGGGAATAATAAATTGCATACTGATTTTCACTATTAGTATGCTTACATCCAATAATATAATTGAAATTTTAAAAAATACTGCTTTAACATTTTTAGGAAGCATATTATCAGGAGTATTAACCATTGGATTTTTACCTTTTTTTGAAACAACTTTTGATATAGTTACCACAGTTAAACTTTTAGAACTGTCAAATCCTAATCATCCACTGCTTAAGAAAATATTAATGGAGGCACCAGGTACATATCATCATTCTGTTCTAGTGGCAAATCTTGCGGAGCTAGCTGCAGAAGAAGTAGGAGGTAACCCTGTGCTGGCTAGAATAGCTGCTTATTATCATGATGTAGGAAAGACCAAGAGGCCTTTATTTTTTAAGGAAAATCAAATGGGTAGAGAAAATCCCCATAATAAGATTTCTCCAAATCTAAGCACACTTATAATAATTTCGCATGTTAAAGATGGGCTGGAAATGGCAAAAGAATATAATTTACCTAAGGTTATTCAAGATGTAATTGAACAACACCATGGTACTACTTTAGTAAAGTATTTTTATATAACCATGAAGAACACTGCAGAAAAGCCAGAAGAAATAAAGGAAGAAGACTTTAGATATCCAGGACCTATACCTTCAAGTAAGGAAAGTGCTATTATAATGCTGGCAGATAGTGTAGAGGCAGCGGTTAGATCTATAAATGAGCCTACAAAAGGTAAAATTGAAGAGATGGTAAATAATATTATTAAAGATAAATTAGGCAGCGGACAATTAAATGATTGCGATTTAACCTTAAAAGATCTGGATAAAATAAGAAAGTCATTTTTAAAAACCCTGAATGGCATTTATCATTCAAGGATTGAATATCCATCATTAAAACAATAATTCTAAGGAGACTAGTATGATTTATATAGATGATAGGCAAAATAAAATCACAGCAGGAGAAGAATTATATAGTACTATAGAAAGTGTCATTGATTTTGCATTAAAAGAAGAAGAAGTTATTATTCCATATGAAATCAGCGTAGTGCTGGTAGATAATGAAGAGATTAAAAGTATAAATAGTGATACTAGAAATATTGATAAAGAGACAGATGTACTTTCCTTTCCTATATTGGATTATCCTAATGGAAGAGTTTTTAAAGAGGTATATTTAAATTTTGACTTTGATAAGACCTATATGGATGGTAGTGATTTAGTTTTAGGAGATATAGTTCTTTCCTTAGAAAAGGCTAAAGAACAAAGTGAAGAATTTGGCCATTCTTTTCTAAGAGAGGTATGTTATCTAATAGTTCATTCCATTCTCCATCTTTTGGGCTATGATCATATAAAGGATGAAGAAAAAGTTATCATGAGGAAACAAGAAGAAAATATACTTCAAAAATTAGATATTAGAAGAGAGTAAAGTTTTACAGGGTGGGGTAGAGATGAATGTAAGAAAATTAGTAGACAGTTTTAACTTTGCTATAGAAGGAATATTGTATTCCGTAAGAACCCAGAGGAATATGAGAATTCATATGATAGCAGCTCTCTTGGTTTTAACAGCGTGTTTTGTATATGATTTAAATAAGATTGAATTGCTAATTATAACTATAACCATTACTATGGTAATTGTTACTGAGTTGATTAATACGGCCATTGAAAGTGCCATTGATGTCACTACTAATTACTATCATCCTTTGGCGAAGATTGCAAAAAATACTGCTGCTGGAGCTGTTTTAGTCACTGCAATAAATGCAGTACTAGTAGGATACATATTATTCTGGGATAAGCTAAGTTCCCTTACATTTACGGTAATGGTGAAAATCAAACAATCGGAACCATATATGATTTTTTTAGTTTTAGTTATTGTATGTATAGCTACTATAGTAGTTAAAGCCATATATGGAGAAGGCACTCCTTTAAAAGGTGGAATGCCCAGCGGACATAGCGCTATAGCTTTTTCTATAGCCACCACTATAGCTCTTATAACTGAAGAATCCACTTCTATATTATTGGCATACCTTCTTGCCTTCATAGTAGCTCAAAGCAGGGTAGATTCAGAAGTTCATTCTATTTTAGAAGTTGTATTGGGAGCGCTTTTTGGTGCAGCTTTAACCCTTTTAATTTTTCAAATATTTTAAAGGATTTAAGTTGCATTAAATGGAAGTAATGCTATAATTTAATGAAGATAATATTTTCTTAATGGAGGATATTCATATGAAATATGGACAATTAATTGAAGAAGCTATTAAAGCTCGAGAGTATGCTTATGCACCTTATTCTAAATTCAAAGTTGGTGCTGCTGTACTTATGGAAGATGATAAAATTTTTACTGGATGTAATATAGAAAATGCTTCTTTTGGAGCCACTAATTGCGCTGAAAGAACTGCTATTTTTAAAGGGGTTTCAGAGGGGTTAAAAATAATAAAGGCGGTAGCTGTCACAGGGGATCCAAATGGTTATACCTTTCCTTGTGGAATATGCAGACAGGTTATAGCAGAATTTGCTAGAGATGGACAGATAGAAATTATAATAGTTAAAAATAAGGAAGAATATATTGTAAAGACCCTAGATGAAATACTGCCAGGTTCCTTTACAAAAAAAGACTTAAACAACTAAGGAGGAAATATGTTTAAATCAGGATTCGTAACAATAATGGGAAGGCCTAACGTTGGTAAATCTACATTGTTAAATAACTTAATGGGAGAAAAACTTTCCATAGTTTCCAGCAAGCCTCAGACTACAAGAAATAATATCAACACAATTTTAAATGGTAAAGATTATCAAATAGTTTTTGTAGATACTCCAGGTATTCATAAACCTAGGCATAAGCTGGGTGAATATATGGTTAATGCAGCAAAGGATGCAGCAAAGGATGTGGATTTAGTTTTATTCCTAACTAATCCTGAAGAAGAAGTGGGAAAAGGTGATGCATTTATATTGGAGCAGTTAAAAGAAAAAAATGTTCCAGTTTTTCTTGTGATTAATAAAGTGGATGAAAATAGCCACGAAAGGGTAGCTAAAGCATTAAACGCTTATTCTAAGGCTTTTGATTTTAAGGAGATAATACCTATATCTGCTTTAAAGGGAAAAAATGTTGATAAGCTTTTAGAACTTATGATAGATATTATGCCAGAAGGTCCTAAATATTACCCTGATGACATCATTGCTGATGTTCAGGAAAGATTTATAGTTTCAGAAATTGTAAGAGAAAAAGCATTGAGGCTTTTAAGTGAAGAAGTACCTCATGGTATAGCGGTGGATGTTATACAAATGAAACAAAATGATAAGGGACTTTATAATATTGAAGTGGATTTAATCTGTGAAAAAGATTCTCATAAAGCTATAATAATTGGTAAGAACGGTCAAACTCTTAAAAAAATAGGTCAGTATGCCAGAATGGATATAGAAAAGTTTTTAGATGCAAGAGTAAATTTGCAAGTATGGGTTAAAGTAAGAAAAGAATGGAGAGATAATCCACAATTTTTAAAAGAATTAGGATACAAAAAAAATAAGTAACTATTAAGGGGATGATACTCTGACCTCTATAGAAAGTCATGGAGTTATCATTAAAACCCAAGATTATAAGGAAAACGATAAATTGGTGTGGATATTTACAGAAAAAATGGGCAAAATCACAGCTATTGCCAAGGGAGCCAAGAAGAGTAAAAGTAAGTTCATGGCAATGACTATGCCCTTTTGTTTTGGACAGTATATGCTTTTTAAAGGCAGAAATCTTTATAACCTAACCGAAGGGAAAATAATAAATTCCTTTCAAAGTTTTTTAAAAGACTTTGAAAAACTTACCTATGCTTCATACTTATGCGAGCTTATTGATATTGCATTACCTGAAGGGGAATATACCCCGGTTCTCTTTAAAGATTTTACTACGGCCTTGTACCTTCTAAACACAAATTCTTTTGATGATGAGCTGCTTTTAAGAGCTTTTGAACTAAAGCTGTTAAAAGCTACAGGCTATGGGTTAAATCTCGAGAACTGTGCTATTTGCAGAAGAAGAATCGATACTTCTAAGTACATAAGCTTGAACTACTATGGAGGTATATGTGAAGAATGTCCTAGGGAACACTTTATGAATATATCAAAACCAGCTTATAATACCTTGAGGTTTTTAATGCAAACCCCATTGGATAAAATATATAAATTAAATGCTAGCAAAGATATAAAAAAGGAGATATATCAATTACTTTCTTATATTATATCTTCAAATTATGCTAGAAGGCCTAAAAGTCTTGAAATGTTAAATATAATAAAGGAGTGATATTTATGAGTGAAATAACCTTAGAAAAAGTTGATGCTGTTAGAGAAAGAACTGGTGCTACTTATGCCCAGGCTAAAGCTGCCTTAGAAATCTGTCAAGGAGATGTATTAGAAGCTATAATATATATTGAAAATAATTCTTCAGAAATGAAGGGGCAGGGAAAATGCTTTAAGGATGAAGCCTATACAACTTTAGAAGAATTTAAAATCTGGATGAAGCAGTTAATTGAAAAAGGAAATGTATCTAGAATAGTAGTAAAGAAAGAAGATAAGGTTTTAGTTGATGTTCCAGTAAACGCAGGTATTGCTGCTGGCGTAATAGGATTATTATGGCCTCCTATATTAGCCATTGCTTTAATAACCACTGTAGCTGTTAATCTTACCATAGAAATTACAAAAGAAGATGGCAGTGTTGAAGTAGTAAATAAAATAGTTAAGACTACTATGAATGATGTTAAAGGTAAGATGTCAAATTTTGCTGAAGATATGAAGGATAAATTCCATGGGGTTAAAGAGGATATAAAAAAGCCCTTCTCAAAAGAAGATAACTCCAATATAAATGATGAACCTATGTATACTTATACTGTAAAATTTGATGATGTGGATGATAATAACAAAGAAAACAACTAAAAATAACTCTGTATAATTAATGGTAGGATGCTAAAATCATATATGTAAGGAACATTTTACATAGGTTGTAGAAATTTTAGTAACTTTACTCTTTTAATTATAAAATAAAATGATATAATAGATATGTCAGTGTACCAAAGTTAAACTTTGCATACTCATAGTAGCGTAAGGTGAAAGGTGTGAAGCCATTGAAGTTAAGTTCCAGACAGAAAAAAATAATCAACTTAGTAAAAGAAAATCCACCTGTTACTAGTGAAGCTTTAGCTTCAATGTTAGGAGTAACTAGAGCAGCATTGAGGCCGGATTTGGCTGTATTAACAATGACAGGAATACTAGAAGCCAAACCTAAAGTTGGGTATGTTTACGCTGATAAACCTTTTCGAGGTCTTGTTTACGACTATATAATAAATACTAAGGTTAAAGATATAATGTCAAAGCCAGTATCCGTAACTGAGGAAACTATGGTTTATGATGCTATAGTGTATTTATTTCTTAATGATGTGGGAAGTCTTACAGTAGAAAGTCAAGGTTTCTTAATAGGCACGGTTTCAAGAAAAGATTTTTTGAAAATTGCCATGGGAGGCACTGATATACATAAGGTTCCTATAGGAGTAATCATGACTAGAATGCCTAACATCATTACTGTGAGCCCTGAGGAAAATGCCTATGATGTGGCAAAGAAAATTATAGAGCATGAAATAGATAGCATACCAGTTGTAGAAAAAGAAATAATTCAGGGAAAAGAGCAGTTGAAGATTGTAGGTAAGGTTTCAAAGACCAATATCACAAGGCTTTTTTTAAGGCTAAGTGATCTAAAATAGCTAACTAACAGGGCTTAAAAGCTCTTTAGTATACATAATAAACTCACTACGAAGGGAGAAGTTGTTTATGGATAACAAAAAATTTGTTTACCTTTTTAGCGAAGGTAATGCATCCATGAAAAATCTGCTAGGCGGAAAAGGCGCTAACTTAGCAGAAATGACATCACTTGGAATTCCTGTACCTCAAGGATTCACAGTTACAACAGAAGCTTGTAACAAATATTATGAGGATGAAAAAGTTATCGCTCAAGAAGTTATAGATCAAATATACCAAAAAATGAGCGATTTAGAAAAAATAACTGGCAAAGAATTTGGTAATGTTGAGAAGCCTTTATTGGTTTCTGTAAGATCAGGAGCTAGAGCTTCTATGCCAGGTATGATGGATACAATCCTTAACTTAGGATTAAATGATGAAACTGTTGAAGCTATGGCTAATTTAACTAATAATCCAAGATTTGCTTATGATTCATACAGAAGATTCATCCAAATGTTTGCAGACGTTGTAATGGACGTTGAAAAAAGATTATTTGAAAATTTAATGGATGAGATGAAGGAAGCTAAGGGTGTTCATCTTGATACTGACCTAGATGCTAATGATCTTAAGACATTAGTTGGTCAATTCAAAGAGCTTTATAAAAAAGAAAAAGGTGAGGAATTCCCAAGTGATCCAAAGACTCAACTTATAGAATCAGTTACTGCTGTATTCAGATCATGGGATAACCCAAGAGCAAATGTTTATAGAAGGTTAAATGATATTCCTTCTAGCTGGGGTACCGCTGTTAACGTACAAGAAATGGTATTTGGTAACAAAGGTGAAACTTCAGGAACAGGTGTTGCTTTCTCAAGAAACCCTGCTACAGGTGAAAGAAAAATATATGGTGAGTATTTAATGAATGCTCAAGGTGAGGACGTTGTTGCTGGTATCAGAACACCTCAACCAATAGATCATTTAAATGATCAAATGCCACATATTTATCAAGAATTTGTAAACATAGTAAATACTCTTGAAAATCATTATAAAGATATGCAGGATATGGAGTTTACTATTGAAGATGGTAAGCTATACTTCCTACAAACAAGAAATGGTAAGAGAACAGCTCAAGCTGCATTAAGAATAGCAGTTGAATTAGTTGAAGAAAAGATGAACACTAAAGAAGAAGCTATACTTAAGGTTGATCCTAAGCAATTAGATACTTTACTTCATCCTAACTTTGACCAAGTAGAAATGAAAAAGGTAACTCCTATTGCTAAAGGATTACCAGCTTCTCCAGGAGCTGCTTGCGGTAAGATCGCATTTACAGCTGAAGAAGCTAAAGAAAGAGCAGCTACAGGAGAAAAGGTTGTTCTTGTAAGACTTGAAACTTCACCAGAAGATATCGAAGGTATGGTAGCTGCTGAAGGTATACTAACAGTTAGAGGTGGTATGACTTCCCACGCTGCAGTTGTTGCTAGAGGTATGGGAACTTGCTGTGTAGCAGGTTGTGGAGATTTAAAAGTTAACGAAAGTGCTAAAACTTTAACTGTTAATGGAAAAGTTTTAACTTCAAATGATTATTTATCCTTAGATGGAACTACAGGTAATGTATATGCAGAAGCACTTAAAACTGTTGCTCCTGAAATATCTGGTCACTTTGAAACATTTATGAAGTGGGCTGATGAAATCAGAGTATTAAAAGTTAGAACTAATGCTGATACTCCAAAAGATGCAAGGCAAGCAGTAGAGTTTGGTGCAGAAGGTATAGGTCTTTGCAGAACAGAGCATATGTTCTTTGCTGAAGACAGAATTGCTGCTGTAAGAGAAATGATAGTAGCAAAAAATGAAGAACAAAGAAGAAAAGCTCTAGCTAAATTACTTCCAATGCAAAGAGAAGACTTTGTTGGATTATATGAAGCGATGGAATATAGACCAGTTACTATTAGATTCTTAGATCCACCACTTCATGAGTTCTTACCTCACGAAGATGAAGAAATCCAAGAATTAGCTAATGATATGGGATTAACTTTTGAAGATTTAAAGGCTACTGTTGAATCATTACATGAATTCAACCCAATGATGGGTCATAGAGGATGCCGTCTAGCTGTATCTTACCCAGAAATAGCTGAAATGCAAACAAGAGCAGTTATAGAAGCTGCTATAGAAGTTAAACAAAACAAAGGATTAAATATTGTTCCTGAAATAATGATTCCTTTGGTTGGTGAAATAAAAGAACTTAAGTATGTTAAAGATGTAGTTGTTGAAACTGCTAAGAAGGTAATGGAAGAAAAAGGTATTGAGTTAGAGTATCATGTAGGTACAATGATTGAAATACCAAGAGCTTGTATAACAGCTGATGAAATAGCTAAAGAAGCAGAATTCTTCTCCTTTGGAACTAATGACTTAACTCAAATGACCTTCGGATTCTCAAGAGATGATGCTGGTAAGTTCTTAAATGACTACTATGAAAAGAAGATCTACGAGCAAGATCCATTTGCTAAATTAGATCAAAAGGGTGTTGGTCAGTTAGTTAAGATAGCTGTAGAAAAAGGTAAACAAACAAGACCAAACATTAAGCTTGGTATTTGTGGAGAACATGGTGGAGATCCATCATCCGTTGAATTCTGCCATAATGTAGGATTAAACTATGTTTCTTGTTCACCATTTAGAGTTCCAGTAGCAAGATTAGCTGCTGCTCAAGCTCAAGTTAACAATAAGAGATAATCTCTTTAAATTTTAAACCCACTGATTTATCAGTGGGTTTTTAATATACTTATAAAATTTTACTGCTATATTTGTTTTCTACAAACTTTTTAAATTCATTGGCAAAGTTTAATTGATAATCATCTTTTTCTACTGCTTTTGTAAGCAAAGTATAGAAAGAATTCTTATTACATCTTTTAATATTATTATAGTAATCTTTTGAAATTTTCCAGTATTTTTGTGGAAAAGACAGATAAACAAATATATACTTCATATCATCAAAGGAAAGTGGATGTATCTTATCATAAGCATTTATAGCATTCATTGCTATTTCTAGATCCCATTTAGTATTATCTCTCTTTAATAATCTTCTTAGAAAATAGCTAATATCATGAGCGCAATAATCTATGCAGCACTTATCAAAATCAATTACCCAAATATTATTATCTACATCAAAGAGAATGTTTTTATTAACATAATCTAAGTGACATAAAGATATAGTTAAATTGTCAGTATTAATAGTGGAAGCAGATTCTAAGGCGATTTTGGCCAGGCTAATATTTGTTTCAAAATGCTGCAAAAATAATTTAGAAAATTTGTCTCTTATCCGAAAAGCTTGATTAGAGCAATGTAAAATATTATCAAAATGTTTTTGCACTAAAGTAAATAAGTCATACATCTGTTTTCTCATAGAGCTTCCTATTATAGGCCTAAAATCTTTTCCGGCATGATGCATATGTCCTAAGTTAATGGCGGAATCCATAACATGTTCTATATTATCGTAAGAACATTTAATACCTTCTATCCAAGGGGTAAGTATAAAAAGCATATTTTTATATTCTACATATCTTCCTTTTTTAATGGTAGGAAGTATCCTAGGAACATTAATATTATATCTATAAAACCATTCTAATGCAGAATAGATAAAACGTACATCACTTATATTGTAATAAACTTTTTTTAAAGAATAGCTCTTGTTTAAATGGTCTACCCTATATACTGCTCTTTGTTTGTCTGTATCTTTAAATTTGATTTGAGTTATGTAGGCATCTTCTAGGCCATAATAAGGCAGCACTTGAGATTTTACATTCTGCTCTGATAGATAATTAAGAATTTCAGTGTTAGAAGTTTCAGACATAGTTATACTCCTCCAAAATAATCTACATTAAGAATATATTAATTAAACTTAGAAAATATACATATAATTAATAAATTATGGTAATTATTAATTATATATTAAAATGAAGGAAATATGGGATATTTGTAGAAATAGTAAATAGAGGTGTTAATTATGAAGATAAGAGAAAAAATTGAACAAATTGAAGGATTGACACTTATAAAAGAGGCAGCTTTATCGGTTACTTCCATAGGTAGGGAGCGTTATGAACCCTTAGATGATATTAGAACCATTTTCATGGTAGATAGAGATAGAATAATACATTCTAAATCTTTTAGAAGATTAAAACATAAAACCCAGGTATACATTAAGACTTCAGGAGATCATTATAGGACTAGATTAACTCATACCCTGGAGGTTTCCCAAATAGCAAGAACCATAGCTAAAGCTATAGGACTTAACGAAACTCTAGTTGAAGCTATAACCCTAGGTCACGACTTAGGTCATGTACCCTTTGCTCACAATGGTGAAGAAGTGCTAAATAAATTGCTTCCAGGAGGCTTTAAACACAATGAACAAAGCGTTAGAGTTGTTAAATTATTAGAGAAGGACGGAAAAGGATTAAATCTAACTGCAGAAGTAATTGATGGTATTTTACACCACACTGGTTTTTCAAAGCTTTCTCAAAAAGCATCTACCCTGGAAGGCCAGGTGGTAAAATATAGTGATAAGATTGCCTATGTTAATCATGATATAGATGATTCTGTAAGAGCTGGATTGCTAAGGTATGAAGATATACCTTTAGAAATATTAGATATGTTAGGCTATAGTCATGGGGATAGAATTGGAACTTTAGTAAAAGACATGGTTCAAACTACCATAAATAACATAGAAAACAATAGAATAGAGGTAGGCTTAAGCAAAGATACAGATAAAGCTCTTACTGATTTGAGAAAGTTTATGTTTGTAAAGATTTATAACGGACCTGTATTAAAACAAGAAAGAGATAAAGCAAAATTTGTTTTATATCAAGTTTTTGATTATTTTATTAATCACCCAGAGGAAATGCCTGAATTGTATAAAAACGTAGTGAAGCATGAGGGCATTGAAAGAGGGGTTACTGATTATATTGCAGGCATGAGTGATGATTACTGCCTGGGGCTTTTTAATAAATTATTTGTTCCTAAGTTTGTTATATATTAATAAAACTAGGAATAAATTTCAAGACAATTGGTTTAAACTAAATAATATTAAATAGGTTATTTCAAAAATAAGAAGGAAATTTATCTTTAATAAAGAATATATAATAAGACAAAAAAAGTTTAATGAGTGTTAAAAAATATTAAATAAAGAAGGAATATAAATATTTGTGTCGAATATATAATTCCTTGTTGATTAAAATATGATAGGTGGGGAAACTTCTTGGCTATATCAGATGAATTAATCCAGCAGATTAAGGACCAAAATGATATTGTAGATGTTATCTCCGAAAGCGTAAGACTTAAGAAGGCTGGAAGAAATTATATAGGGTTATGTCCTTTTCATAATGAAAAATCTCCATCCTTTAGTGTTTCTACCCAGAAGCAGATATATAAGTGCTTTGGTTGTGGAGAGGCAGGAAATGTAATAACTTTCATTATGAAAAATAAAAACTTTAATTTTATTGAAGCTTTAGAGTATCTAGCCAATAGAGTTAACATTGAATTTATTCAAACTGATGAAGATAAACAAAATAAAAATGAAAAAGATTTGCTTTATAAATTGAATATTGATGCAGCTAAGTTCTTTTTTCAAAATCTAAAAGCAAACAAAAAAGCAAATGAGTATTTTTTGGGAAGAGGCATTACTCAGAATACCATTAATAAATTCGGCCTTGGATATTCTTTAGATAGTTGGCGCAGCCTTTTGAACTATTTAAAGAATAAAGGGTATAAAGAAAAAGATATTGAGGTTAATGGATTAATCATTAAAAGTGAAAAAGGAAATTACTATGATAGATTTAGGAATAGAGTAATGTTTCCTGTTTTTGACTACAGAGGTAAAGTTATAGGCTTTGGTGGCAGGGTATTAGAAGATACTAAACCGAAGTATCTTAATTCACCAGAAGGACCTATATTTTCTAAAGGAATCCATTTATATGGCTTGAATTTTGCAATAAAAAAAGACAATGAATCAAGGACATTAATTATTGTAGAAGGGTACATGGACTGTATAGCTCTTCATCAATATGGTATAACTAATGCAGTAGCATCTTTAGGAACAGCACTTACCTTACAGCAAGCTAAGCTTTTAAAAAGATATGCTGATAAAGTTATAATATCTTATGATGCTGATTTAGCGGGTCAAATGGCTACCTTAAGAGGACTTGACATTTTAAGAAAAGTGGGGTTAGATGTTAGAGTGCTTACAGTGCCAAAAGGAAAAGACCCAGATGAATTTATAAGAAGTAATGGTGTAGACGCTTTTCAAAAATTAATAAATGAAGCATTACCTCTTATTGATTATCGTTTAAAAAAAGCAAAAGATGGTATTGATTTTAACCAAAGTTCCATGCTTATAAAATATGCTAAGAGAGTAACTGAAATATTAGCAGAATTAAATCCTATAGAGAAGGATGTTTATGTAAAAAAGATTTCAGAAGATACTGGAATTCGAGAACAGGCAGTTTACGACTTATTAGGAAATGAATTAACTAAAAACTTCAGTGAAGGTAATGAAATGAATAACATGGAAATTAATGGGCATAAATTATATATAGAACCTGCTTATATGAAAGCAGAAAGAGCTTTACTTAAGATAATGTCTTCTAGAGATGAGTATTTGGAGATCATTGTTAACAATATAGAAAGCTCTGGGTTTATTGTAGAAGCACATAAAAAAATATATGAATTAATTTTAAAAGCAAAAGAAGAGCAAGTACAAAACATTACAGAGTATATAGAAACCCATTGTAATGATGTAGAAACTTCCAAGGAATATGTACTAATACAGGAAATTAATTTTGAAGAATCAAATGTGGATTATAGCAAGCTGTTAACTGATTATATATTCCAAATCAAAAAACACACTTTAGAGGAGAAGAAGAAGCTGATTATGCAGAAACTTAAAGAATGCGAAATAAAAGGATTGTTTGAAGAATCGCTAGATTATGTAAAAGATTTAAAGATTATAGATGAAAATCTTAAAGGGTTAGAAAGGAGTTAATGGCTAATGTCGGAAGGAGGTATGAATATGAAAGAAAAGAATGAAGAAAAAGTTTCTAAGGACAAAAATCTAAAAGAAAAAAGCGCAAAAATGGGAATAGTTAAAAAGCTAATAGAAAAAGGTAAAAAAAGTGGAAGCTTAACCTATAAAGAAATAATGGATGAATTAGAAGAGATAGATTTAAGTCCAGAACAAATTGAAAAAATATATGAAGTTCTTGAATCCATGGGCATTGATGTCATAGGAGATATGAGTAATGAAGAAGAGGTTGAAGAAGATTTAGACCTTTCTGTACCTGAAGGAATAGCCATAGATGACCCTGTAAGAATGTATCTAAAAGAAATAGGAAAAGTTCCACTGTTATCTTCTGAGGAAGAAATAGAACTTGCTAACAGAATAGAGCAAGGGGATCAAGCTGCCAAGAAAAAACTTGCAGAAGCAAATTTAAGGTTAGTGGTAAGCATTGCAAAAAGATATGTGGGAAGAGGAATGCTTTTCCTAGATTTAATACAAGAAGGTAATTTAGGTCTTATAAAAGCTGTAGAAAAATTTGATTACAGAAAAGGCTTTAAGTTCAGTACATATGCTACATGGTGGATAAGGCAAGCTATAACAAGGGCTATAGCTGACCAAGCAAGAACTATTAGAATACCAGTGCATATGGTGGAAACCATCAATAAGTTAATAAGGGTATCAAGACAATTACTTCAAGAGTTAGGAAGAGAACCTTCTGCCGAAGAAATTGCAGCTCAGATGGAAATGCCAGTGGATAAGGTAAGAGAAATAATGAAAATTGCTCAAGAACCTGTATCCCTTGAAACTCCCATTGGTGAAGAGGAAGATAGTCATCTTGGAGACTTTATACCTGATGATGAAGCACCAGCACCTGCAGAAGCGGCAGCCTTTACTATGCTTAAAGAACAGTTAATTAACGTTCTTGATACATTAACACCAAGGGAAGAGAAGGTTTTAAGGTTAAGATTTGGATTAGATGATGGAAGAGCAAGAACTCTAGAAGAAGTTGGAAAAGAGTTTAATGTTACAAGAGAAAGAATTAGACAGATAGAAGCAAAAGCCCTTAGAAAGCTAAGACATCCAAGCAGAAGTAAAAAACTTAAGGATTACCTAGATTAGCACCTTTACCGAAAGGTGCTAATCTATTTAAGGATTTAATAATGAGGTGTTACCTATGGAACTAAGCATAAGACTAAAAACTATAATAGATGTTATGGATAAATGTAATAACTTTGTTGATGTAGGAACGGATCATGGGTATGTACCTATATTTGCAGTAAAGCATGGCATATGTGAAAGTGCAGTAGCTTCTGACATAAACTCAGGACCAGTGGAAAGAGCTAAAAAAAATATTCAAAATGAAGGATTAACACAGAAGATATATTGCCGTAAAGGACCTGGGCTTTCTACTGTAGGTAAAGATGAAGTGGAAGCAGCTGTAATTGCCGGTATGGGAGGAAACCTCATAAGAGATATACTTACAGAGGATTTAGATAAGATAAAGAAAATGAAATTTATTATAGTACAACCGGCTCAAAATCCAGAAATATTAAGAGAATATTTGTACACAAACAAGTTTGATATAATTAAAGAGGATTTATGCATAGATGAAGGGAAATACTACGAACTGTTAAAGATAAGATATAATGATGATAAGTCTAAATTAGAAATGAAGGATATAGATTATGAAATAAGTCCTTATCTTATGAGTACAAGGCATCCTCTTATATTAAGTTATATTAATTATAAAATTCATTACTATAATAAAATAAGGCTTTACATTAAAGAAGATACTGATATATCAAAGGAAAGAAAAAGATTTATTGGAGATAGAATAGTAAAATTGGAGGAGATGAAGCAATGGTTATTAAGTTAAAAGACTTAATAAGCATAATGGAAGTCGTAGCTCCCCCTAGCCTTAAAGAAAGCTATGATAATGTAGGATTAATGGTGGGGGATAGTAATAAGACTGTGAAAAGGGTGCTCTTGGCCCTAGACTGTACAGAGGAAGTTATAGATGAGGCAGTCTCAAAAGATATTGATGCTATACTAACTCATCATCCCTTAATTTTTAGAAAACCTTCATCTATAACCACAGATACTCTTCAAGGTAGGAAAATAATAAAGCTAATATCAAATAACATAAGTGTTTATTCCAGTCATACCAATCTTGATTCTGTACATAGAGGAATGAATGATACTCTTATGGATATATTAGAAATAAATAATAATATTATTTTAGAACCGGATTTAATAAGTGATATCAAGTATAGTGGCATAGGCAGAATAGGTGAAATAAGGGAATGTACCTTAGGAGACTTCATACATCATATTAAACAGAAACTGAATTTAGATAATTTAAGATATACAGGAGATTTAAATAAAACTATTAGCAAAGTTGCTGTGATTAATGGAAGTGGACAGGACTATTTTTCTTTAGCCTTAAAATATGGAGCTCACTGTATAGTATCTGGAGATACTACTTATCACTATGTAAGTGACTATGAAGAAATGGGATGCAGTATAATAGATATTGGGCATTTTCCGTCTGAGTGGCTAACTTTCATAACTCTTATGAAGAAAGTTATGGATAATAATAAAGAAAAACTAAAAGATGTTACATTTTTAATATCTGAAAAATGTAAGGATCCTTATAAATATATATAACTAATACTAGTTTTTTTGATTATATGAAAAATATAGTGGATTTTCATGTAGTCTACTATTTGATTTTTCTTTCATTATGTGATACTATTATTTTTGCGAGTAAGCCAGACAATCGCTGCTGACTTTTGTCAGGAGAGGAAAGTCCGAGCTCCGTAGGGCAGGGTGCTGGGTAACTCCCAGTGGAGGCGACTCTAAGGATAGTGCAACAGAAATATACCGCCAGAATCTAGTTAATACTAGATGAGTGCAGTGAAAACTGCCTGGTAAGGGTGGAAAGGTGAGGTAAGGGCTCACCAGCGCTAGGGTGATCTAGTGGCTCTGTAAACCCCACCTGGAGCAAGACCGAATAGGAAGACAAATGGGGCTGCCCGTCCCGTCTTCGGGTGTGTCGCTGGAGCCTGTATGGTAACAACAGGCCTAGATAGATGATTGTCAAATACAGAACTCGGCTTATAGACTTATCTCGCCACTTAAAACACTAGGTTTATACTTGGTGTTTTTTATTTTTCCACCGCTTTTGATACTTATATTTACTTTCCTACATAATGATAGTATGCTAGTAATAAGAGTTCCTAAATAATTATTACTATAATAGAATTTATGAGGTGATTATAATGACACTAAATTATGGACATAGAGGTGCCAGTGGATATTATCCTGAGAACACCATGCTAGCCTTTGAAAAGGCAATTGAAATGGGATGTGATGGCATAGAGACCGACGTTCAGATGACGGCAGATGGGGTGCTTGTACTTATTCATGATGAAAATTTAAAAAGGACTACAGGGGTAGATGCTTTTGTTAAGGATTATAACTTTAATGAGCTAAGGAAGTTAAATGCAGCTAATTATCACAGTATGAAAGAAGTATTTCAGTACATACCCACTGTAGAAGAACTTTTAGAATTAGCAAAGAAGAATAATATAATTATAAACTTCGAAATAAAGACTGGTATAGTTTTTTATGATGGAATAGAGAAGAAACTTATAGATCTAATAAATACATATAATATGAAAGATAATGTTATTATTTCAAGCTTTAATCATTATGCTTTGATAGAATGCAAGAAAATAGATAGTGAAATAAAAACAGCCATTTTGTATGCAGAAGCATTATATCATCCTGAAGATTACTGTAAAACTGTAGATGCAGATGGATTACATCCAGTGCTTTATGCAGTAAATAGCAATATTATAATAGATGCTCACAAAAAAGGTTTGTTTGTGCAGCCTTATACAGTTAACGATGAAGCAACAATGAAGAAATTTATACAAATAGGCATTGATGGAATAATAACTAATTATCCTGATAAGCTTAAAGTTATATTACAACAATATAAATAATAATGTAAATAAAGGGGAGAAATGTATATTGAAAATAGAATTAACTACTCCGGCACTGCTTTTTACTTCTATTTCATTGCTTATTTCTGCCTATACCAGTAGGTTTTTAACCCTGGCTCAATTAGTTAGACAGTTAGATGGTCAGTATAAGAATGAGGCCAGTGAACATATTTTAAAACAGATAAGAAATCTTCAGCTTAGAATTAGTATAATAAGATATACTCAAATAATGGGTGGGGTTAGCTTTTTCCTTTGTACCTTATCCACATTTTTAATTTTTAAAGATAGGAATTTTGCGGGAGAGGTAGCTTTTGGAGCAAGCCTTATAGCATTAATGATTTCTCTTTTGCTTTTAATAATAGAAGTTCAGATATCTGTTAAAGCGTTAAATGTTCAACTGGATAAGTATAAGTAAGAAGTGGATTTAATAAAGAAATATACAGTAATAAATAACTAGCAAGTAGAAATCCTGCTAGTTATTTATTATATGAAGTGTATTTTCAAAAAATAATCAATAAATGAAAAATATATTTAATATATAGCAAATTAAAGCTTTCATAAGAAAAGAGTTATTAATTTAACATATATAAGTATTACCAAGCTTGTAAAGGTTTATATTGCAATTATAATTAAAGTAGCAATATATAGAAGTATTATTGGAAAGATTACAAAGAACAAAAAGTTTAAAAAAACAATCCTAAGTTATATTTTACGGATTTGAGCTTATAATGAGGGGATATTCCCCTTCCAGCCCTGAAGAAGAACCGTACTATTATGAAGAATATGGAGAATTTATATTTAAAATTTCTTGGCTTAAGGATAAAATAGAGAGGGGTATAGCAGAATATAAAGATAAGAAGGATTTTATCAAGGAAAAAATTAAAGAAAGTTTTCCAGAGTGCGATATTATAAGGGAGTACTACAGATACTATAGATGCGCTTAAGATTGCTAAAGAAAGCGGAGGTCACACAGTAGGTATTACACGTTTTGTAAAATCACCTATAATAGAATTTGCTGAGGAAGTGCTTATATTAGATACTAATGAAGGATCGCTACAAGGAGGATTCTTTTCCACAAAAATAGCTCAGTTATATATTTTAGACATGCTTTATACAGAGTATTTTAGAAGAACAACTAAAGTTTCTATTAATAATATAAATAGAACTGTGGTTGCAGTTTCTGATAAGTTATATTAATAAGTTTTTACTAAGGAAATAATAGATAATATGTTGATTAAAAGGAGAATTGATATGAATATTGCTTGTTTTGACATTGGGGGAACTTTTATTAAGTATGCTGTTATTAATGAAAAAGGTGAGATTCTTTTCAAAGATAAGTTTCCTACTCCTAGAGCTAATTGTAAAATTGCCATACCTGAACTATTGGTAGAAAAAATAAAAGAGGTTTCAAACTATTTTAAAATAGATGCAGCGGGGATAAGTACTGCAGGACAAGTAGACTCTTTCAAGGGAGAAATTGTTTTTGCAACAGAAAATCTCCCAGGGTATACAGGAGCTACAATCTCTCAGCACTTAAGGGATGAACTTAATATACCTAGTTATGTAGAAAATGATGTAAATGCAGCTGCCGCTGGTGAAATGTGGATGGGTGCAGGTATGGGTAAAAAGAATTTTGTTTGTATAACTTTAGGTACTGGAGTAGGGGGAGCTATTATAATTGATGGCAAGCTCTATAAAGGTATAAGTGGTGGTGCAGGAGAACTAGGACATATAAGCATAAATGAAGAAGGAGAAGAATGTACTTGTGGATGTGCAGGGTGCTTGGAAAGATATGCTTCTACTTCTGCATTTATTAGAGCATATAAAGATGCAGCTAGGAAAGCAGGAATAGAAGCTGCTGATGCTAATGGAGAAACCATTATGGAACTTGTTAGAAATGGCGATGCTGTAGCAGTAGAAGTTTATAAAGAATTCCTTAGTCATGTAGCTACAGGATTAGCAAGTATAGTGCACATACTAGACCCAGGTCTAATAGTAGTGGGTGGAGGAATATCTGCTCAAGGACAAATATTTATTGATGAATTAAAAGAGGCTTTTGCATCTAAGGCTATGAAATCTTATGTAGATCACACTGATATAGTTTCTGCAAAGCTTATGAATGATGCAGGAGTTTTTGGAGCATGTTATTTAACATTAAACATGTTAGGAGTAATATAAATAAATTTTAAAAATCTCAGAGTAGTTGTAGGAGCTATTATTACACATCAAAACATAACAAAATATTTCGTGAAAGCTTTAAAAAGAGGATAGAAATTTATCCTCTTTTTTAGTATTATAAAATGAAATATTTATAATACTACATCCCTTTAAATCATAGATGATTCTCCTTTAATATGTTAAAATAATGTAGAATAATGTACTAATGGAGGATGCCATGATAAAAAATATAGTGTTTGATATAGGAAATGTATTAGTTGAATACAGGCCGGAGGCATTTATAAAGAAATTTAACTATACCCATGAAATTAATGAAAGAATCATGAAGGTGATCTTTGGAAGTAGGCATTGGCCAGAGCTGGACAGGGGAACACTAAAGCAAGAGGAGGCCACTAAGCTTTTTTGCATGGATGAACCGGAATTAGAGAAAGAAATTAATGAATTAATGGATAAATGGATGGACATGCTATTGCCCATGGAAGATTCAATAAAACTATTATTAGATTTAAAACAAAAGGGCTATAAGGTGTTTGTACTTTCAAATTACCACGAAAAAGCTTTTAAAAGAATCCAAGAGGAAAATGAGTTTTTTAATATAATAGATGGAGGGGTTATATCTTATGAGATTAAATATATAAAACCTCAAAGAGAAATTTATGAAACTCTTATTAATAAGTATCAATTAAACCCTGAAGAAACAGTTTTTATAGATGATGTAAAGGAAAACCTCCATGGAGCTGAAAAGGTAGGAATAAACACCATACTTTTCAAAGATGTCCTAGATACTAAGGATAAATTAAAAGGGCTATCAGTTATAGTTTAATCGTATAGAAAGCTAGTGTAAAATTAAGTTACTGGAAGTTTCTAAAGTAAAATCTTTTTAAAAATATTTATAATTACTAAGCCTCAGCAAGAAAGGTTTTCTTATAGAAAATATATAGCTGAGGCTTAGAATAAGCTTAGATATTATTTACCAGTATTTATTAAATTTACTATGAAAGTATTATTATGCTTCCTTATACTGAAGTTGATATAGATTGTAATAGAGACCTTGCTTATCTAGAAGCTCATTGTGAGTACCTATTTCTCTTATTTTACCCTTATGAAGTACTACTATTCTATCACTATTTTTTATAGTGGATAGTCTGTGAGCTACCACTATAGTAGTTCTGCCTTTAGTTATTTTATTTAAAGCATCTTGTATTAAACTTTCTGTTTCCGTGTCAATGTTAGAAGTTGCCTCGTCTAAAACTAATATAGGAGGATCAAAAGCAATGGCTCTAGCAAAGGATACAAGTTGTCTTTGACCTTGAGAAAAGGTGGTTCCTCCTTCATTAACAGGAGAGTCATAAGATTTAGGTAGTTTTTCTATAAATTTATCTGCATTTACATATTTGCAAGCCTTAATTATCTCATCATCGGTAATGGAATCTTCATTAAGCCTAATATTAGATTTTATATCTCCAGTGAATAAAAATACATCTTGAAGTACTGTTGAAATGTTTCTTCTCAAATCTTCTTTGTTCATATGAGTTATATTAATATCATCAATAAGTATTTCACCTTTTTGAATATCATATAATCTGGTGATTAAGCTTATTATTGAAGTTTTTCCTGCTCCAGTAGCCCCTACAAAGGCAAATTTTTCCCCTGGATTAATCTTGAAACTTACATCTCTTAAAACCCAATCTTTATCATTATAAGAAAACCAAACATTTTTAAATTCTATCTTACCTTTAAATCTTTCCACTTTTACTTGCTTTTCAGGATTTTTAATAATATTTTGGTTATCAAAAAGCATGAATATCCTTTCTGAAGAAGCCATGGCAGATTGTAGTAAATCATATTTTTCAGTAAGATCAAAAATAGGTTGGAAGAACATCATTATATAATTTACAAAAGCAAATACTAGTCCAAACTGTAATCCACCTCTTATTATATTAATAGAACCATACCAAATAACAAGAGCCATGGTTATAGAAGCTAATAGCTCAATAATGGGCCTAAATATAGCAAATACAGTTATTTGTTCAAGATTAGCCTGTTTATATGAATTATTAATGGTATCAAACTCTTTAAACTTTTTCTCTTCTTTGTGATAGATTTGTACTATCTTCATACCTGAAATATTCTCAGATAAAAAAGCATTTATTCTAGATAACCTTTCTCTAACTTTTCTGTAAGCATTTCTATCATATTTTTTAAATAATATAGCTGTAATGAATATTACAGGTAGTGTTATTAATGAAATTAAAGTTAATTTAACATTAAGAATAAACATAGCTATAATTATACCTAAAAGCATAAATACGTCTTTAATTAAGAATATAAGCACCCCGGTATACATTTCATTAAGGGTTTGAACATCATTAGTTAATCTTGTTACAAGTTTACCTACAGGAGTTTTATCAAAGAAAGATAGACTTAAACTTTCAATATGCTTAAATAACTTATTCCTAATATCAAATACGATCTTTTGACCTGTATATTGTAAAATATATATTTGAGTGTAGTTAACTATAAAACCTAATATATAAATTACAAGGAGAACCGCTACTATTGTCTTTAGTCCTTTAATGTCATAACTTCTCAGCTGTGACACTTCTTCTTTGGTTAATTTCTTAAAAACATTATGAGGCTTATTATCTTGAATTAAAACACCATTATCTATAGCGAAGCTGTCATTATAGTTAATAGAGCCTTCTACTAAATAAGCTTTTTTTTCATAATAAATCAGTGAATATAAATTACTGCTATTATTTATCTCCTTTGGTGTCTCTTTTATAAAGTATCTATTAGAAATTTTTACTGCATTATTATATTCTTTAGTAACCTCATAAATAGGCTTTCTAAAACCGTTAATGTGCTCATCAATGGCTATTTTCATAAATACAGGCATTATTAAGGAAAAGATAGTGGAAATAATCATAAGAACCATAACCACCGCAAAGTGCTTCTTAAAAGGTAAAGTGAACTTAAGAAGTCTCTTCATTAGTTTAGAGTCATATTGTTTAGATTGAATTTCTTCGTTAAACTGTTCCATGCTAATTCTCACCCTCCTCCTGTATTTTTTCTTCTAGTAATTGATTTTCATATATTTCAAAATATAAGCCTTTAAGATCAAGCAATTCCTTATGGGTTCCAGATTCAATTATTTTCCCATCATCTAAAACTATTATATTATCACTATTCTTTATAGCTGATATTCTATGAGATATTATTATAGAAGTTCTGTTTTTCATAATAGACTTTAAGTTTTCTAAAATTTTTGTTTCTGTCTTAGCATCTACTGAAGATAGGCAATCATCTAGTATTAATATTTCAGGATCCTTTATAAGAGCTCTAGCAATGGAGATCCTTTGTTTCTGACCACCGGATAAAGTAACTCCTTTTTCACCTACCATAGTTTCAAATTTATCTGGGAAATTCATTATGTTATCATAAACATCAGCATCAATAGCAGCTTGTTTTATGGATTCAATATCTACATAATCCTGTGATAAATTAATGTTTTCAGCAATGTTAGAAGAAAATAAAAAAGAATCAGATGCAAGTCCAATGTTTTCTCTTAATGTTTTTAAAGGTATTGAATTAATATCATATCCGTTAATTATTATTTCACCCTTCTGTAAGTTATATATCCTAACCAGTAGATTGACCAATGTACTTTTACCGCTTCCAGTTCTACCTATTATCCCCAGAGTGTCACCTTTATTAATACGAACATTAATATCTTCTAATGCAGGGGAATTACTTCCTGGATAATAGAAGGTTAATCCTTCTATAACAATGTCGCCGCTGATGGAATTAACTGGAACCACCCCAGGGGTGCTTACAATTTCTGGTTTTTCATGTAATACTTCTTCAATTCTTTCTAGGGAGGCAAAGCCTCTTTGTATGATATTAATCACCCAGCCTATAGCCATCATAGGCCATATAAGCTGTCCCAGGTACATATTAAAAGCTACAAAATCACCTAAAGAAATTTCACCTTGCATCACATAAAATCCACCTAGTCCTATGAATATAACAAAGCCTAAGGAGGCGACTAACTCTACTAAAGGTTGCATTAACCCCCATAACTTAGCAAATTCCATATTTACTTTAAAATTCTGTTGATTTTGCGTATTAAATTTCTCTAGTTCTTTTTCTTCCTGAACATAAGATTTAACCACTCGTATACCAGAAAAGTTTTCTTGAGTAAGGTCTGTTAATGAAGAAAAAGATTTTTGTACTGACATATATTTTTTGTGAATTTTTTTCCCAAACTTTGAAGCGGTAATAGAAATGAAGGGGAGGGGAATAAGTGAAATTAAGGTAAGCTTTACATCTATGGTGAGCATTATGATTATGGTTATAAGAGACATAAATAGAGAGTCTACTATCATAACAACTCCAAATCCCAAAGCTTGTACTACAGAATTTAAATCATTAGTAGCTAAGGCCATTAAATCTCCAGTCTTTTTGTTATTGTAGAAATTAGTGGACATATCCTGCAAATGCTTGAAAAAGGTATTTCTCATATCATATTCAATTTTCTTTGCAGTTCCCACTATAAGAATTCTCCATACAAATCTACCAATAGCCACTGTGGTTGCAGCTAATAATAATAATAAAATATACTGTAAAATTAATTTTTCAGTAGCAATTCCAGAAGGTAAAATATCACTGATTTTGCCAATGATTTTTGGAGGGATTAGTTGAATTAAATCTACCAATAATAATACTAGAATACCAAAATAATATTTGGTTCTATATTTCCTTGCATATTTAAAAATAGCCTTTAATTTATGCATTATAATATCTCTCCTTTATTAAGAAATTAGCGATTAAATAACAAATAATACTAGTACTTTAAGAAAGCCAATATATAAATTATATCATGAATTACATTGCGATAAATATTAGAATTTTTAATAAATTTAGAAAATTATTTATTTATAATTTGATACTTTACATTTTGTTTTGTATAATAATGGTAGGTGACAAAAGGAGGCGAAAATATGTTATATCTGGAATTTGATGATTTAAGATGGATTAATGCCTATATAGGAAATCAAGAGCAGCTTACTAGTAATGACCTAGAGCATCTTAAGACCTTTGCCTTCATGTGGGATATGTTTGAAGCAAAAGCATGTAAAGGAGCGGCCAATGCTCAAAGTATTGCTGATTTTGTTTTAAAAGATTTAGGTTTAGAGAAACAAAACAGAACTTCTAGCGTAATAGATGCTTATTTCGATTATTTTCACGATAGGTATGTTACTGAAGGGAAATTAAATGAAATCTTTATAAGAATGTCTAGGGATACAAAAGAAACTTTTGAGAGCGATGCGGGGATATTTAACGTAAAGGATTTTATAGGGCAAAACTTATTAGACAAGGACTCCACAGAAATAAACAAACTTTTAACTTGTATTTTAATAGCTTATAGGTGGAGAAGTAATTTCTTCTTGCTAGATAAAAATATAATAAATATAAGTCACCAATACAAGAACTTTAATATAGCAAACAAACTTATAGCTATGATACTTCAACAATACAGAAGAAACATTGAATAATAGCAAAGGATAATTTAGAATTTAGAATGTAAAATGAAGGACAGTTTTTCTGGAAAAGCACCAGAAAAACTAACAATGTAGAATGAAAAGAGCTCAAAGGCCTTAGGCCTTTGAACTCTTTTCTTAGTATATTTGTAGAAACTCTGTGAGTTTTATCATTCATTGTAAATTCTAAATTTTCGATTAAAATGCCCAGTTGCCATTTTTAAATATTTGTATTTCCTTGTTATCATGGGTTATACCCATAATATCTAAATCGGATGTACCTATCATAAAGTCTACATGAGTTAAAGAATTGTTAGCACCAGCATCTTCTAATTCTTTTTCAGTCATTGTATCTCCAGCTTCGAGACATAAAGTATAGGCGCGACCTAAGGCAAGATGACAAGAAGCATTTTCATCATATAAAGTATTATAAAATACTACTCCAGAATTTGAAATAGGGGAATCAAAGGGTACAAGAGCTACTTCACCTAAATAATGTGACCCTTCATCGGTTTCTATGATATTTTTTAAAGTATCATAGCCTTTTTCTGCGGTATAATCAACTACCTTACCATCCTTAAAGGTAATGGAGAAGTTATCAATAAGGTTGCCGCCATAATTTAGAGGTTTAGAGCTATATACTATACCATCTACACCAGTCTTTTTAGGCATGGTAAATACTTCTTCAGTAGGCATATTAGCAATAAATTCAGTACCGTCAGCACTATAATCAGCTCCACCCATCCATAGATGATGGTCTGGAAGCATAATATTTAAATCCGTTCCTTTTGAGTTTTTATAATGAAGGGATTTAAGTTTATTAGTATTTAAGAAGTCCATGGCCTTCTTAAGATTTTTTTTGTGTTCATCCCAAGCAACTACTGGATCTTCTTTGTCAACTCTTACTATTTTAAAAATTGAATCCCACAATTTTTCAACGGCTTCATCTCTTGACACGTCAGGAAAGACTTTAGCAGCCCAAGCTGAGGTAGGAATTGATACTATAGACCAACAATTTTTATTGCTCATAAGTCTTTCGTTGAACTCTTTTAGTGCCTTTTGTCTAGCCTTTTGAGCTCGCCCTATTCTTTTAGCATCTACTTCTTTCATAAG
Organism: Clostridium amylolyticum; assembly: GCF_900142075.1. Lineage (GTDB taxonomy): Bacteria > Bacillota > Clostridia > Clostridiales > Clostridiaceae > Clostridium_AA > Clostridium_AA amylolyticum. Next base: position 662,265 of record NZ_FQZO01000001.1, read on the forward strand.
TTCTGGATCTGAGGCTGATATAGATAGGAAGCAAGCTCCTTGCTTTGCATAATGCAAATATGAATCTACTATCCAGTTAGGAACTTCGTCAAAGACTTCATCAGGTGCTTTCATGAATCTAATTTTGGTGAATAATTCATCATTCCAGTGAATAACTACATCTTTTGCTCCTTCCTCATAAGCAATTTCGCTTATCATCCTAGCAAAATAAGCACATTCAATAGGTGACATTATTACAAGGGTTTGATTTTTTTGTACATTAACTCCAGTCTTAACAGCTAATCTAGCATACTTTTTAAGTATTTCATCATCTTTCATCTTTTACACCTCTTTCATAAATTATCCTTATATTTATTTGTTTATAGAATAATCCTTTGACTAATTTAATGTGTTCTTAAAGTAATATCTTAAGATAATATAGTAATATTATCCAATTTTAAAAAAGTTACAAAAAAACGCCTCATTAGGCGTTTTGGTGGAGATGATGGGGCTCGAACCCACGACCCCTTGAATGCCATTCAAGTACTCTCCCAGACTGAGCTACATCCCCGTACAATATATATTTTAACATTTAATTTTAAAATGTCTAGTGAAATTTAATTGATAAATTTAAAATATTTTAAATTAAAAATTATCTATAATAATTTTATAAAATGCATCTGATAAAACGAATCTATTTAAATATTAAGTAAAAATTATAACATTATTTCCCAGGAAATTATTACAATTGTATTTTGTGAATAGTAATATTTTATAGGATAAAACTATTATTAATAACTTAAGGTGGTGATATTATGGAAGAAAAAATAAATAAATTGAAATCTAAAAGTGAACAGGCTAAAGAACTAGGAATAGAAATACCTGAGGATTATGATTGGGGAAATATGTCATCAAAGGCATGTGGAAGTGTGGGAGGAGCTATAGGAGGTAATTATACTAAAAATGCAGTGGAAGATTTTGAAAAGAAATTAAGTAAATAAAATATACCTCTGCCTAAAATTAAGCAGAGGTATATTTTTAAAATTTTAAATGTGATGCATTCTTTACCATTTCTATTTCTTTATTATCATCCACAGACAAAAGTTCTTCGTCCATATGTTTATCAAATTTAAGCTTATAAAATTCATAAGCTTCAGCGTTATTTACAGGAGACATAATTAAGTATCCTGTTTTATTTACTATGATTTCATCGAGAATTTTATATTCTATTCTGTTTCCCTGCTCATCTCTAAAAGCCATTACTGAATTTACTGTCATACAAAATACCCCTTTCTAAATATTAATAAGGTTATTTTGCACATAAAAATAAATTTAATACTTATATTACTTAAACTAGTTTAATTTTTCCATTATTTTTGATAAACCAGACCTTTTAGCTGCAATATTTATTACGTTAAATAACAATAATGATGCTGCAGTATTAATTAGTGTTGCGGGAAGTACCACAGTTAAAAATAATATTTTAAAAGGTGCAGGTAAAGAAAATAATAAATTAGCACTTCCTAAAAACACCGTTCCGCTAATAACAGTTCCTAATATGGATACTATAGTAAGTTTTAAGGTGTTATTTGTCTTAAAAATAAAATTGGTTTTTCCAAGTAAAATAATGATAATGTATATAATTTGACTGGTAATTATTTTGTCTATTAAATTTGGAAGCTGTCCACCAGGAAAAGTAGTAGTAGCTGCAGTTAATATTCCTGAGGTTAGTCCAATAATGAAAGTAGTCTTATAGTCTTCATTGAAAAGTATAGCTATAAACATCATGGATAGTAAAAAATCTGGTTTCATTCCAAATATAGGAGGCGCAAATTGATGAAGTATCATTCCTATAGCAAGTAGTAGTGCAGTGAGTACTAAATTTTTTAATTTCATATCATATCTCTCCTTTAAATAATTTAATGTTTTTCTTAGATAAAATTTATTATTTTTATAGGAAATTAAACTTCATGGCATTTTTAACACCTCCTTAATAATTTCTCATATAAGAGTATTTATAATAATTTTTTACAAATAAAAAAACCTCACCCAACAATAGGGCGAAGTTATATTCGCGGTACCACCTAAATTATGCTTATTATAAGCACATCTCATTCAGACACTATCATGTCTTACCGCTTTCACGGGCGGATCCCGTTAAGTACTACTACCTTAATAAGGTTTCGGCTTACTCCTTAAAGGTCCATTCCCTGCATACTTCTGTATTGAGATCACACCACCCTCAACTCTCTGAAACATAGTTAACACAGGTACTCTTCCTTCTCATTGGATTTATTAAATTTTATCACTTAAAAATATTAATGTCAATACTAGGATATATAGTCTATAATAAAATTGAGAGGGGGAGAAATTTGTGTATAATACTTTTATTTTAATTGCTTTTATTACTGTATCTATATTAAATATAATATTTAATTATAGAAATAATTTGAAAGGAATTTATTTAACTAAGCCACTTATAATGCCTTTACTCATTTTATACTATATTACTTTAACACAAAATATTAATTTTATTATCATAGGGGCTCTTATATTCGGCTTTTTAGGAGATATTTTTCTTTTAGATAGCAAAAATCATTTTACAAAAGGATTACTTTCATTTTTTTGTGGACATATTTTGTATATTGTAGCATTTTATTTAAATTTTACAATTAGAGGTGTAAAGGGTTTCTATTTTGTATTTATAATATTTTATTTATTTTATGCTTTATTACTTGTTAAAGGGTTGTTTCCATATTTAGGGTCAATGAAAATACTTGGTACAATGTATATGAGTACAATAATGGTAATGAGTTTTATCTCATTATTGATGATGCTACAAAGCTTTACCATTAACACTGTCCTTATTTTTTTAGGAAGTATAATATTTATAATTTCTGATAGCGTACTAGCTTTCGATACTTTTAAAGAAAAATATGCTTATTCTGGAGTTATTATTATGAGCACGTATATAACTGCTCAGTTTTTAATTATTGTTGGAATTAGATAAATGCTCTTAGGCTTTTGCCTAAGAGCATTTATTAAAAAGATAAGCTTTATCAATTGCAAAATATTATTTTTTATAATAAGTTTATTATCATGAAGTTTGTAATATAATCTTATTAATACTAAAATATTACTTAAGTACATTAAAGGGAAATTATGAAGTTATGATAAGGAGGGAAACCATGGATATTTTAGAAAAAGCGATTTCCTTAGCATTAGAAGGTCATGCTAATCAAAAAGATAAAGGGGGTATGCCATATATACTTCATCCTTTATATGTTATGAATAAGATGGATACAAAGAATGAAATGATTTGTGCAGTTCTTCATGATTTAGTTGAAGATACAGAGATAACATTTAAAGATTTAGAATTTCTTGGTTTTTCCAAGGAAAATTTGTATACTTTAGATTGTTTAACTAGAAGAGAAAATGAGGATTATTTTGATTATATTGAAAGAGTTAAGAGAGACAAGACAGCCGTTAAGGTTAAGCTAGCAGACCTGGAACATAATATGGATTTTAAAAGGGCAAAGAATTTGTCAGATGAATATATAATATTAACTTTAAAAAAATATAAAAAAGCTTGGAATGAGTTAAATAAAATCCGTGAAAATTTTATTTGCATACCTATGGAAGGAAAATAATCATGGATGTAGAAATCATATACTAACATTTTATAAAGGTAAGGTGAAATACATGATAAAACATATAGTAATGTGGAAAATTAAAGACTTTGCTGAAGGTAACAGCAAAGAACAAAATTGCAATAAAATAAAAAACGAATTAGAAGCTTTAAAATCTAAAATTCCTTGTATAAAAAGTATTGAAGTTGGTATTAACTTTTCTGAAGATAAGGCTGCATATGACTTAGTGCTGTATTCAGAATTTGAAGATGAAAATGCATTAAATGAATACCAAAATCATGAAGAACATTTAAAAGTGGCTAAATATATAGGCCTAGTGAGAGAAGATAGAATTATAGCCGATTATAAATTATAAGAGAAGTATTTATTTTATTTATATAGAGGTATTTTACATGTCAGATATTATTTTAAAACATATTGATGTAAATGATGGAATTGAAGTTTTAGATATGATAAGAGAAATTGGACCAGGTGAAAATGGCTTCGAAAACAGATATTATGATATGCCTATAGCCTTTTTTTCGGAGTTTAAGAAAGATAGAGTTAATGAAGCAAAAGGTATAGGACTTTTACCTGGATATGTAAGACAAAGCTTTTATATACTCTATATAGAGGGAAAGCCTGTGGGGTGCAGCAAGTTAAGACATAGCTTAACAAATAATTTATTAAAAAAAGGAGGTCACATAGGCTACTCCATTAGACCTTCTGAAAGAGAAAAAGGTTATGGAAACATTATATTGAAAGAAACCCTAAAAAAAGCAAAAAAATTAAAGCTAAATAAGGTTTTGGTTACTTGTAATGAAGATAACATCGCTTCTAGTAAGATTATTGAATATAATGGGGGAGTTTTAAAGAATATAGATGAAGGCATCTGTAGATACTGGATTAAGGTATTATAATATTTTTTATAATAATCCACTTGAATTCATATTATAGCTAAACTATAATTAAATGAGACTATATTTATATATTTAGATATATAAATATAGCAAATGATATATGGAGGGATTATTATAATGTATAAATATGTGATTTTATTAGTGTTTATAGTGGTTTTAATATATTTAAAAAACATATTTAAGAAAGTTAAACACCCTAATGTGAAAAATATTAATGCAGAAGAAGCTAAAAGATTATTGGAGGATAATAAACAGGTATTTGTACTTGATGTAAGAACCAAAGAAGAGTACTTAAGAGGACATATTGAGAAGGCAAAATTAATATCTGTTTCTGAATTAGATCATAGGGTAAATATCATAAAAAATTACAAAAACAAACCAGTACTAGTTTATTGTGCTTCAGGAGGAAGAAGTCCTAGAGCAGTTAAGGTTTTACTGGATAATGATTTTACTGAAATATACCATTTATATAAAGGATTAAATTCTTGGAAGTATACTAAAGTTAAATAACCATCCTTTAATAAAAGCTTATCTCATGGAGATAAGCTTTTTTAATATTTTTGTGAGTAATTATAAAAGGATTATGAGTATTAATATAGAATTAACATTAATGGGTTGATACTATAATAAGATGAATTAATGGAGGTAACTATGGAAGGACCAAGAGCATGTAAAATAGAAGAATTATCAGAGGTAGTAGATTTAATTAATAAGACCTTTAGAACATCCGCAGGGTTAAAGCCTACAATGGGGCAGGAGTTTCCACTGCTATTAAGCGAAGAAAATCTAGATAACATGAGAGTTATTTCAGTAGAGGGTAACATTGCAGCAGATGTAAATTATTATCCTTCAAAAATGAATATTGAAGGTGCAGAAATTAATGTGGCATCCATAGGAGCTGTTTGTACTCATAATGATCATAGAGGAAAGGGGTATTCTTCTATTATCTTAGATGATATAGAAAAAAGGCTAAAAGAGAGTAATACCCATTTATTATTTGTATCTGGAGGAAGAAGCCTTTATTTAAGAAGAGGATGTACTTTCTGCGGAAAGTTTTATGAATTTAAAACAAGTATTGATATTTTAAATAATATGGATGATATTAATCCTAAAATATCTGTGGAAGAAGTAACTGACTTTAATGCTTTGGATTTTATAAAAATATATAACGGCCATAGATCAAGATTTATAAGAAGTTATAGTGAGTTTAATAAGCTTTATAATGGGGCAACTACCATATGGGATGATTTTTATTATAAAACATACTTGGTTAGAGTACATAGTAAAATAGTGGCATATTTTATAATAAGAGTTAGGAAAAATGAAGATAATGAACTTTATGGCACCATGGTAGAATATAGCGGAGACATTTCTAGCATCCTAAAAGGATTGCAGTATGCTGCAAAAGAAAATAACTTAAAGGAATATCTTATTCGCTGTGAATATAGAGATATATTAAGCTCATACCTTTTGGCTATGGGAAGTAACTATGATGAAATAAATCAGTTAGGTACGGTTAAAATTATTAGTTTTTCAGATCTTATGATTCAGCTAAAGGGTTATTTTAAGCAGTACATTTCAGAGGAAGAACTTAGTAATTTGAATTTTTATGAAACCCAAGAAGCAAAGGTTATACAATATAAGCAGGAGACTTTAGAGCTTAAACAAAATGAAGCTGAGAAACTTATACTAGGGGATTGGAAAGATATTAAAGGAGAAAAACAAATATCATCAGAATTTAAGATCATACTAGATAAGGTATTTCCTATTTATATACCATGGGTAGGTAATATTAATTATCAATAATTATACATAAGGTATGATAAGTAGTTTATAACGAAATAATACTTAAAGACAGCAAAAGCTGTCTTTTTTATTAGCCTTATACTTTTATGTAGGTAAATATTAGTATAATAAGGTATAATAGTAATAATATTAATGATAATAATAGTAGACTACTTACATAATAAAAACTGAAAGGAGCACAGAAATGATTTTGGAAAAGAATAACATATATAATGGATTTAAGTTACAGGAAACTAAATATATTAATGAACTAAATTCTGAAGCAATGATATTTATTCATGAAAAAACTGGAGCAAAACTTTTCAAGCTTCAAAATAGTGATGACAATAAGGTTTTTTGCATTGGATTTAGGACACCACCTAAAGATAGCACTGGTGTAGCACACATAATTGAACATTCAGTGTTGTGTGGTTCAGAAAAGTATAGGAGCAAGGAGCCTTTTGTAGAATTATTAAAAGGATCATTAAATACATTTTTAAACGCTATGACCTTTCCAGATAAAACCATTTATCCGGTGGCCAGTAGAAATAGTAAAGACTTTCATAACTTAATTAATGTATATTTAGATGCAGTACTTCATCCTTTAATATATAATGAGCCGCTGATTTTCATGCAGGAGGGTTGGCATTATGAACTTAATTCTCCTGAAGGAGAACTTATTATAAATGGCGTAGTTTATAATGAAATGAAAGGGGTATACTCTTCACCGGACTCTCTTTTATATAGATATATTCCTAGCTCTTTAATGCCAAATACTACTTATGGTGTGGATTCTGGAGGAGACCCTGATGAGATTCCCAATTTAACCTATGAGGGTTTTGTTAATTTCCATAAGAGATATTATCATCCATCTAATTCATATATTTTCCTTTATGGTGATGGTGAAGTTACAGAAGAGCTTAAGCTAATAGATAATTATTTAAAAGATTATGAAAAAATATCCCCTGATTCAGAAATTTACACACAAAAACCTTTTAATGAAATGAAGGAAATAGTAATACCTTACACCATCTCTAAAGAAGAGGAAGATAAAGATAAAACATATTTAAGTCTTAATTTTTCCATAGGAACATCCATGGATGCAGAACTAAGTTTAGCATTCCAAGTTTTAACCTATATGCTTATTCAAAACCCAGCTGCTCCTTTAAAGAAAGCACTAATAGAAGCAGAAATAGGTAAAAGTGTGAATGGAGATTACGACAGTAGCAGCAAGCAGCCAGTGCTTAGCATAATAGTAAAGAATTCTGAAGAAGAAAACAAAGAAAAATTCCAACAGGTAGTATTTGATACCCTTAAAGCTTTAGTAGATAACGGTATTGATAAGGAACTTATAGAAGCCAGCATAAACTTTCAAGAGTTCTTGCTGAGAGAAAGTGATTTTAGAGGATACCCTAAGGGGTTAGTATACTATATGGGCGCTATGGAAAGCTGGCTTCATGATGAGAGCCCATTGTTACACCTGGAATATGATAATCATATAAATAAAATTAAGCAGGCTCTTACCACTAATTATTTTGAAGAGCTTATAGATAAATATATCCTTAAAAACAATCATAGCTCCCTAGTTATTTTAAAACCTGAAAAGGGACTAGGTGAGAAAAAAGCTAAAGACTTGGAAAAAAAGTTAAAGGATTATAAGTCATCCTTAAATTCTAAAGAAATAGAAAAAATTATATCAAACACAAAAAGATTAAGAGAAAGACAACAGTCTCAAGACAGTGAGGAAGTTCTTCATAGCATTCCTCAGCTAGCTCTTTCAGATATTGACAAAAAAGCTGAGTGGCTGCCTATAGAAGAATTACAATTACAGAATACTAAGGTTTTATTCCATGATGTATTTACTAATAAGATAGCATATTTAAACTTTATATTTGATACTTCTAACGTACCTGAAGAATTAGTACCTTATATTAGACTCCTGGGGGACCTTCTATCCAAATTAAGTACTGATAAATACAGTTATGAATCTTTAAGTAATAAGATTAATATAAATACTGGAGGTATAAATTTTGTTGTAAACACTTCTAGTAATAAGGATAATACTGAAGATTTTAAACCTATGCTTACAGTGAAATCTAAAGCATTGATTGAAAAGCTTCCAGAGCTTTCTAACCTTATAGGAGAAATTATAAAGAATACGAAGTTTAGTGAAAAAAGTAAGATACTATCCCTTATAAGGGAGCAAAAGGCAAGAATGGAAAGCCTTATTTACAATAGCGGTCATAGTATTGCAAGCCTTAAGGTTCTTTCTTATTTAACCCCTAAGGGAATCTATGATGAAACTGTAAGAGGCTTAAGTTATTATAGATTCTTATGTACATTAGAAGAAAACTATAATGATGAATATGAAGTGTTAATAAATAACTTGGCTAAGGTTAAGGAGTTGGTGTTTAATTTAAACAATCTTACTATTAGCTATACTTGTGAGAAAGAATACTATAATCGCTTAGAAGAAGCATTAAATGTGGTTTCTCAATACCTAAACTGTGATAAGGTTTATAAAGTCTCATATAATTATGGAGTAGGCAAAAAAAATGAAGGATTAACCACAGAAGCAAAAGTGCAGTATGTTGCCAAAGGCTTTAACTACAAAGAATTAGGCTTTGAATATAATGGTGCATTAAGAGTAATTGAAAATATACTAACCTTGGATTATTTGTGGAATAAAGTTAGGGTTATGGGGGGAGCATATGGGGTTAATGTAAATGTTCTGAAGGATGGAAGCGTATATATATCTTCTTATAGGGATCCTAAATTAGCTGAAACTATAAATGCTTACGACAATATATTTAACTATCTAAAGGACTTTCAAGGTGGAGAGAGAGAAATTGTTAAGTATATTTTAGGAACTATAAGCAGGCTAGATTTCCCTTTAACTCCTTCTATGATTTCGGATATATCCGATAGCAGATATTTTGCTGGAATTACCTATGAGGATATTCAAAAAGAAAGAGATGAGATTCTAAGCTTAAATAGTGAAACAGTACAAAGTTTCAGTAGTTTATTTAAAATGGGTATGGAAGAAAATTATATATGTGTTTTAGGTAATGAAGAGAAGATTCAATCAAATAAATCTATATTTGAAAACATAACGAAAGTATTCTAATATTAAAATAAATATATTCTTAAAGACTTTGAGAAACACTATTCTCAAAGTCTTTATTTTTAATAAGTTATTAATTTATAAATATACCTTAAACCTTTTGTTAAGTTTAGGATTTTTAAATATTTTTAATATATAATTACTCTAGTGTGTAATGAGGGAACAAATATTTTAGGAGGAAGATAATATGGTAAGATTATTTAACAATCCAACAGAAGAACTAAAATACAGTATTAAGAAAATGGTATTTAACATTTTCAATTCTTCCTTTATATACAACTTTATTGGGATTTTGCTAAAGACTATTTTTTTTATTATGATAATAAGTGATGATAAAGCTTCAAAATTAAATACAAATATTATTAGTAACAAAAATCCATCCTTAATAATTTATGTAGCTTTTATAGCTTTAATATTGAGCTTTGGATTCCTAACCAAGAAATCAAAATGGTCATTTTTTATAATTAATTTAGTTATAACGGTAATATATATTGGTGATATACTTTATTACAGAAGTAATAGCTCTTTTTTAAACCCTCATTTACTGCAATTAACTACTAACTTAGATAATTTAGGGGATAGCATATTTTCATTATTTAGAAAGGTAGACTTATTAATTATATTAGATTTAATTTTATTTATACCTATAAGCTTTCTTATAAAAGGTTTTAATGAAAGAAGCAAATCAGTATTTGCAATAATATCTATAACTAGTATGTTAGTTTTAGTCAATATATATATTAACCATGATGTAATAAATCATAATAGTAAAGATGAAAAACTTTTTTCTATAAGCTGGGCTCCTAATGAAAACATGTATGCACTTACCCCTATTGGATATCATGTGGTGGACACTGTTAAATATTTTAAGGAGAGTAAGCCCTTAAATTTATCTGCTGAAGAGAAAAATCAAATATATTCATGGCTTGTAGGACAAGAAGAAAACTTACCTGATAATAAATATAAAGGAAGTTTAAAGGATAAAAATTTATTAATTATACAGGTAGAATCTCTTGAAAATTTTGTTATAGGTAAAGAAGTAGATGGTCAGGAAATAACACCTAATATGAATAAGCTTTTAAAAAACTCTCTATATTTTAATAATTTTCACGAGCAAACCTATAAAGGAACTACTTCTGATGCGGAATTAATAACTAATACATCCTTATTGCCTGTTAGAGCTGGAAGTACATTTTTTAGATTTCCTAATAATTCTTATCCAAGCTCACTTCCAAACCTATTGAAGAAGAGAGGATATAGCACTGTTGCAGCTCATGCAGATAAGGGGAGTTATTGGAATTGGGTAAATGCTCTATCTTCCATTGGGTATGATAAGTGTTTTGATATAACAGCTTTCGAAAAAGATGAAAAGATAGGTATGGGATTAAGTGATGAGAGTTTTTTTAAGCAATTAGCTGATATTATAGATAAACAAGGTAAGCCATTTTTAAACTTTGCAGTTACCCTTACCAATCACGGACCTTTTGTATTACCAGATGAATATAAAACTCTACATCTAGAAGATGAGCTAGATAAGTCTATACTAGGTAAGTATTTTCAGACGGTGAGATATACAGATAAACAAATAGGAATGTTATTAGAGGAACTGGATAAAAAAGGGATTTTGGATAATACTACAGTAGTTATTTATGGAGACCATGAAGGAATAAATAAATACTATGCTGATGAAGTAGAGAAACTGCCTTCAAAATATCACTTTGCTTTAGAAAATGATTTAAGAGTACCACTTATAATCTATTCTAAAAATATTAAAGGGGAAGTATTTGATACTACGGCAGGTCAGGTAGATTTACTACCAACTCTAGCCTATTTGATGGATATTGATAAATCAGAATTGGAAGGAGCTACCCTAGGTAGAAATCTTTTAAACACTAATAAAGACTTTGTCATTACAGCTTTAGGAGAGTACAAAGGAAAATCGCATAGTAATGAGGAAGTGGAGGAGAGAATAAAGTCCTTAGAAATAAGTGATAAAATCATTAATTCTAACTTTTTTAAAGGATACTAGTAGGTAATTAATGATTTTTAATTAAAATATAGAAAAACCGAGGCTCTTAAATAAATATGTATCTAAGACCTTGGTTTTCCTTTTATGAATATTTATTTAAGGATTTTTCTTTATAAAGCTTTCAAACTCACTTACAGGCATGGGTTTACCGAAGTAATAACCTTGGATTTCATCACAGCCATAATCTTTTAATATGGTGTATTGCTCTAGAGTCTCCACCCCTTCAGCTATCACCTTAATTGAAAGGTCGTGGGCAAGAGTTATAATATTTAGTACTATAGATGCTTCCCTAATATCGCTATTAATATCTCTTATAAAAGCTTTATCTATTTTCAAGGAAGATATAGGTAGTTGCTTAAGGTAAGTTAAGGAAGAATAACCTGTGCCAAAATCATCTAAAGCTACTTCTATCCCCATGGAATTAAAAATTTTTATAGTGTTTATGGTTTGATTGATATCTTTTAATGCAGTGCTTTCTGTAATCTCAAACTTTACTAAGGATGGATCTATGTTGTAATTTTGCAGAACATTATCTATATACTGTACAAGATTTTGTTGTTGAAACTGAAGTGGAGAAAGGTTTATAGAAATAGGAACTACCTTAATATTACTATCTTTCCAATGTTTTATTTGTTCAATAGTTTTATCTATGATCTTTTCACCAATATTCACTATTAATCCAGTTTCTTCAGCAATAGGTATAAATTCATTAGGTGAGATAAGGCCTCTTTCAGTATGGTTCCATCTTATTAAAGCCTCCGCTCCTAAAATAGTTTCATCCGTGGCAGAAACTTGAGGCTGGTAGTATATTTTAAATTCATCATTTTCTAAAGCTTTTACCAGGTCTTTTTCCCATTTAAACATTTCTAATAAATCATTTCTCATGGAAGGATTAAAAATTGCGTAGGTATTTTTTCCATTAGATTTTGCAGTGTACATAGCCATATCTGCATTTTTTATTAAGTCTTGAGGTGTAGTGCCGTGAATAGGGAAAATAGATACACCTATACTTACAGAAATATAAAACTCATGGTTATTAATAGTCCATGCTTTCCCTAAGGAATTAACAGTATTTTTGCTAATATCTGAAATATTATCTTTTTCAGTATTAATTTCTTTTATTACAATAAATTCATCTCCGCCAAACCTTGCAGTAAAACAATCCTTAAATATATCTTTAATAAGTTGAGATACTTCTTTCATCAGTACATCACCACAATCGTGACCTAGTGTATCATTAACTGCTTTAAAGTCATCTAAGTCTATAAAAAATACTACAAAATTTTTATCATTCCTATAAGAATTTTGTATGATTTTATTTAACTGTTCAAAAAAGCTGCTCCTGTTAGGGAGACCGGTTATTTGATCATAATAAGCTAAATTATATATTCTTTGCTCATGGAGTTTTCTTTCAGTTATATCTGTGATAGAACCAGCAATTCTTAGTGCATTGCCATATTCATCCCATATACCTTTTCCTCTAAAAGATATCCAAAGGTAATCACCCTTCTTGCGTCTTAGTCTGCATTCCACATTAAACACATCAATTTTACCAAACAAATAATCATTTAGGGTATTTAAAAGGTAATCCCTATCATTGGGATGAATAAATTCTTTCCATTGTTTTTTTTTAACATTGAAAACTGTTTTATTTAAACCTACTAAATTTTCCGCTCTAGAGGAAATAACAAGTTCATTTTTAACTAAATCTAAATCCCAAATACCATCTTGGGATCCGTCAGAGGCGAGTCTATATCTTTCTTCACTTATTCTTAAAGCATTTTCTTTTAAATTAATTTCTTCTAGCTGCTTATGTAGTCTTTCTTTAGCGCTTCTAAGATTTTCATTGGAGCGTCTTAGCCTATTTATACTTAAATAAAGGTATCTTTCTAATTTAGAAATAGATAGGTAAAGTCCTGCTGCGCTAATGACTATGAAAAAAGCTCCTTCCCAATATAAGAAGAGAGTTTTGTCTAAATTAGATTTAACAATTAACTGTACTAATGATTTAGAAGTGAATAACCATAAAAAGCCAAATGCTATATATAAAGTAATGGTAATTAATGTCCTGATACTTTTTTTAGAAGAATTATTCTCATTATCTAAGTTGTTATCTTGTTTAATCATAATAGCCTCACCTTAATAATAATTTTGTTTTAATAATACCCTTATATGAAAATAGTAGCAAATTTTACTTGCAAATGGAATAAAAATAAATAAATAAATAATTTTATTAAAAAATTGATATAATATTAAAAATATATGTTAATATTTACTTATAATAATTATTATTTAAAGAAAATAATTGACTTATAGGAGGGCAAATATGAGAATATTAGTAACTAACGACGATGGAATAGATGCAATCGGAATACTAGCTTTAGCTAAAGAATTAGAAAAAGAGCATGAGGTTATAGTGGCTGCACCCAGTGAGCAAAAAAGCGCTTCAGGCCATAGTATCACCATTACTAGACCACTTTTGGTAAAGGAAGTAAAATTACCAGGACTTAAATCAAAAGCATATAGCGTGGATGGAACACCTGCAGATTGTGTTAGAGTGGCATTAGATAAACTTACAGATGGAAATGTTGACATGGTAGTTTCAGGCATAAACTATGGTGTAAACCTAGGCACTGATGTTTTATATTCCGGTACTGTTTCTGCAGCTATTGAAGCAGCACTTTACAAATTACCTTCCATAGCTGTATCTCAGCATATTAAAGATGGATTTGAAGATTTTACTGCAGCAGCTAAATATGCTAGCACAGTAGTTAAGATAGCAAAAGAAAATGATCTTGAAGGTAAGATAGTATTAAGTGTAAATGTTCCTGCTCTTCCAGAAGAGGACATAAAGGGTATTAAGGTATGCAAGGTAGGTGCAAGGTCCTACACAAACAATTATGTGGCCATTAAACAGGAAGAAGATGGCGTAGTTTATGAACTAAGGGATGAGTTGATAGATATACACCATGAAGGTACAGATACCTTTTATTTAAGAGATGGATATGTAACTATCAGTCCACTGCAATATGATTTAACAAACTTTAGTCTTATTAATGAAGTTTCAAAATGGTTTTAAAGAGCTGAAAGGGCTCTTTTTTTGTACGAAGATTTTTCATTTAAAAATTTTCGTATATTAAACGACTTTCTACTCCTATTAAAGATGTTGGCGATATATCTGTGAACTTATCTAGAGAAAACTTTGAAGCAAAATCTATTACAAAAAGTAATATTCCCAGTGCATTTAGATAAGCTTCTTTTAATAAATGTAATTTTCAAGCTACATAATATCTTCATAAGTTTTAGATATTATATGAATATAGTGAAACAAGATACCACACTAAATAAAGTGAATGAGGTTGACAATTAATTTTATTAGACTACTTTTACATAAGGTTTTAAATAAATCGTTAGGAGATGATGATTATTAAATTATTAAAGATTTTATTTAGTAAGAAATATAAAAGAGAGTATTCAGAAAAAGTTGTAAGGGACTATAATGAAGTAGTTAATAGAATCGAAGAAATTTATATGGAAGCTCTTAAGGATTGTAATAAACTGAAAAATAAAGTTGCTTAGGTTGATAATGAATAATGAAAGTGGAGGAGGTCCGATTTTTTTAGAAGAATGCAAGGTTCTTAATAGTAAGCATTAATATATAATTTAGTTAAAAAAGTGAGGTTCCCTTAAAAGGGGAGATTATTAATTAAATAATAAGCAGTTATGAATTTTATTATAATTCTAACTGCTTATTATAGAATTCTTTACATTTAATTTTTTTAGAACTGTAATGTTTTTAAATAAATGTTAATGAAGATGGATAGTAACTTACTAAATTCTATATACTCATAGTTTAGAATTTTCGTTTAATATTACTCATTATAAATCCACTTTTAGGTAGAGTAGGTATTTTTACTGGACAATAGCTTAAATTCTGGTCTGGAACTTCAAACTCAATATCGTTAACGAGAAAATCTAAACTTTCCTTAATAATTTCTAAGGTAATACCCTCGCCAGGGCAACGATGTGTCTTGGAAGCATCACCGCCACCTTGGGGAATGAAATCAAATAAACTCCCTTTCCAAAGTTTAAACCTTTCTGGATTAAACTCAGCAGGATTTTCCCATATGCGAGCATCATGGTTAATACCATAAACGTCAAGTAAAACCAAAGTTCCTCTTTCAAATTCTAATTCATTAAATACAAAATTCTTTTTCACCCTTGCACCTAAGAAAGGGGTAAAAGGGTAATAACGTCGTACCTCTTGTGCAAACATTTCCATGTAGCTCTTGTCCCCTGAAAGTAATTTCTCTTTACATTCTGGATGTTCATTAAGAGCTAAAGCTGCAAAGGTAATAAAGGTAGAAATAGCAACAATGGGTCTCAATACATTAATAAGTTCTATAGCAGCCATTTGAGTGCTCATCTCATTACCATTAAGTTCCATATGAAAAGCCATGGCATATAGTGCTGTATCTTTTTTAGTTTCCAAACTACCAGAGCGAACATCTTCTATTATCCCTTTTATCCACTCTTCAGTTTTGAATCTTGCTATTTTTCCTTTCCAGTACCGTGGGCCAACTGTTCCAAAACTATCAACCATTGAACTAAAGTCTGCTGCTCGGTTTTCTATTTCTGACTCCTGCAATGGAACTCCTGCCCAATTGCATGCTACCTGGCATAAGATTTTCTTTGCCTCATGAAAAAGTACAACCTTGTTGGTATTCTCCCAATTATCTATAGAAGATCGCAGTTTTTTTCTTACAAGTTCAGCCAATTTCTTTTGACATAGCGGGTTCATCAATGATATAAAGAGTTGTTTTCGGTGAATATGTTCTTTACCATCCATAGTTTGTATTGAGTTTTCCCCAAATAATGTTTTTTGTACACGACTGGGAGCCGCTCCTTTTCTTTTAAACCTCTCTGGATCATAAAACAGTTTTGCTGCTTCCTTACCAGTGATGCAAATTACTTTTTCGCCTAATAAGTGAGTTTCAAATAAATCAGACTGATATTTATCAGCCCTGTTTTTGATAAACAGATATCCATCTTTCAATAAAGCAAGGGAACTGTCAAAGTTTTTATCCTGTACCATATGTTTTTTATTAACATATACTTATCTACTTCCTTTTGTTATGATTGTTAATCAGCGTTTTCATACTTATGATAATCTCTTTAATATTTTATATTTTCCATAATATCTAAAAATTATTCGAAATTTAAATAATGTAAAATAGTAATAAATTTAAGGATAGTTTATGAAAGTATATTAGACTATAAATTATAAATAGATTTTTTGTTTTTTCATATAATCTACATATGGTAAGTATATAATATAGTCATGATATTATTTATTTCTTTATCAATATAAAACATATAGGAGGATTAGATATATGAATTGTCATGAACATAGTAAAGAAGTACAAACCTCTCATAAACATAGCTCTTTGAAGCATATATTACACATGTCTATATGCTGTGGCTTACCGATATTTGTTATTGCCTTGTTGCCAATAATATCAAGAGTTAGTCCTAGAGCCAGTGGTGTAATAGCTTTTATTGTGCCCTTTTTGTGTCCAATAATGATGATTTTAATGTTGCCAAGGATGCTTGGTGGTAGCATGGAGATAGATAGTTGTCAGGATAAAAATGATGAGTCTTATAAAGGAGAACTTGCCAAATCAGATAAACATTAGCAAATTTTATTCGAAATTACTTTTAAAAAAATATATTGACTTTTTATTAAAAAATGATAATATTATAAATCATATAGAAATACTATGAATTAATTTTAAAATGCGATGATCAGGAAAAGTAAACTATAGGAAACAAACAGAGAGAGGCTTTATAGCTGAGAGAGCTTTATGTTGAAATATAGTTGAAGTGCCCCTGTGAGCAGTAAGCCGAAACTTAGTAGGCCATACGGGTGCTCCCGTTATAGAGCTATGGCATGCAAGTGCTTGATAGAGATGGACGTTTACGTCTAATCAGAGTGGAACCGCAGAAGTAAAACTTCTGCCTCTGTATAAATTATACTGAGGCAGGAGTTTTTTTGTTTGTATGCTAAGGCGCCGTGTGCAAGCATTAGAATTTATAGCCAAAGTATAATTTGAACAATAACTTTACCACATAAGGAGGAAATTTATGAATTCACAATATATAGTACTATTGATTTCTGTATTAATAATTAGTTTCTTGCACTTTTTAAAGAAGAAGAAGGTTAGCTTTGGAAATAGAGTTTTTCTAGCAATGTTTTTAGGTATTGCTTTTGGAGCCATATTTAAAAAGACAACCTTAGTTATTGAGCCTATTGGGCAAATTTATATTAACTTAATTAAGATGCTTGTAATTCCATTAGTTACATCTGCTATAATTTCAAGTATAACTAATCTTGATGACCCAGCTAAACTTAAAAGCATAGGGGTTAAGACTTTAGCTTGGTTAGTAGTAACCACCGCTATTGCTTCTACCATTGGAGTTTTACTTAGTCTAATTTTTGACCCTGGTGCTGGAATTAAGCTTACTATGGATACAGCTTATAAGGCTAAAGAAATACCTAACTTTGGAAAAGTACTAATTGATTTAACACCTTCCAATCCTGTTGCTGATGCAGCAAATGCAAAGATAATACCCGTAATAATTTTCTCAATGTTTGTTGGTGTTGCAATTACTATTGAAAACGCTAAAAAGCCAGAGATAGTTAAACCTGCAATAGCTGTTATCAATGGATTTGCTCAAGTAATGTTTAGAATTACTAAGATGGTATTAAAAATAACTCCATATGGGGTATTTGCTCTTATGGCTGCTGTATCTGCTAAGTATGGTCTTTCAACGCTATTACCTCTTGGAAAATTTATTATAGCAGTATATATAGCCTGCATAGTACAAGTAGCAGTGGTTTACACAGGATTATTAGCCTTTGTTTCTAAAATAAACCCATTAAAGTTTTTTAAGGCCATATACCCAGCACAAGTAGTTGCCTTTACTACAAGGAGCAGCTATGGAACCCTTCCAGCCACAATAAAGTGTTTAACAAGCAGAGTGAAAATTTCTGAAAGAATTGCAAACTTTGTTGCTCCAATGGGAGCTTCTATGGGTATGAATGCTTGTGGTGGACTTTACCCAGTAATGGCCGCAATATTCGTGGCAAGGGTGTATGATACACCATTAACCTTTGATAGATATTTAATTCTTATACTGATAACTACAATAGCTTCCTTTGGCACTGCTGGAGTTCCTGGAACAGCATCAATTATGACTACAGTGGTTTTAGCAAGTATGGGACTTCCGGTAGAGGGTATTGCTATGCTAGTAGGCGTTGATACCATTATAGATATGGCAAGAACTGCCACAAATGTTACTGGCAGCTGTGTAACTGCAGTGTTAATTGCTAATTCTGAAGGAGAATTTGATAGACAATCGTTTAATGATGAAGAAATGGATGCTTTAGAATTAACTGTATAGAATATCGACTTGAAATAGGGGCTATTTAAATTTCTATGTTAGATTGGAATCTAGCCACAAAAATATAAAAATAAAGCAGAGAGGCTTGCAGGTTCAAGACCTATTTGATTAAAGATGATAAGGTACTATTAATTTGGAATGGACTTATGATAGCTACATTAGCCACTAGGATATAGTATGTATTTATGGGCTTATATTAATAATACCAGTTATAAATAAAATTAAATAACTTTGTATTACATATAGTTGAAATAAAAAATATATGTTATAATATAAACAAAGATTAATATTTTTGGCGAGTTATAGAGAGCCATCACTAAAGCGAATGCTTATAGTGTGGTTCTTTTTACTTTTTTAAAGATAAGGAGGAAATATTTATGTTTGATGTGGTAATTATAGGTGCGGGTGTTGTGGGTACTGCTGTAGCTAGAGAGTTATCTAGGTATGATTTAAAAATCTGTGTAGTTGAAAAGAACAATGATGTTAATATGGGTACTTCTAAAGCAAATAGTGCAATTATCCATGCAGGATTTGATGCCGTTCCAGGATCTTTAAAGGCTAAGCTAAATGTAATGGGTAATAAAATCATGGATAAGCTTTCAGAGGATCTAGATTTCGAATTCAAAAAAAATGGCTCTATGGTTTTATGTTTCGAAGAAGAAAATATACCTAAACTTCATGAACTAAAAGCTCAAGGAGAAAAAAATGGTGTGGAAGGGATGAAAGTAATTTCTGGAGAGGAAGCAAGAGAAATGGAACCTGCTTTATCCTTAGAGGTTAAAGCGGCTTTATATGCACCAACTGGAGGGATAGTATGCCCTTTTGGAATGAATTTGGCTTTTGCAGAAAATGCTTTTATGAATGGTGTAGAATTTAAATTCAACTATAAAGTTATGGATATGAAAAAAGCAAAGGATGAGTTTATAATAAGCGATGGAAAAGAAGAAATTAAGTCAAAGTTTATTGTAAATGCTACAGGGGTTTATAGTGATGAATTTAATAATATGATAAGTAATAACAAAATAAATATCAGACCAAGAAAAGGAGAATATCTTCTTTTTGATAAAACCGCGGGAGAAAAGGTAGCTCATACAATTTTCCAATTACCTACTAGGTTAGGAAAAGGAATTTTAGTTACACCTACAGTACATGGAAATCTGCTTATTGGACCTAACGCCTTAGACATTAATGAAAAAGACGATGTTACCACTACCAAGGAAGGTATAAAAGAAGTAATGGAAAAAGCAGCTTTAAGTGTTACTAATATACCTATGAATATGGTAATAACATCTTTTAGCGGACTAAGAGCTACAGGTAACACCGGTGATTTTATAATTGGAGAAGCAAAAGATGTACCTGGATTTATAAATGCCGCTGGTATTGAGTCCCCAGGCTTATCAGCTTCCCCAGCAGTAGGTATGATGATTAAAGATATTATAATAGAGAAACTAAAACCTTCTTTGAAAAAAGATTTTATAGAAAAAAGGCAGGGAATAATTAAATTCAGTGAACTATCAAAGGAAGAAAAGCAGAAGCTTATTAAGGAAAAACCAGAATATGGACATATAATATGCCGATGCGAGATGGTTACAGAAGGGGAAATTTTAGATGCCATGAGAAGACCATTAGGAGCAAAAACTTTAGATGGTGTTAAAATTAGAACAAGAGCTGGAATGGGTAGATGCCAAGCAGGATTCTGCACTCCAAAGACTATAGCGATAATAGCCAAGGAACTTGGTATATCACCTCTTGAAGTAACTAAGTTTGGTAACAATTCTAAAGTACTAACTGGAATAAATAAAGAGAATATATAGGGGAGTGATGGGAATGCTAAATTATGACTTAGTTATAATAGGAGGAGGCCCTGCTGGGTTGGCAGCAGCCATTAGCGCAAAAGAAGAGGGAATTGATAAAATATTAATTATAGAAAGAGATAATTTTTTAGGTGGAATATTAAATCAATGTATTCATAATGGGTTTGGATTGCATACTTTTAAGGAAGAGCTCACAGGACCAGAATATGCCCAAAGATTTGCTGTTAAAATAAAAGAGTTAAATATAGATTATAAACTTAATACCATGGTTATAGATCTAAATGAAAATAAAGAGGTTACAGCTATTAATTCAGAAGAAGGGGTAATAACTATAAAGTCTAAAGCCATAATTTTGGCTATGGGCTGCAGAGAAAGACCTAGAGGCGCACTAAATATACCTGGAAGCAGATGTACAGGTATCTATACAGCCGGAACTGCTCAGCATTTTGTAAATATTGAAGGGTATATGCCTGGTAAAAAAGTTGTAATATTAGGATCAGGGGATATTGGTCTTATAATGGCTAGAAGAATGACTTTTGAAGGAGCAGAAGTTAAAGCTGTAGTAGAGCTAATGCCATATTCAGGTGGATTAAATAGAAATATAGTACAGTGCTTGGATGACTTTAACATTCCACTAAAATTAAGCCATACAGTAATAGAAATTAGAGGTAAGGAAAGAGTGGAAGGTGTAGTTATAGCTGAAGTAGATAAAAATAGACAGGCTATACCAGGAACAGAAGAGTATATAGAATGTGATACTTTGCTTTTATCTGTAGGATTACTACCTGAAAATGATATTTCAAGAAAAGCAAATATCAATTTAAACCCTATTACAGGAGGGCCTATAGTGAGTCAAAATCTTTCAACTAGCATAGATGGTATCTTTGCCTGTGGTAATGTATTACATGTTCATGACCTAGTAGATTATGTAACTCAGGAATCTTATGCTGCAGGAAAAAATGCTGCTTCATATATTAAAGGAAGTAAAAAAGATGAGGATAAGATATCTATAAAAACTGGAAAAGGGGTTAGATATACCGTACCTTACTATATAGATAAAAATACTTTAGATGGTGATATTCTAATTAGATTCAGGGTGGATAATGTATATAAAAATTCCTTCTTAGATGTAAAATTGGGTGATGATAGAATAAGTCACGTTAAAAAGAGAGTTGTTACTCCAGGGGAAATGGAACAGATAATAATTAAAAAGCAAAATATAGTAGACAAAGATGATTTAAAAGAAATTACTATAGAAATTAAGGAGGCATAATATATGGAGACAAGGGAGTTAACATGTATAAGATGTCCATTAGGTTGTAATCTAGAAGTTACCCTAGAGGAAGGTAAGGTATTAAAGGTTACTGGAAATACATGTATAAGAGGAGAAGAATATGGCGTAAAGGAATGTACCAATCCTACTAGAATTGTAACTAGCATAGTGCCAGTGATAAATGGCGACGTACCGATGCTGCCTGTTAAAACACAAAATGATATTCCAAAAAGTCTTATGTTTCAATGTATAAAGGAACTAAAGGACATTAAAGTAAAAGCACCTATAAAGATAGGTGACATAATAGTTAAAAATGTTGCAGGTACAGGTGTAGATGTAATTGCAACTAGAGATATTAATATTTCATAGTCTTGACCAAATACCTTTTATAAAGCAAAATGTAGATAATATGCTTTATAAAAGGTATTATTTTTTTATTTAAAGGCATGCTTTTATTATATGAAAAAATACATAGTGAGGTATTTAAGATGAAACTTACAAAAGAATTCTATAATAGAGATTCACTTATAGTGGCAGAGAAACTACTGGGGAAAATATTAGTTAGTGAAGTAAATGGGGAAGTATTAGCTGGAAAAATCGTTGAAACAGAGGCTTATAGGGGGGCGGAAGATAAAGCAGCTCACTCTTATAATAATAGGAGAACTTTAAGAACTGAGGTTATGTTTGGAGAGGCTGCCAGGGCTTATATTTATTTTATTTATGGCATGTATAACTGCATGAATATAGTATGTGAAGAAGTTGGAACACCTCAGGCTGTTCTTATTAGAGCTCTAGAGCCTGTAGAAGGAATAGAATTAATGTGCAAGAATAGATATAAGAAGTTCTATGAAGAATTAACCAACAGAGAAAAGGTCAACCTATCTAACGGACCAGGAAAGCTTTGCAAAGCACTAAACATAGATAGGACTCTAAATGGCGAGAATCTTTTAGGTGATAAGTTATATTTAGTGGAAGGGGAGAAAATTAATAAAAAGGATATTGTGTTAGCTAAAAGGGTAGGCATTGACTATGCAGAAGAAGCAAAGGATTTTTTGTGGAGATTTTATATAAAAGATAATAAATATGTTTCAAAAAAATAAAGCGTGCACTCATGCACGCTTTGTTTTTTAATTTTAAGTAGCAGGTGGCTCACCATTCCCATTGGGAGGAGTTCCGCTATTACCATTTCCGGTGTCATTACCAGTATTATTATTTCCTCCATTTCCTCCACCAGGGTTAGTGGTATTACCGGTAGGTGGTGTTGTAGGTGGTGTTGTAGGAACTGGTACTGGTTTAGTATCATCCTGTTCTGTAGGAAGAACATATTTATCGTCTTCTAAAGCCTTACTAGGTTTGTAATTTCTTTTTATAAATACTTTTTTAACCCTTAATTCAGCAGGGGTATTTTCATTGGCTAGTTTATTATTGGAAGAATTAACTTCAGCTTCCACATGAACATCACATAAGGATGTTGGAACTGTACCTTCTAAAAAGTAATCAGTAACTACTCTACTACCCCTTGGATCTTTTTTACATAGATCTGTAGCAAGCAAACCAGAATCAGCACAAACAGAAGCTCTTACAATGCCACTAGGCTTCTCTATATCATTGGTAGAAAGACCTTCATTGGCTTTTTTCATTATCTTGCTCCAAGCTGCGGCAGCTTGATTACTGTTTATACTTAATTTTGCAGGGATATCTTCACCTACCCATACAGCGGCGGAAAGGTGAGGAGTTAATCCAGAAAACCACACATTTTTATTTTCTGAGGATGTACCGGTTTTACCGGCTACAGGCATATCACCAAATTTAGCTTTGGTGGCTGAATAGCTTAGAGGTCCTTTAAGCATATCGTACATTATAAAAGCCGTCTGAGGTGAAATAACTTTTCTTTGTTCAGGGGTGGCTTCTAAAAGTACTTTACCAGTCTTATCCACTACTTTGGTATACAAAAGTGGTTCAGTGTACATACCATTATTACCAAAAGTTCCGTAAGCAGCAGCCATATAATAAGGGTTAGTACCCCAAAATTCTCCTAATCCAAGAGCAGCTATACTACCCTTCTCATCAGGAACATTATTAAAATCTATACCGAATTTTTCAGCATAAGCGGCTCCGGTTTTAACACCCATTTCATATTCTAGTTTAAGAGCAACTAAGTTAATAGAATACTTAATAGCTTCTCTAAGGTTTACGTAACCTCTGAAACGCTTATTATCGTTGTTAGGTTCATAATTAGGGTAAGTCTTTTTCATTTGATCTGTTAATGGACTATCCTCAACAACAGTTCCTGCAGTAGCAAATTTTGTATCTATAGCAGGGGCATAAACTGTTAATGGCTTAAGGGAAGATCCTGGAGGTCTATGAAAATTCTTCAAGTCATAGGCTCTATTATAAGATCCAGGGGGTTGATCACCTCTTCCACCTACTATGGCTTTTACTTGTCCTGTTTTATAATCCATTACCACAGCAGAAGCCTGGGGTTGAATAGTCTTATTTTTGTCTAAATGGGATTTTATTCCAAAGGTTTTATCATCGTCTAAAACCTTTTGGGTATTTTCTTGAATGGCTTTATCCATAGTGGTATAAATTTGAAGCCCGCCATTTAATAAAACTTTTTCTACTTCAGAATTAGTATATTTATACTTATTTTTCAAGTGATCTCTCACTTGATTTATTACAGGTCTTGAAAACCATTCAAAGTTTAATTTATTGGGGTTTTCAACTTTTCTAAGAGCGATTACATCTGCAAAGGTTTTTTGAAGTTTTCCTGCATTTAAATCATTCATTGCAGCAGTATATTCGTCATTATTTATTTTTCCAGTTTCCTTCATTTTAGATAAAACAGTTTTGGTTCTATTAATATAAGGGGTAGGATTTTTTTGTGAATTGGTGGTAAGAGCATTATATTTATCTGTACTTTGTGTTACCCCTGCCAAATAAGCACATTCTAATAAATTTAGCTGATCCACATCTTTATTAAAGTAATACTGAGAGCCCATTTCAACACCATATGTAATACCACCTAAAGGAATGGTGTTCATATATGCCTCTAATATTTGATCCTTTGAAAGTTGTTTTTCTAAGTTTATTGCTAAATACATCTCTTGAATTTTTCTTGTTGCACTTACTTCATTAGTTAACACGGTGTTTTTTAATAACTGTTGAGTAATGGTGGAAGCACCATGCATCCCTGATTGTTTTGAAATTATCTTTTTAACATCGGTATAAATAGCTCCTAAAATTCTTCTTGGATCGATGCCGTTATGACTTTCAAATCTTTCATCCTCGATACTTATAAAGGCATTTTGAAGATTTTTTGGCACTTTACTTATAGGAACCACGTGCCTTTTTACTTCTGTAGGAACGTCGTCCATATATTCACCTTTATTATCATATATTCTTGATATCTGTTCTAAGGTTAAAATTTCTTTGACATCAAGAGGAGGGGCTGACTTTATAACAGCATAAACATATCCTCCGCCACCTACAGCTGCAGTTAATATAATAAATAATATGGTTAAGGCAACAACTTTAAAAATTCTGCCAGCTTTTCGGTTCTTTTTATTTTTTGGTTTCTTTTTCTCTCCCATGTTTTCCTCCTTATCATTGTAAGTATGTATAGCAAATAAAAAGAAATTCCTGGATTTTAAAATAATATAACTTATTATAGCATAATAATAAATTGATTACACTAGAAAATTAATTAATGGGGGGCCTATGCTAAAGTATAACAAATACAAGAAAAAATCCAAATTTAAAACAGAAGTATTTTTTGTTCTTTCTATATTATTTTTATTATTTAGTATATTTATTTATGCCTTTGACAGAATAGTTATGCCCACTGTAATAATAGTGGCAGAAAGTGAGATTAAAGCTAAAGTTAGCGAAATAATAAGCGCTAATGCACTTTTAATTTACAAAGAGGGGTTTAATTATGATGAACTAGTTAAGATAGAAAAAGATGTAGACGGGTATATAACCATGGTTAGAACGGATACTTTAAAAATGAATAATCTTGCATCTTCGGTAGCTTTAAAGTCTCAAAAGGATATTTCTAATATAGGGAATATGGGCATTAAGTTCCCTATAGGATATATTACTAAAAATAATATAATGTCTTATTGGGGACCAAAGATTACAATAAAAATGGAACCTATAGGACATACTAAAACCAGTTATGATTCTAAATTTGAAACTGCAGGTATTAATCAAACTAGGCATAAGATTTATTTGAATATGGAATCAAAGGTGAGAATAATCATACCCTTACAGAGCAGGGAAGTAGAGCTTAAGACAGAAATCCCTATAGTGGAAACCATTATAGTGGGTAAAGTTCCAAGAACTAATATAGATCTTGATCCTAAATAAAAGAACTCTATTATCAACAATAGCTATTAAAAGTATAAAAAACCCCTGTTAAAAACAGGGGATTCTATATTGTAAGTTATTCTGATTCTTTTTCAGAAAAACTATCATTCATTCTAAATTTTAAATTCTAAATTAACACCTATTCTTCCCAATTAAATACGTAAGGTATATTTCTGTAATAATCTCCATAATTTAAACCATATCCCACTACAAAAACATCTTCTATTTCAAAACAACAGTAATCAGGAGTTAAATCTAATTTTCTTCTAGAAGGTTTATCTAATAGAACACAGGATTTTACAGAATTAGCTCCTCTTTCTTTAGCATAATTCATAACAAAATCCATAGTAATACCAGAATCTATAATATCATCTACCACTAAAACATCATAACCAGTTATATCATCAGGGATATCATTAACCACTTTTACAATACCTGTGCTTTCTTCACCGTGTCCATAACTTGAAGTTGTCATAAATCCAATTTTCACATCAGTAGTTATTTCACGTACAAGGTCAGCTGTAAAAATAAAGCTGCCTCTAAGTAAAGAAAGAACATATAGTTTTTTACCTGTATAATCTTTAGTAATAGTGCCAGCAACAATTTTGATTTTGTCTTTTATGGAATTTTCATCAATAAGTATGTTCCTCTTTTTCTCTTCCATGTTAATCCTCCAAACTATAATAACATATTTACAACGTTGTTCTTATAGTATAAAATTAAATGAAAGTTGTCAAGAAGTATAGATTTGAGTTAAATGCCCTTAAATAAAGGCCTTATGGAGGTGCTTATATGATAAATGGAAATATTGAAGGAGTTAGAAATTCACAGCTTCAATTACTTGAAAAGTTATACGATATTAAAGTTCCTAAATATTCCATAGCTACAGAAGAAATAATAAATACTATGGTTTCTGTAACCTCTTATATTGAAAGAGAAATTAGTATAGCTATAGATAGAAAAGGTAATGTGATTAATGTATCCATTGGTGATAGTGGCATGGTAGAGATACCTATAATAGATATTTCTGAAAGAAAGCTATCAGGAATTAGAATTATCCACACTCATCCTAACGGTAACTCTAGATTGTCTGCTTTAGATGTATCGGCGTTAATAAAATTAAAATTAGATTGTCTTGTGGCAGTTGGGGTTTATGATGAAAATATTACAGATTTATCATTAGGATTTTGTGGTATAGAAAATGATGTGTTAATGGCTGAAACATTAAATAATCTTACTATGGAAAAAGCTATTAATATGAATATTTTAGATAGAATTCAGTATTCTGAAAATATAATAAAAGATTCCAATGTTTTAGAGGATAATGGTGAAAGAGCTATAATAGTAGGATGTGACAGTGAGGAGAGTTTAGAGGAACTTTCTGAACTTTCTAGTGCCTGCGAGATACCCGTAGTTTATAGTGTTTATCAAAATAGGAGTAAAATAGATTCTGCTTATTATATTGGCAGCGGTAAAGTGGAAGAAATAGCGCTTCTAAGGCAGGCTTATAGAGCTAATGTTATCATCTTTGATGATGAACTTTCAGGCTCTCAAGTTAGAAATCTAGAAGAAGCCATTGGAGTAAAGGTAATAGATAGAACTACGTTAATATTGGAGATATTTGCTACTAGGGCAAAAAGTAGAGAGTCTAGAATTCAAGTAGAATTAGCTCAATTAAAGTATAGACTATCTAGGTTAGCAGGCTTAGGAACAGTTCTTTCCCGTACTGGGGGTGGTATAGGCACTAGAGGACCTGGAGAAAAGAAGTTGGAAACGGATAGAAGGCACATAAAAGAAAGAATTTATGACCTTAGTAGTGAACTAGAAAAGATTAAAAGAAATAGGGAGACTCAAAGAGAAAAAAGAAACAAGCAAAACATACCAAGGGTATCATTGGTAGGGTATACCAATGCAGGAAAATCTACTTTAAGAAATGCATTAGTGGATATTGCAGCAGAAAAAGATATGCTTAAAAAAGAAAAAGTTTTTGAAGCAGATATGCTATTTGCTACTTTAGACATCACCACCAGGGCTATAACACTTCCTGATAATAGGCCTGTTACATTAACGGACACTGTGGGTTTTGTGAGAAAATTGCCTCATGAACTGGTGGAAGCTTTTAAATCTACATTAGAAGAGGTTATATATTCAGATTTGCTATTACATGTGGTGGATGCATCCTCAGAGGAAGCCTTGGAGCAAATAGATGCAGTGGATAATGTATTGTTTGAATTAGGCGCTTTAAATAAACCAACTATTATACTTTTAAATAAAATAGATAAATCCACTGAAGAAAATTTAAATGTAATTAAATTAGCTATAGGAGAAAAAGAATATAAAGAAATTTCGGCAAAACATAATATAAATTTAGATATTCTTTTAGAAAGCATTTCTAAAAAGCTGCCTTATACCCTTAAAACTGCTGAATTTTTAATTCCTTATTCTGATCAAAGCGTTACAGCATTTATTCATAGAAATGGAAAGGTTCTAGAAGAGGATTATAAGGATACTGGGACTTTTATAAAAGCTCAAGTAGATGATGAAGTGTATAATAAATGTGCTAAATATATAATAGAATGAAAATAGGGCATATTCAAAGTATAATTTATAAACATAGAATCATAATATTTATGAGGTGATGTTCATGGAAAGAATATGCCCTGTTTGCAATAAATTATATAATATTTCAATAAGATGTTCAAAATGCGGAAATCTCATGGCTGAAAAAGGTAGAGATGATGAATATTTAGATGATTACACTGCAAATATGCCTTTAGAAAACTCTACCTGTTGTACTCACATTTTTTATTGCTATAAATGTGATAAAATGGAAAAGATTTGTATTAATAATGAATTTATGTGATAATTAAGTTGTTAGGTTACAATTATAGGTAATTGGGGGATGCATTATGGACAATATAATTATTAAATATCAAAAAGCTTATAATAAAATTATAGAAGAATTAAAAAACAATGGTAAAATACTGGCTGTTATGGTGTTTGGTAGCATGGTAAGCGGAGATTTATGGGATGAATCCGACATTGACCTCTTTGTTATAAAGGAAGGACAAGAATTGGAAATGGAAAATATTTATACGGAATATTATGGTGTTCCAATACATGTAAAGTTAATGTCAAAACAAAAGTTTTTACAGCTCAGCGATAGTAATTTTAGAGGAGGATTTCTTCACAGGGTATTTGCTTCCTCAAAATTAGTGTTTTCCAAAGATTTTGATATTACCAATATCTACAATAGGGGAAGGTATTTCTCTGATATAGACAAAGATAAATGGAATATGGTTTATCTAGGGGATCTTTTAAAGGATTTAGGGGTATGTAAAAAGTATATTCAAAATGAAAAAATATACACTTCCTATGCTCTATCCATAAGATGTATTGAAAGTTATTCCAGATTATATGTGAATAATTCAGGATATATGGTAAACAAAGATACCATATCCTTAGCTATGAATTTAAATAATGACTTTAAACATCACGTAGATAAAATATTTTTCAGTTGTGATAAGGACTCTGAAGTTATTAAAGATTTAGTTAAATATATAGAAGATAATTTAAAGGAAGTTTTAAAAAGCAGTGCATCCTTGCTTTTAGATTACATGAAGTCTAAAGATAAAGTTTTAAGTGCTACAGATATAAAAACTGATAAACTTTTTCAAGGCTATGATATTAATATTGAAGAAATACTAAAAGAGCTATGGAAAAATAATTATATTAAAAGGCAGTATAGAGATTATAAATCAGAAGATGGCGATGTTATATTAAAAGAAAATGTATATTATATTTAATATTATGGTGCCAGGCATGTGACAAGTTTATAAAATATTATATATACCCTTAATTGGGTATTTTTTATGCAGGATGGGAGGTAGAAATCATGTATAAAACCATAAAAAGAGAAGCTAGTGATGAATTTGAAGAAAAAAAATCTACCTTTATTGGATACGTTAAGAGGATTGAAACAGAAGAAGAAGCAAAAGAATTTATTAATAAAATTAAAAGTGAAAATAGGGAAGCTAGGCATAATGTTTATGCTTATATCGTAGGAGAAAATAAAGGGATACAAAGATATAGTGATGATGGTGAGCCACAAGGAACAGGGGGAATACCAGTACTGGAGGTCATTAAAAAGAATGAACTTACGGATACGGTTGTTGTGGTTACTAGATATTTTGGAGGGGTTCTCCTAGGGGCTGGAGGATTAACTAGAGCATACACTAAAGGGGCTAGTATAGCTGTAAAAGCTGGGGGAATAGTGAATAAGGTATATGCTCATAAACTCCATGTAAAAATAGATTATGACTTGTTAGGAAAGCTTCAATATACAGCAGAACAGAATTTATGGTTTGTAAAGGACATAGAATATGGAGAAAATGTAATCATAACTTTCATAGGTGAAGACTGTGAAAGTATGATAGAGAAGATAATTGATATATCTAGAGGTAAAGCTTCAATAACTAAGGAAGAGGCAGAAATATTTTTTAAAGAAGAAAAGAACTATTATGAAAATGTATAGCAATAGTAAATAAGCTAACATTGAATAGAAAGAAACCATGTGATATAATATTTATTGTTTTTTCATTTAAGTAAAAGTCTAAATGTTAGGAGGATTAGCTATGTCAGGTCATTCAAAATGGCATAATATACAGGCGAAAAAGAGTAAAGTTGATGCTAAAAGAGGAAAGATCTTTACTAAAATAGGTAAAGAGCTTATGGTGGCAGTAAAAAATGGTGGTCCTAGTGAAGATACTAACTCAAAGTTAAGGGATGTAATTGCTAAGGCAAAGTCTGTAAATATGCCTTCGGATAATATTCAAAGAGCCATTAAAAAAGCAGCTGGAGAATTAGATTCTGTAAATTATGAAGATATCATATATGAAGGTTATGGTCCTTCAGGAATAGCAGTGATAGTAGAATCATTAACAGATAATAAGAACAGAACAGCAGGTAATGTTAGACATGCTTTTACAAAGCATGGTGGTAATTTAGGTTCCACAGGTTGCGTTAGCTTTATGTTCCAAAGAAAAGGTCAAATAGTTATAGAAAAAAATGACAGTATAGATGAAGATGAAATGATGATGATGGCACTAGAAGCTGGAGCAGAGGACTTTTCTTCTGAAGAAGAAGTTTATATAGTTACCACTACCCCAGAAGATTTTGGTGCAGTAAGAGAAGCTATGGAAACAAATAACGTAGAATTCTTAGAAGCTGAAATCAAAATGGTACCTGATACATATACAGTTATCGATGAAGAAACTTCTACTAGCTTCCAAAAGCTTCTAGATGCTTTAGAAGATGATGATGACGTTCAAAACGTATACCACAATGCAGAATTCCCAGAGGGTTGGGACGAATAATAAATATATTCTATTATAGAAAATGGCATTCTTTAAATTAGGTGATGAATTTAAAGAATGCCATTTTAAAATGTGTATATTTTATCTAAACATGGACATAATTCCCTATAGGGAGTGATGTAATGTGAAAAGAAAGATAACCATTATAACTATTTTAGCAATTACTGCACTTATAAGTATATTTTCCTTAAGCTATTATTTTTCCAAAACTAACTTGTTTAAAGAAAAAAGCAAGGACGTGGATAAAAGTACTTTTTCTTCAGGGTTAGAACTAAGTGAAGATACCAGCATAGTTACAAAAAGTAAAGATGATAAAACCGGAGAGTATACAAATTATAAGGCTATGAAATATAAAGACTTTATAAAGCAGTTTAATTATACTGGAAAGGCTGATAGAGAGTCTTTAGAAAAATTTATGACAGAAAAAAATTACAAGTTGGAAAGTAAAAGCGATAAAGAATTAATATTTATAAAGTCTTCTGAAAAAGCACTGCTTAAAAATAAATTTTATTTAGGAGTTACGGAAGAGGGCTATATATGTATATATAAGTGCAATGATGAAGGAAAGTTATTTATTGAAGACAAAAAACAGGATATAAGTAAGAGAAAGATTGATGACTTGCAAGATTATGAAAAGAATAAAGTTAAAAATCACGAGTTTATGTTTAACACCAAAGAAGAAGCATTAGATGCATTAAGTGAATATGATTCATAGATTTAAAAGATTATTCCTCAAAAGCTTAAGATTTCAGTAGGGTACTTAATAATATCTACTGAAGGTATTGAGTTTTTGAGGATGTTTTTTTATTCATGTACAGTGAATTATTGATAAATTCTATTTTAAATGCTAAAGTAGAATATGTATTTTTAAGTAAGAGCGAATTGTGATATTAGTGATAATTTTGAGGTGAAGGTCAATGTATGATTATATTAAAGGTATTTACATGGGCATGCATAAGGAATATGTAGTAGTGGAGAATAATGGTATAGGGTATAAAATCTCAGTATCTGGAAGTACTATATCTGAGCTTCCCAAAAAGGAAGAAGAGGTATTACTTTATATTGAGCAGATGGTAAGAGAAGATTTCATAGGCCTTTATGGCTTTTTTAGTAAAGAAGAAAGAGAAATGTTTAATTTGCTATTGACCATAAATGGTGTAGGAGCTAAAGCAGCCTTATCCTTACTGTCTATATCTTCAGTGCACAATCTTAAATATGCTATATTAATAGGGGATGAAAAAACCCTTACTAGAGCACCGGGTGTAGGTAAAAAAATAGCTCAAAGGATTATTTTAGAACTTAAAGATAAACTTAAAGGCCAAGAGGTTGCAGGTATTATAGCTAATAATGCAGAAGACATATCTAAAGATAATAATATATCAGAAGCCCTTCAAGCGCTACTAGCTTTAGGATATACTGAAAGAGAGGCTAACAAAGCTTTAGAAAAAGTAAATAAAGCTGAAACTATAGAAAACATTATAAAGGAAGCTTTAAAATATTTAATGGGTTAGGGGGATATAAAAATGGATGACAGAATTATAACCACATCTACCCTGGGTGAGGACTTTGCTTCAGAATACAGTTTAAGGCCACAAAAAATAAGTGAATATATTGGTCAAGACAAGGTTAAGGAAAGACTAAAAATATTTATAAAAGCAGCGAGCATGAGAAATGAAGCTTTAGATCATGTGCTATTATATGGTCCACCCGGACTAGGGAAAACTACTTTAGCAAACATCATTGCTAAAGAGATGAAAGGAAGCTTAAAAATAACTTCTGGACCAGCCATAGAGAGGGCTGGAGATTTAGCGGCTATTTTAACCACTTTAAAGGATAACGATGTGCTATTTATAGATGAAATACATAGATTAAATAGAACCGTAGAAGAAATTCTATATCCTGCTATGGAAGATTATGCTTTAGATATAGTTTTAGGAAAAGGTGCTTCAGCGAAGTCTATAAGGTTGGATTTATCAAAGTTTACTTTGATAGGTGCTACCACCAGAGTGGGTATGCTTACGTCTCCTTTAAGGGATAGATTTGGAGTGCTTTGCTCCATGGAGTACTATGATGATGAGCAGTTAAAGGAAATAATAGTTAGATCTGCTGGTATTTTAGGTTGCAAAATAGATACAAAAGGCGCATTGGAAATTGCCAAGAGATCTAGGGGTACTCCTAGAGTAGCTAATAGGCTATTAAAAAGAGTTAGAGATTACTCCGAAGTTATGGGAAATGAAAGTATTAATTGTGAAACTGCAAAGCAAGCTCTAGAGCTTCTAGAAGTAGACGGAGAAGGCTTTGATAGAATTGACAATAAAATTTTAGAAGCTATAGTGGATAATTTTAATGGTGGACCGGTAGGTATTGAAACTTTATCCTATTTTATAGGTGAAGAGTTAGATACCATTCAAGATGTATATGAACCTTATCTTCTTCAGAGAGGATTTATAATTAGAACTCCCAGGGGAAGAGTTGCTTCAGATAAAGCATATGCACATCTAAAAAGAACCAAGCCAGAAGAGAAAAACGATCAGCTTGGACTTTTTGACAATAATGATAATACAAAAGAAGGTGTTTAATTTGGAAGTTAGTGAATTTAATTTTGATTTGCCTGAAGAGCTTATTGCCCAACATCCATTGGAACAACGAGATTCCTCAAGGCTTATGGTTTTAAACAAAGAAACTGGAAATATAGAACACAGGATTTTTAAAGATATTTTAGACTATTTAAATGAAGGTGATACTTTAGTACTTAATGATACCAGAGTAATACCTGCTAGGCTTATAGGGGAAAAGATAGAATCTGGCGGGAAAATTGAATTTCTATTATTGAAACGTATTTCACAAGACCAGTGGGAATGCCTTGCTAAACCTGGAAAGAAAGCTAAACCAGGTGCTGAATTTACCTTTGGACAGGGTAAATTAAAAGCCGTAGTAAAAGAAGTTTTAGAAAATGGAAACAGAATAATAAAATTTAAATATACAGGGATTTTTGAACAAATATTAGATGAATTAGGCCAAATGCCATTACCGCCTTATATACACGAAAGCTTAGAAGATAAGGAAAGATACCAAACCGTTTATTCTAAAGAAAAAGGTTCAGCTGCTGCTCCCACAGCAGGACTCCATTTTACAAAAGAGTTATTAGAAAAAATCCAGGATAAAAAAATAAATATAGTATACGTCACTCTTCACGTAGGGCTTGGAACCTTTAGGCCGGTTAAAGTGGATAAGATTGAAGAACATGAAATGCATTCAGAATATTACATAATGAGCAAAGAAACAGCAGATATTATCAATGACACTAAAAGAAAGGGTAAAAGGATAATAGCCGTGGGTACTACCTCTTGCAGAACCTTAGAAACCATAGGTGATGAGTGCTCTAAAGTAAAAGAACAAAGTGGCTGGACAGATATTTTCATCTACCCTGGATATAAGTTTAAAATAGTGGATGCTCTAATTACTAATTTCCATCTTCCTGAATCTACATTAATTATGCTAGTAAGCGCATTGGCAGGTAAGGAAAATGTCTTAAATGCATACCATACTGCCATAAGTAAAAAATATAGATTTTTTAGTTTCGGAGATGCAATGTTTATTAAATAGTGAGGAAGGTGAAAATATGTATAAGTTATTAAAAAAGAAAAATAGCGTAAGACGTGGGGAATTTCACACACCTCATGGAACTATACAAACTCCGGTATTTATGAATGTAGGGACCTTAGCAGCAATAAAAGGTGCTGTTTCTTCTATGGATTTAAAAGAAATAGGATGTCAAGTAGAATTATCCAATACCTACCACCTTCATTTAAGACCAGGTGATGAAGTTGTTAGAAAAATGGGCGGACTACATAAATTTATGAATTGGGATAGGCCAATTCTCACTGATTCAGGTGGATTTCAGGTGTTTTCCTTAGCTAAACTTAGACAAATAAAAGAAGAAGGGGTTTATTTTAATTCCCATATAGATGGCAGAAGAATTTTTATGGGCCCGGAAGAGTCTATGAGAATACAAAGTAACCTTGGATCTACTATAGCTATGGCTTTTGATGAGTGCATCCCAAATCCTTCTACTAGGGAATATGTTTTAAAGTCTGTAGACAGAACCACAAGATGGTTAGAAAGATGTAAAATAGAAATGGACAGATTAAATTCCTTAGAAGGTACTGTAAATAATAAACAGATGCTTTTTGGAATTAATCAAGGTGGAACCTATGATGATATAAGAATTGAACATGCTAAGACCATTTCTAAGATGAACCTGGATGGTTATGCAATCGGCGGCTTAGCTGTAGGAGAAACCCATGAAGAAATGTACAGAATTATTTCTTCTGTAGTACCATATTTGCCACAAGATAAGCCTATTTATCTTATGGGTGTGGGTTTACCCAGCAACATTTTAGAAGCTGTAGAAAGAGGAGTAGATTTCTTTGATTGTGTACTTCCTGCTAGAAATGGAAGACACGGACATGTGTTTACTTCCACAGGAAAAATAAATATAATGAATGCTAAGTATGAACTAGATGATAATCCTATCGATAAAGGTTGTGGTTGTCCTACATGCCAGCATTATTCTAGAGCTTATATAAGGCATCTTTTTAAAGCAAAAGAAATGTTAGCTATGAGACTTTGTGTATTGCATAATTTATATTTTTATAATAAACTAATGGAAGAAATAAGAAATGCCATAGATGGTGATTATTTCGAAGATTATAAAGAAGAAAAGCTTCACGCATGGAGTGGTAACGTCTAATTTATATTAAGTAAGGAGGAAAATATATGCCAAATCTAGCATCTTTAGGAGGATTTTTACCTCTTATAGGAATGTTAATTGTATTTTATTTATTTCTTATAATCCCAGAAAATAAAAGAAAGAAAAAATACAATGAAATGATTAATAATTTAAGAGTAAATGATGAAATTATAACAAGAGGGGGCATCATTGGGAAAATTGTAAATATCCAAGATGACTTTGTTATAGTAGAAAGCGGCCCAGATAAAGGAAGATTTAAGCTTTCAAAACAAGGTATTTCTAATTTAGTAACTAAAACTGAAGAAACTGAAAAATAGTAATATTCATCCCCTTATTTACATATTTAATAGTAAATAGGGGGTGTTTTATTGAATAGATTAGAGTATTTTAAAAAGATAATGAAAGGTGTTATTTTCGCCTTAGTGATTACCATCTCATTAGTATTTATTTTAAGTTTGGTTATGACATTTATGGATATCAGCATAGCAACAAGAAATGTATCCAGTGTTGTAATCACCTGTCTCAGTGTTTTTTTAGGCACAGTATATGCATCTAGAAGTATAAATAAAAAAGGGTGGCTAACAGGAATAGTAGTGGCTGTAGGATATGTATTTTGCTTATTTATTATTTATGCAGCTTTAAACAAACAAGTTACCTTTACTAATAAGGATTTGTATAGACTTATCCTAGCAATTACAGTGGGAGCATTATCAGGAATGCTTGGAATCAATATGTAAAAACTATTTCCAGGTTAACATAGATATGCTATAATATTCAGGTACAGTATTAGAATGGAGGAATTTTAGATGAAGCATATTAGAACAATCAACAAATCAAACATTAAGAATAGTTTAAAGAAGCCAGGATGTAAAGAATGTGCAAACTCCTGCCAATCAGCTTGCAAAACTTCCTGCACAGTTGCTAATCTAGCTTGCGAAAATTAAAAATACCTTATGGAGGCAGTAACGTAACTGTTACTGCCTTGTATTTGGTTAAGGAGGAACAATAATGACATTAGTGCACAAATTTATTCAAGATAAGGAATTCTACGTAATCGATGTAAATTCTGGTTCTGTACATTTAGTAGATGAACTAGTATATGATTTAATAGATGAGGACAAGCTTAAAGGTCTTGAAGATTTAAAAAATGCTTTAACAAGTAAATATAACGAAAATGACATAGAAGAAGCTTATAATGATATAAAAGAGTTAGTAAGTGAAGGTATGTTGTATTCTATGGATTTATATGAACATATAGCTATGAATGATAATAATCCATCTTATGTGAAAGCTCTTTGCTTGAATATAATACATGATTGCAATTTAAGATGTAAATACTGTTTTGCTGATGAAGGTGAATATAAAGGATGTAGAAAACCTATGCCGGCAAGTATAGGAAAAAAAGCAATAGATTGGGTAATAAAGCATAGCGGACCAAGAAAAAATATAGAAGTGGACTTATTTGGTGGAGAACCTTTAATGGTTTTTAATACTATAAAAGAAATAGTAGATTATGCTAGGGAACAAGAAAAAATATATAATAAAAACATCAGATTTACTATGACCACCAATGCCACTTTACTTAATGATGAAATAATGGAATATATAGATAAAAATATGGGGAATATAGTTCTATCTATAGATGGTAGAAAGTCAATAAATGACCAGGTAAGGGTAAGGGTAGACGGCAGTGGAAGTTATGATAGAATTTTACCTAAAATTAAATCCATGGTTTCTCGTAGAGATCCAGAAAAGCAATATTATGTAAGAGGAACCTTTACAAGAAATAATACAGACTTTTTTGAAGATATCATGTCTCTTGCCAATGAAGGCTTTAAAGAAATATCCGTGGAGCCAGTAGTTTTACCTGATGAACATGAATTATCCTTAAGAAGAGAAGACATTCCAGTGATCTTTAAGCAATATGATAAGTTATATAAAGAAATGCTTAAGAGACACCAGGAGGGTAATGAATTTAAATTCTACCATTTCAATATAGACTTAAATGGAGGCCCTTGTGTTTATAAAAGAATATCTGGATGTGGAGCAGGTCACGAGTATGTAGCTATAACACCAGATGGAGATATATATCCTTGTCACCAGTTTGTAGGCAATAATGATTTCTTATTAGGAAATATAAACGATGATGAAGAAATAAATATGGAAATTTCTAATGAATTTAAGGAAGCTCACATATATAATAAGCCAAAATGCAAAGAATGCTGGGCAAGGTTTTATTGTAGTGGAGGCTGTCAAGCAAATAACTTTAACTTTAATGGAGATATCCATGTGCCTTATGAAATTGGTTGTGAACTACAGAAAAAGCGTATTGAATGTGCCATTGCTTTAAAAGCAAATACAATGGAGCCTCAGGAATAATTACCTTTTATTGACTATAATTGTAAATGATAATATAATTAATTTTAACAGCATAACAGAGGGGGATAAGAATGAAAACAAAAGCTAGAAGCAATATAATATTCATAGTTACTGTTGTATTAATAGCGCTCTTTTCTTTTATAGGTGCTAAAGGGGTAGTAATAGGTGGATATAGAGTTAAATCCTTTGAACAGCTAATAACTAAAGGTCTGGACCTTCAAGGGGGAGTATCTGTTCTCTTAGAAATAATTGATAAAGAGGTAAAACCTGAGGAGCTAGAAAGAACTAAAGAACTTCTAAATTTGAGAGTTAATAAGATAGGTGTAAGCGAAACAGTAGTCACTACAGAAGGTAATAGGCGTATAAGAATTGACATTCCAGGAATGTATGATTCTCAAGGAATAGTAGATGCTCTTTCAAAAACCGGTAAACTTACCTTTAAAGATCCAGAAGGTAAAGAAGTATTAACTGGAAGCGATATAACTAAAGCTGCCACTCAATTCAATGAATATAATCAACCTGTAATTGGACTTGAGATGAGTGAAGAAGGAAGAAAGAAATTTGCAGATGCCACTACTAAATTTGTAGGTCAAAAGATTTCTATATTTATGGATGAAGATTTATTAACAGATCCAGTGGTAGAAGGACCTATAACACAAGGTAAGGCTGTTATTACAGGAAATAGAAGCGTAGAAGAAGCTAAAAGGATAGCTGGTATAATAAATGCAGGAGCACTTCCTTTAGAAGTAAAGGCAGCATCAGTAAGAACTGTAGGACCTCAACTAGGAGCTAATGCATTCCCTAATGCGGTAAAGGCAGGAATGATAGGTGTATTAGTGGTATTTATATTTATGATCGCATATTACAGATTACCAGGACTTCTTGCAGATATAGCATTAACACTATATATAATATTAGTATTATTAGCTTTTTCATATATAGGGGTAACCTTAACTTTACCAGGTATAGCAGGATTTTTGCTTACCATTGGTATGGCTGTAGATGCTAATGTGTTAATTTTTGAAAGAATAAAAGAAGAACTTAGAACAGGAAAGTCTATAAGGTCTTCTGTAGATTCAGGATTTGATAGAGCCTTATCCTCTATATTGGATTCAAATATAACTACTATTATTGCTGGAGTAGTTTTGTATTTCCTTGGTTCAGGAGCGGTTAAAGGTTTTGCCTTAACATTAATTATAGGTATTGTGTTAAGTATGTTTACTGCTATTATAGTTACTAAATTCTTAGTTCATACAGCATTAAATATGGGAATCATGAGTAAACCTGAGCTATTTGGGGTTAAGAGGGGGTAATTAAAGTGCTAAAGATAATAGAAAAAACTAAGCTTTGGTTTAGTGCTTCTTTGATTGTTATATTAATAGGCATGGGGTTTATTGCAACTAAAGGTCTTAACTTCGGTATTGACTTTAAAGGTGGTACTCAGCTGGTTATAGAAATGGGAAAAGATTTTCAAAAACCTGAAGTGGATGAAATAATTAAAAAATATGATACAAGTGCCTTAACTAATAAAATTGAAAATACAAAAATTGAAATTAAAAGCAACAGTTTAACTGATGAAAATTCTAAAAAGATGTTAGAAGAATTAAAACAAAAATATAACTTAAATGAGAAATTCATTGAATCTCAAGACTATATTGGAAGTTCTATAGGAAAAGAATCCACTAATAAAGCATATATAGCTTTACTGGTGGCCGTGGCTTTCATGCTTTTATATGTAGGACTAAGATTTGAATTTAAGTTTGGAGCAGCAGCCATACTTGCCTTGGTTCATGACGTGCTCATAACCTTAAGCGTTTATGCTATTTTCCAAATACCAGTTAACTCCCCATTTATTGCAGCTATATTAACCATAATTGGATATTCTATCAATGATACCATTGTTATCTTTGATAGAATAAGAGAAAATCAAAAAAATATGAGAAGGAAATCCATAGAAGAGGTAGCAAATATCAGTATAACTCAAACTATGAGACGTTCCATAAACACCAGTTTAACTACGCTTATTACCATAGTAGCGGTTTATATATTTGTACCTACAGTTAGAGATTTCTCATTCCCACTAATCATAGGTATAGCTACTGGTACTTATTCATCAATTTTTATAGCTAGCCCAATTTGGGTTTTGCTTAAAAAGAAAAATAAAAAAGTAAATGCAAAAGTAGCTTAAATATTAACTAATTCATAAACCTTCAAGTCACTTTGAAGGTTTATGTTGTTTTTATTTAAATTTATTTGTCAAAAAGGGTATTTTACTTTATAATATAGTTGTTTTCTATTATTTTGGAGGAGTTTAAAATGCATAAAATTTGGCAGAGCATTTATAGGGCAAACTATATTTCAGGCTATAATCCCTTTTTATTAAAAAATATGAATAAAGCCTTAGAAAGAGTAGTGAAAGCAATAAATGAAAGAGAAAAGATAGTCATCTACGGATCTTGTGATGTGGATGGAATATGTGGTATTTCATTACTTCTTTTAGTGTTAAAGTATTTAAATGCTGATGTGGAATATTATTTACCAGAAGAACAAAGTTCTAATTATTATGTAGACTCGGATATAATAACTAATCATATTAAATTTCTTGGTACTGCACTGGTTATTACAGTTGGGTGCAGCTTGGTAGATAAAGAACAGGAAGATCTATGTAGAAATTTAAACATTGATGTTATAGTTACTGATTATAAAAATGATTTATATAAGAGTGAATTTATTACTATTAACCCTAATCAGAAGGATTGTAGCTATAGATATAAAAATCTATCTGCCAGTGGTGTTGCTTTTAAACTTACTCAAGCTTTAGCTATTTACTATAACATGAAAAGTATAAATAAATATATTGATTTAGTTCTTTTAGGTGGTTATGCTGCTAAAGTCTCCATAGTAGGGGAAAATAAAGTTATATTTAAAGAAGCATTAAAATATCTTAATGTTACCAATAATTATGGATTAAGAGCTCTTATGAATCTTAATATAAAAGATAATTATTCCGAGAGGGAAATAAAAGAACTTATAAAAGTACTAACTCCTACCGTTAATGTGGTGGGGAGGATGGATAACGCAAGAATCGTGGTGGAACTTCTAACCACTAATGATGAATATAGGGCAGAACAGATTGCAAAGTATCTTGCTATGGAAGTTAAAAACATAGTGTCATAAAAATAATTACATATATTTAAAATGGAGGCTTTAAAATGGATTATAAAAGTAAAATAAGAATTATTGATGGATTTCCCAAAGAAGGTATCAGTTTCAAGGATATTACAACTTTAATACAAGATGGAGAAGGACTAAAAAAAGCTGTAGATGATTTAGCAGCTTATTTAGAGGATAAAAACATAGATGTAATAGTAGGACCAGAAGCTAGAGGGTTTATTTTTGGAGTACCAGTAGCCTATGCCATGGGAATAGGATTTGTTCCTGTGAGAAAAAAAGGCAAATTGCCCTATGACACCGTTAAAGTAGAATATGACCTGGAATATGGTAAGGACTGCTTAGAAATTCATAAAGACTCCATAAAACCTGGCCAAAGAGTAGCCATAGTGGATGACCTTTTAGCCACAGGAGGAACAATAGGCGCAGTGGCTAAACTTGTCGAGCAAATGGGAGGAGAAGTTGTTTCTATGGGATTTGCCATAGAACTTACCGACCTTAAAGGAAGAGATAAATTAGGTAAATATGACATTATGTCATTAGTACAATACAATATTTAAATTTAATTGAAAAATAAAGTTTTATATTATATAATAAAAATAAAATTTGGCTGGTGTAAACCAGCCATTGATTTTACTTAAGTAGATATAAATTTGCATATTTCTTTTAGAGGAGAGTAGTCCTATGTTGGAAAAACTCATGGAAATTATAGATAAAAATGATTATAAAGTAGATAAAGAATTAATAGAAAAAGCATATAATTTAGCGAAAGATGCACATAAAGACCAAAAAAGGGAATCCGGCGAGCCGTATATTATGCATCCTTTAGAAGTAGCTTGTATATTGGCTGAAATGGGGATGGATTCTAATACTATAGCTGCGGGGCTTCTCCATGATGTTATTGAGGATACAAACTACTCTTATGAAGAAATAAAAAATGAATTTAATGAAGAAGTCGCTAACTTAGTAGATGGAGTAACTAAATTAGGCAAGATTAAATACAAAACAAAAGAAGAACAACAAGCTGATAATGTAAGAAAGATGCTTCTTGCCATGGCTCAGGATATTAGAGTAATAATTATTAAATTAGCTGATAGACTTCATAATCTTAGAACCTTAAAGTATATGCCTGCTGAAAAGCAAAAAGAAAAGGCAAAGGAAACTTTAGATATTTATGCACCTTTAGCCCATAGACTAGGTATGTCAAAGATAAAGTGGGAGTTAGAGGATTTAGCTTTAAGATATTTAAACACACAAGAATATTATGATTTAGTATCTAAAATAGCAGAAAAGAGAATTGAAAGAGAAGCATATATTTCTGCTATTATAAAAGATTTAAATGAAAAGTTATTAAGTGCC
The DNA here is from genome assembly GCF_900142075.1 of Clostridium amylolyticum. GTDB lineage: Bacteria > Bacillota > Clostridia > Clostridiales > Clostridiaceae > Clostridium_AA > Clostridium_AA amylolyticum. Next base: position 705,690 of record NZ_FQZO01000001.1, read on the forward strand.
GGCATTGAGGCTGATATAGAGGGAAGACCTAAACATTTTTACAGTATTTATAGGAAAATGGTAAATAAAAATAAAAGCATAGAACAGATATTTGATCTTACTGCTATTAGATTGCTGGTGGATTCAGTAAAGGATTGCTATGCTGCTTTAGGAATTGTACATACAATATATAAACCTATACCAGGTAGATTTAAAGATTATATAGCCATGCCTAAGCCCAATATGTATCAATCCTTGCATACCACAGTAATAGGACCTCAAGGTAAGACTTTTGAGATTCAAATAAGAACCTTTGAAATGCATAGAACAGCTGAATATGGTATTGCTGCTCACTGGAAATACAAGGAGGCATCTGCAGAGGATAAAGAAGGGGATTTTGCTAATAAGTTAACATGGCTTAGAGATATTTTAGAATGGCAAAAGGAAACTTCCGATGCTGAAGAGTTCATGGAAGCCTTTAAGATCGATTTGTTTTCTGATGAAATATTTGTGTTTACTCCTAAAGGTGTAGTTATAAATTTACCTAATGAAGCAACTCCTATAGATTTTGCTTATAGGATACATACAGATATAGGGAATAGATGCATTGGTGCAAAGGTAAATGGAAAGATGGTCACCTTAGATCATAAGCTTAAGACAGGAGATATAGTAGAAATACTTACTGCTACTGTAGCTAAAGGGCCTAATTTAGATTGGCTTAATATAGTTAAAAGTAATCAGGCAAAGAGTAAAATAAGAGCATGGTACAAAAAGGCCAAGAGAGATGAAAATATCGTTAAAGGCAAAGAAATGCTGGAAAAGGAATCTAAAAAACAAGGGGTAAACTTTTCCGAAATTGCTAAAGGTGAAGCTTATGATAAAATTCTAAAGAGGTACAATCTTCACAATAATGAAGATGTGTATGCGGCAGTTGGAACTGGTATGCTTATAGCCTCTGTGGTGGTATCAAAGCTTAAGGAGTCCTCCATCATTGATAAAGCTCCCACTAATGAAGAAATTCATAAGTCTATAGAAGAGCAAATAAGTAAAACCTATCAAAATAAACCTAATAATGTAGGAGTAACTGTAAAAGGGTTAGATAACATTATGGTTAGATATGCCAAATGTTGCAGCCCAGTACCTGGTGACGAAGTTGTTGGTTTTATAACAAAGGGTAGGGGAATTTCAGTACATCGTGCGGATTGTGCTAATATGAAAAACTTACCTATAGAGGAAAAACATAAACTTGTGGATGTAAGCTGGGGAAATGGAAAAGGAGAAGAATATATTTCCGAAATTCAAGTTAAGGCAGAAGACAGAGCAGGGCTGTTATCCGAGGTAATGGAAATAATATCGGAATCCAATTTTCATCTTGAAGCCTTAAATGCTAAGTCTTTAAGACAAAATATCGCTTCAATTAATATTAAATTAAGGATTAATTCTGTAGATCAACTTAGAGATATTATGAGAAAGATTAGAAGGCTAAATGGAGTGATGGAAGTTTATAGAATGCATAATTAGGATGGGGGCTGAATTAATATGAGGGCTGTGGTGCAAAGAGTAAAAGAGTCCAGCGTTACAGTGGATGGTAAGGTAGTAGGCAGCATTGCTAAGGGACTCAATGTGTTACTAGGTATAGCAAAAGAGGATAAAGAAGAAGATATCATATATCTTAAAGATAAGATTATAAATCTTAGAATATTTGAGGATTTGCAAGGAAAAATGAACTTATCTCTTAAAGATGTAGAGGGGGAATTAATAATAATTTCTCAATTTACATTATATGGTGATTGTAGAAAGGGTAGAAGACCCAATTTTATGGATGCTTTAGGGGGAGAAGATGCAGAAAAGCTTTATGATTCTTTTGTACAGCATTGCAAAGAGGAAGGCCTAAAGGTAGAAACAGGAGTCTTTGGAGCAGAAATGGACGTAATGATAGTAAATGATGGTCCTGTAACGGTGTTATTGGAAAGTAAAAAAACTTTTTAAGGTGAGGTGTTACAATGCTAATAAAGAGAATTCCAGCAGGTATTTATGCTGCTAACTGTTATATAATAGCAGACGAAAATACTAAAGAAGCCATAGTAATAGATCCAGGTGGGGATGAAGATGACATTATTAATGCCATTTTAGAAAAAGAACTACAAATTAAAGCGGTGCTTTTGACTCATGGGCATATAGATCATGTAGGAGCTCTTAAACCTATATGTGAACAATATAATGTTAAGGCATATATAAGCGAAAAAGATGTAGAGCTAATGGAAAAAGGTTCTTATGTCTTTGGAAATATTAAAGATGTTGACAAGGTTTATATTAAAGATAATGAAGTGATAAAATTTGGTTCCATAGAAGTTAAGTGCATTGAAACTCCCGGTCATACCCCAGGAGGGCTTAGTTTTTTAATAGGTGAGGGCTTATTTACTGGAGATACTTTATTTTCAGGTTCTATAGGAAGAACTGATTTTGAAGGTGGAGACTATGATACAATAATTAAAAGTATCATAGAAAAGTTAATTCCTTTAGGGGATAATCTAGTAGTGTATCCTGGACATGGTCCTGCTACCAGTATATATCAAGAGAAATTAACTAATCCTTTTATTAATTAAATGGAGAAATTATGAAAATAAATATTTTACTTAATGATTTAAATTATAGATATGATATTTATCAAATGTTTAATATATTTTATTCTTTTCATGAAATAATATTTAACCAAGATATATATGGATATGTCATCAATGTTTCTCATGATAAAGTTTCCATAAGTCATGATGGTAAGGATAAAACCTACACTGATTTTCAAGGTATGGGTATAAAAAACTATTTGAAGAAGGTAGTTTTTGAGTTTTTAACTGAAGAAACCAATAACCACCATCCTTGGGGTACTTTAATAGGTATAAGACCAAGTAAGATAGCTTGGGAAATGTTAAATAAGGGATATGAAGAAGAAAAAATAATATCATATTTTAATGAGATTTATTTAGCAGATAGAGAAAAAGCTAGTTTATGCATAGAAGTAGCAAAAAATGAAAGTAGCTTCATAAATAAAGATGAGAATAAGATAAGTGTATACATAGGTATGCCGTTTTGTCCTACAAGATGTGCATACTGTTCTTTTGCATCAAATCCTATAGCTTCTTGTAAATCTCAAGTTGTTCCTTATTTAGATGCATTGAAGAAGGAAATTATAGCTATTAATAACTATATAACAAAGCATAAACTAACCATAGAAACAGTATATTTTGGTGGTGGAACTCCTACTTCAGTGGATGAAAAGCAATTTGAATATATTATGAGTGTCATTTATGAGAACTTTTTACTTGATAAAAATATAGGAGAATTTACAGTTGAATGTGGAAGACCGGATAGTATAACAGAAAATAAGCTTATTACTATGAAAAAATACAATGTTAATAGGATAAGTATAAATCCTCAGACCATGAATGACGATACACTTAAAAAAATAGGAAGAAATCATAATTCTAAGGATATAAAAGATATATTTAAAATCGCCAGAGAACTAAACTTTAATAATATTAACATGGATATTATAGTAGGACTCCCTGGAGAAGGCATAGAAGAAATTAAGCATACCTGCAGTGAAATAAAAAAACTTAAACCAGAAAGTATAACGGTACATGGAATGTCCATTAAGCGTGGTTCAGCCCTTCATGAAAGGATTATTCTAAATGATAAATTTAATATACCAAAGCAAAGCGAATTGAACTTCATGTATGGAGAAACAAGAAATTTATCAAAAGAGCTTAATATGATTCCATATTACATGTATAGGCAAAAAAATATGGTTGGTAATATGGAAAATGTGGGGTATACTATTAAAGGTAAAGAATGTATCTATAATATAGAGATGATTGAAGAAAAACAAACAATTATTGCCTTGGGTGCAGATGGGATATCTAAGGTGGTTTTTAAAGAAGAAAACAGAATAGAAAGATTTGCAAATCTAAAAGATATAAGGCAGTATACAGAAAACATAGATAAAATGATAGAAGGTAAAATAAAGCTATTAGATAGTCTTTATTCACATATTTAATTGAGATTTATCTCAATGAATAAATTATTTAATCAGGAGGAATACATATGGGTGAAGCCTTAGAGGGATTAAAGCGTAATATAATGTGTGGGGAACTTAGGGAATCTCATATTGGTACTAAGTTTACCGTTATGGGCTGGGTTCAAAGAAAGAGAAATCTTGGAGGATTATTATTTATTGATTTAAGAGATAGAACTGGAATTCTTCAAGTGGTTTTTGGTGAAGCTATAAATAATGAAGCCTTTATTAAAGCAGATAATGTAAAACCAGAATTTTGTATAGCTGTAACAGGGGAGCTGGTGCATAGGGAATCAGTTAATCCTAATATGCCTACAGGTATGGTGGAACTTAAGGGAGAAAGTATAAAGATACTTTCAGAATCCGAAACACCACCAATATACATTAAAGAAGATTTAGATGCCGCTGAAAATATTAGATTAAAATATAGATATTTAGATTTAAGAAGGCCAGATATGCAAAACATATTTATGATTAGGCATAAAACTGCCAAAGCCATACGTGACTTCTTAGATGATAATGGATTTTTAGAAGTGGAAACACCTATGCTCACTAAGAGTACACCTGAAGGGGCTAGGGATTATCTTGTTCCTAGTAGAAATTATCCAGGAATGTTTTATGCACTTCCTCAATCACCACAGTTATTTAAACAATTATTGATGGTATCAGGCTTTGATAGATACTTTCAAATTGTTAAGTGTTTTAGGGATGAAGATTTAAGAGCAAATAGACAACCGGAGTTTACCCAGGTGGATATTGAGCTATCCTTTGTTGAGCAGGATGATGTGATAGAGCTAAATGAAAAGCTTGTATCACACGTGTTTAAATCAGTTTTGAATAAAGAGATAAAAACTCCTTTTAAAAGGATGACATACAAAGATGCTATGGATAAGTATGGAAGTGATAAGCCTGATTTAAGATTTGGAATGGAAATTAAAAATATTTCTTCTGATGTTTTAAACTGCGGTTTTAAAGTATTTACAGATGCTATAAATAATGGCGGATCTGTAAGAGCTATTACAGTAAAATCTGGTGCTTCCATGGGAAGAAAAGATATAGATAGGCTAGGAGAGTTTGTTAAAACCTATAAAGCAAAAGGCCTAGCATGGATAGCTTGTAAAGAAGAGGAGATAAAATCACCTATAGCTAAATTTTTAACTGAAGCAGAAATGAATAATATAATAAAATCTTCTGAAGCAGAAGTGGGAGACTTGATACTTATAGTAGCTGATAAAAATAGTGTGGTATTACAATCCTTAGGTGCTTTAAGATTAGAAATTGCAAAGAAGCAAGAAATCCTTAAAGGTAATGATGAATTTAATTTTGTTTGGATTACAGAATTTCCTTTACTTGAATATGATGAAGAAGAAGGAAGATATTTTGCAGCTCATCATCCATTTACAGCTCCCATGGACGAAGATATATCATACCTTGAAAGTGAACCCGGAAGAGTCAGAGCAAAAGCTTATGACATGGTGTTAAATGGAGAAGAGTTAGGTGGAGGAAGTATAAGAATTCATGATACAGCTCTTCAAGAAAAAATGTTTAGCGTACTAGGGTTTTCTAATGAATCTGCTTGGGAAAGATTTGGATTTTTACTGGAAGCCTTTAAGTTTGGACCACCACCACATGGAGGACTTGCTTTTGGATTCGATCGTATGATTATGTTCTTAGCAGGTACAGACAATATTAAAGATGTAATAGCCTTCCCTAAGAATCAAAATGCATTTTGTTATTTAACCGATGCTCCAAATATAGTAGATGAAAAGCAATTAAATGAATTAGGAATTTCTATAAATGTAAAAAATAAAAAATAAAAATGTCATACCCTAAAAAAACAGTGAGATAATATATATTACTATCTCACTGTTTTTTATATTTTATTAACCATAACACATAATATATAACAAGTCATTGATATTTCCACAGTATCGTGATAGAATACAAGTAATATACGGGGTATAGGTATAAAGGAGTGAAACAAATGACTGATAAAAACATAGATACCATAAAAGTAGAGAACTCAGATATTACAGAAGAACTTCAAAAGAATCTATTAATTAGATTAAGAAGGATAGAAGGTCAAGTAAAAGGCATTCATAACATGGTAGAAAAACAGGTGTGTTGTAAGGATGTTCTCATACAGATTTCAGCTATACGCGCTGCCATAAATAAGGTGGGAGGATTACTCATAGAAAACTATGCTAGGAACTGTATAGGCATAGAAAAAGGTAGTGAACAAGAAGAGGGACTCGAACAGTTAATAGATACTTTAAATACCTTTATTAAATAAAATAATATAAATAAAGCTTGCTTTTTAGCAAGCTTTATTTATATTTAATCTTTAAGCTTTTTATTAACCTCATTATAGAAGATACCAGCAATATTCCTATTGCTAGTGAACCAGCATTAGCCAAAGTATGAATGCTAGTTACTAATGCTTTATTTATATCTCCTTGTACAACTTCGTACATAGTATAATACATACCTCCGCCAGGCACTAATGGAATAAGTGCGCAAATTGTATAAGTTGTCACTGGGGTTTTAGATAGCCTTGCCATTATCTCTGAATAAATACTAAATACTAACCCAGACATAAGAAGGGATGATATATTGTTAACACCATTTTCTAATGCAAAACTATAAACAAACCAACTTAGAGCACCACCTAAAGATGCAAAAAATAAGTTTTTACCTCTAATGTTGAAAATTATTCCAAATCCTAAGGAAGCGCAAAAGGAATAAAAGCAGTTTAAAAGCATTAGTATGCACCTCCTGTGTAACTAAACCATAAACTGAGAACCACACCACTACCTAAAGCTATACCAATAGCTATTAAAAAAGCTTCCGTAGCCCTTGATAGCCCTGCTAATAGATCACCTGCTATGGTATCCCTAATGGCATTAGTTATAGCTATTCCTGGAACAAGAAGCATAATAGAACCTATAATTATCTTGTCTACGTTTTTTCCTATTCCAAGTTGTACAAAAAGTAATGCAATGACTGCAGCTATTGCACCACCTAATATATTTACAAAGAAATCATTAATTTCTAAATCACCAGAAAATATAGTAATAAATTTAATTATAATTCCTATCAAAAAAGAAACAAAAGAATCCTTTATACTTCCACCAAATAATAATGTGAAAAATAAGGCCGCTATACCTGAAAAAAATAAAGTGGTAAAAAGATTATATCTAGGAGAGGCATTAATTTCTTTTAATTTTAATGTAAATTCTTCAGGAGAAAGCTTACAGCTGGTAATGTTTCTTGATAGTTCATTCACACGAGAGATTTTTTCCAAATCTACAGTACGCTTATTAATTCTTCTGATAATAGATATATTTTCTCCTTCTGAGGTGTAAGCGGAAACCATAATACCAGTAGGTGTTACAAAGCTCTCTGCAAATTTCACTTCGTAAGCTTGGCATATACGGTTAATGGTTTCTTCAACTCTATAGGTTTCTCCACCATTTTCTAGTATAATTTTACCTGCTTCAGCTGCTAATTGAACTATAGAATGTTGCTCCATTTCAAAATCTCCTTTAATCTCAAAATACTGCAAAGAATTATAAAATATAGTACTGATGTATTATAACATTTTACACCTATAATTTGAATAAAATTTCGTCAAATGTTAGCATTTTATGAAATTATACTAACAAATATGAAGATAACTTGAAATAGCATTGAACTAAATTGATTTAGTATCTATAATTAAATTATAATATTATGACGGAAGAGGTGTATAGTATGAATTTTTTAAATCTTCAATCATCAGACGGTGAAATATTTCATTTCATTGAAGAAGAAATGAATAGACAGAAAAATAATATCGAACTAATAGCTTCAGAGAATTTTACTAGCAAGGCGGTTATGGAAGCTGTAGGTTCTCCTCTTACAAATAAATATGCAGAAGGATATCCTTCAAAGAGATATTATGGTGGATGTGAAGTAGTTGATAAGGTAGAAGATCTTGCAAGAAATAGAATGAAAAAATTATTTAATGCTGAACATGCAAACGTTCAACCGCATTCAGGTTCTCAAGCTAATATGGCTGTTTATTTTGCAGTATTAGAACCTGGCGATACGGTATTAGGTATGGACCTTACTCATGGAGGGCATTTAACTCATGGAAGCCCAGTTAACTTCTCTGGTAAGCTATTTAAGTTTGTGTCTTATGGTGTATCAAAAGAAACAGGTACCATAGATTATGATATAGTTAGAGAAGCTGCCATTAAGAATAAACCCAAGCTAATAGTAGCAGGAGCAAGTGCTTATTCAAGAATTATAGATTTTAAAAAATTTAGAGACATTGCAGATGAGGTAGGGGCTTATTTAATGGTGGATATGGCACATATTGCAGGTTTGGTTGCTGCAGGATTACATCCATCACCTGTTCCTTATGCGGATTTTGTTACCACTACTACTCATAAAACGTTAAGAGGACCAAGAGGTGGAGCTATATTATGCAAGGAAAAATATGCAAAGATTATAGATAAGACCATCTTCCCTGGTATGCAAGGAGGACCTCTTATGCATGTGATAGCTGGAAAAGCCGTTTGCTTTAAAGAGGCCATGGAAGAATCCTTTAAGGAATACATGCAAAGAGTTTTAGATAATGCCAAGGTTTTAGAAGAAGAACTTAATAAATATGGTTTTAATCTAGTGAGTGGAGGTACAGACAATCACTTATTATTAGTAGATTTAACCAATAAAAATATTACTGGTAAAGAGATGGAACATATACTTGACAGTATAGGAATTACAGTAAACAAAAACACAGTGCCTTTTGAAACCCTAAGTCCATTTGTAACCAGCGGAATTAGAATTGGCACACCAGCTGTTACCACAAGAGGTTTTGATAAAGAAGACATGAAAGAAATTGCGTCATTAATAAATTTTGCCGCAGAAAATAGAGAGAATAATTTACAAGAAGCAAGAGACAGAGTGTTAAAACTTTGTAGCAAACATCCTCTTTACTAATTACAAGACGGCTTTATGCCGTCTTATTTAATAAATAAGGGTATTATAATGGGGTGCAATTATGGGAGAAAGCGAAAAAATTCTTGAAACTCTCATTTCTACGTTAAGTCAAGGGATACACATTGTTGATAGTGAAGGCAAGACAATATATTATAATAGTGCTATGGAAAGGATCGAAGGGGTAAAAAGAAGTGAGGTTTTAGGTAAGAAGGTAAGTGAAATTAGCAATATAGAAGAAAGATCTTCTACTTTAATGAATTCTTTAAAATACAGAAAAAAATTTACAGATGTAATTCAAAAATATAATGTATTTTATGGGAAAGATGTAACCACTATAAATACTACAGTACCAGTTTATAATAACAAAGAAATCATAGCGGCTATAGAAATAGCTAAAGACATGACACAATTAAAAGAGCTGAGTGACAAAATAAATGCCTTACAAAATATAAATAATAAAGAAGTTAAAGGCTACAGATTTAATGATATTATAACTAATAATAAAGCTATGCTAAACCTAATAGAAAAAGCAAAAAAAGCCAGTAATAGTAAAGCCTCAGTACTAATTACAGGGGAAACGGGTAGCGGTAAGGAACTTTTTGCACAGAGTATTCATTACGATGGTATAAGGAGAGACAAGCCTTTTGTTGCTATAAATTGTGCTGCAATACCAAGTTCTTTATTAGAAAGTACATTATTTGGTACCGTTAAAGGAAGCTTTACAGGAGCAGAAGATAAGCAAGGATTATTTTCAAAGGCTCAAGGAGGAACTGTATTTTTAGATGAAATAAGTTCTATGGATACTTATCTACAGTCAAAGCTTTTAAGAGTTTTACAGGAAGGTTTTCTAAGACCAGTAGGTTCAGAAGAAGAAATTGAAGTGGATATTAGAGTAATTGCTGCATTAAATGAAGATCCTGAAAAACTGATGATGGAAGGAAAACTTAGAAAAGATCTTTTTTACAGGCTTAGCGTTGTAAAAATAGATGTACCGCCTTTAAGGGAACGAAAAGAAGATATCCCCACATTAATAAAATATTTTATTTATCAATATAATAAATCTTTTGGAAGGGATATTAAGTCCATAGATGAAACCTCTATAAAAAAACTATTAAACTATAACTTTCCAGGTAATATACGAGAATTAAGAAACATCATAGAATCTGCTTGTATAATGTCTGAAGAAAAGAACAATATAGTTATAGACCCCATTAATAATGATACCAATAATATTAATGTAGAGCTGAAAGAATTCAAAAACATATCACTGCAAAGTTACCTAGAAAGTATAGAAAAAAGCATTATTGAAAAGATTCTTATTAAGAATGATTATAATATTTCTAAATCCTCTAAAGAATTACAAGTAAGCAGGCAAAACTTGCAATATAAAATTAAAAAATATTATTTATAAATATTTATATTTAAATAATGCCTATGCAAAATATTGAGCATAAAGGCAAAAAAACTTGCGGTAAAATATAAGTATATAGGCATATTATGTAAATAAAAAAATACCTAGCAAAATAATTTGCAGGGTATTTTTTTATTTACTGTAATGACAGGTTTTAATAGCAAAAAAGCTGAAATATTATGGCATGGAATTTGCTTAATAAATAAAGAAAAAGGGGGTTATTTTATGAGTATAAAAGTAATTATGTGCGGATTAGGAGCTATGGGTTCTGGAATGGCAAGGATGATAGCGGAAAAACAGGGGATAGACATAGTGGCAGCCATAGATGCCAGCACTGAGAAAAAAGGAAAGTCTTTAAAGGATGTACTTGGTATTAATAAATATTCAGAAGTTATAATAAGAGATGATTTTGAAAACACCATAATGAATACTGAGGCAGACGTGGTTTTATTAGCCATAGATTCTTTCCTAGAAAAAGTATATCCATATATTGAGTTCATACTTAAATCAAAAAAGAATTGTATTACTATTGCAGAAGAAATGGCGTATCCTTATACCATTAACCAAGAGATTTCAGATAAAATGAATGACATAGCAAAAGAAAATGATGTAACTTTGCTAGGCACTGGAGTAAATCCAGGATTTGTTTTAGATACTCTAGTAGTGGTTCTTTCAGCAGCGTGTAGGAAGATAGAAAAGATTAAGGCGGTAAGGATAAATGACTTATCCCCCTTTGGCACTACCGTAATGAAAACTCAAGGGGTGGGCTTAAGTGAAAAAGAGTTTTATGAGGGACTAGAAGATGGAAGTATAGTTGGTCATATAGGATTTAAACAATCCATACCTTTAGTAGCTAAAGCCTTAGGAATAACCATTGATGACATAGAAGAACTGAGAGAACCCATTATATCTAAAACCTATAGGAAAACACCCTACGCTGAAGTTAAACCTGGAATGGTAGCTGGCTGTAGACATATTGCATATGGAAAGTATAAGGGAGAAGTACTAATTACTATGGAACACCCTCAACAGGTGTTGCCTGAGTTAGAAAATATTAAAACCGGAGACTATATAGAAATCTTAGGAGATCCTAAACTATCATTATCCATTTTACCAGAAACCCCAGGGGGAATAGGCACTATAGCACTGGCAGTAAATATGATACCTCAAGTAATAAGTGCATCAGCTGGATTAAAAACAATGATAGACCTTCCATTGCCTCATGGAATTGAAAATAGTTTTGAAGATCAAGTTCATTATTATAATTGCCAAGGGGTGAAATAACTGTGAACATATATAAGGATACTTGGGTAGAGATAGAAAAAATTGTGCTAACTAGTAAAGAGAGAGCCAATAATATACCCATGGATACAAAAGGTACGGATTTGAAAATGCTTTGTAAAGGTTTTCTGTTGCGGGACAGTCTTCTAGGAGAAGAAGCTGAAATAATCACCTTAACTGGAAGAATTGTTAAAGGAATGATATGTAAGGTCAATCCAAGTTATGATCATGGCTTTGGTGATTTTATACCTGAAATTATGTATATAGGAATACAAGCTAGATCACTATTAGGAAATTAATATAATGCAGGTGAAAATATGAATAAGTATGAAGAGTTAATGAATAGAAAGCAAGAAATATTATTAAAGTCCTTAGGAACGGATTATTCTAAATATGAAATTGATACCCTAGCATTTAATTATGAAAAAATGATGAGAGATATTAATTACAGCCTTAATGAAATAAAAGAAATACAAAAAGAGGTAGGAGTTTCTGATACTCCTATGCTGGAGCTTAAGAATATTACAGCATTGGCTAGAAAAGTTTCTAAAAACGGCTGTGCAGCAAGAATAATGTTAAAGGATGAAAGCTGTAACCCTTCAGGAAGTTTTAAAGATAGACGAGCTGCCTTGGCTGTTTATGATGCCATGAAAAAAGGATATAAAGGGGTAGCTTCTGCAACCTCAGGTAATTATGGCGCAGCGGTAGCTTCACAAGCTGCCATGCGAGGGCTTAAGTGTATTATAGTTCAGGAAGCTTTTGATTCTAGAATGATAGGACAACCAGAAATACTAGAAAAGGCTAGAAAATGTGAAGGCTTTGGAGCGGAAGTTATAAGGCTTACTTTGGGACCAGAATTGTTTTATGCATACTTAAAAATATTAGAGGAAACTGGTTATTATAATGCATCTTTATATTCAGTTTATGGTATTGCTGGAGTAGAAACCTTAGGCTATGAGATTGCAGAACAATGCAGAGAAAAGTTTCAGAAAGATCCTGTGGCGGTGGTGGTAACTCACGCTGGTGGAGGAAATGTAACAGGTACCGCTAGAGGTCTTATAAAAGCAGGTGCTTTAGACACAGAAGTCATAGGTGCGTCAGTGGATTTATCCGGACTTCATATGGCATCGGATAAGGATTTTAATAGAAAATCTTTTACCACAGGGCATACAGGTTTTGGAGTGCCATTTATTGTTAACCCTGATAGATCAGATGTACCAAGAAGTGCAGCGAGACCCTTACGATATATGGATAGGTATGTAACAGTGCCTCAAGGAGAAGTTTTTTACATGACAGAACTTTTAGCTCAAATAGAAGGACTAGAAAGAGGCCCTGCTGGAAATACATCTTTAGCTGCAGCCTTTGTGCTATCTCAACAATATGGAAATGATGATATTATCGTGGTGCAGGAAACAGAATATACCGGTGCGGGTAAACATATATTGCCCCAACTATCCTTTGCCAAAAAAAATGGAATAAAGATAGAAATAGGGGATCCCAAGGATGAGATACCGGGAAAAAATATTATACTTCCCAATGAACCATGTAAATTATTTGTAAAAGAAATGGATATGAGCAGTTTAAAAGAGTCGTATATTAAAAATTTATTACCACAAATTTTAGATAAGGAGCTTTCAGAAGAAGATATAGATTTCTTATGCATGGAAACTAAATGGGATAAAAAGCATGTGCTAAATGCTCTAAAAAAGTTAACACATAAATAAAATAAGGGGAATGGGAAATGAAAAGAATAGATGATTTTAATAAAAGAAGACAACACCTGGCAAATTTATCTGAGGAAGAGCTTTTTAATAGGTTTTGGGAGTTAACAGAAAAAATTGTAAAACCTTTGGTGGATATAGCCTATAAGAACACATCTCCTGCCATAGAAAGAAGCGTGTTGTTAAGAATGGGATTTTCCAGTATTGAGGCAGATAATATAGTTAAATACGGATTAAAATGGGGATTGTTAGGATATGGCATGGGGCATGCGGTATTGTGCTTAGGTGAAAATAATAAGATAGACTATAAAGAAGCAGGAAGTTTGTTATCTATAGGACAAGGCTGGGAAACTGTTAATAGAATTTTAAGGGGGAATTAATTTGCTTTATGAAGATAAAAAGTTAGATATTTTTGAAATATTAAGAGATTTAGACAAATATCATCCTAAAAGAAAAGGATGGACATGGAGAAAAAAACATGAAGGCACTTTGGGAGAATTTGAATATAGCGAAATAAGTGAGTGTCTTAAAAAATCAGAACCCCTTCCTGCTTCTAGAAGTTTTCATGGCATAGATCCCCAACCTGAGCCAGTTATAACCACAGAGATAGCTTCAGGGAGGTTTGAAGATGATATAAGGCGAATGAGAATGGCTGCTTGGCATGGAGCAGATCATATTATGGTGATAAGAACTGCAGGACAAAGTCATTTCGATGGATTAATAGAAGGTACACCAGAAGGTGTGGGAGGGGTACCTATCACTAGAAAGCAAGTGAGAGCTACCAGGAAAGCTTTAGATATTATAGAGGATGAGGTAGGCAGGGAAATCAATTTTCACTCCTACGTATCAGGAGTGGCAGGACCTGATATAGCCGTAATGTTTGCGGAAGAAGGAGTAAATGGAGCCCATCAAGATCCGCAGTACAACGTGCTTTATAGAAATATAAATATGGTGAGATCTTTTGTTGATGCTGCAGTAGCAAAAAGGATAATGAGTTCTGTAGATATGCTTCAGATAGATGGAGCCCATAATGCTAATGCTACAGCTATGAAAGGGTATAAAGTTATGCCAGAACTTATGGTACAGCATGCTATAAACTGTAAGTTTTCAGAAATGGCGGGGATGAGAAAGGATTTAATAGCTTTATCTACAGTACCGCCTACATCTTCTCCAGCACCTTGTTTAAAGATAGATTTACCCTATGCAGTAGCTCTTAGGGAAATATTTAAAGATTATAAGATGAGAGCCCAAATGAATACTAAGTATATAGAATCTTGTACCAGAGAAGCTACTGTAAGCCATACGTTAAATTTATTAATATCAAAATTAACCTCTGTGGATATACAAAGTACCATAACTCCCGATGAAGGAAGAAATGTACCTTGGCATTATAATAACATTCATGCTATTAATACGGCTAAGCAAGCCCTAGTAGGTATGGATGGGCTTATGGATATGATTGAACTTAAAAATCAAGGATATTTAAGAGATAAAGCAAGAGAACTAAAAGAAAGAGCAATTTTGTTTTTAGAAGAGATTTTAGAAGTAGGTGGATATTTCAAGGCAGTAGAGCAAGGCTTCTTTGTGGATTCTGGAGAATATCCTGAAAGAAATAGTGATGGTATTAGCAGAAAAATAGATGGAGGTATAGGAGAAGACAGTATAATACCTAGGGAAAGCAGTTATTATGCACCGGTTTGCGCTCATTTTGGATATAATAATGTACCTAAAAAGTACAATAAACCCTGTGATGAAATACAAGGTTGTACTTTATGCAAACATGAAAAAATAAAGTTTATAGATGAACTGGATGAAGAAGATAACGTAAATAAAAGACTGGAATTAAATAAGGAGGATAGCAGTATTGTTCCAGAAGTAGAGTGGAATAAAGATGGCGTGGTTTCTGTTACATTATTCATTCCAGAAGGTGAACTTATAAGTGAAGCCTCAGCCCTAGAAATAGGTAAGAAAATGAATCTTACAGATGTGGAAGTAATCCACAAGGAAGTGCTTCAAAAGAGTGAAGGAACCTTGGTGGAAATAAAAGGTAGAGTGAACTTTAAAATTGATAGAGATACTTTAGTGATTAAAGAGCCAAAAAAATCTTTAAGTGAGGAGTTTTTAAAAAATTTTTTCCACGAAAATCCAGTTAAGGTGGTAGCAGCTACAGTAGGAGAGGATGAACATTCCGTAGGGCTTAGAGAAACCATTGATATTAAACATGGTGGTATTGAAAAATATGGTATTCAGTGTGTATATCTAGGAACATCTTGTCCTATAGAAAAACTACTAGATGCAGCAGTAGAAACCAAAGCTCAGGTGGTTTTAGCTAGTACCATTATCACTCATAATGAAATTCATATTAAGAATATGAAAAAGCTTAATGACCTTGCTATAGAAAAGGGAATTAGAGATAAATTAATAATAATATCAGGAGGTACTCAGGTCACTGAAGATATTGCAAAAGCTAGTGGCATGGATACTGGCTTTGGAAGAGGTTCCAAGGGAGTTCATGTGGCTACATTTATTTATGATGAATTTCAGAGAAGAGGTTGGTGCAATAAATAGATGAATATAAATTATTTAATTGCAGAAATAGGGAGTACTACCACAGTGGTTACTGCTATTAAATGCAATGATGAAGGTACTTCTATTTTGGCTCAAGGAAAAAGTGATACCACTATTTTTGAAGGAGATGTGAATATAGGCCTTCAAAGGGCAATTAGTGATATAGAGCTACAATTAGGAGATAAAATAGTTTATGACAAAATGCTAGCTTGTAGTAGTGCGGCAGGAGGATTGAAAATTACTGTTCATGGTCTTATAGAAGATATGACGGTTAAAGCAGCTAAAGAAGCGGCTTTAGGTGCTGGGGGAAATATTAAATATATCACTGCAGGCAAACTAAAACCTAATGATATTAAAAAGATAAAGGAAATTCAGCCCAATATTATAATTATTGCTGGGGGAACAGATTACGGAGAAAGTGAAACTGCTATTTATAATTCTAAAATAATAAGGGATGAGGATATAAATATCCCTATTATATATTGTGGAAATAAAGCTGCGGAAGAGGAGATAAAGGAAATATTAAAAAATAAAGAATTATATATAGTGGAAAATGTATACCCTAAAGTGGATGAGCTGAATGTGGAGCCCACTAGAAAGGTGATACAGGAAGCTTTTGAAAAAAACATAGTTAAAGCACCGGGAATGTTGGAAATAAGAAAAATGGTCACCGGAAATATTTTACCCACTCCCGGGGCGGTGATGGAGGCGGCAAAGTATCTTTACGAGATTATTGGAGACGTTTTAGTTATAGACGTGGGAGGAGCCACCACAGATATACATTCTGTAACCCTAGGAGATAGAAAAATAACTGATATTTTAGTTAGTCCTGAGCCTAAAGGGAAAAGAACCGTAGAGGGAGATTTAGGGGTATATATTAATGCAGATAATGTTATTAACCTATTAAATGATTATGAGTTAAATAATTATTCTAAGGAATATGTTAAAACACAAATAAAAGCCATTCCAGAAACTGAAGAAGAAAAATACTTTTCAAACCTTATTACTAAAAAAGCGGTGGAAGTGGCTTTAAACAGGCATGTGGGCTATATTAAAAGGATTTATGGAACTGCCAATAGTTATATGGCATATGGTAAGGATTTATCCAAAGTAAAATATATAATAGCTACAGGGGGAGCTTTAGTAAAGCTAGGAAAAGGAGAAGAAATATTAACTTCCATAAGGTATAACAAAGAGGATATTACTATGCTTCCAAGAAAAGAGGCTAGGGTACTTATGGATAATTTCTATGTTATGGCATGTGTTGGGGTTCTACTAAAAGAAAATAAAAAGATTGCAGAGGAACTTTTAAGAGCTAGTTTAAACATTTAAAATTTTATTGTTTATCATCTTATGCTATAATATCCTTAATATAGCAATAGGAGGGACTAAATAATGGCTCTAGATTATACTAAATGTATGGAAAAAGGCATGAAATATTTATCAAAGCAGGGTGCCTTTTTGACCTCTAAACATGAAGACAAAGTTAATACTATGACAGTATCCTGGGGAAGCATAGGATATATGTGGGGTAAACCGATTTTCACCATAATGGTAAGAAAATCAAGATATACCCATGGAATTATTGAAAAAGCTGATAGCTTCACCTTAAGCATTCCTACCAATAGTGATTTGAAAAAAGAATTAGGTATATGTGGATCGAAATCAGGAAGAGATGTAAATAAATATGAAGTAGCAAATATCGAACTACAGGATTCCAATGATGTAGAATCACCAATTATTAAAGGCTGTGGGATATATTTTGAGTGCAAGATAATTTATAAGAGTGATATTGACCCTAACTTACTAAAGGGAGATGCCAATGCTTCTTGGTATTATAATGAGGATTACCATACTGTCTTTTATGGAGAGATTGTTAACTGTTACTTTAATGAATAAATCAATTAATAAAGAGTTAAGCTTTTATTATTAAATGCTTAACTCTTTATTTTTGGAAAATTTAATCTTGACATGAATAAATATTATATTATATACTTTGACTATCAAAGTAATTGTTTTGATAATCAAACTATTTTAAATTCAAAGTAAATCTTGCCTTAACAAAGTAATGATGACTTATTTATAAAATATTATGCTAAGGAGCCGGTAAGCTTGAGTAAAAGTGAACATGTATTAAATGAATTATTAGTAGATATTTTTAATGATATCTTACAAATTGAACAAGAAGCCCTAAAAAGCGGTGCACTCTCTGATATATCCGTAACAGAAATTCATACCATTGATGCCATTGGTTTATATACTGCAAGGAATATGTCTGAAGTGGCCGCGGATTTGAGAATAACTTTAGGTACATTGACCACGGCTATAAATAAGCTTATAAAAAAAGGTTATGTAGAAAGGGAAAGACTTGAAGAAGATAGAAGGGTTGTTAAAATAAAGCTCACTAAGAAAGGCAAGCTTGCCTATAGGGTACATCTAAAATTTCATAAAGATATGATTAAAGAGACCATTGATGGATTGAGTGAAGTTGAGGAAGAAGTACTAATAACCTCCTTAGAGAAGTTAAATCGCTTTTTCAAAGAAAAATATAATTTAAAGAAATAAGGAGATTTCAAATGAATAATGTGAGAATAGTTTCTACAGGAAGTTCTGTGCCAGAACTAATAATCACTAATGATATGCTATCTAAATTAGTAGATACTTCAGATGAATGGATTACTACTAGAACTGGAATAAAAAATAGAAGGGTTTCCGTAGATAAAGATACATCAGATTTAGCTACAGAAGCCGCCGTTTCTTGTATAAAGAAAGCCAGTGTAAAGGCGGAGGAAATCGAGTTAATTATAGTAGCTACAGTAACGCCTGATATGTTTACTCCCTCCACTGCATGTATAGTACAGAATAAAATAGGTGCATTTAAAGCATCTGCTTTTGATATAAATGCTGCATGTTCTGGATTTATTTATGGGGTGGATGTAGCAAAATCTCTTCTAGGCTGTGGAAGGTTTAGAAATGCTTTGGTTATTGGTGCTGAATGCTTATCTAAAATAACTAATTGGGAAGATAGAAGTACCTGCGTACTTTTTGGTGATGCTTCTGGAGCAGTATATATGGAAGTTAGCGATAAACCTGGAATTATGAAGATATCTACAGGAGCAGAAGGAGATAAGGGAAATAGTCTTTTAAGTGGAGCTTTAAAACCTAATAATCCTTTTAATAGAAATAATACTTCCCCTTATAAAGATCATTTTGTAAAAATGAATGGTCAAGAAGTTTATAGATTTGCTACTAGGGTAATTAGTGAAAGTATTAAGGACATATTTGAAGAATTCAATTTAACTGAAAAAGATATAAAGCTTATTATACCTCACCAGGCGAACCTGAGAATTATAGAGTTTGCAAGTAAAAAATTAAATATATCCATAGATAAGTTTTATATTAATCTTCAGGATTACGGCAACACATCTTCCGCTAGTATTCCATTAGCATTAAATGAAGCTTTTGAAAAAGGTATGATTAGTGAAGGAGATAAAGTCATTGCTGTAGGGTTTGGAGGAGGATTGACCTACGGGTCTTTACTTATACAATTTTAATAATAAAAAAATGGAGGAATATATTATGATATTTGAAAAAGTTAGAGGAATAATTGTAGAGCAATTAAATGTAGAAGAGGATAAGGTTACATTAGAAACAAGTTTTGAGGATTTAGGTGTAGATTCATTAGATCTATTTCAGCTAATAATTGAAATTGAGGAAGAGTTTAAAGTGCAAATTGAAGATGCAGAATCTATTAAAACTGTGGGTGATGCAGTAAAATATGTGGAAAATAATGCATAAAATTTAATGCACTTTTGGAGGGGTTATAATGTTTGATACAAGAGTAACTGAACTTTTAAATATAGAATATCCAGTATTTCAAGGAGCTATGGCTTGGATAGCTGAAAGCTCTTTAGCTTCTGCGGTATCTAATGCTGGAGGGTTAGGGATAATAGCAGGTGCAAATGCACCTGTAGATAAAATCAGAGAAGAAATAAGAAAAACCAAAGCTATGACGGATAAGCCTTTTGCAGTAAATATAATGTTAATGAGCGAAAATGCTGAAGAATTAGCAAAGGTAGTTATAGAAGAAGGAGTTCCAGTGGTAACTACAGGAGCTGGAAACCCGGCAAAATATATACCAAAGTGGAAAGAAGCTGGTATTAAGGTTATTCCTGTGATTCCCTCTGTGGCACTAGCCCTAAGAATGGAAAGAGCAGGAGCAGATGCCGTTATCGCAGAAGGAAATGAAGCAGGTGGGCATATTGGAGAGATAACTACCCTATGTCTAGTTCCTCAAGTGGTGGATGCAGTTAATATACCTGTAATAGCAGCAGGTGGTATAGGGGATGGCAGGGGAGTAGCTGCAGCCTTTATGCTAGGTGCAGAAGGGGTTCAAATGGGAACTAGATTCCTGGTGGCAAAAGAGTGTATTATTCATGAAAATTACAAAAACAAAGTAATTGCAGCCAAGGATATAGATTCTTCAGTAACAGGAAGGCCTACAGGACATCCTGTGAGAACTATAAGAAACAAACTATCAAGACAGTTTCAAGAACTAGAAAAAAGTTGTGCACCTTTGGATAAGTATGAAGAATTAGGTAGAGGGGCTCTTGCTAAGGCTGTTATTCATGGGGATATTGAATATGGATCAGTTATGGCAGGGCAGATAGCTGGACTTGTATCTAAAGAACAATATTGTGATGAAATCATAACAGAAGTTGTGGAAGAAGCCAAAAATATAATAAACAAAATTCAAAATGCTAATATGAGGTAATATTATGTCAAAAATAGCTTTTTTATACCCAGGTCAGGGAGCACAATATGTAGGAATGGGTAAGGATCTTTATGAAAGTTATAGTGACTTTAGAGAAGTATTAGATGAAGCTGAAGATTTACTTAATTTTAATATTAAAGATATATGTTTTTTTGGACCAAAAGAAAAATTGCAAAGTACTGAAATTACTCAACCAGCAGTATTAATTAATTCAATGGCCATTACCAAGACATTGATAAAAGAAGGTATTGTACCGGTGGCTACTGCTGGTCTTAGTTTAGGTGAATATTCAGCTTTTACTGCTGCTGGGGTTATGGAATTTAAAGATGCTGTAAAAATCGTTAAAAAGCGTGGGGAATTTATGCAAGAGGCTGTACCAGCAGGTGCTGGAACCATGGCAGCAGTTCTTGGATTACAGGATGAAGTGGTAGATAATATTTGTAAAGAAATTTCTGATAAAGGGTGCATGGTGATTCCGGCTAATTATAATTGTCCTGGTCAGATTGTTATTTCTGGTGATACTAGAGCTGTAGAAATGGCCATGACAAATATAAAAAATGCTGGTGGGAAGGCAATTAAACTTTCAGTGAGTGGACCATTTCATAGTCCATTATTAAGAAATGCATCAATAAGATTAAGTGAAGAACTAAGAAAGTATAAATTTAATGAACCTAAAATACCTATGGTATTAAATGCTACTGGAAAAATATATGATGGTAAATCCGATATAAAGGAAATAATGAAGACACAGGTAATTTCACCTGTACTTTGGAGTAAAACCATAGCTACTTTAATAGATATGGAAATAGATACTTTTTTGGAAATTGGTCCAGGAAAAGCACTAAGTGGATTTATGAAAAAGATTAATCCTCAGTGTAAGATATTAAATATAGAAAATATAAGTACTTTAAATAAAGCTATGGAAGCCTTTAAATAAAGGAGGAAGATTGTTTGAATAAAGTTGCAATAGTTACAGGAGCTGCTAAAGGGATTGGTAGAGCTATAGCTCTAAGACTTGCTGAAGATGGAATGAATATAGCTATAAATTATAGAAGCAATGATGTGGAAGCTAATAATTTAGTGGATGAGATTAATAAACTTGGGGTGAGAGCTATAGCCATAAAAGCTGATATAAGCGATTTTGCTCAAGCTGAAGGACTAATAAAAGATACATTAAAAGTTTTCGGTAGAATTGATGTCATAGTAAATAATGCTGGAGTAACAAAGGATTCTCTTTTATTAAGAATGACTGAGGAAAGCTTTGATTCAGTTATTGAAATCAATTTAAAAGGGACATTTAATTGCATAAAACACGTAACCCCTGTAATGCTTAAGCAAAAAAAGGGGAAGATTATAAATATATCCTCTGTGGTAGGAATTACAGGAAATGCAGGGCAGGTGAACTATTCTGCATCAAAGGCAGGAGTTATCGCAATGACAAAGTCTCTAGCTAAAGAGGTAGGTTCTAGAGGAATATGCGTTAATGCTGTAGCTCCAGGTTTTATTAAAACGGATATGACAGCTAAGCTTTCTTTAAAAGCTGTGGAGGAACTTTCAAAAGCCATAGCTTTAAAGAGATTAGGGTTACCTGAAGATGTGGCAAAGGCAGTTTCTTTCTTAGCTTCAGATGATTCTGATTATATTACTGGTCAAGTACTCTGCGTTGATGGCGGAATGGTTATGTGAGGTGAAGGTTATGAAAAATAGAGTAGTAGTTACTGGTATGGGAGTTATTTCTCCTATAGGAGTTACTGTAAAAGATTATTGGAACAATTTAAAAAAAGGTGTTAGTGGAATTGATGCTATATCATCCATAGATGGTAGTAAGTACAATGTCCATGTAGCGGGAGAAGTAAAAGACTTCAATGTAGAAAATTATATAGATAAAAGAGAAGCTAGAAAGTTAGATAGATTTTCTCAATTTGCAGTGGTGGCTGCAAAAGAGGCACTTCAAAATTCAAAGCTTAATATTGAAGAGGAGGACCCCTTCAAAGTAGGTGTAATTGTAGGATCAGGTATTGGAGGTTTTATAACTTTAGGAAACGAATTTAAAAAAAATGAAGGTAGAGAAAGTTTAAGGGTTTCACCTTTCTTCATACCTATGATTATAAGTAACATGGCTTCGGGGCATATAGCCATAAATATAGGTGCAAAAGGACCCTGCTATTCTATTACAACAGCTTGTGCCACTGGTACAAATGCTATTGGAGAAGCTTATAGATATATTAAAGAAGGAAAATGCGACGTTATGCTATGTGGTGGTACAGAAGCACCTATAACTCCAATTTCTGTAGCAGGCTTTAGTGCACTTAAAGCACTAAGTACTAATGCCGATGCTACTAGAGCTTCTATTCCTTTTGACAAGGAAAGAGGCGGTTTTGTTATGGGAGAAGGAGCAGGGGTATTAGTTATTGAAAGCCTAGAACATGCAATTAAAAGAAATGCTGATATTTATGCTGAAATTGTAGGGTATGGTACTACTTGTGATGCTTATCATATTACTGCTCCAGATCCAGAAGGTAAGGCAGCTATAAAGGCCATAGAAGAAGCTCTAAATGATGCTGAAATTAGCTATACTCATATAGACTATATAAATGCTCATGGGACAGGAACTTACTATAATGATAAGATAGAGACCTTGGCCATAAAAGAAGTATTTAAGGATAGGGCCTATAATATCCCTATTTCATCCACTAAATCCATGACGGGACATTTACTTGGTGCAGCTGGTGCAGTAGAAGCCATAGCTTGTGTGAAGACACTTCAGGATAATTATATTCATCCCACCATGGGTTTAAAAGTTAAAGATGAAGAATGCGATTTAGACTATGTACCTAATGAAGGAAGAGCTTCAGAGGTGAACTATGCATTAACTAATTCTTTAGGCTTTGGTGGACATAATGCTGTATTAATATTCAAAAAACTATAAAAGGATGTGTTTGTGAAACCATGACTTTTGAAGAAATAAAAGAACTCATAATCACTATAAATAAATCAAACATAGCTTTATTTGAATTTAAGAACAAAGATGTATCCATTACCATGGATAAGTCTTTACAAAGAAATATAAATAAAATTGAAAAACACCAAAGGGTAGATAATGAAGAAATAAAGAAAATAATACCCACAGAAGATAACAATTTGCAACAAGCTTTTGGAGAAGAAAATCATAAAGTAAAAGAATCGGAATTAGTGGAGGAATATGAAATAGTTAAATCACCTATGGTGGGAACTTTCTATAACTCCCCTTCTCCTGATAAAGATCCATTTTGTATTGTAGGTAGCAAGGTTTCTAAAGGAAATGTGCTATGTATAATTGAAGCTATGAAGTTAATGAATGAAATAGAAAGCCCCTATGATGGTGAAGTATTAGAAATATTAGTGGAAAACGGTAATATGATAGAATATGGTCAACCACTCTTTAAAATAAGGAAGTAGGTGATTTTAAAATGGATATAAATGAGATTATGAGCATAATACCTCATAGATATCCTTTTCTTTTAATTGATAAGGTAACTTATATAGAAAAGGGAAAAAAAGCTCAGGGAATTAAGAATGTAACTATGAACGAATATTTCTTTCAAGGACATTTTCCTGAAGAACCAGTGATGCCTGGGGTTCTTATAGTAGAATCCCTAGCTCAGTTAGGTGCTGTGGCTATATTAAGCCTAGAAGAATTTAAAGGAAAAACTGCTTACTTTGCAGGGATAAATTCTGTTAAATTTAGAAAAAAGGTAATACCAGGAGATATATTAAATTTAGAGGTGGAAATAGTAAAGCTAAGATCTAATTTTGGTATTGGTAAAATATGTGCAAAAGTAGAAGATAAAGTAGCTTGTGAGGGAGAAATATTATTTGCCATAGGGGCTTAGGAGTTGATTGCATGATAAGTAAGATTTTAATAGCAAATAGAGGAGAAATCGCACTAAGGATAATTAGAGCTTGCAGAGAATTAGGAATAGAAACTGTAGCTGTTTATTCTGAAGCTGATAAGGATTCTCTTCATGTTCAGCTGGCAGATGAAGCTATTTGCATAGGACCTGTGAGATCTACTGAAAGTTATTTGAATATTGAAAGTATAATAAGTGCTACTGTGGCTTCTGGAGCACAAGCAATTCATCCTGGTTTTGGTTTTTTATCTGAAAACCCTAAGTTTGCGCATATATGTAAACAATGTGGAATTAAATTCATAGGTCCTGAGGCAGGGTGCATAGAGCTTATGGGAAATAAAGCTAAGGCTAGAGAAATGATGAAAAAGGCTGGTGTGCCTGTAGTTCCGGGATATGAAGGAAGTATTGAAAATGAGCTAGAAGCATTAAGGATTGCAAAGGACATTGGATTTCCTGTGATGATAAAGGCAGCAGCCGGTGGCGGAGGAAGAGGAATTAGAATAGTTGAATTAGAAAATGATTTTATTAATAACTATAATAATGCTAAAGCTGAATCCATGGCATGCTTTAACGATGATAGAGTTTATATTGAAAAGTATATAAAGAATCCAAGACATATAGAATTTCAAATTTTAGCAGATGAGTATGGTAATGTGATTCACTTAGGTGAAAGAGATTGCTCGCTTCAAAGAAAAAATCAGAAAGTCCTTGAAGAAGCACCTTCAGTAGCATTAAAACAAGAACTAAGAGATAAAATGGGTGACACTGCAGTTAAAGCTGCTAAAAGTGTAAATTACAAAAATGCAGGAACCATAGAATTTTTATTAGATGGTAATAACAACTTCTACTTTATGGAAATGAATACAAGAATTCAGGTAGAGCATCCTGTAACTGAAGCTATTACTGGTATAGACTTAATAAAAGAACAGATAAACATAGCTCAAGGAAAAAAACTGCTTCTTTCTCAAAAGGATATTTTCATTAATGGGCATTCCATTGAATGTAGGATTAATGCTGAAAATCCAGAAGAAGGTTTTAAACCTTGTCCAGGCAAAATTGATTTGCTTCACATTCCTGGTGGCATAGGAGTGAGAATGGATACAGCATTATATTGTGGATATACAGTTCCTCCTTACTATGATTCCATGATTGGAAAACTCATAGTACATGGAAAAAATAGAGAAGAAGCTATTGCCAAAATGAAAAGTGCTCTATATGAACTTATTATACAAGGTATTGAAACAAATATTGATTTTCAAATTAAAATTTTAAATAACGTAAATTTTATTAATGGTAACTATAATACGTCCTTTATACAAGAAATGATGGTGAATAGTTAATGTTTAAAGATGCATTTAAAAAGAGAAAATACTTAACTGTAAGTAAAATAAAAATAAATGATGAAGAACTACAAGAGGAAAGGCCTAGTATACCAGATGGGTTATGGAGCAAATGTCCTATGTGTAGTTCTAAATTCTACTTTGAGGACATAGAAGCCAATGAAGGGCTTTGCTTAAATTGCAACTTTCATTTCAGACTAGGAGCAAAAGAGAGAATTTCTAGAACTTTTGATACTTTTCAAGAATTCTTTCAGGATATAGAAACAACAAACCCAATAAACTTTCCTGAATACTTTGATAAAATAAATAATAATAAAAATATTAGTGCAATTAATGAAGCGGTTATAACAGGAATTGGATGTATAAAGAATATGAAAGCTGCAGTATGTGTGATGGATAGTAATTTTATGATGGGAAGCATGGGTACTGTAGTGGGAGAAAAAATAGCAAAAACTGCTGAACTTAGCTTGGAACACAGAATACCATTAATTATTTTTACAGCTTCAGGTGGAGCAAGAATGCAAGAAGGTATATTCTCATTAATGCAAATGGCTAAAGTTAGTACAGTGCTATCAAAGTTGGATGAAGAAGGTATCTTATTTATTTCTGTTT
The DNA here is from genome assembly GCF_900142075.1 of Clostridium amylolyticum. Taxonomy (GTDB): domain Bacteria; phylum Bacillota; class Clostridia; order Clostridiales; family Clostridiaceae; genus Clostridium_AA; species Clostridium_AA amylolyticum. Next base: position 732,324 of record NZ_FQZO01000001.1, read on the forward strand.
TAACTGACCCTACCATGGGAGGGGTTACAGCAAGCTTCGCCATGCAGGCTGATATTATATTAAGCGAGCCAGGAGCATCTATAGGCTTTGCAGGGAAAAGGGTAATTGAAAAAACCATCAATGAAACTTTGCCCCCGGGTTTTCAAAAGGCAGAATTTTTAAAAGAAAAGGGATTTATAGATAAAATAGTTAATAGAAAAGAGCTTAAAGATGTATTATATAAGCTTCTTTCATTTCACGAGGTGAGTTAATATTATGACTGAAATTAAATCAGCGTGGGACAGAGTATTATTAGCTAGACATAAGAATAGGCCTACAGCAAAGTATTATATTGACAATGTGTTTGATGATTTTATTGAGCTTCATGGAGATAGATATTATGGAGAGGATAAGGCTGTTATGGCAGGGTTAGCTGTAATACAAGATATAAAATGTACTGTAGTGGCCCAAGTGAAAGGCGAAAATACTTATGAAAATATAGAGAAAAATTTTGGAATGACTCATCCAGAAGGTTATAGGAAAGCTTTAAGATTAATGAAACAAGCTGAAAAGTTTAATAGACCTATAATTTGCTTTGTAGACACTCCAGGAGCCTTTTGTGGAATAGGTGCAGAAGAAAGAGGGCAAGGGGAAGCAATTGCTAAAAATCTTATTAATATGATTTCTTTAAAAGTGCCAATAATATCTATAGTAATTGGTGAAGGAGGCAGCGGAGGAGCTTTAGCTTTATCTATCAGCGATAAGTTTGCTATGCTTAAAAACTCCATTTATTCAATTTTATCACCGGAAGGATTTGCAAGTATATTATGGAAAGATGCCTCAAGAGCTAAAGAGGCTGCAGAAATTATGAAATTAACTGCATTTGATTTACAAAAGTATCATATAATTGATGATATTATAAAAGAACCAGAAGGTGGGGCACAAGAAGATCCTAAGCAGTGTGCTTTTAATATAAGGAATTATATACTAAAGTCCCTGGATGAACTAAAAAAATCTTCTGTGGAAGAGGTTGTAAATAATAGATACAAAAAGTTTAGAAATATGGATAACTACTGGTTAAATCAAACTCCTTCACTATAATGAAGGAGTTTTGTTAAATTTTAGTATTTACAATATTAGAATGAAGGCACATAATATAATTATAACTATATTTAAAGAAATTTTGACTTAATTTATTTATATAAAACCTTATGTTGCAAGAAATGATTTATCAATGAAAAATTGGTTAAATAATTTGAAATAAATTAACCAATAATACAAGGGATAATATAAGTGTATACGTTTACTAAACTGGTTTAATATTAATTATATTAAAATAAGCTAAATATTATAACAAGAGGAGGTATACTTTTGAATAAAGTTCTTAATGTAGGTTCAGAAATTGGAAGATTGCGAAGAGTTTTATTACATAGGCCAGGAAAGGAAATTGAAAATCTTGTGCCTGAATATTTAGGAAAGCTACTCTTTGATGATATTCCTTACCTAGAGGCTGCAAGAATGGAACATGATGGTTTTGCAACTATATTAACAGAAAACGGTGTGGAGGTATTATATTTAGAAGATCTACTCATGGAATCTTTAGAAACTGAAGAAAAAAGATATGATTTCTTAAAAAACTTTTTAAGAGAAAGTTCTATCACATCCAAAAATCTAACTGAAAATCTTATTAAGTATTTAATGGATATGTCTTTATTTACTATGATGGAAAAGGTAATGTCAGGTATAAGAAAAGATGAAATCAAAATAGAAAATATTAGCTCATTAACAGAAATTTTAAACAATAAATACCCTTTCTATTTAGATCCTATGCCAAATTTATACTTTACAAGAGACCCTGGAGCGGTTTTAGGCAATGGCATAACCATAAATGCTATGCATACCTCTGCTAGGAAAAGGGAAACTTTCTTTCTAGATTGGATATTTAATCACCATTCAATATATAAGAGTAAAAATATTCCTCATTGGTACGGCAGAGATATACCTTACAGTATTGAAGGGGGAGATATATTAGTATTATCTCCTAAGATTGTTGCCATAGGCTGCAGTGAGAGAACCTCAGCAGAGGCTATTGAAATACTAGCACAAAGATTATTTAAAAATCAAAGCGGATTTGAAAAGGTCCTAGTTTTTGAAATACCTTCCTGTAGGGCATTTATGCACCTAGACACAGTGTTTACTATGGTGGATTATGATAAGTTTACTATTCATCCTGGTATAGAGGGACCTTTAAATGTATATGAAATTACCCAAGAGGGTGAAGAAAGACTTAATTTTAAGGTTCATCATGAGGAGCTAAGCAAAGTTCTAATGAAGGCTCTTAAACTTCCCAGTGTTGAGCTTATACGCTGTGGTGGCGGAGATGCAATAGTGTCTGGAAGAGAGCAATGGAATGATGGCTCTAATACCCTTGCAATATCACCTGGAGTAGTAATAACTTATAATAGAAATTATGTAACTAATGAGATATTAACCAAAAAAGGAATAAAGGTTTTAACCATGCCTAGTGCGGAGCTATCTAGAGGTAGAGGTGGCCCAAGATGCATGAGTATGCCTTTATATAGAGATGATTTATAATTAGAGGAGGAATAAAACGATGCCTGTAAATTTAAAAGGAAGAAGTTTACTGACTTTGATGGACTTTACCCCAGAAGAAATAAGATATCTTATTGATTTATCTAAGGATTTAAAGTCAAAAAAAAGAATGGGAATAAAAAATAACCTTCTAGCTGGGAAAAATATAGTATTATTATTTGACAAAACCTCTACCAGAACAAGATGTGCTTTTGAAGTAGCTGCCTTTGATGAAGGTGCCAATGTAACTTATCTAACTAATTCACAGATGGGCAAAAAAGAAAGCCTTGAAGACACTGCCAAGGTACTGGGAAGATTTTATGATGGAATAGAGTATAGAGGTTTTAAACAACAAACCGTAGAAGACTTAGCAAAATATTCTGGAGTTCCTGTATGGAACGGGCTTACTGACGTAGATCATCCTACTCAAGTATTAGCGGATTTACTTACCATTGAAGAACATATCCATAAACCTTTAAATAAAGTAAAGCTAGTTTTTGTAGGTGATGCTAGAAATAATATGGGATATGCTCTTATGTATGGTTGCGCTAAAATGGGAATGACCTATACTGCTCTTGCACCTAAAGAGTTGTGGGCGGATAAAGAAATAATGGAAAAAGCTCAAAAGGTTGCCAATGAAACTGGAGCTAAGATAGAAATGGCAGATTCAATAGAAGATATAAAGGGTGCTGACGTTATTTATACAGATATTTGGGCATCCATGGGAGAAGAGGATAAACTTTTAGAAAGAGTAAAACTTCTAACTCCATATAAAGTTACTATGGATATGATGAAAGCTACTGATAACCAAGATGCTATATTTATGCATTGTTTACCTTCCTATCACGATTTTAAAACTGATATGGCAAAGGGAACTTTTGATAATCAAGGATTAGACATAAGAGAAGTGGAGGATGAAGTGTTCAGAAGCTCTTATTCCAAGGTTTTTGATGAAGCTGAAAACAGGATGCATACCATAAAAGCAGTAATGGTTGCAACTTTATAGGAGGATTTTATGGGAAGAATCGTTATAGCACTAGGGGGGAATGCTCTCCAGGAAAATCCTAAAGATACTTCAGCAGAAGCGCAATTAAAAACTTGCAGAAATACAGCCAAGTTTATTGTAGATATTGTGGAGTCTGGAAATGAAATAATAATTGCTCATGGTAATGGGCCTCAAGTTGGACAGATAGTTTCCACTTATGAAGCTGCAGCCCAACAAGATAAGTCAATTCCTATAATGCCTTTTCCTGAATGCGGTGCTATGAGTCAAGGTTATATTGGGTATCATCTGCAACAAGCCATAAGGGATGAGTTACGTGTAAGAAATATAAAGAAAGAAGTAGCTACAATAATAACTCAAGTAAAAGTAAGCCAAGATGATCCTGGCTTTTTAAATCCAAGTAAGCCTGTGGGATCATTCTTCTCAAAGGAAGAAGCCGAAATGCTGGAAAAAGAAAAAAACTATGTTATGAAGAATGATGCTAATAGAGGATTTAGAAGAGTGGTACCATCACCTATGCCTTTAGAAGTGGCGGAAGAAAAAGTTATTAAAACCCTAGTAGAAGCAGGGCATATTGTTATAACTGTAGGAGGGGGAGGAATCCCCGTAATAGAAGAGCATAATATACTAAAAGGTGTACCGGCAGTTATTGATAAGGATTTTGCCTCTGAAAAGATTGCAGAAATATTAGAGGCGGATATGCTTCTAATATTAACAGCAGTGGATAAAGTAGCTATTAATTATGGCAAAGAAGATGAAAAGTGGTTAGATGAGATGACAGTTTCCCAAGGAGAAGAGTATATAAAGCAAGGTCATTTTGCTCCAGGGTCCATGCTTCCCAAAATTAAGGCAGCTTTGGCCTTTGTAAAATCTAAAGACTCAAGAGTGGCTATAATTTCATCTCTAAATAAAGCTAAAGCTGCTTTAGATGGAAATGAAGGTACAAGAATTATATAAATTTTTTTATTGCCTCTATAGCGTAATTGCCATAGAGGCAATTATTATGGGTTTATTAATGAAATTATTATGTTAGAATATTTCTAAGACAGAAATTTAAAGAGGTGAATAAGATGGAAAGACCTTTAGCGGATAGACTAAGGCCTGAATCCATGGAGGACATTATAGGTCAAAAGCATATTTTAGGCAAGGGAAAGATATTAAATAGAATTATAGAATCTAAATTTATACCTAATATGATATTTTACGGACCTCCTGGTGTGGGCAAGACCACCGTAGCCAATATCATTGCAGAAATGACGCATAAAAGATTTCATAGATTAAATGCCACAACGGATTCAACAAAAGATATTAAAGAAATTCTAAGTGAATTAAATACTTTTATGGGGTATGAGGGGATACTACTCTATATAGATGAGATTCACCACTTCCCAAAAAGAACTCAGCAAATTCTATTAGAATATATGGAAAATGGTCAAATTACATTAATAGGAAGCACTACAGAAAATCCATACTTTTATGTATTTAAAGCCATTTTAAGCAGAGCTACGGTAATAGAATTTAAACCTTTGTCCAATGAAGAAATTATAGAAGGTTTATTAAAGGTGTGCCATAAATTAAAAAAAGAAGAAAATGGACTATTTGTTGATTTTGAAAAAGAAGCATTAGAAATTATAAGTAATTCCTCTGAAGGTGATCTTAGAAAAGCATTAAACTCCTTGGAACTTATAATTAAAACAACTCCTTCTAATAAAGATAAGATAATTATAACTGGTGATTTAGCAAAAGAGTTCGCACAAAAGAATTTTAGTTATGATAGAGATGGAGATAAGCATTATGATATATTAAGTGCCTTTCAAAAATCTATTAGGGGAAGTGATGCGGAGGCATCCATATTATACTTAGCTATGCTGATAAAAGCTGGAGATCTAACTTCCATAATAAGAAGGCTTTTAGTAATAGCATCAGAAGATATAGGACTTGCATATCCACAAGCTATTTCCATTGTAAAAGCATGTACTGATTCAGCATTGCAATTAGGTTTCCCAGAAGCTCAAATACCTTTAGCTCAAGCTGTACTCCTTCTGGCTACTGCTCCAAAGTCTAATTCCGCTGTAAAAGCTATAGGTGAAGCCTTAATGGACATAGATAAAACCAATATAGGGGAGATACCTCTTCATTTAAAGGATGGCCATTATAAAGGTGCTGAAAAGTTAGGAAGGATGCAAGGGTATAAATATCCTCATGATTATCCTCATAATTATATTAATCAACAATATATGCCGGATAATATTAAAGATAAAATATATTATAATTATGGAGAGAATAAATTTGAACAAAGCATAAAAAATTATTGGAAAAATATTAAAAAATAAAATTAAATACCATGATATTTTATTAACAAAAGTTTTTATTTATTGTTGACTTTAATACTCGGCTTTGCTATTATATTTTTGTGAATGTATAGTAAATTACTCAGATTTAAGGGGTGATAAAATGAAGCTTTCCACCAAAGGACGTTATGGTGTCAAAGCCATGGTTGATTTGGCTATTCACTATGACGAAACCCCAGTGTCTATCAAAAGTATATCCGAGAGGCAAAATATTTCAGAATACTATCTTGAGCAGTTATTTTCTCCTCTAAGAAGAGCTAAATTAATTAGGAGCGTGAGAGGGGCTCAAGGAGGTTATTTTCTTAACAAGTCTCCTAAAGATATTACAGTGGCTGAAATAATGGAAATATTAGAAGGACCTATTGAAATATCCGAATGCGTTGATGGAGTACCCTGCACTAATGTTGATTGCTGTGCTACCAGGCTTTTATGGAAAAAAATTAAAGATAGTATTGATGATGTGATGCAGTCAGTGACACTTCAAGATATTATCGATGATTATAATAGACTTAATACAAAAAATTCAACTATTAATCTTAAAACAGAGGTGAAGTAAATGAGCAGAACTGTATATATGGATTATGCTGCTACAACTTATGTGAAGCCAGAGGTACTCAGTGAAATGATGCCTTATTTTACTGAAAAATATGGAAATCCATCCTCCTTTTACTCTTTATCTAGGGAGACAAAAAAAGCTATTGATGTAAGCAGAGAAAGAGTTTCTAAAGCTTTAAAATGTGAGATCAATGAAGTTTTCTTTACTGGAGGCGGGTCTGAAGCAGATAACTGGGCCATTAAAGGCATTGCTTTTGCCAATAGAAAAAAAGGTAACCATATAATAACTACAAAAATTGAACATCATGCTATATTGCACGCATGTGAATATCTTGAAACACAAGGATTTGATGTTACATATTTAGAGGTGGACTCTGAAGGGGTTATTAATTTAGAAGATTTTAAAAATGCCATTACAGATAAAACTATCTTAGTATCTATTATGTTTGCAAATAATGAAATTGGTACTATACAGCCTATAAAAGAAATAGGAGAAATATGTTCTCAAAATAAAGTATTGTTTCATACAGATGGGGTTCAGGCTATAGGTAACATAGAGATAGATGTAAAAGCTATGCACATTGACCTATTGTCTTTATCTGCCCATAAGTTTTACGGACCTAAAGGTATTGGTGCTCTTTATATAAAAAGAGGAGTAAAAATAGATAACTTAATACATGGCGGAGGACAAGAAAGAGCAAGAAGGGCTGGAACAGAAAATATTCCTGGAATAGTAGGACTAGGTAAGGCTATAGAACTTGCAGTTTCTGATATAGAAGAGAAAAACAAGAGATTAAGTTCATTACGTGACAAGCTTGTGGAAGGGCTGTTAAACATTCCATATAGCAAACTCAATGGACCAAAGGATTCTAAAAGGTTGCCTGGTAATGCTAATATATGCTTTAAATTTATTGAAGGGGAATCCATTTTGCTTTCATTAGATTTTGAAGGGGTGTGTGCTTCTAGTGGAAGCGCTTGTACCTCAGGGTCGTTAGATCCTTCACATGTATTATTGGCTATAGGACTACCTCATGAAATAGCGCATGGTTCCTTAAGATTAACCTTAGGAGAAAGCACCACCTTAGAGGACGTAGAATATGTTATCCAGGTGTTGCCTCCTATTATAAAAAGATTGAGAGACATGTCACCTTTATGGGAAGATTTTTTAAAAGGGGAGAAAAAATAGATGATGTATAGCGATAAAGTAATGGAGCATTTTAGAAATCCTAGGAATGTTGGTGAAATAGCTGATGCCAATGGAATAGGTGAAGTGGGCAATGCCAAATGCGGAGATATAATGAAGATCTACTTAAAAGTTGAAAATAATGTCATTCAAGATGTAAGGTTCAAAACCTTTGGTTGTGGTTCTGCTATAGCTTCTTCCAGTATGGCTACGGAACTCATTAAAGGAAAAACCTTAGAAGAAGCATGGACCCTTACCAATAAAGCAGTAGCAGAAGCCTTAGATGGACTTCCTCCAGTTAAGATGCACTGTTCTGTCTTAGCGGAAGAAGCTATTCATAAAGCTATTAATGATTATAGAGTTTCACAAGGGCTTGAACCTTGGGACTATAAAGAGCATGATGACATACATGCAGAAGTTCACGGAGAATAAAATATAAATATTTATAAAATACCTTGATGTTCAAGGTATTTTTTTTATACAAAGGTTAATACTTTAAATATGCACTTAATAAACATTATTTTTCACCTCATGGGAGGAATTACTAAATGTATAGAACTAAAGATTTTGACTATATGAAAGTGCTTAACACCACAGGGAAAAAAATTGGATATATAAAAGATATTTTAATAGACTTTCATGAAAGTAAGGTAGTAGGTTTTTTAATTTCTCCTTTAAGTTTATTTTCAAAAAAGCAGACAGTATTAATGGAGAATGTTATATCCATAAATAAAGTAATGATAATAAAGGGTAATGATAAACAAAGTTTTATTTGTTTTAAAGAAATAAAAGATATTGAAATATTTAATTTGAATGGAGAAATGCTAGGTGTTTTAGAAGATATACTCATAGATTCATACTCTTTTACCATTAAAGGTTTAATTGTAGCTTCAGGGCTGATTCATAAGTTATTATATGGTAAGAACATAATTTTACCATCCAATTGTATCTTAGGAGAAGATTTTATATTGCATCATATGGAGGAGAACAAAATTAATTTAATATCCATACCTCATAAGTCAAATCATGAGGGCTATTATGAATAAGTATACAAAAAATATCTTAAAGAGGTTATCAGGTAGCATTTTTGTATTTATACTATTATTATTATTTTTAATTTTATATTATAAATCTAAAATATTTAAAGAAATTTTTTTAGTGGTATTTTCCTCCTATGTATTAGCTTATATATTAAAGCCTATACACTTATGGCTTATGAAAAAAGGTTTTAATAAGAAAGTAGCTGCTGGACTTCTGTTAATTTCAATTATAGGTTTATTTTCATTAATCATCATTTACTTAATACCAAGTTTGTTTAGAGAAAGTTTGGATATTGATACGGTAATTACAGAAGGTGAGAAGGTTATAAGTAAACTAACTACCATGTTTAACTTGGATAAACTTAAGATATTTAATCTGTCCCATGATACTATATATGATTATTTAAATTTAATCATAATAAATATTTCACAAAATATAGTGAATATACTCATTAAAGTGGGAGAGAGCTTTATTAGTTTAGCTGTTATTCCTATAATAACTTATTACTTAATAAGCGAGGGAGATTTTTTAAACAGTAAGTTGTTACTAATATTGCCTACAAAACAAAGACAAATGTTCAAAAATGTTGCTGCAGATATTGACAAATTGCTCTCAAGATATATAGTAAGCCAACTAATTTTGTGCCTTATCATAGGAATATTAACTTTTTTATCATTAATAATATTGAAAGTAGATTTCCCCATTTGGCTTTCAATACTTAATGCTATTATGAATATAATTCCATATTTTGGGCCTATGTTCGGTGCTATTCCAGCAGTTTTTATAGCTCTTTTACACTCTACAGAAAAGGCCATTTGGACGGCAATCTTGCTAGCTATTATTCAGCAAATAGAAGGAGATATCATATCTCCTAAAATAATTGGAGACAGTATAAGTATTCATCCTATTATGATTATTTTACTACTTTTACTAGGTGAGAAAATAGCTGGATTTATAGGTATGGTATTGGCAGTGCCCGTTGCTGTTATTATTAAAGTTATTTATGAAGATATTAATTACCATCTTTTTTAACCTTATGTTATTTTCTGTGAAGGGTATTATAGTTATAGGGTATTACTGAAATAAGTGATTATTAAGTTATTGACATAGAATTGTTATTATCATATAATTTGCCTATAAAGGAATAATAAGCGATGATAAGAATGAGTAAATATACTGTAATATTAAGAGAGGAAGTGGAAGGTGCGAACTTCTTATGAAGTATATTGAAGCTATCTTTGAGCTATGAGAAATTAAGCGATGTATTTTTATACATAATTAGGGTGGTACCGCGGATATATGCTTTCGTCCCTTTTTTCATGGGGATGAAGGCTTTTTATTTGTAAATTTTTATATGGAGGGATTACAGTGGATAAAACAGGATTAAATGAAATAAGAGAAGCATATTTAAGTTTTTTCGAAAGTAAACATCATTTAAGGATGAATAGTTTTTCTTTAGTGCCAAAGGACGATAAGAGTTTATTACTTATTAATGCTGGTATGGCTCCATTAAAATCATATTTTACTGGACTTAAAACTCCGCCGTCTAAAAGGGTTACTACATGCCAAAAATGCATTAGGACAGGTGACATTGAAAATGTAGGAAAAACCTCTAGACATGGCACTTTCTTTGAAATGCTGGGTAACTTTTCTTTTGGTGATTATTTTAAAGAAGAAGCTATACAATGGGCATGGGAATTTGTTACTGAGATCTTAAAAATATCAAAGGATAGATTGTATGTAACCATATACCATGAGGATGACGAAGCTTACAAAATATGGAGTGAAAAAACAGATATCCAAACTTCAAGAATATTTAGATTAGGAAAAGAGGATAACTTTTGGGAGATTGGTCAGGGACCTTGTGGACCTAGTTCTGAAATACATTATGATAGGGTAGGCATAGAGGTTAATAGTACTGAGGAGTTTATAAAGGCTCAAGATGAAGACAAGATAATAGAATTTTGGAACCTTGTATTTACACAGTTTAATAAGGATGAAAATGGAGTTTATAATAAGCTTCCTAACCCTAATATAGATACAGGGATGGGACTTGAAAGAATTGCTACCATAATGCAAGGTGTAAGTAATATTTTTGAAATAGATACAGTAGAAAATATTTTAAATAAAGTAAGCTCTATATCAGGTGTAAGTTATGGTGAGTCATCTAAAAATGATATTTCCTTAAGAATAATTACCGATCACGTTAAGGGATTTACTATGCTAATATCAGATGGTGTATTGCCATCTAATGAAGGTAGAGGTTATGTTTTAAGAAGATTACTTAGAAGGGCTGCAAGACATGGAAGACTACTTGGAATAAAAGATTCTTTCTTAACTAAAATAGTGGATGAAGTTATAGAAAATTATAAAGGTGCATATCCAGAACTTATTGAAAAAAAGGATTATATCAAAAAAGTAGTGGCTTTGGAGGAAGAAAGATTCAACGAAACCATTGATTCAGGTATGGATATATTAAATAATTATATTGAAGAAATTAAGACCAGCAATAAAGGAGTTTTAAGCGGTGAAAAAGCATTCAAATTATATGATACTTATGGTTTTCCACTAGAGCTTACTGAGGAAATTTTAGAAGAAAAGTCCTTAAAGGTGGATAAAGAAGAATTTAATAGAGAAATGGAAAGTCAGAGGCAGAGAGCAAGAGATGCTAGAGGAGAGAGTAACTATATGGGCTCTGAAGATAGTTTGATTAGTAAAATTGACAAAACTATTAATACAGAGTTTGTAGGTTATTATGATACTAAGTTTTCTTCAACAGTTAAAGTTATTTCCAATAATAAGGATTTTGTAGAAACCATTAATGAGGGTGAAGAGGGCTTTATAGTTACAGAAAAGACTCCTTTCTACGCAGAGATGGGTGGTCAAGTTGGAGATATAGGAATAATTTATAATGATAATTTTAAAGCAGAAGTAATAGACTGTAAGAAAAATTTATCAGGGAAAGTTATTCATATAATTAAAATGTTAGAGGGCTCTCTAACACTAGGAGAAAGGGTTGTACTTCAAGTTGATACCCAAAGAAGAAATAATATCTGCAAAAACCATACTGCTACCCATATACTTCACAAAGCACTTAAAGTTATAGTGGGAGAACATGTTAATCAAGCAGGCTCTTATGTAGATGCAGATAAACTTAGATTTGATTTTACGCATTTTTCCTCCATGACAGAAGAAGAATTAAAAGCTGTAGAAGAGATGGTAAATAAAGAAATAATGGAAGCTAACATGGTTATTACAGATGAAATGACCTTAGAAGAGGCTAAGAACTCTGGAGCTATGGCTTTGTTCGATGAGAAATATTCTCAAAAGGTAAGGGTTGTATCCGTGGGTGATTTTAGTAGTGAATTATGTGGAGGAACCCATGTTAAGAACTCTGGACAAATAGGCTTGTTTAAAATAATATCAGAATCAGGGGTTGCAGCAGGTATTAGAAGAATAGAAGCTATTACCGGTATTAATGCATTGAGATATTTTGAAATTAAGACAGAATTAATCAAAGAAGGTTCACAGATCTTAAAAGCTAGCGAAAAAGAATTTATTAATAAACTTAATAATGTTGTTTCTGAATTAAAAGAAAAAGAAAAAGAAATTGCAGAATTAAAGCAAAAATTAGTTTCAAGTTCTGAAGATGACATTCAATCCTCTGCAATAGAGGTAAAGGGAGTTAAACTAATTAAAGCTATATTAAATGATATAGATGCTAATTCTCTTAGAGAGTTAGCTGAGAAATTAAGAAATAAGAATGATAATAGTTTAGTAGTACTAGCAAGCATTACAGAAGATAAGGTTAATTTTGTCGCTATGGCTTCAAAAGAAGCTGTATTAAAAGGAGTTCATTGTGGAAAAATAATTAAAGAAATTGCTTCCATTGCTGGCGGTGGTGGTGGTGGAAGACCAGACATGGCTCAAGCAGGGGGGAAATTACCTGAAAAAGCACAAGAGGCTTTGAATAAAATCCAAACAATATTAGAAACTCTTATTAAGTAGTATACTTTTTTGCCAAATTGTTCTATAATTATAATATCAGTTATGTTGCTTTGAATAAGGGATATAAATTTAGTATATAATAAAAATAAAATAAACTTTGCTTACAAAATTAATAGCAAGGGGGTGAAGCTACTTAAATTCAATTTAGGTAGCAGTAAAATGGGTAATAACGAAAACACTATGCAATTTGATTTCTCACGTAATAAAAAGGATCTTACAAAATCTATTATTACTGAAGTATATAATGCTTTAAGCGAAAAAGGATATAACCCTGTTAATCAGTTAGTGGGTTATTTGTTATCTGGCGATCCTACATACATAACCAATCACAATGGAGCAAGGGCATTGGTTAGAAAGCTGGAAAGAGATGAGATCCTAGAAGAGGTTATAAAAGCTTACTTAGAAATCAAATAAACAAAAAGTGCCCTAATAGGCACTTTTTGTTTAATAAAGGAGTACTTATGAGGATAATTGGACTAGATATTGGTGACAAGACCATCGGGGTAGCTGTTAGTGATCCTTTAGGATTAACGGCTCAAGGAATAACAACTATACATCGTAAAGGTAAAGAAAAGGATGCCTTAGAATTACAAAAAATTATTAATGAATATTCTGCAGAACTAATATTATCAGGATTACCAAAAAATATGAATGGTACTATTGGTGAGCAAGGAGAAAAAGTAATAAGATTCTGCAACTTTTTAGAAAAAAGATTAAATGTTAAAGTGGAGTATTGGGATGAAAGACTAACCACTGTGGCAGCGCATAGAGCTATGATAGAAGCAGATCTTTCTAGGGAAAAAAGAAAAAAGATAGTTGATAAACTAGCAGCGGTTTATATTCTTCAAGGCTATTTAGACAAAAATAATTTTAATAAAAGGAGAGAATAACATGGAAAATGAAATAGATACTATTGTCCTTCAAGATGAAGAGGGAAAAGAGATTGAGTTTGAAGTAATAACTAAATTAGATATAGAGAAAGATGAGTATATTATAGTAGCTCCTGTAGATGATGAGGATGCAGATGCTATAGCTTTAAAAATAGTAACTGATAGTGAAGGAACTGAAGTTCTTGTTACTGTAGATGATGAAGAGGAATATGAACTGGTTTTAGAAGCCTATAGCGCAATTTTTTCAGATGAAACATTAAATTAAGATAGAGGTATAGTTATGTCAAATTTATCTTTAGAAGAGATTAAAAAATTAAAAGATGACTTAAAACAACGTGGCTATAAATTAACACCTCAGAGAAGAGCTATTTTAGATGGATTGGTTAAAAATGAAGGAAAGCATCTTACAGTAGAAGAAATATATGATGATGTTAAATTAGAATGCCCTGAAATAGGTTTAGCTACAGTTTATAGAACTGTATTATTATTAGAAGAAATGGGCATTATATACAGATTAGATCTGGAAGATGGTTGTGCTAGATATGAGTTGGTCCATGAAAATGAAAACCATAGACACCATCATTTGGTATGCAGCAACTGTGGCAAGGTAATAGAAGTGGAAGGCGATTTGTTAGACACTCTAGAAGTTAATATTGAAAGCAAGTATAATTTTAAAATTATGGATCATAGCGTTAAGTTCTTTGGCCTTTGTGATGAATGTCAGTCAGAAAATTAAAAAAAGATAATAAGGAGGGGTGCTGATGAAAAGAGAGAAAGAAAAAATAAAAATTATTCCTCTAGGCGGTATTAATGAAATAGGTAAAAACCTAACTGCCTTTGAGTACAAAGAGGATATAATAGTTATTGATTGCGGACTAAAATTTCCAGATGAAGATATGTTTGGAATTGATATAGTCATACCAGATATCAGCTATTTAATAAAAAATAAAGACAAGGTAAAAGGAATTTTTCTGACACATGCCCATGAGGACCATATAGGTGCTCTTCCCTATGTGCTAAAACAATTAAATGTACCTGTATATGGTACTAAATTGACTTTAGGTATAGTGGAAACAAAGCTTAAAGAACACGGACTTTTAAGTTCAGTAGAACTAATAAGAATAAATCCAAAAGATATAATTAAACTTGATAGTATGTCTGTAGAGTTTATTAAAACAAATCACAGCATTGCAGATTCTGTTGCTATAGCCATTCATACTCCTATTGGTGTTGTTATCCATACTGGAGATTTTAAGGTGGATTATACCCCTATTGACGGAGAGATTATAGACTTAGCTAGATTTGCAGAATTGGGTAAAAAAGGAGTGTTAATGCTTTTAGCAGATAGTACAAATGTAGAAAGACCAGGTTATACTATGTCAGAAAGCACAGTAGGTAAAACCTTTGAAAACATTTTTTCTACTGCCAAGGGAAGAATCTTAGTAGCTACTTTTGCATCCAATATTCATAGACTTCAACAGATTATAACAGCTGCTGCAAAACATAATAGAAAGGTTGCTGTTTCTGGAAGAAGCATGGAGAATATAGTTACTGTAGCCCTGGAGCTTGGTTATCTTGAATTTGAAAAGGAAACCCTTATAAGTGTTGATGCAATAAATAAATACCCACCTGAAAATGTAGTTATTATAACTACAGGAAGTCAGGGAGAGCCAATGTCAGCACTCTCTAGAATTTCTAACAATGATCATAAAAAAATTAGTATTATACCTGGAGATTTAGTTATTATTTCAGCATCACCTATTCCAGGAAATGAAAAACTTATTTCTAAGGTGATAAACCAATTGTTTAAAAAGGGAGCAGAAGTTATTTATGAATCCTTGGCAGATGTGCATGTATCAGGTCATGCTTGCCAGGAGGAACTTAAACTAATGCATGCCCTAGTTAAACCAAAGTATTTTATGCCAGTACATGGAGAGTATAGACATTTAAAACAACATGCTGAGCTTGCTATTAAAATGGGGTTACCACAAAATAATGTTATTATTGTGGATAATGGCGATATTATAGAAGTAAGCAAAGATACCCTTCGCAAAAATGGCAGTGTTACATCCGGAAATGTTTTTGTGGATGGCTTAGGTGTGGGAGATGTAGGAAATATTGTGTTAAGAGATAGAAAGCATCTTTCCCAAGATGGTATACTTACAGTGGTTGTTACCATAGAAAAAGAAAGTAGCTCAGTGATTGCAGGCCCTGATTTAATATCTAGAGGTTTTGTGTATGTAAGAGAATCTGAGGACTTAATGGAGCAAGCTAAAGAAATTGTAAAACAAGTGCTTAAAGAATGTGAAGATAAAGGCATAACTGATTGGGCAACTTTAAAATCAAAGATAAAAGATGGATTAAGAGTTTATCTATATGAAAAAACAAAAAGGAAGCCTATGATTTTACCTATTATAATGGAAATATAATCTGATTAAATGATAAAAAATACCTTTACATGCAGTATGAGTCTAAATTAACGTTATCATGTGAAGATTTATTGAGAATACTTACTTATGCTATAGGCTTTAAATTAAGTTGGTAATAATGATGCAGTTAAGTTGACTTTTAGTGTAGTAGATATTAAAATAAAGAATGGTTATTTAAAATTGGATACTATGATAGTATCCAATTTTTTTTAAACTTAAGATGTCGGAGGAATTATTATGCAATTATATACTAGAGACAATATAAGAAACGTAGCAATTATAGCTCACGTAGATCATGGTAAGACTACACTGGTAGATGCTATGTTAAGACAGAGCAATATATTTAGGGTAAATGAAAAAGTAGATGAAAGAGTGATGGACTCTAATGATCTTGAAAAAGAAAGAGGAATCACAATATTATCTAAAAATACTGCAGTAACCTATAATGATGTTAAAATTAATATAGTAGATACTCCAGGGCATGCTGATTTTGGTGGAGAGGTAGAAAGAGTTTTAAAGATGGTGGACTCTGTTATATTAGTAGTGGACTCTTATGAAGGACCTATGCCTCAAACTAAATTCGTACTGAAGAAGGCATTAGAGTTAAATCTTAAGCCTATAGTAGTCATTAATAAAATAGATAAGAAAGATGCTAGACCTATTGTAGTTATAGATGAAGTATTTGACTTATTTGTAGAACTAGGTGCCAATGATGAACAATTAGATTTTCCAATTATTTACGCATCCGCTAGAGAGGGTTTTGCAAGGTATGAACCTGAGGAGGCAAATATAGATATGGTTCCTCTTTTTGAAACCATAATAAATCACGTAGATGCACCTAAGGGTTATATCGATATGCCTTTCCAAATGCTTATTACCACATTAGACTCAAATGAGTATGTTGGTAAAATTGCCATAGGAAAAATCGAAAGAGGAAGAGTAAAGAAAAACTCTCAAGTTGCAGTTATAAATCAAGAAGGCAAAATAGTAAATACAAAGGTTTCAAATTTATATGTGTATAATGGATTGAAAAAAATTGAAACAGAAGAAGCAGCACTAGGAGATATTATTGCCATAAGTGGTTTAGGAGAAGCTAACATAGGAAACACTGTAGCTGATGCCTCTACACCTGAAGCATTACCTTTTGTTAATATTGATGAGCCGACTTTAAATATGAATTTTATGGTTAATGACTCTCCTTTTGCAGGCAGAGAAGGAACATATGTAACCTCTCGTCATTTAAGAGATAGGCTTTTGAAAGAGCTGGAGACCAATGTAAGTTTAAGAGTAAAAGAACTGTCCCCAGATCGCTTTGAAGTAAGTGGAAGGGGTGAACTTCACCTTTCAATATTAATTGAAACCATGAGAAGAGAAGGTTATGAGTTTCAAGTATCAAAGCCAAGTGTAATTTTTAAAACCATTGATGGAGTTAAATCTGAACCTATGGAGCATTTAACCATTGATGTTCCTGAAGAATTTATGGGACCTGTTATGGAGAAATTAGGACCTAGAAAAGCAGAGATGGTTAATATGACCTCAGCAATAAATGGATATACTAGATTGGAGTTTATAATACCATCCAGAGGGTTAATAGGATTTAGGAATGAGTTTTTAACAGATACCAAAGGAAATGGAATAATGAACCACGTATTTAATGGTTATGAAAAATATAAAGGTGATATTCCTGAAAGAAGCAGAGGTTCTTTAGTGGTATTTGAGGCAGGAGAAGCCATTGCTTATGGACTATTTAATGCACAAGAAAGAGGTATATTATTTTTAGAGCCAGGTACAGAAGTTTACTCTGGAATGATTGCTGGTGAATGCTCTAGGGCTGAAGATATTGAAGTTAATGTTTGTAAGAAAAAGCACCAATCCAATACTAGAGCTTCTGGTTCAGATGATTCTCTAAGGCTTACTCCTGCAAGAAAATTTTCTTTAGAGCAGTGTCTTGAATTTGTTAATGCGGACGAACTCGTAGAAGTTACTCCAAAAAGTATAAGGATGAGAAAAAGAATTTTAGATAGTGGAGAAAGAAAGAGACTAATTTCAAGAAGTAAATAGGTTTCTTAGTATAAGGGGGTATTTTTTATGAGAAAAAAAGTGGTCATTGCAGCTATATTTATACTTATTTTACTTTTATCTGGGGGTTATTTATACTATAATTCCGTAATAAATCATCCGCTAAAGGGAAAAGAAGAAAAAACACAAGTGGTGGTTAATAAAGGTGATACCCTTTATAACGTTTTAAATAGATTAGATACCCAAGGTAAAATTAAAAATATTTCCATGATAAAAATTCATATTAAATTGAATTCTATAAGCGGAAATATAAAACCTGGTGATTATGAAATTAATTCGGATATTTCCTTTGATAATTTAGTAAATGAAATTAAAAAGGGTAATGAAGCAGATAATTCAATAAAAATTACCATACCAGAAGGCTTTGATATAGATAAAATTTCTGCGAAAATAGAAGAAGCAGGTCTTTGCAAAAAGGATGATTTTATAAAAGCTGTAAAAGAATATAAACATCCTAACTACATTAAATTCTCAAATGAAAAAAGGTATAATATTGAAGGCTTTTTGTTTCCTGATACATACTCTATTAAAAAAGATGCAAAACCTGATGAAATAGTGGATAAAATGGTTAAAAGGTTTGAAGAAGTTTTAAAAGAATGTGAAAAGGAGTTAAATATATCCCTGCAAGAAAATAAAGTTGAAGAAACTATAAATATTTCAGCTATGATAGAAAAAGAAGCAAGGAATAAAGAAGAAATGCCTACTATAGCATCTGTTATCAACAATCGTATAGATAAGAAAATGCCATTGCAAATTGATGCTACTGTATTATATGCTTTAGGAAAACATAAGGAAGTGGTAACTTATAAGGACTTAGAAGTGGTTTCGCCTTATAATACTTATAAGATACCATCATTACCAGCTGGTCCTATAGCTAGTCCGGGCAAAGAAGCTATAAAAGCTGCCATGGCCCCAGCTAAAACAGATTATTTGTATTATCTTTATGATAGTAAAAAAGGTTCTCATTTCTTTACAAATAACTATAATGAATTTCTAAAGAAAAAGAAGGAATTAGGATATTAACGGAGGTCCTACATGAATGGAATAACCTACGATTACATGGAGGAATATCTTAGAAGCTTACTTTCAGAAAATAATAAGGTTTTAAATGAACTTGAGAGATATGCTAAAAAAAATAATGTTCCCATAGTTCAAAAAGAAACAGCACGTTTTTTAGAACTCATGGTATCTATACAAAAACCGAAGAAGATATTAGAGCTTGGAACAGCCATAGGATATTCTGCTATATTAATGAGTGAAGCTATGAATAATAATGTTTCTATAACATCTATTGAGCGGGATGCATCAATGATTGAGGAAGCTAATGCTAATTTCAGTAAATATGGCTATAGAAATATAGATATATTGGAAGGCGACGCATTAGAGATACTGGAATCCTTAGATGATAAATATGATCTTATATTTATGGATGCAGGAAAAGGGCATTATAATCATTTTCTGCCAAATTGTTTAAGGTTACTATCTCAAGAAGGGATCATTATTGCAGATAATGTATTATTTAGAGGTATGGTTGCAACCAACGATCTTCTAAAAAGAAGAAAAATTACCATAGTAAAACGTATGAGAAAATATTTGGAAGAAGTAAATAAAGATACTGATTTAATAACCTCTGTGATTCCTATGGGAGATGGAATAGCAGTTACAAAAAGGAGGTCAAAAAGTTGAGAAAGCCTGAATTGTTAGCCCCTGCTGGAAACCTTGAAAAACTTAAAACAGCCATTGATTTTGGAGCTGATGCGGTTTACCTAGGAGGAAACAGACTTAATTTAAGAGCTTTTGCAGATAATTTTACTGAAGAAGATATAAAAGAGGGAGTAAAATACGCTCATGACAGAAATAAAAAGGTTTATGTAACTTTAAATGTATTTCCCCATAACTCTGATCTTATAGGTTTAGAAGAATACTTAATGAAACTTACTGAATTAAATGTAGATGCTATTATAGCTTCAGATCCCTCTATAATAATTACAGCAAAAGAGGTAACGCCAAATTTAGAGATTCATTTAAGCACCCAAGCTAATAATGTAAATTGGAAGTCTGCAGAATTTTGGCACAATATGGGTGTAAAAAGAATAGTTTTAGCTAGAGAATTATCTTTAAAAGAGATAATAGAAATAAGAAGTAAATTATCAGAAGACTGTGAGTTAGAGGCTTTTGTTCATGGTTCCATGTGCATGTCTTATTCTGGAAGATGTTTGCTATCAAATTACCTCACTGGAAGAGATGCTAATAGAGGTGCTTGTGCTCAACCTTGTAGATATAAATATTATCTTATGGAAGAAAAAAGACCTGGAGAGTATTATCAGGTTATAGAAGATGATAAGGGAACTTATATTATGAATTCCAAAGATTTGTGTATGATAGAATATATACCCGAACTTATTAAAAGCGGTATTTATTCTTTCAAAATAGAAGGAAGAATGAAGAGTTCTTATTATGTAGCTACAGTGGTAAAGGCATATAGACAAGGTATAGATGCATATTTTGAAAATCCTGATACATATGAATTTAAGCAGGCTTGGATGGACAATTTAAACAAGGTTTCACACAGACAATATCATACAGGATTTTATTTTGGAGAAAAGAATAAACAAGTTTATGAAACTTCCTCCTATATAAGAGATTATGACATTGTAGGAATTGTAAAATCTTATGATAAAGAAAAATCATTGGCAGTAATAGAACAAAGAAATAAAGTATTTCAAGGCGATAAAGTGGAGATTCTCAGACCTAAAGGAGATAACTTTGAAATTATTATTAAAGATTTAAAAGATGAAGAAGGTAATTCAATAGAATCAACACCCCGAGCTCAGATGATTTATAACATATATTGCGATACTGAACTTAAAGAGAAAGATATGCTTATTAGAGGTAAGGGGGAAAGTTATTAATGAAGAAGCCCATTCTTATAGGAATTACAGGAGGCACAGGATCTGGTAAAAGTACTGTGGCTAAAGAAATCTATAATAAGTTCTCTGAAGATTGCATAGCTATGATAGAGCAAGATTCATATTATAAAGATCAAAGTCATCTTTCCTTAGAAGATAGGATAAAAACCAACTACGATCATCCTGATGCTTTTGATAATGAGCTTTTAGTTAAACATCTAGAAGGGTTACTAAATGGAGAAGTTATTGAAAAACCCATCTATGACTTCTCAATACATAATAGAAAAGAAGAAACCATCAAAGTACAGCCAAAGGAAATTATAATAGTTGAAGGAATTTTAGTATTGGAAGATCCTGATTTAAGAAATATATTAGACATAAAGATTTATGTTGATACGGATGCTGATGTTAGAATTATAAGAAGGTTAGTAAGAGATATAAACGAAAGAGGAAGAACTGTAGATTCAGTAATAAATCAATATCTAAGCGTTGTGAGACCGATGCACATGCAATTTACAGAACCAACTAAGAGATATGCTGATATTATAATTCCCGAAGGCGGACATAATAAAGTTGCTATAGATATATTAGTAGCTAATATAAAACAAATATTACAAAAATAATTTTTTTGAATAAAACACTTTCTTAATGGCTAGAATTTAGCCGGGGAGGTGTTTTTTATTGTATAAAAGAATTCACTGTAGAAGATTATTTAAAGTTCAAATGATATTAATACTCCTACTAACGGCACTCTTATTTAGAGTATCTTATTTTCAGCTTTTTAAAAGGAGTTATTATAAGAACTTAGCTGATAAACAGTATTATTATCAAGAGAAAATATCAGATTTTAAATATCAATTACTAGACACAAAGGGCAAATATCTAAATACCACTAATGAAAAATATGCTGTAGTTTTGGATATAAGATTATTTAAATTAAATAATTATGAATCAAAGTTAAACGATATAATGGCCTTAAATTATATTATTAAAGGCAACGATGAGAAGTTTGACATCAATGAAGTGCTTAATAAAGACTCTGGAAAAGTTTATGTAGACATAAATGAGAGCAGCTTCATAAAAATTCAAGATGTAATTAAAGATTTAAAAGGAGTATATACTTGGAGATATGATACCATAGACAGAAATGATTCGTGGAACATAGTAAATGTAATTAATAATATGTATAATTGGAACAATGAGAAAAAAGATGAAAATTCCATAGAATCTTTTATTAATACTATTACAGGTGAAAATATAAAGCCAGAAATAAAATTTCAAGTGGATAAAAGTGGTTTTATAAAAGAAGCTGGTTATAATGTACCTGAAAAAGGTAATGTAGTATTGACATTAGATAATGAGCTTCAAGATTCTATAAAGAAAGTTTTAAATAGTGATAAATTCAACAAATTTCAACAAATAGGTGTGGTGTTAATTGAATCAAATACTGGAAAAGTCAAAGCTTTCACACAAAAAAATGATAAACTTCCTAATGTAAATATAGCAGCATCTCTACAAGGTTATCCTCCTGGTTCTACTTTTAAACTTATAACTGCTGAACTTGCATTGGAAAAGGGTATTGTTAGTAAAGATAATAAGTATATATGCGCAGGTAAGTATTGTAAAAAAAATAATAAGCCTCATGCCCATGGTAGTATAAACATTGAACAGGCTATTAATTATTCCTGCAATGATTTTTTTATTGAATTAGGCAATAAAATTAATGCAGAAGAGATAATTAACTATGCAAAAAAACAGGGTTATTCCAGTAAAGTATTAGGATTTTATGATGAAGCCGCTGGTATTATAAATAAACCCGAAAAAGTTGAACTTAACAACAATCTAATACTGGGATATAGCCTTAGTGCAACACCTATTCAAGTGGCTGGGGCCATATCTCCTATATTAAATGAAGGTAATTATGTAAAACCATATATTATAGAAAAAATTAAAGATTCTAATGATAATACTATTAAAGAGTTTCAAGGTACTGTAGAAAGAGTTATGTCAAAAAATACAGCAGAAGATATGAAATATTTCATGAGGAGTACTGTGACTAAAGGCACTGGTAGCATTGCAAATATTAATGGAATGGAAGTAGGTGGCAAGACCGGCACAGCAAGTTCTTTAGATGGAGAAGTATTTCACACTCATGGATGGTTCGCGGGATATTATAAAAAAGATAATAAATATTATACCTTGGTGGTTTTTGTACCAAATATTGATGGAAAGAATGAACTGGGAGAAGAATATCAAGGGAGTAACACCGCTGGGGTGGTTTTTAAAGATATTTTATTAACTATTAAATAATACCCTTAATAATAGGAAACTATTATACCTCTGTTGAATAGAATATTAATAAGCACTATTGGGAGGAGCAACTAGTGTTTGTTATTAATTATATTATAGACGTTATTGGCAATATCGCTTTTTTTACAGGGTATATTAGTGGAGGTAACTCATTTCCTCAACCTTTAGATGAAAAAGAAGAAGAAGAGTATCTGATAAAACTTAAAAATGGTGATGAAGAAGCTAAAAATGTTTTGGTAGAAAGAAATTTACGATTGGTAGCACATATTGTAAAAAAATATACTTATCCAGGAAAAGATATTGATGATTTAATATCTATAGGTACAGTAGGTCTAATTAAAGCAATAGATTCCTTTGATATTTCTAAAGGTACAAGACTTGCTACTTATGCTGCTAGGTGTATAGAAAACGAAATATTAATGCTCATAAGAAACAATAAAAAGGCCAAAGGAGAAGTTTATCTTCAAGATCCTATAGGTATCGATAAAGAAGGCAATGAAATATGCTTAATGGATGTACTAAGTAGCGAGGAAGATTCTATAATGGAAATTGTGGAAAATAAAATACAAATAAAAAAACTCTATTTAAAGATTTATTCTTCTCTTCAAGATAGGGAAAGAGCCATAATAGAAATGCGCTACGGTCTTATAGATGGAAACTGTAAAACTCAGAGAGAAATAGCAAAATTACTTGGGATTTCAAGATCTTATGTGTCACGTATTGAAAAAAAAGCACTAAAAAAACTTTTTAAAGAATTAAATGGTAAATTTAAATAATATGTAATAAATTCCTCTAAATATTTATATATTAAGAGGAATTTATTGTATTATGTAGAATAATATCCTATGAGGTGAAAAAACAATGAAAACCTGTGGACTTTTAGGTAGGAATATTCAATATTCCCTTTCTCCTAAAATACATAATGATTACTATTTAGAGAATAATATACCATTAAAATATGAAATATTTGACTTAGATTTTAAACATTTAGATAATTTTATTATGAATATAAAAAATACCAATATAGTAGGTTTCAATGTAACCATCCCTTATAAAGAAAAAATTGTAGAGTATGTTCATGAGTTAAAATATCCTGCAAATATTTTAAAAGCTGTAAATACAGTATCCATTTCTCAGAGTGGTGAGATGTACGGTTATAACACAGATTATTTTGGATTTATTAAAAGCTTAAAAGATAATAATATAAACCTAAAGGATAAGAGAGCATTAATAATAGGTGCTGGAGGAGCAGCTAAAGCGGTTTACTTAGCACTGAAGGATGAAAATATTAGGAATATTGATATTTTAACCCGTAACATTGAAAAAGCAAAAGTCTTTTTTCCAAAAAACGATATTGTGGAATATTACAGCATTAAATCTCTTAAAAAATATGACATTATCTTAAACTGTACTCCATTAGGTAATATTAATTTAAATAAAAAGCCTATAGATTTGATAGATTTTAACGATAACTTAATAGTATATGATTTAAATTATATTCCTGAAAAATCTGAACTCCTTATTGATGCTGAATCAAAGGGACTCATAACAATGAATGGAATGTCTATGCTTGTTAATCAAGCTATATATTCAATTAACATATGGAAAGATCAACTAGGTATCATGTGAGGAGGTTATTTTATGGCAACATTAAAAGAATTACTAGAAAATACCATACAAGAACAGGCGTCAGATCTGCATCTTACCGTAGGTATACCCCCTACAGTAAGGAAAAATGGAAAGCTTAAAGTATTAAGCAATACAAAACTTCTTCCAAAAGATACAGAGAAGTTTGCCAAAGAAATTTTAGGGGATTTATTTACGGCTTATATGGAAGAAGGAGAAATGGATACATCCTATTCTATTCCTGGATTAGGGAGGTTTAGAGTAAATGTATTTAAACAAAGGAATAGTCATGCTATAGCTATAAGGGTTATAACTTTGAAGATTCCTACTCTTCAAGAGCTAGGTTATCCTTCCGTTATAAAAGATCTAATAACTAAAAAAAGAGGTCTTATATTGGTAACAGGGCCTACAGGTAGTGGTAAAAGCACAACTTTAGCTGCCATGATTAATGAAATAAATAATACTACAGCTGGACATATAATTACTTTAGAAGATCCTATTGAATATTTACATAAACATAATAAATGTATAATTAACCAAAGAGAGATTGGAAAAGATAGTAGGAGTTATAAAAATGCACTTAAATCCATTCTAAGAGAAGATCCTGATGTAATACTAATTGGTGAGATGAGGGATTTAGAGACTATTTCTATAGCTATTACAGCTGCAGAAACAGGACATTTAGTATTATCTACATTACATACTATTGGAGCAGCAAAAACCATAGATAGGATAATAGATGTATTTCCACCATACCAACAACAACAAATTAGGATTCAGCTATCTGCTGTGCTTCAAGGTATAATATCACAACAGTTAGTGCCTACATCTCAAGATAAAAGGACTGCATCTTTAGAAATTATGGTGGCTACACCAGCCATACAAAATATGATAAGAGAAGGGAAAACCCATCAAATTGAATCAGCAGTACAAACTGGTGGTAAATATGGTATGAAGACCATGGACATGGCCCTTACTGAATTGTATAAAAAAGGTATAATTACTGAAGAAACCGCTTCTACATATAGTGTTGACAAAGAAATGATTACTAGAATGATGATGCTCTAATATTATTAAAATAAAAAAGCAGTTCTTAAAAGAACTGCTTTTTAGCTTTTTAAAATGCCATATAATCAATCATTTTGATGCATACTTCACAATTAGTGTCATTATTAGGTTCTTTATATTCTTTTTTTATATCCTCTAGTAAGCTATTGATTAACTCTCTTTTCATATTAACCCTCCATTTTTTTATTAAAGTTGGGATATAATATTAATAGCTAACCAAAGGACTCGTCTTCTCGATGAAACAAAGACTGTTTAAAACAGCTTACTCTTTTTGTTCATCTCATTAATATGACCTCCTAATAATTTTTTGTAATTTAATAATTTCAAAAGTTTAAATATTCTAACTATAATATAACATAATATAGATATATATTCAAATTGTGAAAAATGCAAGAATTAACCCATTTCCTCATTAAATAATCAATAAACCTTATTATGATTAGAATACATATAATCTCGTTGGATTTAGTTTAAATTACACCATATAGACTTTTAAATATTTTATTTTATTAAAGATGTATAGTATTTGAAAGATAATTGTGCTAAAATAACTTTGATACAGGGGGGATAATAACTATGGAAGTAGTCATATCAATAGTCAAATCGCTTTCAATAGTATTTACAAATTTAGTGTTAATAATATCAATGTATTATTTGATATTATCTTTCTTTGGCATTAAGAGATTTAAGAAGGTTAAAGATTATGAGCCTAAAAAAAGTTTTGCTTTAGTGGTAGCAGCTCACAATGAAGAAATGGTAATAAAGGATATTATAGAAAGTTTTAAACATTTAAATTATCCAACTAACTTATATGATATATTTGTTATTGCAGATAATTGTACAGATAAAACTGCCCTAATTGCAAAAAAACAGGGAGCTTTAGTGTATGAAAGAACTAATAAAGAAAAAAGAGGAAAAGGTTATGCACTAGAATGGATGTTTGACAAAATATTTAAAATGGATAAAAAATATGATGCCATTGCTGTTTTTGATGCTGATAATTTAGTTTCTAGTAACTTTTTAAGCGAGATGAATAAAATGCTCTGTTCAGAATATAAAGTTGTTCAAGGATATTTAGATAGTAAGAATCCTGTGGACACCTGGATTACTGGAAGTTATTCCATATCATTTTGGACATCTAACAGAATGTTTCAGCTTTCAAGAAACAACTTAGGACTCTCTAATCAATTAGGGGGTACAGGATTCTGTATTGATACTGATATTTTAAAAGAATTAGGGTGGGGAGCAACATGCCTTACTGAAGATTTGGAATTTACATGTAAACTAGTGCTAAATGGATATAAGGTTGGATGGGCTCATGATGCTATAATTTATGATGAAAAGCCATTAACTTTATCACAATCTTGGTCTCAAAGAAAAAGATGGATGCAGGGGTTTGCTGATGTATATAGCAGATATTTCCCTAAATTATTTAAGAGAGCTATAACAAAATTAGATTTTGTTGCTTTAGATTGCGCACTATATAGTGTTCAGCCAATAATAATAATTTTATTAGGTATAGCTATGATACTTAATTATATTAATGGAATAGCAGAAGCACCAAGAATATTATCTGGCTTTATGCAGGCAATACAAAGTACTAATATTAAGATTTCAAGAATAATGGCTTTATTAGTATTTGTATTCCAATTCCTATATACTCCATTTATACTCTATCTTGATAAGAAACTCAGCATAAAAATATTTTTATATTATCTCATATATCCTATTTACTCAATAACATGGCTTCCCATAGCCATTCAAGGGATTATAAATAAAAATAATAAAGAGTGGTCTCACACTAGGCATACTAGAAGCATAGGTATAAATGAATTAGAAAAAGCCAATTAAAAACAGCCCAAAGGCTGTTTTTTTATTTAATTAATAATTAATTAATTTATATAATTTTTAGAGGAAATTAATTTATTACGTTGAATATATACTTAATACCTGTAAGCAAAGGAGGAAAGGTCTTAAAAAATGGATGACAGAATAGTAATTGGAATGGATATAGGTTCATCAGGAATTTATGCTACAGCTGGAAAAGTAGATGCAATTGGTAATATTGAAATAGTAGCTAAAGTTGAAAAACTTGCAGTGGGAATTGATAAAGGAAGAATAACAGACTTTGATAAGGCATGTGAGTGCTTAGGGGAAACATTCAAAGAATTGGAAAATAACTTAAGTGAAGGGATTAGTGGGGCCTTTATTACCGTACCTAATGGATTATGTGAATTGGTACATAGTAAAGGTATTATAACTATATCTAATAAAGAAAATAAAATAAGCCAAGAAGATATAATAAGGGTTAAGGAATCTGCAAAACTGATAAGCTTACCAGAAGGAAAGAAAATAATTCAACTAGTGGAAGAAATGTATTTAGTAGATGGACAAAAAGTAAAGGAGGTACCCCTGGGTATCTCTGGAAAACATTTAGAGTTGAATGCACAAGTTGTAACTATGGATAATTTAGTTTTTAATGATTTTGAAAGATGCTTTTCAAAGATAAATAAAAAGCTTAAAGGAATAAGATTATCTTGTGAAGCCGCATCTCAATTATTAATCGATGATTTGGATAAAAGTAGAGGTGCAATACTTATTGACATTGGTGCCAGTAAGGCAGATATAGCTATTTATTCAGGAGGTAATTTAGTAGCATTAGATGAAGTTCATTTAGGTGGTAACAATATTACTAATGATTTAAGTTACTGTTTCAATATTACTATAGAAGAAGCAGAACAATTAAAGGTGGCAATTAGTAGAGAATCTATAGAAAATGTGGATATTGCAAAATATGATAAGAATTTAATTTTAGAAGTGATAAATGCTAGAATAGAAGAAATTGTTGGCTTTATATTTAAAGTGCTAAAGGGCAACATAGAAAAATACGATATTAATAATATAATTCTTTACGGAAATGCTTTAATAAACTTTAATGATATAAAGTACAGTTTCTCAAAATATACAGCTAAAAATATTAATATAGTAAGAAATGAAGATTTCAAATTACATAACTCTAAATTTATTAATGCTTGGGGACTTGTTACTTTAGTACATTTTGAGTTAAAATGGAGATATAATTCAGAAATTGTATACTCAGAAGATGTTAAAGGAAATGCCATAAGGATAAACAAAAAAAATAAAAACAATAAAGAAGATAATAATTTTATTACAAAAATGAAAAGTTTTCTAGAGGATTTTTTCTAAAGGAGGAATTAATTTGTTGGATTTTGACGTGGATATGCAAGAATTTGCTAATATTAAAGTTATAGGTTGTGGTGGCGGTGGAAGTAACGCTGTAAATAGAATGATATTAGATGGATTGAAAAATGTTGAATTTATTGCTATTAATACTGATAAACAAGCATTGTTACTATCTAATGCATCTCAGAAGATACAAATTGGAGATAAATTAACCAAGGGGCTAGGGGCAGGGGCTAACCCTGAAATAGGTCAAAAAGCCGCTGAAGAGAGCAAAGAAGAAATAGCAGAAGCTATTAAGGGATCTGATATGGTATTTATTACAGCCGGAATGGGAGGAGGTACAGGTACTGGAGCAGCGCCTGTGGTGGCAGAAATTGCAAAATCTCTAGGTATTTTAACTGTTGGAGTTGTAACTAAACCATTTCCTTTTGAAGGAAGAAGAAGAATGATGCATGCTGAAATGGGTATAGACAATTTAAGAAAACGAGTAGACACTCTAGTAACTATACCTAATGAAAGATTATTGACTATGGTAGATAAGAAAACTACCTTGCTAGATTCTTTTAAGTTTGCTGATGATGTTTTAAGACAAGGTGTACAAGGTATTTCAGATCTTATTACCATACCTGGTCTAGTTAATTTAGACTTTGCTGATGTTAGGGCTGTAATGCTAGATAAAGGTCTTGCTCATATGGGTGTAGGTAATGGAAAAGGTGATGAGAGAGCACAAGAGGCAGCAAAACAAGCTATATCTAGTCCATTACTAGAAACCTCTATTGTGGGAGCTACAGGGGTTCTTCTCAATGTAACTGGTGGTTTAGATTTAGGGCTTTTAGAAATAAATGAAGCAGCAGAGATAGTACAGCAAGCTGCAGACCCTGATGCTAATATTATATTCGGAGCTGTAATTGATGAAAATCTTAAAGATGAAATAAGGATTACAGTGATAGCTACAGGATTTGAAAAAGAGAAAGCAAAAGGTATTGAAACAAAGACTATTAATACAAATGTAAATAGTTTTAAAAGCAGTGAACCTGAAGTTGCATCCTCTAAAGAAGAGGATGATAATAATTTAGACATACCAGCTTTTTTAAGAAGACAAAAAAGATAACTTATATATTAAATAGACAAGTGTTTTAAAACACTTGTCTATTTTTTTTGCAATATTATGTAATAATTTAACCTATAAAAAAATACATATGGAGTATAAAATGACAAAATATTACTGAAATAAGTTATATAATAAAAGCAATAGAAGGTGAGTATATGAAAATATTCGTAGATGTGTTAATTTTAGAAAACTATTTAGTGAGTATGTTTTTAATAATAATCACTGCAAGAATACTGCATATAAAGAAAGAGTATCTTTTTATTCACTTATCTTCACTGATAGCAGCATTATATACACTAACTATTTTGTTTCCTAAAGTTAAAATATTATCCGCCGTGCCTTTTAAGATACTAATGCCCTTCATTATAGTGTTCATAGCTTTTAGAATTAAGGATTTATTAATTAATATAAAAGCTGCATTTACTTATTTAGCTCTGTCATTCTTGTTAGCAGGTATATGTTTTTTTATAGAAATACGCAATATAAGTATAACTTCTAAGTTTGTTATAGATAGCTTTAACTATAAGAAATTTTTATTAGGAATAATTATAATTTTCTTAATCGTTGAAAGGATAGTTTCTTTTATTAAGGACAGGGGGGAAATAACTAGTTATATTTATAAATTAGAAATAAAGCATAAAGAATGTATAACTTCTTTTTACGCATTTCTAGATACTGGTAATGAACTTAGAGAACCTGCTACTAACCTTCCAGTAATTATAGTAGAAAAGTCAGTAATGGATATTATTGCTATTAAAAATGAAAAATCTTTTCTTATCCCTTATAAATTGGTAGATGGAAGTAGAGGTGTTATTAATGGGTTTATACCTGAAGAGATATGGCTATTTAAAAAGAACAAGAAAATGTTAATAAGGGCGGTAGTTTGTTTTACTGATGAAATTCTTAGTATAGAGAAAGATTATAGAGCATTGTTATCAAGAGGAATAATATAATGTAGGGGGTTAAATGGTGATAAATTTAAATGTGTTATTAAATAGAATTCTTATTAAGCTAAAAATATTTATAAAAAAAATATATTATGTTGGTGGGAATGATGCTTTGCCTCCACCTCTATCCAAGGATGAAGAAGATAATTTAGTTAATCAGTTAATTAAGGGAAATGAGAGCGTAAGGAGTACACTTATAGAAAGGAATCTTCGATTGGTTGTTTACATAGCCAGAAAGTTTGAAAATACAGGCGTAGGTGTAGAAGATTTAATTTCGGTAGGTACTATAGGGCTTATAAAGGCAGTTAATACATTTAATCCTGAGAAAAAGATTAAATTAGCTACTTATGCTTCAAGATGTATTGAAAATGAAATATTAATGTATTTAAGAAGAAATTCAAAAGTTAAGGCGGAGATATCTTTTTATGAACCATTAAATATCGACTGGGATGGAAATGAATTATTATTATCGGACATTCTAGGAACAGACAATGATATTGTTTATAATCTTATAGAAGATGAAGTGGATAAGGAATTATTGTTTACCGCTATGAAAAAATTAAATGAAAGAGAGAAGGAAATAGTTAAACTAAGATTTGGACTTTGTGGTAGTAAAGAAAAAACCCAAAAAGAAGTAGCAGATATGCTTGGAATTTCCCAATCCTACATATCAAGGTTAGAAAAAAGAATTATTAAAAGATTAAAAAAAGAAATTAGTAGAATGGTATAAGTTTGTCTATAGTATAAAAAGTTTCCTGAAGGAGATAATTTTAATGAAGTTGTAATTACTTCTGAAGGGACTGAACTTATATGATGATAAATAAGGTTGAAATCTGTGGAGTAAATACTTCTAAGCTTCCGGTTTTAAAAGAAGCTGAGATGAAGAGGCTATTATTAGCTATGAAAAATGGAGATGAGAGCGCTAGAGAAATATTTATAAATGGCAATCTTAGGCTTGTTTTAAGTGTTATTCAACGTTTTAATAATCGTGGTGAAAATGTTGATGACCTATTTCAAGTTGGATGCATAGGACTTATGAAAGCCATTGATAATTTTGATCTATCACAAAATGTAAGATTCTCAACTTATGCTGTGCCTATGATAATTGGGGAGATAAGAAGATATTTAAGGGACAATAATGCCATTAGAGTAAGCAGGTCCTTAAGAGATATTGCTTATAGAGCATTACTAGTAAGAGATAGGCTTATTAATGAAAACAACAAGGAACCAACTATATCCCAAATAGCAAAAGAATTGCAAATCCCCAGGGAAGAAGTGGTATTTGCTTTAGATGCCATTCAAGATCCTGTATCCTTATTTGAACCAATTTATCATGATGGTGGTGATGCTATATATGTTATGGATCAAATAAGTGATAATAAAAATCTAGATGATTCTTGGCTAGAAAATATATCTATAAAAGAAGCCATGAAAAAATTAAACTCTAGAGAAAAGTTAATACTAACCTTAAGATTTTTCAATGGAAGAACTCAAATGGAGGTTGCAGAAGAAATAGGAATTTCTCAAGCTCAAGTTTCAAGACTAGAAAAAACAGCACTACGGCATATGAGAAAATATGTTTAAGAGCCTTAAGGGCTCTTTTTCTTTTTAATAATTAATTCTAAATAATTTGTAAGCTTCATAGTATTTAATAAAAGAAAAGGCTATATACTAAAAGTTTATAGCTATTAAGGGGGATTTATTATATGGAGAACTCATTATTTTCTATAAACAATATACGCAATATGGAAGTTATAGATATTAGCAATGGCATTAAATTAGGATATATAAAAGACTTCAAAGTTGATTGTGATAACTATACGGTTATATCAATTTTAATTCCAATAAATAAAAACAATTGGTTAAGTAAATATGAATTAATGGAAATACCTTGGAGCAATATCGTTAAAATTGGCATAGATGTAATACTTGTAGAGGGCGAAAGTAAAAATGCAACTACTATATAGTAATTTACCTTATTAGTATGTATAATATACTTAACTATAGATGAAGGGTGTGAGCCTATGAAGTGTCCATTTTGTTATTATGAGGAAAGTAAGGTTGTAGATTCACGATCTACAGAAGATTACACAGCTATTAGAAGAAGAAGAGAATGTTTAAAGTGTGGAAAAAGATATACAACCTATGAAAAGATAGAAGATATTCCTATACAAGTTATAAAAAAAGATTTAACTAGGGAAAATTTTGATAAGGATAAAATTATAAATGGGTTAATTAAAGCTTGTCAAAAAAGACCGGTATCAAGAAATCAAATTGAAGAAATAGCATTAGAGGTGGAGAAGGTATTGAGCAATCAGATGATTCAAGAAGTGAAGTCTGATCTTATCGGAGAATTGGTAATGGAGAGATTAAAAAAGATTGATGAGGTTTCCTATGTAAGGTTTGCATCTGTTTATAGACAATTTACTGATATAAATACTTTTATGGAAGAAATAAGAGATCTTATGAATAAAAAATAAGCCAAACCTATATATGGTTTGGCTTATTAAATATACATTATTTTCTTATGTTAAGATATGGTTAAAGAAGTATAATAAACTTAACAATAATTTATTAAAATACTTTATAATGTTAAAATAAATTAGGAGGGGTTTCATGAGTGAAGTTTTAAAAATTGAAGATTATAAGTTTATCATAGATAAAATTAATAAAGGGAATTTCGTTTTTTCCACTTCAGAAAATCATTTGAATATTAATATTAACAATATAAATGAAATTAAAGATAGTTTAATAGATAGGTTTAAAATAAAAGAAATTGCATATTCAAAACAAGTTCATAGTGACATAGTAATAGATTTTTATGGGGAAATTAAGCAAGGGGATGCCATTATATCTACTGGGAGTAAATTAGCCATAGGAGTTTTTACTGCTGACTGTGTTCCAATTTTAATTTGTGATTATAAAAATAAAACCGTTGCAGCGGTGCATAGTGGATGGAAAGGCACTTATAGTAACATCCTTGGAAAAACCATTAATAAAATGATAAAAGACTATAAGTGTAGTTCAGAAAATATAATAGTTTATATAGGACCTCATATACATTCATGCTGTTATGAAGTAGGTGAAGAGATTAGAAATAAATTTTTAGAAGCTGGATTTAGTGAAGATGTTATTGAAGGAAATAATTTAAACTTAAATAAATGCATTAAAGATCAATTGAGTGAAATGAAAATAAATGATAGTCAAATATTAGAAATGCCTTATTGTACTAAATGTTCAAAAGAGTATAAATTTCACTCCTATAGAAGAGATAATAAAAGCAGTGGAAGAAATTTTTCCTTTGTGTTTTTTGATTAGAGGAGGATATCATGGAAGATAAAATACTTATTGTAGATGATGAGGAGCATATATTAGAATTATTAAAATTTAACCTTGAAAATGCAGGGTTTAAAGTTATTACTGCTAGTAATGGTATAGAAGCGTTAGAATATTTAAAAAACTCTTTACCAAAGCTTATTCTTTTAGATCTCATGCTTCCAGGAATGGATGGATATGATGTGTGTAAAGAGATAAGGAGAGAGAAAAATTTAAGTAATATACCAATAATAATGATTACAGCCAGAAGTGAAGAACTAGATAAAATACTAGGTCTAGAGCTAGGGGCTGATGACTATATAACTAAACCATTTTCCATAAGAGAACTTATTGCAAGAGTTAAAGCTGTACTTAGAAGAACAACAAACTCTCCATCCAAGGACAAAGTTTTTTCTTATGGTAACTTGATGGTAGATTTTGAAAAGCATGAAGTAACTAAAAATGGAGATAGAGTAGATTTAACATTAAAAGAATTTGAACTTTTAGAACTTCTTATTAAAAACAAAGGAAAGGTTTTAACAAGAGATTCCCTTTTGGATAAAATTTGGGGATATGAATATATTGGAGAAACCAGAACGGTAGATGTACATATAAGACATTTAAGACAAAAGATAGAAGATGACGATAAGAATCCTAGATATATTGAAACTATAAGAGGTATAGGCTATAGATTCACCAGCGAGGAATAATTATGAAAAATAAAATTATTATATCTGTGTTAAGTGTTATGATATTTACTATTATAGTAGTATCTGGCTTATTTATAGCTATAAACAATTACCAGAGCATGCAAAATGTTAAAAATAATCTTATTCTTAATAACGAAGTACTTTTAAAGTTTCTTGATGAACCTAATGTGGATTATAAAACTGTGCTTTTTAATAAAGAGTTAGAGAAAATAGATATTAGAATTACTTATATATCTAAAGATGGGAATGTATTATTTGATTCTCAAAAAGACAGTGAGTCTTTAGAAAACCATAGTAGTAGGATAGAATTTATGGAAGCGCTTAAAAATGGTGAAGGCTCCAGTACTAGATATAGTGAGTCGTTAAAAAAAGAAATGATATATTATGCTACTAGATTGAGTAATGGAAACATTATAAGAAGTGCAGTTTCCATAGATACTATTAAATATAATAATAAAGGGTACGCTAAGTATTATTTTTTAGTTCTAGTAGTGGTAATAGCTTTATCTATATTATTAACGTCAAGGTTAACTGGAATTATTTTAACCCCTATTAATCAATTGCAATTTATAACCTCTAGAATGGCTAGAGGAGAACTACATAGAAGGGTTACTGTAAATACTAATGACGAGATTGGACAGTTAGGTAGAACTTTTAATTATATGGCCGAGATGCTGCAACTTAAAATTAATGAATCTACGGATAAACAAAATAGGATTGAGGCCATACTTAAAAGCATGGACAGCGGTGTAGTTGCAGTAGATACTAAACACAGAATTATTATTATGAATCCTTATGCAAAAAAAATATTTGGTATTCAAGATGATATAATAGGTAAAAATCTTATGGATCATATAAGAGACTTTGAACTTGATAGCATTTTTGATAATAATGATAATAACTTTAAAGAAATAAAAATCTTATGGCCTCAAGAAAGGGATTTAAGGATAAAAACTGCAGATATATTAAATAATGGTTCTTTAATAGGAACTGTTGCAGTTATACAAGATATTACTGACATAAAAAAGCTTGAACATATGAGAACTCAATTTGTGGCCAATGTTTCACATGAATTAAAAACCCCTTTAACTTCCATAAAAGGTTTTGCAGAGACCCTTAAATTTGTTAAAGATGAAGAAAAGAAACAAAAATTTCTTGATATTATTAATGATGAAGCAGAAAGATTAACTCGATTAATCAATGATATATTAACTTTATCTAGCATTGAGCAAAATATTAATGTAGTGGAAGAAGAGTTTAGTGTAAATGATGTAATAAATAATGTTATTTTAATGATGAGAAGCGCTGCTGAAACAAAAGATATTGAGTTGAAGGCAACTACTAATGATAAAGTGAATTTAGTTGGAGATTCTGATAAATTTAAGCAGATGATGATTAATCTTATAGAAAATGGTATAAAATACTCAGAAAAAGGAGCTCATGTAGATATTAACACCATTATTAAGGATGATAATTTAATATTAGAAGTAGAAGATAGCGGATATGGAATACCGGAAAGCGATATTACAAGGATATTTGAAAGGTTCTACAGAGTGGACAAAGCCAGATCTAGAGCCAATGGAGGAACGGGCTTAGGATTAGCTATAGTAAAGCATATAGTAATTGGTTTTAATGGAAGTATAAAGGTTGATAGTACTATAGGGGTTGGGAGCAAATTTACAATTACTTTACCAATTAGAGGACATTAGTCCTCTTTTTTTTTATTTAAATATTGTAGTGCTACATAAATAAACCTTAAAGGATAATACTAATGTTAAGTAATCTTAACATTAGTATAATATTACATTAACTTAGAACTAGTATTATTAAATTGTAAGTTAGAACAAAATAAATTTTACATAAACAGTTGGAGGTAATTATATGTTAAAAACAGGAATGAAAGCAATGATTTTATCTTTAGCCACAGTGATAGTAGCATCTTCGCTAATAGGATGTACAAGTAATACTAATGAAGCTAATAAAGGTAAAGAAACTAAAATAGAAGGATCACTTACTGCTTCAGGGTCTACAGCACTTCAGCCCTTAATAGAAAAAGCAGCAGAGAATTTTAAAAAGAAATACCCTGATGCAAGTATAAGTGTGCAAGGTGGAGGTTCAGGAACAGGACTTACTCAAGTGTCTCAAGGATCAGTAGATATTGGTAATTCTGATGTATTTGCAGAGGAAAAGCTAAAACCAGAACAAGCAAAAGCATTAGTTGATCATAAGGTAGTCGCTCAAGGTTTTGCTGTAGTAACATCAAAAGATACTGGAGTAAAAAGTTTAACCAAACAGCAGATACAGAATATTTTTTCAGGTAAAATAACTAATTGGAAAGATGTAGGTGGTAGTGATATAGCTATAAATGTTATACACAGACCAGCATCTTCAGGTACAAGAGCAACCTTTATTAAGACTGTTTTAGATGGTAATAAAGATTTAGAAAATGATAAGATTGGAACTACTCAGGATTCCAATGGTGCTGTAAAAACTGCACTAATTAGCACTAAGGGTTCCATAAGCTATGTAGGATTATCTTATTTAAACTCTCAAGAAGCAAAAGATGCTTTAATAGGTTTGTCCATAGACGGTGTTGAGCCTATAAAAGATAATATAACAACTGGTAAATATGCTTTCTATTCTTGGGGACATATGTATACCAAAGGTGAGCCTAATGAGTTAGCTAAAGCATTTTTAGACTATGTTTCTAGCAGCGAAAATAAAAAATTAATAGAAGACTTAGGATATATTCCTGGCGCTGAAATGAAGGTTAAGTAATCTCAAGAACAGTTAATAAGACTGGCTATAAAAGCCAGTCTTAAACTTGTGATATCCAGTAATAATAAGCTTTAGGGCTGAAGAAGAAGTTTCATTTAGGAGTAGATATTTGCTCAATTTATTATATGAGGTAGATAATATGGAAAAAAATAATTTTATAAGAAAACTTAAGACTGAATACCTTGGGAAAACCTATGCTTATTTATGTGGTATTTTAATAGTAATTCTTACTTTATCAATAATATTTTTTATTGCACAAAAGGGACTGCAGACATTCTTAGTAGATAAATACTCTCTAAAAGACTTTTTGTTTAGTACAAATTGGAAACCAGATTCGGAAACTCCTTCATTTGGAGCAGGAATTTTTATAATAGGATCTACCTTGGTTTCTTTAGGAGCAGTACTATTAAGTGCACCTGTGGCCATAGCACTGGCAATTTTTATGAACTTGATATCAATAAAATTAGGTAATAGACTTCTTCAACCTGCTTTAGAAGTATTTGTAGGAATACCTTCTGTAGTTTATGGCTGGATAGGGGTATCAGTTTTAGTTCCTTTTATAAGAAGTCACTTTGGCGGTATTGGTTTCAGTTTACTGGCAGCCATAATAGTCTTAAGCATTATGATACTAC
Source organism: Clostridium amylolyticum (assembly GCF_900142075.1). Taxonomy (GTDB): domain Bacteria; phylum Bacillota; class Clostridia; order Clostridiales; family Clostridiaceae; genus Clostridium_AA; species Clostridium_AA amylolyticum. The sequence continues at coordinate 771,044 of NZ_FQZO01000001.1, forward strand.
CTACCACAGCCAGCATAGCTTCAGATGCTATTAAGACCATTCCAAAGGATTATATTGAAGCATCTTATGGACTAGGGGCTACTAGGTGGCAAACTATTTATAAGGTAATTGTACCTGCATCTAAAAGTGGCATTTTAACGGGCATAGTTTTAGGATTAGCTAGAGCCTTTGGTGAAGCATTAGCAGTACAGATGGTTATAGGTAATACTATAAAGCTTCCAGGCAGTATAATTAATCCTACAATAACTTTAACTGGCGTTATAACCATGGATATGGCTAATACTGCATCAGGGAGCATATGGAACAATGCACTTTGGTCATTATCTTTTATTCTTCTTATAATATCTTTCTTATTTATAGTTCTAATTAGAAAGATTGGAAATAGAGGTGAATAAGATGAAAGCAAAGACTGTAGATAAAATTGCTACTATAATATTATATATGATTTCTTTCTTTGTAATTCTACTTTTAGCTGCTTTTGTAGGCTATATAATCTATAAAGGAAAAGATTCATTAAACTTTAAATTCCTTTTTGGGAACCCTAAGATAGATGAACCTGGTGGTGGAATAGGACCCCAATTATTTAATTCCTTTTATATGCTTATAATATCCCTTCTTATAACTATACCTTTGGGATTAGGCGCTGGTATTTATCTTTCAGAATATGCAAAGGAAGGTAAAATTTTAAACTTTATTAGATTATGCATAGAAACTATGGCATCACTGCCATCCATAGTGGTAGGATTATTTGGATTATTAGTATTTGTTACCATGACGGGATGGGGATATACTTTAATTTCTGGAGCCTTAGCTATTACTGTTTTAAATTTACCCTCTATGACTAGAGTTAGTGAAAATGCTATAAAAGCAGCAGGGGCAAAGGTGAAAGAAGCCAGCTTAGGTTTGGGAGCTACACAGTGGCAAACTATAAAAAATGTTATACTGCCATCAGCAATGCCACAAATATTAACTGGGGTGATACTTTCAGCAGGGAGAATATTTGGTGAAGCAGCTGCCTTATTATATACCGCAGGTATGTCAGCACCAGTACTTAGATATACAAGATTTAGTTTAATAAGTAAAGCTTCACCCTATAGTCTGTTTAGGCCGGCAGAAACCTTAGCAGTTCACATTTGGAAGTTAAACTCTGAAGGTATTGTACCTGATGCGGGAAAGATAGCTAATGGTTCTTCAGCGGTATTAATCATCATGGTTTTATTATTTAATGTTATTGCTAGGATAATTGGAAATAAAATATATAAATCCTATAGTGGAAAATAGGGGGATAAAGATATGGGCATAATTAAAACAGAGAATCTTAATTTATATTATGGTAATCATCAAGCATTAAAAACAATAAATATGGATATAGACAAAAATACTGTTACAGCTTTAATTGGACCTTCAGGTTGTGGTAAGTCCACATTTTTAAGGACTATTAATAGAATGAATGATTTAATAGATTCTGTAAAAATAGAAGGCAGGGTATTATTCGAAGAAAAAAATATCTATGAAGAATATGACGTGATTAATTTAAGAAAAAGAATAGGTATGGTTTTTCAAAAACCTAATCCTTTCCCTATGTCCATATATGAAAATATAGCTTATGGACCTAAGATACATGGGATAAAAAGTAAAGCCAAACTAGATGAAATAGTAGAGAAAAGTTTAAAAGGAGCAGTTTTATGGAATGAAGTTAAAGATAGGCTGAAAAAAAGTGCCCTTGGACTATCTGGTGGACAGCAGCAAAGATTATGTATTGCTAGAACCTTGGCGGTAGAACCGGAAGTTTTACTTATGGATGAGCCCACGTCAGCCTTAGATCCTATTTCGACAACTAAAATTGAAGAACTCATGGATGAACTTAAGAAAAAGTATACAGTTATTATCGTTACTCATAATATGCAGCAGGCTGGAAGAATTTCAGATAATACAGCTTTTTTCTTAAATGGAGAAGTGATAGAATATGGTAAAACAGAAGATATTTTTTATAAACCAAGAGATAAAAGAACAGAGGATTATATAACTGGTAGATTTGGATAATTATATGAGAGGTGATAAATATGACAAGAAGTTCTTTTGACTTAGGACTTAATCAAATGCATAATGATCTTTTAAAAATGGGAAGTATAGTAGAAAAACAAATCCATTCTTCTATTGAAGCATTAAAAAACCAAGATGTAGATTTAGCAAATAAAGTAATAGATAATGATGACTTAGTAGATAATCTGCAAAAGGACATAGAAGATAAAGCTATAAAGCTCATAGCTATGCAACAGCCCTTAGCTACAGATTTAAGAACTATATTTACCACTACAAAAATAGTTACTGACTTAGAGAGAATGGCAGATCATGCTGTGGATATTAGCAAAATCGTAATAAGACTTAAAAATCAGCAATATATAAAAGAACTAGTAGATATACCTAAAATGGCTGAAATAGTTCAAAGGATGATAAAATTATCCATAGATGCTTATATTAATAGAGATGCGGAAAAGGCCTATGAAATATGTAAGATTGATGATGATGTGGATGCATTATACAAAAAAGTATTTAACGAATTATTAGGCTTTATGACAAAGGATAAGAACACCATAAATCAATCAGCACAATTCTTATTTGTATGCAAATTTTTAGAGAGAATTGCCGATCATGTGACTAATATATGTGAATGGACAATTTATCTGGTAACAGGAAAGCAAGTGGATTTAAATGAATAAAATTATTGCCTCATGTATTGAGGCTTTTTTTATTTATTGACTATGCTATACAATTAATGTAATATAACTTATTGATAAATGTAAAAATAGGGGTGGAATAATGAAAAACATAATTTCAGTGGTAAATCCCGAAAGTATAGCTATGGAGCTAGGAGTAGAAAAAGGGGATAAACTTATTTCTATAAATGGTAATGAAGTTAAAGATATAATTGACTATAAATTTTTAATGGCGGAGGATTATTTAGAAATAGAAATCCAAAAGCCTGATGGAGAGATTTGGGAACTAGAAATAGAAAAGGATTATGATGAAGAGTTTGGTGTAGAATTTGAAAGTGCAATTATGGATAATGCTCTAAGCTGCTCTAATAAGTGTATTTTTTGTTTTATTGATCAATTACCTAAAGGTATGAGAAAATCATTATACTTTAAAGATGATGATTCTAGGCTTTCGTTTTTACAAGGAAATTTTGTCACTTTAACTAATATGAGTGAAGATGATATCGATAGAATAATAAAATATCGAATTAGTCCAATTAATGTATCTGTTCATACCACCAATACTGAGCTTAGGAAAAAAATGCTTAATAATAGGTTTGCAGGAAACATAAATGACAGATTAAAACGCTTGGCTGATGCTGGTATTAAGATGAATGCTCAAATTGTAACAGTACCAGGAGTAAATAATGGAGATGAATTAATAAAAACCGTAGAAGATCTTTATAAATTATATCCTAATGTGGAAAATGTTGCGGCAGTGCCAGTGGGTATAACTAAGTACAGGGAAGGTTTAGCAGAGTTAAAGGGCTTTAATAAAGAAAGTGCAAAGGAAGAAATATATAGAATCAAGCCTATACAGCAAAAATTTATTAATGAAATAGGAAAGCCTTTTATAAGATTGTCTGATGAGTTTTATATGTTAGCTCAAGAAGAGATACCCAATAGCGAGTTCTATGGAGAGTTTGATCAATTAGAAGATGGTGTGGGTATGGTAAGAATCTTAAGAGAAAATATTAATAATAATATTAATGAAGTAAATATTAATAAAACAGGTGAAATTTCTTTTATAACCGGTACATCAGCCTATGATGAGCTTAACAGTGTGGCTGAGATGATTATGCAAAAGAATAATAAAATAAAAATCAATGTAATAAAGGTAATTAATGATTTCTTTGGTGATACTATTACTGTAGCAGGCTTATTAACTGGAAAAGATATTATAAATTCATTGAAATTAAATAATATTCAAGGTAATATTATTATACCTAGAAATATGTTAAGAGCTGGTGATACAATATTTTTAGATGATATAACCCTAGAAGATATTGAAACAGCTACTAATTGTAAAACAATAATAGTTGAATATACTGGAGAGGATTTAATTCTCAAGATAAATGAAGCTTTGAAGGAGGCGTAATAATGGGAAAACCCATAGTAGCTATAGTAGGAAGACCAAATGTAGGAAAATCAACACTATTTAATAAACTTGCAGGTAAGAGAATTTCAATTGTTCAAGATAGGCCAGGAGTAACAAGGGATAGGGTATATGCAGAAGCAGAGTGGTTAAAGTACAACTTTACAATAATAGATACTGGAGGTATAGAGCCTAATAGTGAAGATATAATATTATCACAAATGAGAAGACAGGCCAAAGTTGCTATTGAAACTGCAGACGTTATTGTTTTTATTGTAGATGGTAAAGAAGGTATAACTCCTGCGGATTATGAAGTCTCTCAAATGCTTAGAAAAAGCAATAAAAAAGTTATTTTAGTAGTAAATAAAATAGATAATTTAAAAGACGAAAATAATGCCTATGAATTTTATAATTTAGGTATTGGGGATCCAATAACCATTTCTGCATCTCAAGGCCTAGGTTTAGGTGATATGCTAGATAAAGTTGTGGAAAACTTTAAAGATTATGATAATAATGAAGAAGAAGATGAATACATAAGAATTGCTGTAGTAGGTAAGCCTAATGTAGGTAAATCTTCCTTAATAAATAAATTATTAGGTGAAGAAAGAGTAATAGTCAGTGATATACCTGGTACCACAAGGGATGCTGTAGATAGCTATTTAGAAAATGAATTGGGCAAGTTTGTTTTAATTGATACAGCAGGTTTAAGAAGAAAAAGTAAGGTTAAAGAGGAAATAGAGCGATATAGCGTGGTTCGTACTTTAACAGCAGTAGATAGAGCTGATGTGTGTATTTTAGTTATAGATGCTGAAGAAGGTGTAACCGATCAAGATGAGAAAATAATAGGATATGCTCATGAACAAAATAAAGCTATTATGATAATAGTTAACAAGTGGGATTTAATTGAAAAAGATGATAAAACTATGGATAAATATAAAAAGGATTTATCTTATAACTTATCCTTTATAAGTTATGCTCCATTCCTATTTATATCTGCTCTAACTGGACAGAGAACACACAAAGTGCTTAATTTTGCTAAAATGTGCTACAACAATTATTCTAAGAGAATATCCACTGGTATTTTAAACGAAGTCATAAATAGAGCAGTGTTAATGAAGGAGCCACCTGTGGTAGGATTAAAAAGATTAAAGATATATTATGCCACTCAGGTAGGATCAAAACCACCAACTTTCATATTTTTCATAAATGATAAAAATGCTCTTCACTTCTCCTATGAAAGATATCTTGAAAATCAAATTAGAGATAGTTTTGATTTTAAAGGTACTGGTATTAAGATAGAATATAGGGAAAGGAAAGAGTAAAATGACTAAAGTAGCTTTTTTAGGAGCAGGGAGCTTTGGTACTGCTCTTAGCCTTTTACTTGTTAGTAAGGGTTTAGAAGTAAGTATATGGGATAGAGATGAAGAAGTAATTAATAACATAAATAATTATAGAAGAAATTATAAGTATACAAAAGATATTTATATTTCTGAACTTATTACAGCATATAATAATATTAAAGAAACGGTACAGGGCTGTAACTACATAGTTTTAGCTGTACCATCTCATGCTATAAGAAGTTTGTGTTCAAAAATAAAGGATATAATCCCCAAAGATGCAATAATAATTAGTATTGCAAAGGGAATAGAGGATAAAACCAATAAAAGATTATCTCAGGTTATATCTGAAGAGTTATTAAACCCTGTGGTTATTTTATCAGGACCTAGTCATGCAGAAGAGGTTTTACTAAATATCCCCACCACTGTAGTAGTTACATCTACTGATATGACCTATGCAGAAAAAGTTCAAGACTTATTTATGTCTCCAAATTTTAGAGTATATACCAATGATGATATTATAGGAATTGAAATAGGTGGTTCAGTAAAAAATATTATCGCTTTAGCTGCAGGAGTCTGTGACGGCATTGGTTATGGGGATAATGCCAAGGCTGCCCTAATGACCAGGGGCATGGTAGAGATAATTAGAATTGGTGAAAAGCTCGGTGGAAGGGCAGAAACCTTCTCAGGACTAACCGGCATGGGTGATTTAATAGTTACCTGCACCAGCATGCACAGCAGAAATAGAAGAGCTGGCATACTTATAGGTAAAGGAATAAAACTAGAAGATGCAGTTAAAGAAATAGGCATGGTAGTAGAAGGGGTTAAAGCTTGCAAATCCTTTTATGAACTAAAAGAAGAACTTAATATAGAGATGCCTATTACCCATGTGCTTTATGAAGTTCTCTTTCAAGGGAAGGATCCTAAAGCTGCTGTAGAAGAGCTGATGTCTAGAGAGAAGAAAAGTGAGGTATATTAATATTTAAAGTTAACATGCTAATTTAATTAAGGGATAAAGTATAAAACAAGGTGGCCTATAGATAATAGGTTGCCTTGTTTTTATTAACTATAATTACTAAAAAGAATCTAAACCTCATATGGGATAGTATAATTTTTTCTAAGTACCCTATGGGCAGCATAGTTACTTTTCCAATGATCTATAAATTCTTTAGCAGATTTTTCTCCGGAACTATATAGCTTTAATAAACTTTCTTTAGATATATTAAAGTCCACAGCATTAAAATTCAGTGAATCTATTTTAATGGTTCTCAGATAATCAATTTGTTTTATGTGGGTATCATCTTGGGCTTCAAACATAGTCTTTACTATGCCTTTGGTAAAATCAATTAAGTTATTAATTTCTCCATGATCATAAGTAGATCTGTTGCCATTTAGCCTAAAACCTAAGGTGGGGTATTTAGGCACACCATTCACGTCAAAGAGCCATACAGGATAATTGCTAAGTACCCCACCGTCCACTATAACGGATTTCTTTTTATTAACTTGGTTCTTAAAATATACAGGCTTGAAATAAAAAGGAATACTACAGCTCATTCTTATAGCTAAGCTAACTTCAAAATCCTCAGGGTTAACCCCATAATCTGCTATATCCTCTGGTAAAATCATCAACCTACCTCTAGTTATATCAGAAGCCATAAGATGAAGCTTATATTTCTTTTTATATTTTGGATTGTTTAATAATACACCCTTTTCATTAGGAATTATTAAGTCTTTAAAGGTAACTTTATCTTTGATAGGGTTTTTGATCTTTCTAAGCAGCAACTTATCCATCCATGCTTTTAAATAATCCCCTTGGTAGATACCGTTTTTCAAAATTAAATTAAGTAGATTATGAATTTTAGGGATGCATAGCTTATTAATATCCATAAAGCTCTTAAAATCAGTTTCTTTCATAATGGATTTAATCTCCTGAGAGTTATAACCCGCCGCTAGCAATGCTGCAATAATAGAGCCCCCAGAGGTACCAGCTAAATTTCTCCAACTATACCCATAGTCCTCCATAACTTTAATAGCTCCAGCAAAAGCGAAAGCTTTAATGCCGCCACCTTCAAAAACCGCATCGGCTACTTTATTATCACTGAAATAATTCATATTTCACCCTTTTACATTAGGATTTCATTACTATATTAATAAATATATGAATATACTTATAAAGAGTTATTAATATTTTAGGTAAAATCATCAACTTTTTAGGCTGAAAATAATAAATAAAAAGTTGTTATATTTTATTTTAAATATAAATATATATATAGTGTTAATATTCAAATACTGGAGGGAATATCTTGGATAATTTTAATATATACAAAGATATAGCCGAAAGAACCCAGGGCGATATATATGTTGGAGTAGTAGGTCCTGTAAGAACAGGTAAATCAACATTTATTAAACGCTTTATGGACATGATGGTAATACCAAAGATAGAAAATGGTTATAAGAAAGAAAGAGCAAAGGATGAGTTACCACAAAGCGGTTCAGGTAAAAGCATTCACACCACTGAGCCTAAATTTGTACCTAATGAAGCCATAGAAATCAGTATAGGAGAAGGTATAAAGTTTAGAGTCAGACTGGTAGACTGCGTAGGATATATTGTAAAGGGAGCTTTAGGATACTTAGAGGGTGAAAACCCTAAAATGGTAACAACACCATGGTTTGACTATGAAATACCCTTTGAGGATGCTGCTGAAATTGGTACAAGGAAGGTAATAAATGATCATTCCACCATAGGCCTAGTAGTTACCACTGATGGATCTGTTACAGATATAGCTAGAAATGAGTATGTAGATGCTGAAGAGAGGGTTATAAAAGAATTAAAAGCCATTAACAAGCCTTTTATAATTGTACTTAATTCATCACATAAGGATGCTGACGAGACCATAGAACTAAAGAGGGAACTGGAAGAAAAGTATGATGTTCCAGTGCAAACTATGGATGTACTTAATATGAATGAAGAAGATGTTAATAATCTTTTTAAGAGGGTACTTAAAGAATTTCCAGTTAAAGAAATTAATATAGATATGCCTGAATGGATTGAAAAATTGGATCCTACCCACTGGCTGAAAATCAATTTTATTAACATAGTAAAAGATATGGCTAGAAACATATTTAAAGTACGTGACATCAAAAACTTCCTAGATAGTCGTAAGGATGAAGAGTTTTTAGGAAGTTCAGATATAGCTGAAATGAATATGGGTGAAGGTATAGCTAGGTTAGAACTTAACCCTAAAAATGGTATATTCTATGAGATACTAAGTGAGATATGCAATTGCTCTATAGGAAATGAAAATGAACTGTTAACTATTATTAAGACCTTAAATCATGCTAAAGTTGAATATGATAAGGTGGCAGATGCCTTAAAAGATGTAAAAGAAAATGGTTACGGCCTTGTAGCTCCACAGCTTGCAGAAATGAAATTTGAAGAGCCTCAAAAGGTACAGCAAGGGAATAAATATGGTGTAAAGCTAAAAGCCAGCGCCCCATCCTTGCATTTCATTAAAGCAGATATTCAAACTGAAATCACCCCCTTTGTGGGCGCTGAAAAAGAAAGTGAAGAATTAGTAAAATCCTTACTAGAACAATTTGAAACAGATCCTGCAAAGTTCTGGCAGAGTAACCTCTTTGGTAAGTCACTAGAAATGTTAGTTAAAGAAGGCCTACAAAATAAACTTTATAAAATGCCAGAAGACGTTCAAGGAAAAATCCAAAAAACTCTTCAAAAAATTATTAACGAAGGCAATGGCAGCTTAATCTGTATAATATTGTAATGGTGCCAGTCACTTGACAAGTGATAAACTCCTTCACAAAAAAACTGGCGGCTAGTTAATTAGCCGCCTTCTTAAATAAGTAATAAGTAATAAGTAATAAGTAATAAGTAAGAGGTAAAGTAATAGACCAGGTAAGAGCTAATAGGTAAAAAGTAAGAGTTTATGAAAAAATTCAGCAAGGCTGAATTTTCACCACAACTATTACTTCTTAGTTTTTACCTATTCTATAAATTACTATTTGACTATTGCTAATTCAATAATATTGTCATATAATATCTATGTGCATAAGCACAACCATATAATAACTGGGTATGGCGCAGATGGTAGCGCGCTAGAATGGGGTTCTAGAGGTCGCAGGTTCAAATCCTGTTACCCAGACCAAGCAAAATCAAGAGTTTACAAACTAATACGTTAAAAAAGTACGGACTTCAGAAGTGAAATGAAAATCCTGTACTTTTTTTATTTTTTGATATGTTTTAGAGTGGTGGTGAAAAGGAGTGCTTATTTATATACAAGTATATCCAATTCCTATATAATAGAATTAAGTAGACGTTGAAAATAATATGAATTAATGAATTGCTATCCAGAAGAATATTTTTCATGAAGTGGAGGGAGTATTATGAAAAAGAGATTGATAAGTATTTTTTTATGTGCAATTATAGCCTTAGGTCTTGTAGGCTGTGGATTTACTGATGGATTTAAAGCTGGATTTGAAAGATCAAAACAAGAGAATAAAAAGTAAATAATTCAGGTTCTGATCCTGTTATACAGATTAATAATAAAAAACCTTGATTTTATCAGGGCTTTTTATTATTCTAAATTTAAAACAAATTGAGTAAATGTATCATTGGAGATTGCCATGAATAAACTAATGGGTTTTTATGAACTTTTAAAATCTGGATTACCTACAGTACCTTGGAGAGTGTTTAACGAAAAGTCTTATTTAGAAGATAAATATTTGTGGACTGTTAGAACAGCAACTGTTAAAGGTAAGGACATAAATTTACCAAGAATCATAGGTAAAAGTGCTAAAGATGCTTATGAGGGAGCTTTAGAGGTTTATAAAACTTATAAAGATAAAGGCATAGTCATTTATTATCCCTATTTTCTTGCTGAGAAAAGTGGAACTTTAAAAATTAATAATGAGGAAATTACTATTGAAGCAGTATATAAGGATTTATGGAACCTAGTAACTTATAATAATAAAGAGGTTACCATTATAAAAAAAGACGATCGTAGCACTATTTATGGAAATGAAGATTTTTTTTCTAAAGAAGAAATAAATGAACTAAATAATTATGCTAGCAGAATCAAAATTATATTTAAAGATTATATGCTTCAAGGTAAAACCCTATTGTTAGAATGGAGTTATGCCTTTAATAGTAATACTAATTTAGAGCCCTTAGGTGATAGATATTTGGTATTTTATGAAGTAAGAGAGATATAATGTGCTAGTATAAATATTTTAATTAAGAATAACCTATAATTATCTACTAAATAGTAAATTTGAAACTATATTATGAAAGGAAGATAATTATGAGTCATAGGGAAGATAAGAAAGCAACTAAGAGAGTGAGTAATAAAGATTCTAAGCCAGATACCATTTATGAAGAAGAAATGAAAAAGAAAAAGCCTAAAGGTACTATAGGATAATGTTTACAAAGCTGCGAAGGCAGCTTTATTTTTTTATAGTTATAATTATGAATTTGAGTTAAAATATAATTAGAAAGATGGCTATTAAAATGATGATAAAATTAATTAACATCTTATTTTGGGAGGGTATTATGAAAAATATTGCAGTGGTTTTTAATGGCGGAACAATTTCTATGAAGGTAGACCAAAAGTTAAAAGCAGCGGTGCCAGGTTTAACTGGTGAAGAGATAATGTCTATGGTTACTGGTATTGAACGTTTTGCTAAAGTGACTTCCTATACTTTTTCTTCCTTGCCTAGTCCGCATATTACTCCAGATATCATGCTAGAACTATCTAATTTTATACAAGAGCTAGCTGATAGGGAAGATATAGATGGTATAGTAGTTACTCACGGCACTGATTCCTTGGAAGAAACAGCGTATTTTGTAGATTTAACCCTTAAAACGCATAAGCCTGTTATTTTTACTGGATCCATGAGGAGTAGTTCAGAATTGGGTTATGATGGCCCTTTTAACCTGGCTACTTCCATTTGCACTGCCATTGCAGAGGAATCAAAGAATAGAGGAGTTATAGTTTGTTTTAATGGAGAGCTAAATAGTGCGTCAGAAGTTATAAAAGCTAATTCAATGGCTCTTAACGCTTTTAAAACTCCTAATTTTGGACCTATAGGCATAGTAGATAATAATAGAGTTATATTTTACAGGAATAATATTGTAAGAGCCTCTATACATATAAATTCAGTGAATAATAGAGTTTCTTTAATAAAATGTGCAGCAGGCATGGATTCAAGATTCATAGATTTTTGTATAGCTGAAGGTGATGACGGCATAGTTATAGAAGCCATGGGAAGAGGAAATATACCACCTCTTATGGTAGATGGTATAGAAAGAGCAATTAAGAAAGGTATAGCAGTGGTTATAGTTTCTAGATGTCAAGAAGGAAGAGTATATGATTCCTATGGTTATCATGGAGGGGGAAAAGAATTAAGAAGTCTTGGTGTTATTTTTGGGGATACACTATCTGGTCAAAAAGCAAGGATAAAACTTATTGTGGCCTTAAGCTATACAAAGGATATCAATAAAGTTAGAGATATATTTGAACACGGATTATATAATTATTAATTATAAAAAAACTACATTTATATTAGGTAAATGTGGTTTTTTTTATTAAACAAAAGTTGGATATTTTTATGTTAGAGTATAGAAATACTAGGTAGAAGGCATAATTAATTATTATGATAGAATTTATATAAAATAACATAATATACAATATAAAAATTATGTAAACCAATTTTAAAATAAATATTCACTATGAAAATTCAAACTTACATATTAAAATTCAAACAACGCAATTAATATTTTAAACTACATAGAAAAATAAGGGAAATAAGAAATAATTAAAGATAAATTGAGTAATTTCACAAAAACCCTTGATATTTCGAGGTTTAATTTTGTATAATAGAAACTATGAACAGATAAGCCTAAGGAGGAGTCTTAATATGGCTAATAGTATGACTGGCTTTGGAAGAGCAGCCAGTGGAGAAAATTCTAATCGAAATTTCATGGTTGAAATCAAAAGTGTTAATCATAGGTTTCTAGATATAAATGTTAAAATGCCAAAAAGCTTGTTTTCACTAGAAGACAAAATAAGAAAGTTAATTAGTGAAAAATTAAGCAGGGGTAAAGTAGATGTCTTTATTACATATAAAAATTATAACAAATCAGATTTAGAAGCAAGTCTCAACTCAAATTTAGCAGATAGTTACATAAAATGTTTACAAGAGCTACAAGAAAGATATAATATTAAAAATGATATTAGTACTTCCTTAATAGCTAGATTCCCTGATGTTATTTATACTGAAGAAAAAGAAGAAAATATGGATGAGATATGGAATGAAATATCTTCTGCTATGAATAACTCATTAATTATGCTTAAAGAAATGAGAGAAAGAGAAGGGGAAAAGCTAAAAGCTGACATCATTACAAAATGCAAGGATATTGAAAAAGATGTAAACAGTATTAAACATCTTTCAGAAAAAGTAGTAGTAAACTATAAAAATAAACTTACAGAAAGACTAGCTGAACTCCTTGGTAATATTCCCGTAGACGAAAATAGAATAAGTTTGGAACTGGCAATCTTTGCAGATAGGGCAAGTATAGATGAAGAATTAACTCGTTTGTACAGCCACATTGACCAACTTGTAAATACTCTCAATGTTTCAGAACCTATTGGAAGAAAACTAGACTTTATAGTTCAAGAGATGAATAGGGAAGCAAATACCATAGCTTCTAAATCTTCAGATCTTGAAATAACCAACTTTGCTCTAAATATTAAAAATAACATAGAGAAAATTAGAGAACAAATTCAAAACATTGAATAATCAGGAGGAATATTAATGAACATAAAATTAATAAATATTGGATTTGGTAATATTGTTTCAGCCAATAGACTAGTAGCTATAGTAAGTCCGGAATCTGCACCTATTAAAAGAATAATACAAGAAGCAAGAGATAGAGGTATGCTTATAGATGCAACCTATGGAAGAAGAACTAGAGCTGTAATTATAACTGACAGCGATCATGTTATATTATCAGCAGTTCAGCCAGAAACCGTAGCTCACAGATTATCTTCAAAAGAAGAAGTTATGGATGAGGTTGATGAATAATGCCAAAAAGAGGTTTACTTATAGTTATTTCTGGACCTTCTGGTGCAGGTAAAGGTACTATTTGTAAAAGCATTATTAATGAAAGTGATTGTTGGATTTCTGTATCAGCTACAACTAGAGCTCCTAGAGCAGGAGAAATAGAAGGAACTAATTATTTTTTCTTAACTAAAGAAGAATTTAATAAAAAAATAGAGGATAATGATTTTTTAGAATATGTTGAAGTCTATGGCAATCTTTATGGTACCCCTAAATCCAAGGTGGAAGAGGTACTTAACTCTGGAAGAGATGTTATTCTAGAAATAGATATTCAAGGAGCCCTTAAAGTAAAAGAAAAAGTAGATGATGGGGTATACATTTTCATCCTCCCACCTTCTATGGAAGAATTAAAACAAAGAATTATTAAAAGAGGCAGCGAAACACCAGAATCATTAATGACTAGGTTTAAATCAGCTTACGAAGAAATAAATTTTATTTCTAAATATAATTATGCAGTTATAAATAACACTGTAGAGGAAGCTGTTAGAAAGATTCAATCCATAATAACTGCTGAAAAATGCAGAGTAGGAAGAGTTAAAGATAGTTTTTTTGAAATAAAGGAGTGATTTATGTGATAAATTCTATGATTAATCCGTCTATAGTAGATCTTTTAGACAAAGTTGATAATAGATATTCCCTTGTAATAGTAACATCAAAAAGAGCAAGACAAATCATAGATGGTGAAAATAAGCTTGCTGATATTAAATCAAATAAAGCTTTAACTATTGCAATTAATGAAGTTAATCAAGGTTTTATAACTTATGAGTCTTTGAAGGAAGGATTTAAATAAAAATGAACAATAAATGTATAGTAGTAGGAGTAACTGGAGGTATAGCTGCTTACAAGGCTTTGGATGTTATAAGTAGATTAAGAAAACTTGACTATGAAGTTCGTGTAATAATGACTAAGTCAGCTTGTGAATTTGTTACCCCCTTAAGCTTTCAATCTTTGAGTCAAAACATAGTTATTACAGATATGTTTGATGAACCAAAAGCTTGGGAAATACAACATATTTCATTAGCCCAAAAAGCTGATCTTATGCTTATAGTGCCAGCTACAGCAAATATAATTGGTAAAGTTGCTAATGGTATTGCTGATGATATGCTTTCAACCACCATTATGGCAACTCAAGCACCAGTAGTTTTTGCTTCTGCTATGAATACTCAAATGTTTGCCAATCCTATAGTTCAAGGCAACATAGAAAAGTTAAAAAGTTTTGGATATAGGTTTATTGAGCCAGCAAGTGGGAGATTAGCCTGCGGAGATGTGGGAAAAGGTAAGCTTGAAGATACAGAAAAAATTGCAGAAATAGTAGATTCAATGCTATATGAACCAAAAGACTTACTGAACAAAAAGGTTTTGATAACAGCTGGTCCGACAGAAGCTCCTATTGATCCAGTAAGATGCATAACTAACCATTCTAGTGGAAAGATGGGCTATGCTATAGCAGCAGAGGCAAGGAATAGAGGTGCTGAAGTTACTTTAATATCCGGCGCAACAAATATATATCCTCCCCTGGGAGTAAAAGTAATAAATGTTAAAACCAATGAAGAAATGTTAAATTCAATACTTGATTTATATAGCCAAATGGATATAATAATAAAAAGTGCAGCTGTATCAGATTACAAAGTAAAGAATTATAGCAAAGAAAAAATCAAAAAGAAAGAGGATACTTTAGTATTAGAATTAACTAAAGATACCGATATTTTAAAGTTTATAGGTAGTAAAAAACAAAATCAAGTTTTAGTAGGATTTGCAGCAGAGAGTAATGACTTGATAATTAATGCAAAAGAAAAACTAAAACATAAAAATCTTGATTATGTTGTTGCTAATGATATTACCCAAATAGATGGAGGTTTCCATTCTGACTTTAATAGGGTTACTATTCTATCAAAGCATGGTGAGTCATTAAACCTTGATAAAATGAACAAAAAAGATATTGCCAAGAATCTTTTTGATTTTATCATGAAAGAGCGCTAATGCGCTTTTTTATTTTATTAAAGGGTGTGGACTGAATGTTTGCAGGAATTATAGTCAATAACGAATCTATTTTATTAGACAAAATATTTACTTACAAAGTACCAGAAAAGTTACTGAAAGATATTAAGATAGGGCAATTAGTAAAAATTCCTTTTGGTAAGTCAAATAAGCTAGTCTTTGGATTTGTATATACCTTAAAGGATACCATTACTACTGAAGTGAAAAATATTAAAGAAATTTACTACATAAGTGAAAAGAATCAGCTATTTACCCTTTCAGATATTAAACTCATAGAATATATAAAAAAAAGCTATTTATCTACTTATCTAGAAGCTATAAAGTTGTTTATTCCGCCAGGTATAATAACTGGAGTTAAAGCTAAAACAAAAATTGTGTTATACACATCAAAAGCTTTGGAGGATAAATATAGCAAAGAACCATATATAACTATATATAATTTTGTTAGAGATAATAATGGTACGCTAATTAAAAGTGAAATAGCAAGCTCATTAAATTTGTCCATTAGTCCTATTAACACAATGATAAAGCATGGTTTTTTGTCTACTTCTAGTGAAGAGGTAACTAGATATAATGTCAGGGAATATGATGTCTATGAAAAGAAACAATTAAATGAAGAACAACTTATAGCTGTAAATGAAATTATTAATTCTAAAAAGAATATGTTTTTACTAAATGGAATAACAGGCAGTGGTAAGACAGAAGTTTACATGAATTTAGTAGAACATTATATGAAAAATAATAAGAGTTCTATTATATTAGTTCCAGAAATATCACTGACGCCTCAAATGGTGGAAAGATTTAAAGGTAGATTTGGCAAAGATATAGCCATTTTTCATAGCAAACTTTCGGATGGTGAAAGATATGATGAATGGTTTAGAGTTAAGCAAGGAAAAGTTAAACTTGCTATAGGAGCGCGCTCAGCTATATTTTTACCTTTTTCAGATTTAGGGCTTATTGTTATTGATGAAGAACATGAAAGTAGTTATAAATCGGACAGCGATCCAAAATATCATGTAAGAGATATAGCCAAGGTTTTAAGTTATAATAACTCATGTAAAGTGGTGCTAGGTTCTGCCACACCAAGCATAGAGTCATTTTATCATACTTATAACGGTGAGTATCAGCTTATTAATTTAAAAAACAGAGTAGATGGAGCTACTTTACCATTGATAACCTTAATAGATATGAGAGAAGAGTTAGCCAACAATAATAGGTCTGTTTTTAGCAAAGAACTTTTTGAAGAAATTAATTTAAGGCTAGCTAAAAAAGAACAAATTATTTTGTTTTTAAATAGAAGAGGTTTTTCTACCTTTGTTTCCTGTAGAAAATGCGGTTATGTGTTTAAATGCCCAAATTGCGATATTTCTCTAACCTATCATAATAGCGGTAATCTTATATGTCACTACTGTGGTCATAGAGAAAGATCTGTTAATGCTTGTCCAAGTTGTAAAAGCAAATATGTAAAATACTTTGGTATAGGCACAGAAAAACTTGAAAATGAAATAAAAAGATATTTTCCTAAAAGTAAAACCTTAAGAATGGACTTCGATACTACTAGGAAGAAGAATTCCTACGAAGAAATATATAATACTTTTAAAAAGGGTGAAGCAGACATATTATTAGGTACTCAAATGATTGCTAAAGGATTAGACTTTCCAAATGTAACCTTAGTGGGGGTTATTTCTGCAGACTTATCCTTAAACTTGCCAGATTATCGAGCGGCTGAAAGGACTTATCAGCTAATTACTCAAGTGGCCGGAAGAGCTGGTAGAAGAAAAAAATTAGGTAAGGTTATAGTTCAGACTTATACTCCTCAGCATTATAGTTTACAATATGCCAAAAATTATGATTATTTATCTTTATACAATGAAGAGATAAAGATAAGAGAGGCCATGAATAATCCTCCCTTTTCAAGAATTTTATCCATAAATTTAAGTTCTGAAAATGAAAGGGTTTTAATTAATAAAGCAAACGAAATAGGAATAAAAATAAAAGAAGAATTTAAAAAGGATGAATTTCAAATTTTAGGACCTTCACCTAGCATAATTTCGAAAATAAAAAAAATGTTTAGATGGCAGATTATTATTAAAGGAATTATAACAGATGAGAGAGCAGCTGATATTAAAAATAGAGTCTATGACTTGATAAAGGACGTATATAGTGATATAAGAATAAATATAGATATTAATCCAAATAGTTTATTATAGTAGGAGGTTAAAATATATGGCATTAAGAAATATAAGAATCATCGGTGATGATGTATTAAGAAAAAAGAGTAAAAAAGTTGATAAAATAAATGATAGAATACGTATATTAGTTAAGGATATGATAGATACAATGTATGATGCAGATGGTGTTGGACTAGCTGCTCCTCAAGTGGGAATCTTGAAAAGAATATTTGTTATTGATGTAGGAGAGGGTCCTAAAGTATTTATAAATCCTGAAATTCTTGAAAAGAGCGGTTCTCAGGTGGATGTGGAAGGGTGTTTAAGCATACCTAATCAACAAGATGAAGTGGAAAGACCTTACAAAGTTAAAGTTAGAGCTTTTAATGAAAAAGGTGAGGAGTTTGAGGTAGAAGCAGAAGAATTATTTGCTAGAGCAATTTGCCATGAGAATGATCACTTGGATGGGGTTTTATTCGTAGACAAAACTAATAACAAATAAAGGATGATGCATAATGAAGATCATATTTATGGGAACTCCTGATTTTGCAGTCCCATCTTTAGAAGCTTTAATAGAAAAATTTGGTGTACAATATGTCTTTACTCAACCAGATAGACCCAAGGGTAGAGGAAATAAAGTTACAATGTCTCCAGTAAAAGAGGTAGCTTTAAAAAATAATATACCTGTTTTACAACCTATTAAATTGAAGAATAATTCTGAAATGATAGAATTAATCAAAGAATATAAACCCGATTTCATTATTGTAGTAGCTTTCGGACAAATATTGCCAAAGGATATACTAGATATACCTAAGTATGGATGTATAAATTTACACGCTTCCTTATTACCAAAGTACAGGGGAGCAGCTCCTATTAATTGGTGTATAATAAATGGGGAAGTAGAGTCTGGAAACACTACCATGCTTATGGATATCGGTTTAGATACTGGTGATATGCTGCTAAAACAAACCATTACCTTGGATGATAAAATTACTGCAGGAGAACTTCATGATATATTAAGTAATAATGGCGCAAAACTTCTTATTGAAAGTATTGAAGGGTTAGTGAATAAAACTATAACTCCAGAAAAACAGCAGGATAGTTTAAGTAATTATGCACCTATGCTTAATAAAAATTTAGCTGAAATAAACTGGAATAAAAGCTCAAAAGAAATTCATAATTTAATTAGAGGACTTAATCCTAGGCCAGTAACGTACACTTATTATAAGGGAATCACAATGAAGATATACGAAAGTGAAGTAGTGGATAAGAATAGTAAGTTAGAGCCAGGGACAATAATAGCTGTATCAAAAAGCGGTATAGAAGTGACTACCAAGGATAAGGTATTACTAATAAAAAAAATACAGTTTCCAAATTCTAAACCGTTAAAAGTAAGTGAATATTTAAATGGTAATGATATAGAAACTAATGTGAAGTTAGGAAAGGAGTTTTAATTATGTATGGTTATTTTGATTCAACAATGATAGTGCTTATTCCAGCATTACTTATATCTTTTTGGGCACAAACTAAGATAACAGCAACATTTAAAAGGTATTCTAAGGTATATAGCACCAAAGGATACAGTGCCTCTGAGGTGGCTAGAATGCTTCTTGATGAATCAGGCTTATATGATATTAACATAGAAAGAGTAGCAGGTAACTTAACAGACCATTATGATCCTAGAAATAGGGTGTTAAGATTATCTGATACTGTGTATAACAGTACTTCAGTTGCTTCCATAGGGGTAGCTGCCCATGAAGTAGGTCATGCAATTCAGCATAAAGAATCTTATGGCCCATTAATATTTAGAAATACCATAGTTCCAGCTGTTAATATTGGATCTAATTTTTCTTGGATATTATTCTTCCTAGGTATTATATTAGGAAAGCCTTCTTTAACAACCTTTGGTATATTGTTGTTTTCAGGTGTCGTTTTATTTCAACTGGTAACACTTCCTGTGGAGTTTGACGCTTCTAGCAGAGCTTTAAGAATATTAAAAGATAGAAGTATACTTGTAAATGATGAAATTACCTCTGCGAAAAAAGTTCTTAATGCAGCGGGTATGACATATGTAGCTGCAACTTTAGTGGCTCTTTCTCAATTATTTAGACTAATACTTTTAAGCAACAGAAACAGAGACTAGGGGGTACTATGGGAGCAAGAGAACTGGCGGTAAAGATTCTAGACGAAATAATGTATAATGGTGCTTATTCTAATATTATTTTAGGAAAAGAACTTAACAAATCAAATTTGAATACTCAGGATAAGGCCTTAGTAACCGAAATTGTATATGGTACTATAAAATATAAATGTTCTATTGATAAAACCATTGAACTTTATCTTACAAAAGATATAAACTCTGTAGAAAAGCATATTTTAAACATTCTTAGAATATCTTTTTATCAATTAATATATTTAGATAAGATACCTGAGTATGCAGTAGTAAATGAAGCGGTAGATCTTTCTAAAAAAGATCTGCCTGGACTTCACAAATTAGTTAATGGTGTATTAAGAAATCATCTAAGAAAAAGACTTGTTTATAAAGCTTCTAGCAAAATAGATGAACTATGCTATAAGTATTCTTTTCAACCTTGGATGGTGAAATTGTTTATAAAGCAGTATGGGGATAAAAACGCCCAGTGCATATTAGAAGGACTTAACGAAAGCCCTAATATCACTGTAAGAGTAAACACTTTAAAAACAGATTTTGATGAAGCTTTTAATAAGCTTCAGGAGAACTCTTATGAAGTAGAATCAGGTGAGATCTCTCCTGATGCCATTAGAATAATTAAAGGAAGAAGCATTGAGCTAAATCCTTTATTTAAAGATGGTTTGATTACCGTTCAGGATGAGAGCGCTATGCTAGTGGCTCCCCTCCTTGAACCTACTAGTTCAGATAAAATTTTAGATCTTTGTGCAGCACCTGGTGGAAAAACCACACATATAGCTGAACTTGTTAATGGAATAGGTGATTTATCTGCATACGATATCCATGAATATAAACTGAAGCTTATTAAACAAACAGCTGAAAGACTGGGAATAAATAATATTAAATTGGCTAAAATGGATGCATCTTTATTAAATAGAGACCTTATTAATACAGCTGATAAGGTACTTATAGATGTACCTTGTTCAGGACTAGGTATAATAAGGAAAAAACCAGAGATTAAATGGAATAAAGACTTTCATGAGTTTAAGAGTCTTATAGATATTCAAAGAGCTATTATTGGTAATGCTATTCAGTATTTAAAGGACGATGGAACATTAATTTATTCCACATGTACTTTAAATAAAGAGGAAAATGAAGAAAATATCAAGTGGCTTCTTAAAGAATATCCAGAAATGAAGCTCCAGAAAATTAGTATAGGTAGAGCAGATAATATAATTAATCATATGGAAGGCTATGTAACCATATTGCCTAATAAGTTCATGGACGGATTTTTTATTGCAAAATTAATTAAAACTAGTAGGTGTTAACATGCAGAATATATTAGACTATTCATTAGACGAGTTAAAACAATGGATGATCTTAAATGATGAAAGCGGCTTTAGAGCAAAACAGACTTATAACTGGTTATATAAAAAGGCTTGGGATTTTAATGAAATGAAAAATTTAAATAATAGTACTATATCAAAGTTAAATGCCAATTTTTACGTAGGAATCCCTAAAATTATTGATAAATATTTATCTAAAGATGGAACAATTAAATATCTATTAGCTTATAGTGATGGAAACATAGTAGAATGCGTGGTAATGAAATATGAGTATGGTAATTCCATATGTGTATCCACCCAAGTGGGATGCAGAATGGGATGCAAATTTTGCGCTTCTACCTTAGAAGGAAGAATACGAGACTTAACGGCTGGAGAGATACTCTCTCAGATACTAGTTGCTGAAAATGATATTGAAGAAAGAATATCAAATATTGTTTTAATGGGCAGCGGGGAACCCTTAGATAATTATGATAATGTAATAAAATTTATCAATTTAGTAAATTCACCTGATGGATTAAATATAGGTCAAAGGCATATTACCTTATCTACCTGTGGTATAGTACCTAAAATTTATGAGTTAGCCGATTTAAGGTATCAAATTACCCTTGCAATATCTCTTCATTCTGTAGAGGATATTAGAAGACAAAGTATAATGCCCATAGCTAATAAATATTCCATTGAAGAAATTTTAAATGCATGTAAATATTATTATGAATGTACCAAAAGAAGGATTACATTTGAATATGCCTTAGTTAAAGATGTTAATGATTCTGATGAAGATGCTTTAATGCTTTGCAAATTATTAAAGGACATATTGTGTCATGTTAATTTAATACCTATTAATGAAATAAAAGAAAAATCCTTTAAAAAATCCAATAATAAATCCGTAGAAAGATTCTTAAACATTATAAAGAATAATGGTATAGAAGCTACAGTAAGAAGGGAAATGGGATCAGATATTAATGCAGCTTGTGGACAATTAAGACGAAGCTATATTGAAACTCAAAGGTATGAATAGGGGTGTTAAAATGGTGGGATTTTTAACTGACGTAGGTAATTATAGATCTTTAAATGAAGATTATCTAGATTATTTTATAACAGATGATTATAGTGCTTTTGTAATTGCTGATGGAATGGGTGGCCACAATGCTGGTGAGGTTGCTAGTAAAATGGCAGTGGATAATATATTAAAATTCATCAAAGAAAACATAGATAAATATCCTATGAGTGAAATTATTATTGAAGCTTTTAAAAAAGCTAATAACATTGTTTATGAATATTCATGTAAAAATGCAACTATGAATGGCATGGGCACCACTGTTGCTGCGTGTCTTATAGCTAATAATCTGATACACATTGCAAATGTAGGAGATAGCTCTTGCTTTTTCATAGATGACACCGGCATTCGAAAGATTACAAAGGATCATTCCTTGGTACAACAACTTTTAGATGAAGGTTCTATAACTGAAGAACAAGCCATGCATCATCCTAATAAAAATATAATAACTAGAGCTGTAGGTACTAGTAAAGATTTAGAAGTGGATTTGTATGATTTAAGTAATAACAAATATAAATATATAGTCTTATGTACAGATGGCCTTTCTAATGAAGTGGAAAAAGAGGAGATGTATAAAATAGTTACTTCTTCACAAGATGTTAATGAAGCTTGCAAAGAACTTATTAATTTGGCTAAAGAACGAGGGGGAAAAGATAATATATCTGTATTGATAGTTGGAGGAGAGAGATAATATGATAGGAAAAATACTTGGAGATAGATATGAACTTATTGAAAAAATTGGTGAAGGTGGTATGGCTGAAGTTTATAAGGCAAAATGTCTTAAACTTAACCGATATAATGCTGTTAAAATATTAAAAAAAGAATTCTCCTCTAATAAAGAAATAGTAGAAAAGTTTAAGCGTGAAGCTACAGCTATTGCTAACTTGAGTCATAATAATATTATTGGTGTGTTTGATGTAGGTACACAAGATGGTATTAATTATATAGTTATGGAATATGTTAAAGGAAAAACTTTAAAGCAGATAATAAGAGAGCAGGGCAAGATACCTAGTAATGCTGCTGTAGAAATTGCTGTTCAAATAGCAAAAGCATTGGAGTGTGCTCATAAAAATAACATTATCCATAGGGATGTAAAACCACAAAATATTCTTATTACTGAGGATGGCACTGTAAAGGTATCTGATTTTGGAATAGCAAAGTCAGTAACATCTAGCACCGTAGCTCACACTACCGAGGTGATGGGATCAGCTCATTACTTTTCTCCAGAACAAGCTAAGGGCTCTTACATCGATGAAAGAACAGACATATACTCTCTAGGTATAGTGCTTTATGAAATGGTTACAGGAAGAGTACCTTTCGATGCGGAGAATGCTGTTTCCATAGCATTAAAGCATATACAAGAACCAGTGGTACCACCTAAGAATATTTCACCGGAAATTTCTGATAATCTTAATAATCTTATTTTAAAGGCCATGGAAAAAGAACCTATTAAGAGATATCAAAATTCAAAAGAAATATTAAATGATCTTGTTAAAATTAAAAACAATGTAGACTTTAATGTTGTTAATAATAACTTTGACGAGGATTATACAAGGGTAATGGCTCCAGTTAATGTAAAGAAACCTGCCCAAAATGAGGATTATGAAGATGAAGATGAGGATGATATTAAACCTTCAAAAAAGAAGGTAAAAACCATTATTTTATTTTCTCTAATCGCTGTTTTAGTTATAGCTCTAGGGGCTTTAGCTGCTTCCTTGAAACTTAGAGGTTCTACATCTAAGCAACCTGAAAATGTTAAAATTCCTGAGATTGTAGGACTTAAAAAAGATGAAGCCGAGAAAAAGTTAAAAGAAAATGGATTAAATATGAATATTATGGAAGTGGTTAAAGGGGATCAACCTGAAGATACCATATTAGAAGTTTCACCTGAGGTTGGTATGGAAGTTAAGAGAAACTCCACTGTTAATGTAAAGATAAGCGGTGGCGTGCCAATGCTTAAAACTCCTAAGTTGGTAGACTTTGACATTAATGCTGCAAAACAAATAATTCAGGCTGCACAACTGGAAGTAGGTAACGTTAATTCAGAATATAACGATGATATTGCTAAAGATACAGTAATAAAGCAGTACCCAGAGCCAAACACTGAAATAAAGAAGGGTACTAAGATAGATCTTGTTATAAGCAAAGGAAAGCAGTATGCCTATGCAAAAGTACCTAACGTTATGGGAAAAACCCCAGATGAAGCTAAGACGCTGATAGAAGCAGCTAAACTCACTTTAGGAACAGTAAACAAAAAGGACACTGATAAAAAAGAAGAAGATGGAAAAGTAATATCTCAAAGTATTCCTGAGGGTAAAGAAATAAAAGAAGGAAGTTCTGTAGAGATAACCGTTGGTAAATATAAACCAAAAGAAATTGACGTATCGGACTTAAAAGGTCTAAAATTTAAAGATGCCAAAGATAAGATTAAAAAATACGAAAAAGATTATAAAATAAATTTTGATTACAAGGGGATAAATGGGGAACCTGATAAAGATGCTATAATAGATAAGGTGAGTCCTGAATCTGTGGAGGAAGGTAAAACAGTAGTAATAGAATTTAAATTGCCATAAATATAAAAGTATCGAGTTTTCTCGATACTTTTATATTGCATTAAAACATGAAAAAAGTGTACTATAAAGTATATACTAAATATAACATGGAGGTATTATGCAGGGAATAATCATAAAAGGTATCGGAGGCTTCTATTATATAAAAACAGAGGATGGAGTTATAGAATGTAAAGCTAGGGGTAAATTCAGGTATACAGATGTTACACCTATGGTAGGTGACAAGGTAGATATCCAAATAGAAAAAGGCAAGGGAGTCATTGAAAAAATATTCCCAAGGGATTCAGAGCTTATTAGACCTCAGGTAGCTAATGTTACTCAAGCCTTTGTGGTTTTTGCTATTAAAAACCCAGATTTAAATTTTGAACTTTTAAATAAGTTTCTAATACAGTGTGAGCATAATAATATTGTACCTATGGTATGCTTAAATAAAATTGATTTAAGCAGTGAAACTGAAATAAAAGAAGTAAGTGATATGCTAAGCGGAACAGGTTATCAAATATTGTTGATTAACGCTAAAACTGGAGTGAAGACCGATAGATTAAAAGAGATGTTAGAAGATAATATTACGGTTTTATGCGGTCCTTCGGGTGCTGGTAAATCAACTTTGTTAAATAAGTTACTAGGGAAAGAGTACATGAAAACCGGCAATATAAGCGAAAAGATCGGTAGAGGTAAACATACTACTAGACATAGTGAACTTATAGAGGTTAATAATGGATTAGTGGTGGACACTCCGGGATTTTCTACTTTAGAAATCAATTATATTGAAAAAGATGATCTTAGAAATTACTTTCCTGAGTTCTATGACTATAATGATAAATGCAAATTCCGTGGTTGCTTACATTATAAAGAACCAGGCTGCAAAGTTATAGAAGCAGTAGAGAAAGGCAAAATTAATAAAGCAAGATATGAGTTTTATATAAAATATCTACAAGAAATAAATGAAAGGAGGAATAATAGATGGTAAAAATAGCACCTTCTATTCTTTCCGCTGATTTTTCTCAGCTTGGAAAACACGTAAAAAGACTAGAGCAAGGGGGAGCTGATCTGTTGCATATAGATGTGATGGATGGAAATTTTGTTCCTAATATCTCCTTAGGCTTTCCAGTGATTAAATCTATAAGAGGACTAACAAAATTAGACTTTGACGTGCATCTTATGATAGCAGAACCTTCAAAATATATAGATGAATTTGTTAAAGCAGGGGCTGACTTTATAACGGTACATTATGAGGCTGAAACTCACTTGGATAGGACTATAAACTATATAAAAGGCTTAGGCGTAAAAGCAGGAGTTGCTTTAAATCCTGCCACACCGGTATCACAGCTTAAGTACATACTACCTAGCTTAGATATGGTATTAATAATGTCAGTAAACCCAGGCTTTGGTGGGCAAAAGTATATAGGATATTCTACTGAAAAAATCAGGGAGTTAAAAACTTTAATTGATGAATTAGGTTGTAACACCCTTATAGAAGTAGACGGCGGAATAGATAAATCAAATATTAAAACCATAAAAGAAGCCGGTGCAGATATTATAGTAGCAGGTTCTGCTGTTTTTAAGGATGATGAAATAGAAAAAAATATCACCCAATTAAAAGGAGCTATTTAACATGAAGATTCTTATTATAGGCGGTGGGAAATTACCTAGTGAAAAGCTGCTTAGAAAAGAATATTCACAAAGTGATTATACAATCTGTGCTGATAAAGGTGGAGAATATTTATTAGATATTAATCTAGTTCCTCATATGCTTATTGGAGATTTTGATTCTATTTCAGAGGAATCATTAAAGAAATTTTCAGAAAAAAGAGTTTTGATTCAGAGATATCCTGTGGAAAAAGATTATACAGATACAGAAATATGTGTGATGGAAGCTCTTGAACATAATCCGGACGAAATAGTCATGCTAGGTTGTACAGGAAGCAGACTGGATCACGTTATTGGCAATATAGGACTTTTAAAACGTTGTCTAGACAAGAATGTTAAAGCTTATATTAAAGATGAAAATAACGTGATTTTTCTTATGGATAAACCTGATACCTTTACAGGAGAAAAGGACAAAATAATTTCTCTTCAAGCTTTTACTGAAGAAGTATCAGGATTAAACATATCCGGAGTTAAGTACCCACTGAAAGGTTATAACTTAAAGTCTTGGAGTGCTTATACCGTTTCCAACGTTATGATAAACAAAAAAATTGATATTTCTTTTGAGAAGGGTATTTTAATGGTGATATTTTCTAAAGATTAGAAGCACACTTCATTACTTTCAGGCATATATTATTATATAGTATGGTGAAAATGGTGATTAAACAATGCGCTTAGATAGAAAAACACGGAAAAAAATAGGAATATCCATTGCTGCAATAGGTATAGGAATGCTTCTAGCTGTATTTATGCCATTCTGGGGTTGGATAATAATTGCAGGTGCTGTACTAATATATATAGGATGGAATCTTGCAGAACATAAATAAGTTGCTGGGGAGGGAAGAATGAAGATAATAGCTATTAAACTTCCAAGTTGTATATCTAAAATAATAAAGTTTATTTTTAAAAAATAACATAAATAAAAAATGCAATTGAACTCTTCAATTGCATTTTTTATTTGCTATATTGCTCTTTGAACTTTTCCAGAACGTAAACATCTTGTACAAACATGAACTGTTCTAGGTGTTCCATTAACAACTGCTTTAACTTTCTTTATGTTTGGCACCCAAGTTCTCTTGGATTGACGGTGAGAGTGGCTGTACTGTACTCCAGAAACAACTCCCTTGTTGCATACTTCGCACTTTCTTGACATATTAAAAACACCTCCTTAGACACGGAAGATACCTCTTCATTAAGACAAATTATATTCTATCACAGATTTCATGAAATTTGCAAGTAAAATGTACTCTATTATTTATTAAAAACTGAAAATTACTTCTAAATTATTGAATTAATTATGATATTAATATAGAATAGACTATATGAGTTTATAAGGAGGAATTAGAAATGTTAGGATTTTCTAATGACAACGGCCATATTTCATTCTCGGAAGAGGTTATCGCAAAGATAGTTGGACTTTCTACTATGGAATGTTATGGTGTCGTAGGTATGGTTTCAAAAAGTGCCACTGAAGGTTTGTGGGAATTAATGAGAATTGAAAATTTAAGTAAAGGTGTAAAAGTTAACTTTAAAAATAATGAATTATATATAAATCTTTATGTTATGGTAGAATACGGTACTAAGATATCTGTTATAGCAAACAATATAATTCAAAAAGTTAGATATAATGTTGAAAATTACACTGGACTTAAGGTATCAACTATTACAGTGAATGTTCAAGCAGTGAGAGTCTAGGAGGTTTAATATGGAATACTTAAAGATAAATGGTGAACAATTCTACAATATGGTTGTTCACGCTAGCAATAAGCTAGAGCAGCAAAAAGAATATGTCAACTCACTGAATGTCTTTCCAGTTCCCGATGGTGACACTGGTACAAATATGTCAATGACATTTAGGGCAGCAGTAAAAGAATTGGAAAATAAAGGAATAGAATCTGTAGGTGAAGCTTCCAAAAAGTTAGCTAAGGGCGCTTTAATGGGTGCTCGTGGTAATTCTGGTGTTATACTTTCGCAAATATTAAGAGGTATTTCTAAGGGGTTAGAAGGAAAAGATGAAGCGGATTCAGTAGAATTTGCCTACGCTTTATCTGAAGGCGCTAAGTCAGCTTATAAAGCAGTTATGAGACCAACTGAAGGTACAATATTAACAGTGGTAAGAGGAGCTGCAGAAAGCGCTGTTGCTTCCACTAAAACTAATGTAACTGAACTTATGGAAGAAGTATGTACTCAAGCAAAAATAGTCTTAGATAAAACTCCTGAGATGTTACCTGCTTTAAAGAAAGCTAAAGTCGTGGACTCTGGTGGTATGGGACTACTTATTATAATGCAAGGATTTTATGAAGCTTTAAACAAAGATATTAAAGCTACCATAGAAGAATACCATAAATCTGCTGAAAATGTTTCTGCCGCTAATAACTTAGTAGATCATGAAATTAAATATGGTTATTGTACAGAATTTATCGTTTTAGGAGATAGTTCAAAAGCTGATGAATTTAAAAATGAAATAAATGAATTTGGTGACTCTATGATAGTGGTAGGTTATGAAGATGTGATTAAAGTTCATATTCATACCAATGACCCAGGACTTGTACTTTCAAAAGCTGTACAACTGGGAGAATTATCAAAGATAAAAATCGATAACATGCGTGAAGAACATAGAAGTCTGATAGTAAGTGAAAATTCTTATGCTCATGAAGTACATGAGCATACAACAGTAGAAGAAGAGCCGAAAAAATATGGTTTTATTTCTGTAGCTGCTGGTGAAGGAATTAAAAATATATTCTTGGATTTAGGTGTGGATTATGTTATTGAAGGTGGTCAAACAATGAATCCAAGTACACAGGATATAATAGAATGTGTGAGTAAATTAAATGCAGAAAATATTTTTATTCTTCCAAACAATAAAAATATAATAATGGCTGCTTCGCAAGCTGCTGAAATCAGCAATAAAAATCTTATAGTTCTACCAACTAAGACAATACCTCAAGGAATATCATGTTTAACTATGTTTAATCCTGAAGCTGAAGTTGAAGATAACATAGAAGAAATGAAAGATGTTATAGAAACTGTTTCTACAGGTTCAATAACCTATGCAGTACGTGATACAGAAATGGATGGAATTGAAATAAAAGAAGGCAATATTTTAGGACTTTTAGAGGGTAAAATAAAGGAAGTTGGACAGGATGTTTATGAAGTAACAGATAAACTCATAGAGCATATGGTTAATGAGGATTCTTCATTAATTACTCTATTCTATGGTAATGAATGCGATAGAAATAAGGCTGAAGAGCTAAAGAATAGGCTAGAAGATAGATATCCTGATTTGGATATACAAAGCTATGATGGTGAACAACCACTTTATTATTTTATTATTTCTGTAGAGTAAAAAATCGCCTTAGGCGATTTTTTTATTTGGAGGTGAGGATATGAATTTAAATATACAAGTTTCTAATCTAAAAGGAGTAGGACCTAAGACCTCTGAAGCTCTTAATAAATGTGGTATTTATACTCTATTAGATTTACTTCTTTATATCCCTAGAGATTATGAGTTTATAAACCAAGAGTTAGATTTTTCAAATCTTACTATGGAAGAAAAATATGTTGTACATTGTACTGTCATTGGATTAGATAAAGAGCTTCGGGTAAAAAGTGGAAAAATATTAACTTCTGTAGCTTTTCAATATAAAAATTATAAAATATATGGGAAGTGGTTTAATCAACCTTATATAAAAAAGACATTCAAAAAGGATGAAGAGGTTTATTTATTGGGTAAGTTTAAAAAGGTAGGTAATAGCCTAGAAGTAATGAATCCCATAGTTAGCAGAAATATACTTGAAGACAAAGGTATAATAGCTAAATATTCATTACATGATGCAATTAATAATAAAATTATTTCTAAGCTAATGCATCAAGTGCTAGACTCTATTACCATCAATGAAAATCTCCCCCATAGGGTTATGGAAAAGTATAATTTAATATCTCTTGATAAAGCTATTAGAAATATTCATTTTCCCCAGGATACTGAAACCCTTACTAAAGCCATTAATAGATTAAAGTTTCAGGAGCTATTTTCTTATTCTCTGAAACTACTTATGATTAAGAATCATTTAAAAAACAATAAAAAGGGTATACCATTTATAATGAGTAAAGAACTGTCACTGTTTAAAGATATGCTTCCCTTTAATCTTACTAAGGCTCAAACTAGAGTGGTGAGAGAATTGTTAATTGATCAAAAAAAGAATTATCCTATGAACAGATTAGTGCAAGGGGATGTGGGTAGTGGCAAAACCATAGTAGCCCTTATTGCATCTCTTAATGTTTATTTTAATGGTTATCAAGTAGCCTTTATGGCACCCACAGAAATATTAGCAGAACAACATTATAAGGAAGCAAAAAAGCTCTTTCAAATATTTAATATGAATATTTATCTTTTAACTGGAAGTACAAAGCTTTCAGATAAAAGCCTTATAAAAGAGGCACTAAAAAGTGGTGAACCAGCTATAGTAATTGGTACCCACGCATTAATTGAAGATGATGTTATGTTTTCTAATTTAGGGTTAATAATTACAGATGAACAGCATAGGTTTGGTGTAAATCAAAGAGGTAAACTTATTAATAAAAATGAGGAAGCAGATGTGCTTGTAATGACGGCTACCCCCATTCCTAGAACTTTAGCATTATACCTTTATAATGATTTAGATATATCTGTAATAGATGAATTACCACCAGGAAGAAAAAAGATAGATACCCTTTTTTATGATTTAAATCACAGATTTAATGCTTATGATATTGCGCTAAAAGAAATCAATAAAGGAAGGCAGGCATATATCGTTTGTCCACTAATAGAAGATAATGAAAAGCTAGAGCTTATTTCAGTGGAAACTTTATATGAAGAGTTAAAAGAGAAATATTTTAAAGAATGGAATATAGAAATTCTTCATGGGAAAATGCATTCAAAAGAGAAAGAAAGCATAATGGGTAGATTTAAAGAAAATATCACTCAGGTTTTAATTTCCACCACTGTAATTGAGGTGGGGGTAAATGTTCCTAATGCTAGTGTAATGATAATTGAAAATGCAGAAAGATTTGGATTGTCTCAACTTCATCAATTAAGAGGTAGGGTTGGTAGAGGAGAATATAAATCTTACTGTATACTTCTGGCTAATGCAAAGAACAATATAACCAAAAAGAGAATGGAAATATTGACACAAAGTAATGACGGTTTCTTTATATCCGAACAAGATATGAAAATAAGAGGTACAGGTGTAATTTTTGGCACTAGACAACATGGTGACAGCGGTTTTATGATTGCCGACATATTAAATGATTCAAGCATACTAAAAGCAGCAAATATAGAAGCTCAAGAGATTTATAATTCCACTGCCTTGGAAGATATTAAAATAAGAAAAGAAATATTGGAAAATCTAGAAGTAAGCTCTAAATACATCTGTTTTAATTGATTCACAAAAAATTGTAAACTTCGATAATATATGCTAAAATTTTAATTATATAATAAGGAGACTTCAAATGAGAATAATTTCAGGAAAAGCAAAAGGTAGAAAGTTATTTTCTCCTCCTACTAGTGAAACAAGACCTACACTAGATAGGGTAAAGGAATCAATGTTTAGTATTATACAAGGATATATTCCAGAAGCCATAGTTCTAGATATGTTTTCTGGTACAGGTAGTTTAGGATTAGAAGCAGCTAGTCGTGGTGCTAAAGAATGTCATCTTATAGATAAAAGTCCCATCACCTATCCTTATTTAAAACAAAACATAGAACATTTAAAATTTAATGATATTTGTTTTAGTTACAATATAGATGCATATACTGCTTTAAAAAAATTCGCAGAAAGCAAAAAGCTTTTTGATTTAATATTTATAGACCCTCCTTATCTAAAGGATATGATACCTGGTGCAATTGATTATATTTATAATAATAACCTCTTAAATAAAGAAGGGATTATTGTAACCAAGATTGATTCTTCTGAAAATATCTATGAAGGATTTAATGATTTAGCGCTGTGTGATAAAAGAAAATACGGTAACACTACTGTTTGCTTTTATAAATATAAGGAGGATTAATAATGAAGATAGCAGTTTATCCTGGGAGCTTTGATCCTTTAACCAACGGACACCTGGATATTATTGAAAGAAGTTCAAAGATTTTTGATGAAGTGATAGTTTCAGTATTGATAAATATAGATAAAAATACCCTTTTTACCACTGAAGAGAGAGTAGAACTTATAAAAAAAGTAGTGGAGCCATACAAAAATGTTAAAGTAGAAAGTTTTGATGGATTGTTAATTGACTATGTTAAACAGAAAAATTCAAATGTAATAATTAAAGGCCTAAGGGCACTTTCAGATTTTGACTACGAATTTCAAATGGCATTAATGAATCACAAATTAGATTCCAACATTGAAACAGTATTTATGATGACAAACGCTAAGTATTCTTATGTTAGTTCATCTTCAATTAAGCAGGTAGCCAAGTTTGGCGGTTGTTTAAAAGACCTTGTTCCAGATATAATAATACCAAGTTTAACAAATAAGTTTAGAGGTGATTAGTATGGAGATTATGCAGCTTTTAGAATATCTTCAGGATATAGTTGAATCTGCACCAAAGGTTCCTATAACAGGAAAAGTGCTGGTAGATAAAAAAGAGCTTACTGAAATTTTAGACCAAATATTTAACTATCTACCTGATGATATTAAAAAGGCCCAGTGGATTGTAGGAGAAAAAGAAAGAATCATGGCTGAGGCAAAAAAAGAATATGAGACAGTAAAAAAAGATACCATGGACATGCTAAAAAAGCAAGTTGAAAACCATGATATCACTAAGGAAGCTCAAATTAAGGGACAAGAAATAATCAGTGCTGCCCAAAGAGACGCCAAAGCTATTAGGTTAGGGGCAAGGGACTATGCCGATGAGATTTTATGCCAACTAGAAAAAGAGTTAGACAGTAAAACTCAAGAAATTATAAATTGCATTAAAGTCAATGTGGAAAAAATGGCAATAGAGCTTACAGATGATATGTCCAACTCTGCTCAAGATATAAGAGAAAATATTAAAGAATTAAGATCTATCAAATAATGTTCTCAAGGTATAAATAAACAAACTCAATATTAGTAATATCATAAAAGGAATTATGAATATTTTGCTTGTAGCCATGGCATTATTAAATACTGATAGGGTATCCAAATTAATTGTGCATATAAAATAAGTTATTATAAAGCTTATTATTCCTTGTAATAACTTTCTATAAAAATACTTGCCCATGGAAAAGCAACTGTGTTTATAAGTAAAAGAATGAACTTGAGCTATTATGGAAGCACCGCTGAAGCTGCATAGAAAACTGGCTAAACTTAATTTCATTACTATATTAATTTTAGTTGTTGACAGTAGATAGCAGCCATTTGTTATTTCTGTCATACCTAAAAATAATGAGTTTAATATCTCTGTATTTACTTTCAATAAACTAGATAAGAATAAAATAAATGAATTAAATACATAGTTGTTTTTTAATACAGAGATAATTACAGAAAATATGATAACAAAACCTGCAACATTTATGCAGGTTTTTGTTGCGTCTTCCAATGAATTCTTTAAAGCAGAACCAAAATTATAAGTGGTATCTTTAGAATTTCCAATATTAATGCTTTTGCTTTTAGAAGGAGAAATTATTAAAGACATAATAAAGCATGATATATAATTTGCAAATAGCATTAAATACCCCCAGTATGTATTACCGAACATCGAGGTGGCTACAGATCCTATTATAAATAATGGTCCTGTGTTAGAAGCTATATTTAATAGCCTTGTATATTCTTCTTCTTGAATAAAACCATCCTCATACAGCTTGGTGCTATACTTTGCCCCTAGTGGATACCCACAAAGTATGCTAATGGTTAAAGCAAGGCTGCATTGATTAGAAAGCCTTAAGGGTGTACATAAAAAAGGGCCTAATATTTTTGAATAAACTACAATGCCGTCATAGAAAATAAGCATATTACAAACTACTAAGAATGGAAATAAAGTAGGAAATACCGAGTTTATAAAAATTACCAATCCCGATTTAGCAGATTGAATGGAAACCTTGGGATTTAGTAGGAAGTAAATTATAATTAATGTAAATATTACCGAGAATAATAAATTAAAGCGTTTAAATCTTACTAAAAGGAACATAACTAAAATAATTATAAATAAATAAACATAAATAAGCATTTGGGCCCCCAGATTAATTATATTTATTTAATTATATTTTAAATTAACATTATTTATCACCTGAGGTTTATTACTGTGTGAAGTTATACATACTTTGGACTCTTTAGAAAATCTTCTGAGGGGTCTATATTAGCATTTAATATACTGTAGGCTTTAGTAGTTTTTATATCCAATTCCAGCATATCACTTATTTTTTTAGGCATTTTATTTACAATTTCCATGGAAGAAGTATTCTTTATATCCTTTATAATTTCTCTTCCTCTGTGATTAAAAGCAAGTATTCTAACATATGAAGGTTCACTTTTTCTAAGACTCTTAATATCATATTCTTCAAAGCCTAAAAAGTATTGGCATAGTATTCTGTTAATGCGGGTGTAGGTATATCTTTTGGTTTTAGATTTTAAAATTAACTCCTGTATACTTTTACTATTACTAATGGCACTATAGATACGATTATCTAAGCCTTCAGACACATCAGGAAGCTTATGCAAATCTCTGTTTAACATAAGTTTATATTTTAAATAAGGAAACATGGAATCTTCAAAAATAAATTTATAATTATTACCGTTTAATTTAATTAATTCTTGAAAGGTACTTTCAGGAACATAATCTTTTATTGAGTATATATCCTTTGACCTTAAAGCATTCCTTATGGCAGTAGCACTAGCAAAATTTGAAGTAAGGGTAGTTTCATTATAGTTATCTCCCATCCTAGTTAATGTAATAGGTTTAATCTTACTATTATTTTTATATAGAGCCTTGCAGTATTCTAAAGCCAATATATTATTAGAGGATTGAAGTAAAGATGTCAATTTACTTGAAGAAGCTAAGCTTGAATCCTTTAAACTTATATAATCCTTTAAGCTTTCAGCTCTGGCTTTAGCAAAGGGGATGCCTCTATTAAGATATGTCTTTAAGCTTTCTTTATATTCCATAGGCTCCTCACTAAGGATAATGGCCAATTTTTCTATTAATGCAATGTCCCCACTTTCACTTCCAAAAGAAACATAATCCACTACCCCCATGCTGTCTAAAATATCTATAGCACCTTTAGCAAAAAACTCTGCTGATGATACACTAAAAATAGAGGGGAGTTCTATCACTAGGTCGGCTCCAGACTTTATAGCTATTTCAGCTCTTTTCCATTTATCCATTAAAGCTGGAATTCCTCTTTGCATGAAATTACCACTCATTAGGCAAACTATACCATGGCAATTAGTGTATTCTCTAGTATGATTAATATGATATACATGACCTTTGTGTAATGGGTTATATTCGCAAATAATTGCAGCATTTTTCATAATTATCACCTTTTACATAATATTTTAAGATATAAAATATTATATATTAAAATATGAATTTATTCATTCTTTATAATTATATAATGTTCAGAAAATTTAAATAAATCATGTAGCTGTTGTTTTTATGTTTTTAATGTTGAAAAGTATATGATATAAGGAGTATATTAATATATGTAAACAACTGTGCTTTTGAAAGGAGTTTTGAACATGGAGCTTATGAAAAATATTTGGGAAGCAGCTCAAAGAGATAGAAAGAGAATTGTACTTCCTGAAGGTGAAGAGGAGAGAAATCTTGTTGCTTCACAAAAAATAAAGGAAAATGGCTTAGCAGATGTTACTCTTGTAGGTAACTTAGAGGTAATTAAAAGAAAAGCCACTGACCTAAAAGTAAACTTAGATGGTATTAACATCGTAGATCCTGAAACCTCAGATAAAATTAATAGTTACGTTCAAGAATTTTATGAAATGAGAAAGAATAAAGGAATGACTATAGAAAAGGCTGAAAAAATAGTTAGAGATCCTTTATATTATGGTACAATGATGGTAAAGCTTGGTGATGCTGATGGAATGGTATCTGGAGCTATACATACTACTGGAGATTTACTAAGACCAGGCTTACAAATAATTAAAACAGCACCTGGGGTATCTGTGGTTTCCAGTTTCTTCATTATGGTGGTACCTGGTTCTGAATATGGTGATGAGGGAATGCTTCTTTTCTCTGATTGTGCTGTTAATCCTAATCCTACTGCTGAGCAATTAGCTTCTATAGCTATAGCTACTGCAGAAACAGCAAAAAACCTATTTGGAATGTCTCCAAAGGTTGCAATGTTATCCTTCTCCACTATGGGTAGTGCTGATCACGAATTAGTGGATAAAGTAAGAAAGGCAACAGAACTTGCTAAAGAGCTAAGACCTGACCTTTCTATTGATGGAGAAATGCAATTAGATGCTGCTATAGTAAGCAAAGTAGCTAAACAAAAGGCGCCTAATAGTGAAGTGGCAGGAAATGCTAACGTATTAATTTTTCCAGATCTTCAAGCAGGAAACATTGGCTACAAGTTAGTTCAGAGATTTGCTAAAGCTGAAGCTATCGGTCCTGTATGTCAAGGGTTTGCAAAGCCAATTAACGATTTATCAAGAGGATGTTCAGCTGAAGATATCGTTAATGTAGTAGCTATCACAGCAGTTCAAGCCCAGAATATTTAGACTATTATATTAAAGGAGTGTTAAATATGAAAGTACTTGTAATAAACTGTGGAAGTTCATCACTTAAGTATCAATTAATCAATATGGATAACGAATCCGTTTTGGCAAAGGGATTAGTTGAGAGAATAGGTATAGAGGGTTCAATACTTACTCAAAAGGTAGAAGGAAGAGATAAGTATATAATTCAACAACCAATGAAAGACCATAAAGATGCTATAAAATTAGTATTAAATGCTTTAGTAGATAAAGTTAATGGCGTTATAAATGATATGTCAGAAATATCTGCTGTAGGACATAGAGTTGTTCATGGTGGAGAGAAATATGCTAGTTCAGTATTAATAGATGACGTAGTAATGAAATCTTTAGAAGAATGCGTAAAATTAGCACCATTACATAACCCTCCAAACATTATAGGTATAAATGCTTGTAAAGAATTAATGCCAAGCACACCTATGGTAGCTGTTTTTGATACAGCCTTCCATCAAACTATGCCAGAAGAAGCATATATGTATGCATTGCCTTATGATTATTACACCGATTATGGTATAAGAAAGTATGGATTTCACGGAACATCACATAAGTATGTAGCTTCTAAAGCTGCTGAAGCTATGGGTAAGGATATTAAAGATTTAAATATTATAACTTGCCATTTAGGAAATGGTTCCAGCGTTACAGCTATTAAAGGTGGAGTATCAATAGATACAAGCATGGGCTTTACACCATTAGAAGGCTTAGCAATGGGTACTAGAAGTGGAAATATCGACCCTGCTATAGTGTCATTCCTTGTTAAAGAACTAAATGTATCAGTTGAAGAAGTTAGTGATATATTAAATAAAAAATCAGGTGTATTAGGTATTTCTGGTGTAAGCAGTGACTTTAGAGACATTGAAGATGCTGCAGCAGAAGGTAATAAAAGAGCTCAACTAGCTTTAGACCTATTTAACTATAAAGTTAAACAATATGTTGGTGCTTATGCTGCAACCCTGGGTGGAGTAGATTGTATCGTATTTACAGCTGGTTTAGGAGAAAATTCACCTGAAACTAGAGAAGCTATATGCCATGGACTAGAGTTTTTAGGTGCTAAGCTGGATACTGCAAAAAATAAGGTTAGAGGAAAGCTTACTCAAATCAATACTGATGATTCTAAGGTTTGTATATTCACTATTCCAACAGATGAAGAAATGATGATTGCAAAAGATACCATGGAAATTGTTTCTCATAAATAACAAAATTCTTGACTTTTAAAATACTACTCTATATAATAAATTGTGTTTGTAAAGTAATTTTACTTGCAAGGGGTGAAAAGTGAGCTCTTGTATAATACTATAATGGAACTTTCATTATATTATTTCTATATAAGGGTATTCACAAAGTTAAATATATGAAAATTGAATTTAACGATTTGTTTAAAAGAAAAAACTTCACTAAAGATCTTGAAGGTACTTTCACAATGGAATCTTTCCTTTATGAAGGAGATGAAATAGTATTTAAATCTCCTGTAAAGGCTAAAGGTAAAGCATCTGTTCTTGAGGATATAATTCAACTTGATATGGAGGTAAGCGCAGTTATTGAGCTTACCTGCACAAGATGCTTAGATAGATATACTTCAAATATTAATTTAAATATTTTTGAAGAATATACTAATGATTCACAAAAGGAAAATGAAGATATTATTTTTATAACTGAAGAGTATTTAGACATAAAAAAGGTTATAACAGATAATATTTTATTGTCCCTTCCCATTAAAAAGTTATGCAGCAATGACTGCAAAGGGCTATGCCAAAACTGCGGGGCAAATCTTAATAGAAATACTTGTAATTGCCCACAGGAAGATGTTGACATTCGAATGGCAAAGCTTAAAAACTTGTTTTTATCTGATTAAGGAGGTGTTATAAATGGGAAATCCAGCAAGAAGATTCTCTAAAGCTAGAAGAGATTCTAGAAGAGCTCAAACTTTTAAATTAAGCGCACCTGGTATTGTTGAATGTCCACAGTGTCATGAAATGAAGCTTGCTCACAGAGTATGCAAAAGTTGTGGATATTACAAAGGTAAAGAAGTAGTTGCGTCAGAAAAATAAAGAAAGTCATATGACTTTCTTTTCTTTATATTATAGTAAAAGGAGAGTTATTTATGAGGATAGCTATTGATGGTATGGGAGGAGATCACTCACCTAATTCTGTAGTTCAAGGTTGTATAATGGCTCTAAAAGAGTTTAAGGATATAGAAATCATTATTACAGGCAAGGAAGACACTATACTTAAAGAACTTTCTAAATGTGACTATGATAAAACCAAAATATCTGTAGAAAATGCTGAAGAAGTAATTTCTCCTAACGAACATCCTGTTATGGCTGTTAGAAGAAAGAAAAACTCCACTATAACCACAGCTGTAAGGCTTGTAAAGGAAGGTAAAGCAGATGCTGTTATTTCAGCTGGAAGCACGGGAGCATTTCTAACAGCCTCCTTGCTTATATTAGGCAGAATGAAAGGCATTGATAGACCTGCTCTAGCGCCTTTAATGCCAGGAGTTAATGGCAACTTTATAGTAGTAGACTCTGGAGCTAATGCAGAATGCAAGCCTAAGAATTTATTACAATTTGCAGTTATGGGTAAAAATTATTTCGAGAATGTTTTAGAAATAGAAAATCCAAGGGTTGGTCTTATTAATATAGGTGCAGAAGAAGAAAAAGGTAATGAACTTACTAAAGCTTCTTATAAGCTATTGTCAGATTCCAATGTTAATTTTATTGGCAATGTTGAACCTAGAGATATAACTAGCGGTGATGTACAAATTCTTGTGTGTGACGGGTTTGTAGGCAACACTGTTTTAAAGATGTATGAAGGCGTTGCTTCTAATATTTTTTCTATAATAAAAAAAGAAATAATGTCTAACACCATAAGCAAATTAGGTGGTATTCTCTTAAAACCTGTTTTTAAGAATATAAAGAAAAAGTTTGACTATAAGGAACACGGTGGAGCTCCTTTTTTGGGAGTGGATGGGATATGCATAAAAGCACATGGAAGTTCAGACGCTTTGGCTATTAAAAATGCTATTAGACAAGCTAAGAAGTTCTATGATAATGATTTAATAAATAAAATGAAACATGAAGTG
The DNA here is from genome assembly GCF_900142075.1 of Clostridium amylolyticum. Taxonomy (GTDB): domain Bacteria; phylum Bacillota; class Clostridia; order Clostridiales; family Clostridiaceae; genus Clostridium_AA; species Clostridium_AA amylolyticum. The sequence continues at coordinate 811,389 of NZ_FQZO01000001.1, forward strand.
GAATATTTAGATTCTGATAATTAATAAAAAATGCATGAAATTTTTTAAAAAGCAGATAATTATTACATCAGATAATATTGACGGATATTTCATTTCTGTATATTATCTTAATATAGTATTGTAGGGGAGGTGAAAGGGATGGTTTTTGAAAAAGTTAAATCTATAGTAGCTGATAAGTTAAGTGTTGATGAAGAAAGCATTACTATGGAATCAGCCTTCGTTGAGGATTTAGGTGCTGATTCTCTTGATATTGTTGAATTAATAATGTCTTTGGAAGATGAATTTGAACTTGAAATTCCTGATGAAGAAGCTGAGGGTATTATAACAGTAGGGGATGTAGTTGAATATATAAAGTCACATACTGAAGAGTAATAATAAGTCCCGTTCTTACGGGGCTTTAATTATATTAAATAAACAAGTTTATTCTTGAATCTACTTATAAGCAGGTTGAAGAATAGACTTCCAGGAGTTGATTAATTAATAAATGAACAACAATATTAATTCATTAGAAAACAGATTAGGTATAAAGTTTTCCAATAAACCCCTACTAATAACGGCCATAACACATAGTTCCTATGCCAATCAATATAAAAATGTACAATTTAATGAAAGGTTAGAGTTTCTAGGGGACTCTGTGCTTCAGCTTACTATAACTGAGTATCTATTTTCCTATTATAAAGATAAATCTGAAGGGGAGTTAACAAAGTTACGAGCTCTTATTGTATGTGAAAGTTCATTATATGACGTTGCTAAAAAGCTAGATCTTGGAAGCTATATCAGGATGAGTAAAGGTGAAGAGTTAACAGGTGGTAGAGAGAGAATATCTTTACTTGCTGACAGCATGGAAGCTGTACTGGCTGCTATTTACCTAGATAAAGGTCTTGATACCGTTAAAAATTTTATTACTAATAACTTTATTGATATTATAGAGAAAGCCATAAATAATGAAATTGTCTTAGATTATAAAACAAAACTTCAGGAAATCCTTCAAAAACAAGGAGATGTAAATATTAAATATGATCTTATGAAGTACGAAGGCCCTCCTCATAGAAGGAAATTCTATACGGCGGTTTTAATAGAAAATAAAATTATGGGAGAAGGTTCTGGCTTTAGCAAAAAAGAGTCCGAACAAAGCGCCGCAAGAAAGGCATTATCACTATTGGAGGAAGTCAATGTCTAAAAACCATTATATAATACCTGTTTTTGTACCACATCTTGGTTGTCCTCATAATTGTGTTTTTTGTAATCAAAATATAATTGCTTCAAAGGAGGAACAAGTAACCGCTGAAAGTTCCAGAAAAATAATTGAGGAATATTTAAAAACCATAAATAAATCTAATAGCACCATTGAAGTTTCTTTTTTTGGAGGAACCTTCACAGCAATAGATATATACAAACAAAAAGAACTCTTAGCAGTGGCTAAAGAATATAAGGATAAAGGATATATAGATTATATTCGCCTTTCCACCAGACCGGATTATATAAATAAAGACATATTAGCTCATTTAAAAAGTTTTTCTGTGGATATTATAGAGTTAGGAGTACAATCTTTAGATGATGAAGTATTGATGAGATCCGGAAGAGGTCATACTAGAAATGATGTTTATCTAGCTTCTAAGCTAATAAAAGACACAGGTTTTGTTCTAGGACACCAAATAATGTTGGGTCTGCCAGGAGATACTTTTGAAAAAGATATTAAAACTGTTATGGAAAGCATAAGCATGGATCCTGATATTTGCAGAATATATCCCGCTTTAGTAATTAAAGATACTCCTATGGAAATAATGTATAGGAAAGAATTATATAAACCTTATACATTGGATGAAGCTGTAGAGATTACTAAGAAGATTTATTCTTTATATCACTCTAAGAATATACCCATTATCAGAGTAGGATTACAGCCAACAGACAGTATAAATGTCAACGGAGATATAATCTCAGGTCCATTTCACCCTGCCTTTAGAGAATTAGTTGAAAGTAGTATAATAAACGATTTATTGTATGATTATTTAAAAGATAAAAAAGGCCAATATACAATTTTAATTAATTCTAAGGATATTTCAAAACTTTATTCTGACAAAAAGAGATATTTTTTAGAAACTAAAAATAAACTAAAAGATATATTTCTACACATAAAGATAGAAAATGATACTCCTAAAGGGGTTATTAAATTAATTTCTCAGGATGATTGTATAATTTTGTCGATTTATGAATATATGTTAACTATAGCACATAGAAGGATATTTTAAACTTTCATAGAATTATATTCCTATAAGTAAAAATAGTTACATTATTTTCTTACCTATAGGAGGAATTAATTATGGAAGTATTAAAAGTATCAGCGCATTCGCAACCTAAATCTGTAGCAGGCGCTTTAGCTGCGGTATTAAGAGAAAACTCAGCAGCTGAAGTTCAAGCAGTAGGAGCAGGAGCAGTTAACCAAGCAGTTAAAGCTATAGCTATTACAAGGGGGTTCGTAGCACCTAACGGTATTGATTTAGTAGTTATTCCAGCATTTTCAGAAATTACTATAGAGGGTGAGGAAAGAACAGCTATTAAATTCATTGTTGAACCTAGATAATTTAAGAGTATAGTGGGCCTTAGAGATATCTCTAAGGCCTTATTTTTTGGTGCCTCATATATTGATATTTATTTCATAATACTATAAACTTAATAGAGAAAATGAGGTGATTATTTGAAACCTAAGAGAAGACAAAAACTAGTAAGATTACTTGTATATTGGTTAATTTTCATTTTTTTAATTGGTCTCATACCTATGGTATTAGTGACTAGATAGAAGGAGTGGACATATGTTCTTAAAATCTATTGAGATTAGAGGATTTAAATCCTTTGCTGATAAAACTGAATTGAATTTTAAAAAAGGAGTTACAGCGGTAGTAGGTCCAAACGGTAGCGGTAAAAGCAATATATCTGATGCAGTTAGATGGGTTTTAGGAGAACAGAGTGCAAAGAGCTTAAGAGGAGGCAAGATGGAGGATATCATCTTTGCTGGTACTCAATATAGAAAGCCAGTAGGACTTGCTCAAGTATCCCTTACTCTAGACAATACCAATGGAGAATTACCTATTGATTATAGTGACGTTACCATTACAAGAAGGATTTTTCGCTCAGGTGAAAGTGAATATCTAATAAATAATACTAATTGCAGACTAAAAGACATAAATGAATTGTTTATGGATACCGGCATAGGTAAGGAAGGTTACTCTATTATTGGACAAGGTAAAATTGACGCTATCTTAAGTGGAAAGCCTGATGATAGAAGGAGTTTACTAGAAGAGGCTGCAGGAATTGTAAAATATAAAACCAGAAAAGAAGAAGCGGAAAAAAAGCTTGAGAATACTGAGCAAAATTTAATTAGGATTGGAGATATTATAAGTACTTACCAAGAAAGATTAGGACCTCTAAAAATTGAAAGTGAAAAAGCTAAAGAGTTTGTAGAGCTATCCAATGAGTTAAACTCACTGGAAATATCCTTTATCATCGACAATATTAGTACATTGAAAAAATCTATTAACAATGAAATAGAAAAAATAAATAATTTAAAAAACTTAATAGAAGAAATTGAAGTTCAAAACATACATTTAAAAGAAGAACTAAATAATAAAAGTAGTAAGCTTGAAGCTCATGAAGCTACTTACCAAAATGAGAAAAATAAATATTATAGTAATAAATCAAAAGGTCAAGAATTAGAATATCAAATTCAAATCCTAAAAGAAAAAATTACTTTTGTGGAGGAGAATATTAATAGAAATAACAATATTATAACGGATTTAAATAATACCATAAATCAGTTAACGGGAATAAAAGAAAACTTAGATGATGAGCTTAAAGCTAATCAATTAAAGCAAAATAGTCTAGATGATAATATAATAAAGTTAGAACAAGAAGTGTTAAATATTAACCATAACATAATGGAGAGAGAAACTTTATCTGAGAACTTAAGAACAGAAGCTATAGAGTTATTAAGAAAATCTTCAGATTTAACCAATAAAAAGTCAACTATTCAAAATGAATATGATCACAATGAAGAGCACATTAAAGAATTAGAAAATCAGGTTAACAATTATAGAAATTTATCTAGTATAAATACAAATACTCTATCAGCTATAAATAATTCCATTGATGAAGTCAATAATGAAGTATATCAGCTTGAAAATACATTGGAAGATTTAAAAAGAAAACTTAAAGTAAAAAATATAGAAATAGAAGAGCATGAAAAAGAACTTAGATTAGAAAACATTCAATATAACAAGTTAGAAGCTAATTATACCATGCTTAATAATTTGGAAAAACAATATGAAGGCTATAATAGGGCGGTTAAAACATTAATCCATGACTCAGAAAAAGGTTTATTCAGTATAAAGAGAGATAACTTTTTTGTTCTAGGAGATATTATAAAGGTTAATAAACAATATGAAACAAGCATGGAAATAGCCTTGGGATCCTCTATTTCTGATATTATTACAGAAGATGAAAATACTGCTAAAATACTAATTAAATATTTAAAAGAGAATGCATTAGGTAGAGCTACCTTCTTGCCCCTTTCCATAATCAGAGGACGTAAGGTTAATGTAAGTGAAAACATAGCCTCCCTTCCTGGTTATATAGGTATAGCTAGCGATCTTATAGATTTTAATGAAAAATATAAAAATGCCATACAGTATGTTTTAGGAAGAACCGTCATATGCAAAGATATGAACAGTGCTTTAAACGTAGCTAAAAAAAGTAATTTTTCTTTTAAAATTGTTACCTTAGATGGAGAGATAGTTAATATTGGTGGAGCATTAACAGGGGGAAGTAGCTTTAGGAAAAATACCAGCATTATAAGCAGAAAAAGAGAAATAGAGGATACTTTAATTTCTATAGAAGAGGCTAAAGAAAAAATAAAGAGCTTAACAAAAAAATTATCTGACCTTAGAAAAGCGTATAAACAAATAGATGACTCAATACTATCAGCTAGAGATGAAATACACTTTAAGAACATAGATATTACAAAGCTAAAAGAAAAAACTGTCTCTTTAAAATTAGAATCTAATAGAATAAACAATTCTTTATCTGTGGCAGAAAAGGATATAGAAGATTCTAAGAATAGAAAAATGTTGCTTTTGCAAAAAATTACAGATATAAATAATTTAATAAATAACTCCAATGCTCTAGAATCTAAAAATAGAAATTCTATATTGAATATGGATAAAGAATTATCAAGTGAAAGATTAAAATTAAATGAGTTAAAACATGAAGTAACAGAGTTAAAAATTGAAAAAGCAAAAATAGATGAAATGGTATCTGCTAAAATAAATGAATTAGTTAGAATATCCAAGGACATGGAATCAAATAATAATAAGATACATGAACTAAAAGATGAAATAATTAAGTCCTGTGAAAATAAAAGAAAATATGATGTGGATATACTAAGCTGCAACTCTGAAATTCATAATATAAACAATCTAATACTTGAAATGGAAAAACAATTTCTAGAATATGAGCATAAGAGAGTGCAATTAAAAGATGAAATTAAAATAATTCAATCTAGTTTAGAGGATAAGAAAAGAACCATTCAAACTTATGAAGAACAAGCTCATAAATTTGAAATTGCAAAGGCTAGATATGAGATGGAATATGATAATATTCTTAAAAGACTTAATGATGAAATGAATCTTACCATTGCCGAAGCTGAAGAGAAAGCAGTACCTATAGAGGATATGGATATGGTTAAGAAGCTTATTAAATCACTGAAGGAGAAAATAAGCTTACTAGGAACAGTAAATGTGGGCGCTATAGAGGAATATAGTGAAATAAGTGAAAAATATAATTTTATGTCCTTGCAACAAGAAGATCTTACCAATGCTAAAAGCGAATTAAATAATGTAATAAACGAAATGACAGAGCAAATGAGAAGCTTATTTATAAATAACTTTAAAACATTAAAAACTAACTTTAATGATACTTTTAAGCAGTTATTTAAAGGTGGAAGTGCTGATTTAATTCTATCAGAAGGGGACGAACTCACAGCAAATATAGAAATAAACGTTCAACCTCCTGGCAAAAAACTCCAAAATATAAATCTTATGTCTGGAGGAGAAAAAGTATTATCGGCAATAGCACTACTATTTGCAATATTAAAAATGAAACCTACTCCTTTTTGTATATTAGATGAGATTGAAGCAGCATTAGACGATTCCAATGTATACAGGTATGCGGAATTCATGAAAGAATTCTCTGAAAGAGTTCAATTTATTGTAATAACACATAGAAAAGGCACCATGGAAGCTAGTGATATATTGTATGGAGTAACCATGGAAGAAAAGGGTATATCAAAGGTGGTATCCTTGGATTTATCCGATAACTAAGGGAGGAATAATATGTTACAAAATTTCTTTGACAAATTAAAAGCAGGACTAAACAAAACTAGAAACAACTTCACGGACAAGGTAAATGAATTGTTTAATTTAGCTATAAATATAGACGATGATCTTTATGAAGAGCTGGAAGAAATACTTATTACTTCTGATATTGGAATGGATACTACCATTACCATTATCAATAACTTGAAGGATAAAATAAGAGAAAATAAAATAAATGACCCAGCAGAGTTAAAACCTTGCCTTAAGGAAGTTATAAAAGAAATACTGGACAAAGATAGCAATAAAATTGAAGAAGAGTTTCCAAAAGTAATGCTTATCATAGGTGTAAATGGTGTGGGTAAAACAACTTCCATTGGCAAAATAGCTTCTAGGTATAAAAATAACAACAAAAAGGTTTTATTAGCAGCAGCAGATACCTTTAGGGCAGCTGCCATAGATCAACTGGAAATATGGAGCCAAAGAGCAGGGGTGGATTTAGTTAGACACCAAGAAGGTTCTGACCCTGCTGCGGTAGTTTATGATGCAGTTCAAGCTGCAAAGGCCAGAAAAGTTGATTTGCTTATATGTGATACGGCAGGAAGGTTACACAATAAAAAGAATTTAATGGATGAGTTGTCCAAAATAAATAGAATAATTAATCGTGAATATGGTGAAGCTCAAAAAGAAACTTTACTAGTATTAGATGGAACTACAGGACAAAATGCGGTAATTCAAGCCAAGCAATTTATGGAGGTATGCCCTATAGATGGAATTATACTTACAAAGCTAGACGGCACTGCAAAGGGTGGCGTAGTGATTTCCATTAAAAACACCTTAAACATTCCTGTAAGGTATATAGGTGTTGGGGAAGGCATAGAAGATTTGCAAGAATTCAACTCCAAAGATTTTACTGATGCATTATTTTAATGCTGTTAAGTAAAAGTACTTGACACATATTTTTAAATCTGATATTATCATTACTGTGATAGGTGATCGTATGATGGATAGGATAGAGCTGTCGGTTTTATTAGATTATTATGGAAAGCTCTTAACAGAAAAACAACAAAAGATAATGAATTTATACTACAACGAAGATTTATCATTATCTGAAATTGCAGAATTAAATAATACCAGTAGGCAGGCTATTTATGATCTTATTAAAAGATGTTATAAACAGCTTTTAACCTATGAAGATAAGTTATGTTTAATGAAACAAGACATTGAACTAGAATCTCAGATAAATTTGATAATAGATAATTTAAATAAAATACAAGGTTCAAATAATGATGATATAAAAATAATTCAGGATATAAAATCTATTTTAGAAAAATTATAGTATAGGAGGGTTAGCATGGCTTTTGAAGGATTATCCTCAAAACTTCAGGAAACCATAAAAAAGTTAAAAGGTAAAGGCAAACTATCCGAAAAAGATATTAAAGAAGCTATGAGAGAAGTTAAGCTTGCTTTATTAGAAGCTGATGTTAACTTTAAGGTAGTAAAGAGCTTTATAAACAGAGTTACTGAAAAATGTTTGGGGTCTGAAGTTTTAGAAAGTTTAACCCCAGGACAAAGCGTTATTAAAATAGTTAATGAAGAGCTCACTAAGTTAATGGGTGGTACTGAAAGCAAGATTAGCTATTCAGATAATGGCCCCACTATAATAATGCTGGTAGGATTGCAAGGGGCTGGTAAGACCACCATGTGCGGCAAGCTAGCATTATACTTACGAAAGAAAAATAAAAAACCGCTTTTGGTAGCAGCTGATATATATAGACCTGCAGCGATAAAACAGTTGCAGGTGGTAGGAAAACAAATAGATATACCTGTTTTCTCCATGGGAGATAAGATTAGTCCAGTGGACATAGTAAAAGCTTCCATAAAACATGCTAAAGATAACTCAAATAACATCATAATAGTAGATACAGCAGGTAGATTGCACATAGATGAAGAATTAATGGAAGAATTAAAGTCTGTTAAAAATGCAGTTAACCCTAATGAAATACTTTTAGTAGTAGACTCCATGACAGGTCAAGATGCTGTAAATGTGGCAGAATCCTTTAATAATAGCTTAGATATTTCAGGTGTAATACTCACTAAGTTAGATGGTGACACCAGAGGTGGTGCAGCACTTTCCATTAGAGAAATAACTAATAAGCCCATTAAATTTGTAGGTTTGGGAGAAAAGATGAATGACATAGAAATTTTTCATCCTGAACGAATGGCTTCTAGAATACTAGGCATGGGAGATATTCTATCCCTTATAGAAAAAGCACAATCTGCTATAGACGAAAAAGAAGCAGCAGCATTAGGAAACAGAATGCTAACTCAAGAATTTAACTTTGAGGACTTTTTATCTGCTATGAATCAGATGAAAAAACTTGGTCCTATTAATAAACTTATAGAGATGATCCCTGGTTTTAATGCGAAGCAATTAGAAGGGGTTGACTTGAGTCAAAGCGAAAAAGAAATGGCAAAGGTAGAAGCATTAATCAATTCCATGACTCAAAAAGAAAGAAAAAGTCCATCCCTTATAACCGCATCTCCTTCAAGAAAAAGAAGGATAGCTAATGGTTCTGGATGTACAGTTCAACAAGTTAATAAGCTTCTAAAGGATTTTGAGAATATGAAGAAAATGACAAAGCAAATGAAATCCATGCAGAAGAATAATAAAAAAGGCTTATTCGGTAAATTACCTTTCTGATTTAGCCTTAAGGATTCCTACTTGAAGGAGGTGAATTAAATGGCAGTTAAAATAAGATTAAAGAGAATGGGCGCTAAAAAAGCTCCTTTCTATAGAGTTGTAGTATCTGACTCAAGAAGCCCAAGAGATGGTAGATTCATCGAAGAAATCGGTTATTATAATCCAATTTCTGAACCAGCAGTTATTAAAATTGATGAAGAAAAAGCAGTACAATGGGTAAAAAATGGAGCTCAACCTACAGATGTTGTTAAAAAGCTATTTGAAAAAGCTGGTATTAACAAATAGTTTTTGGGAGGTGAATTCTGCTAATTACAATATTAGCAGAACTATAAATGAAGGAATTAGTTGAAATTATAGCTAAATCACTAGTTGATAATCCTGATTTAGTTCAGGTAAAAGAAGTTGCTGGAGAGCAATCTATTATCCTTGAATTAAAAGTTGCTCCTGAAGATATGGGTAAAGTGATTGGAAAGCAGGGAAGAATAGCAAAAGCTATCAGAACTGTAGTTAAAGCAGCTGCTATTAAAGAAAATAAACGAGTAGTAGTTGAAATAATATAATTAAAAGAGTTAGGGTAGCCTAGCTCTTTTATTAATATGGAGGTGGATAATTTGAATGATTTTCTTGCTGTAGGTCAAATTATTAATACTCATGGTATTAAAGGAGAGTTGAAGATTTATCCATTAACTGATGACATACGTAGATTTAGAAAGCTTAAAACAGTCATAGTAGATGGTAATGAAATGAATATTTCTTGGTGTAAACTGCAAAATGATAGAGTTATCATAAAATTAGAAGGTATCGATAGTATCGAGCAAGGAGAAAAGCTCAAAACTAAATATCTAGAAGTAAAAAGAGAAGATGCAGTAAAACTTCCAGAAGATACATATTTCATCGCAGACTTAGTAGGTTGTGAAGTTTATGACTCTAATGAAGAATATGTGGGTAAAGTTTTTGAAATAATAAAAACCGGTAGCAACGACGTATACTGGATAAAAAATAATAAAAAAGAAGTTCTAGTACCTGCTATGAAAGAATTTGTTACTGACATTGATATATCAAGTAAAAAAATTATTATAAGGCCTGTAGGAGAATGGATGGATGAAGATTAGTATTTTAACTTTATTTCCTGAAATGTTTGATGTATTTCAACATAGTATCCTAGGCAGGGCTATAAAAAATAATGTTATAACTATTGATTTATATAATATTAGAGACTATTCAAATAATAAGCATAAAAAAGTGGATGACTACCCTTATGGCGGTGGAGCAGGTATGGTTTTATCACCACAACCTATAGTGGATTGTTTAAAATCAGTAAAAGAAAATAATAAGGGGAAAGTTGTCTTTTTAGGCCCCAGAGGAAAGACTTTTAATCATGAAAAAGCCATGGATTTTTCAAAGGAAGAAGAACTGATTTTTTTATGCGGACATTATGAAGGATTAGACGAAAGAATATACAATTATATAGATGAAGAAATTTCCTTAGGTGATTTTGTACTTACTGGAGGGGAAATGGCTTGTATACCCATAGTAGATAGTATTTGTAGGCTTATTCCTGGAGTACTTTCTTCTAATGAAAGCTTTGAAGAAGAATCTTTTTACAATGGACTATTAGAATATCCTCAGTATACTAGACCGGAAGAATATAATGGAGAGAAAGTTCCAGAAATACTCCTTTCTGGTCATCATGATAATATAAAAAAATGGAGAAAAGCAAAATCATTAATAATAACTAAAGAAAGACGTCCTGATCTTTATAAAAAGTATAAGTTAACCAAAGAAGATATAAAAATATTGAAAAACTTTGGAGAAAATTAAAATTTATATTGAATTATAGAAAGGTATATGCTAAAATTACCTTTGTGCTAGTACGGGCGTTCCTCTATTCATATTAAATATGGTATGAACGTCAAATTCATCACTAAGGAGGGAAAGCACATGAACGATATTATAAAATCCATAGAACAAGAGCAGTTAAGATCAGATTTACCTCAATTTAATGTAGGTGATTCAGTAAAAGTTTACGTAAAAGTAAAAGAAAATAACAGAGAAAGAGTTCAAATGTTTGAAGGCACTGTTATTAAAAGACAAAATGGTGGTATAAGAGAAACTTTTACAGTTAGAAGACTTGCTTATAATGTTGGAGTAGAGAGAACTTTCCCAGTTAACTCTCCTATCATTGATAAAATTGAAGTAACAAGAAGAGGTAAGGTTAGAAGAGCTAAACTATTCTACTTAAGAGATAGAGTTGGTAAGGCTGCTAAAGTTAAAGAACTTATCAAATAGAAACTAATAAAATGGGACTGTTACAGTCCCATTTTTATTATATAAAATATTCTATTCAAGGATGTGATATTAAATGCCAATTAATTGGTTTCCTGGTCACATGGTTAAAACCCGTAGACAAATAAAAGAAAACTTAAAGCTTGTGGATGCTGTAATAGAAATAAGAGATGCTAGAATTGTTAAATCTAGCGCTAACCCTGAAATCGAAGAACTATGCGGAAATAAGCCTAGGCTGATTCTTTTAAATAAAAGTGATTTAAGTGAAGGTGCAATAACAAAACAATGGATTAAGGAATTAAGTAAAGGTAGTATAAGAGCAATGGAAGCTAACAGTTTAACTGGGGCTGGACTTAAGAATATAAAACCTGAATTAAATAATTTACTTAAAGAAAAGCTGGAAAGACAGAAAAATAAGGGATTGGTTAACATAACTATAAGGGTCATGGTAGTTGGTATACCCAATGTAGGAAAATCATCCTTTATAAATAAAATGGCTCAAAACACTATAGCAAAAGTGGGAGATAGACCTGGTGTTACAAAAAATAAGCAGTGGATAAAAACAAAAATGGGTATAGAGCTTTTAGATACCCCAGGTATACTATGGCCTAAATTCGATGAGGAAACTGCGCTAAGCCTAGCTTTTACTGGAGCTATAAAGGATGAAATAATGGATACTGAAGAATTAGCTCTAAAATTAGTAGAACACCTCCAAGTCTTATATCCTAAGGAACTTATGGAGAGGTATAAACTTGATGAATTATCCCCTTCCGCCATAGAAAATCTTGATAACATCGCAATAAAACGCGGATGCATTATGAGCAAAAACACCATCGATTATAATAGAATAGCAGCTATATTATTAGATGAACTTAGAGGTGGTAAAATAGCTAAAATCTCCTTAGAGAGACCGTAAAAGAGGTTTTACTTATGATAGATTTTAAAAATGATATTAAAAACTATAATTTTAAACAGCTTAATGACAGTATTAAATCTATGGATTTAATAAAAATCAGTAGCGATGAATTGGTAATTTTATTAGAAACTCTAAAAAATGATAAGAGAAAAAATGTAAATAAATTAGGGGAACATATTGAAAAGGAAAGAAATAAATACTTTAATGAAGTTAAAAGAGTAAATTCCCTATATGCTTTTGACAGAATTTTTTCTAAAAATACCATATTGGCTGGGGTAGATGAAGTAGGTAGAGGGCCTTTAGCTGGACCTATAGTGGCTGCTGCAGTAGTTCTAAATTTAGAAGATTTAAAGGATATAATTATGTATATCAATGACTCAAAATCTTTATCCTCTTCTATGAGAGAAAAATTAGCAGAGGAAATAAAAAACAGAGCTGTTTCCTATGCCATCGCTAGTTGCTCCAACGAAGAAATTGATGAATTTGGTATTTCCTACTGTAATAATAAAATCTTCTTAGACTCTATATCTAATTTAGCTGTAACTCCCAATATTGTTTTATCTGATGGATATAAAGTAAAAGATTATAATGGTAATAATGAGGCGGTAATTAAAGGGGATACTAAAAGCGCAAGCATCGCCTGCGCCTCCATTATCGCTAAGGTATATAGGGATAATTTAATGATAAAATATCATGAAGCCTTTCCAGATTATGATTTTAAAAGCAATGTGGGATATGGTAGCAAAACTCATATTGAAGCTATTAAACGCATTGGAATATGTAAGATTCATAGAAAAACCTTTGTAAAGAATTTTATTTAAAAAAGCCTAAAAGCATCCTTAATATAATCTATATAGAAATCAGAATTATTATGGTTAAATATAACTTCTAATATATCAAATCTCACATAATAATCATATAAACCATGCTTATGAATAAAATAATTTGAACTTTTAATCATTCTATCTTTTTTAAAGTAGGTAATAGCCTCTCGCGGTAAACCATATTGAGAGCTATACCTACTTTTTACTTCTATAAAACATAACACTTTATTTTTAAAAGCTACGATATCTATTTCTCCTGCAGAGCACTTAAAATTCTTTTTAAGTATGTTATATCCCATCTTTTCTACATAATCAGCTGCAATTTTCTCTCCGTAGTTACCTACTTCTCTTTTCATGCTGTGCATAATATCACTTCCCATTAATATTATTACCATAATTTCTTTATTTCTAATTATAAAATTCTATAATATGGCAATAATTTTTATTTAGAGGTGATATTATGGCCATTGAAGTAAATAGCGCTGCTATAAGCGGCGTAGATGCATTATTAGTAAAGGTTGAAGTTGATATAGCTAAAGGGATGCCGAATTTTAACATTGTTGGCTTAGTTGATACTGCAGTTAAAGAAGCAAAAGAGAGAGTAAGGTCTGCTATTATAAATTCCGGCTTTAAGTTTCCCATAGGGAGAATAACAGTAAATTTATCTCCAGCCAGTATTAAAAAAATCGGTTCTATGTTTGATTTGCCTATTGCTATTGGAATTCTCGTGTGTGCAGGTTACATACACCCAAATGACATAGAAAATTTACTGTTTATAGGTGAACTTTCATTAAATGGTGAAATAAGAAGGGCTCGGGGGGCACTAACTATAACCATTGAAGGAACTAATAATTCTATTTACAATTTTATTGTACCTGATGAAAATAAAGAAGAATGTGCATTGATAAAACAAGCTAATGTATTTCCCTTTTCTAACCTCCATCAATGTGTAAATTTTTTAATGTACAAAGACTGCTTACCTTATACCCATGAAGAAACTATGAGCCCTAATGCTTGTTACGATTATGACTTTCAAGACATAATAGGTCAAATAAGTTCAAAGAGAGCACTGGAAATAGCTTGTGCTGGAGGACACAATGTATTAATGTTTGGTCCTCCAGGAGTAGGGAAAACTATGCTGGCAAAGAGGGTCCCTACTATACTTCCTCCCTTAAGTTATGAAGAATCTATAGAAGTAACTAAAATATATAGCATTTCAGATAAGCTTACTAAAAGTGAAAACTTGATAATCAAAAGACCTTTTAGAAATCCTCATCACTCCTCTTCTATGTATGCCCTTATAGGTGGTGGGAGTGAACTTAAAGCTGGTGAGGTCACCTTGGCCCATAAAGGTGTATTGTTTCTAGATGAGCTTCTAGAATTTAAAAGAGAAACCTTAGAATCCTTGAGGCAGCCACTGGAGGATAGGATTATAAACATATCAAGGCAATCAGGTTCCATTGTTTATCCTGCAAATTTTATGCTTATTGCAGCCTTAAACCCATGTCCCTGCGGCAAGTACACTTTAAGGGATTATGATAATCTATGCACATGCACTGAAAAAGATATTCAGAGATACTTAAAGAAATTATCTGGACCTCTTCTAGATAGAATTGACATATATACTTATGTTACACCGGTTAAATTCAGTGAATTAAAGGATGATAATCCAGGTGAGCCTTCAAAAGAAATAAGGAATAGGGTTATACAGGCTAGAAAAATGCAAAAAGATAGATTTAAAAAGTCAAATATAAGCTGCAATGCGGAAATGAGTCATAATCATTTAAAAAGGTATTGTGCACTATCAGATTCTTGTAATGCTCTTATGAAAAAAATTTATGAAAGCAATGAATTAAGCGCTAGAGCCCACGATAGAATACTTAAAGTAGCAAGGACAATAGCAGACCTTAGGGGAAGTGAAAACGTGGAAGAAGTGGATATAATTGAAGCAACTAATTACAGAAAATTTATAGATAATAAGATATCTTAAAATAATACTAATAAGGAGATTCTTATGGAATTAGAAAAGTTATGGCTAGGAATATGCCCTATTAATAATATTTATAAAATTAGATTATTAGAAACCTTTAAGTCATCCCAAGCAATACTGGAGAATATACTTTCTAATAATAATGATATGGTTATTAATAAAGAAACAAAGGAAAAGTTATTGAATACATGGAACAAGGATAAACTAAAGATATTTCGTGAAAGAATTGAAAAATCTAATATTCAAGTTGTTACTCTAGAGGACGAAAATTACAACACTAATCTTTCTAATATTGGCGAAAACAAACCTTACATATTATTTTACAAAGGGGATATTAAAGAGTTAAATAAATTTACCGTGGCTGTGGTAGGTTCTAGACATTGTACTGATTATGGTAAAAATGTATGTATATCCATAGTAGAAGAGCTTGTTAGTCTTGGTATAAATGTAATCAGTGGTGGGGCAGAAGGTATAGATGCTATCGCTCACAGAACAGCACTGAAAAATAATGGTTTTACTGCTGCTGTGCTGGGCTCAGGCATAGATGTATTATATCCCTATTCCAATAAAAATTTGTTTAAAGAAATATCGGAAAAAGGTGTTTTAATTAGCGAATTTCCTCCAGATACTAAACCACACAATTATAATTTTCCTAATAGAAATAGAATTATTAGTGGTATATCTGATATTATAATAGTTGTAGAAGCAAAAGAAACCAGCGGGAGTATTATTACTGGTCATCATGGGGTGGATCAAGGAAAAGATATTTTAGCAGTACCAGGAACCATATCCATGAAAAATAGTAGAGGATGTAATAAATTAATTCAAGAAGGTGCAAATATATACTTAGGCTTACAAAGTATATATAGTTTATTAACACTTAATTTAAAGTGGTATAATCAACAAAAAAACTCACCTGCTCCTATAAAAAATCTTACTTTAAAAGAATCTATTTTAAATCTTATATCAGATAGACCTATACACATAGATGAATTACAAAAGTATACTAATGTTGACATAACACTTCTTTATGAGTTATTATTTGAAATGCAACTTAATAAAGAAATAATAAGCTTAAGTGGAAACTTTTATGCTAGAGTAATATAGTATTTTGATTAAGGGGGTGAAGCTCCGTTTACATTATAGCGGAGTAAATTTATGGGTCAGAAATTGGTTATAGTAGAATCACCTGCTAAAGCGAAAACCATTGGTAAATATCTAGGAAAAAATTATATAGTAGAAGCATCTATGGGGCATGTAAGAGACCTGCCTAAAAGTCAATTAGGTGTTGATATAGAAAATAATTATAATCCTAAATATATAACCATTAGAGGAAAAGGAGATTTAATCGATAAATTAAAGAAAGCTGCTAAAAAAAGTGAAAAGATATATCTTGCTACGGACCCTGATAGGGAAGGGGAGGCAATTTCATGGCATCTTTCAAAAATTTTAGGCATTGATGAAGAAGAAAAATGTAGAATAGAATTTAACGAAATCACCAAAACCGCTGTTAAAAATTCAATAAAAAATCCAAGAGCAATAAATATTAATTTAGTAGATGCTCAACAAGCTAGAAGAATAGTAGATAGATTAGTGGGCTATGAAATAAGTCCAATACTTTGGAAAAATGTTAAATGGGGTTTAAGCGCTGGAAGAGTACAATCTGCTGCTCTTAACCTAATATGTCATAGGGAAAAAGAGATAGAATCCTTTGAACCCAAAGAATACTGGACTATAGATTCACTGCTTAAAAAGAACAAAACAAAGTTTCTAGTGAAACTTCATTCTTACAAAGGGCATAAGATAGATCTCCCTTCAGAAGAGGAAGCAAATAAGGTATTAAGTGACTTAGAGAAAAATGATTTTTTAGTGAAGTCTATTAAAGAAAGCTCAAGAAGCAAAAATCCACTTCCACCATTTACCACTAGCACATTGCAACAAGATGCTTATAAAAAATTAAATTTTTCTACTAAACGTACTATGTCAGTAGCTCAACAACTATATGAAGGGGTTGAAATAAAAGGACATGGCACTGTAGGTCTTATAACTTATATGAGAACAGATTCTGTTAGAATTTCTCAGGAAGCTCAAGAGGCAGCTAAAACTTTTATTAATGAAGCCTTTGGAGAAAAGTATATACCTGAAAAGCCTAGAATGTATAAAAGTAAAAAGAATATTCAAGATGCTCACGAAGCAATAAGGCCTTCAAATATAGAAATAACTCCTGAAATTGCAAAGTTAACTTTAACAGATGAACAATATAAGGTATATGCACTAATATGGAACAGGTTTGTAGCTAGCCAAATGTCTTCTAGCCTTATAGATACAACAACTGTAGATATAAAAAATGGAGATTATATTTTTAGAGCCTCAGGCTCCATAACAAGATTTGATGGTTTTATGAAAATATATGAATATTCCAATGAGGAAGAGAATGAAAACTCAGTATTTCCTTCTTTAGAAGAAAATGAAAAGTTACAAAAGCTTGAAATTTCTAAGAAACAACATTTTACTACTCCTCCTCCAAGGTATACAGAAGCGAGTTTTGTAAAGCTTCTTGAGGAAATGGGCATTGGTAGACCAAGTACTTATGTTCCTACGATTTCCACCCTGTTGGATAGGAAATATGTACAAAGAGAAAAGAAGAATTTACTGCCTACTGAGCTAGGAGTAATAGTTAATAACATAGTAGAAGAATATTTTAAACAAATTGTTGATGTGGACTTTACAGCTGAAATGGAATCAAATTTAGATGACATTGAAGAAGGTAAGGATCAATGGAGAGACATTGTAGATAAATTTTTTAAACCTTTAAAGAAATCCATTGATATAGCAGAAAAAGAAGTATCTAAAGTGACTATAGAGGATAAAGTCAGTGATGTTCCCTGTGATAAATGTGGGAAAATGATGGTTATTAAACATGGAAGATATGGTGACTTTCTTGCATGTCCTGGATATCCTGAATGCAAAAACACTAAGCCTATAATAGAAGAGATAGATGTTGCTTGCCCTCAGTGTGGTGGCAAGGTAGTGATTAAAAGAAGTAAGCGCGGTAGAAAATTCTATGGATGTTCAAATTATCCTCAATGTAATTTTGTTAGCTGGTATGAACCTACTAATGAAAAATGTGATAAATGTGGTTCCTATATGCTAAAGAAATACAATAAAAATCAAGGTGAATACTTACAATGTTCCAATAATGATTGCAAGAATAAGGTTTTAAATAAATAATGGTACTTACTCTATAAAAAAAATGTCGAATCCTCATAATAATAGTTGAAATAGAAATAAATATGTGATAATATATTGAATTGGATGAGTGTTAAAAATATTGAAAAAATTTATAATATTCTCACAATTTTATATAATGACTAGGTTCATGCAACTCATAAGGAGGATTTAAATGTCTACACTACTTAATAAAACTAGAATGTTAAATAAGATTCTTCAAAAATCCGGAACTGATCCTGTAGCTTTTGAAGACATATGTAAACTTTTAAGCGACGTGCTTTCATGTAATGTTTATATAGTAAGCAGAAAGGGTAAAATCCTAGGACACGAATTTGCATCAGATTTTGAGTGCGATATCATGAAGAGTAAGGTTATAACTAATGGTAGATTTCCTGAAGATTATAACTCAAAATTACTTAACATTCATGAAACCATAGCTAATGTACCCAATAAAGGAGAATGTGTTTTTCCAGGAGAAGGTAGTTGCTCTCATGAAGAAAAATTGTCAACTATAGTTCCTATTATAGGAAATCGTGAAAGATTAGGAACTCTACTCTTAGCTAGGTTCAACCAAGCCTTTACCGATGATGATTTAATACTTATAGAATATAGTGCTGCCATAGTAGGCATGGAAGTATTAAGAGCGAAACAAGGCGAAGTAGAAGAAGAAGCTAGAAAGAAAGCAGTAGTGCAATTAGCTTTAGGAACATTATCTTATTCAGAATTAGAAGCAGTTGAACATATATTTGATGAGTTAGATGGAACTGAAGGACTGTTAGTAGCTTCAAAGATTGCAGATAAAGTTGGAATAACTCGTTCAGTAATCGTTAATGCATTAAGAAAGTTTGAAAGTGCAGGAGTTATAGAATCCCGTTCTTTAGGTATGAAGGGTACACATATAAAAATATTAAACGAAAAACTTTTAGATGAATTAAAAAAGATAAGATAGGATAAGAACAATTTAGAATTTAGAATGTAGAATGAAGGAGGAAACTCAGAGAGTTTCTTTGAATGTATGAGGAAAGAAGCTTTAGAAAAGCTTCTTTTTTTCTTAAATTTTAAATTCTCAATTCTCAATTCTAAATTATTTACCAAAATTATATTGATAGAACCCAATCCTTATGCTATACTAACTAAGGTAAGAAAATACACACATTATCTAATTCCCAAAAAGGTGCCTGATATTAAGGTGTTTTGCGAATATGAAGATAATGGAGGAAAAAACCAGGAGGTATTAAAATGTCAGTTATATCAATGAAGCAACTGTTAGAAGCTGGTGTTCACTTTGGACATCAAACTAGAAGATGGAACCCTAAAATGGCTCCATACATTTTTACAGAAAGAAACGGTATTTACATTATCGACCTTCAAAAAACTGTAAAAAAAGTAGAAGATGCATATAACTTCGTTAAGAGTGTATCAGAAGAAGGCAAAGACATTCTATTTGTAGGAACTAAAAAACAAGCTCAAGAAGCTATTCAAGAAGAAGCGGTAAGATCCGGAATGCACTTTGTAAATAATAGATGGTTAGGTGGTATGCTTACAAACTTCACTACCATCAAAACTAGAATAAGAAGATTAGAAGAACTTGATCAAATGGAACAAGACGGAACTTTTGAAGTTCTTCCTAAAAAAGAAGTTATAAAGCTTAGAAATGAAAAAGAAAAGCTTGAAAAGAACCTTGGAGGAATAAAATCCATGGACTCTGGAAACATAGGAGCGCTATTTGTAGTTGATCCAAGAAAAGAAAAAAATGCTATTTCAGAAGCTAAAATTCTTGGCATACCAGTAGTTGCAATAGTTGATACAAACTGTGACCCAGATGAAGTTGATTATGTAATTCCAGGAAATGATGATGCAATAAGAGCTGTTAAGCTAATAACTGCTAGAATCTCTGATGCTATCATTGAAGGAAGACAAGGCGAACAATTAGCTGAATAATTATAATGGAGGTAGGTGAAGTTAAACTTCATTTACCTTTTACATTAACTAATAAGGAGGAGTAACATGATTACTGCACAATCCGTAAAAGAGTTAAGAGAAAAAACCGGCGCTGGAATGATGGACTGTAAAAAAGCGCTAACAGAAACCAATGGCGATATGGATAAAGCTATTGAGTTATTAAGAGAAAAAGGCCTTGCAGCGGCTGCTAAGAAAGCAGGAAGAGTTGCTGCTGAAGGAATTGTTGAAACCTTCATAACTGAAGACCATAAAAATGCTGGTATTGTTGAATTAAACTGTGAAACTGACTTTGTTGCTGCAAATGAAGAGTTTAAAACTTTAGCTAGCAATGTAGCTAAAATGGCTGCTTCAACAAATTCTTCAACTATTGAAGAGTTCTTAGAAGAAAAATATATTGCTGATAATAGCATTTCAATAAAGGATGCAGTAACAGCATTAATAGCTAAATTAGGCGAAAATATGAACTTAAGAAGATTCGAGAAATTCGCTATAGATAATGGTGTTATTCAAAGTTACATTCATGGTAACGGAAGAATAGGAGTTTTAGTTGAACTTGCTTGCGATTCAGAATCACCTGTACTTTTAGAAGTAGCAAAAGACTTATGTATGCAAGTGGCAGCAGCTAACCCTCTTTTCATAGGAAGAGAAGATGTAGATCACGAATCTCTTGATAAGGAAAGAGAAATATATAGAGTTCAAGCATTAAACGAAGGAAAGCCTGAGAAAATTGTTGATAAAATGGTGGAAGGCAGAATTCAAAAATATTATAAAGAAGTTTGTTTAGTAGACCAATTATGGGTTAAGAATCCAGATATGTCCATAACTAAATACTTACAAGAAAAATCAAAAGAAGTTGGTTCTCCAATTAAAGTTACTAGATTTGCTAGGTTTGAAAAGGGAGAAGGAATCGAGAAGAAAGAAGAGGACTTTGCTGAAGAAGTTGCAAGACAAATGCAAAGCAAGTAATTAACAGAAGAAGAGAACACCTTGTGTTCTCTTTTTTTAAAATCTATATTAGTAGGAGGATTAAGTTATATGAGCAGCTGTAAATATAAAAGAGTAATTCTTAAGTTATCTGGTGAAGCATTGGCTGGAGACGGTGGTTTTGGTATAGACTTTAATGTAGCATTAAGAATAGCTCAAGAAATAAAAGAACTTGTTGAGATGGGAGTAGAGGTTGGAGCAGTAGTAGGTGGCGGAAATATATGGAGAGGCAGAAGTGGAGAAGGCATGGATAGAACTACTGCTGACTATATGGGAATGTTAGCTACATGTATTAATGCTTTAGCTCTTCAAGACTCATTAGAAAGCATCGGAGTTTTAACAAGGGTTCAAACTGCTATAGAAATGAAAGAAATAGCAGAACCATTTATAAGAAGAAGAGCTATGAGACATCTAGAAAAGGGAAGAGTAGTGATTTTCGCTGCTGGAACCGGTAATCCTTATTTTTCAACAGATACCACTGCGGCATTAAGAGCTGCTGAAATTGAAGCTGATGTTATTCTCCTAGCTAAAAAAGTAGATGGAGTTTATGATAAAGATCCTCATAAGTTTTCTGATGCAAAAAAATATGATAAACTATCATATATAAGGGTTTTAGAACAAGGTTTACAAGTTATGGATTCAACAGCCACTTCTTTATGTATGGACAATAATATTCCAATTTTGGTGTTTGCGCTAGATGAACCTGGTAATATTAAAAGAGCTATTTGTGGTGAGCAAATAGGTACCCTAGTTTGTAAATAATAGGAGGCTAAAAATGATAAAAGATATTATTTCAAAAGCTGATGAGAAAATGAAAAAGTCTATTTCTGTATTAAAGTCAGATCTTTCAACTTTAAAAGCTGGTAGAGCTAACCCTACTATGCTAGATAGAATCGAAGTTGAATATTATGGAAGTATGGTTCCTGTTAATCAAGTATCAAATGTTTCCGCACCAGAACCAAGAGTACTAATGATTACACCTTGGGAAAAATCTACATTAAAAGATATTGAAAAAGCTATTCTTAAATCTGACCTTGGAATTAATCCTTCTAATGATGGCTCAGTGATAAGATTAGTTATACCAGAATTAACAGAAGAAACAAGAAGAAATCTAGTTAAGACTGTAAAAAAATATGGTGAAGACACAAAGATAGCTATAAGATCTATAAGAAGAGATGCTAACGATAAAATTAAAGCTCTAAAAAAAGACTCTGATTTATCTGAAGATGAAATGAAAAAATCTGAAGAAGATATTCAAAAAACCACAGACACTTATGTAAAAGAAGTAGATAAGGTAATTGAAGCCAAAGAAAAAGAAATAATGGCAATATAAATAAAACCTGCTTAGCAGGTTTTATTTATAAAAAGTCGGGGGTATAATAGTGTTTAATATATTCAAGAAAAAAACCAACTCAAACACTTCTATAGAAATAGATTATAATAATATACCAAAACATATAGCTATTATTATGGATGGTAATGGTAGATGGGCAAAGAAAAAAAATTTGCCTAGAACTTTTGGTCACAAGGCTGGAGTAGAAACCATAAGAAAAATTATAAAAGAATGTAATAGATTAGGCATTAAGTACCTAACATTATACGCTTTTTCCACTGAAAATTGGAAGAGACCTAAAGATGAAGTTAATGCATTAATGACTTTATTAGTAGAATATTTAAAAAAAGAATTTGATGAGCTAAACAAAAATGGCGTAGTAATTAATTATATAGGAGATATAAGTAAATTACCTAAAACTTGTCAAGAAGAGCTAATAAAAGCAAAGAGAAATACCATAAACAATAAAGGTGTAGTGATGAATCTAGCATTAAACTATGGTGGTAGAGCAGAAATAATAAATGCACTAAATAGTTTAATATCAGATATTAAAGATAAAAATAGTAAAAATATCACCATAAGTGAAAAAGATTTTGAAAAGTATCTTTATACTTCTGGAATGCCAGACCCTGATATTATAATTAGACCTAGTGGAGAACAAAGATTAAGCAATTTTTTACTATGGCAGTGTGCTTATTCAGAATTTTGGTACTCAGATATTTTATGGCCTGACTTTTCTGAAGCTGATTTGCACCAGGCTATATATGATTATCAAAATCGTGACAGGCGATTTGGTGGTATTTAATCAGGAGGATAAAAATGAAAAACAGTAGATATTTAGGGGCTTTAATATTATCTCCTCTTATAATATTTTTATTTTTAGGAGGAATCTATTTAAAGATAATGACATTTATACTATCTTTATTTGGTATGTATGAAGCTTATAAAGTAATAAAATCTAAGAATAATTTTAAACCTTTTTCCTTTATAGGTTATGCTATGCTTGTAATTTATTATTTGCTGGGGGCTGATGTAACAAAGCTGGGATATATAATTCCTATATTTACCCTATTGCTGCTATGCATACCTATTATAGATCTAAAATATAATTTTATAGATATGTTTATTACCTTAGGTGTATTTGTTTATGTAGGAGTATTCTTTAGTTTTATAACTAATATAAATTCAAAACCCTATGGTGCTTATTTAGTGTGGTTAATATTTATAAGCTCCTGGGTGGGTGACACATTAGCTTATTATACTGGTAGATATCTAGGAAAAAACAAGCTATGTCCAAAAGTAAGTCCTAAAAAGACCATAGAAGGATCTATAGGTGGTTTATTAGGAAGCACTTTAGGTTGTGGGATATACGGTATAATAATTAGTAAGTACATAACTGGAATCCCTATAATACATTTTTTCCTAATAGGTGCTTTATGCGGTATTATGGGGCAATTTGGTGATTTAACAGCGTCATCTATAAAGAGATATTTTGATGTAAAAGACTACTCTAATTTAATACCAGGACATGGTGGAATATTAGATAGATTTGATAGCATAATATTTTCAGCTGTAATTATATTTTATTATATTACGTTTATTATAATCCTTTAAACTGTAGTCATATCTACAGTTTTTTTATTTATATATAGTAGTATAAATTTATTTTTAATATTATATATAAATAACTGGAGCTGATAATATGAAGAATGCCTATAAGTTATTATATTGTATATTACTACTGCTGATATTTGTAGCTATAAATTACTTTATACAAAGTTATTTTAAGCCCACCTTTATAATAATAGTACTTTATGTCATTACATTACCTTTATTTAACTTAATAATAAAAAAAGTTAATAACTTTAAAATAGCATCTATATTAAGCTTAATAATAATAAATGCAATGATAATAATAATTTCTTTTTATATGGGAAATTATTTATTTGAACTAATCGTAGATAAAGTAATCACACAAAAGACATATTTTGATATTATCATTAAAAATATTTTATCTAAGTTTAATATGAGCTTTGAAGATTTATGGAATAATTTAAGTAAAATAAGCAATCCCTTATTTATTAAAAGTGCTGCTTATACAGGGGAGATAGTAATAGTTTATTTTATAGGAAATGTAACTGTATATTTTTTATTATCAGATAAGAATATAGTTATAGAGCTTATTAAGATATTTTTTCCAGAAAGATATCTTTTAAATATTAAAAAAAGTATGCTTAATATTAAACATCTACTTACCATGGAAATTATAATGGTGCTAGCCTCTACATTAGAAATATTAATAGGATTTTTAGTACTAGGTATTAAGGATGCCTTTATACTTTCCTTTATCTGTGGGTTATTAGATATTTTGCCTTATGTTGGAACAGTAATTGTTTTTATACCATTAATAATATACAATATAGTAATAAAACAATACTTTACTGCTTTTGGGTTAATATTTTTATATATACTTATAGGCATAGTAAGACAGATACTTGAAGCCAAATATATAGGCAATAAATTTAGTATTCACCCACTTCTCATAATATTATCCTTATATATAGGTATTGAAATGTTTGGGATATTTGGGTTATTTATAGGTCCTTTGTATGTTATAATGGCAAAAGAAATAATTTTAAATTAATTTAGGAGGACATCATGAAGAACTTAACAATAATTGGAGTAACAGGATCCATAGGAACACAATCTATAAATCTAATAAGATTAAATAAACATAAGTATAATTTAGTTGCAATATCTGCACATAAAAGTATTGATAAAGTTATAGATATAATAAAAGAATTTAATATTCAATATGTTGCTATAACTCATAGAGATTCTTATGAAAAATTAAAGGATTACCTTAAGATAAATAATATTAAATGCAAAATATATTATGGAATTGAAGGTTTAAATACCATATGCTCTTTAGATGAAGTAGACACTGTATTAACCTCAGTGGTAGGAATGGTGGGTTTGCTACCAACCTTAAAAGCTATAAGAGCAAAGAAAAATATAGCTTTAGCTAATAAAGAAACCTTAGTAGTGGCTGGAGAAATTGTAATGGCAGAAGCTAAAAGGAATAATGTAAAAATACTTCCTGTGGATTCAGAACATAGTGCTATATTCCAATGCCTTCAAGGAAACGAAAACAATGCTATAGATAAAATACTTCTTACTGCTTCTGGTGGACCTTTTAGAGGTAAAAAAACACAGGACTTATTAAATATAACCCCAGAACAAGCATTGAAGCACCCAAAGTGGAATATGGGTAAAAAAATATCTATAGATTCAGCCACACTTATGAATAAAGGATTAGAAGTTATTGAAGCCCGTTGGCTTTTCAACTGTGAATATGAAGATATTCAAGTAGTAGTGCATCCAGAAAGCGTTATTCATTCTATGGTTCAATATACTGATGGAAGTATAATGGCGCAGCTTAGCAGTACAGATATGACACTTCCTATTCAATATGCCTTAAACTATCCTATAAGGGATACATCCTTTATTAAAAAATTAGATTTATTTGAAATTAATAAATTAACTTTTGAAAAACCTGATTTAGAAACCTTCAAATGTTTGCAATTAGCATACCAAGCAGGTAAGGAAGGAGGATTTGTACCTACCGTTTTAAATGCTTCCAATGAAGCTTGTGTAGATATGTTTATAAGAGAAAAAATATCATTCCTACAGATTTCAGAAATAATAGAAAGATGTATGGATAAATTTTCTATTAATGAAGAACTAAACATAGATAATATTATCAATTTAGATAAAAAAGTTAAAGAATTTGTTTACAATAATTATTAACTGGAGGGAAATATGTATATAGTATTAGCATTATTGGCTTTTGGAATATTAGTAATGATTCATGAATTAGGTCACTTTATGCTAGCAAAATTAAATAACGTAAAAGTTGAAGAATTTGCTATAGGTATGGGACCGCAAATATTTTCTATAAAGGGTAAGGAAACAAAGTACTCATTAAAAATACTTCCTATTGGTGGGTACGTGAAAATGTATGGAGAAGAGGAAGATGTATCTGACCCCAGGGCATTTATGAGTAAATCTCCTCTTCAAAAAATCAGCATAGTAGCAGCTGGTGCTATAATGAACTATTTATTGGCGGTTTTACTTTTCTCTCTTATTTCTTTTAACAATGGGTTTACAAAACCGATTTTAAGCGAAATTGTACCTAATTCTCCAGCTGAAAAAGTTGGTTTAATGCCAGGAGACACCATTAAAGAAATTAATTCTCACAAAGTAATTACTTGGGAGGACTTTACTCTTCATGTTATGATGTCTAATGGGGCAGAAGTTAATTTGAAATATGAAAGAAAGGGTAAAGTAAATAGTATTACTTTGGTGCCTGAGAAGGATATAAAAGAAAATAGATTTAAAGTAGGTATAGGTGCCACCGTTGTGGATAATCCATCCGTAGGTGATTCTATCACTCATGGATTTAAACAATCCATTTCAACTATAAATCAAGCGATTTTTTCTTTAAAAACAATATTCACTGGTAAGGCAAAATTAAATGATGTAGGCGGTCCAGTAACTATAATAAGGGTTTCAGGAGCTGCTGCAAAAGCAGGAATATGGAATTTAATGTGGTTTACTGCCTTGCTAAGCGTACAATTAGCTGTATTTAATTTGCTACCTTTCCCTGCTTTAGATGGGGGTTGGGTTTTTATACTGCTTATAGAGTTAATTACCAGGCGTAAAGTAAGTGAAAAGATAATTCAAACAGTAAATTATATAGGAATGTCCTTACTATTATTACTTATGCTATTAGTAACTATTAAGGATATATTATTTCCAATTAAGCTTTAGGAGATGCTATATATGAAAAGACGGGAAACAAAAAAAATAAAAGTGGGAAATATATTTATAGGTGGAGATTCTCCTATAACAGTTCAGTCTATGACCAATACTGATACTCGTAATATTCATGCTACCATAGAACAAATAAGAAAATTAGAAGAAAATCATTGTGACATTATTAGATGCGCAGTGCCAGATATGGAAGCTGCTACAGCCCTAAAAGAAATAATAAAAAATATAAATATTCCCTTAGTAGCAGATATTCACTTTGATTACACATTGGCTTTAGAATCAATAAAATCAGGGGTTTCTGCCTTAAGGATAAACCCAGGTAACATAGGAAGCATTGAAAGGATAAAAGCTGTAGCTATGGCGGCAAAAGATAGCTGTATCCCTATTAGAATAGGTGTAAACAGCGGTTCTTTAGAAAAAGACCTGTTAGAAAAATATAAAAAGGTTACTCCTGAAGCATTAGTAGAAAGCGCATTAAGACACGTTAAAATTTTAGAAGATATTAATTTTAATGATATAGCTATTTCTATTAAAGCTTCAGATGTTCCCATGATGATTGACAGCTATAGATTGATATCAAAACAAGTTCATTATCCTCTTCACCTAGGAGTAACAGAAGCAGGTACCTTATGGAGAGGTACTATAAAATCTTCCATTGGCATTGGAACTTTACTTTCTGAGGGTGTGGGTGATACCATAAGAGTGTCTTTAACAGGAGATCCCGTAGAGGAAGTAAGAGTAGGAAGAGAAATATTAAAATCCCTAGGATTTATTAATTCAGGTGTTCAGTTTATTTCCTGTCCTACCTGTGGGAGAACTCAAATAGATCTAATTAAAATAGCAAAAGAAGTAGAAGATAAGTTAAAGCAGTGTGACAAAGATATTAAAGTTGCCATTATGGGCTGTGCTGTAAATGGCCCAGGAGAAGCTAGGGAAGCTGATATCGGCATAGCTGGTGGAGTTAATGAAGCTTTGATATTCAAAAAAGGCAAAATCATTAAAAAGGTTAACGAAGAATCAGTGGTAGAAGAACTACTGAAAGAAATAGAAAATATGTAGGTGAAACCTGCACATTTCTCATTGCATTAATTTTATCAAAAGAAGATCTTAGAATAAGAGCAAAGGTAACAAAAACCGTTATTGAAAACCTTCAGAATCATGGTTCTCTTAATGGTCTTCAAGAGGCCAACTAATTGTCTTTATTTGGATAACTCATAAATTTAACTTGTATTATATAACCTGCTGTGATATTATTGTTGTGTAGATTATTCAATTTATAGTATGCTTTGTGAAGAGTGGGCTAAAACCCGCTCTTTCTATTTGTATTTGTAGCTCTTATTTAAATCTAATACAAATTATTATTTAGGAAATAATAATTTGTATAATTATATAAAAGAATTATATAAAATACTTCTTAAGTAAAGGAGGTTTGAAAATGAAATTAGAAAGTTTAGTAAATGACGTTGAAAGCTTAATTAAGCCCTCTATAGAAGAAATGGATTATGAACTGTATCATGTAGAATATGTTAAAGAAAATGGGGAATTTTATCTAAGGATTTATATCGATTCTCCTTCTGGGATATCACTGCAAGATTGTGAAAAGGTCAGCAGGACTATTAGTGACTTATTAGATGAAGCTGATCCTATTAAAGATGCTTATTACCTAGAGGTTTCCTCACCAGGTGTTAACAGATATCTATATACTCCAAAACATTACCAAGATAATATTTCTAAAAAGGTCCTGGTGAAAACTATTTCACCAGTCTTGACTAAAAAAACGCATGAAGGCATTTTAAAATCTTTCAATGATAATGAAATTACCATAGAAAATAACAATGAAGAAATAAAAATTCCCTTAGATAAGATTAAATCAGTAAATGTGGAAGTGGATTTTTGATGAGGAGGCTTATGAAAAATGAATGAGGAATTTATTGGTGCATTGAAGGAAATAGTTAAAGAAAAGGGTATTAGCGAAGAATTATTATTTACTACCATAGAAGATGCACTTGTAGCAGCATATAAAAAGAATTACGCTAATACTGGTAGCACTGCTCAAAATGTAAGGGTTAGCATGAATAGAGAAAATGGCGAAATTCATGTATATGCTCAAAAAACTGTAGTGGAAAATATTCAAGATGATATTTCTGAAATATCCTTGGAAAAAGCTAAAGAAATAAGCCCAAGATATGAAGTGGATGATATTGTAGATATAGAAGTTACTCCTAGGACCTTTGGAAGAGTAGCTGCACAGTTAGCTAAACAGGTGGTAATCCAGAGAATAAAGGAAGCTGAACGAAATATTATCTACAATGAATTTGTAGAGAAGGAATTTGATATTATTACAGGTATAATTATTAGAAAAGACAAAGGTAATGTATTTGTAGACTTAGGAAAGGTAGAAGCTATTTTAGGGCCAAATGAGCAGATGCCTGGAGAAGAATATAATTTCAACGAAAGGCTAAAGCTTTATATAGTTGAAGTTAAAAACACCCCTAAAGGAGCACAGGTGGTAGTATCTAGAACTCATCCTGGTTTAGTTAAAAGACTTTTTGAATTAGAAGTTCCTGAAATATTTGAAGGAATTGTAGAAATAAAAAGTATATCAAGAGAAGCAGGATCTAGAACAAAGATCGCCGTTCAATCTAACGATGAAAGTATAGATGCTATGGGAGCTTGTGTAGGTCCTAAAGGCGTAAGGGTACAAAATATCGTTAGCGAGTTGAAAAATGAAAAGATAGACATAATTAAGTGGAGTAAACTCCCTGAAGAGTATATTGCAAATGCATTAAGCCCTGCAAAAGTATTAGATGTAACTATAGATGAAGAAAGCAAGTCTGCTAGAGTAATAGTAGATGATACTCAATTATCCCTAGCTATAGGAAAAGAAGGTCAAAATGTTAGACTCGCAGCTAAATTAACAGGATGGAAAATTGATATTAAGAGCAAGGCTCAGGTAGAAGAATAACCTTTGAATAAAAGGGGTGATAACATGAAAAGCAGAAAGATTCCCATGAGAATGTGCAATGGATGTATGGAAATGAAGCCCAAAAAAGAGCTTATTAGAATAGTAAAAAGTCCTGAAGGAGAACTATCTGTAGACTTAACGGGAAAAAAACCAGGTAGAGGTGCTTATATCTGTAAAGATACAAACTGCTTGGAAAGTGCAATTAAATCCAAGAGAATCAATAAAAACTTAGAAACTGTAGTTAATGATGAGATTTATAATAAACTAAAGGAAGAGATAGTAAATGAATAGTTTTCTTCAATTTCTATCTCTAGCTAAAAAATCTGGTAATTTAGTTGAAGGCTATAACAATTGCGAGCTTTTATTAAACAAAAAAAATATTTTCTTGTTTATTTTTTCTAATGAAATATCCTATAATTCCGAGAAAAAATTTGTAAGGTACTGTACCCTCAATAACATACCCTACATTAAAGAATTTTCTAAACATGAATTAGGCAATTCTTTAGGACGACAAGAAATAAATATAATATGTGTAACAGACAAGAATATTAGTAACAAATTACTTTCCATTTTAGAAGGTAATAAGTAAACAGGAACAAAATTCTAACCGGGGGTGAATTATTTGTCAAAAATAAGAGTATATGAGTTGGCAAAAGAACTTGGAATAACAAGTAAAGATTTAATAACTTTACTTATGGATGAATTTAATATTGAAGTGAAAAATCACATGAGCGTTATCGAAAACGAAGATGCTGAATTAATCACAGAGCTTTTAAAAGATAAAGCAAAAGTAGAAACTGAAAATGTTAGTGATAGCAAAACTATAGTAGATGAATACGAAGAAATGGTGGCGGAAGAAGTTAATAAATTTACGAAAAAAAATAAAAAAAGACAAAAAAATGACGATAAAAATTCAGAGGATTACGAAAATGAAAACAAAACAAATACTGTAATAGAAATGGGTGAAACCATTACTGTTAAGGATCTTTCTGAAAAATTACAAAAGCCTACTACTGAAGTAATAAAAGCATTAATTTTCAGTGGGGTTATGGCTGGAATTAACCAAGAAATAGATTTTTCTACAGCAGAAAAAATTGCAGAAAAGTTTGAGTTTGTATTAGAGAAAAAAGATGAGAATCTAGGTCAATTAGAAGTGGATAATGAAATGTATACCGAAGATGACAGCGAAAAAAGGCCTCCTATTGTTACAGTTATGGGCCACGTTGACCACGGTAAGACATCATTATTAGATGCTATAAGAAAAGCAAAGGTTACTTCTACAGAAGCTGGTGGTATAACTCAACATATAGGTGCTTATACCGTTACTATAAATAATGAAAAAATAACCTTTTTAGATACCCCTGGCCATGAAGCTTTTACTTCTATGAGAGCAAGAGGAGCTCAAGTTACTGATGTTGTGATCCTAGTAGTTGCAGCTGACGATGGTATTATGCCTCAAACTGAAGAAGCTATTAATCACTGTAAAGCTGCCAATGTTCCTATAGTAGTTGCTATAAATAAAATCGATAGACCTGGTGCAAATATCGATAAAGTAAAACAAGAATTAACAGAATTTGGCTTAGTATCTGAAGACTGGGGTGGAGATACTATATGTGTACCTGTATCCGCTAAAACTCATGAAGGAATAGATACATTATTAGAAATGGTGCTATTAACTTCTGAAATGCAAGAATTAAAAGCAAACTCTACAAGAAATGCAAGAGGTACCGTAATAGATGCTAAACTTGACAAAGGTAGAGGCGCTGTAGCAACCCTATTAGTACAAAACGGAACTCTTAATGTGGGAGATTCAATATTAGTAGGAACAACTTATGGTAGAATTAGAGCTATGTTTGATGATAAAGCTAAAAAGATAAAAAGTGCTGGTCCATCTATACCAGTAGAAATTTTAGGATTATCTGAAGTTCCCTCCGCTGGAGATAGATTCTTTGTAGTAAAAGATGAAAAAACAGCTAGAGATATGGCTCAAACTAGAAAAGACAAAATTAAAGATGAAAATCTTCAATCTTCTAACAGAGTTTCCCTTGAAGACTTATATAACCAGATTAAAGAAGGGAAAGTTAAAGAACTAGCTTTAATAGTAAAAGCTGATGTTCAAGGTTCTGTAGAAGCAATAAAGCAATCTCTTGAAAAATTGTCTACTGATGATGTAAAGGTTAGAGTCATTCATGGTGCAGTGGGTGCCATTACCGAAACTGACGTGACTCTTGCTACTGCTTCCAATGCTATCATTATAGGATTCAACGTAAGGCCAGATGTTAATGCAACTTCTTCTGCTGAGAAAGAAAATGTAGAAATTAAAACTTACAGAATAATATACGATGCAATTGAAGATGTAAAATCTGCTATGATAGGTATGTTAGAGCCTGATTATAAAGAAGTGATACTAGGGCGTGCTGAAATAAGGCAAACTTATAAAATTTCCAGTCTAGGGACCATTGCTGGATGTTATGTATTAGATGGTAAAATTACTAGAAACAGCGATGTAAGAATAATTAGAGACGGAATAGTAATATTTGAATCTAAATTAGCATCATTAAAGAGATTTAAAGATGATGTAAAAGAAGCTGCTTCTGGTTATGAATGCGGACTAAGTATAGAAAAATTCAATGATATCAAAGAAGGAGATATTGTAGAAGCTTACTCTATGCAAGAGGTTAAAAGAAATCAGCTGTAAAGGGGTGGATTAATGTGGCCAATTATAGAGCTGGAAGAATAAATGAAGAATTGAAAAAAGAAATAAGTAATATAATAAGAAATGATATAAAAGATCCTAGGGTTTCTGGAATGGTTAGCGTAACAGATGTTACTGCTACTAAAGATTTACGTTATGCCAAAGTTATGATTAGCATATTTGGCAATGAAAATGAAAAGAAGGAAACTTTAGAGGCTTTAAAAAATTCAAGTGGATTTATAAGAAGAGAAGTAGGTCATAGGATTAAGCTAAGATATACACCAGAGCTTATCATTGAATTAGATAGCTCTATAGAACATGGAATGCATATAAATTCTTTAATTCAAAAAATTAAGGAGAGCGATGATGCATCTAAATGAAATAGCTAAATTAATAGAGCAGAGCACTACAATAGGTATAACTTTTCATACCTCTCCTGATGGAGACTCTTTAGGTAGTGCTCTTGCACTACTTATTGCTCTAAAAAATAAAAATAAAATGGCCTATATAATTTCTCAAGAAAAAATTCCAGAAAACTTTTCTTATTTACCCTTTAGCAGTGAAATAAGCAGTAATTTACAAGAACCTATAGAAAATACAGAATTAGTAATAGTGCTAGACTGTGGCAATAGGGAAAGGATCAATGCTAAATTAAATAATTATAAAAACACTTTAATTAATATAGATCATCATTTATCCAATGATATGTATGGTGATTTCAATTATGTAGATACTATAGCTGCAGCGGTAGCGGAAATTGTATATGAGCTTATAGCTATACTAAACATGGAAATTACTAAGGATATAGCTACATGCTTATATACCTCTTTATTAACGGATACAGGTTCCTTTAAATATTCTAACACTACCAGCAGAACTCACAATATAGCAGCTAAACTTATAGATACCTCTATAGATTTTACTAGCATACATAGGAATATTTATGAAAATAAATCCTTTAAATTCTTGAAACTTCAAGGTATGGTACTTGAAAATATGTATTTATTATTAGATAATAAAATTTGTATAATGGAAATACATGAAAAAATGTTAAAGGATATTAATTATGTTCTTGAAGATTCTTCAGAGATTATTTCCTATGGACTAAAGGTTAAAGGTGTAGAGATTGCAGTGTTGTTTAAAGAAGTCCCAAATGGTGTGAAAATTAGTTTTAGATCCAAAGATACTGCGGATGTGCGTAAAATAGCAGAGAATTTTTCTGGAGGGGGACACTCTAAAGCATCTGGTGCCTTTATTCCAAATGTCACCCTAGAAGAAGCAAAAAATACCGTTATACCAAAACTGAAGGATGAATTAAAATTATGAATGGCATATTGAATATTTATAAACCAAAAGGAATAACATCTTTTGATGTAGTTAGAAAAGTGAGGCATATCTGCGGTAAAGAAAAAGTTGGTCATGCTGGAACATTAGACCCTCTAGCTACAGGGGTTTTACCTGTTTGTATAGGTAAGGCCACAAAAATTATTGATTATGTCATGAATGAATCAAAAGTTTATAAAGCCACAGTAAAGCTAGGTATAAATACTGATACTTATGATAAAGAAGGAAATGTTATTTTAACCAAAGATGCGTCAAAAATAACCCTTTTAGATTTACAAAAGACTATAAATGAGTTTATTGGCACCATATCTCAAATACCACCAATGTACTCAGCATTAAAGGTTAATGGCAAAAGGTTATATGATTTAGCTAGAAAAGGTATAGAAGTGGAAAGGGAACCCAGAATAATAAATATATATTCTATTGAAGTAATATCCTTTAACACACCCTACGCTGAAATTCTAGTGCACTGCTCTAAAGGTACTTATATAAGAAGCCTATGCTATGATATAGGAGAATCTTTGGGTTGTGGTGCCTCCATGTGGGAACTGGAAAGAGTGAAAAATGGTATTTTCAATATAGCTGATGCAGTACATTTAGAAGAATTAAATGTAGATAACATCAGCGATTACTTAATTACCATGGAGAAGGCATTAATAAAATATGATTCTGTGCATTTAAATGAGTACTTTAAACCATTATTTATCAATGGGGTAAGTATTCAAGATTATAGACTAATAAATTCAATTCCAAATTCTTCACAAATTTTTAGAGTTTATTCTGAAAATGATGTTTTATTAGGTTTAGGAAAGAAAAATAATAATACTTTTAAAATAGAAAAGCTGTTATTGTAGAGGTATATTTATGTTAATTATAGATGAATTTTTTAATGATAAAATTACAAAGGGTACTTATATAGCTTTAGGAAGCTTTGATGGTCTGCATTTAGGTCATATGTCCTTAATAAATAAATCTATGGAGCTTTCTAAAATAAATAATGGTTTCAGCATGGTATATACTTTTAAGAATCATCCAAAGACCGTAGTTAAAGGAGCCACTCCTCCAAAGCTTCTAACTAGCAATGAGTATAAACTTTTATTGTTAGAGCAAGCTGGGGTAGACGTTTCATGTTTAGTAACCTTTAGTGAAGAGTATATGAAGATCACTGCAGTTGAATTTATAGAGCTCCTTATTAAAACCTATAATGCAAAAGGTTTTATAGTGGGCTTTAATTATAAATTTGGATACAAGAATACTGGTGATGTAAATCTCTTGAGAGAACTTCAGCCTCACTATGGATATGACTTGGTTATTATGGATCCCTTGATGTATAACGATGAAATTGTAAGTAGTTCAAGAATAAGAGAAGAAATATCCCTAGGAAATATTGAAAAAGCAAACATAATGTTAAATAGGCCTTACTGCTTAATTAGCAAGGTCATTGAGGGTAGGAAGTTAGGAAGGCAGTTAGGGTATCCCACTGCTAACATAGAAGTTGACAGCAAATATAGTATACCTGCTATAGGAGTGTATTATACTAATGTAGATATAGATGGTGTAATATACAAAGGTATTACTAGTGTAGGCAACAATCCTACCGTGGAGGGAAAAGATTTTTCCATTGAAACTTACATATTAGATTTTAATAATAACATATATGGCAAAGAAATAAATCTATACTTTATAAAACGCATAAGAGATGAGATAAAGTATCCTAGCTTGGATAAATTAATAGCTAGAATAGATATAGATAGACAAATTGCAGAAAATGAAGAAATACATGTAAGTTTATTGAAAAAATAATTTACATTTAAATTTTTCTTTGTTATAATAACCGTTGAGAACCAATTTCTACGTT
This sequence comes from Clostridium amylolyticum, assembly GCF_900142075.1. GTDB lineage: Bacteria > Bacillota > Clostridia > Clostridiales > Clostridiaceae > Clostridium_AA > Clostridium_AA amylolyticum. The sequence goes on from NZ_FQZO01000001.1 coordinate 847,679, forward strand.
TTTAGATTTGCCATCTTTTTACTTGGAACTTGGGGATAAATTTTGGAGGTGTTTTTAATGGAAAAGGCAACAAAACAAGAAATTATGCAAAAATACGCAAGACATGAAGGTGATACTGGTTCACCAGAAGTGCAAATAGCACTTTTAACAGACAGAATAAACAGTCTAACTGAGCACTTAAAGGTTCATAAAAAAGACCATCACTCAAGAAGAGGTCTTTTAATGATGGTTGGTCAAAGAAGAGGATTATTGAACTATCTTCAAGCAAAGGATATTGAAAGATATCGTGCTATATTAGAAAAGCTAGGTTTAAGAAGATAATTATAGAGCGGTTGTACCGCTCTATTATTTTAAAATATTGATAATTATGAATTTAATGCTAATAATATTAGTAGATCTGAAAGGAGGTATATTATGTACCATTCACACGAAATTATGGTAGCTGGAAGAAAGTTGAAAGTTGAATATGGAAAAATTGGTATGCTTTCTAATGCTGCAATAATGATGAGTTACGGTGATACAGTAATTATTACAAACGTAAATGCATCTGAAAGTCCAAGAGAAGGTATAGACTTTTTCCCTTTAAGTATTGAATATGAAGAAAGACTTTATGCAGTAGGTAAAATACCGGGAGGCTTTATAAAAAGGGAAGGAAGACCTTCAGAAAAAGCTATATTAAATGGTAGGGCAGTTGATAGACCTATTAGACCTCTGTTCCCTAAAGGATATAGAAACGATGTTCAAGTTGTATGTACTGTAGTATCAGTAGAGAACGATAATTTGCCAGAAATATTAGCAATTAACGCTGCTTCCACCGCTTTAGCAATTTCTAGCATACCATTTACTGATCCAGTAGGAGCAGTTTCTATAGGACTTATAGATGGAGAGTTTATAGTAAATCCCAACACCAAAGAAAGAGAGCAAAGCACACTAGCTCTAACAGTAGTAGCTACAAAAGAAAAGGTTATGATGATTGAAGCAGGTGCTGAAGAAATCTCTGAAGATGTAATGTATGATGCCATAATGTTTGGATTTGAAGAATGTAAAAAGATAGTTGCTTTTCAAGAAGAGTGTATGAAGATGTTTGGAAAGGAAAAAATTACGCCTGAATTACATGAAGTACCTGAAGAACTTGAAAAAGAAGTAAAAGATTTCAGTTATCAAATGATAAAATCAGCAATGTATATCATTGATAAAGATGAAAGAAATGCTGCTATGGATGAAGTTAAAAAGAAGATCAAAGAAGAATTTGAAGAAAAATATCCTGATAGCATGTCAGATATAAATGATGTTGTTTATAAATCTCAAAAAGAAATAGTTAGAAGCATGATTCTTAATGAAAAAAGAAGACCTGACGGAAGATCCTTTGATGAGATTAGACCAATAAGCTGCGATGTTTCCTTATTGCCAAGAACTCACGGTACAGGTTTATTCACAAGAGGACTTACCCAAGTTCTTACTGTGGCTACTTTAGGTGCCATAGGAGATGTTCAAATCCTAGATGGATTAGGAGAAGAAGAATTTAAGAGATACATGCATCACTATAACTTCCCATCCTATAGTGTTGGTGAAGTAAGACCTTTAAGAGGACCTGGAAGAAGAGAAATAGGTCATGGTGCCTTAGCTGAAAGAGCACTAGAACCATTAATTCCTTCAGAAGAAGAATTTCCTTATACCATTAGATTAGTTTCAGAAGTTCTAAGCTCTAACGGATCAACTTCTCAGGCTAGTGTATGCGGAAGTACTTTAGCACTATTAGATGCGGGAGTTCCAATTAAAAGACCAGCTGCTGGTATTGCTATGGGGCTGGTTACCAGCGAAGATTTAAACCAAGAAGAAGTATTAACTGATATTCAAGGTATTGAAGACTTCTTTGGTGATATGGACTTTAAAGTAGCGGGTACAGTAAAAGGAATAACATCTATTCAAGTGGATACAAAATTAAAAGGACTTTCTAATGAATGTATAAAGAAATCTATAGCAAATGCTAGAAAAGCTAGAGTATTTATTATAGATAAAATAAACGAATGTATCAGCGCACCTAGAGAAGAGGTTTCAAAATATGCACCAAAAACTTATACAATGCTTATTGATCCAGAAAAAATAAGAGATGTTATAGGTGCAGGTGGAAAAACTATAAATAAGATCATTTCTGAAACTGGTGTTAAAATTGATATTAAAGAAGATGGAAGAGTATTTGTTACCTCTGATGATATAGTAGGAGTAAAGCAAGCTCTTAAGATTATAGAAGGTTTAACTAAAGAAGTAAAAGCAGGAGAAATATATCTAGGGAAAGTAACTAAAATTGCTACTTTCGGAGCTTTTGTAGAGATATTACCTGGTAAAGAAGGTTTAGTTCATATATCTAAGCTTGATGTAGCTAGGGTAAATAAAGTTGAAGATATAGTTTCTGTAGGTGATGAAATATTAGTTAAAGTTACAGAGATCGACAACCAAGGAAGAATAAATCTATCTAGAAAAGATGCAATCAAAGAATCAGAAGAAAGCAATGAATCGCAAGATAAAGAATAGAAGGGCATTTATGCCTTTTTATTTTTTTAAGGAGAGATAATATGCAAAATGTATTTAAATTATCTAATGGATTAAGGGTAGTTACAGAAAAAATAGAAACTGTAAAGTCCATAAGTGTGGGTATATGGGTGGAGACAGGTTCAAGAAATGAAAACAAAGTAAATAATGGCATATCTCATTTTATTGAACACATGATGTTTAAGGGCACAGAAAAAAGAAATGCATTAGAACTGGCAGAGAGTATCGAGAATGTTGGTGGACAAATAAATGCCTTCACTGGAAGAGAAGCTACCTGCTACTATATCAAAGCCCTAGATGAAAATTTAGAACTATGTTTAGATGTATTATCTGACATGATGTTTAACAGTAAATTTTCTGAAGAAGACATTGAAAAAGAAAAAGGAGTAGTCATTGAGGAAATTAATATGTCTGAAGATTCTCCAGAAGATGTTCTCGCTGACCTTCATAGTATGTCAATTTGGGGAGAGGATTCTATTTCCTTACCCATACTTGGTACAGTGGATACTGTAAAAAGCTTTAACAGAGAGCTAATACTAGAATATATAGCTGAGTACTATATACCAGAAAACTCTGTTATTTCCATCTGTGGTAACTTTGAAGAGGATAAACTATATAATTATTTAGATAAATATTTTAGTACATGGAAATCTTTAAGCAATAAGAGAGTAACAAAATATAGTACCCCAATTTTATTATCTGACATACTATATAAGGATAAACCCATTGAGCAGCTACACCTTAGTTTAGGATTAAAAGGATATGAACTAGGCAATGATAAAGGTTACACATTAACCTTAATAAATAATATATTAGGTGGTGGAGCCTCTTCTATTCTATTTCAAAAAATAAGAGAAGAGTTAGGATTATGTTATTCAATATATTCTTATATGTCTTCCTATAATAACACAGGAACTATAAACATATATGCAGGCTTGTCTCCTAAATATGCTGAAAAAGCACTAAAGGTTATAAAAAAAGAATTAAAGGAATTTGCTGAAATTGGTGTAAGTAGCGCCTTATTAAATAATACAAAGAATAAGATAAAAGCTAGTTACATTTTAGGATTAGAAAGCACAAGCAGCAGGATGTTTGCTAATGGAAAAACTCTTTTATTTTTAAATAAGGTGAATTCTCAAGAAGATATAATGGATAAAATTAATGCCATTGATAACGATAAAGTTAAGATGGTTATGAATGAGACCATAGAAAAAGGTATAATCAATGCAGCCTTTGTAGGGAACAATTTTCAAATGGATTCAATTTTTCCTATAATCAGTGAGGATAAAAAAGCCTTTACTGAAGGTTCATCAATTTTAGTTTAAGTAATATGCCTCCTTTAATATGCATATTATACTAATAATATAATTAGAGGAGGTATATTTCATGAGTGAGAATATAAAGCTTTATAGTGAAATAGAAAAATTTGAAATTATAAATATCAATGATGGTGAAAAGTACAACTATCTTTCAAATAATGATATAGTAATAGATGAAGAGGGAGCATTTAAGCTTCTTATAATAGGTATTAATAATAATAAATTTTCATTATTTAATAATAATGAATTTATAGAAATTCCTTGGGACTATGTAAAAAAAATCGGAGCTAAAACTATAATTTTAGATGCAGAAGAAGAAAACATAAAAAAATCTAGATGATAATTTGCTTTAAGAGGTGATATTTTTGGACATTATTATACAAAAGTTTGGTGGAACATCCGTATCTACCAAAGAAAGAAGAAAATTGGTAATCTCTAAAATAAAAAACGCCCTAGAAAATCATTGTATACCTGTAGTAGTAGTATCAGCTATGGGAAGAAAAGGTGACCCTTATGCCACTGATACCTTACTTTCTTTAATACCTGATAACTATCAAAGAAATAATCCAAAGGCCATGGATTTTCTTATAAGTTGTGGTGAAATGATAAGCTCTGTAGTGTTATGCAGTGAACTTGAAGAAATGGGAATTAAAGCTATGCCATTAACTGGTGGGCAAGCTGGAATAATTACTGATAATAACTTTAACAATGCCTCATTAAAAACAGTGGACACTAAAAATTTATTAAAACTGATATCAGAAGGGATTGTTCCTGTGGTAACTGGCTTTCAAGGTATCACCCAAAATGGTGAAATAACTACATTAGGAAGAGGTGGCAGCGACACTTCTGCTTCCATACTAGGAGTTGCATTAAAAGCAAAAGAAATAGAAATATATACTGATGTAGATGGAATAATGACAGCAGACCCAAGAATAGTTAGTGATGCTATAGTAATTTCTAGCATGACTTATAACGAAATTTTTCAATTTGCTGATCAAGGAGCGAAAGTAATTCATCCTCGTGCAGTAGAAATCGCCATGAGAGGAAATGTGCCTATTATCATCAAAAATTCCCTAAATGATAGTTCTGGCACTGTGATAGATAATTCTATTGTGGAAAATAAAAGCATTATAACTGGAATAACTCATATCAGCGGTCGTGTTCAGATAATAGTAGAATTATGCCATAATAAAGAAAATATACACTATGTAAGCTTGCTAAGTATATTAGCTGAAGAAAAAATAAGTATTGACCTTATAAATGTATTCCCTACAGAAAAAGTATTTACCATAAGCGAAAAGGACGTTACCAAGCTGCTGGAAGTTTTTAATAAAATAAATATTAAATTTAGTATAGAAGAAAACTGCAGTAAAGTGGCTTTAATAGGTTCAGGAATGAAAGGAATACCCGGAGTTATGGCTTCTATCTTAGAAGAATTAAATAAAGAAAATATAGCTGTACTTCAGACAGCAGACTCTTATATGACCATATGGTGTCTTATAAAAACTGACAAGGTGGAGAAAGCCATTAACACCTTACACAAAAAATTTATGTAATTCATAGTATAAATATAGCCTTCTAGCACAAACTAAAGTTTGTATAGGAGGGATGCTAAATGAAGGATAAATCAGAAAAAGATATAAATGCACAAATAGAGTCCGTTAAAGAATTTGGAAATGATTTTTTAATAAATAAAGAAGAAAGAATACAGATACTACCTATTATTGGACAGATTGAAGGCCATTTAAATTTACCGCCTCAAACCAAATCCACTAAATATGAACATGTGATTCCTCAACTCATCTCCATGGAACAAAGCGATAAGGTAAAAGGAATTCTTATTATATTAAACACTATCGGTGGTGATATTGAAGCTGGATTGGCAATAGCTGAAATGATAAATAGTTTAAGCACTCCTACAGTTTCGCTGGTGATTGGAGGAGGGCACTCTATAGGGGTACCTTTAGCTACTTCAGCAGATTACTCCTTTATTTCTCCATCTGCAACTATGATTTTACATCCTATTCGCATGAATGGTTTAATTATTGGAGTTCCCCAAACTTTCGAGTATTTCAACAAGATGCAGGAAAGGATTAATGACTTTATAGTAAGAACATCTAATATAAATAGAGACTCATTAAAAAAATTAATGCTTCAAACAGATGAACTTTTAAATGATATGGGTACTATTTTAATAGGCAATCAAGCAGTGGAATATGGTATAATAAACGAAGTGGGTGGGGTAAAGGAGTCTTTAAAGAAATTAGAAGAGTTGATTGATAGTAATAATAATTAACCATAGGCATCCCTATGGTTAATTTTATTTTAGTAAAAGGATATTTGTTATAAATGTAGAATTAAATAAATCGGGGTGGTATAATGGCAAGAAAAAAGAAAAAAGTTAATACAAGTAATAAAACAAATTTTAACCATGAAATAAAAGGAATTATTTTTATAACTATTGGTTTATTGCTTATTTTTGGAATCTACTATTCTAAAGCCGGAGTGGTGGGGCAAGTATCTAAGTCTGTAGTATTCTCACTATTCGGACTCATAGGATATATAATGCCTATGCTACTAATAGCTTATGGAATATATGTTATAGCTTCTCAAGGGAAAATGGCCTCTAAAAAGAGACTATACGGCACTTTAATCTTTTTAGTTAATTCATTACTATTTATACAAATGATAACCTTTGAAGATTATTATCAATCTGATTCTATAGTTAACTCAATTAAAGCAATAATTCAATCGGAAAATAAATTCCATGGTGGAATTATAGGTTTACTATTAGATATACCTTTCTATAAGCTTTTTGGCGTGGTTGGTTCCTTCATAATATTTTCTGCGTTATATGTGATAGCTACCATAGTGCTTTTTAATATATCACTTTATGACATTGGAGAAAATGTGAAGACCAAAACCAAAGAAGCCAGAAAAAATAGAAAGAACAAAGTATCTGAAGATACAGTATCTGAAAAAGCTATAAGTAAGGAACTAGAACCTATTACTTCAGAAGAAAAATCAGAATATATTAAAGGGATTAATAATAAAATAAAAATATTAGACTTTATGAAAAGCAATACCATTAGTGATGAACCAAAATCGGATATAGTCATTAATGATATCCCTGAAGATACTAATAGAAAAGTTTCTTCACCAGTGAATGATAAAAATATCAATGAAGAAGTAAATAAGGAAATCTCTGAAAAAATAATTAATATGCCCGAGGATGTAAAATATGAATTTCCTCCTATAGATTTGTTGAATATAAATTCAAATACGAAAATGAATAAAGAAGATAAAAAAGAGCTTTTAGCTAATGCTAATAGGCTAGAAGAAACCTTAAATAGTTTTGGCGTAGAAGCTAAGATTATTCAAGTTACAAAAGGTCCTTCAGTAACTAGGTTTGAGCTTCAACCAAGTCCTGGAGTAAAGGTTAGTAAAATAGTTAATCTCTCTGATGACATCGCTTTAAGTTTAGCTGCTAGAGGAGTTAGAATAGAAGCTCCTATTCCTGGTAAGTCAGCAGTGGGTATTGAGGTGCCCAATAAAGAGTTAACAGCTGTTTTTCTTAGAGAAGTATTAGAATCTAATGAATATGCTTCTACTTCAAGAAATTTATCCTTTGCCCTGGGTAAAGGTATAGACGGTAATTGTATGGTAACAGATTTGAGCAAAATGCCTCACTTGCTTATAGCTGGAGCAACGGGTTCAGGAAAAAGCGTGTGCATTAACACATTAATTATGAGCTTATTGTTTAAATATTCACCTCAGGAAGTTAAACTGCTCATGGTGGATCCAAAGGTAGTTGAACTGAGTATATATAATGGGATACCTCATCTTTTAATTCCTGTGGTAACAGACCCTAAAAAAGCGGCGGGAGCACTAAACTGGGCTGTAAATGAAATGAATAGACGATACAAGCTTTTTGCTGAAAATGGCATGAGGAATATAGAAGGATATAACGACTTATATGATAAAGGGAAAATAGCTGAAAGGCTACCCTGGATTGTAATGATAGTGGATGAGCTTGCAGATTTAATGATGGCCTGTCCTCACGAAGTGGAAGAATATATCGCTAGATTAGCTCAAATGGCAAGAGCAGCAGGAATGCATTTAGTTATAGCAACCCAAAGACCTTCCGTAGATGTAATTACCGGTGTAATTAAGGCAAATATTCCTTCTAGAATATCCTTTGCTGTTTCAAGTCAAATAGACTCAAGAACCATATTAGACTCTTCCGGCGCTGAAAAGCTACTAGGTAGGGGAGATATGCTGTTCTATCCTGTTGGTGAATCTAAACCAATAAGAATACAAGGAGCATTTATATCCGAAGGAGAAGTTGAAAAGGTAGTAAACTATATTAAAAGTCTAGATGCACCTGCTGAAGAGGATTATCAAGCTGAAATATTAGAGCATATTGATAATGAAGTATCTACCACTTCTACAGATAATGACCAAGATGCATTATTAGATGAGGCTATTAGAATAGTAGTGGAATCGGGACAAGCATCCACATCTTTATTGCAAAGAAGATTAAGAATTGGATATAATAGAGCAGCTAGGATTATGGAACAATTAGAAGAAAACAGGGTAATTTCCCCTAGAGATGGAAGTAAACCCAGGCAAGTTTTAATATCTAATGAAAGCTCTGATGAATATTAAAAAATACTTGTTTAATAAATAAAAGAGATTTAAAATAAATCTATGACTAGATACGTAGGAGGAGCTAATTTGCAAAAATATAAGGTTGGAATCATAAGTTTAGGTTGCGATAAAAACAGAATTGATAGCGAAATTATGTTAGGATCAATTAATAAGGATTTTGAACTAACTAACAAAGCTGAAGAGGCAGATATAATTATAATAAATACTTGTGGTTTTATTGAAAAAGCAAAACAAGAATCCATTAACACCATACTAGAAATGGCAGAATTTAAAAATAAGGGTAATTGCAAACTTCTCATGGCTACAGGCTGTCTTACTCAAAGGTATGGAGAAGAACTTGCAGAGCTAATACCAGAAATTGATGTGATGCTGGGTGTAAATGATTATATTCAAATTAATAAGTTTATTAATGAATTTATAAAAAATAATAAAAGAATAATAAATTGTAATTATAGTGATGAAAACATCAATGAAGGAGAAAGAATTATCACAACTAATAAAATGTCAGCCTATGTAAGAATCGCAGAAGGCTGTGATAATTATTGTACTTACTGTATTATACCTAAAATAAGAGGTAAATATAGAAGTCGTTCTATGGAAAGCATACTAAAAGAGGTTAATGAACTTGTATCCCAAGGAGTTAAAGAAATAATACTCATTGCTCAGGATACCACTAGATATGGTATGGACCTGTATGGTGCAAAACACTTGCATAGTTTAATTAAGGATATTTCAAAAATTCCAGGAGTAGAATGGATAAGATTATTATATTGTTATCCAGAGGAACTTTATGATGAATTAATACAGGAAATAGCCTCTAATAAAAAAGTATGTAATTATTTAGATTTACCTATTCAACATATCAGTAATGATGTACTAAAGCTTATGGGACGAAAAACATCAAAAGAATCCATACTAAACATTATAAATACATTAAGAAAAAATATACCTGATATTAAGTTAAGAACATCTATAATAGTAGGTTTTCCAGGAGAAACAGAAGATAACTTTAAGGAACTTAAAGAATTTATAGAAGAAATAAAATTTGATAACTTAGGTGTTTTTAGATATTCAAAAGAAGAAGGCAGTGCTGCTGCACTAATGAAAGATCAAATTGAGGAAAACATTAAGAAACAAAGAGAAAAAGAGTTAATGAAGTTACAGAAAGAAATAGTAATAAAACTTAACCAAGAGAATGTTGGTAAAATTTATGATGTTTTGATAGAATCAGAAAATGAGGAGTTTTATATAGGCAGAAATCAGGGTATGGCTCCAGACATAGATGGCATGATTTTTATAGATAAGAAGAATCCTATGAATGTTGGAGATATAATTCCAATTAAAATTATGGAATCCACAGAATATGATTTAATAGGAGTTGTGTATTATGAATCTAGCAAATAAGCTAACAATAATTAGAATCTTTCTTGTGCCTGTTTTTCTTGTATTCATAGCAGCAAAAGGAATTCCTTACGGTAATTTTATTGCTACATTTATATTTATTTTAGCTGCCCTTACAGATAAATTAGATGGATATATAGCTAGAAGTAGAAATCAAATTACCACCTTTGGTAAATTTATGGATCCTTTAGCTGATAAGCTTTTGGTAACTTCAGCTTTAATTTCCTTAGTAGAGTTACAAGTTGTTCCTGGCTGGGCAGCAGTTATTATAATCGCTAGAGAATTTGCTGTTTCAGGTTTAAGGACCATTGCTGCTGCAGAAGGCACTGTAATTGCTGCAAGTTGGTGGGGAAAGATTAAAACCGTAATACAAATAGTGGCTATAGTATTGCTTCTCCTTGATGTCAATATCACCACTAATAAGGTTTTATCATCCTTAATAACAGAATATAATTATATAGAACAATTCTTTAAATACGCACCTGGATTATTCTTATATCTTGCTGTTGCTATAACAATAGCTTCTGGTGTGGATTATTTTATTAAAAATAAAGAAGCAATAAAAATTGATAAATAAGGAATATAATTCCTTAAACTGTCAATAATCTTAATAATGCGAATAGAGTTCCTTAGCAGGAACTTTTTCACTTATTGTTGACTTATTTTCTTTAATACTTTATAATATAGTAGAACAGACGTTCGTGAGAGGATGGTGACCCAAATGGGTAATATGGATAACGAAAAAATTAAAGCAATTGAAGTAGCTATGGGACAGATAGAAAAACAATTTGGTAAAGGTTCTGTAATGAAATTAGGTGAGCATAGCATATTAAATATTGACTCTATACCTACTGGATCTTTAGACTTAGATATCGCACTAGGAATAGGTGGTGTTCCTAGAGGCAGAATAATTGAAATTTATGGACCAGAATCCTCTGGTAAAACTACCGTTGCACTTCACATCGCAGCAGAAGCTCAAAAACTTAATGGTGCAGTAGCATTTATAGATGCAGAGCATGCGTTAGATCCTAGCTATGCCAAAGCCTTAGGTGTAGACATAGATAATTTAGTGGTATCACAACCTGATACAGGTGAACAAGCACTTGAAATTGCTGAAGCATTGGTTCGTTCAAATGCCATTGATGTAATAGTGGTAGACTCTGTAGCCGCTCTAGTGCCTAGGGCAGAAATAGAAGGGGAAATGGGAGACGCCCACGTTGGTCTTCAAGCTAGACTGATGTCTCAAGCTTTAAGAAAGCTTGCAGGTACTATAAGCAAGTCAAAATGTGTTACTATTTTTATAAATCAGTTAAGAGAAAAAGTAGGAATAATGTTTGGTAACCCAGAAACAACTCCTGGTGGAAGGGCTTTAAAGTTTTATTCTTCTGTAAGATTAGATGTAAGAAGAATTGACAGCATAAAACAAGGTGAAGAAATAATCGGAAATAGAACTAGAGTAAAAGTTATTAAAAATAAAGTAGCTCCTCCATTTAGGCAAGCTGAATTTGATATAATGTATAATGGTGGTATATCAAAAGAAGGTAATATATTAGATGTAGGTGTAAAAGAAGAAATAGTTCAAAAGAGCGGTGCTTGGTTCTCATATAATGATACAAGATTAGGCCAAGGTAGAGAAAATGCTAAACAATTTTTAAAAGATAATCCAGTTATTGCTTTAGAAATAGACACCTTAATTAGAAAAAAACATAATCTTCCTATATCCCAAGAGGTTGCAGCCACAGAAGAAAAGGCTGAAGTAAAGAAAAAGGAAGATAAAAAGTAAAACCGCAAACTTGTTTGCGGTTTTTTTCTGTGAAAATAACTGTATGCTTAAAGCTATATTGACATTAATAAAAATTTAATATAAAATGGATACAAATACTGGTTTATCATATTCAATAAGTTGCTGTGCAATGATACACCTTTTGAAGCTTGTGTTATAACATGCTATGGTTACACAAGATACTAAGGAGGTGTTTTTAATGAAAATAGAGCAACTATTATATCCTGCAATTGTTATAGTTATATTCAGTATTGTCCTATTTATTGAATTTAAAATAAGAATGAAACTATCAAAACAAAAAATTGTTAAGGTAGAGGAAGAAACTCAGGCAGTACTTGAAGATGCTAAAAAACAATCAGAGGCATTGAAAAAAGAATCTATTCTTGAAGCAAAAGAAGAGGTTCACAGATTAAGATCAGATTTTGAAAAGGAAACAAGAGAAAGACGTAATGAAATCCAGAGGCTTGAAAGAAGACTTATTCAAAGAGAAGAATCTTTAGACAAAAAAAGTGACTTGCTAGAAAAAAGAGAGGACTCTTTAAACAAAAAGTCTCAAGAAATTCAAAATCTTGAAGATAGTATTCAAGGTTTATACAATAAACAAAGACAAGAATTAGAAAGAATTTCTGGATTATCAACTGAAGAAGCAAAACAAATTTTATTGGATGAAATTAGTAGAGAGATTAAGCACGATGCAGCAGTAATGATAAAAGAAGTGGAATCCAAAGCTAAAGAAGAAGCTGATAAAAAGGCTAGAGAAATTATTACTACAGCAATACAAAGATGTGCTGCTGATCATGTATCAGAAACCACAGTTCATGTTGTTACCCTTCCAAATGATGAAATGAAGGGTAGAATAATAGGAAGAGAAGGTAGAAATATCCGAACTTTAGAAACATTAACGGGGGTAGATTTAATAATCGATGATACTCCAGAAGCTGTTATACTCTCAAGTTTTGATCCTATAAGAAGAGAAGTAGCAAGACTGGCTCTTGAAAAATTAATTGTAGATGGTAGAATACATCCTGCAAGAATTGAAGAAATGGTAGAAAGAGCTAAAAAAGACCTTGACAACGAAATTAAAGAAGAAGGTGAGCAAGCTACCTTTGAAACAGGTATAAATGCAGTTCACCCAGAAATAATTAAGTTACTAGGAAGACTAAAGTACAGAACTAGTTATGGCCAAAATGTACTAAAGCACTCCATAGAAGTTTCTTACTTAGCAGGTTTAATGGCTTCAGAGCTAGGTTTAGATCCTACTATAGCAAAGAGAGCTGGATTATTACATGATATAGGAAAAGCTGTAGATCACGAATATGAAGGACCTCATGCCCTTATAGGTGGAGATTTAGCTAAAAAGTATCATGAATCACCTATAGTTGTAAATGCCATTGCTGCTCATCATGGAGATGTAGAAATGCAATCTTTAGAAGCAGTTTTAGTGCAAGCAGCTGATGCTATATCTGCTGCAAGACCAGGTGCAAGACGTGAAACTTTAGAAGCTTATATTAAGAGATTAGAAAAGTTAGAAGAAATAGCGAATTCCTATGAAGGTGTTGAGAAATCTTTTGCTATTCAAGCTGGTAGAGAAATAAGAATTATGGTTAAGCCAGAAATAGTAGATGATGCAGGCTCTGTTGAAATGGCTAGAAACATAGTAAAGACCATTGAAAACGAATTAGAATACCCAGGTCAAATAAAAATAAACGTAATCAGAGAAACCCGTGCTATTGATTATGCAAAATAAGTTAAAAAATACATTTTGTGAAAACAAAATGTATTTTTTTAATTTTGTGATAAAATCCAAAGGTTTTTTAAAACCTATGTAGAATATATTAATATGTAACAATATATACATTTATGTAAACGATATTATAGCAAAGCTTAGTGTATTAGGAGGGAATCCACAATGGAAGTATTAAAAGTTTCAACAAAATCCAATCCAAATTCTGTAGCAGGCGCTCTTGCCGCAATTATAAAAGAAAAAAATATTGTAGAAATACAGGCTGTAGGAGCAGGTGCAATAAATCAAGCTGTTAAGGCTATTGCCATTGCAAGAGGCTTTGTAGCCCCCAGTGGTAAAGACATTGTATGTGTTCCAGCTTTTACCGACATACAAATAGATGGTGAGGAAAGAACAGCAATAAAGCTTATTGTCCAACCTAGATAAATAAAAGGGCGTGGTGCCCTTTTATTTATAATATTTACATGTATAGTTTTAAATGTTATATTTAAAGTGATATTAATTTTGTATATGAAATTAATAAATAAAAATATTAAAATTTAACAATCGGGGGCAATTAAAATGAAGTTATCACAGGTGGCAAAAACACTTTCTCCATCCGTTACTTTATCAATTACCGCTAAAGCGAAACAAATGAAGCAGCAAGGATTAGATGTTGTTAGTTTTGGTGCTGGGGAACCAGACTTTAACACACCTATAAATATACAGGATGCTGCTATAGAAGCTATCAGGGAAGGTAAGACTAAGTATACTCCTGCTTCAGGAATTATTGAGCTAAAAAAAGCTATATGCAAAAAATTATTGCAAGATAATAATCTCTCATATAGCGAGAATCAAATTGTAGTTTCCACAGGAGCTAAACAGTGTTTATCTAATTTATTTCAAGCGATTTTAGATCCCGGTGATGAGGTTCTTATACCAGTTCCATACTGGGTTAGCTATCCGGAACTTATAAAGTTATATTATGGTGTACCTGTATTTGTAGAAGGTAATAAGGATAACAATTATAAGTACGATGTGCAAACTTTAGAATCAAAAGTTACTAAGAATACTAAAGCTATATTGATTAATAGTCCTAATAATCCTACAGGGACTATTTACAATCACAAAGAGTTAATTGAGCTTGCTGAATTTGCAAAAAAACACGACTTAATTATCATATCAGATGAAATATACGAAAAACTTATCTACGGAAACTATAAACATGAAAGTATAGCAAGTATAAGTGAAGATTCTTTCTCTAGAACCGTAGTAATTAATGGAGTATCTAAATCTTATGCCATGACTGGTTGGAGAATTGGTTATGCTGCAGGAAACAAAGATATTATATCTCTAATGAGCAGCATACAGAGTCATACCACTTCAAATCCTACTAGTATAGCACAATACGCTGCTTTAGAAGCATTAGCAGGTCCTCAGGACAAGCTTCATGAAATGGTGAGAACCTTTAGTACTAGAAGAGATCTTATGATAGAAGAACTCTCAAAAATTAAAAATATAAGCACTATCGTACCAGATGGAGCGTTTTATGTTATGGTTAACATAGCTAATGTTTTAGGTAAAACAGCTGAGGGTGTTACTATTAAAAACTCCATGGATTTTTCAGAAATATTGCTGGAGAAACACCTAGTAGCAGTGATACCAGGCGTAGCTTTTGGTTTAGATAATTATATAAGATTATCTTATGCCACTTCGGAGGATAACATAATTGAAGGTATTTGTAGAATAAAAAAATTTATTAATAGTATTAAATAGTAATAATATATATTGAAACTTTACGACTAAATGTTTTTGGAGGTATCATAATGAATAAAGAAGTAAATTTAATTTTACCCATCGACGGAAAGGTGATCCCATTATCAGAGGTAAATAGCTACTTATTTAATAACAAAATGTTAGGTGATGGAATTGCTATTAAGCCTGAAGATAACTTTGTATATTCACCTATAGATGGAGAAATAACATTAGTATATGAAGCTAAGCACGCTATCGCAATTAAGTCTCCAGAAGGACTGAACATAATGATTCACGTAGGTTTGGATACAGTTAAGCTAGAAGGCAGGGGATTTGCCTCTTATGTAAAAGTAGGAGATAAAGTAAAGGCTGGAGATAAAATTCTATTTTTTGATAGAGAATATGTTGAATTAAAATCTTCCACCACCACTCCTGTAGTAATAACTAACTCAGAACTAATTGAATCTATAGAAGTAGATTATCATGCTTCTAAATCAAAACAAGAATTTCTTCATATTACCCTTAAATAACTTTAAGTATTGAATTTATGAATAATAATGTTATAATAAAATAGTTACATATTTTATTATAAATAAAATAACATAAAATAATTTAAGCAAAGAGGTGTATAGAATGGTAGCTAAAGAAGTCGTAGTTAAAAATGCCACTGGTTTACATGCTAGACCAGCAACATTATTAGTAAAAAAAGCTTCATCCTTTAAATCTGATATAAGTATTGAGTTTAACGGAAAAAAAGCTAATGTAAAAAGTCTTATCGGAGTATTATCCTTAGGGGTAACAAAAGATTCCAAGGTTAATGTTATAGCTTCAGGCGATGATGAAACATTAGCAGTAGAAGAAATCGTTAAATTAATTAGTTCTCTAGAAGAGTAAAAAAAGAGATCACAAGTTGTGATCTCTTTTTTTACTCTTATTTTTTAAATTTCATATTAATGGATTTGCTTCTAAATAATAAGAGAATTAAATTAATTGCGGCAGCACCAATTAATATATAAACTATTCTTTGTAAGATAGGTAAGCTTCCAAATATGAGTTCAACAAGATCTAGATTAGCTATTCCTATTAAACCCCAATTAATAGCTCCTATTAAAACCAAAATAAAAGATATCTTATCTAGTAGACTTAATTTATACATTCCTACTCCTCCAAACATTATATAACTTAATAAATTATATTAAACTCTATAAAAAATAGAACTATTATCATTCTAAAATATGATATAATACATTTGTTGAATATTACAATACGCATGGAGGTAGGCTGATGAGAACTGAATATAACACCCCTTTAAATTCAAGGTATTCTTCTAAGGAAATGAGTTACCTATTCTCAGATGAAAAGAAATTTACTACTTGGAGAGAGTTATGGACCGCATTGGCGGAAGGAGAAAAAGAGCTAGGACTTGACATTACAGATGAGCAAATTAGTGAGTTAAAGAGTAATATACATAATATTAATTTCGAAGCTGCAGAAGAAAAAGAAAGAGAAATAAGGCATGATGTAATGAGTCATGTTTATGCTTATGGTTTACAATGTCCTAATGCAAAAAAAATCATTCATCTAGGAGCTACTAGTTGTTTTGTAGGAGACAATACTGACATAATAATAATGAAGGAAGCTCTTTTAATAATTAAGAAAAAACTCATAAATGTGATTTTACAACTATCTGATTTTGCAAAAAAATATAAAGATATTCCCACATTAGGTTTTACCCACTACCAACCCGCTCAACTAACTACTGTAGGTAAGAGAGCCACCCTCTGGATCCAAGATCTTGTACTAGATCTAGAAAACTTAGATTTTACTATATCTAAGTTAAAGTTAAGAGGAGTTAAAGGAACCACCGGTACTCAGGCAAGTTTCATGGCTTTGTTTGACAATAATGAAGATAAAGTTAAAATGCTAGATAAAATAGTAGCAAATAAAATGGGATTTAGTGAGAGTTACGCTGTAACAGGTCAAACTTACCCAAGAAAAGTAGATTCCATTATTTTAAATACATTATCAGAAATAGCACAAAGTGCTTATAAATTTAGTAATGACATTCGTCTTTTACAAAGCATGAAAGAAATTGAAGAACCTTTTGAAGAAAAACAGGTAGGTTCCTCTGCTATGGCTTATAAAAGAAATCCTATGCGTTCTGAAAGAATGGGAGCATTAGCAAGATATGTTATAGTAGATTCATTAAATCCTGCCATTACAGCCTCCACACAATGGTTTGAAAGAACTTTAGATGATTCAGCTAACAAGAGAATAGCTGTTTCTGAGGCTTTCTTAGCGCTGGATGGAGTATTAAACTTATATATTAATATTTCTAAAAATCTTGTAGTATACGAAAAGGTGATTTCTACTCACGTAAACAATGAACTTCCATTTATGGCTACAGAAAATATCCTAATGGAATGTGTAATGCGAGGAGGAGACAGACAAGATCTACACGAAAGAATAAGAGAACATTCTATGGCTGCGGCAAAACAGGTTAAAACTTTAGGACTACCTAATGACCTCATAGAAAGAATAATAAAAGATAACTCCTTTAATATGAATAAAGATGAGATTGAAAGTATTTTAAATCCAAATAATTTTATAGGACGCGCTCCTAATCAAGTAATAGACTTTATTGAAAACATAGTAAATCCAATAATAAATAGTAATAAAGACTTAATAGGTATTAATTCAGAAGTTTTAGTATAAGATGAAAACACCCAGTTAAAAGCTGGGTGTTTTTGTTTTCCACAATTTACCTGTGGATATCCATAAAATTTGTTAAACATTATGACTTTTACAATAAATAACATTTAACTAACATTATAAACATTAAGGAATTTAAATAATTATTCAAGTTATATGTATAGCAAAAATATTTACAAAATACTATAATTAGATTTATTTAAACATAAATGTTAATGTTAAGTGCTTTTTGTCAAAAATATTGATTTTAAAATCACTTAAATGTAGAATACTATGATTATAATATTTTTAAAAAGATAAAATTTGCATAAATCCATAACTGTAGTATAATAAAAGAGAAGGAGAGAGTGAAAATGATGAATTTCTCTATTTTTTAACGCATAAATAACGTCGCTAAATATACATTTAGCGACGTTAGAGCTAAAATTTCATTTACTCTTAGCAAATTTTAGTTTATTATATAGGCATACCACCCTATTAATAATTAAGGAGGTTTATGTTTAAAATGAAATATTCCATTAAGTCTATACAAATAAATACATTACCTGATGCCATGAATGAATTCCTTAATTATTTATCTACCATTAAAGGAAAATCGCCAAATACAGTGAGGGCTTATAAAATTGATCTTACTATGTTTTTTAGGTTTATAAAATTGTATAAAGGTGCCATAAAGGATGATATAGATTTTGAAAAAATTCCTATAGATGATATAGATAATGTATTCATTAGAAAGATTAAATTATCAGATTTATATGCTTTTATCGCTTTTTCAGAGGAATATAGAAACAATGGCAACTACGCCAAAGCCAGAAAAGTAGCTACTTTAAAGTCTTTTTTTAAGTACCTACACGGCAAGGCAAAGATTATAGATGAAAACCCCGCTGCAGAGCTGGAATCTCCTAAAATAGATAAAAGAAACCCCGTGTACCTCACCCTGGATGAAAGTAAAAAGCTTTTACTTTCCATGGATGCCTCAGACAAAAATTATTATAGAGATCATTGTATTTTAACTTTATTTTTAAACTGCGGCATGCGATTGTCCGAGCTGTGCAGCATAGACATAAATAAAATTAAAGGCGATACCCTAAGCATCATAGGTAAAGGAAATAAAGAAAGAACCATATACCTAAACTCAGCCTGTCTTAGGGCTATAGATGAATATTTAAGAGTAAGAGATGCATCAAAGGTACCCGATAATGAAAAAAACGCTTTATTTATAAGCTCTAAAAACAGAAGAATAAATAAACGTTCCGTGGAAAGATTAGTGAAAAAACACATTTACATAGCCGGCTTAGATGAAAGCAAATATACCCCTCACAAATTAAGACATACCGCCGCAACTCTAATGTACAAGCATGGTAACGTAGATATAAGAAGCCTGCAAATGATCCTAGGCCACGAAAATATATCCACCACACAAATATACACTCACGTAGACGATGAACGGCTAAGAGAAGCAGTGAACTCCAATCCACTCAGTGGATTGGAGTAATTGAGAATTTAAAATTTAGAATTGAGAATGAAGGAAGAAACTCACAGAGTTTCAAAGAATATTATATCATTATAAAAAGAAGCTCCCTAGGGAGCTTCTTTTTATGTATTAGTTTTAAATTTTTCTGACTCTTTTTCAGGAAAATTATCCTTCATTCTACATTTTAAATTCTAAATTTTAAATTATTTTTGTGCATTCTAAATTCTACATTTTAAATTAAACTCTACATTCTCAATTCTCAATTTTCTTTAGTCTGTATAGTCCTGGGAATTCTTCTACGAAGTATTCTTCTAGATTTTCTTCATCTTCTAAAAGATCACTTAGGCCATCAATGTCCTCTATGAGCTCCCAAGGTGTTTCTTCTTCATCTTCTTCATAAGTATTGTTTAACTCATCATCGAGAATTTCTATATCTTCTAATTCATCCACGTCTTTTAAATCTTGGAATATGTTATGATCCTTTTTATTCATACTATCCCTCCTATAATAACGGCATCTGCCTGTAGAACTTTTTATATTATATCAGAGATAAAATAAAAAATCAACAAAATGAGAACATAAGTTTGATTCTGGAAAAATAGTATGCTATAATGAAAATAATAGTGAGGTGAAGCATATATGACTGATGTCAAACCAGATAAACAGAAAGAAGTTTATGAATTTTTAAAGCAATATACTGAATCTAAGGGATATCCTCCCTCTGTAAGAGAAATATGTGAAGCAGTAGAGCTAAGATCCACTTCTACAGTTCACGGACACTTAAAACGTTTAGAGAAAAAAGGATTAATTAAAAGAGATCCTACAAAACCTAGAGCACTGGAAATAGCAGAGTTTTCTTCTATAAGAAAAGAGCTTATAGATATACCTATTGTAGGTAATGTTACAGCAGGTATGCCTATTCTTGCTACTGAAAATATTGAGGACTTCTTTTCCCTTCCAATGAATTATATAAAGCATGATAGAGATTTATTTATCTTAAGGGTTAAAGGCCAAAGCATGATAGACGCAGGAATATTAGATGGTGACTATGCTATCATCGAAAAAGATGCCACTGCAGAAAATGGAGAAATAGTTGTAGCTTTAATTGAAGATGAAGCTACTATTAAAACCTTCTATAAAGAAAATGATCACATTAGACTTCAACCAGAAAATAAAACCATGGATCCCATTATAGTTAAAGAGTGCACTATACTTGGAAAACTTGTAGGGGTATACAGAAGTTATTAAAATCCAAGGGATTTTAATAACTTGAGAATTTAGAATTTAAAACGAAGGTAGAAACTCGCAGAGTTTCTTCGAATTTGATAATAAAAAGAAGCTTCTAAAAGAAGCTTCTTTTTATATATTAATTTAAATTTTTCTGATTCTTTTCATCAGAAAAATATCCTTCATTCTACATTCTAAATTCTAAATTTTAAATTAAATTAACAATTTAGAATTATAAATTATTAATTGCCTTTATCAGCCCTATCTTAACGTGTTCAAAGGTTAGTCCACCTTGGAGGTATGCAATGTAGGGTTCTCTAATGGGGGCATCACAGGATAGTTCTATGGAGGCACCTTGTACAAAGGCTCCTGCTGCCATGATTACTTGATCTTTGTAGCCTGGCATGTCCCAAGGTTCACATTCCACAAAGGAATCGATAGGTGATCCTTTTTGGATGCCTTTGCAAAAATTAATGAGCTTTTCTTTATCATTAAATTTAATAGCTTGTATAATATCGCTTCTCTTATCATTATAAGCAGGAAGTACTTCAAAGCCTAAAAGTTCCATAACTCTTGAGCAAAGTATGGCTCCTTTCACTGCTTCCATGGTTATATGAGGAGCTAAGAATAATCCTTGATATAATTGTCTCATAACACCAAAAGTTGAACCGCACTCCCCTCCTATTCCAGGAACGGTTAACCTATAGGCGGCATTATCTACATATTGTTTTTTACCAGCGATATACCCTCCTGTAGGAGCTATGCCTCCCCCTATATTCTTTATTAAGGATCCAGCTACTAAATCAACGCCTACATCTGTAGGTTCTAGGGTATCTACAAATTCACCATAGCAGTTATCAACAAAAGTAATAACCTCAGGGCTTATACTTTTAACTAGCTCATTTATTTCTTTAATATCAGAAATTTGTAGTGCTTTTCTCCAGCCATATCCAGTAGATCTTTGTATATGCACAAGCTTTATGCTTTTATCTTCTTCTAATGCCTTCCTAACTTTTTCAAAATCAACTTCACCCTTGGAAGTAAGGTCTATCTGCTTATATTTTACTCCAAAGTTTTTTAATGAACCAATATCTTCACCATCTGTAATTCCTATGACATTATCTAAGGTATCATAAGGCTTGCCACAAACTGCTAGCATAGTATCCCCTGGTCTTAAATTACCGAATAAAGCAGCTGTTATAGCATGAGTACCATTTACAAAATGAGGTCTAACTAAAGCGCTTTCAGTATTAAAAATACGAGCATAAACCGCATCTAAAGTGTCTCTTCCTATATCACCATATCCATACCCTGAAGAATTGGTAAAATGTGATTCACTAATCCTCTCCTGTTGAAATGCATTTATTACTTTCAATTGATTAAACTCTTTTATACTATCTAATTCCTGGCATTGCATTTTAATATCTTCTAAAGCTTTGTCAAATAAATTAAATATATTATCATTAAGTTTATATTCTTTCATTAATAAATCTTTTGTTATGTCTAACATAGTTTCCCTCCACAAAGACAAAAATTTAGGCAAATCCACTTAGATTTGCCTAATAATTTAATTGTTGTCATTCATATCTTCATTTGCATTATTATTAAATAAAATTGGCTTTACAGGTGTTATAGTTGATATGGCATGTTTATATATTAACATCTGTTTCCCATCACAGTCTAAAACTACTGTAAAACTGTCAAATCCTTTTACATTACCTCTTAGTTGAAATCCATTAGTTAAATATATAGTAACAGGTATTCTATTCTTTCTTGCACCATTCAAAAAAATATCTTGTAAATTATTAGCAGTCTTGTTCATAAATAAACCTCCATATCAAAATATAATTTTTTAAATATATTATAACCCTAGTGGTTATCAATGTCACTTAAAATCTTATTTACTATTGCTTCTTCATTAGCATAAGCATCCTTGTGGATAAAGTTTGCTCTAGGGTCTTTTCTAAACCAAGTTAGCTGCCTTTTGGCATAGTTACGACTACCCTTTTTAATCATCTCCACCGCTTGTGGCAAAGTTATATCCTTAGTTAAGTATTGCAGCACTTCTTTATAACCTATGCCCTTCATAGATTGCATATTTTTATCACATCCATAATCCATAAGCCATTTAACTTCATCCACCAAGCCATTTTCTATCATTATATCCACTCTTTCATTAATTCTATCATATAACTTATCTCTTTGCATATTAAGTACATAATAAAATATATCATATTCAGAAGTATAAATATCCTCTTCCTTAAAAGAACTAAAAGGCTTACCTGATAATTTATATACTTCCAAAGCTCTAATTACTCTTTTTAAATTATTGGGATGAATATTATTATAGCTCTCTAAATCAATATCTTTAAGCATAGAATGAATGTAATTATTCCCCTGCTCTTTTGCCAATCCTTCTAAATAAATTCTATAATCTGCGTCCTTGGCGCTTTCTGTAAAGGTAAGATTACAAATTAATGAATCTATATATAGACCAGTGCCTCCTACTAAAACAGGTATCTTATCCTTTGAATGCATCTCTTTTATTATACCTTGAGCCCTTACCTTATAATCTGAAACACTAAATTCCTCTTTAGGATCTACTATATCTATTAAATGATGCTTTATTAAATTACGTTCTTCCTTGGAAGCTTTAGCAGAACCTATATCCATGTATTTATATATCTGCATTGAATCTGCCGATATTATTTCAGTATTAAGCTTACTTGCTAATAAAAGTGAAGCATCTGTTTTCCCTACTGCGGTTGGCCCGGTAATAATTACAAGTTTTTTCTTCATTGTTTTAACTCCAGTTTACATAATATTTATGATGTTATTGAATTCTTTTAAATAATTTTTCAAGTTCATATAATGTTAGTTTAATTATGGTAGGTCTTCCATGAGGACAGTTAAAGGGTTCATCACAATATCTCAAATCCTCCAATAGGGATTTCATCTCCTCCATGGTTAACTCCTCATTAGCTTTAACCGCAGAACGGCACGCCATCCTGGCAATGGTATCATATTTATATTCTTCTGTTTTACCAGATCCTAAGTTTTTTAAATTATCCAGGATGCTTAAAAATAAATTCCTAGTCTTAGATTTACCTATAACATAAGGTACTTCTTTGATAACTATAGTATTATCTCCAAATTCCTCCACATTAAATCCTGCTGTCTTAAATATTTCTAAGTTTTCCATAAAATAAGAGTAGTCATCTATATTAAGTTCTATTACTTCCGGAATTAGTAATGGTTGTATAACCACCTTGTGATTTTTAATTTCCCTAGTATATTTCTCAAACATTATCTTTTCATGAGCTGCATGTTGATCTACAAGATAAAGGTTTTTGCTTTGTTCACCAATGATATAAGTTTTATCAAATTGACCGATGATTTTAATATCTGGAAACTTTGCCGCTTCCTTAGTATTATCATGCTGCTTATCAATTATATACTCCAAAGCTTTATTTGTGTCCTTGGAAAGATCTACAGGTATATCTACTATACTCTTTTCTCTAATATTATGAGCTATATCATAAACACTATCATCCTTTTGTAAAGGATAATCTAACGGATTAGTCGCCTCTCTTATAGTATGGTTTTGAAGATTGTTAAAATTAAAGGTTAACTCTTCAGTGGTGTCTGTTTGCTCATAACCTGCTTCTTCCGGCAACATAAAGCTTTCTTTTACAGATTCTTTTATTGCAGCATGTACGCTATCAAATATGAATTTAAAAATAAATCTTTCATCTTTAAATTTTATTTCAGATTTTGAAGGATGAATATTTACATCTATAAGTTCTGGATATATATCAATATATATTACGAAGAATGGGAACTTATTTATGGTAGCAAAGGATTTAAAGGCATTTTCCACCGCTGCAGTAACTAGCCTGCTTTTAATGAATCTTTTATTAACAAATATAGATTGATTATTTCTAGAACCTCTGCTTATTTCAGAATTTCCTATATATCCATATACGGATAATTCATCTCCATACCTTTGAAATTTTATAAGATTATCACAGGTATTTTTTCCATAGACTTTTCTTATTACATCGATTATATTACCATTTCCATAGCTATTAAACTGAAGTTTCTCGTTATTAGTAAAAGAAAAAGCAATATCAGCATGAGATAAAGCAATTCGATTTATTATATCTCCTATTAATGCTGTTTCTCTAGCCATGGATTTTAAAAACTTTTTTCTTGCAGGAACATTGTAAAATAAATCTCTAACCTCTATCAAGGTCCCTTCATTCATAGCTTCTTCTTTAAAGCCATTATTAATGCCTCCATGAAAAGAAATCTCCTTGCCGCTTAACATATATCCTTCTGCTTAGAAGCTAAGCTTATTTTAGACACAGATGCTATACTTGGCAAAGCTTCCCCTCTAAACCCCATGGTTAATATTTTAAAAAGATCCTCTATATTACTTATTTTGCTGGTAGCATGGGGTAAAAATGCTTTTTCTATATCCTCTGGGTGTATACCTATTCCATCATCAATTACCCTTATAAGGCTTTGTCCCCCATTTTCTATTTCTATATCTATATGTTTTGCACCAGCATCAATACTATTTTCAATAAGTTCCTTTACTACAGAAGCTGGTCTTTCCACCACTTCACCTGCAGCTATTTTATTAGATATTTCACTATCTAATAAATTAATCCTATCCATATACATCACCACCTAAAGTAAAGATTTGGAATCTTTATTAAGTTTATATAATATATTAATAGCTTCCATAGGAGTAAGGTTAATTATGTCTATATTAGATATATCTTTTATAAAGCTATCTTTTTCCATATCCATTAATCCTAATTGTACACCTTCATTATGTACAGCTTTCTTAGAAGCCTTAGCTCTATTATTCTCCACTTTGCCATTATTAATCTCCCTGGTACTATTACCATTTATATCTTCTTTAGATGAAGCTTCTAAGTTAGCTAATATTTCCTTTGCTCTTATTATAACCTCTTCAGGAAGTCCAGCCAGTTTAGCAACTTCTATTCCATAAGACTGATCTGCCCCTCCCCTAATAATTTTTCTTAAAAACACTATGTTATTGTTAACTTCTTTAACAGCAACAGAAAAGTTTTTAATTCCCTCCATCTTATCTTCTAACTTAGTTAATTCATGATAATGCGTTGCAAATAATGTTTTACACTTTAAATCACTTTTTGAGCATATATATTCTATTACTGACCAGGCTATGCTAAGTCCATCGTAGGTACTGGTTCCCCTACCCACTTCGTCTAATAAAACCAAACTGTTTTGTGTAGCATATCTTAGTATATTAGATACTTCAGACATTTCTACCATAAAGGTACTTTTACCCCCTGCCAAATCATCGGAGGCTCCAATCCTGGTAAATATTTTATCATTAATGCATAAATTAGCTTTTTTAGCAGGTACAAAGCTACCTATTTGCGCCATAATGGATATTAAAGCTACCTGCCTCATGTAAGTAGATTTTCCCGCCATATTTGGTCCTGTAACCAGTAAAAGCTGATAATCTTTAGAGTTTAATAAGCAGTTATTGCTTATGAAGGTACCTTTGGGTATTACTTTTTCCACTACAGGGTGCCTGCCTTCATTGATTTCAATTATGTTCTCCTCATTTATAGAAGGCTTTGTGTACTTATTTTCCCTGGCTACTAAAGCCAAAGATAAAATACAATCTATTTCTGCAATGAGCTTAGAAGATTTTTTTATCTTAAATATCTCTTTTTCTATGGAATCCCTTATTTTAACAAAAGCTTCGTACTCCAATTGTACTAATTTTTCTTCAGCTCCTAGAATTTTGTTCTCCATTTCTTTAAGCTCTTCGGTTATAAATCTTTCTGCGTTGGCTAAGGTCTGCTTTCTAGTATATCTTCCTTCAGGTATTAACGCATAATTAGCCCTACTTATCTCTATATAATAACCAAACACCTTATTAAATCCAACTTTTAAGGACCTAATTCCAGTAATTTCTCGCTCTTTAATTTCTAAATTTGCAATCCACTCTTTACCATTAATTTTTGCTGCTCTTAGCTCATCTATTTCAGCATCATAACCAGTTTTAATTAAATTGCCCTCTTTCAAAGTTACTGAAGGCTCTTCCTGTATAGCATTTCCTATTAAAGTAGAAATGTGATTTAAATCCTCTAAACCATTATTAATATTTTTAAATAATGGAGAGGATAAATTAGATAATACCTCTTTAATATAAGGAATATTTACAATAGAATTTTTAAGGGATAAAAGCTCCCTAGCATTTACATTCTTTGCAGCAATTTTACCAGAGATCCTTTCTATATCATAAACTTTCTTTAATGTGCTCTGTAATTCCTCAGACAGCTTCAGATTATCTTTTAATTCTTCCACTGCATTAAGCCTAAGATCTATATGCTGCTTACTAAGAAGAGGCTGTTCTACCCATTTCCTCATGGTTCTGCTGCCCATAGAGGTAACTGTCTTATCTAATACCCATAATAAAGAACCCTTCTTACTCTTTTCTCTTATAGTTTCTGTAATCTCAAGATTTCTTCTAGAGTTAATATCCATAGCCATATATTGTTCTGTACTATATACTTGAGCATTATTTACATTGGACAATGAAGTTTTTTGAGTATCCAATATATAGTTAAGTATAGCCGTTATAGAGTAAAGCATGGTGGTATTTTCAAATTCTTTGGTAGATAATTGTTTAAGAACAATTTCAGAAGCCTTTTCAGTAAAGAAATCATGATGTTTTTTTGTTATGTAAATAGTAGATAAATTTGCAATTTCCTCGTATATCTTTGATGATATATTTTCATTTAATATGATTTCCGTAGGCATTACCTTATAAATCTCATCTATTATCTTTTGATAATCCATTATAAATTCTGTAGTATATAACTCTCCTGTAGATATATCTACATAACTAATGGAGGCTAAATCCTTATCTTTATCCGTATAAATGCTCATTATAAAGTTATTTTTATCCTCATGAAGAAAATTTCCTTCATTAAAGGTACCTGGAGTAACCACCTTTATTACATCTCTTTTAACAATGCCCTTAGCTAAAGCTGGATCTTCAACCTGTTCACATATTGCAACCTTATACCCTTTGCTTATAAGCCTTACTAAGTAAGAATTAGCAGCATGATAGGGTATTCCACACATAGGGGCTCTATCTTCCAGACCACAGTCTCTTCCTGTTAATACAAGCTCTAGCTCTCTGGAAGCAACTTCTGCATCTTCAAAGAACATTTCATAAAAATCTCCAAGTCTAAAGAACAATATGCAATCTTTATAATTTTCTTTAATCTCAAAATATTGCTGCATCATAGGTGTTAAAGCCATTATCGCACCCCCTTATAATAAATTTAAAAAGCTCTTATTTAAAGAGCTTTTTAACTACTTTATTTCTTCACCATTAAGAGAAAAGGATTGAGCTTTGGTTATCTTCACATTTACAAGACTTCCAATGCTTTCTTTATCCCCTGCAAAGTTTACAAGCTTTCCTGTTCTTGTTCTTCCCATAAGCCTTGTACTGTCGTTTTTACTTTC
This sequence comes from Clostridium amylolyticum, assembly GCF_900142075.1. GTDB lineage: Bacteria > Bacillota > Clostridia > Clostridiales > Clostridiaceae > Clostridium_AA > Clostridium_AA amylolyticum. The sequence goes on from NZ_FQZO01000001.1 coordinate 875,839, forward strand.
TCCTTCTACTAGTACTTCTACCACTTTACCCTCATACTCTTTATTCTTCTTTGCAGAAGCTTCATTTATTACTTCAATAAGCCTATTAAACCTTTCATGCTTAACAGAATCATCTATTTGATCTTCCATCTTATCTGCAGGAGTATATTTTCTTCGAGAATATATAAAGGTATATGCTGAATCAAATTCAACTTCCTTTACTAAGCTTAAAGTTTCTTCAAAGTCCTCTTCAGTTTCTCCTGGGAAACCTACAATTATATCAGTAGAAATAGCCACATCAGGAATTTCTTTTTTAATTTTTCTAATTAAATTAAGATAATCTTCTCTGGTATATTTTCTATTCATTATTTTAAGGATTCTTGAAGATCCGCTTTGTACTGGTAAATGAATCTGCTCACAAATTTTAGTCCCTTCTTTTATGGCTTTTATTACATCTTCAGATAAGTCTTTAGGATGTGAAGTCATAAATCTTAGTCTTTCAAGGCCAGGTATCTTATCTATCCTCTTTAATAAATCAGCAAAAGTAATTTCAGGGTCTAAGCCTTTTCCGTAAGAATTAACATTCTGACCTAATAAAGTAATTTCTTTATACCCTTCATTTACAAGCTCAATTATTTCATTTTCTATATCTTCAGGCTTTCTACTGCGTTCTCTTCCTCTTACATATGGGACTACGCAATATGTACAAAAGTTATTACAGCCATACATTATAGTAACATAAGCTTTAGCATCGCTTTTTCGCTCTATAGGCATACCTTCTATAATTTCAGTTTCTTTATCCATTATTTCTTTAACTACAACATTTTCTTGCTTAACTCTATTTAAATACTCTGGGAACTTATATGCATTATGAGTCCCAAAAACTATGTCCACATAAGGGAATCTTCTAACAATATCTTCAGCCATACCTTTTTGCTGCATCATACAACCACATACCGCTATTACTAAGTCAGGATTTTTTTCTTTTAGCTTTCTTAGTGTTCCTAAGTTTCCAAACACTTTTAATTCTGCATTTTCCCTAACACAGCAAGTATTAAATATTATTATGGATGCTTCTTCTCTATTAAGAGTATCAGTATATCCAATATTTTTCAACATTCCTGCAAGCTTCTCAGAATCTTCTTCATTCATTTGACAACCCCAGGTTTCAATATAGTATTTTGGCATTTGTTCTTGAATCATTCATATACCCCTTTTTTTATATATTATCTATCTTTATAATTATATATAATTTAATAAATTTTTTAAAGTTATTTTTAAAACTTAATATTTCTGATACTATGTATATAAAAAGTAGTAAATAAAGTAAAAACATTATTCAAATATTGTTAATTTACTTATTATTCTGAAAATGGTTTCATGTTATTATATACTTAGAGGGACAGACATAATAAATATAAAAAAAATAATACAATGGGGGTAAACATATGAATTTTAATTATTCTGAAAGAATGCAAGGCATAAAGGCTTCCGAAATTAGAGAGCTTTTAAAACTTACAGAGCAACCTGATATTATTTCTTTTGCTGGTGGACTACCTGCTCCAGAATTGTTTCCATTAGATCATATAAAAGAAATTGCCTACAATGTTATACAGGACCAAGGTAAATCAGCATTGCAGTATAGTGCTACAGAAGGCTATCCTTTATTAAGGGAAATCATCTGTGAGCAGCGAATTAAAGGTAATTTAGATAACCCCTCTCCTAAGAACATATTAATAACCAGTGGATCTCAACAAGCACTTGAATTCTCAGGAAAATTATTTATAAACAAGGGCGACGTAATAATATGTGAAAGTCCAAGCTATTTAGGAGCTATAAATGCTTTTAAAGCATATCAGCCTACCTTTGTAGAGGTTCCTATGGACGAAGATGGTATAGTAATAGAAAAGCTAGAAGAGGTTTTAATAAAATATCCTAATGCTAAGTTTATATACACCATTCCTGACTATCAAAACCCTACAGGTATAACCTTATCTGTAGAAAGAAGAAAAAAGATGGTGGAATTAGCTGAAAAATATAACATACCTATCATTGAAGATAGTCCTTATGGAGAGCTTGCCTTAGAAGGCAGTGTTAACCCTTCCATAAAAAGCTTTGACAAAAATGGATATGTAATTCAGCTAGGTACCTTTTCAAAAACTTTCTGTCCAGGCTTTAGAATTGGATGGATTTATGCTCACGAAGATGTATTACAAAAATATATTATGATTAAACAAGGTGCCGACCTGCAGTGTAGTACCATAGATCAAAGAATAGTTGCACATTACATGGAAAAACATAGCTTAGATGATCATATAAATAAAATTATTGAAGTGTACAAAAAGAGAAGAAACACCATGATAGATAGCATGATTAAGTATTTTCCAAAGGAAATTAAGTTTACCCATTCTAAGGGTGGTTTATTTACTTGGGTAGAACTTAAAGAAAATATGAACTCTGCAGATATTTTACGCGAAGCATTAGAAGAAAAGGTTGCTTTCGTTCCTGGCGCATCCTTCTTCCCTAATGGTGGTAAACATAATTATTTTAGACTTAATTATTCAAACATGCCAGAGGATAAAATAATTATAGGTATAGAAAGATTAGGTAATGTATTAAAAAAATATTATTAATTTAAACAAAAACTAATAATTGGGGCAAATAAAATCACTCCTTATATGAAAAATTATATATAAGGAGTGATGATTATTATGTATGATAAAAAGAAAGAACAAACAAATAATACTTTAGTTTCAAAATCATCCATAATCATGGATAGACCATATTATGGTTATGATAAAAGTAATGGTATAATAAATGTTAAAACTTCAGGAGTTCCAACAGAAAATCTATTTTTTTAATTATATGAGGGGGATATTATTCATGAATTTATCAAAAAGAATAGAAAGTATGCAATTTTCACCTATTAGAAAATTAAATCAATATGCTGACGAGGCTAGAAGTAAAGGGCTTAAAGTAATTGGATTAAACATAGGCCAGCCAGATATTGAAACTCCTTCTGTATTCTTTGAATCCATTAAGAACTTTGATTCAAAGGTATTAGCTTATACCGATTCAAAGGGTATTCCTAGCCTTTTAGACAGCTTTATAAAGTACTACAATAACCTAGGATTCAATTTAAACAAAGACGAAATTCTAATAACCAACGGTGGTAGTGAAGCCTTGTTATTTGCCATGCTCACCATATGTGATCCCGGTGAGGAAATAATTATACCAGAACCTTTTTATACTAACTATAACAGCTTCAGTGATATTGCCTCTGTAAATGTTGTTCCTTTTAAAACTTTTGCAGAAGATGGTTTCAGACTTCCATCTAAAAGTGAAATAGAAAGTAAGATTAGCCCTAAAACTCGTGGAATTTTAATATCAAACCCTGGTAACCCTACTGGTGTAGTATATACTAGAGAAGAAATTAAAATGCTAGTGGAAATTGCTATGGAAAATGACTTATATCTTATTTCCGATGAAGTATATAGAGAGTTTGTTTATGATGATCTTACAGCTGTTTCTGCCTTAGAATTTACTGAAGCAGAGGATAGAATAATAATTATAGATAGTATTTCTAAGAGATATAGTGCTTGCGGGGCAAGGATAGGTGCCATGATTTCAAAAAATAAAACCTTGATGCATACTGCATTAAAACTAAGTCAATCCAGATTATGCTCTCCTACCATTGAGCAAGTTGCTGCAGCTGGCCTTATTAATACACCAAAAGATTATTTTTATGAAGTTAATAGAGAATATGCAAATAGAAGAGATATTCTATTTGATTGCTTAAAAACTCTTCCTGATATTATATGTCAAAAACCTACAGGAGCTTTCTATCTCATTGCAAAATTGCCCATAAAAGATTCAGATCATTTTGCAACTTGGCTTTTAAGGGAGTTTTCTATAGATAATAAGACCGTAATGATAGCACCTGCCTCAGGCTTTTATGCTACAGAAGGTTTAGGTGAGGATGAAGTTAGATTATCTTATTGTGTAAATCAGCAAGACTTAAAAGATGCAGCAAATATACTGATTAAAGGTCTTTTAGAATATAAAAAAATATATGTATAAAAAAATAGAGGTTTTACCTCTATTTTTTTGGCATATATTCATAACTAAATATATTACTATAAGTTCTAAAGCCTGCATTGCTATATAATTTAATAGCATCTATATTATCAGGATTTACCCTTAAATAAATATTATTAAATCCAATAATCTTTCCCTGTGAAAGAATGTAACTCAAAAATAAATTTCCATAACCTTTATGCCTATATTCTTGAATAATTCCAAAGTTAACTAATAAAGCAGAATCTTCATAATCATGCTTTATTAATTGTCCATATCCAATATACTTACCATCCACTAATATAAAGTATCCTGCACCTTCTATATAATAACTTTGAAACTCATCATCTATTATATCTTTTAAGCTTAATGGAATTCTCTTATCACTTTTAAAAATTTCATTCTGCAGTTTCCATCTTTTTCTTTCATCTATATTTTCTTGAAATATTCTATATTGTATATTTGAATTATCTTCAGTGTCCTCCATTAAATCTTCTGCTAATCTTTTCATTTCTATGGAGTGATTTTTTCTAATAAAGCCTAATTTTTCTAAGGCCATTTTATTTTCATGGTTTAAACGGCATTCATAATAAACCGTATGGTTACCATGTAAAAAATATAATATATGTTTTAGTTCAATACTCTCCTTAATATCCTCTAGATATAAGGATAATATCTTAAATAGTCTTTCATTGGTTCTTTCTATCCATATAAAGCCTATATATTCCTTATCATCCTTAAACAAAAATACTTTTTTCTTAAGCTTTAGTATGGTAAAAAAATCCAACTTTTTAAACTCACTGTAAAAATCTTCGTTTAACTCATTAAACTCCTTGGCTTTAAGAAGAAAATTATGAAGTTTTTCTTTATTATTTTTATTTACTTGTTCTATTACGACCATACATACCTCTTATAGTAAATTAATATACTGCTGAAACTCTATTAAAAAAGTTTCATATCTTTTCTTATATTTGTATATCTTTTTTATTTTTTTCATAAACCTTATTTCTGACCAGTTATTAGTTTTAACATATCTTTTTTTTCCTAACTTCCAAAATCTATGAGGAAATGCTATAGCAGCTAAAATTAACTTTAATTCTAACTTAGTTAATTTTTTTTCAGAGCTATATGCTTCTATTATACACCTTGCTTTTTCAAAATCCCATTTATAATTATGACTAAACATAAGTCTTTGTATTAATTTAGCTAAATCTATTATCTGAATATCTATAATAATGCTATCTAAATCGATTAAATAATAAACATCATCTTTTTTTATTATATTTTGATAATAAAAGCTATCATGACACAACCCTTTTTCTAAGGTGATAATTTTATTATAATCACAAGATCTAATTAAATCTAAGGCAAACTTTCCATAATTATATTGGTCTAAAATTTCCTGCTGGTATAATCTATCAAATTCTGATGTTAATATCTTATTTTTAATAATATACTGATATTTCTTTAGATCTCCTAATTTTTTCTCGTAGGTACTTATCCATCTATTAGAGTAATCTTTTATAAGCAGGCTTTTTGTATTTATTTTATTTGAATATATATGGAAGTCTGCAAGAAGCTTAACGCAGCTTTCAACTTCATCAAAAGTATTTAAATTGCTTTCTATACCATCAATCCAAGTGGTAACATAAAATATATAGCCAGCTTCTTTTACATATAACTTTTTATTTCTTGTTAAAATATACTTAGCAATCTTATCAAACCCTACCTTAAATAATTCCTCGGTAAGTATAAAGCCATTTTTTACTTTATATTCACCATGTTTCATACGTTTTAAACAAAATATACCTTCTTTTGCCGTTATCTTATAAGCACTTCGTTTTTTGTGAACACTTAATATACTTATTTCATAATTTTTTAACACTTTACCTAGGATTACTCTTTCAGTATCAATAATATTTTCGTCATAAATACATGTAAAGGAAATCACATAAATCCTCCTGATTACATTGCTTATAATATTTATATTTTTATTATTACTTAATATTACAAAAAAGAGAAGGTTTTAAAAAACCTCCCCTTAAAACTATTATAAATCTTTCATGCTTAGTGATATTCTCTTTTTCTCACTATCAACTTCAACGATATTTGCTTTTATAACCTCTCCTATATTTAAAACTTCGCTAGGATGATTAATCTTTTTATTACTGATTTTTGATATATGCATTAGAGCATCTACTCCTGGCTCTAGCTCTACAAATGCTCCAAAATCAGTAAATCTAACTATTTTACCCATAGTTATATTTCCAACCGGATATTTTTCCTCTATATTTAACCATGGATCTTCACTTAAAGCCTTAATACTAAGTGAAACTTTTTTATTTTCCTTATCCACATCTATTACTTTTACAGTTACTTCATCATTAGTTTTAAACATATTTTTTATCTTGGCTTTACCCCAGCTAAGTTCTGATATGTGTATTAAGCCTTCAATACCATCTAAATCCACAAAAGCACCATAATCTAATATGTTCTTAACCTTACCTGTAACTACGTCACCTGGGTTTAATCTTTCTAAAGCTGCTTGTTCTTCAATATTTTTTTGTTCTTGAAGTAATTCCCTTCTAGAACCTACTAGCTTTGTTTTATGTCTTTCTTCTTTGAACTCAATAATTTTAATTTGGAAGTTTTGTCCTACATACTTATCTAGATCATTAACCCTATATATTTCAACGTGAGATGCAGGAATAAATACCGGTACTTCCTTGTATCTAGATATTAATCCGCCTTTTATAGCTTCTTGTACATATACCTCTAAAGGCTCTCCATTATTATACTTTTCTTTTACTTCACCTAAAGACTTTTCTTTTACTATTTCAATGTTAGACAAAAGAACATAACCTTCTGAATTATTGATATTTAAAACTTTAGCTTCAATGGTATCTCCTAATGCATACATATCTCTAAAATCTTTGCTTTTTTCAGTAAATATTTCATTCTTAGGTATAAACCCATCGCTTTTATAGCCTGGTAAAGCTATATATAATCCTTCATTATTAATTGAGATTATCTTACCTTGAAGCTCTTTTCCTATAAATATCTTAGTTGAATTATTATTCATATAGTCTAATTGTTCATTATTATCCATTGCAGACATCTCCTTTTAATTTACTTATAACTTCATTTATAACATTATCTGGTGTAGAAGCTCCAGCTGTTATTCCTATATTCATATTGCTTATATCTATATCTTTATGAAAGAATTTGTTTAATTCTAAATGATTTTCAATATGAAAGGTTTTATGGCATTTGTTTTTACATATTTCATAAAGTTTATTTGTATTTGAAGAGGTTTTATCTCCCACTACAATCATTATATCTACTTGTCCTGCCAGCTCAGCTGCACTTTTTTGTCTTTCTTCAGTGGCGGAACATATGGTGTTGAATACAACAAATTCCTTACACTCCTCAGCGATGCTATTAATTGCTCTCTTAAAATTTTCCTGTCTTTCAGTGGTTTGACATACCACACATACTTTTCTAGCCAGCTTTGTCTTTACTTCCCCTTGATTTAAAATTATAGCAGAATTATTGCACCATCCATTAATGCCTATCACTTCAGGATGATTTTCATCTCCAATTATTACTATTTGATATCCATCTTCATAATACTTTTGCACTATATTATGGATATGTTTAACATAAGGACAAGAGGCATCTACTATATCTAAATGCCTTTCTTTTAAGAGGTCTATGGTAGCTTTTGAAACTCCATGAGAACGTATCACTATCACATCGTCTTTTTGAAGCATATTAATGTCTTCCATAGTAATAGAATGAATATCCTTACCCTCTAACTCAGATACTACATCTTTATTATGTATTAATGGACCTAAGGTATATATCTTTTTTGATTTTTCTTTTTGGCAGTTCAAAGCTTCATCCACCGCTCTTTTTACACCAAAACAAAAACCAGCTTTCTTGGCTAAAATGATATTAGGCATTATTTAAACTCCTTTATTGAAATTTATGTAGCTCTTTATCTATATGCATACATATAGCGTCTACTGCCTCACTTATAGTCATATAGGATGTATCAATCTCCACAGCGTCTATAGCTTTAATAAGAGGTGCTGTGCTCCTGTTAGTATCGGCATAATCCCTAGCTTTTATATCTTGTAATATGCTCTGGTAGTTAACTTCTATGCCTTTTGCCATAAGTTCTTTATGTCTACGTGATGCTCTTTCTTCTGAAGAGGCGGTTACAAAGAATTTGAAGGGTGCATCTTTTAGAACTACAGTACCTATATCCCTTCCATCCATGATAACATCGTATTTATGAGATATGGCTTGTTGCTGCATCACTAATTTTTCCCTTACCTCTGGTATAGAAGCAAAGCTTGAAACCTTTGCAGCTATATTAGGCATAGAAAGATAATCGTTAATGTCTTCACCGTTTAAGATTAACCTTTCTCCCTGAAAATACATCTCCATGCTATCAATTAAATTACAAATTTCTTGAACATCCTCTGGCTTTAAATCTTTTTCTAAGGCTTTTAAAGTTACAGCTCTATACATAGAACCAGTATTAATATACATAAGATTATATCTGTCCCCAACTAATTTGGCTATGGTGCTTTTCCCTGCACCAGCTGGTCCATCAATAGCCACAGTTAACTTCACTGTCTTCACCATCCCCTTGTTTGTAAAGTGATTCTTAGCTTCAGATGGAATTTTCTTAAAAGGAATGCTTACCCCAACTGAAGCTTAGAAGAACTTATCCAGGAGCTTAGCGCTCATTATCCTGCCACTTGAAGAAGTGGGAGATTAGGAGCGCTTAGCTATCGGATAAATCTCGTCTTAATTTTGATGCTTTTTCAAGATAAATATGTTTTAATTCATTTATTTCACCATTATATAATATCATAATTCTAATACATAATGGTAAGTATAATTCACTAATTACCCTCATTTCATTAAAATGCATAATAGCTTGTTTATTTAAACTAAATTCTTCTCTTATAAACTTACCAGGGTAGGCAGCAGTAATATCATCAGTGCAAGAAAATACTATTGATACGATGTTATCTTTATCTAAATTATTCTTATTACATATCTCATGAAAAAGTTTAATGCTAGCTTTCTTAATATCTTCTTCATGGTTTATGCCTATAGTAATTGCCCCTCTAATAGCCTCCATTAAATCTCACCTACTTTTTCCCCGGCAAGATAACCTGTGGAAAGGGCTATCTGAACGTTATATCCACCTGTAAAAGCATCCACATCTATAATTTCTCCACAAAAGGAAAGATTATTAACAAGCTTTGACTTCATGGTAGATGAATCTATTTCTTTCGTGCTTACACCACCTGCTGTAACTATAGCTTCCTCAATAGGCCTTAAGCCTCTAACATTTAAATTTAAATTTTGTAATATATAAAGAAGATTTTTCCTTTCTTCCTTAGTAATAGTATTCACTTTCTTATTTGCATCTATATTAGATAAATAAATTATAGTGTCTATTAATTTTTGAGGCAAAAGATCATCTAGGGAATTTTTAAAATCTTTATTTATGTATTTCTTAAAGTCTTTTTGTATCCTCATATCTAATTCCTGCTCATTTAAAGCTGGTTTTAGATTTATGGATAATATATATTTACCCTTTCCGCTAATATACCTGCTAGCACTTAATATAACCGGACCAGATATTCCAAAATGAGTAAATAACATTTCACCAAAATCCTTGAATACCAGTTTATTATCTCTATATAGCTTTACTTCAATGTTCTTTAAGGATAACCCTTGCAGTTTCTTTACCCATTCATCACTTATTTCTATAGGTACTAAAGAAGGTTTCGGTTCTATAATGGTATGACCTAAATCCTTAGCAAATTTATATCCATCTCCAGTAGAGCCTGTGGAAGGATAGGATTTACCCCCTGTAGCCATAATAAAGTAATCTCCTTTGATATTCTCCCCGCTGGAAAGCATTACTCCTGTGATTTTATTTTCTTTTTTAATTAATTTATCTACCTTACTTTTTAATAATATTTCCACTCCGGAAGATATAAGCTTTTTTTGAAGTGCATTGGTTATATCAGAGGATTTATCTGATTTTGGAAATACTCTATCCCCTCTTTCAATTTTAAGTTCTACTCCTAGAGAGTTAAACATATTTATTACGTCTTCATTAGTAAATGTATATAAGGCACTATATAAAAAACTGGGATTCCCTGGTATGTACTCGAATAACTCGCTAATGTCCTTTGCATTAGTGACATTGCAACGCCCTTTACCAGTGATAAATAACTTTTTACCTAATCTTTCATTGCCTTCCACTAGAATAACGCTATGATTTTCAGAAGCTTTTATAGCCGCCATCATTCCAGCAGGTCCTCCACCTATTACTATAACCTTTGCCAAGTTTTCATCTCCTTAAAATTATTGATTTTACCACATTAATATTATCTCTTTCCTTTATTTAATGTCAAATAAAAAAGGAAGCTTTTAGCTCCCTTTTCATTTATACTAATTTTAATAATTACCTTGAGCATACATGGCTTGTGCCACTTTAACAAAGCCTGCAATATTAGCACCTGCTACTAGGTTATAACCATAACCATAAGTTTTAGCTGTGTTAGCGGCAGTAGCATGAATATTAATCATAATCTGATGTAATTTCGCATCTACTTCTTCTTCTGACCAAGATAATCTCATACTATTTTGAGCCATTTCTAAAGCTGATACAGCAACTCCACCTGCATTAGCAGCCTTAGCTGGTCCAACTATTACATTATGTTGTTGTAAGTATTGAACTGCTTCATTAGTACAAGGCATATTAGCAGCTTCACATACATACTTAATATTGTTTTCTACTATCATCTTCGCATGTTCTAAATGTATATCATTTTGAGTAGCACAAGGCATTATAATGTCAACTTTAACTCCCCATGGTTTTTGTCCTGGATAGAATTCTACGCCATATTTATCAGCGTAATCTTGAACCTTATCTCTTCCTGAGTTTCTCATTTCTACTAAATAATCTATCTTTTCACCAGTTATACCATTTGGATCATAAATATATCCATCTGGGCCGGATAAGGTTACCACTTTACCGCCTAATTCAGCAATTTTTCTGCAAGCACCCCAAGCAACATTACCGAAACCTGAAACTGCAACGGTTTTTCCTTCAAAGCTATCATTTTCATGCTTCAATATCTCTTGACAGAAATATGCCACACCAAAACCTGTAGCTTCTGGTCTTATTAAGCTACCGCCATAAGTAATGCCTTTTCCAGTAAGAACTCCATTTTCAAAAGCTCCTCTGATTCTTCTATAATGGCCATATAAATAACCTATTTCTCTTGCTCCTACTCCTATATCCCCTGCAGGAACGTCCACATCTGGTCCTATATGTCTATAAAGCTCAGTCATAAAGCTTTGACAGAATCTCATCATTTCTCCATCGGATCTTCCTCTTGGGTCAAAGTCAGAACCACCTTTTCCTCCGCCTATAGGTAAACCTGTTAATGAGTTCTTTAATATCTGCTCAAAACCTAAAAACTTTATTATACCTATATAAACTGATGGATGGAATCTTAAACCGCCCTTGTAAGGTCCTATAGAACCATTAAATTGAACCCTAAAGCCTCTGTTAACCTTTACATTGCCTTCATCATCAGTCCAAGGCACTTTAAACATAATTTGTCTCTCAGGTTCGCAAAATCTTTCTAAGATGTTGCTTTTAATGTATTCTGGATGTTTGTCTAATACTGGTTCTAAGGATAATAGAACTTCTTCTACCGCTTGAATAAACTCTGGTTCATTGGCATTTCTTTTCTTTACATTTTCTAGTACACTTTGAATATAGTCCTTGGATGCTAATACTGAATTACTCATTGAATAACCCCCTAAATGAATGATATGATTCATTTTTTTATTAGTTTTGCACTAATTATTTCTTTCTTGAATATATATATTCGATATAAATCTAATTATTCCTTCTTAATTTTCTAAAATATTTTACTATTTTGAATATAAAAAAGAGATAAATTTTTCAATTTATCTCTTATCTTTCCTCTAGAGGTTTATAGGAGTATATTTGATATTCTTCCCAAATATCTTCTAGGCTGTTAAAGGTGGATGCTATTTTGTCTTTTTCCATCAATCCCACCGCAATTATCAAAGCATTAATTACGCTTAATGGTGCCACTAAGGAATCTACAAAAGATGCCATATTGCTTTGAGCAATAAGAGTGTGATCAGCCTTTCCAGCTAAGGGTGAAAGTAAACTATCGGTGATAGCTACTACAGAAGCATTTCTCTTATGGGCAAATTCCAATGCTTGTATGGTCTTTACAGCATATCTTGGAAAACCTATACCTATGACTAAATCCCCTTCACCCACGCTTATCATCTGCTCAAAAATATCACTGATACCGTATCCCACTACCTTTACATTATCTAATATAACATTCAAATAAAATCCTAAGAAATCTGCTAAGGCAGTAGAGCTTCTAAGTCCAATGATATATATACGCTTAGCTTTAAGTATTTCATTAACCACTTCTTCAAAGGTCTTTTGGTTTATCTTTTCAAGAGTGGCTCTTATATTCTCCATGTCAGCTTTAAGAACGCCTTTTAATGCATTTTCTTCACTAATATAATCATTGGATAGTTCTAATCTCTGCACTGTGGTTAGTTTATTTTTTATAAGTTCCTGCAGTGCTTTTTGAAGTTTAGGATAGCCGCTAAAACCAAGCTCATTGGCAAACCTAACCACTGTAGATTCGCTAACGCCTACACTAATACCAAGTTTTGCAGCTGTCATAAAAGCCGCTTTATCATAATGTTTTAGTATATATTCAGCAATTAATTTCTGTCCTTTACTTAATCGTGGGAATTTTAATTGTATGGTTCGCATTAAATCTTCATTGTTTTCCATTATATCTTTCTTTACCCCCAACAAAATGAAATATTTATTTCATTTTAACATTTACTGAAACGTATATCAATATATCTTTCATTTTATTGTTAAAAGATTCCTATTATTTTTTCTCTATTATAATAAGTCTAGGGGATACTTCCGATCTATTAATATATTTATGCAGCAGTACACCATAAGTATCCTTTGGCAAATTTTCTACAAACTTCATTATGAAATTTTCTTCTTTAAGACCTTCATCATGTCCTACATAAAGGGCAATAGAAATTATTCCACCTGGATTTAAAAGCTGTAATGATTTTTGTAGGCTTTCTAAAGAGGAGTGGGCTAAGGTGGTTATATTTTTATCTCCCCCTGGCCAATATCCCAAGTTATACATAACGCAATCTAATCCACCTGAAACATATTTATCTATATTAGCATGAGAATCACAAACCAAGTTAACATTAGAGCTATTATAGGTCTCTTTATACCTATCTATAGCCTGAGCTTGAATATCCATAGAAATAACCCTTTCAAAGGTACTGCTTAAAAAGATGGTATCATATCCATTTCCTAAGGTTGCATCCACCGCTAAGCCTTTATTTAAACAAAAATCTTTAATTATATAATGAGTTAATTTACTTATGTCTCCAACGTAGTTAAACATCTTAAGCTCCTTTACAGTTTAAATAGATAGTCTAATTCCTTTTCATTTAAGTATCTCCACTCACCTTTAAGAAGGTTGCCCAGCTTTATTTCTCCTAAGGATATCCTTTGTAATTCTATCACCTTGTGATTAAACTTTTCGCACATCCTTCTCACTTGTCTATTTTTACCTTCATGAATTTTTATTTCAACTAGAGATTCATTTTTATAGACTTTTAAAATTCTTATCTTTGAAGGAGCTGTTATATAATCTCCTATATCCACTCCTATTTGAAAGTTCTTCATTTCCTCTTCAGTAAATATTCCTTTCACCTTAGCTATGTAAGTTTTAACTATTTCCCTGCTAGGATGCATTATACTATTATAAATTTCTCCATCATTGGTTAAAAGCAATAATCCTGAGGTGTTATAGTCTAATCTTCCTATGGGAAATATCCTTTCCTTTACATCAATTAAATCTATAACCTTTTTCCTTTCCTTCTCATCCTTTACAGTGCTTATATATCCTTCTGGTTTATTTAACATTATATATACTTTCTGTTCTTCAGGCCTTACCACTTTATTATTTACTTTTACTATATCTATTTCAGTATTAATTTTAGCTCCTAAGGTATCCACTATTTCATTATTTACAGTTACTTTTCCTTCTTCTATTAAGGTTTCACTTTTTCGTCTAGAAGCTACTCCACACTGGGCTAAATACTTCTGTAGTCTCATTATCATAGCAATCACTCTTTCCTGTAGGTATATATTTTAGTGTAGCTTATATATAAAAAAAATCAACTAGTTTACATAATTTATATTTTGTTTATTTGCCTAATGTTTTTTATTATAATATACTTTTTGTAGTTAATAATTTAAAAATACAATTTAGGAGGCAAAACCTTGGATAAACTTTTATTTGGCATTTCCGGATTACCTAATGGAGATGGTTCTATAAAATATAATTATGCGTCAGGAATAGATTTTTTAAAACAAATAAATCTAGATGCTATGGAACTCCCTTTTGTAAGGAGTATTAATATTACAGAAAAAAATAAGGATGCTGTATTAAAATCAAAAAACTCAAATGATTTTTATTTATCTGCTCATGGCTCCTACTTTATAAATTTAAATGCAAAAGAAGCTGATAAAGTAGATAAGTCCCTAGAGAGAATAGAAAAAGGAGCACTAGCCCTAAGAAATGTAGAAGGAAGAAGCTTAATCTTTCATCCAGGCTACTATCTAGGTGACACTCATGAAAAAACATATTCTACTATTAAATCTAACTTAGAGAGATTAACTGATTATGGGGTTACTTACAGATTAGAGACTACAGGAAAGCCAACGCAGTTTGGAAGTTTAGAAGAAATAGTATCCTTATCAAAAGAGGTTAGTTTCTGTGAACCTTGTATAGATTTTTCACATATTCATGCAAGAAACAACGGTTCTTTAAAAGAGTACGATGATTTCGTTAGGATTTTAGAATACATAGGAGAACACCTAGGAGAAGCAGCCTTAAAGGACATGCATATCCATGTTTCAGGGATAAATTATGGCCCTAAAGGAGAAAAAAATCACCTTCCCTTTATGGAAAGCGACTTTAGATATGACGCTTTTATAAAAGCATTGATTTCTTATGATGTTAAGGGCTGCATCATCTGCGAAAGTCCTATTCTTGAAAAAGATGCCCTGCTTCTAAAGGAACTATATAAAAGCATGTAATTTTTTCCAGAGATTATATAACTTTTTATTAATCTCCATAATTCCTCCATAATTAAATTCTATAATAAAACCATAGCAAATAAAAGTTAAGAAAGGAGTTTTATTATGTATAGAGGAGGCTTTAATCCTGGAGGAATGATGGGAAGAGGGGGCAGAGTATTTAATTCAGCTCCTTGTCAAGGATTTAGTGGGAATTATCTAATATCTACAGGTATTACCTTAATAATAATCTTAGTATTGCTTTATGTGGGATACAGCATTTTTAAACATTACAGAGATAACTCTAATCCTGCTATAAAAATACTTAATGAGAAATTAGTTAATGGTGAAATCACTGAAGAAGAATATGCAAAGAAAAAATCACTTTTACTTAAAAAATAGCTAGGGGAATTATTTCCCTAGCTTTTTTACAATAATAAAATATAATTAAAGTAAATAGCATTTTTAGAATGGTGTGATATAAATTTATGAATAGTAATTATAAGATTTTAGTGGTGGATGATGAAAAAAATATAGTGGATGTGGTTAAGGCTTATCTAGAAAAAGATGGCTTTTTTGTAATTACTGCTTCAGAGGGAGATGAAGCTTTAAAGCTTTTCCATAGTGAAAATCCTCATCTTGTGGTCTTGGATCTTATGATACCTAAAATTTCTGGTGAAGAGGTCTGTAAGAGAATACGCAGTGTCTCTACAGTGCCTATTATAATGCTTACTGCTAAAATAGATGAGGAAAATAGAATTAACGGCATTTCTATAGGTGCCGACGATTATATACTTAAACCTTTTAGTGCCAGGGAATTAGTGGTAAGGGTTAGAGCTATTTTAAGAAGAGCTTATAATGATTTTACTCCCCTAGCGGATGTGTTGTATTTTAATCAAGGGAGATTATTTATAGATGTAAAAAAGATGATAGTGAAAAAAGATGATGTGATTATAAATTTAACTTCTAATGAGTTTAAAGTATTATTATCTTTAGTAAAAAATCCTGGAGATGTATTTTCACGAGAAAAGTTAATAGAATCTTCCTTTGGCATGGACTACGATGGTTTTGATAGAACTATAGATACTTACATAAAGAATTTGCGACAAAAGCTTGAGGACAATCCAAAAGATCCAAATTATATAGTGACTATATATGGAATGGGATATAAATTTATCCCCTAACTTTATTTTTTATATGAATTATTAATAAACCAAAGTATTTAATTTAAGTAGGTGTTAATTTGAAAATTTCCTTAAAAAGAAAACTTATCTTTTCCTTTATAGTGGTAATTTTATCTTCTACCATTATCTCCGGTATTATATCTAATTACTTTATAAATAAGAAATTCAATGACTACCTTATTAGTGAGCAAGATACTAAAATTCAAAATATTATTTCCATATTACAGGATTCTATTAAAGTTAATAACGATATCAGATACTTTAACAAGGATGAGATCACAAGATATGCTGAAAATCAAGAATTGTATATAGAAATCAAAGATTTAGCTAAAAACACCATCTACTCCTCTGGGAATTCTCATTTTACTAGGAGAGATAATATGCGCAGGATGATGAACTCTATGGGAAAAAATTCTCCTATGATGGATGCTAAAAAATATATAGAAAAGGAATACCCATTAAAATATAATAATTCTGTCATTGGTTATGCCACCATAGGATATTATTCTACTTCTTATTTCAGTTTGGCTTCCATCAATTTTTTATCCACTTTAAACAACTCTTTGATAATTTCAACCCTTATAGCTTTGCTTTTAGGTCTAGTGGTAAGTATTATTATTTCCAAGGAACTTTCTAAGCCCTTGGTTAATATTACTGCTGCCACCAATAAGATGAGGCAGGGAAATCTAGAAATTCGCTTAGAGGAAAAAGGTAATACCAGAGAGATCTCTGACTTATCTAAATCTGTTAACTATTTAGCAGATACCCTGAAAAACCAAGAGATGCTAAGGAAGAGACTTACCTCTGATATGGCTCACGAATTAAGGACTCCCCTCACCACCTTAAAAACCCATGTGGAAGCTTTTATGGATGGAGTATGGGAAGTAAATAGTGATAGGCTGCAGATATTCTACGAAGAAATTGAAAGATTAAATTCCATGGTGGATGATTTATATAAATTATCTAAGTTGGAAGAATTAAACGTTAATTTAAACCTATCTAAGCTTGATATATCACAAGAATTAAGAAAAATAGTAGAAACTTATACTCCTATTTATGAGAAAGACGGCCACTTGCTTTTAGCTGATATAGAGGATAATATAGACATCCTGGTGGACAAAGATAAGTTTAAACAGATAATTTATAACCTTTTATCTAATGCTTTAAAGTATCTTAATTCTCATGGAAAAGTAGAGTTATCTTTACATAGAGAAGACGAGAACCTTTCAATCATCATTAAAGATAATGGCATAGGTATATCCAAGGAAGATCTTCCCTTTATATTTGAACGATTTTTTAGAAGTGATGTATCTAGAAATAAAAGCACCGGAGGTTCCGGCATTGGACTAACCATTACAAAATCCTTTGTAGAAGCCCATGGAGGAAAAATTTCCGTTTCTAGCCTTTTAGGAGAAGGCACCTGTTTTAAAATTATTTTACCTATTAGAAATTAGGATATTTAATTTAATAATAAAGTGTATTGACATAATGTAAATTAAGTGATAGCATTATACAAAATAGTATATTAATTCAAATTAACTATGATAGGAAGAGTAAGTTCATATATTCCTTTTCAGCGAATTAGGGATGGTGGAAGCCTAATGGTAAGTATGTACTGAATGACCTCCTGGAGTTGTTTACCTGAAATTATATTAGGGTAAAACGGAGTTCCACCGTTAAAAGGAAATAAGCGAATCTATGATTTTGGATTAAGCAGGATGGTACCGTGGGATACTACTCTCACTCCTACAATGGAGTGAGATTTTTTTATATCTTTATGCCTTCTTAAAACAAAATTTTTAGATTAATTTGGGTGGTACCGCGGAAATCTTTCGTCCCTGAACTGTTTTATGTTCAGGGACTTTTTTATGGCCATAAAATTTCAATTTAAACCTTTCTTTGTATACCGGGTATGAAGAAAAAAAGCAATAATATAAAGGAGATGAATACATGGAACGTGTATTAGTAAAAGATTTAAGTAACACAATAGATGAAAAGGTTAAGCTGCAAGGATGGATTCAAAGAATAAGGAAACTAGGGAAAATAGCCTTTATTATTCTAAGAGATAGATCAGGCAGTGTTCAATGTGTAGTAAATACTAAAGAAATAGAAATAAAAGGCTTAAAGCTTGAAACCGTGGTAGAGGTCATAGGTAATGTGGCTAAAAGTGATAAAGTAGAGCTTCAGGTTACAAGTTTAAATATTATAAATGAAGTGAAGATAGACCTTCCTATAGAAATAAATAAAACAGAGTTAGAGGCCAACTTAGACACTATTTTAAATAATAGAGCCTTGAGCTTAAGACATGAAAAGACCAATGCTGTATTTAAAATTCAAGCCTGCCTTGCCCAAAGCTTTGGTGAATTCCTACAAGGAGAAGGCTTCACACAAGTGTTCACTCCAAAGATAGTGGCTGAAGGGGCTGAAGGTGGTACAGAATTATTTGAACTTAAGTACTTTGAACAAAAAGCCTATTTAGCTCAAAGCCCTCAATTTTATAAGCAGATGATGGTAGGTGCTGGTTACGAAAGAATATTTGAAATAGGACACGTATATAGAGCCGAGGAGCATAATACCAATAGACATTTAAATGAATATGTAAGCTTAGATTTAGAAATGGCTTTTATTGAAGATGAAAGAGATGTAATGGATTTGGAAACAAGGCTCTTAAAATATATGCTGGAAAGGCTGAAAATACGTTGCGAAAAAGAATTAAATCTTTTAGAAGCTGAACTTCCAGTAATAGATAAAGCGATAGTTTCTATTCCACTGCCTGAGGCAATTAAGATACTACAAGAAAAATACGGCAAAAAGGACTTAACTAATGATATTGACCCTGAAGGTGAAAGATTAATTTCAGTATATGTAAAAGAAAAATATAATAGCGATTTTCTCTTCTTAACTCATTATCCAGTAAAAAAAAGGCCAATGTACACTATGCCTGCTGAAAATAGGTTAACTCATAGTTTTGACCTTATTTTTAGAGGACTAGAAATCACCACTGGAGGCCAGAGAATCCATAATTATGAGATGCTTAAAAGCAATATGGAATTAAAGGGATTAAATCCTGATTCCTTTAAGGATTATTTAGAGACCTTTAAATATGGTATGCCTCCTCATGGAGGATTGGCCATAGGATTAGAGAGATTAACAGCTCAGCTTTTAGGCTTCAAAAATATCCGGGAAGCTACGTTGTTTCCAAGAGATAGGGATAGGTTAACCCCATAGGAATAAAAAAATATGAGCATTCACAGATGTATGTAAACAGATCTATGAATGCTCTCCACTATACTCTCACACCAATGTATAGATATTATTTTTTCTTTCAAGTATATTAAAAGCTATCATTTCTCTTCTAATGGTACAAAAATCATCATGGAAATCTGCAATGATTATGTTAACTTCTCTTTCGGGGTACATCTTTCCTGGCTGAAATGCCTTTGCTATTTCTTCTAATACAATTTTTCTTTTCTTTTGCTGCACAGGAATGGATTTAAGCTTGCCATATTCAAAAAAAGCATTTATCACGCTGTTTCTATACTGTTCTTCCCTCTCCTTTTGCTTATATTTTTCTGGCTCTTCTATATTAATTAAATCTCTTAAGGTTAATGAAAGCATATTATAATTTAAATGGTACACCACGTAATATTGTTCCTTAACAGAATAAACTAAATCTACTTCCTCCAGTTTCTTTAAATGAAAGGATATGGTAGAAGGCGCTAAATTTAATCTTTCTGATAATAATTCCACATACATAGGACTTTCCATTAAATTATTTATTATCAATAGCCTTGACTTATCTGCAAGACACTTAAATATTTTTATACAATCTTTTTTCACGCTAAGCCTCCTTGTAAAATTTATCATAGTATTCTATAAATAAATTCTTAATCTTCTCTGCTGCTTCTAGCTTTATTTGCTCTTTATAATATTCCTCCATCATATTAAATTCTTTATCCTTAGCCATTTTCTCTTTCCAAGGTGCTGGTATCTTATTAAAAAAAGCAAGATATGCTTTTGAAAGCTTATTAAGCTCTGCTTCTTCAGATTCGATATTTCTACATGAGTTATTATAGCTTATATTAAACATTTTGTAGAATATATCCCCCACATTTACCTTTATACTTTCTAATATGGACTCATCTATTGAACCTTCTTCTCTTAATCTAACAGAATTCTCTTTCCACAGATTTATTATTTCTGTAATTTCATTTAAATACGCCTCTTTTAATTGTTCACATAAAGTCATTTTCAAAGCCTCCTAAATTCTCATTATCCTTTTTAATAGTATTATAAAATTACAATAATATTTTTGAATCCTTCATCAGTACTTTATTATCGATTTCAATTTTCATTGGTGAAAATATAAAATCCATATGAAGCTTAGATGAATTTTTTCCTCCGAACATATCATTCATTCCTACCGCTACATGAGCAGTTCCTTTACACTTTTCATCCATTACTGTAGAACCAATGACTTCTTTAATATTGTCATTTAAGCCAATACCAAACTCCGCCAGTATATCGCTATCTCCTGGGAATTTCTTTATAAATTCCAACAATTCCTTTGATGAACAGTTTATCAGATTACCTGCTTTAAACTCTAATAGTACATTAATTAATTTTTCTCCTTCCAATGTAACCTGTGGAATTAATATTTCTCCCTCTGCACTATGTTCTATAGGAGCGATAAATACCTCTCCACAAGGAATATCTCCATTACCATCATCTTTGTGCCACTTTCTATTCTTTAAACTAAATGTAAGAATTCTATTGTCTCCACTGTAGATAGTAACTTTATTCTTACCATTTAACTTCTTTATAAGGTTTCTGCATTCTTCCTTTAGCTTTTTGAAATCAACGCTTAATGCATTGTACATAGATTTCTTATAAACTTCGTAGTCTATCCCCTCTTCTAAAGCATTTTCTTCCGTTGGTATTCTAACTTGAATAAATAACTCTTTTCCTTCAGCAATTGCTGTAAAAAGCTTTCTCATGTATGCACCATACAAAGGAAGTTTTTCTTTGGGAAAATTTTTATGGGGAGCTGGGCCGTACATAAATATATCAATTACACTATCCGCTAATTTAAATACCTCAAAATATTTATCTGGAAAATCTAAGTATTCTTGTGACACCTCTTCAAAATATGTTTTAATAAATTCTCTAGATTGCTGCCATCTAATAGGTACCGCTCCAGCCTTAGCAATCTCTAATGCGAACTTATCCAGTATATTTAAATCACTATTTTCTCCCCAAAAATTTAGTAGGACTATAGACCCTTTTTTAATTTCAAAGCCACTGACCATGTTTGGAATAACCTCTGTAAAATTCATTTTACCCCTCCTAAAATATACCCTATAAATTATTTATTGTTTTAAATAACACAAAATTAAATATATAAATTCATTTCTATATTTATCTAATCAAATTATAACAATAGTAACATTAATAGTCAATCTATTTCTATATATATAAAAACACTTTTATTTTACAATTCTTAATTAGTCAAAGTTTTATTACCTTTAATATCTTGAAAAATAGCATTAAAATATCCTAGTAAGGCAAGAAGATGCTTTACTAGGATTAATTTATTTCTTATACTAATTTAAATTATATATAAACTATTTAATTATTTTGATTTTTCGCTCCCCACTCGCATAACTCTTCCAAAACGGGTAATAAAGTCACCGCTTTGTCTGTAAGACTATACTCAACTTTAGGGGGAATTTGAGGATACTCTTTCCGCTTCACAAGACCATCCGCTTCCAATTCTTTTAGTTGTGAACTCAATACTTTAAAAGTAATATTTCCTATTTGTTTTTTCAGTTCATTAAAGCGAACCGTTTGATTTTCTGCTAAAAGGTAAATAATAACCATTTTCCACTTACCACCAATAACTGACATTGTATAACCAAAAGGTGTATCTTGAATATTTTTGACTTTACCTTTATATTCAGCCATCCCCATACTTACACTATCCTTTCGAATAGTACCTATCAAAAAAGTGCGTACTATTTTTTTATTTGAGCTTAGTATATACTAAGCTTAATTTAAAGTAAAGGAGTGATAATAATGTCTAATGCTAAAATCTACAGTCACGGTCTTCCATGGGATGGAGAACACGGTATCTCCCAGGGCTACTGTATTGACGGCATCATATACATTTCGGGTCAATTCTCCCATGATATGCAGGGCACTTTTGTTGGGGAGGGCGATATCGAGGCACAGACCAAGCAGACACTGGAGAATCTGGATCGCGTGCTGGCGGGATTTGGTGCTACAAGGTTGAACCTTGCTGAGGTAGAGATCTTTCTGACAAACCCACAAGAGCATTTTGAAAAGTGCATCAGCATCTTCAAGGAGTATATGGGCGACCATAGACCAGCCGGTACCCTAGTAGGTGTGTCTGGTATGGCGTTCCCTGACCAGCTCATTGAAATTCGTGCAATTGCACACATCTCCTAACTCGCTTACAGTACCCAAGGAGGTGCTCATCAGCCATCTAAAAAACACGATTACTATTAGCGCAAAGTAAAATAGTCTTCGTCAAGTATGAATAACATTATAAAATAGTCCCCATCTGATTGCTAGATGGGACTATTTTATAATAAGTTATACTATCTTTAAAGGATACGTTTTCGTAGGCTGATCTTCTATATTTAATGTGTGTTTAAGGAATTTATCCTTTATGTTAACTACTTACTTTAATCATTTTGCTATCATAAGCTTGCCAATAAACCTTTTACTTTCAATTTCTATTGTTTCGTATTCATAATTATGAATATAGTGCCGACTATCAAGTAAAACTTGTTGGCCTTCAGGTACTTTAGATATATAGTTTTTTAAATATTGTTGCCATTTATCTTCCTTAAAGCCTGTACCATTACCATTTGAAATAAAGAATAGCATTGGAACTTGTGGTATTCCCATATCATCAACTTTTTTTGCATTTTCTTGAATAGAATCTAGCTCATTGAGCATTGTTTTCGTAGCTGTTCTTCTATAGAATATTGTTCTATACACTTCTTTTTCATGTGCAGTTAGCGAACCGCTTTGAATAGCCGCTGAGCTATTGCAAATAGATGGAATAAATCTTGTTAACCCAATCTTAGCTGCAAATGCAGATAGGGCTATGATTGCTTTGTTTGGCATGGGATAGCTTTCATATGCCTCTGGAACTGCAGGGTCCAGCCCTACAATGCCCTTAACTTCATCTGGATATTTCTTTGCCCAATAGAGTGATTCTATTCCAGACATAGAATGAGGAAACAGTACATAGGGAGCTTTCTCCCCTGCTAAATTTATAGCTTGTCTTGTTTCTTCTAGAATAGTGTCTACATCTCTCTGAGCATCAACAACTTCACTAAAACCATATCCTAATTTTTCTACAACTACAATACGATAATCATCACTTAATCGAGAGTATAAACTCTTAAAATCCAGGGTTGGAGTGCTAGTTCCCCCTCCTGACATAAATACTAAAGTAGCTTTTCCCCTTCCTTCAGCATAAACATGCATACGGTGCCCATTGACTACAACTATTTTACCTAAAGGTTGAAATAATTTAGACTCTTGGTTCAACTTAATTTTATGATTAATAAAGCTAATTAAAAGAATTATTAATATTACACCTAAAAATATAACTACACCTTTGGACAACCTTCTTATAAACTTTATCATTATTTATTCCTTTCTATCTTCTATTAGTAAATCTTCAACGTCATTAATTTTAAGCCATATGAATAGAATATATCAATTTTTATTTTCTAAGGAATTAATCAATTCTTTTATATTTCTGTTTCCTTTTTCAGGTAGATCATATCGTGTATTAGAATCATTTCAAAAAATTAAAAAGTAAAAAATAAGCCCCTGCAACGGTAATAATAATAAGGATAGATAATAATCAATATTTATTTTTCACAATATCCCCCTCCCTTAGACAAATAATTTACCATTTTTATAAACATTATACCATGTATTGCCGTTAATAAAATTAATATATAAACTAATAGGATATTCACTTATACAAAATAATTTTACCCATTGACCTTCTACTGTGTCTATCATATAATAACAGTAGACAAGGAGGTGAGTTCTTGAATATTTTAATATCCACTCTTTCACAAACTCCCATATATGAGCAAATACAAAATCAAATAAAGGAATTAGTTTTAAGCGGAAAGTTAAAACCAGAAGAACAGCTGCCTTCTATTAGACTCATGGCAAAGGATTTAAAGGTAGGAATAATAACAGTAAAAAGGGCCTATCAGGAGTTAGAAAATGAGGGTATAATAGTAAATTTACAAGGTAAAGGATGTTTTGTGGCAAATATCGATAAAAAGAAAATAAAAGAAGTTCATATTGATATGCTTAAAGAAAGGTTTTTAGATATTAAAGAATTTACAGATTCTACTGGTATTAGTAAGGATGAAGTATTAGTAGTTTTAAATGAGATTTATGGAGGTACAGATTATGACAAATAAAGCTTTAGAAATTACAAATTTATCTTCTAACATTGGCAGCTTCTCCTTAAGAGATATTAATTTATCTATAGAAAAAGGAACTATCATGGGGCTTATAGGGAAAAATGGTGCTGGAAAAACCACTCTTATAAAGACCATATTAGAAAAATATGAAAGAAAAAATGGGCAAGTATTCTTTGATGGAATTTCAATGTATGGTAATGAAGAAATAGTTAAAGCTAAAATCGGGGTTGTCTATGATACTTTGATTTACTCTTTAGCTTATAAGCCCAATAAGATAGTAAGTATGCTATCTCCCTTTTACAAAGACTTTGACTTCAAAAAATATG
Organism: Clostridium amylolyticum; assembly: GCF_900142075.1. Taxonomy (GTDB): domain Bacteria; phylum Bacillota; class Clostridia; order Clostridiales; family Clostridiaceae; genus Clostridium_AA; species Clostridium_AA amylolyticum. Next base: position 901,130 of record NZ_FQZO01000001.1, read on the forward strand.
ATTATCTTATGGGTAGATTTGATTTAGATTCTAATAAAAAACTCATGGATTATTCAAAGGGAATGCAGATGAAATTTGGTTTAGTACTGGCTCTATGCCATAATCCTGATTTATTAATATTAGATGAACCCACCGCTGGACTTGACCCAGTAGCTAGAGCTGAACTTATGGATATTTTATTAGAATATATGCAAAATGAAGAAAAATCCATATTATTTTCCACTCATATTACCAGTGATCTAGAGAAGATAGCAGATTATATAACCTTCATGGATAATGGTAAAATTCTCATGTGTGCTGAAAAGGACAGCCTAATAGATAGCCATGTAATTGTACATATTGATAAAGAAACCATGACGGATAAAATAAAGTCTCAGCTTATGGGATTAAAAGAAACCTCTTTTGGTTATGAAGGATTAAGCTATACAAAGTATAATCTAGAAACTCTGCCAGGAATAAAAACCACAAGGCCTACCATTGAAGATATAATGCTTTATATGAGAGGAAAAAGATCATGAATAAAATAATAAATTATCAAAAGCTTTTAGGTGCCTCTTTTACTTTAGGAGAAACTTATGATGATTCTAAGCATCCCATTATAAAATACGTACTAGTGCTTTTTATTATTTCTCTTATAATTTCTCCAGGAGGACAAGCCGGACAGTTTATATTTATTATATTAGGGTATTGCTTAATCACTATTTACTATATAGTTAATTCTAGTAGAAAATTATATGAAATCCCACCAGTTTCAAGATTTTATATCCTTTTAAATATATATTTATTTACTCTAATAACTATATTCTCCTTTTCTTTTATACTGCTTATAGGTTATTTAACAACTTACTTTTCCTTTGACAGTATAAAGCTACTTAATAATTTTATCAGCTACTTCAAAGGTATAATATTATCACTATTTTTATTCTTAATAATATCTAGTGTTTATATTCCTACCTTTTTCATAAAGTCCTTAGGCATTAGAAGATTATTAATACTTTTTCAAACTATACTATTAAAAATATTACTCTTAATAGCTAATAACAAGTTTGCTAGTTATAATGTTCACCCATTTTTAAAGAGAATTGGTGATCTTTCAAGTTATTCCAGGATACTAATGATAATAATGCTTACGTTCATAATAATCACTCCTATTTCCATATTTATTTCCTATAAGTTATACAGAAAGAAGGAGATATTATGTTAAAAAAAGTCTTTGGCTATCAGAGGTTATTACTGAATTCAATTTTGTTTAATAGCAGTAAAATTAAAAACCAGCATAAGTTAATGATTTATTATTTCATATTTATTATTATGGCTTTCATGAATTATGTTTTATTTTTTGGAAAAGCAGCCAGTTTAAATACATTCTTTTATATAGCCCTACCAGTTACTACTGTATGCCTTATAAATAATATAATTAATAATGGGGAGAGGTTCTTTGAAAGCGTTCCTGTAAGCAGAAAATTTATTGTGTTTAACATGTTTTTGTTTTCTATAGTACTTACAGCAATATTATACCTACTCCTTAATATCTTTGGCATCGCGTTTGTATGGCTTCTGGTTGGGATAATGTATATGTTTTTTCCCTCCCATATAGATAAAACTCCCCCTGAAATTACAAATCAAATAATAAATACAACAAAATCTAATATTCTTATGCTTATAGTAGTTATATTGATATTATTTGTAGGTACCTCCATAGCTTTTATAAAAAGATGGAAAACTAGGGCAGGCTATTTTACACTATTTTCAGCTCTAGGCTATGGGTTATTATTTATATTAAAAATAAATATGCCCATATCTCCTACTACGCAGAAGATAGAGTTTTTTGAAAGCTTCTCCATTATGCCTTCAGCAAACACTATTCTACTAATCCTGGCTTTAGTGGCAGCTTTAGTATGGTATATTTCCATAGCTTTTGCATATAAAATCTACTGTAGAAAGAATTTTATATCAAATTATTAAAACCAAAATATTAAAGAGACTTATGCAACATAAGTCTCTTTATATATTATAGAAAGGTTATATATTTATTTCATGATCTTTGAATATTTCTTATAATAAAAGTATCCTAGCACCGCCCATATAATGGTTAATACCATAGATGGAGCACTTAGAATTGCAGGAGAACCGGGTATGAGCAATAACGCTATAAACAGAAGGCTCATAAAGGCCCCTACTGCTGAAGCATATCTGTCCAATCCTCTTGAATTCTTGAACCCTATGTAACATACATAAAAATATGCTACTGCCGCTAGTAAAGAAGACATATTCACTATATAAATAATAACTTCTCTACCAAACCAAGGTGCTATTAGACTAACTAATGCTACAAATTTCACACCATTTTCAAAGACCCCATTGTGGTTTTCTTTCTTATACTTTTCAGGAATAAGTCTGTAAGCAGATAAAGAACCAATGAGTTTACTGCTGCCTAGCATAAACCCGTTTATACCACCAGCTACTGCTCCTGCCAAAGATATTATAAGTAGAATGAAACCTAAATATCCCATATGGTCTAGCACTGCTGTACCTAAGGCCCATTCTTCTAACAAAGCTTTCTCTGGAGTATATACAAGACCTGTAGTGATATTTAATAAATTGTAAAAAATTACTCCAGCTAATATGGCTAATAAAGCCATCCTGGTAGCCTTGGGCGCTTCAAAGTTCAAATCTGTAGATACTTGAGGTATCACATCAAAGCCCACGAACAAGAAAGGAACTATGGCAAAGATCCTTGCCACTTCTGCAATATGAAATCTATAGTTTAAGATATAGGTATTCATTATCAAGCTATGATCTGTCTTCATGAACATGTAAGCAAATACTATTATGGCATTTACCACCATAAGTAAGATCATGATATTCTGCACCCTAGCACTGAGCTGAAGCCCTTTAATATTGATATAGGCAAATAACAAAATTATTAAACTAGCAATGAGAATCTCTGATAAATATACCGGATAACCAGCTACATTATATAGATATATAAAATCAATCCTTGATCCAAATAACTTTTTAAGTACCAATACAAAGGCTGTAGCATTTAGGGGAACCATGCTTATATAGCATAAAGTCAAGGACCATCCTACTATAAAACCATTGGTCTTACCCATATTATTATAGGTATAGGAGAACTCTCCTCCATCCTCTCTATGTTTCTCCATCATGATGTGGTAACCTTTTTGAATAAAAACAATAGCAAGACCACCAAGTATAAACCCGATGGCCGTGCTAATGATACCACTTTCATAAAGAAACTTTGAACCTGGCAGAGTAAAGGAACCCCAACCTATAATAGACCCTAGTGCTAAAGCTAATATGTCTATTTTGTTCAATCTTTTTCTCATAAAATCAACCTTTACTTAAAGTTATATTCTGTAACTATCTTTTCTCTTCCTGTTACTTGATCTTGATAATATTCATAACAGCTAATTCCTAAATAAGAACCAGATATGTTGATTACATTGTCATACCCCATGTTTTGAAGTGCCATTACTGCATTATAGCTTCTTTGGCTGGAACGACAGTGTAAGTATACAGGTCTATCCTTTGGAATTTCATCCAATCTTCCTCTAAACTGGCTTAATGGAATATTAACTGCATTTTTAAGATGTCCAGCTGCAAATTCATGCTCTTCTCTTACATCTATGATAAATGCATCGCTTTCCACTAATTCTCTTACCTTAGTTACTGGAACTTGTTTAAACTTACCATATAATAGGTTAAGTGCTACTAAGGCTGCATGATTTACTATATCTTTAGCTGTTCCAAATAAAGGAGCATAGCATAACTCTAATTCTTTAAGATCTTCTAAAGTACCGCCCATGGTAATCATGGTAGCAATAACATCTATTCTCTTATCTACGTTTCCTTTTCCTATAGCCTGGGCTCCCAGTATTCTACCTGTAGGGTATTCATATATTAGCTTGAAGTGCATTGGATTGCTCTCTGGCATTAATCCTACTTTATCTCCTGGAATGATATATACAAAGTCATAGGATATTCCTGCAGCTTTAGCAGTCTTTTCATTTAAACCAGTGGATGCTGCATTTAGATCAAATATTTGTACCACTGAAGATCCTATTACTCCATTATTGTTATGGTGAATTCCATACATGTTATCTGCTGCTGCTCTTGCTTGTCTTTGAGCAGGACCTGCTAAAGCTAATCTAGAAGGTTTTTGAGTTAATCTGTTATAAACCTCAATAGCATCTCCTACAGCATAGATGTCTTTATCGTTAGTCAAATAATTATGGTCTACCTTGATGGCTCCAGTTACACCAATTTCAAGGCCGCAATCTTTAGCAAGACCAGTTTCGGGGCTAACACCTATAGCCATTACTACAGCTTTAGCAGCTACTTTTTTACCGGACTGTAATTCTATGGAGTCTTCATTTATTTTCTTTACCCCATCGCTTAATATAAGGTTAACACCTTGGTCCATCATTTCCTTGTGTAGTATTTGAGCCATATCATAGTCAAAAGGATTCATTATTTGATCTAATGCTTCTACAAGGCTTACATTTTTACCTGCTAAACGTAGGTTTTCTGCTACCTCTACTCCTATGAATCCACCGCCAACTACAGCTATGTCCTCAATTTTATTCTCATCAATGTAGCTTTTTAGTTTTTTAATATCCACTACGTTTCTAACTGTAAATACGTTAGATCCTGTTATTCCTTCAATGCTTCTTGGAAGAATTGGGTTAGCACCTGGAGATAAAACGAGTTTATCATAGGACTCTTCAGATTCTTCTCCAGTAAGTACATTTTTAACTACAATTTTTTTCTCTTCTCTTTTTATCTTTACAACTTCACTGTTAACTCTAGCTTCAATTTTATACTGTTTTTTAAACTGCTCAGGACACATTAAAACTAAATCATCACCATTTTCCACCATACCGCTTAAATGAAAAGGTAAAGCACAGTTAGAGAAAGATACGTGAGGACCTTTCTCAAACATGATTATTTCTGCATCTTCATCTATTCTTCTAGCCCTTGCTGCCACTGAAGCTCCTCCAGCTACACCACCAATAATTAAAATTCTTTTACTCATAATAATACTCCTCCCTAATAATAAAATCTAGCAGTCAAAAAGACTGCTAAATTTTATATTTTTATTTTCTTATATTAATATTTATTATTTAAACCACTTTTTCGCAAAGGTATTCCCTACACTACCACCTATAACCATTACTACTAGGAATATCCAACCTGAAAGGGAAAGGTTTGCTATTGGTGTATATAATGCTCCAACGTTACATCCATTTGCAAATCTAGTACCAAATCCCATGGTAATTCCACCTAGAGCAAATAGTAATACTTCTCTTACTGTAATGTGCATTTCTGACATAACAGTTTGCTTGAACTTACCCGCTGTTAATAGGTAGATAGTTGTTCCCACTAATATACCAAAGTTTTGTACTGATACAGCATGGGAAAAGAATGGTGTAGCGAAAGCTTTTGCTGGCATTTTTGTGAAAGCAGCTAAAGAATCTGGTGTCATACCGAATAACATAAGGAATTTACCAAACCAAAGTCCATAAGGAGTGGAAGCTCCCCATCCTTCTTTAGTAACCCCCATTAATATGGCATATAGTATAGCGATAATTACAGCACCTTGTGCTAAAGTCCAAGGCTTAGCAAATATTCTATCATAGTTTGTTTCACTACAGAATTTGTAGTCTTTGCTATCAAAATTATCTCTTTCATCTTGAACCTTTTCCATACCATGACCAGTATATGTTTTATTTTCTTTACGTTTCTTTTCATAAGTGTATGCTAAATAAACTACAATCCCACAAAATACAGCTGTTAATACTAATGCGCCTAGATAACCTTCAACGCCATCCCATTTGAATAAGTCTGGTAGGAATACACCACCTGAAGTTTTTGTACCCACAGCTGTGGTAAACCAAGAGTTTTTAACCCATCCTGCAGTATTTTGAATTGGGAAACCTAAGAATACGCCTAAGCTGAAGAATATAAGTGTAATACCTGCTCTAGGCAGAGCTGTTATAAGGTCAGTAAGCACCCCTGAAGCACAGCAAGAAGAAAATGACATACCAAAACCGAATAGCAAACCACCTACTATAAGTCCAAGATTGATTGGGTTTACCCATAGTCCGTATTTAGTTGGGTCTGCCTTAAATAAGAATCCTGTAGTCACTAATGCAGATATAAAGAATAGGAACATTAGTGTTCTCATTAGTTTTGTGGATCCGGTTTTAAAAGCACGGTTTACGCTACCTGCAAAGCCTGTATATGCTCTGGATAGTGTGTAACCAAAGCCACAACCCACCAATAGTCTAAAAAACAGTACGTCTGTTTGTAGTAATGTTTTTCCTAAAAATAATACTAGTACAATTCCGATAAAACCTAAGATTTGTTCTGTTTTTTTCATTGTTATCCCCCTTTATGATTTCACAAAATGTGATTTTTTTAACAATCTCTTGTCAATACTATTATAGTACAAGCTATACCCTTTTAGTACAAAGTAAATGCTATATACCATAACAGTTTCTTTTACCATAACGGAAAATATCCTAACTTGAATAAATGCCATAAGTTCTGTACAATATATAGTGGAATAAGATAGGTATATAACTATTTTTTAGGATGTGTGACTAAATGAATCTAGAGTATCTTCAATCCTTTTATATAACAGTAAAATATAATAGTATTTCAAAAGCCGCCCAAATTCTTCATCTCACCCAACCTGGCCTCAGCGGACAGCTTAAAAGTTTAGAAAACGAACTGGGAGTAAGTCTTTTAAATCGAAGCAATAAAGGGGTAGAGTTGACAGAAGAAGGTAAAGTGGTATTTAACTATGCAGACACCTTGCTTTCCATTCAAGGAAATATTAAAAGAGATTTGACAAATTTACATAAAGATAGACCAAAGCTTATGATTGGCACTTGTAAAAGTGTAGGAGAGTATGCTCTTCCCTGCAGCATTTTTACCTTTAAGCACAAACACGAAGAAGTAGACATACATATGGAGGTAATAAACTCCACTGAGGTTATACAAAGGCTGCAAGAACATACAATTAACATCGGAATAATACAGCATGACCCATTGATAGATGATATTTCTACAGAACACATTATTTCAGACGAGCTTCTTTTAGTGGGAAACAGCTTAACTTCACCTAAAAGTATTTCTACAGAGAATTTAAAAGACATTCCTTTAATTCTAAGGGAGCAGGGTTCTGGTACTCGATATGTTATCGAAAAATCTTTAAAGGAAAAAGAAATTGATATAGAAGATTTAAATGTAATCTATGATTTAAATTCTCCAGAAGCTATTAAATCTTCTATCCTATCAGGAAAAGGTTTTTCTTTTTTACCTAGGCTGGTAGTTCATCAGGAACTTAAAAACCAATCCCTTCAAATTGTTGAAGTGGATAATTTAAGGATTTCTTTTGGTTATTATGTTGCTTGGAGGAAAAAATATACCTTTACAGAACATGAGCAAAGATTTGTAGATTTTATTATTTCTAACAAAAGAGGTTTTTGCTAATAAAAAGTAATGTAGGGAGATATTGAATAAATATCTCCCTACATTACTTTTTTAAAATTTATAAAAATAATTTAGTAACAAGCTTAACTCCTATCCCTGCTCCTAAGAATACAAAAACTCCAAATATCCAGGCATGGAGGGAAAAGGAAGGTATGCCGCTGAAAAAGGCTCCGATGTTACATCCCACAGCAAGCCTAGTTCCATACCCCATCATAATTCCTCCAAGAAGCGCAGCTATAAACTGTTTTTTACTCTTTATTTTCTTAAATTTAAATTGAGAAGCTAATAATGTTGCAATTAAAGATCCTATAATTACAGCTATATTTAAAATGGTGTATTGGTTGATAAATACATTACCTTTTGTAATGATAGGCTCATAGTAAGATTGAAAATGACTAAAATACTCAAAGGTAAAAGGATCAAATCCAAACCATTGTAATATTCCCACACCCCATAATAAAAAGCCGCTAGTTATTTGCCAGCTTATGCCTAATAGTGCTAGCAAAACTACATTCATTATTCCTAATAAAATCCCACCTACCCAATAGGGCCAAGGTTTCTTAAGATATTTTATTATAGACTTCATTATAACTCTCCCCTATTTTTCTTTTGGCTTTTGAATATACACTTCCCATTCTCCCCCACTTGATTCTATAAGTCTTATGGGGTAGTTTTTGTCTGAGGCCCATTTTTCTATATCAATGGCCACACAGCTGTGATCACAATGAAGGATTAAAATTTCTCCTGCTTTCATAGTTTTTAACTCTTTCATAGCCTTCAGCAAAGGAATAGGACATACCTCGCTTAAACAATCTAATTCTCTTACAGACATAGTAATACCTCCATTATAATTTCTTTAAGCTTTTGTTTTCATACCACAATGCTATTTTGTACAAAATAGCTAACACTATAAGTTGTATTACCACAACTGTCTTTAAATCCAAGTATTCCACGAAATAAATGGTCTTTGCATTTTTAATAAAATGCTCGTACCAAAAAGAATAGTCTTTTGCTCCTAATAAGGTTCCAATGATAAAACCAACCAGAACTACCCAATGCAAGGCATGTCCCTCTCCAATTCTCATTAGTACTCCCGAGGCACATCCTCCGGCCAAAACCATACCAATGCCAAATATGAAGGCTCCTATCATCACATGAACTCCCACAGAACTTACAGCCCCTGGGATTTTATCATAATTAAAACCTTTTATATGCACATAACGGGACTGAATTATAGCAAATCCTACAGTACTAACCATCATAGCTAATATCATCCCCCTTAGCAGCCTGGTGTTACCAGTGATAAAAGGATTTCTAAAAGCCGCTGAAAAACAAAATCTTGAATATCTTAAAATAATACCGATTATAACCCCTACTCCCAAGCATACAGCATAATTATAATGCTTCTTCCAAAGTACTAAAGTTAGCATCAATGAAATTATAATCAATATAACCCCATAATGCACCTGACTCTTTTCCTTTTCCGCTTGTCCATGTCGCTGCTTTATCAATAAATCCATATCATTAGATTCCATATTATCATCCCTCTAAAAAATAATATTTATGCTTTTATTATTATACAATATAAAATCATATCTTCAATACTAAAATAACTGGGCCTGTCCCATATAAACCATTTTTAATTACTGCATTTCTTAAGTCTAAAGCCGTATCATACCACTCATCACTTCTACATGTTGCTTTATCACTAAGAACATTATCAAAAATTAAAGGACAACGTTTCATCATCATATCATCACCTCTTCTTGTTTATTCTTTTTCTAGGCTCCATATTAAAGCTTTTAAATCTAAACTTACAATAAGTTACAAGAAAGAATTCTGGTATTGCTAACGCCATTCCATATTGTACAAAAGCACAAAGTAAAAGCATAAACATAAGTCCTGGTATTATTTTACGCATATCATAACTTCCCGAAAAACTTCTTGCAAAAGTCCCTGAAAGCATAACTAATCCGAATACAAATGGTGAACTTACATATAATTTTGATTGCTTAAAATTAAACATACCTTCCCTACCACGGCGAAATTTACCTTGTTTAACTCTATATATAGCTCTAATAGTGGAAATAATCAAGAATATGAATCCTCCAAGCAATAAAATCATACCAGACCTAACCATATAAGAAGGCGCTCTTTTATCCTCACAAGCTAAGAAGAAAACTTGATAAAATCCAACGGATATAAAATAGATAATTATATTTAACAATACAACCTGCAACTTTTGAAATTTAATATAATTTTTTTCTTTCAAAAAAAATATTGTTATTAAAAGATGTATTAAAAAGAAATAGAAATTTCCTTTTAAAATAGTCGGCCATATTGGGGTCGTAATATTAATATTATTTTTAATTCCATTTAAGAGAACAAGTGTTAAAATTCCGCTAAATACTAGAGATGGAATAAAAAATGCTGATATTCCATCCGGGCTTAAACGTCCACGAGCAACATCTTCCAATAAATAAAAATCTGCTTCTTTATATTTTTTTAACATAAATACCTCCCAGTAAAACCTCTTATAAAAGATTTTTTCCATGATAAATTTCAATGTTTTCCAGCCACTTATTTTAACCCTATTATATTATACCATATTTTACCTTTGCCAAAATAAGTGAACTAGCCTACTTATTTTTCGGCTAGTTCACTTTATCTTTTTTCTCACTTCTTAAGTTATTTCAGCAAATGATATTTGCTTATCATACATAGCATCTTTTTATATCACAGCAATTTTTCTATTTCTGATTCTCCTATAACTGTTATGCCATTCTGGACTAACAGTTCCGCAGCCACACCATTGCCATGTACTATTGTCCCAGTAAAGGTTCCATCATAAATTTTCCCATAACCGCAGGAAGGGCTGCGTTCCTTCAAGATGGCAAGTTTGCAATCATAGAACTTAGCTAGTTTTAACACTTCCTCAGCACCCTTTTGAAACTGTTCCGTTACATCTTCACCACTTTTAGTAATAACCTTATCCATTACCTTCTCTGCTGGATCCCGTGGAGTTTTTAGTCCTCCGTATACTTCTGGACATATAGGGATTAAATTATGTTTTTTTTGTAAAGCTTTGAGCTGCTCAGTAAACTTACTCTTTCCATCAAATCTACAATTTACACCCAAAAGACAGGCACTTACTAAAATATTCATATGACTTTCCTCCTCTTCAATTATGGAATCTATTGTTTAAACTAGGGCTAGTGCACTTTCAGCTAAATTTCCGTTGCAATGTTGGTTTCCTATATATTTACCTACTTCTTAATCATCATAGCTAACCAAAGGCGTTTTAATATTTCTTATGCCACCTCTAGGATTATCTACATCATTTTTATATCTAGGTATTAAGTGTATATGAAGATGCATTATAGTTTGCCCTGCGTGGTACCCCACGTTTGCTCCCACATTATAACCTTGTGGTTCATATTGGACATCAAGCATTTCCTTAACTTCATGTAGCAAGCTGTAAATAGCCTTTACCTCTTCCTCTGAAGCTTCAAAGAAGCTTTGAAAATGCCTTTTAGGAATGATTAATGAATGCCCTTCATTTACTGGAAATTTATCTAGTACAGCATAGGCTAATTTGTTTTCTGCAATAATTTCTGATTTATTATAATTACAAAATATACAATCCACTGTAAGACCTCCAATATGTTAATTTATGATAATATTTTACCATATGCAGATTAAATATTTCATGAGATAAGAAAAAAGGTAATTCATGAATTCTCTTGCATTTTATAAAATGGCAGCTGATGTATTGAAATCTACCGCAGGCGTACAGAGAAAAAGCCAGCTGGTGCCATGGATCACATTGCCTTGGTTAGTGAATACATGGAGTTATGAAATAATTTCAACTTTCTCTAAGCAACTGGATAATATCGTCATATTCTTTACCCCTGGCAGTAGGGGTTGCCTGAATCACAAATATTTGATTGTGTCCCGGCACCACAGTGATATTCTGCCCGCCGAATCCCCTGCACCCATAAAAATCATTTCCAAGCCACCACAGATATCCATAATCATGATTGCATTTTGACGCTAAAGTCGCTTCCTTAATATACTTCCCTGAAACAATTTGTCTGTCCTCAAATATACCCTTCTGAAGGAAAAGCTGCCCTAAGCTTAGCATTTCACGTGCTGTCAGATTGGATGTGCTCTCCTTCTGCCCACCATTTCCTTCCCCAGCATCCGCGCAGCTATATGTAATTCCACATCTGCTCCTCCACCATGGACCACTTTTTATATGAAGAGGTTTATACAGATTATCGTTGATAAACGAAAAAATATCACCACCAACCGCCCTCTCCAAAACAGCAGTGAGCAAAATTACATCGAACTCGCTGTAATTGAATCTCGTTCCAGGTACATGAGCCATATCCGTTTCTGCAATGTGTTCCACCCAGTTCGTGCTCTTACGAAGAGCAGCAAGTTGTGGACAATGATAATGTACACCACCTACCCAATAAATACCGGAGGTCATCGTCAAAAGATTCCTGATTGTAATCCCTCTGTGATAGGGATGGAGTCCTTGATTAAAGTCATCCAGATATCTGCATACCGGTTCATCCAGACTATTGATAAAACCTTTATCCAGACAGATTCCTGCTACAATGGAAAGAATGCTTTTTACCACAGAGCGTATCACGTTCCTGCTTTCCTTTGTAAAGCCATTGTAATATCGTTCTAGAATTATCCTGCCATCCTTCCACATCAGGACGCTGTTGACTAGTCTATATTGCTTTTCTTTGATATATTCATCTAATTGCCGTTCTTTTATCATGGTAGATACCTTCCTATCAGTGAGAAACTGTTTTCTTTCAGTTCCTTTGGTGTACCAGTCGTAATAATCTCTCCGCCTTCTCTTCCGCCGCCTTTTCCCATCTCGATTAGATAATCACAGTTTGCCAGCATATGTACATCATGCTCTGTAATGATTACAGAATTTCCGCACTCTACTAGCTTATTCAGAAGTATCAGCAATCTTTCAGTATCATATAGAGACAGACCAGTTGTCGGTTCATCGAGAATGTAAAGAGAACCTTTACTTTTCTTTCTCGAAGCTTTCTTCCCTCCTGAAAGTTCCTTTGCAAGCTTGATTCTTTGACTCTCTCCTCCTGAAATAGTCGGTATAGATTGTCCAAGAGTAATGTATCCCATACCAACTTCCTGTAAGATATTTAGGACATTACATATCTCTTCATCCTTATCCTTAAAAAACTTTGATGCTTCGTCCACGCTCATGTTCAGTACATCACAGATATTCTTACTATCCAGCAGAATAGCTCTTGCTTTATCTACATATCCCGTCCCTTCACAATCATCACATATCAGGTCAATAAAGCTTCCATATCCCACATAATGATGCAGAATGCCTTCTCCCTTGCATCTCGGACAGCCACCATCTGAATTCCTAGTAAACATAGAAACCGTACAACCCTTGGCCTTTGCTCCATCTGTTGCGGCAAAGAGGCTGCGTATTCTATCCATAATGCCTATATAGGTCGCTGGACATGAGGTTTTATTTCTTCCTATAGGTCTCTGGTCTATGATAAAGCAATCCTTAATATTCTCTGTTCCTGTAATAAGTGCATCGGATGCCTTGTCATCCTCATCATCTGCTCCCGCTATCACACAATTATTTTTCAGCAGTTCCTTAAGCCTGGGAACTAAAGTATCTGAGATCAAACTTGACTTCCCGCTTCCGGATACACCTGCAATACCAACCATTACGCCCAATGGAATGGTTACACTTAAGTTTTTCAAGTTATGCAGACTGGCATTCTCAATCCGCAACACGTTTTTATCCTGTATGCTTCTATATTCCTGCTTTATGGGAAATGCGGCTTCCTTCGTAAGATAGGGTGCGGTTCTTGAACCCTTGCACCTCTGGAAATCTTCATAACTTCCTTCAAAAATCTTTCTTCCACCATTTATCCCTGCACCCGGTCCCATATCAATAACATAATCAGCATTACGCATAAAACCTTCATCATGTTCTACTGCAACAACCGTATTTCCTTCTTCCACCAATCTCTTTAGAAGCTTAATCAGACTTTCCTTCTCCACTTCGTGAAGTCCTATGGTAGGCTCATCGAATACAAAAATAATGGAATCCATCGCTGCCATGATATAGGAAGCCAGAAAGACCCTTTGCAGTTCTCCTCCTGACAGAGTAGGAATCTTTCTAGAAAGAGAAAGGTGGCTTAACCCTACCTCAGAGAGCCCCTCTAAACGCTTCATAATTTTATCCACAAGCTGATTCCTTCCACCTCCATATGCTTTAAGGAAGTCATATATATCTCCAATATACATCTCTTCTATTTCCCTTATGGTCTTCCCACCAATTCTCGTATGAAGAGCAAAGGTTCCCAGCCCAACTCCCTGACATTTAGGACAAGTCTTCATACCGATATACGAAAGTTCTGTGATCCAGTTATTCCTTCCACGACCCTTATGATATTTATAGCTTTCCATTAGCCATGGAATAACTCCCATAAATCCAGTATATCCGGCAAATCCCCCACCATCTCCATACTTGAACAAACGAAGTTCCTCTTCACTTAATGACCTTAGGGTCCTTTTCCTGCTTACACCATAAATTTTATCTAATCTCATACACAAATGGATATAGTGAGTCTGGTTTCCTCCAAAAAGGTTTTCGATTGTTACATCCATATCCTGAAATATTGCTTCTTCATCAACAGTAAAAATAGCTCCTGCTCCCCGACATCTTGTACATATTCCTTTGAGTGAACCTTTCTGAAAGTTCGCAATTTCAAGAGGAGTACCATCATCATACTGATTTTCTATCACTCCATAATGAGCAAAAAGCGCAGCCAGCATGGCATCAAGATTGATTCTAGTGGCCACTGTGCTCCTTGGATTTGACTGTCTAATAATCCTCTGTTCCACTGCAACCGTAGGTGATAGCCCGTTAATACTGTCGAAAATCTCTTTCCTATCAATAATAAACTGCGATCCTGAAAAAGTCAGATATCTCTTCTTCCCCTCTTCATACAATGTGTCAAAAGCAAGGCTCGACTTTCCACTTCCAGATACACCGGTAATCACGGTAAGCTTATTCTTCGGTATACTTACATCTACACCACGCAGATTGTTAACCCTTGCATTCTTTATCTCAATAAAATCCTTCACCCGATTATTCCCCCTCCTTGAAGTGTTGTAGGCTTTACTCCTAAATCTGTAGCCACCTTTGAAACTGGTTTCTTAGTTCTCTCTATTCTTTTTACTGCTTCTAATTTAAATTCTTCACTATATTAATGATGTCCTTGAATAGACTTACCATCATATTTAGGAATTCTACCATTTAAATCTAATCCAGAAACCCTTTCTGAAATTATTTCTTTTGCATTAGGGTCTCTTACCTCCTTAGTAGCAACCTCATCTGTTTCATCCACACCTTTTGCTATATCACTTCTTTCATCTGAGCTCTTTAAGGTTCCCTTGATTAAGGTACTTGCTTCATTACTCTAGAGTCAGTATCTGTATTACTTATTCCATCCACTTCCCCTATATACGTTCCTTCAAAAATGTTTAAATTCTTAATATAATTATAATCTGAATATTGTTCATCATACAACCATTGCTATCTTCAAAACTTTTACGCTTACATTCCTAATATCAGGAAATAATAAAATAACCTTATTTTACAATTATAAAAGCCTCACTTTAACAACATCTGTTAAAATGAGGCTTTTCATTTATTAATAAATTAAATTTCCACTGCTAGTGCATAAGCACTTCTTACAGCATCAATTACTTTTGCTGGTTTAAAGGAATCTCCGATGCAGTAGATTTCTTGTGCAACATGATTTTTAAGAGCTTTATAATATAAGTCATTTTCTGATTTAAAGCCTAGAGCAAGTAATACAAAATCAGCATCTATGGCAACCTGCTTTGTTTCTGTTCCTGATGATTTTGCCAGTGGATTTTCTGTATTCTTAGGAAGTAATGGAGTCCAGCTAATATATGAATCTGGTAAGTGTTTGCTGGTCTTTTGTGCTGCAATAACCTTACCATCTACAAATTTTTCAACACGACAGCCATTATACAAATTTACCTTATCATTTAATCTTAGATAATTTAATAAATGCCCACGATTAGCTGTACATGCCCCATCCATAAAATTATCTGCCATTTCTAATACATCTACTTTTTTATTATTTTCATAGGCTAATTTATATGCGGTTTCAACTCCTACCACACCACCGCCTATAATTACTATCTTCTCTTTTCCATCTAAAATGGAAGAGTCTATCAGGGCATCTGTAGCCATGGCATAAGGAGTGTTTTTTAACCCTTCAAAGGGCGGAACAATGTCCCTGGCACCATTGGCAAACACCACTGCATCAAATTGATCTTTTATGCTCTCTATATTTACTCTTGTATTAAACTTCTTAATTAAGCCATATTCTTTTTCAGCCTTGTTAAGCTGAGAATTCAAATAAGAAACATAATTCTTAATATCAAATTTAACCATGGGAGCTCCACCAGATATAAGCTTGCCACCAATTTTATCCGTTGCTTCAAATAAAGTTACCTTATGCCCCTTCTTAGCGGCATTAATTGCAAAAACACATCCTGCTGGACCGGCACCTATAACGGCTATAGTTTTAGGTTTTTCTACCTTTAAATCCTTAGAATACTTGTCCTCAAATCCGCATCTTGGATTTACAGCACATTGAATATGTCCTCCTTCTACAAACTCATTTACGCAACCTTCTTGACAACCAATACAAGGACGGATATCTTCAATTTTATTATTATATAATTTATTTGGCCAATAAGCATCAGCAAGTAAGGGACGCCCTAGCATTACCATATCAGCCATGCCATCTCTAATTACCTCTTCTGCCAAATCTGGATATCCAAGCTTTCCCACTGCAACAATTACCACATCCTGACCTTTATTGGTTTTAATATTGTTTTTATTAAAATAATCTTTTGCAGCCTTGGATATTAATTTAAAGCAGCCAGCTGGCATTCCTGCAGGTGGATGTGGCAGCCACCAGTTATCATAACAGCCAAGATCCACATCAAAACAATCCACCCCTGCCTTCACTAAGGCTTCCATAAATTTTAATGTATCATCAATGGTTCTTCCATTGATAAATTTGCGCAAGGTAGGCATCTTTTCAATATCCTTGTAGGTTTCGTTTAAAGCAAGGGACAAATCTATCCTATACATAATTGGATAATGTGGACCTACCTTTTCTCTTATCCCCTTAACTAAATCCACTCCAAATCTATATGGGTCTGAATATTTTCCCATTTTACGGCGATTAAAGGCTGGATTAGTCATCTGTTCTAACAAATAACCTTCATGTCCATGTAGATATACCCCATCAATGCCCTGACATTTTGCATCTAAAGCCGCCTGTGCTCCATTTTTAATAATAGTGTTCAGTTTTCTATCGGATAGACGTACACATGGAATAGCTGGAATATAAAAATTCTTATTCCAAGATGCTGAAACTGGCAGTTTTTTATCATTTATAAGGCACATGGGTGCACCAACCCTGCCAAGGCCAGGTGTCAATTGTATAAATATTTTCGAGTCATAGGCATGAACACTTGTTGCTAAATCTCTCCATCCTACCAAGTTGGTTCTTGTTCTATCTATCCTTGGAAAATAAGATAACTTCCCTGGCTCAGTAACCGTTGGATCTACCCCATGAGAAATTGGAATTAATCCTGTGGTCAAAAGCCCAGTTCCACCTTTTGCACGTTCAGTAAAATATTCAATCATCTTATTATTAGGACGTCCACTTTCTTCACACATCTGTAAATTTCCCATGGGTGCCATAACCAATCTATTTTTAACCTTCACACTGTTTATGGTAATTGGAGAAAAAATATTATCAAAAGGATATAATTCCCCAGTGATTTCCCTTGCATCTTCTGGATGCTCTATAAACCAATCACCATAGCTGTCAACTAATTTTTGAACAAGACTATCTGTTTTTAAAGTACTCATATTTACCCCCAAAAATATATTTATTTTTCTTACTCTTTCTTAACATTAAAATGGAGCTCTCTCAAAGCCTCAATATCTTCACATATTACCGTCAATGGACAATGTTCACAGTCAACGATAACATTTTTCAATATATGATCAAAGGCATTGGTAATAGCATCTACTTCCATGCTCTTTTCCACAAGCTTATGAATGAAGGGATAATCACCCACCAAGAAAATCATCCATACATTATTTACACCCTCTATTTTCTTATAATGATTAATAAAGAGATTTCCTATAGTTTCAAAACTTATCCCCTTTTTAACTGCCTTTTTACTAACACGGACATTTTCCTTATTTTCTATGCTAGATGAAAGAATCATATATCCTTCTGGAACCACTTTGAACCTTTCATACTCTAGCCGCTTTATTCCAATATAAGCTTTATTAGGATCTTGAACCTGGTCTACATTCATAAATGTAATTCTTGAAAAATTAGTATTCTCTTTAATTTCCTTTAAATCCTTACCATATAGCAATATGCGATCATCATTTATTAATTCATAATTACTGGTTAAACAATTATAAACTGTACAGGGATTAATTCTATCTCCAAGTTCAAAAGCAACTTCTCGTTCCATTAAAAATTCATTATTCCTAAGACAGTTCCATGTTACATCATTATTAACTTTAAGTTCTCTACCTTCATAATCCTTTAGAATATCTAAGGTTTCCTTAATAACATTATCATAAACTTTCATATATCCCATCCACGTTTTTATATTTTTTCTTCCACTTCTTTTTTATCATGCATCTCTATTAAGCTGTTATATATTTTTTCTATTAGCTTACCATCACCATTGGTAATATAGGTTACAAAGGTTAATACAAACAATACTGCAAGGATAATCAAAATAATAATCAGTGCTTTCATTACACTCCTCCATCACTTTATAATAAGCTAAGACCTTTTTGTCTTGCATATTCTGCAGCTCCCAAGGCTCCCATAATCTGCGGGTCCACTGGAAGATCCATTACTTTTATTCTTAAAACCTTTTCTATAGCCTTTTTTAACCCCTTATTTTTAGCACAGCCACCTGTTAAGGTGATATTATCTTTGGCTCCAGCCTTTTTAGCCATAATAAAACATCTCTTAGCCACTGCTTGTTGAATTCCAGCTGCAATTTCCTCTTTTGGTTTTCCCTCCCCCACAAGTGTAATAACTTCTGACTCAGCAAACACTGTACATTGAGAAGTAATAGGAATTACATTTTGTGTGGATAATGATATTTCTGAAAACTCATCCAGGGTACATTCAAAAGCTCTTGCCATGGCTTCAAAAAATCTACCGGTTCCTGCTGCACATTTATCATTCATGGCAAAGGATAATACCGTTCCATCATCATCTATGGCAATTCCCTTAACGTCTTGTCCTCCTATATCGATAATGGCTTTTACACTAGGATCAGTTACATATACCCCCATGGCATGACAAGAAATTTCAGAGATATTTTCTTGTGCCTGTGGAACTTTATTCCTTCCATATCCTGTTCCTATTATATACTCTAAATCCTCAAGTTTATTTACTACCTCTGCTTTAGAAATAACTTCATTCATTGCTAATTCTGCACTTTCAGCACTATTAATTTTACTTCTAATAGTTGTACTTGCTACTATTTTTCCATCTTCATCTAGGATTACTGCCTTAGTATAAGTAGATCCTACGTCACATCCGCCAAAATATTTCATGATAACCTCCAATATTTTTATTTATTACCAAGCCAAAGTATCTTCATAGTCCACTAGAGTTGGGTCCAATGGCTTTTCTCTAAACACATTAATCATATATTTATTAAAAGCTTCTCTCATTTCTCTTCTAGATACAGTACGCGCGTCCATAAGATCATGAGGAATCCATATCATATGAATACCACGTTCCCGTGCTTGCTCTTCAAAAAGTCCATGTAGTCCGCCCACATTTTTACAAGATACGTGGTCAAACATTATTACAATATTGGCATTAAATTTTTCACACATCTTCCAGCACTCATCAAGAGAATTTGCATAGCCGCCATTGGTATGGGACCTCATCATCATCTTTTCATAGCTTTTAGCCATATCTATCATAGCCTGATCTTTATCCCCTATATGCATAAAGTGATGAGATAACATGCACTCCATGTCGACCATGGTTTTTACCCCCCAGCAATGCTGAGCCCAGTAGGTAAAATTGGTATAATAGTGTGCTGGACATGCCCATACAATAGCTCTATACTTTGGTTTATTAGCATCATTTTTTCTGTCTTGCTCATAACCTTTTTTCATCATCTTATCCACCTTAAGATCTGTTTTTAAGAAAAATGGATCTAAACAGCCGGTGCCCATAAATTCATATTCCCTTTGAAGTGCCAATGCTCCATTACAAACCTGAGGATAATCTGTACAGTTCACATCCCATTTATTTAACATACACTGAACTTCCTCATTGTACATTTGGCATCCTTTCCAAAATGAATCCCAGTCCCATTTAACGTTGTAATGGGTTTCAATAAACTCAATGCAAACTTGAAGATTTTTCACTGCATAGTCTTGAACCTGCTCCTCTTTAAATCTTTGAGGAGGAGTAATTTGAAAAATAGGAATATCTTTAAGATATCTGGTCATAAAGGCCACCTGTCCTAAAGAACCATCACAGGGCATAGAACTTGTGATATAGGTTTTACCTACTATGGGATAATCATCAGCTACAGCCACACCTGATTCCGTAGCAGGAAATGGACATAAATCCGGCGCTAAACCAAAATGCTCCACCACATCGATATAATATGGATTGGCTGATTGATCTATTTCACTAGGCATACCTACCGCAAGCATTGCAATATCCACCCACTTTAGGGTAGGAAATCCAGCCATAATAAATTTAGGTGTCATTTCATCAAACATAATGGTTTTTTCTCTAAGTTTAGCTGCTTTTTTACTGTTAGGACGGATATGTTTATCTCTCACAATCATGGTGGCCACGCAATCCACAGAGCTATGCACTAAAGAAAAAAATTGTTCATGGGCATATCTAAGTTCCTTTCCTCTTAAACCTAGGGTATGCTTATCTATCATATTAGAAGCTGTTAAAAAAGAAACCATCCACCTATATCTCTTAAGGGCTTTTATCATTAATATTGGATGTGCACCTAGACGCACTGTCATATAGCCATATAACTTAAGCCAACGTCCGTAATCATACATAGTATCCTTAAAACCTTTCCATTCACGCTTTCTAAAGGTTCTACTATCTTTGTTATAAAATCTTCCTAAACCTTTTACTTCTTTAATTTCACTTTCCATCTATTTCACCTCCCCACTTTCTTGCAATCTTTTAGCCTTAATCTTTTTAATCTCTAAACTTTCTACAAAAGCTTGTACTCTAGTTCTTAATTGGCCGCTTCCTATACTTCTATAAGGTCTATCTATGGATAAAACCTGAACTCCGTATTCTTCTGGCATAATATGACTTGCCAGGGTTCTTTCATAGGACCAATAAGTACAGAACTTCATTTGCTCATAGATGGCTCCATCTGCATGGAAATGCTCTACAAGTTCTTTTACATGATCTTTCCTATACTGCATCTTGTGTTCTGAACAATGCCTTGGACATTCCGTATCCCGTAAGTTTTTTCTAATAATTTGAGTTAATGCAGGTTCATCTCTGGTTAATTTAATTTCTGATCTTCCAGGTATGGAACCGTAACAAAATCTATCTGCCACTACTAAAGCTCCCGCTTCTTCAATTAATTCAATCATATCCGGATCATCAATTTCAGAACCCACCACCACTACTCTAGCCTTGTATTTATTTTTTGTATCTGGCTGCCTAGTCTTAAGCTCCTCTAGGGTTTCTCTCAAATATGGTAAAATATCTTTTTTAGGACATACATAGGTGCATAAAACTATTTTATGGAACTCACTTCCTGTGATAACAGGAATCTTTTCAGTTTTCATTTCCCCCATTTCAGTAATGATCCTGCATACCTCATTAAACTCCTCCACAGCTTGTCTTATAGCTTCATCTGAAATATCTACACCATAATTTTCATTTAAAGGCTTTAGAATTTTTCTTGTAACTTGTTCCTCCAAGTGAATTACGCAATCCTCATCATCTGAATAGGGTAAATCAAGATAACATTTTACAAACTTATCATTGTCTGTACCGCATGTACCCAGTATCTCCATGTTTTCCATGCAGCGATTCATAGGTTCACACACATCTACTCCTAATAACCCATCTAGAAACTTATAGTTGCCTTCAATGGACCTTTCTAAAAGGGCACGGGAATATTCACATGCGCTATTTGCCATATAATACGTGGCAATTTCTGTTGACCCCATGTTAGGTGCTCTTAATCTTACTGAAAAGCAGCTTCCAAGATTCATAAGTACTTCAGGCACGTGAAAACAGGTATATCCAATGGGGTGTCTTCCTTCACTTTTTGCTTTTCTTACTAAATCATTATTAGCATCTTGCAGGAGACTTTCAAAGAAAATCATATGCTTTAAATCCTTCATAGCTGTATCCCCCTTTCATTTAATTTTTAAATAACATTGAACTTTTCTAGAGCCTTTTCCAGTTCTAAAACCACATCAGTATCATTAGGTAACTCCATAAAGTTTCTTCCACCAATGTCATAGTGTAAAATATTTTTATCCCTAGGAATAACACCTAAAAGTTCAATTTCTCCTGTGTTTATTTCATTTATTACAGACATATCTTCAATTCTGTTAAGTAAAACGCCCACCCTGTCAAATTCCACCATTTCTTCAGCTACTTCACGAATGGTCTTTATCACTTCTATACCCTTTCTACTTACATCTGATATAAGGAGTAAATGGGTTACTTTTTGCATTACCCTCCTGTTTATTTGTTCTATACCTGCTTCTCCATCGATGACAACATAATCAAATTGGCTGCTTATCATTTCAATTACATTTTTAAGATAAGAATTTATTCTGCAATAACACCCCTGAGCTTCAGGCCTGCCAATAGCTAAAAATGCAAATCCATCCCTTTGAACTATGGCCTCAAATATTTTGTACCTGGATTCGCTTACTAGCTCCATGGCATCTTTTGTGTTTCCATTTTCTACAGACTCAATAATTTCACTTCTAATATCATTTAATGTTATTTTAGGTGTTACCCCCAGTGCCGTAGCTAGTCCAATAGCTGGGTCCGCATCAATTGCCAAAATCTTTTTATCCGGGTATCTTTCTGTTAATATTTTCACAATTGTGGCCGAAATACTTGTCTTCCCAACGCCGCCTTTACCGGTGAGGGCTATAATGGTTGGTTCCATTATGAATCTACCTCCTGTATATTTAATAGAACTAATTTCACCGAATATAATTCGGTTAATTAATTTAATTATAACATACATATTTAGACAGTCAATATTTTGAATTTATGTTTTAACCTGTTTTAATATCCTTGATGTGGTTTTGTTTATTTTTTATCAATTATCAAAATTTGCAATTTAGATTGCTTATGATAATATATTACTGTTAACCTTAAACATGGAAATTTTCAATAATGATATGTTAATCTAAAAATAGATATTACATGATGGAGGTCTACTATGAAAGAACTAACATCTCGACAAAAGCAAGCTATTGAAACTAAATTAAGAATATCTGAAGCTGCTATGAAATTATTAAAAAACACTTCTTATGATTCAATAAAAATAACTGATATATGCAAGGAAGCTAATGTGTCTGTGGGAGCTTTTTATCATTATTTTAAATCAAAAGACATGATGATCAAATATTCTTATAACAGTATTGATTCATTAATCATTGAAGATTATAAAAAAAAGAGCTTTGATTCTTATATAGATGCAATTATCGGACTTAATAATTCTGAAGCGACACTAGTACAGTCTTTAGGATATAATTTCATTTCAAATAGTTATATACAAATTCTTATGGATGAAAGCCAATATACAATTTCCCCCAATAGGCTTGTTCACTTAAAATTAATCGAGCTTTTAAAACTAGCCCTTAATGAAAAAGAAATTATAGATACTGATGTCTATGAGTTATCCGAATTTATTAATAGAACTGCTAGAGGAAATATCTTCGATTGGTGTTTAAAACGGGGTACGACTAACCTTGTAGATGTTTGGACATCAGATATTGAAAAAATCATGAGTTCTTATAAAAATATTTAAGCAATAGAACAACTATCTTATGAAAAAAACAGCTTCGCTAGCTTGATGAGAAGCTGTTTTTTAAGTTAATTATTACATACCTGCCATTCTCCTGCATTCATCAGCACAGTTTCTGCAAGTATCTGCACATGTTTGACAATGCTGATCTTTAAACATATTACATTCAGAAGCACATCTGTCACAAATAGTTGCACAAATATTACATATATCCTTTGCATTGCCGCTTTCCCTAGACATATAACATGCTGCTGTAGAGCAGATTTCAGCACAATCCTGAAGGGTTTTTATACAGTTCATTCTTGCTTTTACATCAGCTTCTTGTAAACACAGATTGAAACATTCTTCACATATTTGAGCACATTTTGAGCATGCATCTATACATGATTGGTTTGGATTTCCTCCTGGCATAAGTGACACTGCTGGCATATACATTGTCGCTGGCATAATTTTATCCCTCCTAAAAATAAGATTATTTTTACATACATTATTGTCCCCATTATTTTTAGGATTATTATTCTCTTATTCTCGTTTTACTAACTCCTAAAGATGCTAGTGTTGATTACCTAGAAACTACTTTATCAATCACAGATATTTATTTATAAAAATAATGAACCAGCCTGCTTGATTTGAGCTGATTCATTTCATCTTTTAACTGCATTATTTAGATTATGCTGTCAGTTTATTATGCATTAAATTATTTACTGTAGTCCACACATCCAATAAACTCCAACTCATTATCTTGCGCTGGTAAATCTCACAAGGGGAGAGGGATACGTAAGATTAATTTAGACTATCAGCCGCTAGTTTAACGGAATCCTTTAAACCTTAATCTATCAAAATAGCGATATTACCAAATTGTTCACCTCGTTCCATTCGCTGAAAAGCTAGAGCTGTTTCTTTTAAGGGATAGACAATATCTACAATAGGGCGAAGTGTATGTTTCTCCATAAATTCAAGCATTGCTATAAATTCTTCACTACTCCCCATGGAAGTACCAACAATATTAATTTGCGGAAAGAATACTGCTCTTGCTGGTATCGTAATTTCATCCCCTGAACTTGCTCCGAACATAACAATTTTTCCATTGGGTTTAATAACATCAAAGTACTTACTGAAAGTAGCTGGCCCAATACTGTCTAATATAAGGTCTATAGATTCAGTCTTTAAATATTCCTTCCAGTTGCTATGGCTGTCGAATACTTGAGCTATTGGTAATTGAAGGGCTTTTTGACGCTTAACGTCACTTCTTGATGTCACACTTACTATTGCCCCTATTGCAGACGCCATAAGTGTGGCAAAAGTAGCAACCCCACCACCAATACCCGGAATAAGCACATGCTGTCCTTGTCGTAAATCTCCCTTAGTAAATAATGCCCGATAGGCAGTGAGGGCCGATAATGATAGTACTCCCGCCTCCTCCCAAGACAAGTATGTTGGTTTAGGAATAGCATTTTGTTGAGGTACAATAACAGATTCAGCAAAAGTACCATTGGTAGGTCCACCTAATATCTCAAGAGCAGTGGGTACTTGATCCGTTTTCTCCCAACCTATGCAAGGGTTTATAATTACTTCCGTTCCTATGGTCAGATTGTTTACTCCTTCGCCAATGGCTTCAATAATTCCCGCCCCATCTGAACCAAGAATTAAGGGTGAATCTTGTTCTGTTCGCTTATCCATAAGAAATAAATCTCTATGATTCAATCCTGCTACCTTTAATCTTACTTTCACTTCGCCTTTTCCCGGCAGCTTATCTTTTTGAGTTGTATATTGCAGACCATTTATTCCTCGCATACCTGTATGTATAACGGTTTTCATAATAAGACCTCCTATATCTTGCTAATTATGATAAGTATTATTGACGTTTGCATTTAAAGTGTATATGATAGTGATACGTTGTACAAGTATGAACATTTATGTTATATACTAACCTTTTTGTAAGTATAGGAGTGTGGAAAATGGATTTTAATATTAAATTCGGAAACTGCCCAATATATTATACGATTTCAAAAATTGAGGGGAAATGGAAGTGGGTCATTTTGTATAAGCTTTATAAATCCAAAGTGATTCGTTACAACAGACTATGGGACGAATTACACCCCATCGCTCATAGAACATTAAGCAAACAACTCAAGGAATTGGAGTCAGATGGATTAGTGCATCGCGAACAGTATAATGAGGTTCCCCCAAAAGTAGAATACTCTCTTACCAAAGATGGAGAAACCCTTGCACCAATCCTTGAACTAATGTCTGAATGGGGAGAGAAACATCTAAAGCAAGAACCTCAGAACTAACAGTATTCCGCTAACTGGCAAGCAGTACAAGTGTATTAACACTTGCACATTTTTAACAATTTCCCTTGCGGTCAAATCTTAAAAACTACTTATTGGAGCAAGCCGTCCCAAACCCTGCCCTTATCCAGGGTAGTCTTTTCCGGCTCTGCCGTTTTATCATCGGGATCTACATAAAATCCACAGTTCTATTATTATGTAATATGCAGTTTTGAACTTTATTCAATACTTTAAAATTCAAAGCCACTCTTATTGGCAGTCTTTTAAATCTCTGTTTTCTAATGTGTTATCGTTACTTTATAATGTAGTTTTTTTGAAGAATATATTTATAGCATATGTTAACTGTAGATTGTCAAGCAAAATTGACCCCCTTTTACACTGAAATTTGACCCCCCTCACAGTTAAATTATAATTAAGCTAAGGCCATCATTTTTTATAGTTTTAGATTTAACAGTGAGTTGCCTTGTTTCATGGCTAATAGAGATATATTTGCTTAATTCTAACATTCTATCTTTGATTAGCTCATTGATCAGCTGATCAAAGCTTTCATCTTTCGAAAGCCCCGGGAGGGGCTCTTTACTTTTAGTCACAGCTGCTTGAGTTCCATAGTTGTCTAGTTCATCAAGACTCATAAAATCTGCTTCAATTATGTTTTTATCTTTATTTTTATATTTCCTTAATGTCCTATCAAAATAGTAGTCACTTTCGTAACGGACTTTCCTTTGTATGTATTCAAAACTGCGATTGTACTTTTCCCTGGCCAATAGCCTTGCTGCATCCTTCCCCTGAGTGTTGAATATATTAACAAACTCAGGAAAATCCACCTTAATATCTGCCATTATTGTCCCTCCCTAAAATTCTGCTTTACCCTGAAGCTATCACCTGTTATACTTATAACGTGAGAATGATGTAGGAGTCTATCGAGAACTGCAGCTGCTGCAAGTTCACTGGTGAATATATAATCCCATCGGTTAAATGGTAAATTTGTTGTTACAATGAGAGACTTTTTTTCGTATCTTTGTCGGATTAGCTGAAAAAATAGGCTCTCTTTTTCTTTATCCATTTTTAAGTAACCAATGTCGTCAATTATTAATAAATCTATCTTCAATAGCTTCGAGAATTTTTGTTTTAAAGTTCCATTTCTCACTGCACTAGATAAGTCCTCCATTAAGTCAATTGCATTAGCAAAAAGAACTGTTTTTCCTTCTTCACAGGCTCTCATTCCAATGGCTTCTGAAAGATGACTTTTACCAACACCAGGAGGTCCTATAAAAACTATATTCTCTCTTTTTTCTATAAATCTTAGTGTAGCAAGATCTCTTATTTTATCTTGGTTTATACTTTTAGCAAATGCGAAGTCAAAATCATCGATGGTCTTATTCCCATCAAAGTTAGCATTCTTAATGTTTTTTATTCTTAACCTTTCCTTCTTTCCTTGTTCTTCTAAGATCAGGAGATTGTACAATAACTCCCTATAACTTAACTTCTCTTTAATCGCTGATTCTATGGCTTCCTCATATTTGTTATGTATATCTGGAAGCTTAAATTGTTTTAGAAGTCTTTGAATTTCTATATCTATGCCTTTGTTGATTTTCAATTTTGACCTCCTTTGTCATAGTAAGAAAGGTCTCTAATTATAGCCTTTTCATTTTTTAGGCTGTATCTATCCTTTTTACTTTCTTTAAGCTTAAGTTCTAACTTTTCATGTTCGATTATTAGCTCTAGATATTTATCTTTAATTAGTGCTTTAACTCCATCAATTTTAAGTATATTAGACTCAATGCAGTGTTTTAGTATAATATCTAGGTCTTCAACTGAGTATAACTCCCTGAGCTTTAAAAGCTCTCTTGCGTGAAAATGTGGTTGCTTTGTTATTTTAGAAGTAAGTTTATAGAACTCACTGCCGTAAACGAAGGTTTTCTCAAAAACCCTTCGTATTTCTGGAATTGAGGATGGAACCTTTTGTGCAATAGCTGTATAGTCTTCTTTATCCTCAATCTTTTCATACCTGCCTTGAATTATTTTATACCTCTTGATAAGCCTTAAATCGAAATCATAAATTTCAAGTATATATCCATAAACAACCCTTATTTTAACTAACTTGTCCACATGCTTTACAGGGATGCTATATCTGTTTGTACCTACTATAACGAAAGAATCGGTACTTACAGTTCTTGTTTCTAGTTCTGAATCGACAATGATTTTTTCCTTAAATGGACCTAAAAATTTCTTCTCTTCCTCATACATTTCAGTAGGAGTGCTTTTTGTTGTGCCGTTTATTTTCTTATTCCAAGTATTCATAAACTCTTTTAACTTCTCATTTAGATCATCCATACTGTCAAAGCTGCTACCTTTAAAAAACTGCTCTTCTAAATACTGAAATGGCTTTTCAATTTTCCCTTTTGTTCTGGGTCTCATGGGTAGACAAGCATTGG
>NZ_FQZO01000002.1 GCF_900142075.1 Clostridium amylolyticum
AATTTACCACCATTTTTATAGTTTTCTTCTTGTCTTGCTAAAGTCCAATTATATATAAATCTTGCAGTACCTACTGATTGCCATAGTTTTTGTTCCTGCTCTTTAGTTGGGTATAATCTAACTTTCTTCCCCAATATCACTCTCTAACAGCTCCTTAATCATTTTTTTAGCTTTATTGGCTCTCTTACCTTGAAGTCTACAACTAAAAACGTTAATTCCACTTCCTATATCAGTAATAACATCAAAAGAATACCCTTTAGCAATCATGTATGTTTTAACATTCTCTATTTGCCTTTCAAGGTCATCCTTTTGCTTATGTGAACTAACTCTACAATATCCTATTATTTTTTTAGTTTCAATGCCTTTAATTCCCAAAAAATGATTAAGCTGCTCTTGTGAATAATATCTTGTACCACCTTCTGTTATGTGGTGTGGAGTAAATGAGCCTTTCATATGCCAATCTCTTAATGTTTGCGGAGTTTTACCTATTAAATCTGTAAATTCACCTATTGAATAATACATCATTAATTATAACCTCAATATAATTGTAATAATAATATAATGTTATTCAATATTTTTTTATAGATTTCGCTTAACTGTACATCCCCCTTATTTTTTAGTAGATATAACTTCAACAGAAACCAATTACTTATTATTAGTGGAATACTTCATAATTACCATATCTCCTAACCCATTTAAATTAGTGATAAGGTTCTTTTTAACTTTTACAACTTCATATCCTAATTTTTCATAAAGCTTTATTGCATTTTCATTTTTGCTTAAAACATCTAAGTTATATTCATCATAAGTCTCATTCTCATGAACATAATTAAAAAGAATTATTGCTACTCCTTTGTTTCTATATTCCTTATCCACTGCTACAAAATCAATATAGCACTCATTATCATTTTTAACTGCTGGTTTTCCCATAATCATATTTAACTGGGCACAAAAAATATTTCCCCGTATCCTTCCAAAGTGCTTAGCAAATGCCTTTGTATTAAAGTTAAGCACTCGGCTTTTATTTGTTGATACTGCTATGAATCCAACAACTTTATCATTATCTAGTGCCACATATATCATTGATGTAATAAGGGACTTTTCAAAACATTCTTGCAAAGCTTTAGTATCTTCTGTAAAATCTTTAAACATATGCCCAAAACTATCTATAAATATTTTTGATACTTGAGTTGTATACTCTCCCTTCAAGTTACTTAACCTTTTAATCTCATATTTCATTAACCCTACCCCCTTTAATACATAAAAAAATTAATATGGTTTTCTAAATAATTCTATTATTAATAATATATATTTATAATTTTAAACCAAATGCTATATTGAATATCCTCTATATTCTTCTAACCTATTCCGCACTAGTTCTAATACTTCATTAAACTCTACATCTGCTGTACTTAAATTTATTGTCACAGGTGGATAATTTAGAAATAAGTTTATTTTAATACCCACTTTCTTTAGAAAAGAAACTCTTTTCGTAAGTATGTTAATATCGTTAACAGTTATTCCTATAAATCTTTCATAACAAATCTTTTTAGCATATACGGATTGGATTTCTTCCCAATGGATAAAGCCAACGCTAAAAGCGGTGGACATATCGGTTATACCATCTTCACCTATTATTAGGGGTGGTTTATGAGTTAAGCTACTCTTCACCATAAATATAAAACTTCCACAAAAAAATATTGTACCTACTACTCCAATAATGGTATAAAATATTTTTGTTTCTATTAATCCATTTACTAAAACATAAATACTTAAAAGTGACATGATAATACCTAGTGTTAAAAGATTCATCACTTTCTTTTTATTTTCTTTAATAATAATTTTATTCATTTCCTTCTCCTCAAACTGCAAAATATTTTTATAAGTCTTTAAAAGTCTTTCCTCAAGTACACCATATCAACAAGTTGAATCCCATTTTCGAAAATAGGATGATTATAGTTATCAGTAAAAAAATTTTTAACTCTATGTGAAATTGTAAACCCACAGTGCTCATAAAATGGAATAGTAAGAGGGCTGTCCCCCGTACCTACCAACATTGTTTTGCATTTGTCGCTATACTGATCAAGGATATAATTCACCAGGGCTTTTCCATAGCCTTTTCCTTGATACCTTTCGTAAGTTGCGATATTCTTAAGTTCATATATTCCTTCCTCTTCCTTTGTCACTACACAAATGCTTTTTAAATTTCCATCATATAAAGCAAAAACATCTCCACGTTCTAAATATCTATCAATCATATCTTCTTGTTCATCCGCTAACAGTAGCAGATCAAGAAATTGCTTCTTGTCACTTAAAATTCTTTTAATCTCCATTTTGTACCTCATTTAATATAAAAATCTTAGTTTCATATGAAACTATTATTACATGTAAAAATATTCAATTCCTTATAAAAAAGCAAACTGTAATGCTATTTAAAATAAGTACATTAAACCCTATTTATTAACTAAAGCAATTATCCCATAAAAGTACTAATAAATAATATGGAGAAAAATATAATTGCGATAATGCCTTGAAATTTTATAATATCTATTGCAAATTCACTTAACTCAACATCATCTTTATACATCCATCTCCTGCCAAACATGTATGTTTCCTCTGGATATTTTATTGAAACTGCTCCTAGTATTATAAGAGCTATTAATATGATTCTTAAAATAATCACAGAAACACCCTCCAATTATAAGTTTATATGGTAATTATATCAAAATAAAAAAATGACATCCATAGGATACATTAATTAAACTAGCAGAGTTATTTATATAAAAATCTAAAAATAGCAGCTTCCTATTGTAAAAAAGTTAGCTGCTTGTTTTATGAGCAAAGCATTAATAATTCCTCTCTTGCTTAATTTTCAATAATTATTACTTGCTCAATCGATAGCTCCTAACGATAAAATAAGTTAAAGAGCCAAATATAATAAGTAAAACTATGGGTAAAAAAGCTATAGGTAAGTCCATTGAATTAACTGAATGAAAAGTTATATAAAAGAACATAGCTGTGATCTCTACCTTAAGGGATATAAGCATAGTCTTCATGCACTTATACACAGCTTCTTTGTTTTCTTGGTTTTGAGGCATAGGAACATTCCATATTTGAGGAAAAAAAGTTATTATTGTAAGTCCTAGATACAATATTGCTCCAATAATGGGCAGCATTAGTATTTCATTTTTATTTCCCCATCTGTCCACCACTCCTGCAGCATTATAATGGCCTGGTATCCTTTCTGGAATACTACTCCAACTTTTAACTAAAAATATAAAGAAAGAAATTAAGATCGCAGCACCTATTATCTCTAAAAAAAGCTGGAATTTACTATACTTAGTCTTCATTGCTTATGCATCTCCTTCATTAGCATAAATTATCATTACTCTGTTTGCCATTGAGCTTTTAAAATAGACATTTCATATATATTCCAATAACCCACTGCCGCTTTTCTTGTGCTTTCTAAAAACTTTTCTTTAACAAACCCGGCGTTTTCATAACATTTAATGGCACCAAGGTTAAAATCAAATACTCCCAGTGTTATCTTTTCAAAGTTTAACTCTGTAAATCCAATTCTTAATATTTCTTTTAATGCCAGCGTCCCAATACCATTTCCTCTAACATTCTCTTCGCCAATCAAAAACCTGCATATCCTTCCAACTTTATTCTTTTTATCTATTTCACGTAATTCAATAGTTCCAACAATTTCATTTGTGTCAATTAATTGTATTTTGTAAGCAAGTATATTGGAATTCTTTCTTTTAATATCATCAAAATAGTGCTCCTCCACTTGTTTAAGAGTTAAAGGATAAGTATAGGCAGGTCCAGCCCATTGTAATAAATAGTCAGCAGATTTGTTTGCATTCCACTGTACAATTTTTTTCAAATCCTCTTTTTCTAAATATTGAAGCTTTATAATTTTAAACACCTCCCAATAGCCTGCAATTTGAAGATAGCAAAACTAAGGCATACAAAGAAATGGGAATATCATCTATATAATCTTATGAGTAGAATCACTGCAAAATATACCAAAGAATTAAATAAGAAAGATGAAGTTGTTACGTCAGAACCTTAATAAATTGTGCAAAATAAGGTAGTCTATGGGTGTACTAACTTATTTAGTGTAATCTATGAAGAAATAGCCCTAACGAAGCCTATTATAGAAATTCAAAATTAGTTTTGATGGAAACAATCGCTGCTCAAATATAATAAGTGCTGATAAAACACTTTGGGTTAATCCGATAATAAAAAATAAAACATGCAAAAAAACAATTGAATTAATCATTATGCATTGAACTATAATCCAAATAACTAAAGCTCCGCTAAAAACAACACTTACATATCCCTGAAACTTAAACCTTAACCCAAGGATTATAGCACTAATAACATTTCCAAGTCCTATTACAGTAAATAGGATAATACCTGGTATAAGAAAATTATTAAAAGGTGAGTTTTGTAATAACTCAATTGGTGCTCCCAGTGGTTCTTGAGGATTAAGTATGGCAGCCAACCCTCCAGCCATTGCCCCTATGCCTACAAATAAATGTAGGGCAAATAATACACTGTATAGTCTCTTCATTCCCATTATCCCTTTCATATTAATACTAATATTATTTTTGTGTATATCTTATGTATTTTAATTCACAATATAATAACCTCTATTTCTTTACCTGCTGTAAAATTACACTTCTTTTATAAAATCCATATTTTTTATAGAATTCTAATACATTTTCGTTTCCTTCTGCTACTCCTATTATCTTTGTTTTTACTTGGTTACTGTCCAGCCACTCCAATGCACTGTTCATCAATTTATCCCCTAAACCATACTTTCGATATTCTTTATCCAAATAAAGAGAATCAATTTCTCCTGCTAAATCCTCATTTATGGTGCTAATACAATAACCAATATATAATTCATTTTTACTTTCCTTAATTAAGTCTATTTTTACCTTTAAGGTTTTATCCTTAATAAACTTATTTTTTCTAACCTGAAATGTTAGTCCATTTATTCTATCTGAAAAATAGCTGGAGTTCATTTCATGGTGTTTTTTCAATTTTTCCCATAAAGGTTGTACCAAATCAAGTAATTCCACACTTCCACTTACAATCTCAAAATTATTCATAGATAATCCACCTCTAAATTCATAATATTTTATAATCATTACTTACCTTAAGAATTTCGTATATTTAATTAATTTCTATTTTATAATTTTTAATTTAGATGCAACTAATGTAAAATCTCCAGGAATATTTTTATATTCATCAAACCTTGGACCCTCAATAAGTTTTTCAATAATAAATCCTGCTGAAGCAAAAGCAGTTATTATTTCACCCATCGTCCAATATCTTAGCAAACAGTCTGAAAACTCATCTTTTTCAGAATCAGAGAAAAACTTTTTATAGGCAACTTCACCTAACCATAATTCAGTTTCAAAATAATCTCCTTCAAGCTCTACTCTATCTATACTCATATCAAATATATCACGTTTTTTGAATATCTTTCTTATAGGATGAAAATCATTTAGTACTACTTTACCACCAACTTTAAGCATCTCATATATTTTTCTTGAGAACATATTTAGGTCTGAAAAATAGTGAAGTATGCCTCCTTCTAAATAAACAATATCAAAGTAACTAGTATAATCACTAATATCAAATCCTTGAAAATCCGATACTATGTAGTTCAAATTTACTCCTGCCTGCTCCGCTACTTCCATAGCATATTTCTTATTTTCCATAGAAATATCTACTATAGTCACATCCGCTCCAAGGATAGCCAAAGGTATAGCTTTTTTCCCACAAAACCCTAACAAATTAGCAATTTTCTTTCCTTTTATATCACCTAGGAGTTCTATATGTCTTCGTAAATACCTTTTGGGTTGTTTAAGCATATCTCTAGAAACTTCACTAGGTACTCCTAAATCATTTATCCAATACTCATAAGCCCTATATGACCATGCTTCTTTATTTGCTTCACCTTGTCTATTCATATTTTCCTCCTCACATTTTTATTAATTATTATAACTTTTACTACTATATTATAATTATAGCAAAGTGAAGAAGCGGGTGGATGGCAAATGTTTGTAATCAACCTTAAAATTTCTTATAATTGAATAAAGATATGATATTAAGAAATTTGGAGAGGTTGTGATTTAAAGTTGGAGAAGGTTTATTTAGTGTCTCCTTCAATGGAGCATAAAGACGCATACATAGAGATGATGATAGAATGGGAAGAAACAAATGAGCATATATATCCAGGAGCAATAAGAAGAAGAGAAGCTGATTATAATGACTGGTTACAAACTTTAGAATCATATAGGAAAAGAGAAACATGTCCATCTCACTTTTCGCCTTCCGATACTTTCTTTTTAGTAAATGAGGATAATAGGTTACTTGGTGCAATTAGTATAAGGCATTACTTAAATGAACAACTTCTCCGATTAGGTGGACATATAGGCTATGGAATAAGACCTACTAAAAGAAGAAAAGGTTACGCAACCGCAATGCTGAAATTGGCTCTTGAAAAGTGCAATGATATGGGAATAAAACAAATTTTAATAACCTGTGATAAGGATAATATCGGTTCAGCAAAAACTATTATTGCAAATGATGGTGTCCTTGAAAACGAGTTAGTTGAGGATAATGGGAATATAGTTCAAAGGTATTGGATAATAATGAAGAATGAGTAATTATATTATAAGTAAATATTAAAATCATTTTAGTAAGGGATGGTACAAATGTATAACTATATTATATTTGATATTGATGGTACAATTTTAGACACTGAAACCGCAGTTCTTTCATCGCTTCAAAAATTTCTATTGGAAGAGCTTAATAAAAATTATAGTTTTGAAGATTTAAATTTTGTTTTAGGTATTCCAGGAGAAACGGCATTAAAAAAACTTGGAATAAATAATATTTTTGAGTCAAATGAAAAATGGAATAGCTATTTAAAAGAATATTTTCATCATGTGAAGGTTTTTGAGGGCATTAAGGATACTTTAGTAAAATTGAATGAAATGAATATTTCAACAGGTATAGTTACATCAAAGACCAAAGAAGAGTTCACAAATGACTTCGTACCCTTTGATTTAACTAAATACTTTAAATTTGTTGTTTGCGCAGATGATACTGAAAAGCACAAACCTAATCCTGAGCCAATTTTAAAATTTATTGAATTGTCCGGTGCAGATAAATCCAAGACCATATATATTGGTGACACTAAATATGACATGCACTGTGCCTCTAGCGCAGGGATAGATTTTGCCTTAGCATTATGGGGAGCTAAATCTTCAGAAGGAATTGATGCAAATTACATTCTTGAAAACCCTAAGAGAATACTTGAATTGATAGAAGTTTAATTTATATTCTTATATAAACTCTGAAAAACAGTGAAAAGTCACTTCTTCTAAATAATCAATACTGAAGTAATTAGGTTAATAATATGCTTCCTAATATCGTTCCAATAGCTGACTTTATCATTTCAAAAACAAAGTTATAGTACTCTGAACATTTAAAATAAAATGTTCAGAGTACTATAACTTCTTTATATATAATTTAAAATAAATTTCAAATATATCCAATGGTCATTTTAAAATATAATTTTGATTAAGATTAAACCATATTAATTAATAAGTGAAGGAGAATACCCGGAGTAAGGGATTTAGACTTAAAGTATAATTTACCTAAAATATATCCCATTAATATATGCCAACTTACTCCCATGAATATATGCGTATTGGGAACTTGATATATATGAATAAGTCCAAAAATAATGGCTTGTATCGCATTTATTATAAACTCATTTAGTTTTAATGCCTTTAATCCAGATATTAGATATCCCCTATACACTAATTCCTCTATAAATACATTAAATATCAAAGCATTTATTATATTAATTATATAATCGGGTTTACTATAATAATTTCTATACTGAAAAGCTTCACTTCCAAGTAATATAATTTTAGGTATAAAATAAATTATGAATATGGATGTAGAAATTAATAACCACTTCACGGAAGTTTTCCACTTGAAATTACTAAGCTTTATTTTAAATGAATATCCTATGAAAATTGGAATCATACCCATAATTAACTGAATTATTAATACTTTTCCTAAACTCCAATGCATCATTACTTTTTTTAAAATATTAATATTTAAATTCATCAGTATATTTATACTGTAAATGATAGCAAAAACGAGTAGAGCTTTTTTATTTATAAAAATATCATCTTTTTCCTCTTTAAATTTATATATAAAATTCATAAGAAGAATTACTAAAAATATAGACAATATCATTCTTTTATAAATATAATTCGGATAAATTTCGGAATAATAAATATATCCTAAAATACAAAAGATCATTATAAATATTAATTCACATAGAAATTTAGAATATTTTTTCACCACTTTAAAAATCTCCATTCATATACTATTAGCCACCTTATCTATGACAAATCTTATGCATCTTTCCTTCAGATACTTATAGGTAATATTTTATATATTAATTATACCTAAATGAATAAATATATTCCAACAAAATTACAAATATTACATAATTATACTTTAATATAAAATATTTTAAGACTTAAGTTTATGCTACTCAAAAACTATCATTAATCTCATAAAAAACAATTAATTTCTTATTTAAAAATGATTTTATTAATAAAGCATATTTAACTTTCCAATATCTCCACAAACTTTTTTGAAGCCGGAGATAGGGACACGCTCTTTGAATAACAAAAGCCAATGTTTCTTTTAGGTATCTCTTCTACTGTGGTAACTTCAAATAAGGTTCCATTATCAAAATACTCTTGGGAAAATTCTTTAATAACGCAAGCTATCCCTAAGTTTATTCTTGCAAATTCTAATAATAAGTCATGAGATCCAAGTTCAATTTCTGAGGTGATTTTAACCCCTTTTGATAAAATGTACTTTTCCACATACTTTCTTGAATTTGATTTGTTGTCCAACAATATCAGCGGCATTTTTGCAAGTTCTTCAAAGCTTAAAGGCATGGAAAGGCTGCTTTTATACTTGTCTCCGCAAACAAAAACATCTTGTACCTCCATGCATTTTTTTATTTCTAAAGTTGTGTCTTCAATAGGAAAATTGCAAATGGCAATATCTATGGCACCTGACTTTAACATGGTGCACAGCTCTAGAGTGGTCTTATTTACAATCTTCAGCTTAATATTAGGATACTGATTATGAAAGCTATCTAAATATGGCAGCAAAAAGTATCTTGAAATAGCATCACCCACCCCTATTTTCAAATCTCCCAGCATTACATTTTTAGATTCTAAAATTTTTTCTTCCCCTACATTAATTAAATTTATAGCAGAATTTGCATACTCAAATAGGAGTTTCCCTTCATTAGTGAGGGTTACCCCTCTAGAGGTTCTTGTAAAAAGTCTTACCTCCAGTTCCTCTTCCAGCTGCATAATCGCTTGACTTACAGCGGGCTGAGTCATGTAAAGCGCCTTTGCCCCTTTAGAAAAGCTTTCACATTTAGCTACTTCACAAAAGACCTTATATAAATCTAACTTACTTATCATATAAGCACTCCTTATACCTCTCATTACATATATTTATTTTACTTATACCATATAAATATTATATAGTACAAGTATAAGGTATTAATTTTACGCCTTATATAAATTGAAGATAATTAAGGAGATATAAATATGGAAAGAATGGTTGGAACTGTAGTTAGAGGTTTACGTGCCCCAATTATCAATAAAGGAGACGACATTACAGAAATAGTTGTTAACACTGTATTAAAAGCTTCTGAAATAGAAGGATATTCTATTAATGATAAGGATATAGTTACTGTAACAGAATCTGTAGTAGCACGTGCTCAAGGAAATTATGCCACTATTGATAACATTGCAAAAGATGTTAAATCCATGTTCGGCGAAGATACTGTAGGTGTAATATTTCCTATTTTAAGCCGTAACCGCTTTGCTATTTGCCTTCGTGGTATAGCAAAAGGAACTAAGAAAGTTGTTTTAATGCTTAGCTATCCTTCTGATGAGGTAGGCAACCATTTAGTAGATATGGATATGCTAGATGAAAAAGGAATTAATCCTTGGACAGATGTGTTAACTGAAGAAGAATTCCGTAAACATTTTGGATATAAGAAACATGTTTTCACTGGAGTAGATTATATTGAATACTACAAGTCTTTAATCGAAGAATATGGCACAGAGTGTGAAGTTATCTTCTCCAACAATGCAAAAACCATTTTAGATTATACAAAGAGCGTTCTTACTTGCGATATTCATACAAGATTTAGAACTAAGAGAATATTAAAAGCCAATGGTGGAGAAAAAATATACAGCCTTGATGATATTTTATCCACATCCATTGATGGCAGCGGATATAATGAAAATTATGGTCTTTTAGGATCAAACAAAGCCACAGAAGAAACAGTTAAGCTTTTCCCACGTAACTGCCAGCCTGTAGTAGATAAAATACAAGCTATGCTTAAAGAAAAGACAGGTAAAACTGTAGAGGTTATGATCTATGGAGACGGAGCCTTTAAAGATCCAGTAGGTAAGATTTGGGAGCTTGCTGACCCAGTAGTATCACCTGCTTACACCTCAGGACTTGAAGGCACTCCTAATGAAGTTAAATTAAAATATCTTGCAGACAATAACTTTGCTGATTTAAAAGGAGAAGATCTTAAAAAAGCTATCTCCGACTATATTACTCATAAAGAAGCAGACCTTGTAGGCTCTATGGAATCACAAGGTACTACTCCAAGACAGCTTACTGACCTTATAGGCTCACTATCCGACCTAACTTCAGGCAGCGGTGACAAAGGTACTCCAATCATATACATCCAAGGTTATTTTGATAACTACACAAAGTAATACATAATGGCAGCCATATGAGTTATTACTTATTGTAATTAGGGAAAGCAAACAAGCATTTAGAAAAATACTTAAATTTAAATATATTGAATAATAAAACCTCATTTACTCGTGGTTCGGTTCTCCGCACCTTGCCTAAATGAGGTTTTTACATCTATTCACTTAATTTCTTATGTTGAAAATAATACTATAGAGCTCTTTAAACTCTTAATGTTTCTTTATTAGTTTCAAATTACTCCCATCTAAAAAACTTAATAGATACCAAAATACATATCACAGCAATTATACTTACAATTAAAATTGGTAGTATTGCATTATCTATGCTTAAATTAAGTGATGCGCTTTTTAAAAGCTTTATTCCCTGAGCTAAGGGTAAGATATCTGCCACTTTTTGAAGCGCTGTTGGCATGACCTCATATGGTAATGTTGCTCCTGAGAATATAAGCATAGGAAAGTATAGAATACTGGCAATAACACCTGCCATTTTAATATTTTTCGCTATTCCTCCCACCATAAATCCAATACTGAACATCGATGTCATTACTAATGCATACGCTCCTAAAAAGTTTATCCATGAACCTCTAAACTGAAACTTAAAAAATACCTTTGCTGTTAAATAAACAAGTATTAATGAAACAATGGCATATAAAGCATAGATTACTCCTTGAACTACTAAAATCATAGATGGGCTAACTGGTGTTACTCTAAATCTTTTTAATATCTTTCTGTGACGATACTCAGATAATACTAATGGTAACCCCATAATACCACCTGCACATATTGCAATGGTTGATACAGCTGCAAAGGATTGTTCCATGAATGTAAAATCAGCTTCAGGAAATGCAGGTTTATTGCCATAAATAACACCTAAGATAACAGTTACCACCATCGGCATACAGATTGCAAAGATGAACATATCCATGCCTCTTAGTGATAACTTTAATTCAGTCTTTAACATTGTTCTAAATACTTTCATCCTCTAATTCCTCCTCATCTACAAACCATAAATAAGCATCCTCAAAGTTTTCATATGGACTCAATGCCACTGCTTCTTCAACTGTTCCATAGAAATCTATTACTCCATTTTTCAAAATACATATTTTATCGCACAGAACTTCAACCTCATCCATGAAATGAGATGTTAAAAGGATTGTGAGTCCTTGCTTCTTTAAGTTTAATAAGCACTTCCACACATCTCTTCTAGACTTTACATCTAGCCCTGTTGTAAGTTCGTCTAGGAATACTACTTCTGGACTGGGAATTAACGCTAGGATAATAAATAATCGTTGCTTTTCACCTCCAGATAGTTCGCTTACTAGATTCTCAACCTTATCTTGAAGGTCAAACTGCTCTAATAATTTATTGCAATCTAATGGATTTTTATAAAGAACTTCAGTTATTTCACACAACTCTTTCACCGTAATCTTATCTTGATAATTAGATTCTTGAAACTGAACCCCAACTCTCTGAAATAGCTTTTTTCTTTCTTTTTGAGGATTCATACCTAGGATGGATACCTGCCCATGATCAAAATTCTTTGTACCTAAAATACACTCTATGATAGTGCTCTTCCCTGCCCCATTGGCTCCAAGCAATCCAAATACCTCACCTTTCTTTACCGTTAAACTAACATCCTTCAGCACTTGAACATCCTCATAGGATTTATAAAGATTATGAACTTTTATTACTTCCATATGTTATTCCCTCCTTTTGATAAAAGAATAACACCATCACAAAGTCTGGTGTTAAAATGTAGAGTTTGTATTAAATTCATTTTTCATAAATTCTAATTGCTTCAATATACTCTTTGCATTTTTTTCTGCATCACTTAAGGAGGTAAGAAGCTTATCACATGCTGTAACAATCTCCTCATTGTTTTTTGGTTTATTAATTGCCTCTCTAATATCAGTTTCCTTACTTTCTGATAGGGAATTGATCATTCTTAAAATTGCTGAAAGGGAGTAGTTAGCACAACGTAAGGTACGTATTATCTTCAATCTATTAATATCACTTTCAGTATAAACTCGATACCCATTCTGCTTTCTCTTAACAGTAAGTAGACCATTCATCTCCCAATTTCTTAATGTGTCCATTGTAACTTGAAGATAGTCTGCCGCCTGCTTTCTTGTAAAAAGCCTATAATTACCTTTAGCATCTCCCCCTAATAAAAGCTTCTTTGAAAGCTCTATGGCTTCCTCTGCATTTTTTCGCTCTTGTTTTATCTGATTTATATAATCATTTGTACAGTTAATTGCCTCTTGAAACTCACCCTTGGCAGATAACTTAACAACATTGATTATCTTCTTTCTAAGCCCATTTTGTAGAACCTCTACCTTAAAGGCAGTTCTAGCTAGGTTAAACTGCTCTACATGATAGTCAGTAAATACTCTATAACCATTTGATAGTCTATTCACCTTTGGTATTAATTCAAGCTTTTCGTACAGGCGTACAGTGTTGGAATGTACCCCAACTCTTTTAGCTACTTCTGCTGTTTTATATATCTTATCCATACTATCTGCACCTCCATGCCATTATCATAACACTTATAGAAAGTCTGGTGATATAGTGGAGAGTTCTATTTCATTCTTAGTTTAGTTTCACTATTGAAATCTAAATTTACTAACTAGTAAAGTATTGCATTCTTAGTAATTTTGCGGTATATTTTGGTAAAGCTTAATTATTCTTAGGCGAAAGGAGTGATTTTTTTATGCAAAAGTTATATGAGGTGATTATAAAATAATTGCATATTAGTTCAAAAGGCTTTTTTATCAGTATTTAGGTACTTTTATTTGTTATGCCCTTTGAACAACTTTGATTTAACCTTTCAGCCTTAATAGTTTGTATTAGAATTCATAGTGCAGTTAATATGTACTTTTAAATACTAATATTAAGAATACCGCAGTAGGTTAATCTTGCTGTGGTATTTTTATGTTCTTTTTTATCTAAAGCGTTAATAGTTAAATTTGCTAATGATAATTCCTTCATATCTTCATATAACTTTATCTCTAATTCAGGTTAAGCTTTGATTTTATGACTTATAAAAATGAGAGATATAGGAGTGATTTTGTGTTTAAATTAGAAAGAAAAGATTATAAAAAAGTAATCAATTTAGTTAAATCTCAAGATGAATTATCAGTATTCTCTGTTATCAATGGTGAAAATCCTGGTACAATCTATGCAAACAACATTATTAATCCAACTGCTGCATTGATAAAAACCAGTGAATGTAATTTAATTGCTGGTAATCCAAATGATGAAGTATTTAATTCTCAAGTATCTGAAGAATTAGATTTTTGGGATCAGCTAGTTCCTGATTCTTTAGAATGGATGGATAAAATACCGACTATTCACAAAAATAATTTCATTAGAAAATATAAAAGAAGGCATTATGTGTTATCTAATGATAACTTTGTGGATTATACTGATCCTTTGAAAATTGGATATATATTAGAAAAAGTTAATATATCTTTCTTAAAAGAAAGTTCCCTTGAAAATTCAGAAATAATACTAGAAGTATTGAGTGAAAATTGGGGTAGCGAGGAAATTTTTAAAAAACATGGTACAGGGTATTTAGTACGCAATGACAAGATAATTGTGAGTTGGGTATTAAGTGATTGTAGTTTTGAAAAAACAATTGCAATTGGTATACACACAGATAAAAGGTATAGAAGGAATGGTTTCGGGAAAATAGCTGCTTCTGCAACCGTTAAAGATTGCTTTGCTAAGGGATATAAAAAAATTGATTGGCTTTGCGTAGATTCTAATAAAGGTTCAATCGCAATTGCTGAAAAGCTAGGATTTAAACTTATTAATCTCTATTATTCCTTCACTTCATACCCTCCAATTGAGAACTTAAAAGATTTATCTGAATCTGAATGGTACCAATGGGGTGAATATTTAGAAGAGGCTTCTAAAACCGAGGAGTGTTTGCTACTGGAATGTATTTATGCTTATATAAAATCTAATGATGTTGAAAAAACTATTAATATTATGACAAATATTAAGCAAAAAAATATTGAATTAGATTATTTAACATTTAAAAACTGGATTATTAATCTTCAAAGCTATGATATGTGTTCTAACTTTACTAAAAAAGCTTGGATTAATTTCTTAAATGAAAATATTCCCAATGTCGACTAACACTTATATATTTGCATGATATTTTTCATAAAGGATGTATTAAGGACTTACTTTAATAAAGTAAGTCTTGTTTTCATACCTCTAGGACAGTATTATAAATAATCCTAATTCTTTATCCCATCGCTGGATTAAATCAGCTTTCTAATAAAATTATAAGCATACTCATCTTCAACTGAAGATAATTTTACATGTCCAAAAGTTGTTTCTTGACAAGAAAAGCTTAAAAGTTCTTTTAATTTTTCATAATGCAATTCCCTATCTACCCTTACTTTGCTAAAGAGAATTTTTTGAGCACAAGGTTTGCTATTTGCATCTGAAGGTAACATAAGCAGAGCTATACCTCCCACATATTTATTTTTATTTAAATTAGGCTTAACCATATTTATATATGTAATACCGTCATTAGCACTTTGTAAATTGAAGAATACAAGCTTGTCAAAAGTATTGTAACCTCCTTTAAATAACTTAACAACTTCGCCATTAGAAAGAATTTTAAATACTACATTATCATCGCAAAATTCGACGATACCTTCATGTATAGCTCCTTCCTTAGCTATATTGGTAACTAAAAAATAAACATAATATTTGTCTTGAAATATATCTGTATTAACATCCATATTATTTTCTAAGTTTTCCATATCAGCTGCTGTTAATGGAGTATAAATAAGTTTATCTATACTTATGTTATATACTTCACAAATATATATTAAGGTTTCTATAGATGGAAAAGCTTCTGCTGATTTGTATTTAGAAAGTAAATCTTCTGAAACCCCTATCTTCCTAGCAAGATTTTTTTGTGTTATTTCTAACTGAATAAGCTTTTTTAAATTGTATATAAATATTTTAGATGTTTTTTCATATATGTTATTTTTTAAAGCTTTTATTATATTGATATCACACATCACACTATCATTATTATATTTTATATACTCTAATCTATCTTTTACTTTTTCATCTATTTCTTTAATTTTACCTAACTCATTCTTCAAAATTACCCCTCCAAATTATATTTACAATCAAGTTACTTGAATAATATTCAATTTAATATTTTATACTTTTCAATTTATTTTGATATTAATATATAGTTATTGTTACAACTCCATCAATATATTACCATAATTATGAAGTTAAAATAAACTTTTCTCCTCTGTTCATAAAAAATCAAAACATTATTTATTTTAGAAATTACAACATTATTAAGAACTTAATAGACGTT
Source organism: Clostridium amylolyticum (assembly GCF_900142075.1). GTDB lineage: Bacteria > Bacillota > Clostridia > Clostridiales > Clostridiaceae > Clostridium_AA > Clostridium_AA amylolyticum. The sequence continues at coordinate 16,237 of NZ_FQZO01000002.1, forward strand.
AAGAAAATATTAAGTTAGAAAGGATTTATTATGAGTACTATTATATATGCTGTATTATTTAGTTTTTTATTATCTACAGTTACTGGTTTATTGCTCATACCATTATTTAAAAAATTAAATTTAGGTCAAAACATTAAAAAGGGAATTCCAATAAGTCATAAAAAAAAGGCTGGAACTCCTACCTTTGGTGGTATTATTTTTATTTTTTCATCAATAATAACAATGTTATTTATGATAAAAAATTATAATAAAGAAGTCCTGCTTGTGATATCTTCACTTATTGCTTTTGGATTTATAGGTTTCATTGATGATGCTTTAAAGAAAATACATAAAAAAAAATGAAGGATTAACTTCAAAAGGAAAAATGATTTTATTACTTTTTGTATCAAGTATTTTTGCTATTTATTCATACTATAATCCTTCAATTGGTTCAATAATTATGTTTCCATTTACTAAAAAATTATTTGACTTAAGAATTTTATACATACCCTTTATTATTTTTTATTACGTATCAACAACTAATGCATTAAACCTAACAGACGGTCTAGACGGACTTGCTACCTCTGTAACACTACTTGTAGTAACATTCTTTACTTTACTATCTTTTGGAATGGGTTATTATACATTATCAATTATCTGCGGTTGTATAGCAGGTGCTTTATTAGGATTCTTACGATATAATTGTTATCCAGCTAAAATAATTATGGGAGATACTGGTTCTTTAGCCCTTGGTGGTGCTGTTGCAACAATAGCTATGATACTCAAAAACCCATTTATTGTTATTATTGTCGGAGGAATTTACGTTATTGAAGCATTATCATCATTAATTCAAATAGTATTTTTCAAACTATTTGGTAAACGTATTTTTAAAATGGCTCCTATTCATCACTCCTTTGAGTTATATGGCTGGCATGAAACCAAAATAGTTTCAGTATTTTCTATAATAACAACAATCTTATGTCTTATTGGATTTCTATTTATGTAATTAACAGTATTACTTTTTAACATAACAAACTCACTCCCCTGATTAAGCCTAAAAATTATAGATACTGTCATGTCACAATAATAAATTAGTGATAAAGATTAAAAAGCACATGCATCTTTTCCTAACTTAATTAATGATAAATCGTTTTGCTACTATTTATATTATTAGATTAGTTTTAAAACATAATAAATGTTCTAAGACTCAGCTTAGTGTTACCAACACTAAGCTTTTCTTATTTATAGGATATCAAATTTTTATTGGAATAATTGACATAAAATAAACTCCTATTAAAGTACTATAACTTTACATACAAATTAAAAGCACAGAAAAAGCACTCCATCTTGTAAAGATAAGTGCTAATTTCTTCAATTGTAAATTAAATATACATATTAATTTATTTTATTATATAATTTTTTCTAAATTCATTCTTCCCTTATTAGCCTTATTTGTCCTCCTGTAGCCACTTAAGCACAGCTGCACCTTTATCTTTATTTTTAGAAAGCGTAACAATTCCGGCTATCTTATCCTCTGTGCTATATCCCATATCCTTTAAAGAGGCATTATCCTTCACACGCACTCCATAAATTCCTGACTTCACATCTTCGGACCCCTTCTCAATTTTTACAGCATTTTTATCACTTAAATCCAGCTCACTAAAAGAATCTAATATTTCAAACATACCTTGCATAGCAAATCTTTGAAAATTCTTTTCATCTACAATAAAAATATCTATATCACCAGCGGCCACTCTAGCAGATAGCTTCTGCATAGCATAAGGGTCTATAGAATTTTCAACGCTGCTTGAACCTTTTACTTCGATAAAATCCATATAAGCCTGTTTCTTATCTTCAGGCTCTTCCAATACTATCTTTGTAAGCTTGTCCTCAAACTCTGCTTTCTTGCTTAAATTTACACCCTCTCCTAGTAAAGTACAGTTAAATACATATTCCGTTTTATTCACATTAGTGTAAATGGTCCATGATACTGCTATGATTATAAAAACTCCTACTAATATGTGGATTTTATAGTAATCCCATATGTACTCCATCTTTTCTTTTTTAGACATATGTTTAATTTTATCTAGCATAAGCATTTCTCCTTACCTTATTCATTAGTAATTTATTATGATAATTACATTATAATACAAATGGCATCCATATGAGTTATTAATTATTAAAGTTATTTTTTACTTACATTATTGGTGCTAGTCACGTGACAAGTGACAAACAATAAATTACCTTAACTAGTTCTATTAGTTGAATTGATGGCCTTACTTACAAGTAAAAAACTCTAGAAAATTATGTTACCTTATTATAAAAAAGCACCACTAACCTCAATAATAGAGTAAAACACATATTCTAGAGTTTAACAAAGATTATATATCAGTTTATGAAATTTATTTATCTAACCCAACTTTATTATAAGTATATGCAAAGCCCACTCCTGCAATTATTATCCAAACCAAGATCACAGCTATATTATATGCATATCCTAAGCTAATGGATTCACCCTTAAATATGTTTTCTAACATAATGTTCATGTTGTAATTAGGTAAGAATTCTGCTATTTTTGTTAATGTTTTATTGAGCCTTGCAAATATTGGTATCATCAATAAAATCATAAGTACAGGCATCCCGATTACTCCCGTAGACATTTGATTAGGAGAAATGATTCCAATTAAAGCACCAATTTCTATCATGGTAAAAACCACTAAAGTAGTTAATAATATATATATTCCCAAATACTGAGCACTAATTCCAATGATAAAAAATATTGCTACATTGGTAATTTGCGAGATTAAAAAAGTTATAATAATCTTACCGGCTAAAAATTCTAAGGGCGACACTCCTGAAAGCATAAGCGTCCTAAGAGTATTTTTTTCTTTTTCTTCAGCAATAAGCATAGCTACAACAAAGCTAGATACCATAACAAGATTCATGCCCATGCACATAATTAAAATATCTATCTTTGCCAAATGTCCGTCTATTGTATTTTCTCCAAATATTTTTGAATAAATAATACTAAAAACTATTGGTAACATGCACATGAACAAAACATTCATATTCTTGCCGAAATATTTTACTTCCTTCTTAAACAATGCATTTACTCTTCTCATTGAAAATTCCATTATAATTCCCTCCCTGTAAGGTTTAAGAATATCTTTTCTAAACTTGGCTCCATAGAATGTATCGCCATCAACTGTGCATTTTCCATCCAAGCTTTAATTTTTGAAGCACCTTCTTCATCATTCTTAAGCATAATTTCTTTATCTTTATCTTTCAAAATTACCTTTATCTCATTAGTGGTATATTTTAGTTTTAAGGCTTCTGGATTTCCTATTTCTACTATCTCACCAGCATTTAAAAATGCTACTCTATCACAAAGTTTATCCGCTTCCTCCATGTTATGAGTAGTTAAAAATATGGTAGTTCCTTCTTTATTAAGTTTCCTAAGCAGCCTATGAATTTCTAAAGTTGTGCCTGGATCTAAAGAGGAAGTAGGTTCATCTAAAAATAGCAGCTTAGGTTTATGAAGCACTGCTCTAGCTACCATAAGCCTTTGTTTCATACCCTTTGAAAGCTTTTTTGCTTCTTTTTTTGCAGTTTCAATCATGCCTACCTTTTCTAGTATTTCTTCAATATTTTTCTTAGGAACACCATTTATATCTGCATATAGCTTTAGGTTGTCCCAAACAGACAACCTGTCATATATTCCACTATTATCAGACAGTACTCCAATATTATTAAATATGTGATTTTTATTGGTATGCACATCTTTTCCAAAAACCTTCACCTCGCCACTAGTTGGAAGTAATTGAGAGGTTAATAGTTTAATAGTAGTAGTTTTTCCAGCTCCACTTGGTCCTAAGAAACCAAAAATTTCACCTTCTTTAACATTAAAGGTTAAACTTTTTAATGCAGTGTTTCCTTTGAAATCTTTTCTTATATTCTTCATTGAAATAATATTTTCCAATTTCAAGCCTCCTCCTGATCTTTTATGACTCAATTATCATACAACTTCAGTATCAAGGCCATAAAACCGCTGTGAAAGGAGCATCATGTTTTCTGAAAGGCTTATTTTCAAGGTCAATTGGAGCATATATTGTACTAAATGGTGCACCATTTTATGTTAAAAGGCTTACCTATTAAGCTAGATGGTGCTTTTTTTAATGCTTAGGTACATTTTTAATGGCATAATTTAAGCATTTATAATTTTAATATGCTTTTTAAATCTTCTAATCTTCCTTTAGACAAAGGAACAGAACTCTTTACTTTATCATCCAAACTTAAACTATAACTATTTCTTGTCCAAGTAATTACCTCTCTAACTCTTTGTAAATTTACAATATAAGACCTATGACATCTGAAAAACCCAAAATGTTTTAATCTTTCTTCTAAATCCGTAAGCGAAATATTACAGGGAAACTTGTCCCCTCTAACGTATAAACTACTGATCCCTTGTTCGCTTTCCACATAGTCAATCTCTGTAGGATCAAACAATAGAATTCTTTCCTCTACCTTAGCCGGGATTTTTTCAATTTTATATGTTTTGTTTGTATATCCTATTTCTTCTTTATGGTTGTCAATTTCTTCTATGTTATTATTCAGCTCAGACAATCCCTCATCATTTAATCTATAAGCTTTTTCACCAACCATAATAGTGTCCTTAAAAAGCACAGAAGTAATCATTACTGCAGTTCCCTTAGAACACAGATCTTCAATATTTTCTATTATTATTTTAGCCCCATCCCTATCCATATTGAGAATTGGCTCTTGAAATATTAATAGCTTAGGCTCTTTTAATCTTTCTCTGGCAAGGCTTAATCTTCTTTTCTGAGAATAACTTAAGTCCTTTATTACCATGTTACCAATGTCTAGCAACGCTAATTTTAACATTATCTCTTTATAATCTATTTTTGAATCTAAGAGACTACTAAAAAATTTCATGTACCCATCTATGGTCATTCTCTCATAAAAAGTCTCTTCCCTAAGTACAACCCCAATGTTATTAATGTTATTTTTAATATACTGAGAATTTTTTATACCTTCTATATATATTTCACCTTTTGCTGGTACTTCTCTTCCTAAAATCAAGTTCACCAGCAAATCGCTTATATAATTGCTACATTCTATACTTATAGAACTACCTTTATCTACATCAATATCTATATCTTTTATCACATTATTTTTCTTCTCTTTGTACAAGCCTCTTATTTTTAGCATATAAAACTTCCTTCCACAATTTATATGCTAATTTTAACATAAGTTAAAGAAAAAATAGCAGCTTCCTTTAAAAATTGGAAGCTGCTATTTCTATTAAAGTATTTTTATGACTTTTGTATACAAATAGTATATTTACTTAATTTGGAATCACCCCTGGGGCGATTACATTTTATGGAAATATATAAACAGTATTTTATTTAATTACTGTCTTACCTCCCATATATGGTTGTAGTGCTTTTGGGATATTTACTGAACCATCTGCATTTAAGTTGTTCTCTAAAAATGCAATAAGCATTCTTGGAGGAGCTACTACGGTGTTGTTTAAAGTGTGGGCAAAGTATTTTCCATCTTTGCCATCTACTCTGATTTTCAAGCGGCGTGCTTGTGCATCCCCTAAGTTGGAGCAGCTTCCCACCTCAAAGTATTTTTTCTGTCTAGGAGACCAAGCTTCTATATCCACTGATTTTACCTTTAAATCTGCTAAATCTCCTGAACAGCACTCTAAAGTTCTAACTGGTATATCTAAAGAACGGAATAGGTCTACTGAATTTTGCCATAGCTTATCATACCACATCATGCTGTCCTCTGGATTACATACCACTATCATTTCCTGCTTTTCAAATTGGTGAATTCTATATACTCCTCTTTCTTCAATGCCATGAGCCCCTTTTTCCTTCCTAAAGCATGGTGAATAGCTGGTTAGGGTTTGAGGTAAGTCCCCTTCTGGCAATATTGTATCAATAAATTTACCAATCATGGAATGCTCACTAGTTCCAATTAAATATAAATCTTCCCCTTCTATTTTGTACATCATGGCTTCCATTTCAGCAAAGCTCATAACACCAGTTACTACCTCGCTGCGGATCATGTAAGGTGGAATGCAGTATGTAAAGCCTCTATCTATCATAAAGTCCCTTGCATAGGAAAGCACTGCAGAATGAAGCCTAGCAATATCTCCCATTAAATAATAGAATCCGTTTCCTGCAACCCTTCTAGCACTGTCTAAATCAATACCTTTTAATTTTTCCATAATTTCTGTATGGTAAGGAACTTCAAAGTCAGGTACAAGAGGCTCACCATAACGCTGAACTTCTAAGTTTTCACTATCATCTTTACCTATTGGAACACTAGGGTCAATTATATTTGGAATAACCAACATAATATCTTTAACCCTTTTTTCCAGTTCCACTTCCTTATTTTCTAACTCAGCCAATCTTTGTGAATCTGCAGTAACTCTTTTCTTAAGTTCTTCAGCTTCTTCTCTCTTTTTTTGAGCCATTAAAGCTCCAATTTCCTTGGAAATCTTATTTCTTTCAGCTCTTAAAGTTTCTGCTTCCTGCTTTGCGTTTCTAAGTTCAACATCTAGCTCAAGTACTTCATCTACCAAGGCAAGCTTACTATCTTGAAACTTATTCCTTATGTTTTGCTTAACTACCTCTGGATTCTGTCTTACAAATTTTATGTCTAACATGTTTTTTCCCTCCTACAATAAATATATATATTATTATTATTTATAACCAAAAAATAAAAAAACCTCCATCCCATATATCCATGGGACGGAAGTAATCCGCGTTGCCACCCAAATTGCTGATGTATAAAAATTATCAACCTCTCGAATTAGTATGGTAAAGGATACAAACCTTTGGCTCATCGCCCTCAGCTCCAAAAGTGGAAAGATTCAACTTTTCACCCATTCACACCACCCATGGGCTCTCTGAAGAAAGTTATAAATCGCAGCTTTTATCATGGCTATTTTTAATATATAAAATTATGAATCAATTATATCTAATCTTATACTAACTTTCAAGCTACTTCAATATATAATACATACACTATAAATCAAGTCATATTGACAAATAGAAAGAAAATTGTTATCATAAACATACCAACCGTATGTATTAAAAAGGAGGAGTTAAATGGCTAGAAATAAATATCCAGAAGTAACTATAAATCGTATTTTGGATACTTCCCTTAAACTTTTTATAGTGAAAGGATATGAGCAAACTACTATTCAAGATATAGTTGATAACTTAGGAGACCTTAGCAAAGGTGCTATTTATCATCATTTTAGTTCAAAAGAAGATATTTTTGATGCTGTTACTTCAAGAATGTATGAAGAACATAACCCCTTTGATAGTATAAAGGATGATAAATCATTAAATGGATTACAAAAACTGAAAAAAGTTTTTGTAAAGTCTATATCTAATAAAGAACAGCAACAGCTATATCGTTCATCACCAACCTTGATGAAAAATCCTAAATTTCTATCAGGACAGCTCAATCAATGTATTACCTTTTATGCTCCTTTATTACGGAAAGTCATAGAAGAAGGAATTAAAGATGGTTCTATCACCGTTGACAATTCAAAGGAATTATCTGAAGTGGTAATGCTTTTAATAAATGTATGGTTAAATCCTGCAGTATTTGCTGTTACAAAAGAACAATTTACCAGTAAAATCAGCTTTTTAAAAAAATTACTTGATAATATAGGATTACCAGTTATCGATACAGAGATCATGTTGGCACTTAATGGCTTTCGTGATGCAACATTTTCATAAAGGTTTTATAGCATTAAAATATTCTGCCATAAGAGGCAGCTTATTTTTACGGTTATACATACCAACGGTTGGTATATATAGTATAGTATGAATCACCGATTGCAATAGCCAAAGTAAATCACATGGAGGTGAAATAATGGAAAATATAAGCACTGGATTTATTGTTGGTACTTCTGTATCAATAATATTGTTAATTATAGGCATCATTATCCTGATTTATAGCAGAAACAAAATGGAGAAAAAGAGGTGGGCTTGGATACTGATTGTATTTGGAATTTGTGCTTTAATAAGTGGGGCGATAAATTCCGGGATTTTATTAAAATGATTTGGAGGTAATAGTATGCAAATTTACAATGAAAAACTAATGAAAGGAACAAAAAAATTATCCAAAGAAACTTTAAGTAAATCAATGGACACTGTAGATAAATTAACTCATCCATCAAAGAGAATATCAAGGATGGGTTCTATTGTTGGTGGAACCGTTGGTGCTGGACTTATTCTTATAGGCACAACCTGGTTGTTATCAGGACGTAGTATGAAGGGAATGGGGAGTTTAGTTGCTGGCATTGCAACAGTGGCTTCTAATTCTATAAATATGAAAAAGAATAAAAAAATAGACTGACAAGCAAATGACTTTATAAATTTAAGACATAATATAAGATAGGCACAATTAAACATTTTGCTCCTATCTTTTTTCCATAACGGCAGCATATGAGTTATTACTTATTGTAATTAAATGATCACTTTGCTAACAGTTTAGTGAGCAAAGTGATCACTTTTTAATAGTTAATTTTCAATTCTATTATTTCTCTTTTTCAATATAAATCTAAATAAAATCACTATAACTGCAAAAAGTAGTATAACTATAGAAAAAATTTCAGTGCTATTTAAATATGATTTTTCTTTATGATCTACCTCTCTTTCTGCAATTTGTACAGTAGTAGTTGTGGAAGAAGCAGTTAAATTTTTTTCATCTATTTTCTTTTGTGCTTCAGAATATTTTCCTTCATTAAGATATTTCTCGTACCTAACCACCATATCATGGCGCTCACTTAAAAGCCTTAGGGTTTTATAATCCAGAGAAGTACTTTTAAATATCCATAAATCATCAATTTTATTATCCTCTAACAATCTCACTACTATAGAATCTCCAACTTTAGGTTTATCCTCGGTACCATAATACTTATCAAACTTTTTAATTTGAATCTGCTTAGTTTCAATCCTTCCCATCATAATAGTAGAAGGCTCTATGCTGTAGGTATCATTTTTAGCACTGGTAATTTTTCCTATAAACAATGCATTCTGATTACCTAATAATATGCTCTCCGGAATATCCCCTGCATAAGCATTTACGCTAGTAAATAGTAACAGCATAAAAACAATAATAGAAATCTTTTTTCCCACGGAATCTCCTCCTATACATTTTATATGGTGCCAGTCACTTGACAAGTGACAATTAACACTTAAATCTTGGGAATATTATACATATTTAATATATATACGAATTTTCAAGTTATTAATTCACCATAAAAGAAGGCTAAGAACTAATAGTTGTAATATATTATGCTTATTTTCTGCGTAAAATTAATTTCTTATGGTACATTCAAATCAAGTTATTCTTAGCTTCAGATGGAGTTTGCTTGTAAGGAATACTTACTTCAGCTGAAGCTTAGAAGAACTTATCCAGGAGCTTAACGCCCATTATCCCACCACTTAAAGAAGCGGGAGTATTAGGGGCGTTAAGCTATCGGATAAAATATCTCCTTTTATTTTAAGTTGTGTTTTAATTCTATTAGCTCTTCCTCTGTAAGATTGCGCCATTTACCAATATCTATATCATTATTTTTTATATTAATAATTCTGATACGTTCTAAACGTATAACTTTATATCCAAGAACTTTGGCCATTCTACGAATTTGTTTATTAAGTCCCTGGGTTAGAATAATGCGAAAAGTGCCTTCACTAACTCTACTCATCTTACATGGTCTTGTCTTAACCCCACAAATTTCTACCCCTTGAGACATTCCTTTGATGAAAAAATCATCAAAAGGTTTATGGACAGTTACTATATATTCCTTCTCATTTTTACCTTCTGATGCCAAAATTTTATTTGCCAATTCGCCATCATTGGTCATTAGTATCAAACCTTGAGATGCTTTGTCTAATCTACCCACTGGAAAAATATATTCAGGATAATTCATATAATCAATTATATTACCTTGTACTTCCTTTGCTGCAGTACAAATAATCCCTACTGGTTTGTTCAATGCAATATAAACTTTATCCTTCACTGGAATAGGCTTATTATCAATAAGGATTATATCCTCCTCTTCTACCCACTGCCCCGGCTTACAAAGCCTTCCATTTACCATTACTCTATGTTCCTCAATAATTCTATTGGCCTCTCTTCTAGAGCAGAAACCACTATTGCTAAGAAGCTTGTTTATTCTCATGTTAACTTTTGTATCCTTTCCTTATTGGATTGCTTTACCTATGATAATTTATATTCTATAGAAATTTGTTTGTTTTAAATTTATTATAAGTTACTTGGTATAATGCTCATTTCTTAATCTGGAAAAGTTTCTTTAATCCATCCCTTATATGCACAATGTGGACATTTAAGATATTTCCCTTTTTTCCCACCGTTCAACGAAAGCATATCTCTCCAAAAGCTTATAGAGAACTTTTTATGACAGTTAGGACACAAGTAAGAATTAACTTGAGAATGATAATATATTAATCCTACTAGTAATATTATTGCTATGACATACATTAAAATGGGAGCAAATCCACCAAAGGAAACTGCCATTGGAAATCCACAAAATAATATAAGAACATAGCAAGCTAAGAATATATAGGTCATTATATCTGTTTTTCTATGGTTCTTTTTCTTCATTAGCAAATCATTCATATCTTCAATGCTTTTTATACTTACTTTTCCTGTTTCTTTTATTTGTTGCAATATTGCAGTTAATTGCTCTTTTTGCTGTGTCAAAGACTTAATTGCTTCATCAATTTTATTTTGTTGATTTAAAATTGTTTCATATAATAAGGTATAGGTATTTTCTGTTTCAGTTACTTTCTTGATTTCATCTAATGAAAATCCTAAAGCCTTATATAAGCAAATACATCGTAATTTTTCCAAATCCTCTTCTGTATAAATTCTCCTGCCACCTTCACTTAACTCAGATGGCTTTAGAATCTCTACCTTATCATAATATTGTACTGTTCTCACGCTTACATTACACAATTTTGCAAGCTCACCTGTAGTAAATGTTTGTTTCATTTTCATCACCTCAATATTATAATAGGACATTACGTAGGGTAACTAGCAATAGCTTACCTAGGGTGATTTTTATTATTTTCAAAATTAAATAATATTTGTTTCCCTTACTTCTATTATCTACTATGAATCTTACTATATATAATTTGCTTATATTTAAACCTCTTTATCCTGTAATTCCCCATTTATACATTTCCTAATATATTTGTAAAATAAGAAATACCATTATACAAAGAATGAGCTAAAATACAACAAAATATTGATCCAGTGTTTACATAAAGTATTCCTAATATAAGTCCGCATATTAAAGCAGATATAGTTTGTACCATGTTAAAATGCATTAACGCAAATAAAATAGATGATATTAAAACGGAAAAAATTACGCCATATCTATTTTGTAATCCTCCTAAAACATATCCTCTCATAAGTATTTCTTCAATTATTGGAGCTATAATGCAAACGTGAATGAAGCTGGCCGCGGGTGCTTGCCTTAAAGTATTTATGGCTTCTTTATAATTTTTTTCACTAGAAGGAAATATATTTTCTAAAACTGGATCTAATCCCTTATCCACAAAAAAGAAAAATAATATAGAACATCCTATGGCTAGAATAACTCCTCTTACAGAAATATTTTGAAATATACTAATATTAAATGAGGTCTTTTGAAATAGTACCATGATAAATATTATGTTTAAAACTATTAAAGTAATTAAATTCAGCCAAACAGATATCTTATTATTTAATTTTCTCCAAACCACAATATCAATAGCTGTGGCAAGGGTGAGAACTAAAAAATATGCAGCTGTAAGTAACACTGCATTTCCCAAACTAGCTTCATGATTGGTAACTATAAATGATTTCAAATTCTCCCTTCTTTCTGTGTATACTATAACTAATATTTATTTTTCATAATCTAACTTTTAATCTTCTGGTGTTATTGAGCCCCTCCTATAATTATATGATACTATAATAAGCTGGTGTTAACTTTCATTTAAGTAATGAATATGCTAGAATATTTTTATGGTTACTTTTGACATGATAACGCATAACTCATATGGCTGCCATTCTAATATGTAGGAGGATACAGTTTTGAAAAAGAGAATTTTCCTGTGGTTTACATTAATATTCTTTTTGAGTAATAGCCTTATGTGTATTACCAATGCCACACCAGAAGAAAATATAAAGCAAAGCACTACCCAAATTAAAATGTTGGACAAACAGCTTATGGACTTAAAAGAAACATTATCTGCTTTAAATGCAGAAATAGGAGAGCTAGATAATAAACTTAAGCAAAATAGAGAAGAAATTAATAAAACTGAAGATAAAATCAAAGAGATAGAACTTGAAATCTCTGATATTAAAAAGTCTCTAAAGACAAAACAAGTTGTTTTAGACAATAGGGTAAGAACCATATACAAGAGCAATTTTTATAGAAATTCTCTATTAATTATCCTAACCTCTAAGAGTTTCTCAGAGGCAATCTCTAATGCTAAAGCTGCTAATATGATAATATCTTTAGATAACAAATTAATAAGTGACATTAAGAGAAAAAATGAAGAGCTATTAACCAATGTTAATGAATTGAATAGTAAAAAGGATGAGTATAAGTCTCTGGAAAACTCTATGCAAAGTTCTCTTGAAGCTCTGAAATCAAAGAGAGAAACTCAACAATCCACCATAGATAAAATAAATGAGGAAAGACAAAAGGCATCTTCAATTATAAAAGATAATGAAGAATCATTGGTATCTCACTCAATTTCAATAATTAACTCTTCAACCCCCTCGGAAAGTTCTATTAGAAATGCTATATCTAACTTAAGATTATTATTACCGCAGATAAGCACCCCATCTGTAAGAGATTCTGTGGAAAATGCCATTAGTAAAGGCACAGAACTTCTAAGCACTATGAATAATAATAGTTCTATTAACTTTGATCGTGGTACTATACTGGCTAAGAAAACCTATGTAATGGAAGCCACTGCCTACTTTGATGGCTTAATCACTGCTTCTGGTTTAAAACCTGTAAGAAATCCCTCTGGGCTTAGCACCGTTGCTGTAGATCCTTCAGTTATACCTTTAGGTTCTAAGCTTTATATTGATGGTTATGGTTATGCCATAGCTGCCGATACAGGATCAGCAATAAAAAATTTAAAAATAGATTTATATATGAATTCATTAGCAGAATGCTACACTTTTGGACGAAGAAAAGTTTCAGTAAGCCTTCTTGCTTACCCCAACGAATGGTAAATGGCAGCCATACGAGTTATGAGTTGTTTATGCCTTTTATGCACGTAGATGCTGCAAAATATTTTCAGGCATATTTAATAAGTAATAACTCATATGGCTGCCATTAATAGAAAGGAGATTTTTATGTTTAAAAAATTTATTTCATTTTATAAACCCCATAAAAAGCTGTTTATTTTGGATATAACAGCAGCCTTTATAGTAGCTTTATGCGATTTATTTTATCCTATGATAACTAGAGGACTCATAAATGATATTATTCCCAATAATAACATCAGACTGCTTTTTATATGGGCAGGAGTATTATTTTTAATATATGTTATGAAGTATTTCCTAAACCACTTTGTGCAATATTGGGGACACATGGTAGGAGTAAGAATGCAGGCGGATATGAGAGAAAAGGTATTTAACCACCTTCAAACTCTTCCCAACTCTTTTTTTGATGAAAACAAAAATGGAGTAATAATGTCACGAATAGTAAATGACCTTATGGAAATATCAGAACTTGCTCACCACGGCCCTGAGGATTTATTTATTTCCTCAATAATGATTTTAGGCTCCTTTGCAATTTTATGTACTATAAATATTCCTCTAACCTTAATTACCTTTGCCTTTATACCAATTTTAGTTTGGTTTTCTCTTAAAAATAGAATTAAAATGGAAAAAGCCTTTATGGAAAGCAGAGTTACCATAGGAGAGCTCAATGCAGGTCTAGAAAATAGTATTGCTGGAGTAAGAGTATCCAAAGCCTTTACCAATAGTAAATTTGAATCTGCAAAATTTAAAGAGGACAACAAGAAATTTGTAGGTGCAAGACAAAATGCTTACAAATGTATGGCTGACTTTTTTTCTGGAATGTACTTTTTTATAGATGTATTAGATTTAATAGTGTTATTAGCTGGTGGATATTTTGTATATAAAAAGTATATTGACTTTGGTGACTTAGTTGCTTATCTTTTATATATTAAAATGTTTATGTCCCCTATTAGAAAGCTGATTTCTTTCGTAGAACAGTATCAATCAGGGGTTACAGGCTTTAAAAGATATTTAGAACTTATGGAAGTAGAACCTGAAAAAGATAAAGAAAACGCAGTGGTTCTAAACAATGTGGAAGGAAACATAGAGTTTAAAAACGTAGGATTTAAATATGATAAAAATAATCATATACTACAAGACATAAGCTTTAAAGTGAAAGCTGGACAAACCCTTGCTTTAGTAGGACCTTCTGGCGGCGGTAAGACCACTATTTGCAACTTAATACCTAGGTTTTATGAGATAGATGAAGGAGATATTCTAATAGATGGCAAAAGCGTCTATGATTTAAAAATAGAATCTTTAAGAAAAAACATAGGGGTAGTTCAGCAGGAAGTATTCCTATTTACAGGAACCATAAGAGATAACATATTATATGGTAATCCTAAGGCTTCCGAGAAAGAAATTATAACAGCAGCCAAGCTTGCTAATATCCATGACTTTATTGAAGGCTTGCCTAAGGGTTATGATACCTATATAGGAGAACGCGGGGTTAAACTATCTGGCGGTCAAAAGCAAAGATTGTCCATAGCGAGAGTTTTCTTAAAAAATCCTCCTATACTTATATTAGATGAGGCTACTTCAGCCCTAGATAATACCACAGAATATCTAATACAAAAATCCTTAGAAAAGCTATCTAAAGGAAGAACCACCATAGTGGTTGCTCATAGGCTATCCACCATAAAGAAAGCCGACGAAATAATGGTGCTTACAGATGAAGGAATACAGGAGAGAGGCACCCACGAAGAACTCCTTAGAGCAAAAGGTATATACAGTAACCTTAATAAACTAACAACCGCAGCCATGTAAGCTATTACTTATTGCATTAAATATACATTAAAAAACGAGGGGGTTAAGGAAACTCCCTCGTTTTTTGTTTCAACATTTTATTTGTCATTAGCTTTAACTACAGCAATCCACACTTCCTGCCTGTTATCCTGCATATAACTTTCTATAACGGGAAGGTCGTCCAGTTCATAGCCAGAATTGGGAAGCCACTCCGTATAAAACTTTTTATACACCTGTTGAACAGCATCTGGCAGTTCTCCATTTGCTTCGAATATAGCCCATGTAGCCTTGGGGAACTCAAAGGTACTCATACCCTCAAGTGGTTTAACCCTTTTGCATTGAGGATCATCAACATATCTAGTAACAGCTATATAATAGTCCATTTTCTCTGACTCTCCCCATTTCCCTCCTGCACTAATACCCAAAAAACCTGCTGGACGATAATCAGCTTGTGTAAATAAACCCATCAGCTGTTCCATAGCACCATCTTTCCATGCAGTATCCCAAATCTGTGGTATAAAACTAAAAGCTTCATTTGTTTTAATCCTATGCTTAAAACCTGACACTGTAAATGAAGGCCATTGTTCAATTTGATAATTCATATATGCTTCTCCTTTAATTGTTATTTGAAAAGAGATTTTTGGACAGGACTTCAATTTAACAATATCCTTTCGTGCTTTTGAAGGAAGAACACCATGAAAATTTTTAAAGGCTCTTGTAAAGGAATCCTGAGATTCATATCCATATTTCATGGCTATATCAATGATCTTTTCCTTACTATTTATAACATCAAAGGCTGCCATGGTAAGACGCCTGCTCCTAATATATTCAGACAAAGACTTATCTGCAATATAGGAAAACATGCGTTGAAAATTATACACCGAGCACCCTGCAATCTTTGAAATCTTTTCATAGGAAATTTCTTTATCAAGATTTTCTTCTATATAATCCACTGTACTGTTAATACGTTTAATCCAATCCATCATCTCACTCCTTAGGTTTATAATACAATTAAAGGATTCTAATTCCTCGACTTTCTATGCCGGATTTTATCGGATGATACAAAAAGTTGCCAGGCACGTAGCAAGTGACAAAATATTTTAATGCTCATAACATTTATAGCTGATACGTCCTGTATAAACCTAAACAATTATATTATTCATGATGTCCTCTACTTTCTAATCCATATAATCTAATTTGGTTTAACTCTGAAGCTGTAAACACTTTAACTTCATATAACCTCATATATTCTTTAGATACTTCGGAGTCAAATATGATAATATCATCTGAATTGATGGTAACCCTTACTCCATAATCATACAACTTCCTAATAGGATGCTTTTCTATACTTTCCACCCTGCTTAATAGTACATTGCTGGTAGGAGTTATATTTAACTGTATTTTATTATCTCTTAGCCAATTCATTACATGAGGTGAATTGGCAGCTGCTATTCCGTGCTGAACTTCATTAAGTTCTAATTCTTCCACTGCTTCTTTAACATCATCTGCAGTACCCCATTCACCAACATGTGCCTTCAAAAGCCAGCCTTTTTCCTTAGCTTTTTTATAAAGGGGTTTAAAATTCTTAATAGGCTGAGCAAACTCGTCACAATATAAATCTATGGAATAGAAGCAGTCTTGCATTAGAAATGGTTCCATCCACTCCTCTAAAAGCTTTATAGGACAGTGTCTTGATAATCCTACTTGAAATCTAAAATCCACCTGTGGACATATTTTTTTATGGGCACCTTTGTAATGAGCTATGAGTTTGCTTATATCCCCATTATAATAATTACCATTTCCCCAAACATCTTCTCCTACCTCTAAAACTACCACTCCATCATCCTTTGCTACTTGAAAGCATCCTTCCAATAATAAATTTCTGCCTTCAGCAGTTTCAAAATAACTATCTATATTTTTACTCATCCACTGATGCATTTCATCCATAGATTTTAATTTTTCTCCAAGCTTTGGAATATTTATACTACTATACTTTTTAATATATTCTCTTGAACAACCACTAGTACTATGATTATGCAAATCAGTTTTTGGTATTTTTTTTAGAAGTTCTTTATCGCTGTTTTCTAAAGCTTGTATAAATAATTCAGTATTACGCATAAGCTCACCTCCCTAACCTTTTATTTAATTAACTGGCTATAAAAATTGCCGACTTTTCTTTATGGAAAATAACATTTACATTATTAAAGCCAGCCTTCAATAATAGTGCTTTTTGAGTATCTACTGTAAATGGAATATCAATGTGGTAAAGTTCCTCCTTAAGAAATTTAAGTTTTTCATGATAATGTGATAAATACTCAGCTTCTTTTTCATCATCTACCACATAATCTCCCTCTATATAAATACCTATTTCTTTTTTCAAGCAAGCTTTGATCTTACTATATAATTGTCTCTTTACTTCATGAGTAAAATGGTGCATGGTCATGCTTGAAATCACATAGTCATATTTATTTTCAGAAAAACTAATATTAAGATAAGAACCATTTATTAACTTAATCTGGTTGGAAAAGCTGCTATATTTCTCTTTTAACAGCTCTAACATACTTTCTGACATATCAATGCCTGTGATATTTGCATTGGGACACTTTTTAAATATTTCCTTCAATTCTAACCCTGTGCCACATCCTAAATCTAGTACTTCTATTTTATCATTAGTAGAAATTATTTCCTTAGATAAACTTTTATAATAGCTATCAATATCTTGGAGCTTTAACATATGTTTCTCATATCCCTCTGCCCTATGGTTAAAAAATTCTGCCATTTTTTCAATATTTCTCTCCATTTTTATACCTCCTAAAAAACATTAATAAGTTATTTAACCTTCAATTAATTACTTTGGCATAAGCTCACCTCACTAACATAACAATAAAAGGCTATAAGTGAAATATAGTTCACTTATAGCCTTTAAGATATAATGTTATGCTCATATTTAACTATAATTATAGTTAAATAATTAATTATGAACATAAAAAAAGCCGTAGGTTAAGTACGGCATTTTCAGCATAACAAATATATAAAAACATATCTTAAAAATAAGATTATCCTATTATTTTTAAGAATAACATCTATAAAAGTTAAAAATGCAAAACTATTCCGTAACATTGCGCCTATCTAAAAGATTACACTACAAAT
Organism: Clostridium amylolyticum; assembly: GCF_900142075.1. Lineage (GTDB taxonomy): Bacteria > Bacillota > Clostridia > Clostridiales > Clostridiaceae > Clostridium_AA > Clostridium_AA amylolyticum. The sequence goes on from NZ_FQZO01000002.1 coordinate 34,501, forward strand.
AAAGCTGGATTATTTACAGCAAAAAACATCCTTTTAGATATCTTATTAAATTAATTATCTAGCAATGTTTAGAATAAGTTTTCTCATATATTGTTCCTCCTATAAATATTATACCTAAATCTTATATCTTATTCCTTTAATTGTCAAATTATATACTCAATCCAGAGTTATTTCACTTATAATTTATTCACTAACTATTGTAAAGGAAATAATCCAATCACCTATAATGCAACTATTTCATCATTAATCTATTCACTATCTCCATCATTCTAGTGTCCATAACTATTGGCTTGTTATCTATATACCATTTATAGGTTTTCCTCAAGCCTTCTCCCAAGGAAATCTTAGGTACATAAAGTCCATCTTCTATTAATTGTGTTATATCCAGCATGTAGGTTACATCTCTAAAAGGAAAATATGTCCTTGGCTCTAATTTTATGTCCCTTATATCTATTTTCTTTATAATAGGTTTTTTACCTACTGCTTCACCACATTTTGACAATAAAGTTTCCCAGGTAATAATCTCAGGATTTGTGACATTGTATACTTTACAGATGGTTTTGTTTTCTATAACACTTTCAAATACTCTAACCAAATCATCAATATGAATAAACTGGGTTCTGGTATTATTTCCAAAGGGTAAAGGAATAACTTTATTGTTGCTTATGCTATGAAAAAAATATGCTTCTCTATATAAATTGTTGTTTTCACCATAAATATATGTTGGTCTAAAAATAACATAAGGTACTCCATTACCTGTAATGAAATCTTCTGCCTCTTTTTTGTCCATGCCGTACTTTCCCCAATTAGGATTTTCACCTTTTGCAAATTCTTCTCCAATTAGTTCCTCACTTGGTTTATACACTGCTCCTGAAGAACAAAACACATATTTTTTCAATTTGCTAGTGTCAATTGAAGTTAAGAGAATTTCTACATCACTTTTGGTATATGCAGATATATCAAAAATAAAATCATATATTTTCCCTTTTAACACCTCTTGCATTTCATTTTTTAATTTTCTATTGCAAATTAAATGATTTTTAACTCCATCATAATCTATTGGTTTTAAACCTTTCGTAAGAATATCTACATCATATCCTTTACTAATAAGGTATTTCGCCAAAGAGCTGCTTACAAAAGTGGTTCCCCCCACAACTAAAATAGATTCCATTTTATTCTCCTCATTTAGCTTATTTCTTCTAATTTTCTTTCAAATATAATTTCAAAGTTCTTTGCTCTTCCTTCTAATGTATAATATAAAGGTATAATTTGAACAAGCCTCCATCCTTGCTCAGCATATTTATCGATTATCTCCCTATGGTTATCCCCTGTAAAAATCCCGCCCATAGAACACTCTACATATTTATACTCATACATATTTACCCCTCCATATAAAAACCCTATTGAAATTTTTTTCACTGTAAAATCATAACCCAAAATTCTACTTCTTTACCTTTTGATTCTACTACAAAGGACTTAACTTTTATAAAGCCTGCTCTCTCATATACTTTTATTGCAGGTTTATTAAAAGATGCTACTGTCAAACGAAACTTTTTAGCAGCTAACTGATTCCTGGCAAATTCTAAGCCATTGATTAAAAAACTTTTCCCTAAACCTTGTCTACATAGCTTAGGATTCATCCCCAACCCAATATCCACAATATCTAGTTCCCTATAAGCACCTAAGGGTTTACCTTTTGGAACTATAGCAGAATCACCAAAACAATAATATCCTATAAGATTATCTTCACTATCTGTGGCACAAAAATATTCACCGTTAAGGAATTCTTCTATATCTTCATAGCTTCCATCCATATTATAAAATGATAATTCTCCTTCATAAATCCATTTTGCAACTTCCTTTGCTTTATTATAATTCATCTGCTCTATTTTTGATTTCATCATTGCACCTCCTTGATTTACAAGATATCTATTTAACTATTTTGTATATCCATGGTCTTTCCTAATTCCACTCCATTGATCCTCTAGAAGTAAATTTTACAACACTGCCCACCCTCTTATCATCTAAACTGTAGTCCACAATATATAAATTCTCTGAGTCTCCAAACCTTTGTATGGCGTAAACTACTCCTCCACTTTTATTTATATATTCATTAATCATTTTTTCATGCTTTCTTGGCTTCCATCTTTTATAATAAAGCTCTATTAATATAATCAATGCAATTAAAAATAATATAAGTAAATAATTGAAGTAACTCCAATTGATTCTCCCCCTTGCAACCTTATTTATACTACTGATTACTTATAAATATTCTACCATATAGTTCCAATAACAACCATATCTCTATGGAAACACCTTATCTAAATTTGTAAATGTTCAATATCTGGTGTAAAGATTTAAGTAGGCATGGCAGTAAAAAGATATATAATGATATTGAAGGCAAAATTTAAAACAAATAACTCATAAGGCTGCAAGGGGGTTGTAACATGGAGGCTTGGTTTGAAAAATGTTTGTTAGAAGTGGACTTTCCCTTTAGGTTATTTCTTAACGAAGGGAGTTTTGGAGTTGCTCATCACTGGCATGATGAAATTGAAATTATATATATGGTAGAAGGAAACGTGAAGGTGGGAGTAAATGACAAAATCTATGATGTTTCAGAAGGAGACATCCTGCTTATCAGCAGCAGAGATATTCATTGTTTTATGCCTGAATCCAGCCATAGTAACAGAGTAGTTATCCAGTTCAATCTCTCAATTTTTGATAATCTTAACTCTATGATGGGAGAAAGAAAAGAAATCAGGCCTCTCTTTGATAGGTCAAAAAGATTCAGCAAATATTGGGATATTCATGTAAAGATGGAGATGGAGGAGCAAATAAAAGCTCTTATTAAAGAGTATAACCATAAACAGGAAGGTTACAAATTAGCCTTAAAAGCTCGCCTTTATGACTTACTGGTTCTGCTTTTGAGAAAGGTTCCCATGGAAACCATAAGCCATGAGGAGGAAAGCAGACAAAAGGATACTTTAGACAGACTGGAAAATGTATTTCAATATGTAGAAAATAGTTATGCCTCAGAAATAACCTTAGAGCAAGCTGCTCAGGCAGCCGGTTTTAGCCCATATCACTTTTCAAGATTTTTCAAACAGAATACCGGTATAACCTTTGGACAATATTTGAGTAATTTTAGGATAACAAAAGCGGAATGGTTTTTATTAAGTGAAAATATGAGCATTACAGATACTGCCTATAAAGCCGGATTTAATAGCATAAAGACCTTTAATAGGGTTTTTAAGTTAAAAAAAGGGCAAACCCCTTCGCAATTCAAAAAAGCAATATCTGAGGATAATTTAGCAAATATCGGGAAGTAATTTCCGATATTTTTTTATATAATTAAGCTGAAAACGAAATCATAAATTTAAGAAAACTTATCCAGGAGCTTAGCGCCCCTTATCCCACCACTTAAAGAAGTGGGGGTATTAGGGGCGGTTGCTATGGGATAAATTAAAATAATCATTATGGAGGTTTATCATGAGTAATAACAAGAAACTTAAAGTGGGTATCATAGGCTGTGGAGGAATAGCAAATGGAAAGCATATGCCAAGCTTAGCAAAGTTGGGCAACGTTGAAATGGTTGCTTTTTGCGACATTATTGAAGAAAAAGCAAAAGAGGCTGCAAAAAAATTCGGAACTCTTAATGCTAAATATTATACAGACTATAAAGAGTTACTAGCAGATAAATCCATAGATGTAATACATGTTTGTACCCCAAACAAATCTCACTCCTTTATAACTGTAGACGCTTTAGAAGCTGGTAAACACGTAATGTGTGAAAAGCCTATGGCTAAAACCACAGAGGAAGCTAAAGTTATGGTAGAAGCAGCTAAAAGAACTGGGAAAAAGCTCACCATAGGATATCAAAATCGCTTTAGACAAGACTCAAAATATTTACACGAAGTTTGCAGTAATGGAGATTTAGGTGAAATATACTATGCAAAAGCTCATGCCATAAGAAGACGTGCTGTGCCAACCTGGGGAGTATTTTTAAATGAAGATGAACAAGGGGGAGGACCATTAATAGATATTGGAACCCACGCTTTAGACTTAACCCTTTGGATGATGAATAACTATAAGCCAAAGTCCGTCATGGGAAGTGCTTATCACAAATTATCTAAAAGGGAAAATGCTGCTAATGCCTGGGGACCTTGGGATCCTAAAAAATTCACTGTAGAAGACTCCGCTTTTGGATTTATTACCATGGAAAATGGAGCTACCATAGTTTTAGAATCCAGCTGGGCACTTAACAGCTTAGATGTAAGAGAAGCTCAAACAACTCTTTGCGGTACAGATGGAGGAGCTGACATGAAAGATGGGCTTACCATAAACGGAGAAAATTTAGGCAAGCTTTATGAGACCAAAATAGATTTAAGCGCTGGTGGAGTAGCTTTTTATGATGGTCATACAGAAAGCGAAGCAGATTTAGAAGCTAGACTTTGGATTGAAGCTGTATTAAATGATACAGAGCCATTGGTAAAACCAGAAGAAGCTTTAGTGGTAACACAAATATTAGAAGCAATATATGAATCATCAAAAACCGGTAAGGCTGTGTATTTTCAATAATATTTAGGGGTGATTATTATGAGTATACCTGTAGCTGTACAACTTTACACACTGCGTGATGCTCTTAAAGAAGACTTTATGGGAACTTTAGAAAAGGTAGCCAAAATAGGATATCAAGGAGTGGAATTTGCAGGTTTTGGTGGCTTTGATGCCCTAGAGCTTAAGGCAAAATTAAAAACTCTTAATCTAAAATCTGCTGGAGCTCACATTAGCCTGGATGAACTTAAAAGTAATCTCCAGGAAATAATTAAATATAATCTTCAGTTAGGAAATAAGCACATAGTATGTCCTTGGGCTTCTTTCAATAATAAAGAGGATTATATAAATTTAGCTAAGTCTCTAGAGATTATAGGCAAAGAACTTAAAGAAGCTGGTCTTCAACTTTGCTACCACAATCATGCTCATGAGTTGGAGCTTTATGATGGAGAATATGCATTAGACATTTTGTTTAACCAGGTGGATTCTGAATATTTAAAAGCTGAAATCGACACCTACTGGGTAACCTATGCTGGATTAGATGCTATAGAGTATATGAAAAAATATTCTGGAAGGACTCCTCTTATTCACATAAAGGATATGGCTGCTACTAAAGAAAGAGAATTCACTGAAATAGGCAATGGAACTATAGATATAAAAGCTATATCAGAGCAAGCAAAAAACAATGGTGCCCAGTGGCTTATTGTGGAACAGGATATATGCAAAAGAAATCCCATAGAGAGTGTGAAAATAAGCTTTGATAATTTAAAAAAGATGAATGTTATATACGAAAGGGTGTAATATATGTATTTAGGATTTTTAACTGTATGTTTAGGAAATATGCCTCTTAAAGAAAAAGCAAAATGGGCTTCAGAAAATGGTTTTAAAGCTTTAGAAGTAGCCTGCTGGCCCAGGGAAAATGATAGAGATTATTCTAGCAGCGATATAGATGTAGCAAACTTAACTCAAGAAGAAGCTGATGAAATAAAGGCTTATTTTAAAGAGTATGGCCTTAAGATTTCATCCTTAGCTTATTATGATAATAACTTAGATAGAGATCCTGCAAGAAGAGCCTTTATAAATAACCATGTGAAGAAGTGCATAGATGCAGCGGTTATGCTGGAAACTCCACTGGTAGGAACCTTTGTGGGAAGAAACATAGATAAGAACATGGAAGAGAACTTTCATGAGTTTGAAAAAGTATTTACTGAATTAGTATCCTATGCTGAAAATAAAGGTATTAAGCTAATGATAGAAAATTGTGATATGAGAGGATGGCAATATCCAGGAATTCCTGGCACCATATCCTACACCCCTGAGCTTTGGGAAGAAATGTTTAAAAGAGTACCTAGTAAAAACTTTGGATTAAACTTTGACCCTTCTCACTTAATACCTCAGTTTATAGATTACCTCAAAGCTTGCGAAGATTTTAAAGATAGAATCTTCCATGTGCATGCTAAGGATGCTGAAATTTATACTGATAGATTAAATAAGTATGGCATTAATGATAGGCAGTTAAATAAAGATGGTAAAGATAACTATGGCTATTGGAGATATAGAATGCCTAGCCTTGGACAAGTAGATTGGGAAAAACTCATAAAAATACTTAAAAACAGCGGCTATGACGGAGTAATCAGTACTGAGCACGAAGATCCCCTATATGAAGGTAGTGAAGAAAAAATCAAAGAAGGATTATGCATAGGTATAAGGCATTTAGAAAAGTTCATTTAAATTGGAGGTAAAAAGTATGAACAAATTCAGAGTTGGTATTATTGGCTGTGGAAACATATTTCCCATGCATGCTTTATCTGTAAAAGGTTTAGAAAATGCAGAAATCATAGCAGTGTGTGATATTAAAGAAGAAAGGGCTAAGGCAAAGTCAGAAGAGTTTAATTGTAATTATTATTTAGATTATAAGGATATGCTCTTAAAAGAGGATCTTGATGTTATCCATATTTGTCTGCCTCACTATCTTCATGCTCCAGTGGCTATAGCTACTGCTAAGGCTGGTGTACATGTACTCACCGAAAAGCCTATGTCTATAAAGCTTGAAGATGCTGAGGAAATGATCAAAACTGCAAAAGAAAACCATGTAACCTTAGGTGTAATATTTCAAAACAGATATAATCCAGGTTCTCAGTTAATAAAGAAAACCTTAGAGTCAGGAGCTTTAGGAAGTATTATATCAGGTAAACTAGCTGTAACCTGGAATCGTTCCGATGAATACTACAGTAAAAGTGATTGGAAGGGTACCTGGGATAAAGAAGGCGGCGGAGTAATAATTGATCAAGCTATTCATACCATGGATTTAATGAGATGGTTTATAGACAGTGAAATAGATTTTATAGATGCTACCATAAAAAACAGAGCTCATGAAATTATTCAAGTAGAAGACTCTGCAGAAGGTATAATAAAATATAAAAATGGAGTATTGACCAGCTTCCATGCAGTAAACTACTATGGCTATGATGCTCCTGTAGAGATAGAGCTATACTGCGAAAACGGCACCGCAAAGATGGTAGCTGACAGGGCTTCTGTAAAATTTAATGATGGAAGAGAATATATTGCAGATAACAACCCAAGCGAAGTATTTTTCTATGGAAATGGAGCTAAAGGCTACTGGGGAGTAAGCCATGTAAAACAAATAAAAAACTTCTATAGCTGTCTTTCCGCAGGTACTGAACCAGAAATCACAGGAGAAGAAGCTATAAAAACACAAAAAATGATATGCGCCATATACGAATCTGGTAAAAAAGAAGAAAAAATCACATTTTAAAAAAGATTTATCTTTTAAACAGGAAAGGGATAATATTTAGAAAGACAAATAATTATCTTATTAAAAAGGAGGAATTTTATTTCCTCCTTTTTACTTTATACTTTTATAATTTTCATCTCTCAATTTAATAAGTTATAACTCATATGGCTGCCGTTATATTTATCCTATTTTTCACTCCAGTAATCTTTTTCTACTTCTTTAACCTGTCCATTACTTGGTTCTATAGCAAAAAAAGTACTATTGTCATTTAATTTAACCTCATAATAATATACCCTGTGGTTTAAGAACATGCTTTTCCCTTTATCTGTGGTAGGAATGGTGGACTTATCATATCCATAGCTTACAAAATTAACTTCCTTATTATCACCTATCTTATCCTCTATAATTTTCTTTCCAGCTTCATAGGAATATTTAGGTAATGAATAATACATGCCTATGGGTATGGCTATAGTTATGGCTACTATATAAATTAGTTTAAATAGCGATGGTTTGTTTTTAAATAGGCTGCTATACCAAATTGGTTGTGAAAGGACTAAAATCAAGAAAAATGTAATATTATAAACCCCTTTATATTGTTGTTTAATAGTAAATATAAAGTACAGTTCTAAAAGTGTTATTATTATGCCAATAATCAATGCAAGTTTTTTTAATTTCATGGTATAACCTTTCTCCACATCAGTCTCCACCTTCAAAATTATTATTCAGCAACTACTTCCACTTTCATCCTATCAGGAGATTCAAAGTATACTGCATAATGATCCCTTCCTCCAGCATATGGATGTTTATCCTCATATAATATTCTTATTTCCTTTTTCCTAAGTTCATTTGTAATCTCATCTACAAATCCCTTACTCTCGCCATAAAAAGCTAAATGATTTAGTCCCACTCTGCATCTATGGTATGGAATATCTAGAAATCTTTCTTCAGCTTGCACAAATACAATATAAGAATCATTCAAAATATAGCTTATACCCTTATCCCACTTTTGATATTCTTTATATCCTAATTTAAATAAAAGCCATTCCCAAAAATCTTTGCTTTCTTTTAAATCACTTACATAAATTTCAAGGTGATGCATTATTCCTTTCATAAGGACCTCCTAATAATTGTTAATCCAATTATACTATAAAACTAAGGAAATCAACATTTCCATATCAATAAATATGTACCTTTTTTTTAAATGAATAATCTCTTTTCTCTCCTACCTTCTTTACTATTGCTGTAATTAAAGTTATCAGCGGCCACGATAATACTACTAAAAATAATGCTATAAATATAAATACATCACTTACAGGAGTAAATATGAATATCTTTCTTGCTAAAGGAACTATAAAACTTATGGTGAAAATACCCATCATACCTAACACTAGAGCTAGTTTCCAAATATTTAAAGGATGAGCCACTCTAAATAGTACTACGAGACCTATTCCCCCTGCTACTATTACAGATAATGTTCTGCATGCTTCTAATGAAAGGCCTCCATTATGCGAAAGAATGAATATGGTTACTGTGCTCAATGCTATTATCACTCCATTAGGAATGGAAGCTTGTAATATTCTCTTTAAAAACCCTTTTTCTACTCTATCTTTATTAGGTCCTAAGGCTAAAAAGAAGGAAGGAATCCCTATGGAAATAGAACCTATAAGAGTTAGTTGTATTGGCATTATAGGGTAAGGAAGAAGTATTATTGCAAATATAATGGATAGAATTGTAAAGTATACTGCCTTAGTTAAATACAATTCTGATACTCTTTCAAGGTTATTTATCATCTTTCTTCCCTCTGATACTACTTCAGGCAAAGCACTAAAGTTAGAATCAAGTAAAACTAATTGAGCTACTGCCTTTGTGGCATCGCTGCCTGATGCCATGGCTATACCACAATCTGATTCTTTTAATGCTAATACATCATTAACTCCATCTCCAGTCATTGCAACTGTGTGTCCCTTTGATTGAAGAGCTTTAACTAACTCTCTCTTCTGATGAGGAGTAACCCTTCCAAATACAGTATTCTCCTCAACCACCTTCTCCAATTCTTCTTTTCTCTCTGGCAAAGTTCTAGCGTCAACATAATTTTTAGCTCCTAGGACCCCAGCTCTCTCTGCTACTGCAGCAACTGTAACTGGATTATCTCCAGAAATTATCTTTAAAGTAACTCCTTCTTTCCTAAAATATTCTAATGTTTTTGGAGCTTCTTTTCTAATTATATCTTCTATTAATATAAGAGCCCCTTTCTCAATATTATCAGGTAACTTTTCACTTAACTCTTCCCCGTGAAAGTTAGCTAATAATAATACTCTTCTCCCTTTTACTGCTTCTTCCTCAACCTGATCTCTTATATCTTCATATGAATCTCTTAAAATCATTTCTGGAGCCCCTAAAACCCAATTTCCTTTACCTTCAATGGTTATTCCGCTCCATTTTCTAGCCGATGAAAAAGGTACCTTTTTTAATATATTTAAGTTTGATGGAATACTATATCTTTCTAAAATTGCACGTTGAGTTGGATTTGAATGAGGAAATGCGTGAACTATAGTTGATAATACCTCATCTATCTCCTCTTTATCTTTTTTACCTAAAGCCATGACATCAACTAAATTTAGGTTTCCCTCTGTTATAGTACCTGTTTTGTCCAAGCAAAGTACATCAACTCTAGCTAAAACCTCTGTAGCTGGCAGCTCTTGAACAAGAGTTTTCCATTTGGATAATCTAACTACACCTATAACAAAAGTTAAGCTTGTTAATAATACCATTCCTTCTGGAACCATTCCAATTATTCCAGCTGTAGTACCTATTACCGCTTCCTGCCAGCTTCTCTGGCTAAAAAGAATTTGAGTTGTTACCAATAACCCACCTATTGGAACTATTAACCACATTATTGTTTTTAATATTTTATTTGTGGCTCCTTGAAGCTCTGAATTAATCAACTTAAACTTTCTTGCCTCATCTGCAAGTTTTGCAGCATATGTATTAGCTCCTACATTGCTTACTTTAGCATAACCCTCTCCTGCCACTATAAAGCTTCCTGATAAAAGCTTACTATTCTCTTTTTTCCCTACAGGATCTGCTTCTCCGGTTAATAATGATTCATCTACTTCAAATTCACTATCTTTAAGCACCACTCCATCTGCTGCCATTTGGTCTCCTGGAGTTAAAATCATTACATCATCTAAAACCAGATTTTCTACATATATTTCCTTAGCCTCTCCATCCCTAATAACCTTAACCTTTGACATATTAAGTACAGAAAGTTTCTCTAGTGTGGCCTTAGCCCTAAGTTCTTGTATTATTCCAACTAAGGTATTACTTATTATAACTCCTGCAAAAAGTGCATTTTTAGGAGAACCTGCAGCTATTACAATCACTGCCAGCACTGCGTTTATAGCATTAAAAAGAGTAAATAAGTTTGCCCTTATTATTTGTCCTATTGTCCTTGACGGTGACTTGGGAAGTATATTTACTTGTCCTTTTTTAATTCTTTCCTGTACTTCTCTTTCGGTTAGCCCTGTAACTTTTAACTCTACTTTTTCATTATCTACTACCTTATCCTGAATTTCTAAATTTCCATCCATCTATCGCTTTAACTCCTTATTATAATAATCTAAAATTAGTACTTTTAATATTCACTAATTTCAAAAATTCTATTTAACCACATATTAAATATACTTATCCTTTAAGGGGATTTTAATTCAATATAGCTGCTTTAACTTCTATGCTTTATAAGCATTGTATCTTAATAATCTGTATTTAAACTTAAGAACATCTTAGATTTTACTTAAAAATTACTTTTAAATAACTCTTTTTGCATAAACTACTTAAATCCCAATATTTACATTCGAATATACATTATATTTAAATTAATGTTATAATTGGAATGCGAGCAATGTATAATTTACTACATAATTATAAAATGCTTCAATTAACTGTGAGGAGGAAATAGAATCATGAAAATAAGCTTTAAAGAATTTAAAGATGAAATTGATACTCTCATAGAATTTTTAACATCAGATATTTGGGAATTTCACGGAACTCCCAATCCCAATCCAGAAATAATTAGAACTAATTATGAAAATCATTTGTATACTGGGGATGACTACAAAACATTTTGGATTATTTTAGATGAGGATACAAAAGTGGGAATGATACGAGTTTATGATTTACAAGATGATAGCCCGTTGTTTGATATAAGAATTTTAAGCAAATACAAAGGCATGGGATTCGGGACAAGCACTGTGAACTGGTTTGTTGATTATATATTTAATAATTATCCTGATAAGGAAAGGATAGAAGGTACCACAAGACAGGATAATTATGCTATGAGATGTGTATTCCATAAGTGCGGTTTTGTTAAAGAATCACACTATAGGAAAGCATGGACATGCAAAGACGGAAAAATATATGATGCCATTGGCTATGGCATTACGAAAGAAGACTGGCAAAATGAAAAAATCACTCCAGTAAACTGGAATGACTTTAAGTATTAATAATTGTACAATATCTAAACGATTTAAGAAATCTATACTCTATGAAAAAATAAGGGACCGTACCAAATGGTATATTTGGTACGATCCCTTAACTAATAACTAATATGACTGCCATTCTCCCTACACCGCTTTGAGCATGATGAATTGAGAGTTGTACAGGTGGTTATAGTCTCCTCCTTTAGCCATAAGTTCTTCATGGCTGCCTTCTTCGGTGATAATTCCGTCTTTTATATATAGTATTTTATCTGCATTTTTTATGGTGGATAACCTGTGGGCTATGATAAAGGAAGTTCTGCCTTTAAGCAAGGTTTCCAGTCCTTTTTGTAGAGTTATTTCTGTTTTTGTATCTATGCTGGAGGTGGCTTCATCTAGGATTAAAATCTTAGGATCTGCCAGAAGCGCCCTGGCAAAGGATATAAGCTGTCTTTGGCCAACGGAGAGCCTTGTACCTCTTTCATTAACTTCTGTGTTATAGCCCTGAGGAAGTTCCATAATAAATTCATGAGCTCTTACTGCTTTCGCTGCAGCTATTACCTCTTCATCTGTGGCATCAAGCTTTCCATATCTTATATTATCTAAAACCGTTCCTGAGAAAAGGAAGGTATCTTGCAGCATAACTCCCATCTGTTTTCTTAGGGAAGATAAAGTTACCTCTCTTACGTCTATTCCATCGATATAGACTTCCCCTGAAGATACATCATAAAACCTGCTTAATAGATTTATCACTGTAGTTTTACCTGCTCCTGTAGGGCCTACCAAAGCTATAGTGCTTCCAGCTTTGATCCTTTGATTTATTCCTTTTAATATTTCCTTGTCATCATCATATTTAAAGTGGACATCTTTAAACTCCACATCCCCTTTAATTTCAGGCATTTCCACTGCACCAGGCATATCTGCCACTTCAGGCACCTCATCTAAGGTTTCAAATATTCTCTCTAGATAGGACATGGCAGTAATTATAGCATTATAGAAGTTTCCTATGTTTATAATAGGCATCCAGAACCTGCCTATATATCCTATAAAGGCTACTAAAACTCCCACAGTAATGGTTTTATCCAAGGAATACACCCCTGCGATATACACTAGGGCTATAGTGAGTGTGGATATATTTTCTACGGAAGGCCAGATCAAAAATTGTATTGCCACCGCCTTCATCCATGAACTTCTATATTCTCCGCTAACTTCTCTAAATATATCCAAATTCTTATCTTCTCTAGCGAAGGATTGTGTTACCTTTATTCCAGTAATACTTTCATGAATATATGCATTCATATTGGATTGTTTATTACTTAAGGCTTGAAAGGCTTTTCTTTGAACATTTTTTAATGCCAATATAACTGCAAAAAGCACTGGAATTCCTATCATACTTATAAGAGTAAGCTTCACATTAATTGCCAGCATAAAGCCTAAGGCTATAAATAAGCTTATAAAATCTGTTATTAAATTTATAAGTCCATTGGACAACAAATCACTAAGAGAGTTTACATAGTTCACTACCCTTACTAATATTTTTCCATGAGGTCTTGAATCATAGTAGGTAAAAGGTAGCTTTTGCAAATGAACAAACAAATCTCTTCTTATATTTTCTAGTACGCATTGGCCAACCCTTGCCATAGTCCTTATCCTAAATTTCATGCATACTCCAGAAATAACTAAAGTAGCTAAAATGATTAAAGATAATACCACAAGTCCCATCTTGTCACTTTGAGGGATTTTACTGTCTATAGCTTCTTTCATTAGATAAGGTGATAAAAGCCCTGCAGCATTAGCTATAATCATTAATACTAAGGTAATTATCATTTCCTTTTTATAAGGCTTTACGTAACCCATCATTCGCTTTAAGTGTCCGAAATTAAATTGAACCTCAAGATTTTCATCCACGTCAAATTTATTACGTGCCATTTACATCACTTCCTTTTCACCCTGGTGATCAAAGTCACCAAATTGAGTTAGATATACGCTGTAATAATATCCTTTTTTATTTATAAGTTCTTTATGAGTACCTCTTTCTATTATTTCTCCCTTATCTAAAACTAAAATTTCATCTGCATCTTTTACAGAAGAAAGCCTGTGGGCTATTATAAAGGTTGTTTTATTATTGTATAGGCTGTTTAATTCCTTATGGATTTTGTATTCTGTTTCCATGTCCACAGCTGAGGTAGTATCATCTAGTATTAGAATAGACGGATTTTTTAACAATGCTCTAGCTAGGGCAATTCTCTGCTTTTGTCCTCCTGAAAGCCCTACCCCTCTTTCTCCTACTATGGTTTCGTAACCCTCTGGGAAAGACTTGATAAATTCATCTGCTCCTGCAATGGCTGCTGCAGAGTATACTTGATCTATAGGAGCATTAGGAGCTCCATACATTATATTTCCTTCAATGGTATCTGAAAAAAGGAATATATCCTGCATAGCTACTGCAATATTTTCCCTTAGTTTCTTCACATCCCACTGTCTTATATCTTTACCATCTATCATCACATTTCCTGAGGTTACATCATAAAATCTACATATAAGATTTACCAAGGTGGATTTCCCTGAACCTGTAGGTCCCAATATAGCAACAGTTTGCCCTGGCTTTGCTTTGAAAAATATATTTTTTAAAACCTCTCCATCCTCAAAGCTGAAACTGACATCATTAAATTCCACTGTGCCTTGAACCCTTTTCTCCTCAGTACTTTCATTAAGAGACTTAATCTTTGGCTCTACCTTTTGGAGCTCTCTAATCTTGGCTGCTGAAGCATTAAACCGTTGAACATCATTAATTAGCCATCCTGCCATTCTCATAGGGTTGTTTAATGCCCAGATAAAACTATTAAAGGTTATAATTTCACCAAAGGTCATGGTTTTATTTATAACCATTAACCCTCCTACCAATATAAGAACTACGTTTAAAAAACCTGCTAAGGTATCCAATACAGGAAGATACTTTTCCCAAACCTTTGAGGAAATAAGGTTGTTTTCCTTAAATCCTTGGTTGCATTTATCAAACTTTTCTATTTCATAGTCTTCCTTGGCAAAGGCTTTTACCACCCTATTACCGCTGATATTCTCCTGTACCATAGAGTTAAGCTTTGAAAAGCTCTCCCTGATATTAGAAAAAGTAGGTCCTACTTCTTTAGTCATGTTATAGGCTAAGTAACCTATAACTGGTGTAATGGCAATAAGAAATAGAGTAAGTTTAAAATTAATAGTCATCATAAAGGCCATAGCTACAATAAATATAGCTGTATTTTCAAATATACTATAAAATACCCAAGCTATAGTATGTCTTACAGCATCTACATCCCCTGTAAGCCTAGCCATAATGTCTCCAGTGCGGGTATTCTTATAAAAATCCACGTCTAACTCTTGAAGCTTTTTGTAAAGATCTTCACGGAGTTCAAAAATCGAATCTTGAGAAACCCTTTCAAAAAGCATTTGAAATACATACCTTATGGCTGACCTTATAAAAGTAGCCGCTATCATAGCTATTAAAAGAATGAAAAGCATGTCCCTATTTCCTTTGTATATTACCTCATCTATTAACTTTCCAGATAAATAGGGAACAATTATACTTAATAATGAAGTAACTAAAACTAGTATAAGTGCTGGTATGAACTTGTACTTGTATTTTCTAACATACGACCAAGCCCATTTAAAATTATCCATAAAATCCTCCCCGATATTTTAGATCCTCTAAATAGTTTTATAGCAGATTTAAAGGAATCTATTTATTAAAACCTTTTTACATTATGGACCATTATTCATAATTTATAAATGTACTTTTTTAAACTGATGATGTATATTCTTATATATAAACTTTAATTAAAATAGGGGTGAATTAAAGTGTATCGTCTTGGAATTGGTTCGGAGAGTTATAATCCACAAGTACTTTATTTCTTTAAGGCAGAACATAAAGGCAAGCTTAAAACTAGATACCATTGTCATGATTTTATAGAGCTTAGTATAGTGATAAAAGGTAATATACTATATAAAATCAATGATAATTTTTGTAATATAAAAAAAGGACAAATTCTTGTTTTTAATCCTGGGGTATATCATTGTGAAGAAACAGAGGATAATGCCTATGTAGAAGAGTTTCACTTGGGCATAACTGGCATAAAGATAGAAGACTTTCCAAAAGATTTTATTCCCATAAAAGGAATGGGCTCTATAGTTAAAATGGAAAAGAACTATGAAGCTTTTTATAAAGTATGTGAAGAAATGTATGAAGAACAGAAAAAAAATCAATGCGGCTATGATTTAATGTTAAAATCTATGGCCATGCAGCTTTTAGTGCTTACGCTTAGAGAGACAAGCACTGTTTTAGATGATAAAGAAAAAGAAGACATAAAATTATCCTTTGAGTCTTCAGAAAAACAAAATATTGTAGATACCATAAGCACTTATATGGAGCAAAACTATAACAAAGATATTTCTCTAGAAAAAATATCGAAGAATATGTATTTAAGCCCTGTGTATATATCCAAAATATTCAAAGAGGAAACAGGGGCTTCCCCTATAAATCATCTTATAAAAATAAGGCTAGCCAAAGCAAAAGAACTCCTTGAAGAAGGTGAACTTTCCGTAAAAGCTGTAGCCAAAGAAGTAGGATATGATGATGCCTATCATTTCAGTAAGATATTCAAGAAATATTATGGCAATCCCCCTTCCAAAATTTAATACTAACCCTTAAACTTAATAATATTAATAGGAAAGCTCCTAGATGTGTTCTTCTAAGCTTCAGCTGGAGTAAGTATTCCTTTTAAGCAAACGACCTCTGAAGCCAAGAATCACTTGATTCACAATAAATTCATTGAAACTCTGTAAGTTTCTTCTTTCATTCTCAGTTCTAAATTTTAAATTATCTCCGTATCTTAAGTTACTGTATATTTATACTATTAGGGGTATACTGAGTATATAATTAATACGTAATCTAGTTGCCATTGAGGAGGTATGAAATGGGATTTTATGAAGAGTTAAGCAAGGTTTATGATGTGGTTTTTCCTTGGAGTAAGATGACTGAAGATTTTATTGAGAGCTTTTCCCCTAAGGAGGGAAAAATACTTGATTTAGCTTGCGGTAGTGGTAATTATACTTTTAAGTTAGCTAAAAAAGGCTATGACGTGTATGCTGTAGATCTTGATAAAGCTATGATGGAAAAGCTTAAAGAGAAAGCAGAAAGCGAAGCTCTTAATATAAAGATGAAAACTACAGATATGAGAGAGGTAAAAAAAGAACTTAATGAAGATTTTCATACTATATTCTGTATCGGCAACTCCTTGGTGCATCTTACAGATAAAGTAGAAATTAAGAACCTTATAAATGACTTATATAATATGCTTTATGAGCATGGCAACCTAATAATTCAAATAATTAATTATGACAGAATATTAAAGCATAATGTAAGGTCACTTCCCACAATTAAGAATAAAGAAGCTGAGGTTTCCTTTGTAAGGAACTATGAAGTAAATGAGGAGAATTCCTTAGTTTATTTTAATACTGAATTAAATATTAAAGAAGATAATGAAATAAAAACTTATAAAAACAGCGTTCCTCTCTTTCCCCTTCAAAGCAATGAACTGACTATACTTTTACAAAAAGCAGGCTTTAAAAATATAGAGCTTTTTGGCAGCTTTGATAAAAAACCTTTTAATAGTGATGAAAGCTATGCCTTAATAGTAAAAGCTGCGAAATAATCGCAGCTTTTTTATTAAACTTTTATCACTTGTCACGTGCCTGGCACTTGACATTAGCTTGTATAATTCTTCTTATTGTTCACATGGGACATTCTGTCGGATCTTTCTGCAGATTTTCCTGGTCCAAATCTTTCGTCAAGGCTTAGGTAGCCAGTAACTCTAGAGATGCCCTGTATATCATAGCTTCCACATTTTGAACACTTACTCTCACTGCCATGAAGATAGGTGCCGCAATGTTTGCAGTATCTTATGTGAAAGTTTATTCCTATGTAGCTTATATTTGTATTATTATAAGCATAGTTTAATATATCCATTATAGCTTCTGGTGAAGGTACATCATCCACTTCTACATAGCTTATGTGTCCTGCATTGCAAAGCTTATGATAAGGCGCTTCAATATCGATTTTATCCTTAATGGAAATGGGGAAGCCCACGGGAACATGATAGGAGTTAGTGTAATAATCTTTATCTGTAACTCCAGGTATTTCTCCAAAGACTCTCTTGTCCTGTACAATAAATCTTCCGCTTAAGCCTTCTGCTGGGGTAGCATAGGTGCTCCAGTTAAGCTTAGTTTCTTGGGTTAACTTATCTGTATACTCTCTCATAAAGGAAACTATTTTAACACCTAGCTCTCTTGTATTTTCATCTTCACCGTGGTGTTTTCCAGTAAGTGCTTTAAGGGTTTCAGCAAGTCCTATAAATCCTATACTCCAGGTTCCTTGTTTTAATATAGGCTCAATGGAGTGGTCTGGACTTAAATTTTCCGATCCCTTCATAAGTCCCTGCCCTGCTACAAAAGGTAAATCCTTAATCTTAAGCTTCTTTAGTATTTCATATCTATGCATTAATGATTCTTTAGCTAATTCTAATCTATGCTTAAGTAAAATAAAGAACTTTTCTTCACTACCTTTTGCTAGTATACCTAGCCTTGGTAGATTTATGGTGGTAGGGGCGATATTCCCCCTTCCTTTAGTGCCTGGCTCTCCATTTACATTTGACATAATATAGGTTCTGCAGCCCATGGTAGCTGGCATATATCCTTTATCATAATAAACCTTATTAAAATCTGAATCTATATTCATAAAGGTTGGATTCATTCTCTTGGCAGCCACTCTGCAAGCAAGCTTAAATAAATAGTGGTATGGATCTCTCTCTTCCCTATTTACTCCTTCTTTAACCCTGAATATTATATTAGGAAATATAGGTTGTTCTCCTTTTCCTAATCCTTTTTCATACTCTTCAAGGAATACTTCACATACTAAAGCTGCATCCTTAGAATTTGGTATACCTAAATTAATTGAACTAAAAGGCACCTGAGATCCTGCACGGGAGTGCATGGTGTTTAAGTTATAAACTATGCCTTGCATGGCTTGCTGCACGCTTCTTCTCAGTTTCTTTTCTACTAGTTCTTCCAATTTGCTTTCTTCTATACCAAGGTCTAAAAATTCTTTTCTTATTTCTTGTCTTGTAGGGTCCACAAAGGCGCCCATATCATTGTCAAAATCTGGATGAGATTGTCCACCAAACATATCATTTTGGGTAGATTGTAATAAAATACAGGATAATTCCGCTGCGGACTCTATTCTCCTGGGCTTGTTTATTGTTCCATATCCAGTATTAAAACCGCTTTCTAACAGTTCTAAAGTAGGAATGTGCAAGCAGTTGGTGGTTAAATTATAACTATCTAAATCATGGTAGTAAATATCACCATTTTCGTGAGCCTTAGCTAGGTGCTTTGGCATAGCTGCTAGGTTATGCCACTTATTGGATTCACTGGCAATTCTCAAGAGCTTTGAACTGAAGTTATTTCCAACATTGGCATTGTCCCTGTCAGTTTCCACTCCAATAAGCTCTATAGCCTTCATAAGATCGGATTTTATTTCTCTAACCTTTGTTCTTTCTTTTCTGTAATTGTAGTAAGCTGATGCTATTTCTTTATAATCTTTTTCTCTTAGCACATCTTCTACAATATTTTGGATTTCTTCTACAGTAACTTTTTCTTTTTCACTATTTTCTATGTACCTAATTACACTTTGAGTTAACTCCATTACTTCGCTTTCTCTAAGGTTACTTCCTACCTCTTCCCCTGCCTTTTTAATGGCATCGGTGATTTTAGTAGATTTGAAGTTAACCTGACGTCCATCTCGTTTCACAACATGTAGCATACCAAAAACCTCCATTGTACTATATATTGTACCTGGTTAATTATACATCAGCAATATTTTATTGGCAATTTTTCATTTTCCATAAAAGTATCACTAGTTTATTTTACGTCTTTTTAGCTTCAAATTTTAGTGTTTTTTAGATATTTATTATATTTGACTTTAAATAAAGCTTTCTCATTTTATAGTAAAATGAATAAAAGCTTCATATTTTTATATTAAATCACGGCATATAAGGCCTTCTTCCCTCATAGTAGAATAAATAGATATATATATTTATTTTGGATATGGCAAATAAAATTTTCTTATGTCATAGTGAAATGATATATAAGCATATAATTTATGTATCAAGAGGGTATTAGCAATGTTAGTCATGGGATAAAATAGTATTAAAGATTATTTTTAGTTGCAACGATGAGCAACTTAAATCTTAGGAGGATGTAATGAAAAAATTAGTATTTACCCTGATTTTATGTATAAGTTTTATTTTGTGTGGTTGCAGTTTAATTTCCTTTAAAAAAGACAAAAGCATAATTGATAAAGAAGAAAAAACTTCTGTAGTGGAAGATAAGAACACCGAAACTTCAGTAAAAAAAGCTGTATATTCACCTTATACTGGAGAAGAGCTTTCAGATGATGCTAAAGACTTAATCCCCTTTATGGCTATTATAGAAAATTCTAAGGCAGCAAGACCTCAATCCGGTCTTATAGATGCAGATATAGTTTTTGAAACCATGGCTGAGGGGGGAATCCCTAGGTTTATAGCCTTATTTTATGGTAACAGCCCTAAAATAATAGGTCCTATAAGAAGTGTAAGGCCTTACTTTTTAAATCTGGCTGAAGAATTTACCCTTCCTTTTGCTCACTGTGGAGGTAGCGAAGAAGCCACCATAAGTATTCAGAAAGGCAAGGGTAAAAGCATGGATGAGGCCGCCAATGGAAGCTCTTATTGGAGGGATAAAACTAGAAAATCGCCTCATAACCTCTATACCTCTACAGAAAAGTTAAGAGCTTTAATTTCTAAAAAGAACTTTTTAGTTTCACCCTCTTCATCTCTAAAATTTGATAAAGCTTCTTGGAATAATGGAACTTTTACCTCTGCCAAGGAAGTTATAATTAAACCCAATAAGAACTACAATACTAGTTATATTTATAAGGACGGGAAGTATATGAAGTCTATGGATAATGAACCATCCATAGATAGGGAAAATAAAAAGAATATTCATGCAGATAATATAATCATTCAAAAAACAGATATAGCCTTACAAAAGGATGGTATTCATATAGATATTAGACTTACAGGACAAGGTGAAGGATTTTTAATATCTCAAGGTAAATATCAAAAGATAAAATGGAGTAAGAAGGGTGATGCTTCCCCTACCCTTTTAACAGATGAGTCTGGTAAGGCTGTAAATCTATCTCCTGGAAAGACCTGGTGGCATATAGTGAATAAAAGCGACATGATAGTTATTAATGGAGATTGATGATTAAAGCATTTTTGTTGTATAATCTTATTTAGCATAAGATTATACATAGGATAAGCATCATATATTTCTAGATATCTATCGCTTATCATAAGACATAACATAGGAGATGAAACAATGAAAGAAAACTATACTAAGAAAATTGTTCTTAGTGCACTACTTTTGGCTATTGCTGTAATAGCACAATCCTTAGGAAGAATATTTCCAAACATAAGTCAAGTATTTGTAGGTTCTATAGTTAATGCGGTTCTAATACTTACAGCCTATATTTGTGGACTTCCTTTTTCACTTTTAACCTCAGCACTAACTCCCTTATTAGCTTTTTTAACAGGCCAACTAAACCCTGTCCTTGGACCTTTTGTTCCTTTCATAGCTATAGGAAACATGGTACTAGTAACTCTTTTCTACTTCCTAAAGAATAGAGGAGAATGGGGACTTTATTTAGGTGTTCTAAGTGGTTCACTATTAAAATTCGCATTTTTATTTTTCTCAGCTACAAAACTTGTGTTTATATTTGCTTTACCCATTCCACAAAAAGTGGCACAAAAGCTTACTGTAGCCATGGGTTCTATACAATTAGTCACAGCTATCATAGGTGGTTCCGTGGCACTATTTATCATAAAGTCTTTAAAAATAAGAAAGATAATATAAGAGGTTAAGATTTCAACCCTAAGTTGAAATCTTAACCTTTTTATTTTTCTTTAATGCATACATTTTTTTATCAGCCCTCATTAAAAGCTCTTCTCCAGTTAAATTGTCCTCTGGATTTATAGAAGTTATGCCATAACTAAAGTACATAGGGGAAACGCTATCACTAGAAACAGCTATTTCTTTTTCTATATAGCTTAGCCTTCTTTCTACATCCTCTATGGTAGAGTCATTAAATATTATTACGAATTCATCCCCTGACATTCTAGCACAAATATCCTTAGGTAATGTAACCTTTTTCATTACACTTGAAAATTTTAAAAGTGCTTTATCTCCTGATTCATGTCCAAAGGTATCATTTATAATTTTAAAATCATCTAAATCAATTAGTACTAATTGAGAGGTTGTATTATATTTTTTAACCTTTTTTATTTCTTTATTTAAAAGTTCACGAAGGCTTCTTCTATTATAAAGGTCCGTTAAATCATCATGAGTAGCACTATATCTATGGTTTTCTTGGGATAAGAAGTTTTTAAGGGATAATTCTAATTCATTTTTAATGTGATTCATCATGTTTATATCATCTTGATTAAAGGTCACCAAGGAATCCATAGAGTCTATATTTAATATTCCTATAATTTTATCGTTAATTCTTATAGGAGAGCTTAGAACATAATATATATCATCTAAATCACCTGAACTTTTAAGCTCCTCATATTTTTCTTTATGAAGAAAATCTTTATTAAATTTAGCTGGATTATTAATTATAGCAGTATCACTAAAACCATTACATTTATAAAGATATATTTCTTCCATCCTAAAAAAAACATGTTTTAAATCCTCTGGGTACCCTCGAGAAGCTTTAAATCTGAATAAACCATCCTCATCTAGCATAAGGATGCTCCCTTTGTTTACTTTTCTTATTATCCTTAATGTAGAATCTAAGATAAGTTCAAAGGCTTCCTCTTTGCTTTCTACTGCACTCATATTTTCTCCGAGATTATAGATCTCCTTTTTTAATCTTTCCATTTCTTCCAGTTCATTTTGTAATGCAATAATTTTAAACCCCAAATAAAAAGCTAAAAGCACCAGTGCAGTTATAAAAAGAATTAACCAATCATTCAAATATATCACCTCTCAATATATATTATAAATCATATTAGTGCTTAAATGAATATTATCATTAATGATACAAAAAAAATCTATAGCATAACTGATGATTATCACTATTGATATAGTTCTCAATTCTGCTATAATTAAATTATAGATTTATATTTTAGGAGGAATAGAATTTTGGAAAAAATTGCATTGATAACTGATAGTGCCTGTGATATAGATATGGAAACCCTTAAAGAAAATAATATATATTTGTTACCCTTTAGGATAATTTATAAAAGTGAAGAATTTATGGATAGGATAGAAATATCTCCTCAAGAGGTTTATAACAGATTGAGTACTGAAATCCCTTCCACTTCCTTGCCAAATATACAGCTCATAGAGGATACCTTAACAGAAATAGAAGATAAGGGCTACACCCACGTAATAGCTATAATGATCTCTTCTGGTTTATCTGGTACTTATAATAGTATGAGATTAATGTGTGAAAATCACCCTAAGCTTACTTGTGAGATTTTTGATTCAAAGACATTAACTATGGGAGAAGGTTCCTTGGTATTATCTGCTGCAGAGATGATACAAAAAGGGTTAAGTTTTAATGAGATTGCAGAAGCTCTTCCTAACCTTAGAAATAAAGTTCATGTTTATTTCACCTTAGAAACTCTAGAGTATCTTAGAAAAGGTGGCAGAATAGGAAAAGTAGCTGGTACCATAGGTGATCTTCTAAATATAAAGCCTATCATACATGTGGGAGATGATGGTATATATCATTCCTATGCCAAGGCTAGAGGCAAAAATCAAGCCATGTCAAAGATCCTTTCAATATTAAAAGATTATTTAGATAAGGTAAAATGCTCAGTTTGGATACTAAACGGTGGAGCTCCAGAAGAAGGCAGAAAGTTTATGGAAAATGTTAAGGGGCTCAATAATATAGTAAATTTATTCTCAGGTGACATCGGTCCGGCTCTAGGGGTACACACAGGCCCAGGGCTAATTGGGCTAATTATTAAAGAGGAAGAATAACTTATGAGCCAAGGCTTTTTAGATAACGAAACTTTAAAAGCTGAAGAGAAACGCTTATATGAAGAGTATAAACTAAAACTTGCTGCCTTAAAAAAAGTTCAAAAGGAAAAAGAGGCTGTAGGTCAAGTTTTTACCAAAGGACTTCTGCCTATTTATGTAATGTATATATTGAGTTTAGGCCCTACCAACGGTAATGAAATATCTCATAAAATAGGTGAAAAAACCAATGGCATGTGGGTACCCAGCACTGGTGGTATATATCCCCTCCTTAAAAAATTTGAAAAGCAAAATTGGATTTCTGGAGAATGGGATGATCCTAAAAAGAAATTTCAAAAAATATACTTCTTAACAGAAGAAGGAAAAGAAGAACTGGAAAATAAAAAAGAACTGCTGCAAATAAAGATTGAAGAAGCTTTAGAAGTTTTTAAAATTATATATAGCGATTTGTATAATTAGAATTATTATTTTAATTATCAGTAAAAAGCTTTCCCTTACTAAAGGGTAAGCTTTTTTTTGCATATTTATAATATTTTTGTAAATACTAATTCATAATCTCTAGTATTTAATTCTGGAGAAAAGAGATGCTAAGGAGTGAAAGGTTATAATGAAGGGTAAAGTTATAGACATGAATAAGACTGATGCCTTTATAAGCTTTGAAAATGGAACCACTATGGATATATCCGTGAATAATCTTCCTAGACATGTTTCCGTGGGTGACGAAGTGGATATTCACTTTTCCAATAATGCTTCTTTTCAAAGCTCCACCTCTAGAGACAGAATGACTAATAACAGTACAGTTGATTTTTTCTAATATAAATGATAGAATGTGCATATAATATAATAAGGTGTGCTAGGGGTGCCTGTGGCTGAGAAATGAGCAATCATTAACCCTTTTACCTGATCTGGATAGTACCAGCGTAGGGAAGCGTTATTTACGTTAATAGGCCACATTCCATTGGGATGTGGTTTTTTATTTTTCAAAACTTCAGCGCACCATTAGGAGGTTTTATATATGTTTTTAAATTTATCTAAATCATTACAAAAGCTAAGCAAGATGTTTCAGGACATGCCTCAGAAGCTTTCTAAAGTACTCTCAAGTCCTGGTACTATAATAGCCTTAGTTGCAGTTATAGTTCTTATAGTTGTTCTATTAAGAACCAAAAAGATTAAATTTAACACCAGACTTTTAGCTTTCATGGCTATAACCATAGCCTTATCTACAGTGCTAGGCACCATAAGTGTCTATAAGATGCCTCAGGGCGGCAGTGTTACCTTAGGCAGCATGGT
Organism: Clostridium amylolyticum; assembly: GCF_900142075.1. Classification (GTDB taxonomy): domain Bacteria; phylum Bacillota; class Clostridia; order Clostridiales; family Clostridiaceae; genus Clostridium_AA; species Clostridium_AA amylolyticum. The sequence goes on from NZ_FQZO01000002.1 coordinate 59,713, forward strand.
TCCAATACTAGTTCTTACATTTATTTATGGCCCTGAGGTTGGATTTTTAACCGGTTTCGTGTATGGCCTTATAAATCTTATCACCGGACCTTATATAATGCACCCTATACAAGTACTACTGGATTACCCTCTTCCTTTTATGCTTTTAGGAACTGCAGGTTACTTCAAAAATAATTATGTAGGTTCTACTGTTGCTATATTTGCAAGATTTGTATGCCACTTACTTTCAGGGGTAGTATTTTTTGCTAGCTTTGCTGGAGATCAAAACCCATTAATCTACTCTATAATCTATAACGGTAGCTACTTGCTTCCTGAATTGATAATAACAGTATTAGTGGTAGCTTTGTTACCTGTAAAAAGGTTAAGATCTATAGCTTCACCAGCTAATTAGTACTTGATAAACTGTACTTAAAACGCTTGAATAAACATTATAAGTATATATTCTATAAGTAAAAGCATGTACATGGAATTTCCATGTACATGCTTTTCATTTTCTTTAAATTGATTATAAAGCTTTTTCTTCTAAACCTGTATGACTTTCATATTGAGTTTTGGCATTAATATCTTCTACGGGCTTTCCTACTATAAATACTAATAGTGCCATAATTACTATAGCCCCAGGTAAAACTAGTTTTATTGATAGACCAAATCCTACTGGAATATATCCAAACACTATGGTAATAGCTGCTACGAATAATGCATAGTATATCTGTGTCTTAGTATGATCTAGATGATCACAAGCTGCTCCCATGGAAGATAAAATAGTAGTATCTGATATAGGTGAACAATGATCTCCAAAAATTGCCCCTGTAAGCACTGCTCCTGCAGACATTATAATATAATTCATATCTGGTGATATAGCATGAGCTAAAGGAATAGTTAGTGGCATAAGTATTCCCATGGTTCCATATGAGGTACCTGTAGCAAAGGATATTACGGATCCTAAAATAAAAATCAATGTTGGAAGTAAAAATGGAGGCAATGAATACTGAAGTATTGAAACTAAATAGTTTGCAGTACCTAAGTCTTTAATAACTCCACTTAAGGACCATGCTAGAAGTAATATTGCTCCAGTGATAACCAAAGATTTCATTCCAGATATCCAAGTATCAATAGCTTCACTTAAGGTAAGTATTTTCTTTCCTACAGCCATTATAATAGCAACTATGCTAGCTAAAAGTGCAGATTGAAATAAAACTAGGGAAGCATCTGAATTACTAAAGGTTTGTTGCACAGCTTTGAAGGAATAAGGCGCTGAGGCAAATAAAGCCTTTAATGCTTCATCTTCTCCACCCATTATATTTGTATAACCGTTATAATAAAATCCCGCAAAAGCGCCTATTATAAGTACTCCTATAGGTATTATGGCATTCCAAATGGATAACTTTATGCCTTCCTTAGCTTCTATGTTGGTAGCTTCCTCAGATACCATGGGCTGAGCTCCATCTCTTAGAACCTTTCCTGTAGTCCTAGCTCTTCTTTCTGCATGGTACATAGGGCCAAATTCTTTCATCATTACTGCTGTTATTACAATAAATAAAAGTATTAATATATTATAAAATCTATAAGGTATAGTTTGTATAAATAGACCAAAGGCATCAACATCTTGTCCCAAACTTGAAGAAAAGGCATCTTTTATTAGGCTTAGTTCATAGCCTATCCAAGTAGATATAAGAGCTATACCCGCCACTGGCGCTGCAGTAGCATCTATTATAAAGGATAATCTTTCTCTTGAAATCTTCATTTTATCTGTAACTGGTCTCATTATAGGTCCTACTATCAATGAATTTGCATAATCATCAAAAAATACTATAAGACCTAAAAGCCAAGTTATTAATTGAGCACTTACAGGAGTCTTTGCCTTTTTAGCAAGGGATTCTGCTATAGCTTTTGCTCCTCCCATCTTTGTTATAAGGGCTATAACTCCTCCAATTGTAAGGCATTGAAGTATAATACCCGCATTCCAAGGATCTGATAAAGAAGCAAGAATTCTCTGGACAAAGTCTAAAAAGGATTTAAATAACGCATAAAATAAATTATTACCTTGAATTTGAATTAGAAGTGAACCGCTAAGTACTCCTACAAACAAAGATATAATAACATTTTTTGTTATAAAGGCTAGAACTATTGCTATTAGCGGTGGAATCAATGTAAATATACCCAGCCTTTCTGCATTCGCCTTAGCTAGCTCTTGAGCTGTGGAAGCATAAGCAGTAACTTGAAATAAAAATATAAAAGTAATAGCTAAAAATGGAATTAATAATTTTTTCTTTTTCATGAGTATCCCCCTTGTTATTTTTAGTGAATATACAAGAGGCCTAAAGAGAACATTTATAAAATAATAAAAAGACTCTGGAGCTTTAAACCAGAGTCTGCATTTTCACACATATCTAGATAGCTCTCCACAAATTACGCATTTGTGACAGTTACTGTACATATTCTATACAGAACCAGCCCTACAGCCATAAAGCATTAGCTGCATGCTCCGACGACCTTTCCTTTTCCTTCGCTTCATTGTGCTTACCTCTGCGAAAGTACTAATAAAGACCGCACCTCTACCTCAAAATATTATATTCACTTACAGTTTTAAATTATATATATCTCTTAATAACTTGTCAATATCAATTATCTAAATACTACTATGACTATCATACTACTCTACTTTTATAGCATTTACAGGACAATTCTCTTCTGCTTCTTTAGCGGAATCTTCGCTCCCTGCTGGAACTTCATCCACTATAACACCTGCCTTACCGTCTTCTTGCATGTCAAAAACCTCAGGGGAAATAGATGGGCAAAGTCCACAACCAATGCATGTATCCTTATCAACAAAAGCTTTCATACATAATCCTCCTTTCGTATTAACATATTTATTATAACTCTAAGGCATTTTAATTATTCAAAGCTTACCTTAAAACGCTGGATGCCAAAGTATCATAATCAGTATTAAGAGCTGCATAGCTTTCGGTTTCTCCTTCTTCTAAAGCTTCAGCCAAATCTAAATTAATAGGAAGCTCAGCTAAAAGTGGTAATTCAAGATAAGCAGCATGTTCTTCTGCAGATTTCTTGCTAAATACTCTCATCTTATCTCCACAATTTCCACATCTTATATAAGCCATATTTTCCACCACACCTTTTATAGGTATAGATAGCTTTTGAGCCATAGTTACAACTTTCTTAACTATCATAGATACCATATCTTGAGGAGTTGAAACTATAACTACACTATTAAGAGGAAAATTTTGCATTACTGTTAATGCTATATCTCCTGTACCTGGAGGCATATCTACTAAAAGATAGTCTATTTCTCCCCATTCAGTGTCAGAGTACATTTGATTAAGCACTCCGTTAATAACCGGTCCTCTCCATATAACTGGCTGATCTTCTACTTGAGTTAGAAGATTCATGGAAATTACTTTTATACCTAACTGAGAAGTAACAGGTACAAATCTATATTCAGTTCCTTTCTCATCTAGAGGTACGATTTCTGCTCTTTCATGATTAATTCCAAAAAACCTAGGCATGGAAGGACCTGTTACGTCCGCATCCAATACTCCTACCTTATAACCTGCTTTAGCAAGCTTTGATGCAATTATTCCAGTAACTGTAGATTTTCCTACTCCACCTTTACCGCTGATAACACCTATTATATTTTTAATGCTGCCATACTTAGGCAACATTTTACCGCATTTGTCCTTGTTTTGTATGGAACATTTAGAACTAGAAGGACAGGTTGAACAATTACCCATTAAATCACCTCTATGTTTACCATTTTTCAGGTCTTGACTCAGATATTAATATAGTCCATTCTCGATTTTCATAATTTCCAAGGACATAATATTTGAGTTCAGTACCTTCACTTTTGTTGTACAATGTTATTATACTCTTATAAACCGTAGTTTTATAGCCCTGAGTTTTCATTGAAACCAATATATCAAAATCTTCTTTGTTATTATCTACAAGCTTAGCATTTTTTATAGTACTATTAAGATTATATTTAAAATCTTCTAATTCTACAGAGAGTACGTACTTTGCACACTCTATATCATCTTTAATATTAATACCCAGGGACTTAGAACCATCTGAATTTATATTTTTACCGTAGCTTGATAAAAATTTTAATATAGAAGCATAATATATATCACTAAAATCCTTAGGTCTTCTAAGGGAATACATATTTCTAATAATATCATTATCTAGTCTTTTATTAACGCTATAAGACTTTTCACCGTCATAAAAGTTTCCAACGCCTTTTTTATTTAATCCAGCTACATAGTTAAACTTATGAATCTTATCTGCTGATTCCTGAAACTCAAAGATATAATCCGGTGAAAGATTAGAATTTTCTGTGGCTTCTTTTCCTGTAGACAAAAGGCCATAAAGATCTCTAATGGTACTTTTATCCGTTACCACAAATCTAAAACCATTATCTCTAGTGCTTTGAATTACTATCTTTTCCACTTTCCCCTGCTTTATATATTCAAAGTCTTGATTCTTCATTTTTAATTTAACTTTCATATTATCTATGTAGTTACAACCGCTAAATAAAAAGGTTAATAACAATATAGATAATAACAGCAATTTATTTTTCTTCAATGTTATTTACTCTCCCCTTATTTCTCTGAAAATAAAATATTAGTAAACCTAATATTAGTGTAATTATAGCAATAAATTGAGAAGTGGAAAGAATACCTACATTTCCTCTTGGGTCATCTCTGATAAATTCCACAAAGAATCTTCCTATACTGTATACAATTAGATATAGGCCAAAAGTACTACCTTCTCTTTTCTTCTTTTTATCATACCACAAAAGGAAAAATGTCAAAAGAAAATTAAAAGCTGAAGAGTATAGTTGTGTAGGATGAAGATGAACCCCGGATGGTGCAAAAGGGGAATTTGAAAATTCTACCCCTATAGGTAAATTAGTAGCAGCCCCATAGCAACACCCTGCCAAGAAACATCCTATTCTTCCAAAAGCTTGACCAAGCGCTACACTGGGTATAACTAAATCAACTATAGACCATAGATGCCATTTTTTATTTTTGCAATAGATATAAACGGCTATAACTCCACCTATAATGGAACCATATACCACAAAACCTTCTCCAAAGTTTTTTATTATTATAGAAGGATCCTCAGCGATAACTTTATAATCTGTAATTAAATAAAGTATCTTTCCCCCAAGTATGCCTCCAATAACTGCAAATATAGCCATGTTTAATATATTATCTTCGTTATATCCCTTTTCTTTTGCTCTATAGCTTAAGAGTAAAATACCTGAAATAATTCCTATAGCTATCATAAGTCCATAGCCATATATAGTTAATCCAAAAAGCGTAAATAATATTGGTTTCATAGCCTTCTCCACCTTACATAAATTTTCCTTATTAATTGAACTTGTCATTTGTCACGTGCCAGGCACCTGACAAAAAAGAGAAGCTTAAGCTTCTCTTTAATAAACACTCTTAAATTATAATACTTAGAAAAATATTAATCAACCTCAGGCATTATTTATTATGGTTGTCTATTGAAGCTTTCAACAATGGTGTTGAAGGCAACTATCATATTTTCTTTGTATTTGTCTTTTACCACGTAAAATGCAAATTTAACAAAAACGTCATCATACTTAATGTAATATTCCTGTGCCACGTACTGCTCTGATGCTTTAGAATTAAATTCATACTGTACTCTATATATTTCTTTCTTATTTAAATTTATAGCATAGCTGGCATAGTCCTTTATATTATATATAGACTCAGAAAGCTTTTTATCATTTTCAATTAACTTTTTAATATCTCCATTTGCCTTTATCATAGACATGAATCCATTTATATGACTGTCTTTTGATTTATATTCATTATAGTAAATAATAGAATCATCAGGATACTTTTTTTCTTTAACCTCCCAATTTTCAGGAAGCTTATAATTTATTTTACCTTCCACACCATTTATGGGTTTCATGACGCTCATATCCGTATTTAGGAGTGCAGCTTTTTTAAACTTATCTTCAAATACTTTTTGAGAAGAAAATAACACTGCCATTAGTCCCAATAGTATTAAGGTTATCCCCAACTGTTTTCTATTAATTTTTATTTTCATCTACAGCACCTCCTTTTTTAAGTAAGTGAATATTTAAATAAATAGTAGTGCAGTACCTTTTAAATCTCTGCACTACCACTTTTATTATTTCATTGGCACAACAATAACGGAGTTTTTAAAATCAAAGAACATCAACCAGAACCCCATATCTTTATCTTTATCCTCTGAAGGTACCCAAGTTACAAAACCTGATTTACCTCCATAGGGCTGATCTGCTTTATCCTTTTTCCCTGGTATGCCATATACTAAATATTTCATTTTCCCAGAAGGGTCGCACTTATATCCTAAGAGATAGTGTCCATATTTTTTAATATAGGGATAATAATTCATCATGGGATAATAAGCTATGGTATATTTATTGTAATTTGATATATTGCATAAGGTATCTAAATTATCCACCTTCACCTTATACCACTTACAGTACTTAACTTCCTTGCATATTCCTCTCATAGGTTCAAAGCCTTCTGCTGCAGCCTCAAAGAAATCTGCTACGCTTCCCCTAAGTATAAAATCCTCTTCTTCATTATCTCTATTTTTATCATCTAATTTTATGTTATTGTTTTCTTTATTTTTACTCTTTATATTTTGAGCTGACTTACTTTCCTCAAGTACAATCTTGCTTGCTTCAATTATTTTTTCATATTTATCAAATTCATTTTCTTCGTTTTTACTATTATCTTCTCTTTGTGTAAACCTCTCGTCTATTTTCTCTAATTCTTCCCTAGGAATTATATTTGCATAAGTATTATTTTCTCCTGGCATGTATTCTTTAGGAATAGATAATACTTCGGAATTATCCACATTAGTATTTTCTATCACTCTAGTTTTCTCTTCAATTCTTTCCACACTTTTCTCCTTTTCTGGTATGTCATTTAACTTAGATGCCTGGGTGGATGGTGGAATAATGTCTTCAGTAGTATCTTTTTTAGCCATACTTTCTACACGTATATCCTCTTTAGGTATATTTTCTTCAGGTTTAATTTCTTTCGGAGTATCCTCTTCACGTTTAATCTCTTTTGGCATATTTTCTTGAGGCTGAATATTTGTAATGTTGATTTTACTCCAATCTTCAGGTGCTTTTTCTCCTGACATAAATCCACACATAATAACAGTGAAACTACTTCCCATAACCTTTACAATAGCAGCTCCTGAAATATTATCTAATTGAGCTCCTGTGTTAGCTATATTATTCATACTATATTCATTGCTGATTTCTGCTCTTCCCTGCTCGTTTATGTTCATGGCACCAAGGTTGATATTTTGCTTCATTCCTTTTTTAAAACACATAAGTATCATATGATAACTATCCTTTTTTATATTTTGTGCATAAAAGGTTATTTTGCATTTATCGCCCTTACCTTCGATTTTCGCATAGCCGGACAGAGGCTTGTCAGAGGACACTGAATATCCTTTCCCATCTTCTTTTAGTATCAAAAAGTTTCTATACAACTTACTGTGTGCCAAGTTATAGTCCCTCCACATATATTTATTCTATATATTATATGAACTACTAAAATAAAAAAGACTAAATTTTATTTCAGCAAGAAGCTTTAATAAAAAAATCTTGGCCCTTATAAACAAAAAACTAGTTGAAATATAATCAACTAGTTTTTTAATAAGAAATTATTTTACCTTTTCATGATCTATAACTTTTATTTACATCTAAAATTTAATATCCATAACCTCAAGAAGGCTCTTTACCTTAGCATAAGCTAAAGCTTCATTTTCCTTAGAGGGCTGTTTCAAGTCAGGAATTAAAACGCATCTTATGCCAGCTCTGCTAGCTGCTAATAATCCCATCTCTGAATCTTCAAGAACGATAGCATCTTTTGGAGATATATTTAATTTAGAACAAGCTGTCAGGAATATTTCCGGTTCAGGTTTTCCATTTTTAATTTCATCACCACATATAATGGTATCAAATCTGTGAAGTACCTCTGCATTAGATAAAAGCCTTTCCGCTCTGGCTCTAGCAGTAGAAGTAGCCACAGCTTTTTTAAACCCTTTTTCATCTATGTAGTCTAGTAATTCTTTTAGCCCTTGTTTTTCAGGAACCTTCCCTTGTTCTAAAAGGTTGGCTAAATGTGTATGCCAATATTCATTGATTTTCTCATAAGGGAAATCCTGTCCCATATGCTTTTTTAATACTACCGCACTATCCAAGTCATTAAGACCTATGGTTTCTAATATGTATTCCTTTTTAATATCAAAACCTCTTTCTTTACCTATGCTTACCCATGAATCTACAGCTAGTCTTTCAGTATCAAACATAAGTCCATCCATATCAAATATTACAAGCTTTATGTTTTTCAAATTAACACCTCCCTTTTGTTAATTATAACATAATCTATATTAATTTTATTCCTTCATAAATATGGTTGGATAAGACAGCAAATTCTTCTATAGAAAGTGTTTCTCCCCTTCTTCTAGAATCTATATTGCTATTTTCAAAAGCGTTATCTAAAACTTCCTTAGGTAACTTTAAACTTTTTAGAGCATTAGATAAGGTCTTTCTCCTCATATTAAAAGACTCTCTTATTACCCTGAAAAATAGTTTTTCATCCTTTACCTGTACTTTTGGCTTTGGAAGCTTATCTAATCTTATTACTATGGAATCCACCTTAGGACGTGGCATGAAAGAACTTGGAGCTACTTTTCTAATTACTTCACTATTACAATAATACTGAACTAATAATGAAAGTGCACCGTATTCTTTAGTGCTAGGATTAGCATTTATCCTTTCAGCAACTTCTTTTTGTATCATTATAGTTAAAGATTTAAAATCATAGCCTTCATTAAGCAATGTGGCAATAATAGGAGTTGTAACATAGTAAGGTAAATTTGCTACTAGCTTTACACTTTCACCTTCAGTTATAAGCTCGTTAAAATCTACTTTTAAAGCATCTTTATGTATTAAAGTAAATTTTTCATCTTGTCCAAGCTCCTCTGTAAGTATAGGTATAAGATCCGAGTCCAATTCTATAGCAGTAACTTTTTTTGCTTTCTTCAGAAGCTCTTTAGTTAATGTTCCCACTCCTGGGCCAATTTCTATAACGTGATCCTCTTCACTTATTTCTGCTCCTTGTACTATGTCATTTAACACTGACTGGTCTACAAGAAAGTTCTGTCCTAAGCTCTTACTAAAACGAAAATTATGTTTTTTTACTAATTCTACAGTGTTTATATCCATAAGCTATTCACCTTTACTTTCATAGTTTAGTTTTTCAAGTGCCTTAGAAAACTCTTCTTTGGTTATTCCATAATTATTTAATCTGGAAAGAAACTGCCTAGAATTACAGCAGCCTATGCCTAACTCTCTTCCTAAAAAATCTCTTCTTTCTTTAGCATTATTATCCCCAGACAACTTTAAAAAAACTAGGTCCTGAAGGGTGAAAGTTTCTCTCTTTTCTTCTAAAGTAATCTTTGCATTTTCTAGTGCTCTTAATATAGCTTCCGGGCAAGCATTTTCCACTCCGATGTCATCTTCTTTTTTTCCTTCTTTTTGAGTTATATAAGCATGCTTTATACCTGGTACCCTCTTAGATATTATCCTTCTTATCTTTTCCCCTGCAAAATCAGGGTCTGTAAGCACTATAACACCCTTTCTATTTTGAGCCTCTTTAATGCGTTCTATGACCTTGGCATTAATACCAAAACCGCCCACAGCTATACACTCAGCATCTATCGCTCTCTTTACCGCTGTGACATCATCTCTTCCTTCCACTACAATAACTTCTTTTATCAAAGTAGCACTACTTCCTTTCAACACTAAATGAATATTATATCTGTTCATGCTTTCCAATCTTTATATACTTTAAACTTATTTTTAAGTATTTGTCAATATTTAAGCTTAAGGTACCGTAAAAATATAATAGAGGCAGCAATATCTGCTGCCTCTATTATCAAGTTATTTTGCAAGAATATGCACCTTTACGGTTCTTACTCCCCATGAGTAACATTCACTGTGACTATTTAAGAAAACATCAATTCTATTTCCTTTAATAGCTCCTCCTGTATCCTGAGCAATGGCATAACCATAACCCTCAACAAAAACTCTTGTACCAAGTGGAATAATCCTTGGATCTACAGCTATGGTACTCCATCCTTCAGGTATTCTTACAGGCTTTACCCCTGTAGCGGTTCTTGCACCGCCGTCATCTCCTGCCCAATATGCAGTAGCTTTAACTGTCAATACATTGCTTCCTAGTGGAGCTCCATTAGGTTTAACCTTAACGGGAACCCCTCCTCTTGACATAGCTACCACTGTCATTGCACCTTCTGATACCACCTTTGTGACAGGTTCTTTAACAACTTTTTCTTCAACTATATCTCTGCTTATCTCCCTGCCATTTTCATAAACCACCTTTGTGGTTATTTCCTTTTCACCAGGAACACCTTCCTGTAGAACTTTACTGTTACCTTTTTCCAGTTCATCATCTTTCTTTACTTCGGTGGCGAAGTCAATGGGTGCATTTGCTTTTACAAATTGGGTATTAACTCTTGTAATAACTACCTTCATTCCCTCTTTAAGAGGTGTGTCTACTGCAGGTTCTATCTTATCTTCTTCTTGTAAAGATATACCTTCAGCTTGCAATAAATCTTTAAGACTGTCCTCGTTAGCTAAAATATCTAGTTCTTTACCATCTACAGCCAAGGAAACATTCACAGCTCTTTTAATAAAGACTTTTTCTTTATCTTTCAGCTCCGCTTCAATTCCCGGTTGTATTTTATCCTTAGGGCCTAAAACTATTCCGTTATCTTGTAACGCCCCTGCAACAGTCCTTTTATATGTTACTATGGTTTTTTCTTCTCCGTCTATGTTTACTGCTATAGTTTTTCTCATGTTATAAATAAGAAGTACTAATGTTACTGCGACTAATGCTAAAATAAATGTTGCCTTAGGACCGTTGAAAAGATACTTTTTGAAGTATATTTTCAATTTTTCCACTAAACTACCTCCCTTTGGCAAGAGTGACCATTGAATTATATATCACACTGGACAAGTTTGTCAAATTTTCACTCTCGCATTTGAATTAGACTGTATAAAATGCAGCAACGTGCATAAAAAAATGTCTAAAAATATAATATGATAACGAAGCACAGTCTTTACTATACAAAGGGGGTTACTCACAATAGTCCTAGCTTATAATAATATATAATATATTCCCTTAATTTATTCCTGTACCTAATCTAAAGTAGAGAAATACATCTATTAATCATGCCCTATTTTTTAAATATTATTCATATTTTGGAAATATATGTAACGTTTTATAGTAAAATTATAAGTTAAGCAACCTTTTACTATTTTCTATGGTAATAACGCTGATTTCCTTAGGAGACATACCTTTTATTTCAGAAATTTTTTCTATAATCTGAAGTATAAAATCTGATTGATTTCTTTTTCCTCGGTTAGGAACAGGTGCCATATAAGGTGCATCTGTCTCTACAAGTATTCTATCTAAAGGTACTATTTTAGCTGTTTCCACTATTTTTTTAGCATTCTTAAAAGTAACTACTCCAGTAAAACCTATATAATAACCAAGCTTTATACATTCCATTGCAAATTCAGGGCTGCCAGAAAAGCAGTGAAGAACACCCTTTACCTTAGGAAACTCCTTTATAATTTCTAAAGTATCTCCATGGGCATCCCTATCATGAATTACTACAGGAAGGCCTAATTCTTCAGCTAATTGCATTTGGGTTCTGAATACCTTTTTTTGAACTTCCTTGGGTGGATTTTCTTCCCAATAGTAGTCAAGTCCTATTTCTCCTATAGCTTTAACCTTATGATTTTTAGCCATATTCTTTATTTCATTAAGGGATTCTTCATTGAGTTCATAGGCCTCTTCAGGATGAATACCTACAGCAGCATATACAAAATCATACTTTTTTGCTAAGTTATAAGAGGTTCTAGCTCCTTGAAGGGTTGAACCACAATTTAATATTCCCACTATACCTTTTTCTTTTAAGTTAGGTAACAATGAATCCCTATCCTCATGAAAAGCTTCATCATCATAATGGGCATGAGAATCAAATATTAATATACTATCTTCTTTCATTGGATAAATCACCTCATAAAGTTACATTTCCCTGAAATTTAATATTCATATTATATCATATACATTTTCTTTGGAAAGTTAAAGTTGTGAACACTTTTTAAAATTATTGTTTATTTTTCTTAAAGGGGTGAATATTTAGTGGAATTTGAGGTAGAATATAGATGGAAAGTAATTTTTACAGTTATATGGAGGTATTTAAATGTTAGGAAAAGTAAAATGGTTCAATGCCCAAAAGGGATATGGATTCATTACCACAGAAGAGGGCAAGGACATATTCGTTCATTACTCAGGTATTGAGGGAGACGGTTTCAAATCCCTTAACGAAGGAGATCCTGTTAAATTCGAAGTTACTGAAGGCTCCAAAGGCGAGCAAGCTATAAATGTAACTAAAGCTGAATAAGCTTTACTATAAAGTAATTTTTGCAGGAAAAGTTTTAGAGGCTGTAGGGCATTGCCCTACAGCCTCTTAGTTTTTTTAATATATACTTGATAAAATAGGAGAAAGCACTCCTAAAATACCTCCTAATAAAGCTCCCAGCCAAGTAATGGCACTAAGCTCCTTATGGGCTATATCTAGGATTATCTTTTCTGCATAATCTACTTCAAAAGAATTAACTTGCTCTTCTACTATTTTAGGTATATTAATAACCTTAATAATCTCTGGTGCCTCTTTTTCTATAAACTTATTTACGCCAGAATATATAATGTCAAAACTTACATTTTCTAGCTTTTCTTTATCCTTTTCAAAGAATGTTTTTATCTGCATCCCTTCAAGGTTATTTATACTTTTATCTACAAAAACATTTATATTTCCCTCTAATTCTTCAGAGTTTACAAGAGATTCTAAGGTAGTATATACATAGGACTCCAAGCGATTTCTCCAATTATCTGAAAATTTATTTAGAGTATCTTCTAAGGTCCCCATATCTCCTATATTCTTGCCTATTAGAGATAAACACTCTTTTACAAATTCTTCACTTACTATTTTCTCTTTAATAAAATCACTTAGGTATGAGTAAACTTCCTCTATGCTGTTTTCTGGTACTCCTTTAATGATTTCTTCAACCTTCTTACTGGATATCCTATCTAAAACACTTATAATGAGTATTGAAATATTTTGTACCCCTTCATCTTTTTGTAGATAATCACCTACATATCCAGTAAGTTTTCCAAGAAGCATGTCTACACTGATAAATTTAGCTATAAGGGGATTAAAATTACTGCTTAAGGCATCTTCTAAAAACATCCTTATTTGCTCCTGAATCTTAGGCTGTTTTAGCATATTTTCTAAATCTGAAGCTATATCATACCTTGAATTGTATATGTATACCTTTAAAGCATTGTACAAGCCTCCGGGAATCACTTCGAATAAGGTTTTGTCGCTTTTAAAGATATTCTCTGCATTTTGTTTAATTAGATTTAAGGTTAATGCTTCAAATTCTTTTTCTTCTTTAAAATTTAATATAGATTCTTCAATCTTGGAATTTATTTGAGAAGATTGTATATATTCTATGATTTCTCCATTATTTTTATTTAATAAAAAATTTACATTTTCCATTAAAAGTTTAGAAGCAGATTTTATTACTTCCTCGCTTCTTATCTTTGATATAATCATGGAATTTATATATTTTACAAGTTTGTTTCTAAAGCTCTCATAGGAATCTTTTAGCGCTTCACTCATAATTTCTCTAATACTGTTAGTTTTATTTGAAAGAGCATTTAACTTTTCACTTATCCATTTTCTAATATGATTTTTCATCAAATCATTTGATAAAGCATTAGTTATAGTTTCAGTGGTTAAAAGATGTTCTCCTATAGCTTCTCCTACACTTTTAGCTATTCTTTTCTGCTCCTTTGGTATTAACCCTGGAGTAAAGGGTATCTTTAAACCTAAAAACCTTTTCTCACTGTAGGGTTTAAATAGCATTTTTATAGCTAACCAATTAGTTATATACCCTATAATGGCTCCCACTACCGCTCCTATTATATATTTCAATTTTCTTCATCCTTTCTGTTTTAAAAGCTATACCGCATTTAAATATTATAGTTTTTTGTTCTTATTAGTTCAATACCTTATTATCTATTGATTTAATATTGCCATACTTTATAATAATAATTACTTAATCTCAAAAAGAGGTGATAATTTGAAAACTTATAATTTTCAAGAATATATTAAGGTATTAAAGGATTCTAAATTATTTAAGACCTTTAGCGATGAATCTTTAAATATGTTATTACAAAGTATCTCTTGTAAAATAATCTCCTATTATTCTGAGGATGTTATCTTCAGCGAAGGAGAAAAATGTACTAATTTAAGTATAATACTTTCAGGAGAAATTGAAATACAAAAACTAGAACCCTCTGGAAAAGTACTTACGGTTTCAAATCTTCATGAAGGTGAAGTCTTTGGAGAGAACCTTCTTTTTGGAGATAGAAATTTTTATCCCATGGATGTTATAAGCAAAAAACAAAGTACAGTGCTTCATATTTCTAAAGATTATGTAGAAAAACTTTGTACCACAAATACAGATTTTTTAAATACCCTTTTAAGGACTCTTTCCAATAAAGCTGTTGCCCTAAGCTCTAAGCTAAAACAAATAGGACTTAAGAGCCTTCGTCAAAAAATATGTGATTTTATATATATAAGCTATAAAAAAACCGGTTCTAATAAAATAAAGTTAAATATGTCAAAAAAAGATTGGGCTGACAAGCTAGGTGTACAAAGGCCATCTTTATCAAGAGAATTAATGAAGATGAAAGAAGAGCAAATCATAGATTATGATAAAGATCATATTTATGTGCTGAACTTAGATGCTTTGGAAGATACTTTAAATTCATAAAATTTAAGAAGACTACTGAAAAACTTTATATTTTTCAGTAGTCTTTTGATTTTGTTATATATTAATAATTTACTAACTTTGGATTTTTCTTACCCCCAAATAAATGAATAAAGATGGAAAAACAGAGTATACAATGCTGCTTTTAAAAATAAAGTTCTCGGCTGTGATAATAATGAGGCTCATCCATTGTGCGTTGAATAAACAAAATATATTGTAATTAAATCTAGATAATTCCGGATTTGAATTTTGAAAAATATAGGTTAAAGAAAGCAATAAAATATTCCATAAAGTAAAGAAAACCACAGGAATAATATTTTTCATGTCTTCTTTATAAATCTTTAAGCTTTTTCCTAAAAAGTAATAGCCCAAGGCACATAATGCAAGAATTACTACTATAATAATTAAATAAATGCCTCTAGCACTGATAATTGAACTCCCTGCATAACTTTTTAAAAATATAACTGGAGGTACTGCTAAAGAACTTATAATCAGAGCTGCAATACTTATAGACAAACTTCCCAGCATGCACCTTAAAATATTTCTACCCATATTTTCACCTTCTTTCACCAAACTATATATAGATTATATACTCTTCCTTAGTACAAACTCCTTATTTTAAAAGAGATTTTACATAGTTAACGGTAATTTATTATTTGCAAAATAAATTTAATATATTCAAAAAATCCAGGCTATGTTAATTTTAATACAGGCATTTATTCCTTCGATATA
This sequence comes from Clostridium amylolyticum, assembly GCF_900142075.1. GTDB lineage: Bacteria > Bacillota > Clostridia > Clostridiales > Clostridiaceae > Clostridium_AA > Clostridium_AA amylolyticum. Next base: position 75,440 of record NZ_FQZO01000002.1, read on the forward strand.
TTAAAAAAACTGCTGGGTAGAATTAAATCTCCTCAGCAGTTTTTGTAAATTTTTTATTAAATTTACTATCTCACTTGGCTTCCAGAAGGTAAATCACCAGGATTTACAGCATATAACACTGAATCATCATCAGTAGCAGCTGCCAGTATCATCCCTTGAGATAATTCTCCTCTTAATTTTACAGGTTTTAAGTTAGCCACTAACACTACATTTTTCCCCACTAACTCTTCAGGCTTATAGTACTGAGCTATACCTGAAACTACCTGTCTCTCTTCTCCACCTAAATCCACTTTAAGCTTTAATAGTTTTTTTGCTCCTTTAACTGGTTCACAGCTTATTACCTTCACCACTCTTAGATCTATTTTGTCAAAATCATCTATGGTTATTTCTTCTTTTATTGGCTGCATAGGAGCTTTTTCTTCTTTAGTCCTCTGGCTTAAAGCTTCAAATTCCTTTATCTTTGCTTCTAAATCTATCCTTGGGAAAAGAGTTTCTCCCCTCTTAACCTTCTTACCTGCAGAAGTGCCATCAAAGGCAGATAATGTATCCCAAGAAGTTAACTCACTATTAATTTGTTCATTTATCTTCTCGCTGGTTACTGGCAGGAATGCTGAAACCAGTACAGATGTAAATCTTAAAGATTCAATAAGATTATAAAGCACTGTTCCTAATCTTTCCTTCTTGCTGTCATCCTTAGCAAGGATCCATGGTGTAGTTTCATCTATATATTTATTTGCTCTTCCTACTAAGTCCCAAATTGCATCTAAAGCTTCAGGGATTTTCAGTTTATCCATAGCAGCTTCTACTTTAAGAGGTGTTTCTAAAGCAAGCTTTATAAGCTCGTCATCAATAGCTTCCTTGGCTGTAGGAGCTGGAATCACTCCATCAAAGTATTTTTCTACCATGGTTACACTTCTGGATAAAAGGTTTCCTAAATCATTGGCTAGGTCTGAATTTATCTTTTTAATAAATAATTCATTGGTAAATAATCCATCAGAACCAAAAGGTATTTCTCTTAAAAGATAATATCTTACTGCATCCACACCAAAGTGATTAACTAGGATTACAGGGTCTACTACATTACCTTTGGACTTTGACATCTTGCCCCCATCCACTAGCAGCCAACCATGACCAAATACCTGTTTTGGTAATGGAAGGTCTAAAGCCATTAGCATAATTGGCCAATAAATGGTATGAAATCTTAATATATCTTTTCCTATTAAATGAACATCTGCTGGCCAATATTTTTTATAAAGTTCAGTATCATCACTGCCATAACCAAGGGCTGTAATGTAGTTAGATAATGCATCTATCCATACATATATAACGTGACTTTCATCAAAAGTAACGGGTATACCCCAGTTAAAGCTGGTTCTAGAAACGCATAAATCTTGAAGTCCTGGCTTTAGGAAATTGTTTAGCATTTCATTTCTTCTAGATTCAGGCTGAATAAACTCTGGGTGATTTTCTATATGCTCTATAAGCCTAGGAGCATATTTGCTCATCTTAAAGAAATAAGCTTCTTCCTTAGCTTTTTCCACTGGTCTTCCACAATCTGGGCACTTGCTATCCACTAGTTGTGTTTCAGTCCAAAAGGATTCACAAGGTGTGCAGTACCAACCTTCATAGGAACTTTTATATATGTCTCCCTGTGCATACAGCTTCTTAAATATATCCTGTACTGTTTTAATGTGATAGTCATCAGTAGTTCTTATGAATTTATCATAGCTGATATTCATAAGCTTCCAAAGATCTTTAATACCAGCCACTATTTCATCCACATAAGCTTTTGGTGTTACGCCTTTTTCTTCAGCTATCCTCTGTATTTTTTGTCCATGCTCGTCGGTACCAGTAAGGAACATTACATCGTAACCTTTTAACCTTTTAAATCTAGCCATAGCATCTGCTGCTACAGTGGTATAGGTATTACCTATATGAAGATTTGCTGATGGGTAATAAATGGGTGTGGTAATATAATAAGTTTTTTTACACATTTTATCTCCTCCTAATTTATGCTGAAAATTAAAAAAGCCTCTATACGGAAATATTCCCGTATAGAGGCGTATTATTCGCGTTACCACTCTATTTTTCATCTTTTTCACAAAAGACGACTCATTAAGTGACTCCGCCAGAAATATCTAGCTTTTATCACCTTGCAATATAACGGTTGCTCCCGTATTTTCCTAACCATATTAAGGCTCAGAAAATCTGCTCCAAGACCATGTTCATAAAGCTTCTTGACTCCGGCTTTCACCTTCCCCGGATCTCTTTTAGACACTCCACTTTACTACTCTTCTTTTCAAAACATTTTAATTATAATATCATAATATGATATATACTAACCATTGTCAACTTTATATAAAGAAAAATATCATTATGGAACTTATTATGTTACTGGATAAATTTATCATATCATTATTAAAAAAAGAAAATCCTTTTATAAGCTTATTGGGTTTTCCATTGTGAAGACTTTGTTCGGTGATTATGTTTTCTTCTTCACAATAGTATTGAGCTTGTATAGAAGCTCCTAAAACACTATCTATTATAGCTCCAAAAAACCCTAAAACCATGGCAGCTATAAAGCCAAAAATAACAAATTTATCATAGCCATACTCTATTATATGGCTAATAGCAAAGACCACTGCCATAAAAGTAGAGCCTGCAAGAGCAGCAAAAGTTCCTAGGATGCTAACGCCTCCAGACATACCTTTCATTAAAGCCTTTCCTGTAAGTATAGAAACTGGAAGCTTCTTGCTAAGCACTCCTACTTCTGAAGCCCAGGTATCCGCATTAGCTTCTCCAAAAGAAATGGCGCATCCCACTAAAAACAGCTGATTTTTTGTAAAATAAAATAAAGCTGCAAATAATAGTCCTACTCCTCCATTGGCGAAAACCTGAAATACATCTCTTCTGCCACCTTTTTCATTAAGCTTTGCCACATCTTTTTTCTTATTCTTGTTTAGCACTGTAAGTAAACTAGCGGACACAAAAAATCCTATAAGTAAAGCTGTGGCAACAAAGCCCCCAAAAAAATACATAAGTCCACCCATTATAGCAGCTGCTATGGCACCACTTTCTGAAAGTGAATTCTTTTTATAGGCAGCTAAAGAAATAATGGTGGAGAAAACAAATCCAATAATTAAATTCTTCATTTTTCCTCCTAAATAATCGCAACAATAACCATGTACAAAAATGAAGTTCCTAAGGGTACTGTAATGTTATCAAAGCCTTCTGGAGTGACAAGCTCAAGTATTGCTGCAACTACAGCTAAAATTAAGCTAACGGCTAACTTATAATAATCATTAAATATAGAAAGTAATATAAAAACTGTAATAAAGGAAGTTATAAACATAGTAACACTACCTTCAAGGCTCTTAGTACTATTGTGAACCGTTATCTTATGCTTACCATATTTACTGCCTATAACAGCAGCTAGTCCATCTCCATATCCCATAACCAGTATCCCTAAAGCTCCTATGTAAGGGTTAAAACCTTGGCTAAAGGTAACAACTGATAAAACAAATAATGAAACAGCATAATATACAGTGCCTAAATCTTTTTTTGACCCATCTCTTTCCATGGCTTTAAAAACTTGCTTCTTATAAGATATATAGTTTATCACAATAAATAGAGCTGGTACAATGGCTGCATAAATGGGACTATTAAAATATATCATAGCTATAATCCACCAATTGCTAACTCCTATGTGTATAAACTTTCTGCTGCCTTCACCACTAATAATGTTTTTTGATGTAAGTTCTGTAGACATTGCAATAATAATAAAAATGAAAATTATAGAAACTAATATTCCAAGTATATTGCTATTCATTTTTCCTCCTGTAAATACATATATTTTTCATTATACTTAAATAGTTTATACATGTCCATTTACCCAATATTTTAAAATTCTAATTCTATATTAAATAACTACTAACTAAAAAGCTCAATTATTATCAATAATTGAGCTTTTGCGGTTAAATTTTTAGTTTTAAATTAATTATTACCTTTTTCTGCTAAAAGATCTCTTATTTCTGTAAGAAGAGCTTCTTCCTTAGATAATTTTTTTTCAACTATTTCTTTTACTTCTTCCTGTCTAGGCCTTCTTAACCTGTTAATAGCTTTAACCATCAAGAATATGGTAAATGCCATTATAAGAAAATCAATTACACTTTGTAAGAACAAACCTAATTTTATATTTACACCAAAAGGAGAAAGTACTATATCAGATATATTTATTTTTCCCATAACAAGTTCTAATATAGGTGTTAATATGTTCTCAACTAAAGATGTAACTATTTTGTTGAAAGCACCTCCTATAATAACACCCACTGCTAAATCTATGACATTTCCTTTCATAGCAAATTCTTTAAACTCTTTCCACATGCTCTCCCATCCTTTCAATCAAGTGATTCTTAGCTTCAGATGCAATTCGCTTAAAAGAAATACTTACTCCATCTGAAGTTTAAAGGAACTTATCCAGGAGCTTAGCACCCCTTATTTCACTACTTAAAGAAGTAGGAGCATTAAGGGCGGTTAGCTATAGGATAAATTTTATCCATCGTATCTAAATAAGTTTCACTAAAATTATAGTGCCACTAGTATTGTAATACAACCTAATCATTACTTGCAACCTTTTATTACTTACTACTTATTACTTATTACTTATTACCTATTATTTCTTACCTCTTACCTCTTACTTATTATTTATCATTACATCTTTATGTTCCATATTTTTGTAAACACTTAAATCTTTAGGTGTATATAATGACCTTTGAATTACTTTACCTCTCTTAAATTCATATCTATATTCTATTTCCTTTTCATCATTAAAAATTACTATAGTATACTCTGGATATTCTATTATACTATGAATATTATCGCTACAGCCCTTATCCTTCAAATAAGAAATCACTTGGTTCTTCAGTACTTGCCCTTGGGAGAAGCATAAACCTACATTACAAAAATATATGCAAAAAATGAAAGATAAAAAAGCTATACTATAAGCTAATTGAAGCTTTTTAATTGCTCCCCTTTTAAAATCTATAATGATTCTATTCATAATAACTATAAGAAAGATGCCAATCAATGGGAAGGGGCTTATTTTCACTTCTGAATAATTATTAAACACATGGCTCCATATAAAAATCAGTAGAGATATGGAGGTAGCTATGTATAGTGAACTCTTTATATATTTTTTATGATATAAATATATAACTACTACACCTGCAAAAAGCATTGCCAAGGTGGCACTATAAGCGATGATAAGATCAATCTTATAGTATATGCATTGCTTCAGTCCAAAGTATAAGAACAAAGCTGTAACAACATTAGCTGATATATATATTATTTTGTTTACTAGCTCATTTTTATTTTTATCCATATAAAGCACCACTCTTATTTTTTAATTATATTTTAACTTTCTTTACATATTATGTAAATATTTTCAATAGTTATACATTAAATTATACGAAAATGTTTTCATTAAAAGCCAACATTTCATAAATAAAATATATAAATTTATATTTTATTAAAACATAATTCATATCTTATATGCTTTAAATAAACTATAATTTATTATAAAGGGAGGTTATATTTTGATTAGAGTAATGTATCATTCAAAATACTTAAATAAAGTTGAAATAAAAAATTATGAAAGCACTGATAATTTTCTTAAAGAATGCCATAACATCCAATGTAATATTATGTGGATAGATATAGACTATTGTTCAAATTCAAAGGAGGATGACTTTAAAGATATAATAAATAAGTTTTTCGATTATTCTAACTCATCTATTGCTAGAGAGCTTCCAGCACGTCATTCTTCAGTAGAAAAATATTCTGACTTCTATAGCATAGACATGCTTATTCTTAAAGATAGTAACCTAAAAAAACATATGCATTGGCTAAAAAAACATTTTATCATTAATAAAAACATAATAATTTCCCTAGGCAGTGAGCATTCTAAAATATTTGAAGAAATATGGAAAAATCTTTCTACTCACCCTACAGCCCTTAAAGGTAACACTGATGGAATCTTGTACTTAATCCTAGATTACATATGTGATGAATATTTTGCCGCTCTAGAAGATTTGGAAAGCATGGTAGAAGAAATTGAGGTAGCCTTAATAGATGGAAACACTAATGAACTTCAAGATAAAATACTGAAACTTAGAAAAGAAATATTAAAATTCAAGCGGGTGGTTAGTTCCCTACGTACCGTTACTTATTCTCTTATAAGTTATGATTACGATGTTATAGACGAAGAAAATACAAACTATATTAAAACTGTTCATGACAATACCTTCAAAATTTATGAGGCTCTAGAATCTGAACTAGACACCTTAGCTACAGATTTAAATTTATACAATTCTAAAATGTCCAATAAAATGAATGAAACCATGGAGTTTTTAACTGTTATTACTACTATTATGGCTCCTCTTACCCTAATTGCAGGTATATATGGAATGAATTTTAAATTTATGCCTGAAATAGAGTCTAAATTTGCTTATCCTATAACTCTTGTAGTTATGTTAATATTGGTAATACTTCAAGTTAGATATTTTAAAAAGAAAAATTGGCTCTAATAAAAATATAGGAGAAAATGCTATGTATGCTTTTCCCCTATATTTTATCCCATAGCTAACCGCTCCTAATACCCTCACTTTTTCAAGTAGCATGATAATGAGCGCTAAGCTCCTGGATAAGTTCTTCTAAATATATGCTTCAATCTATATTTCTAAGAGTTCTAAAAGTTCACCTTCTGTAAAGCTACTTATAAATCCCCCATGCTTCTCTTCTGAAAGCACTTTATTTATTATTTCTCTCTTTTTGTGCTGAAGGGTATATATCTTTTCTTCTATAGTTCCCTTGGTAATTAACCTTATTACCTCTACAGAATTTTTTTGTCCTAATCTATGAGCTCTATCTGTTGCTTGATCTTCCACAGCAGGATTCCACCATGGGTCAAAGTGTATTACTATATCCGCTGAGGTGAGGTTAAGTCCGGTACCACCAGCTTTTAATGATATAAGAAATACCATGGGGCTATTACTTATATTAAAGTTATTTACTACTTTTACTCTCTCTTCTGAGGTCATGCTACCATCTAAATAACAATAATCTATGTTGTTGCTATCCAATTTAAAGGCTATATTTTTTAGTACTGAGGTGAATTGAGAAAACACTAAAACCTTATGATTTTCTTCCAATGCCTGTTGTAATATCTCTAAAAGAGCTGAAATCTTTGCGCTTTCACCGTTATAATTTTGTATAAAAGAAGAAGGATCGCAACATATCTGTCTCAGTCTAGTTAATACTCCCAATATTTTTATCCTATTTTTTTCAAAACCCTGAACATCTATTTCTTTTCTTATTTTTTTGCTAGCTGCAGCAAGATAAGCCGTATAGATTTCCTTTTGCTCCTTTGTAAGGTCTAAGGATATTTTATGTTGTATTTTATTAGGGAGTTCTGATGCCACATGTATTTTTAACCTTCTTAAAATAAAAGGTTTTATTAAAGAATTAAGCTTACTTAAAGCATCTGCATTTACATTTTTTGATATGGGTCCCTGAAACCTTGAAATGAATGTATTATAATTCATTAAATATCCTGGCATAATAAAATCAAAAATAGACCAAAGCTCTGACAATGAATTTTCTATAGGAGTTCCTGTAAGAGCAAACCGTATTCGGCTTTTAATGGCCTTTGTGCAGGAAGCATTTTGAGAATATGGGTTTTTAATATTCTGAGCTTCATCCAGTATAAAACAATAAAATCCATAATCTTTGTATCTATCAGCATCTTTTCTCAGCAATGCGTAAGATGTTATTACTACATCATACTCTTTAATGCTATTTATTAATTCTTCTCTATCCTCTGGATTACCTTGAATAATAAGCACCTTAAGCTCTGGAGCAAATCTTTCCAACTCCTCTTTCCAATTGTAAAGTAAAGAGGTTGGAGCAACTATAAGGGAAGTCCCTTTCTCCTTTTCTGATAGTAAAAAAGCTATAGATTGAAGGGTTTTACCCAGTCCCATCTCATCTGCTAATACTCCTCCAAAGCCCATATGAGACAAGTATTTAAGCCACTTATAACCAGATACTTGGTAGTCTCTAAGTATGCCTTTCAGATTATCTGGAACAGAAGCATCCAAGGTTTTAAAGCTTCTAATTTCTTTTAAGGAATTTATTAAGTCTTCATTTATATTTACATTTTCAATGTTATCAATTTGCTTTATTTGCTCTGCAGCAAAAGCTTTATAGAGTGGAAGCTCTATACTTTCTTCCATTAATTGTTCTTTTTTGATACCAATATTATCAATGAACTCTACTAGCTTTTGAAGTTCTTTATTCTCGAGGTCAATAAAATTACCATTTCTTAATTTAAAGTATTTTTTATTGTGTTTTATGGCTTTAAATAAAGTAGCTATGTCTTTTTTATTTATGTCCTTTATATAAAAATCTACTTTAAAAAGGTTGTTATTATTTATACTAAGGTTAGTTTGTATGCTGGTATAATCATATAGCTTAAGGGTTTTAAAACCTTCAGAGTAATAAACCTCACAGATTTCTTGAAGCTCCAGCACTCCCTTTTTAAGAAAATATACTAAAGATTCATCTCCTTGTAGATAAAAATTATCCTTACCCTTTTTAAAATTAAGTTCCATGAGAACATTTTCTATATTTTTTTCTTTTAGTTTATCTCTAAGTATTAACTCATTTTTATTGTTTGATGTATTATCAGGTATTTGTATGTCTACATCACCATAGGTATATACAAGGTTACATTTTATCTTGCTGCCTTCTTTATCTATATAAGCCTTGGCTTTGAAATCTTCTATAATATATGAGTCTTTAAGTTCATTACATATATCTATATTTTTACTTATAGATTTTAATAGAGGCAGCATATAAGAGGCATATCTTTCCCCTTCACTTTGCCTAATTTTAAACATAGGCTCCTGTTCATAGCCCAAGGCTTCTTCTAAAAGCAGATAAAGCTTAATCTGCTCTTTAGAAGGTTTATATAAAGCTTCTTTATAATAAAAAATACTTTTTTCATCATTTAAGCTTATAGGTAGGTCACCCTTAGGCAATACTACCAAATCCTCTTTATCCCTATGTATGCAAAAATCCAAAGGCATATCCTTCTCGTAATAGTTTACCTCTCCTATTTCTTTGGTGTTTATTGTAATATTAATATCACTATTAGAAGCTGCCTTGAAAAGCCTCTCCACTTGACGAGATGGTATATAAAGCTTTCTTCCATCTAAGAGCTTAATTATCCCTCTATCATAGTTTAAGCTTAAACGACTAATTTTATTGAATTCATATATATCTTTAAATAAAGCTATTAAATCTTTATGCTCTTCTTTAAATTCATGCTGTTTAGAGTTATACTGAAAGGCTTTAGATAATTTAAATGGAATATTATCTTCCATAGCTTCTAAAAACCTTTCTATATCTTTTATAATATAAAGCCTATTTACCCCTACCTTTACTTCAACATGACTTTTTATTCTTCCGGTATTATTATAGTGATAATTTATTTTAACATTAAGCTTTTGCTTCTTTTCATGGATGTTGTTTAACATATTATCTATGTTATCTAGGAACTTTGAACCATTAAAAGCGCTCCTCTCTTCCATTACAAGATTACTCTTTTCCTTATAATATTTAAACAGCGTTGAAGCTATATGCTTACATATACCTTTTCTTCTATAACTTTCATTGAAATATAAACAATCACAATGAAACCTTGTAAATCCACTATTATCATTAAATCCTATCTGAACATTATACACAGCTTCAGTAAATGCAGAATGAACCCAGGTATCAATACCATACCTATTTACCATAGAATTTTCCGTAGAGTAAATCTGCACCACAAAATCTTCTACTAAATTCTTATTATAATATTCTAAACCTTTTTCGTAGATTTCATTATCTGTGTAATTGTGGATTATATTCTCATCGTAAATCATCATTATTCCCTCTATTTACATTAATTGATAAATTATTAACAATATAATTATAACCCATAATACATAAAAACAAAAGAGCATAAACTTTAAAAAGAAAAGCCTATACTCTTATAGTTCTAATAATATGCACTTTTAAAATTAACTCTTCATCTTAAATTCATATCCGCACTTTTTACAGGTTACTGTAATTTTACCTTTGCCTCTTGGGACTCTAAGCTTTTGCCCGCAACGCTGACATTTAAATATTTTAAAGTTCTTTTTCTCATTAAAATAATCCTTAACTTTGTTAGCTGAACCTTTAATACCACTGTGAAAGGAAGGTTTGCTTTTATTATAAGCATTTCCTGCTTTAAAGGTTCTATTAAGCCAATTTTGAAGTTTTAATGCTTCGTTACCCCTAGATACAAAGTCTTTAGATAAAGCTCTCCAAAGGGCAAACCCTATTAAAATTACGCCTATGGAAATGGTATATCTCCATAAAAGAAGAAGCATTCCTATCAATAACATCAGTGCAGAAAGCTTGTCAAAGCCATATCTCCCCTTAAACAAATTCATATTGCTCCCCCCTTAATTTTGAAGATAATATTCATGGCAGTATCCCTTTATAATCTTAAAATATACTATAAAGCATTCCTGCACTACATTTACTTTTTCATAAAAGCTTCTATATCTTCTACGGTTTTTATCATATCCTTAGTTAAATTAATACATCCATCTGCTGTTACTAAAACATCATCTTCTATTCTAACACCAATTTTCTCTTCTTCTATATATATACCTGGCTCTACAGTCCAAACCATTCCTGGTTGAAACTTAATGTCTCTATCACCCACATCGTGAGTATCTAATCCTAAGCTGTGACCTACGCTATGCCAGTAATATTTTATAACATCTTTCTTGTCTTCTATAAGTCCAAGATTGACGCATTCCTCTGCTACCCATTCTGTAGACTGATGATTTAGCTCTAAATAGCTTACTCCAGGCTTAATCGCTTCAATTACCTTTTCATTTACTCTCAAAACAGCATTATAAACTTCTTTCTGTCTTTCAGTAAATTTGCCATTGGCTGGGAAGGTCCTTGAAATATCTGCATTGTAATAGTTTAATTGAGCTCCCAAATCAAAGAGTATCAGATCATTATCTTGAATTTCACAGTTATTGTCTACATAGTGTAATATAGTGGCATTTACTCCAGAAGCAGCAATGGTCTTAAAGGCGTAGTCATTAACTCCTTTAGATTTACATACAAAGTCGAAGTAAGCTTCCAGCTCACATTCTTTCATGCCAGGTTTGGCATTTTTCATTAAATTTTCAACGCCTTCAATGGTAATTTCTATAGCCTTTTTAATTTCTTCCACTTCTTCTTCAGATTTAACCATTCTCAAAGCTGCAATCATGTTATAAGCATTTTTAACCTTTAATTGAGGATACTTATTCTTTAACTCTCTTGCATATTTTTCTGTATAGGTTTCTATACTGTTATAGCTGTCTTTTTCAAGATCCATGTACATCACATTAATATCCTTATTGAAGATATAGCTATGAATGGTAGAATTCAAAGAGTCTGAATAAGCTACATCCTTAATTCCGGAAAGTTCTTGCGCTTCTTCTTTTGTTATTGTTCTTCCTACCCATTTTTCAAGTTCAGGGTTAGGTGCTTTTATGAACAATTTCTCTTCATATTCGCCCTTCATTTTTGTCATAAAAAGAACCACATTCTCTTCATCTATACCTGTAAGATAATAAAAATTTCTATTAGGAGTAAACTTATATTGCTCGTCAGCAGATTTTTTCACTGCTCTGCCAGAAAATATCATTACTATAGAATTTTCTCCAATACGATTTAATAACTTTTTTCTGTTTTTATCAAAAACCTCTTTGTTCATACTTTCACCTCTATTTATTAACTAATTCTCTTTAAAATATTATATCACTGAAAGCTTTAATTATCCATAATCCAATGGTATCAGCAATTACTCCAAAGCAATAAGCTTGATTTTTAATACCAGACCTTCTTTGGATAAAATCTCCATAAGCTCTTTAATATCAATTCTTAAATTTGATATATCAAAGGTAATGGTAACATTAGCAGCATTATTTATAGGTACATCTTGGCTTATAGTAAGTATATTACCATCATTTGCTGCTATGGTATCTAAAACCCTGGAAAGGGCTCCAGCTTCATGGGAAATTAGCAATGCCAAAGTAGCTTTCTGGCTCTGCACACCTTCAGAAAGCGGAAAAACTTTATCCTTATACTTGTAATATGCACTTCTGCTTATACCAACAGTTTTTACACCTTCAGTAATATCCTTTACCTTTCCAGCATGAAGCATTTTTTTAACTTCCAATACTTTTTTTATTACATCTTGTAAAATGTCTCCATCAACTATATAAAATTTATCTTCCATAGCACTCTCATCCTTTAAGCATAATATGTCAATTTTTTAGGGTAAAAGTAAATGGTACCCTGAATTAATTATATACTCCAGGATACCATAATGGAAATAATGATATGAATTATTTTATCTGTAATTTTATTTTTAGTTTATCCAGCATATCTTTTGACATGGATGGAAGATCATATTTAGCATTAAAGCCCCATTCTTCTCTAGCTGCAGTGCAATCTATGGAATTTGGCCAAGAGTCTGCAATAGCTTGTCTTATTGGGTCTACATCATAGCTCATCTTAAACTCTGGAATATGCTTCTTTATTTCCTCTGCTATTTGAGATGGTTCAAAACTCATAGCAGTTATATTAAATGCGTTTCTATGCTTTAGTTTTGATGGGTCTGCTTCTAAAAGTGTCACTATAGCATTTAGTGCATCAGGCATATACATCATATCCATGTATGTACCTTCACCAATAAAAGAAGTATATTTTCCTTCTTGAAGGGCTTTATAGTAAATATCCACCGCGTAATCTGTAGTTCCGCCTCCTGGAGGGGCTACATAGGAAATAAGTCCTGGGAACCTAACTCCTCTTGTATCTACGCCAAATTTTTTGAAGTAGTAATCGCAAAGAAGCTCTCCAGATACCTTGGTTACTCCATACATAGTGCCTGGTCTCTGTATGGTATCTTGAGGTGTATTATCTTTAGGGGTATCACATCCAAAAGCGCCTATAGAGCTTGGTGTAAAGAACTTACAGTTAAGCTCTCTTGCTACTTCTAAGGCATTAAAAAGTCCTCCCATATTTATCTGCCAAGCTAACACAGGTTTTGCCTCTGCTACAGCAGAAAGTAAAGCTGCCAAGTGTATTATGGTATCTACATTATGTTTTTTAGCTACTTCTGCCATTTTATTTGCATCTAATACATCTAGAGCTTCAAAAGGTCCTCCATTTACTACTTCATTATTTTCTGGAACCTTAATATCTGTGGCAATAACATTGCTGTCGCCATAGATTTTTCTCATATGAGTTACTAATTCAGAACCTATTTGACCAAGTGAACCTGTAACAAGTATTTTTTTCATTTTAATCCCCCATTTATTAGGCATCCACAAAAAAATAACTAGTGAGTCTACTGGTATATTTGACTATTTATTTTTTTACAATGCCTTATTATTTTATAACATTAAGTTCTTTTCCCACTTTTTCATATATAGCTAATGCATTATCTAACATTTCCTTAGTATGAGCAGCTGTTGGCATATTTCTAACCCTTCCTGTGCCTAGAGGTACTGTAGGGAATACTATGGACTTAGCATAAACCCCTTCTTCTATAAGTCTCTTACTAAACTCTTGAGTAAGCTTTTCATCTCCAATAATACAAGGAGTTATAGGGGTCTCACTTTTACCTATATTGAAGCCAAGCTTTTTAAGTCCAGCTTTAAGATAATTTCCATTATCCCAAAGTCTGTCGTGAAGCTCTGTGCTTTCTGTCATTATTCTTAACGCTTCTATGCAGGCTCCTGCAGCGGATGGTGTTAAAGAAGTAGAGAATAAGAATGGTCTTGCTCTAACTTTTAACCAATCTATTAAATCCTGAGATCCTGCTACATATCCACCTACTACTCCAATGGCTTTTGATAGTGTACCTATTTGGAAGTCAATCTTATGGGATAGTCCAAAGTGCTTAACAGTTCCTGCTCCTTTTCCCATTACTCCTGAACCATGAGCATCATCTATATAGGTTATAAGATCAAGCTCTTCAGCTACTTTAACCATGCCCGGAAGGTCTACTACATCCCCATCCATGGAAAAAACTCCATCTGAAATAACCATTAATTTATTATATAAACCGCTTTCTCTAGCTGCTTTAGCTTTTTCTCTAAGATCATTCATATCATTGTGATTGTATCTAATTACCTTTGCTCCAGATAATCTACATCCATCTATAATGGAGGCATGATTAAGTTCATCAGATAATATGGCATCCTTTTTATTCATTACAGCTTGAATAGCTCCAGCATTACAATTAAAGCCTGATTGGAAAGCTATAGCTGCTTCAGTATGCTTAAATTCTGCTAATTTTCTTTCTAATTCATTATGGATTTCTAAAGTACCATTTATTGTTCTAACTGCTCCTGCGCCTACACCATACACTTCAGTGGCTTCGATGGAGGCTCTTTTCATTCTTTCATCACTAGCAAGTCCTAAATAGTTATTTGAAGAAAGGTTTATTAGGTCTTTTCCTTTAATTTTTATTATTGGTCCATTAGCACCTTGAAGCACATTTATCTCATTGTATAGCCCCTTGCTCTTAAGATCGTCTAAGTTTTCTTTTAAAAATTTTTCTAAAGCTTTACTTCCCATTACCTTCACTCCTTAAGTAGTTATATATGTAAAAACAAATTTGTATTTCTGTTTCTTATTATATTATACCAAACACTATAAAAGCTATCTACAGTTCAATATAATTAAAAAAAATCAAATTTTACTGTTTTTTGCCTTGTAGCTTAAAACGATTACATAATGGTGCTATTATCTCTCTTTTTCATAATTTTAAATATTCAGAATATAATTGCATAGATTTACGTTTCTATGATACTATCATACTGTGATATAATATAAAACTTTTAGGGGGTTGTGTTTTTATGAAAAAAATCGGTCTTATACCTAAGTTAATCGCTGCTATTATCATAGGTATATTGCTAGGTGCTTTTGCTCCTACATTTGTTGTACAAGTTTTAGCCACCTTTAACCACATCTTTGGAAACTTCTTAGGCTTTGCAATTCCACTGATCATCTTAGGTTTTGTGGTATCAGGAATTGCAGATTTAGGTGCCGGTGCAGGAAAAATGCTGGGGATAACCACAGTAATAGCTTATGCTTCCACTTTAATAGCTGGGCTATTTGCATATATTGTATCTTATAACTTCTTCCCTGCCTTTATTACTAAAACCAGCGAATTAACTAATGCAGTAAACCCTGAAGAAAAGCTACTAGCTTCATTATTTAAACTAGAAATGCCTCCACTTATGCCTGTAATGACAGCACTTATTCTTGCATTTTTATTAGGTCTTGGCATAGCATCCCTTAAAGGGAAAAGTGAAGTTCTTTATACCGCTTCAGTAGAATTTCAAAAGATAATGGAAAAAACTATTTCTAATGTTATTGTTCCACTATTACCTTTTCATATAATGGGTATATTTGCCAACATGACTCATGCTGGGGAAGTTGGTAGAGTTCTTTCTGTATTCTGGAAGGTTTTCTTAATAGTAATAGCCATGCATTTAATAATAATATTCTTCCAATTCCTAGTGGCATGCACCATAGGTAAAAAGAATCTATTTCAATGCTTAAAAAACCAAATCCCTGGATATCTTACTGCTATAGGGACTCAATCCTCAGCAGCTACCATACCTGTAAATCTTCAGTGTGCAGAGAAGAATGGTGTGAGCAAAGGCATAAGAGAATTCGTAGTGCCACTATGTGCTACTATACACCTTTCAGGAAGTACCATAACCTTAACTGCTTGTGCTATAGCAGTTATGATGCTTAACAATATTCCTTTTACCTTACCTCAAATGATGGGCTTCATAGCTATGCTTGGTGTAACCATGGTAGCAGCCCCTGGTGTACCTGGTGGTGCAGTTATGGCAGCTCTAGGAATACTTCAAACCATGCTTGGATTTACTGAAGCTCAGCTTGCACTAATGATCGCTTTATACATCACCCAAGATAGCTTTGGAACAGCATGTAACGTATCCGGCGATAATGCCATAGCCATTATAGTAGACGCTATACAAGGTAAAAACAAGGCTGAAACTAAAGAAGCAGCAGTAGAGTAAATGAATAGTTAATTAGACATAGTATAACTTTACTTAATTAAAAATAATGTAAATAAATTATATACTTAATAACAATAAAAAAGCATGGATTGAAGTATTAACCACAATCCATGCTTTTTTATCCGATAGCTAACCGCCCCTAATACCCCCACTTCTTTAAGTGCTGGGAAAAGGGCGCTAAGCTCCTGGATAAGTTCTTCTAAGCTTCAGCTGGAGTAGGTATTCCTTTTTAGCAAACTCCATCTGAAACTAAGAATCACTTGATCATATTATCTCTGACTTTTTCTTCATGTAACCAATCATCCTTTTCCCTTCAGCAACAAGGATGCCCATAACCGCTCCCATGGTCATTCCCAAAGCAGGATGGGAAAATAATGCTCCTATTGCTATTCCTGTGGCAGAACCAAAACATATACCCTTTGCTATTAATGTAAATTCTTCATCTTGTACCTTCTTTTTGCTGTCCATAATTAACCCACTCCCCTTTCCAAGAATCTCTTTTTTACTTTAAATTACATTATATTATTTTCTTTAATTATCCTTTAACTATTAGACGAAACAAAACACAGATTAGTTTCAATTTTTAAAAATAATTATTTAAATTTAAATTTTAATTCTTACTAATATTATTATCCTATATAAATCTAAAGATATTATTAAGAATTCCTTATATAAACATTAAATTTTTACTAAGAAAGTATAAGAGAAGGGTTTAGGAGAGGTTAGCTATCGGATGAAAAACAACCTAACTATGGTAATGGAAGCCAGTATGGCTGTAAAATCTGCCAACAAGGCAGCCCAAAGGGTATGTCTTATCTTTTTTATGCCTACTGAACCATAATATACAGTTAGTGTATAAAATATGGTTTCTGTAGTGCCCATTATTATAGAAGCTATAAGTCCTATGATGCTATCAGGTCCATATTCCTTTAATATTTCAGTAAATACTCCTAGCGCTCCACTGCCAGAAAGTGGCTTTATAATTACCAAGGGCAAAAGTTCTGAAGGAAGCCCTATAAGTTTTGTTATAGGAGAAACACCTTTAGTGAATATATTTAAAGCTCCTGACTCTCTAAATACTTTTACAGCTATAAGCATAGCAAGAAGATATGGAAATATCCTAAAGCAAACTCCTAATCCCTCTTTGGCTCCTTCCACAAACCATTCATATACCTTTTTTCCCTTTATCATGCCGTACACAACAATAATTAATATTATTATGGGTATAATGGATTTTAATATATATGAAAACATTTTTTATATCTCCCTTAAAAGTATTTTTCTAATATTTTGGTAAATAAAATACCTACAAAAGCCGCGCATCCAGTGGCTATAATAGCCGGCACTAGTATTATTCCAGGATTTTCAGAACCACAGGCTGCTCTTATAGAAATCACTGTACTAGGAACCAACTGAAGGCAAGCAGCATTCATCACCAAAAAAAGCACCATATCATTAGAAGCCCTCTCTTTATGAGGGTTTTGCTTTTGCAATTCCTCCATTGCCTTTATACCAAAAGGCGTAGCTGCATTAGAAAGTCCAAACATATTTGCTGTTAGATTCATAATTACGGCTCCTAAAGCATGTTCGCTTTTAGAAGCATCCTTATAAAGCAATTTTAAAAAAGGTTTTAAAAGCCAGGCAATTTTTTCCGTAAGCCCGCTTTTTTCTGCTATCTTCATAACTCCGCACCATAAGCACATGAGACCAGCAAGTCCTATGATCAATTCCACAGTGGAACCTGCAGAATCTATAATAGATTTTGATATAGCTTCTCCATTACCGGAAAGCAGCCCCACAATTCCTCCAATAGCTAGCATTATAAACCATATATAATTTATCATTTTCTTTTCCTCCGTGGCAGTTTTTCCTTATAATATATGAAAGAGAAGGTCATATAATTCTACATGGTTCTTATTAGGTGGTAAAATAATAAGTATGGCTTATGTCTATTGCATTACATTTTTCACCGTGTTAACATATAAGAGTAATTTAAACAGCGATAAAAAGGAGAGCTCTTATGAAAGAAGATATGATGAAACTAGCTCAGCAAGAGATTGAAGAAGCTTTAGAGGCCGTAGAAACTTTGGAAAATAATATTGATAAAGAAGACTTTTCAAAAGATGAACTAAAAAAGAAATTTATAAAGCTTAACGAAAAGGTTAATGAAATCGAATCACTTTTAAAGTCTGAAGGCATAATATAAGACCACCTGGAGATATGTACACATCTATATCTCCAGATGGTCTTTTAATTTGGTAACATTTACTTCTTTATGGTTATAGAAGCAGCAGTATTGTCTCTTGATTGCTGGGTTATTTGAATTTTAAGACCTAACTTTGGAATGTTACGTCCAAGGCTTGGGATCTCAGCATTTCCATAATCTCTGCTATCATCGAAATTAGGTTCATTAAATCTATTGGTATCTGATGCTGTTCTTCCATATTCAGCGCTTAGGTCAATAAGCATTTCAGATTCCTTCATCTTACTAAAGGCTGCATCTCTCATTTGATATTTTCCGCTAGCTGCCATAGGTGCCTTAGTAGGGTCGTTCCATTTCCATAATATATTATTTTGGTCTGCATCTACTATTCCTAGGTAACCATCTCCTGGATGTAACCCTGTCCAGTTATCATTATAGTAATCATCTACATACCAGATTACCATTCCTGGCTCATAGGATATTAATTGTCCTAAAGTAGAAACATTAGCAAGACCCTTGTCCACACCGTGATGATTTCTCCATTCTACTAAATAATAATGTGGGGCATATACTACTCCTGTATCGGCTTTAAAGCCATTAAAAGCAAATTTAGGAGTGTTTTCAGCATTATCGAAGAACACTTCTTTATCTCCAGATGAGACTTTAATATCATCTACATATAGTCCAGAGCCAAAGCTGTAGCTATCTGTGGCATATTCAAATTTTAATTCTATCTTCTTACCTGTGAAAGCACTTAAATCGAAACTTGCATCCACCCATCCCTGTGAAGTTCCAGTAATACCATGAGGAACTTGAACTATAGCCTCTGGGTCTCTTTCACTGGTAGTAATGTTTCCTTTTAAATAAGTCCATTCATTATTTCCTTCAGATCTTACCTGTATGGAGGCAAAGTCCCAACCTTCTTCTATATCATACCAAGTCTTGAAACTTAGAGTGGCTGAATTGTAATTAGCAAGATCAATATTGGTAGTCATAGATGTTAAAATTGGTGTACCATCTTTTCCCTTTCCACCCCAATAAGCGTATTTACCGCTAAAAGGTTTTGTTATAGAATTTCCTTTATCAGGAAGACTTATTCTAACAACTTGTCCCTCTTCACTAGCTTGTCTTAAATCTATCCTAGCACCAGCTTTTGTAAGACTGTTATAATCCACTATTACTGATTTTTGCCAGTTACCACCATATACACCTTGGAAAAATTGTCTTGCAAAAGGACTAAAGCCTGTAGGCTCAGTTCCAGGTATTTTTCCTGCCCAGCTTCCAGAAGACATTATGGACCAATTAGAGATAGGCTCACCTGAAGCGCTGGTATAATCTGTATCATATTCATCAGGAAGTCCAAGATCATGTCCAAATTCGTGAGCAAACACCCCTGCCGCTCCATCTTCAGGTTCTATAGTATAATCATAAGCCATAAAATCAGTTCCAGGTATCTTGTAAAGGCCACCTAAATTCCATCTATGAGACCATATAGCATCAGAACCTAAACTTCCACCGCCAGCTTCTTGTCCTACACCTGCATGTATGATCATTAAGTGATCTATTATTCCATCTGGCTCATCATAGTTGCCATCACCATCTAAATCATATCTATCTTCTTTATCAAAGTCTGCTAAATTAATGTTTGGATCTTTAGCTGCTAATTGAAGGGTATGATCCACTAAATTTCTTGGTCTTGTATCATGGGATGACCCTACTTCTTCACCGTAATATTTTGCTGTGTTAGGAGCTGTATACCACCCTGCAATCTTTCCTTGTATAATTAGACTTCCACCAGATTGTTGCTCATAGTATTGCTTCATGGATATAAGATTTTCTCCCCCAGGTCCTTTGTAACCCTTTTCTCCAAATATCATATTTTCATAATGCTCTTTTGTATAATCTTTATAATACATGTCACTTTCCCCTGGTTGTATGCTATTATGCTTATAGTCTTTATAATCTACTAAAAGCACTAACACATTAACTTTCTTAGGATTAGTGTCTGGAGTACTTTTATCAAAAAGGTATTTTTGAACCTTTTGATTTTGTTTTCCCTTTAAATTCTTTTCCATTTTTGATAATGGTATTTTCTTATTTGATTGAGATGCTGTTTTCATGTAATTCATATAAATTTCTCTAGCTTTCTCATAGGAAGCGTCCTTAGGTATTTTGCCTTCTTTTTTAAGCATTTCTATAACCTTTTCCTCATTAGCTATACTTATGTCTACTGGTGAACTTATTATGCTTTCATCCATATAGGTGTATTCAACTTGTCCATCATCTGCAATGCTATTATATCCTCTAGCAAGAACCTTCTGTCCATATCCCACTCCGGCACACATAGTTAATGCCACTACCAGAGCTGTTAGTTTCTTTGATCTCATTACTACATCACCTCTCTTATATTTATAACCATTATATGGATTATTATAAACTTATATAAATTTATCCACAAGAAAATTCTTCCTCTATAAAACAACAATAATGTATAAAATTTACTTCTCTTTTCTTTATAAAAATCAAGACTCTAATTCTAGAGTCTTGATCTTTAGGGAGGATTCTATTTAATTATACCTGTTGAAAACAACAGTATAAGAAAAATAGCAATAGGCGCTAGAATTTTTATAACAAATGTAAATAACTTCTTTAAGTTAAACTTAATAGCTCCTTCATTGGTTATTTCCACCATGGCATTATTTATTCCCCAAACATATCCTACAAATAATGTTACAAATATTCCTCCTAAGGGTAAGAATATATTAGAAGCTAGGAAATCTAAGGCATCAAATATATTTTTTCCAAATATAGTAACCTCCGCCCAAGGTCCAAAGGATAAGCTGCTGGGAATAGATAAAAGGAAAGTTCCAAAAGCTATAATTATAGTTGCAACCTTTCTATTTATCTTAAATTTCTCCGTAATAAAAGCTACGGATACCTCCAATAGCGAAATAGTGGAAGTTATTGCTGCTATAGCCACCAAAGTAAAGAATAAGGTAGCAAAGAAGCTTCCAAAGGGCATGGAGTGAAAAACTGTAGGAAGTGTAATAAATATAAGTGCTGGACCTGAATTAGGTTCTAAGCCATAGGCAAATACTGCAGGAAATATTACAATTCCTGATAAAATAGCTACTAATGTATCAGTAATTGCCACCTGTGCAGAAAGAGAAATAAGATTTTCATCTTTTTTAATATAACTTCCGTAAGTAATTATAATTCCCATACCTAAACTTAGTGAATAGAAAGCTTGTCCTAAAGCTTCTAACACTGATGTACCTGTAAGCTTTGAAAAATCTGGTTTAAATAAAAATTCTAACCCTTGTGAGCTTCCTTTTAATGTTACAGAACGAATCATAAGTACTACTAATATTACAAATAGAGCTGGCATTAATATTTTACTGTACTTTTCAAGCCCGGATTGAACTCCTGCAATAACGATAGCAGCGGTAATAACTATCACCAAAAAAGTCCAAAACATAGGTGTATATACCCCTGAGGTTACTTGAGTAAAATAATTACCCAGCTCTCCAGTGCTTATATTAACCACCTTACCTGTGGCAGAACCTACAACATAAGATAATACCCATCCTGCTATTATGGAATAAAAAGAAAGTATTATAAATGGTGTTATAACTGCTAATATACCTGCAAGATACCAAGGCCCCTTCCCCTGAAGTTTCTTGTAAGCATCTACAGCATTGGCCTGAGTCTTTCGCCCCAAAGAAAACTCAGCTATCATTACTGGAATTCCCATAAGTGCAACACATGCTATGTAAAGTAGCAAAAATGCTCCGCCACCATTTTTACCTGTCACATAGGGAAACTTCCAAATATTTCCCAGTCCTACAGCAGATCCCGCCGCTGCAGCTAATACCCCAAACTTAGAACCGAAATTATCTCTTTTCATATTTTAAGCCCCCTTTTAGTAAATATTAAAATGTCTCTTCACCAACAAAAATAAGAAATAGCCCCTTTTTTAAATACAAAACCCCATTTTTTCTAATAAAAACACCCCTAGGAATATATAACTTTCTTAGGGGTGTCTTTTCTTCACTCCATGATAGCTTATTTATAATATTGTTTATAATTTTATAAGCTTCATGGATTTTTGTCAATGAATTATCAATATTTTTGACTATTTAATAATGAAAACGATAATCTATTATTATTCAATTAAAATATGTTCCACTTCTAAGTTCTAAATTATTAAATCGCGAATCAAAGATTTACCATTTATTTATTTATTTTCTTTATATCATTAAAAAACAGTATTGCTGTTATTAATGCAGAAGTAAAATCGGATATTGGTCCTGCTAGCCAAATACCATTTAGTCCATATATCTTAGGTAATATTAGAAGTAAAGGAATTAATAGTATTACCTGTCTTAACATGCTTAAAAACATGGATACTTTTGCTTTTCCAATAGATTGAAAGTAATTAGAGCTTATAATTTGAAATCCTATTACAGGAAGCATGGACAAATATATTCTTATACCATTTACTCCTACTTCTAATATTTCAGCATCTCTATTAAATAGCCCTATGGCTTGAGCCGGGAATATTTCTATAACCAAGAAGCCTATTATCACAAACACTGTGGCTGCCACAATAGCATATTTTACAGTTTCCTTTACCCTATGATACTTTTTAGCTCCATAGTTAAAACCTATAATCGGCTGACTGCCTTGGTTTATTCCAAATATAGGCATAAGGAATATCATGCTTATACTCATTATTATAGTCATAGCCCCAACAGCATAATCATTACCATAGCTGGTGAGGGATTTGTTCATTATTATCTGAACCACGCTGGCTGCAATCTGCATACTAAAGGGAGATACTCCTATAGTAAAAATACTTAGAATAAGCTTTTTGTTAAGTTTAAAGTTTTCTTTCTTAAGCTTAAGCATACTATCTGGTCCTGTGAAGTATCTTAATATCCATATGGTAGTTGCTACCTGAGATATTACAGTGGCAATGGCTGCTCCTTTAACCCCCATATTAAAAACAAATATAAATATAGGATCCAGTATGGTGTTTAGTATAGCTCCAATAAGCATAGTCATCATGGCCATTTTAGGGTTACCATCTGCCCTTATAGAATGGTTTAGACCAAAGCTCACCATACTAAATATTGTTCCATAAAATATTACTGTCATATACTCTTTAGCATAAACTAAAGTATTAGGGCTTGCACCAAAAGAACTTAATATCTTATCTTGAAAGATAATTCCTAATATTGAAAGAGTAATACTTATAATTACAAGAAGTACAAAAGCATTACCTAAAATCTTTTCAGCTTCCTCCTTCTTATGTTGTCCAAGCCTTATGGATATGGTTGCTGAGGTTCCTATACCCACCAACATTCCAAAGGCCATAATTATAGTAGTAATAGGAAGTGTCATCCCTACACCTGTAATGGCAAGTTTACCTATATCCTTTATATTTCCTATATAAATTCTATCTACTATGTTATAAAGTGCGTTAACCAACATTCCTACAATGGCTGGCATGGAAAACTGAAATAATAAACTACTTATCTTTTCTTCTCCCAATCTGTTATGTCTATCCATGAAAATCCTCCTGTATATTTAATAAAATTAGCTTTTTTAATAATGTTTTTAATGTTTGTATTTCTTCTGGTTTTAATTCATTGATTAAATTATCATTCCAGCCCCGTAGTATAGAAAAAAACTCTTCTTTAATAGACATGCCCTTAGGAGTTATAAAAACCCTATAGGCTCTTCTATCTTTTTCATCTTGTACACGGCTAATATAGCCTTCATCCTCAAGTTTTTTTAATGCCTTGGCAGTGGTGCCTTTATCTATACTGAGATAATTACTTAACTCCTCTTGATTTATCCCCTCATGATTATAAAGAAAAGCTAAAAACATATACTGCCCGCTGCCTATATTTAACTTTTTAAACTCCCTGGCAAAATAAGTTCCAGACAGTCTATAAAGTATAGATATATATTTACCAATGGAATCGCAGCTATCATTCAAATATATCAACCCTCTTCTTAATTAGTTGCACTTGCAACAATTATTATAATATAATTTTTTTAACTGTGCAAGCATATATATTTCAAAAATATTCCTTATCTTTATACACTATATATCTAATATTTCTCAATTATAGTAAAATATAACCATAGATATGGTCGCTTACTTTAAAGTAAAGGGGTAGTGAAATGAAATATAAAAAATATAGTGTATTTATTGTATGTGCAATAGCTATATTGCTTTCTGTACTTTCTATAATGAATTATTATAATAAAAATGTTCCTAAAACTTCTAAAAATAACGCCCTAGAGTCAAAGGAACAAGTTAATAATTCTAGTGCTTCTAATACTAATAAAGAAGAAGCCCCTATTCAAACCATTGCCTCCATTATAGAAGAATCTCCTGAAGATAATTTACAAAATCAGTTTGGTAATGTCTCTGGAAATCTAGCTCAAGGTGGATTTTTGGCAGGCGATGATAATTTTATATACTTATTTTTAGCTATTAATAATGAACTTGGATTTTATAGAGCTAGGCCCAACCTAACTACAATCTTTAATAAAATTGGTAACTTTTCATTATCCAGTTTAAATTTACTTAACAACAATTTATATTATGTTAAAAGCCAACGTGTAATGGTTTCACATAAGACTGGAAAGGAAGAAAACATCCTATATCCTTTCCCAGCTAACTTTCTGTTTGTATATAATTCAAGATTGTACCTGCAAACTTTAAATGGTAATAAGCTGATTTCTTTAAATGACCAGGGTAAAGACGAAGAGGTTATAATGCAATTAGATGAAAGTTCATTTACTACCTTTCTATACGCTAAGGGCGATAATTTGTATTTTGCTAATAGAGAGTTTAAGGAAGGAAAGGATTACTCAGTTTTATACTCCTATAATATAAAATCGAAAAAAATCACTAAATTGCACTCCGATTTAGATGATTTCATGCGTTTAATGCAAATGGATGGAGACTATATATATTTTCTTAAGAGTAATACTCCTCAAGAAGATCCAAGAAAAAGTATTAAAATATTAAGATTAAATGTGGAAAGTAACAAATTGGAAACTGTTATAGAAAAGCTTCCTCTACAATTTACCAGTTTTGTAGTAAAGGACGGCATACTGTATTACACAACTTATTCCGAGGTATATAAATGCTTCATTAATGAAAATAGAACTGTACCCCTCTATAAAAACAAAGACATCAAAGATCTTTATTTTAGTTCTATTTATACCCTTAAAGACCGATTATACATCATATCTAGCCTAAATTTTTCATCTGAAAACCTATACCTATTTACTATGAAAACCAACGGCTCCGAGGTAGTTATAGTTGAATAGCTAGAAGGTGCCAGTCACGTGACTGGCACCTTAAAACTTCCAATAAATTTTAACCTCATGACTCAAGCTCTTTAATTTTTCTTCTCTTACTTTATAATCAGGCATGTACTTTTCTACATGGTCCCAAAAGTCTTTAGAATGATTCATGTGAACTAAATGGCTTAGCTCGTGCACCACTATATAATCTATAACCTCTAAAGGCATTAGCATTAGCTTTATGTTGTAATTTAAGTTGCCTTTGCTGGAGCAGCTTCCCCATCTGCTCTTTACATTCTTTATGGAAATATTATTATATTTAAGTCCTAGCTTTTGTGCATGGTATAAAGTTCTTTCTGACAAAATTATATAGGCTGAATTTAAATACCAGGTTTTAATGGCTGTTTTAAGTTCCTTAATCCTGTTATCTTCATTAAATTGGAGGATTCCGTTTAACCTTACATATAAGGTGTTTTCACTAAATTCCACTGAGGACTTTTTTAAGGAAGAGTATCTTAACACCACAGGATAAGTCTGTCCTAGGAACATTATATTATCAATATTGTTTCTATCACCCATATATTTTCTTAGCTCAAGTATCTCTAAGTAATTCTTTTCTATCCACTGATTTTTTTCTTCTAGTAATTTCTCTATATAGATTTTATTGCACCTATATGGGGCTAACACCACAATACCTTCTTCAGGACTTATTCTTATTCCTAGAGTTTTCCTAGAACTATATTTTATTTTATAGTCGTATTTCATATATACACACTGCCTTATAGATATTTGTAATATCATAAAATATAAAAACAGCCTGCAGATCACTGCAAGCCGTAAATTATTAACTTATAAGTATAGTATCCTTGTAAAACTTATTTGCAAGAATCACGCTCTATGATTTCGTGGTCTAAAACATAATGCCCTTGCTCTATGGTCTTTTGATTTATAAGCTTTATAAGCATTCTCATAGCGATGGAACCCATATCATACATAGGCTGAGCCACTGTAGTTAAGTTTGGATAATACACTCTAGCTGAGTATATATTATTAAATCCTATAACATCAACATCCTGTGGTACTGACAGCTGATTTTCTCTAAGTGCATTTATAGCACCCATAGCTATTTCATCAGAAGCGCATACTACAGCATCTATGGAACTAGCTTTTTTAAGTATTTGAGCAATACCTTTATAACCTGTTTCAGTTCTTAGATCTCCAAAGAACACCATATCCTTATTTATTTCGATATTGTGTTCTTTCATAGCTTTTTCAAAACCTTTGTATCTATGGCCCCAGGCATTACCAGCATCTTTAGCCACACCTATATAAGCTATGTCTTTATTTCCCTTATTAATTATGTAATTTGCAGAATCATAACCAGCCTTTACATTATCGATGGTTACACTTGGGAAAGTGCCCTCTTCATCACTGGACTCTACTAACACTGTCTTTAAATCCAGTTCTCTTATAAGCTCAGTAATATCTGGTTTTAGAGATGAACTCATATAAAGAACACCATCTACCATCTTTTCTTTAAGTACTCTCAAGTATTCTTTTTCCTTTTCTGCATCTAAATCTGAATTACAGAGGATAACGTTATAATCATATATATTAGAAACGTCTTCAGCTCCTCTAACTATTTCAGGATAAAACTGACTTGATATATCCGGAATTAAGATCCCTATAGTTTTTGTCCTTTGAGTCTTAAGGCTTCTAGCAACTATATTAGGTCTATAACCTAATTTTTGTATTGCTTCTTGAACCTTCTTTTTAGTTTCTTCATTTACTACATCTATATCGTTTAATACTCTAGAAACCGTTGCTATGGAAACACCTGCTTCTTTTGCAACGTCTTTAATTGAAGCCGCCATTTTATCAACTCCTACCTATTCTAATATTTCATTGTTAATAATTATACTAAAAATCATCCTAACATTACAAGTAAACTATAACATTATACAATATTTTATACAATTATTTCTATGAAATTCTAAATTTTTAAATAAGTGATAACTTATATAGTATTACTTATTATTATATGCTATAATCCCATATTATAAAACACCGTAATGCGCGGTAGAGGTGATAATATGACCGTAACCATAAGAGATATTGCAAAAGAAGCAAAGGTTTCCCCTTCCACGGTTTCTAGAGTAGTAAATGACAGTCCTTTAATTTCTCAAGAAACTAAAGAAAAGGTACGTGCCATAATGAAGGACTTAAACTATACTCCTAACAGTATAGGTAAGCAACTAGCTAAACAAAGCAGCTTCAATATAGGCTTTTTGTTCAGTACTCAAAGCAAAGAAGTACTCTTGGACACTTTTTTCTATGATATTATTCGCGGGGTTCAAAGCGTGGTTTTTGCTAATGATTATGATCTCACTATATGTGATCTTAACTATTTGAAATCAAAGCAAAGCTTTCTTGAAAGATTCGTTTATAACAAAAAGGTAGATGGAGTAATACTCCATGTTTCTTTAGTAAACCCTGAAGTTATTAATTCCTTAGAAGAGCTAGGTTTTCCTTATGTTATAGTAGGGCAGACAGAAGAGGATACCACTTGGGTAGACATAGACAACTCCATAGGAGGAGAATTAGCAGTAACTCACCTGTTGGACAAAGGATATAAAAAAATATCCTTTATTTCTGGTACTCAAGATGAATCTATTTCTAATCATAGGCTTGAAGGCTATAAGAGAACATTAAAAAATAAACACATTAATCTTAATAAAGATTATATTGTAGTAGGTGAAGGTACAGAAGAGGATGGATACAATCATATGCAAGAGCTTTTAGCACTAGAAAATCCTCCAGATGCTGTAATATGCATTAACAACTATACTGCCATAGGAGCCCTAAGAGCCCTACAAGAAAAATCTCTAAGTATACCTCAGGATATAGGAGTATTGACCTTCGACAACTTCCCACTGGCTCCCTATGTAAACCCTCCACTCACCTGTGTTGAGGTGGATACCTTCGAACTTGGACACGTCGCCAGTGAACTCCTAATGAAAAAAGTCACAAGCAATTTTCAAGAAAATGAGCAAAAGCTGCTACTACCAAAACTTATCCAAAGGAAATCAACGGAAAAGCAATTGAGCATTTAAAATGAAGGAGGAAACTCTTAGCAGAGTTTCTTTGAATTTATGCAAACCCAAAAGCTCCAGAAGGAGCTTTTGGGTTTGGAATGTGAAGAGAAATTCGTATACTTTAAAATATATTTTTATACCTTCAAAAGGAAGCTTCAGAAGAAGCTTCCTTTTTCAATATAAATTATAAGTTTTTCTGGTGCTTTTTCAGAAAAACTATCCTTCATTCTACATTCTTAATTCTAAATTCTCAATTAAATTAAACCCCCTGCTAAGATATTTTTTCGCCTTAGCAGGGGATTTAATTTATTTTCTTTCTACTTTTAGGTCTAACTTTTCACCATTTATGGTTGTTTCAGTGTATTCAGCTTCTGCATTGTATAGAACTTCTACTGAAAGGGTTTCTTTCTTTATGAAGTCTTCAAACTTTTTAATTACTTCTAGCAGCATATCATTGTGAGCTGCGTAAAGCTTGATTTTGTCGGAAACTTCGAAGCCGCTTTCTTTTCTCATGTTTTGAACCTTGGAGATTATTTCTCTTAAGTGACCTTCTTCTTTAAGCTCAGCGGTGATGGTGGTGTCAAGAACTACACCCATTTCTCCTTCTCCTGAGAAGGCATATCCTTCAAGGCCTTGCATAGTTACTAGTAGGTTTTCACTATTTAAAGTAATCTCTTCTCCATTTACATTGATAACTTCAGTACCGCCATTTTGAACCTTTTGTGCTAATTCCATCTGATTTTTCTTAGCAATTTCAGCTCTTATAGCAGGTATCAACTTACCATAAGCTCTTCCTAACACTGGAAGGTTTGGTTTTATTTCAAAATTAACATATTTGGAAAGGTCTGCTCCAAATTGAACTTCTTTAATATTTAACTCATCCTTTATGATATCTCCATAATAAGCTGGAAGGGATTTAGTGCTTACTAACATCTTTGATAATGGCTGTCTGTTCTTTATGTTAGCACCGTTTCTTGCGCTTCTTCCTAGCTTAACTATCTTAGATGCCATATCCATCTCTGCTTCTAGCTTTTCATCTACAAGCTCAGCATTATATGAAGGCCATGTACATAAATGTATGCTTTCCTTAGCATCTTTATCCAAAGCAACTACTAGATTCTGATAGATTTCTTCTGTAATGAAAGGTACAAAAGGTGCTGCTACCTTAACTAAAGTAGTAAGTACTCTATATAAAGTTACATAAGCCCCTATCTTATCATCAGTTAAAGTTTCACTCCAGTATCTTGATCTATTTCTTCTTACATACCAGTTGGAAAGCTCATCGGTAAACTCCTCCACAGCAAGAGCAGCTTGAGTTATCCTATAGGAATGTAAGTCTTCATCTACAGTTTTAACTAATGTGTTAAGCCTTGACATTATCCATTTATCCATCACATTGTCAGATACAAAATCTGAATATTCTAATGGATTAAATTTATCTATTTCTGCATATAGCACATAGAAGGAATATACATTCCATAAAGTACTTAAGAACTTTCTTCCTGCTTCTGCTACATCATCCTCTGAGAATCTTGTAGGAAGCCATGGTGCGCTGGCAGTGTAAAAATGCCATCTAGTTGCATCTGCTCCTTGGTTTTCTAGTACATCTAAAGGATCCACAACATTGCCTTTATGTTTTGACATCTTAATGCCGTGCTTATCTAACACGTGACCTAAAACTATACAGTTTTCAAAAGGACTTTTGTCAAATATGGCAGTGGATATAGCCAGTAAAGTATAGAACCATCCTCTTGTTTGGTCCACAGCTTCGGAAATAAATTGAGCTGGGAAATTCTTTTCAAATATCTCTTTGTTTTCAAAGGGGTAATGCCATTGTGCAAAAGGCATGGAACCTGAGTCAAACCAGCAATCTATAACTTCTCCTGTTCTTTTCATAGGCTTTCCACAATGAGGACAAGTAAGCTTTATCTCATCGATATAAGGTTTATGAAGTTCTAAACCTTCTGGAACATTTATACCCTTTTCTTCTAATTCTTTTCTGCTTCCTATGCATTCTCTATGTCCGCATTCACAATCCCAAATTGGAAGTGGTGTTCCCCAATATCTGTCTCTGGAAATACCCCAGTCTATTACATTTTCAAGGAACTTACCAAATCTTCCGGTTCTCACGTTATCTGGATACCAGTTAATTTTATCATTATTTTCTAAGAGCTTATCTCTTAGAGAAGTCATTTTTACAAACCAGCTGTCCTTTGGATAGTAAAGAAGTGCAGTGTCACATCTCCAGCAATGAGGATAGGAGTGAGTGAACTTCTCTGATTTATATAAAAGATTTTTTTCCTTCATGTACTCTAAAATCTTAGGATCTGCTTTTTTAACAGGCATACCTTTAAAAGGTTCCACTGCATCTACAAACTTTCCTTCTGCATCCACTAGGTTTATTAATGGAAGGCCGTTCTTTTTACCTAATAGGTTATCATCTTCACCATAAGCAGGAGCAATGTGAACTATACCAGTACCATCGGATAAAGTTACAAAGTCTCCATGAACGATGTAAAATGCTTTTTCCTCTGGAGTGTAGAATGGGAAAAGCTGCTCATATTCCATGCCAAGAAGAGCTTCACCTTTAAATTCTTTAACTTTTTCATATTTCCCATCTAAAACATTTAATAAAGCCTTGGCAAGATATAGATGCTCTCCATTTTGAACAACCTCTACATAATCATAAGATTTATTAATAGCAAGAGCCACGTTACTTGGAAGTGTCCAAGGAGTAGTTGTCCATGCTAGTATATATTTATTTTCTTCCCCTTTAACCTTAAACTTTACAAATGCTGTAGCTTCTTTTACATCCTTGTACCCTTGAGCCACTTCGTGAGAAGATAATGCAGTACCACATCTTGGGCAATAAGGAACTATCTTATGACCTTTATATAAAAGATCCTTATCCCACATTTGTTTAAGAGCCCACCATACAGACTCTATATAATTGTCATGATAAGTAACATATGGATCATCCATATCTACCCAATATGCTGTCTTCTCTGACATTTCTCTCCACATATTAACATAGCTGAAAACACTGCCTTTGCATTCCTTAACAAACTTCTCTACCCCATATTCTTCTATTTGAGGCTTACCAGAAATACCTAATTTCTTTTCAATTTCTAGCTCTACAGGGAGTCCATGAGTATCCCAACCTGCTTTTCTTAGCACGTGGTATCCCTTCATAACCTTATATCTTGGAATTATGTCCTTCATAACCCTGGTAAGCACGTGACCTACGTGTGGTTTACCATTAGCTGTAGGAGGTCCATCATAAAATGTAAATTCTTCTGCTCCGTCATTCATGTCAAAGTTTTTTGTTATAACATCTTTTTCTTTCCAGAGATGAGCTATTTCTTTTTCCATATCTACAAAGCTTCTGGAGTTATCAATCTTTTTGTACATTATTAATCCCCTTTCATGAGTTCTATTATCAAATTTTAGTTACAAATAAAAAAAGCTCCATCCATCAGGACGAAGTTCTGTTCGCTATACCACCTATAGGTCTGCCTATCATTTATATTAGCATTAAATCTATATTAAACCTACATAGAATTACGGCTT
Source organism: Clostridium amylolyticum (assembly GCF_900142075.1). Classification (GTDB taxonomy): domain Bacteria; phylum Bacillota; class Clostridia; order Clostridiales; family Clostridiaceae; genus Clostridium_AA; species Clostridium_AA amylolyticum. Next base: position 107,863 of record NZ_FQZO01000002.1, read on the forward strand.
TATAAAAAGAAAGGCTAAAATTCAAGCACCATCATGCTCTATCCCCTAACGCAGGATTGCGGGTCAGCTTACTCTAAACTTTCAGCCGCCAACTCCCAGGTGATCTTCGCTAAATTCTCACTGCAGCCCTTACACCCTAGAGACCGCTCTCTTAAAGCTCCAAATCTAACTACTTCTCCTGATCATAGTTTTTCATTAAATTATAATACTAAAGAAGACAGTTGTCAATTATAAGATATCCAATAATACACCATATTATAACTATAATAACAGCTCCCCACATAATCTTAGGTTTTCCTTGTTGACCTTCTTCCTTTGCTAGCTTTCTGCACTTCTCTAATACATGGTTAGGTATAAGTTTTATGGCCAAGGCAATACCTAAAGGGAGTAATATCAAATCATCTAGATATCCTAATATGGGAATAAAGTCCGGTATTAAATCTATAGGGCTTAACGCATAGGCCACCACTATAGCAGCTACAAACTTAGCATACCAAGGAGTATCCTTATTCTTATAAGCAAGATATAAAACTTTTATTTCTAATTTAAGAGCTTTTGCTTTTTCTTTAATTTTATCTAACATGGAAGTCCTTCTAAATTTAGAATCTAAAATCATGGAGGAAATTCCTCCGGAGTCTCTACTAATTTATGTATATTATAGAAAATCTATTTGAACTTGTCTATAATTGATAAATTTAAATTTACTAATTAATTATATAAGTTATCTAAAATTTCGCCAGGAATTTTTTCTTACATTCTAAATTAATTTTTAATTATAATTTTTTAATTCTTAATTAACAATCCCCCTTGATTTTTAATTTATCTTGTGGTTTAATATAAATAACAAATAATTATTCTCTATTAATAACTTTTCAATTACATTCCCCCTTACTGATAATTGAAATATATGGAGGACTAATTATGGAAAACAATTTTAACGAAAAATATGATCAAGCACAGGATAAAGCTAATAAAGAAATATTAGATAAGTCAAAAAAGGAAATGGAGAAACAGGAATCTTCTAAATCTAATAAGAAAGATGAAGAAGAAAGCGAAGAAGATAAACAACGAAGACTCCAGGAGCTAGTGCTTGATAAACACACAAAAGTATGCTTATGCAAAGCAATTCCTAGACTTAAAATTAAAGAGGCCATAGCCAATGGAGCTGATACTGTAGAGAAGGTACAAAAAGCTACAGGAGCTGGCTCAGGCGGTTGTGGTGGAAGACGATGTACCCCCAAGATACAAGAGCTTCTAGAAAAACAACTGAACCAATAGTTGATATTTAACCCTCTAAAAAAGTGGTATCCAAAAGATACCACTTTTATTTTACTTTATTGGGTTATATATAATTAAAGTTTTACATCGAAAGCATCTCTTAAACCGTCACCTATAATATTTACGCAGGTAATGGTTAAGAATATGCATACACAAGCAGGAAGCCAGTACCACCATAAATATTGTAAGGTAAATATGTCTGTAGCAGACTGGGCCATGTTTCCCCAGCTGGGTACAGGGGGTATGACGCCTAACCTTATGTAACTTAGTGAAGTTTCAATTAGTACCCCATTAGCAATTCCCATGGTAGATGCTACTATAACAGGGCCTATAGTGTTTGGAAGTATATATTTAAAAAGCTTCCTGCTATCCTTTATACCCAAAGCCTCTGCTGCTTCCATGAATTCTCTTCCTTTCATGGCTAGCACTTGGCTTCTTATAAGCCTGCATACCCCTGGCCAAGTTAACATACCAATAATGATCATAACTATATATATCCTCTTATAAGAATATATATCTTGAGTAGACATCAAATCACTAATGAGAATAAATATTGGCAAGAAAGGCATACTTATAAGTACGTCACTTATTTTCATTATCACTGCATCTACAATTCCACCATAATAGCCTGCAAGAACTCCTAAAACTGTACCAATTAATATTTGAACCAACGAAGCTAAAAAAGCTATGACTAAAGACACTCTTCCTGCATAAAAAAGTCTAGAAAGTAAGTCTCTGCCCAAGGAGTCAGTGCCCAATAGATGCATAAGGCTAGGCGGAGTATTCATATTAGGAAGATCTAAAGTATCCATTTTATATGGATAGATTATAGGTCCTATTATAGCTGCTATAACTATAAAGGATAATATGTAAAAAGCCGCCATAGATAACTTGTCCTTTTTAAACCTTCTAAGAGAAACTCTCCAAGGTGAAAGTATCACTTCTTTTTCTGCGGTATTATTAACTTCTAATTCCATATCCATAATTACGCCTCCTTTGCCACTCTTATTCTAGGATCTATTATATGCATAACTATATCAAAGAAATAGTTGAAGGCTACGGTAATGAAGGCTAATACTACTACACTACCTAGCATTAAAGGATAATTCCTGTTAAAGGTTGCTTGGGTAATTAACGATCCTATTCCATTAAACTGCAATATAGTCTCTAGCAAGCATCCTGTGAATATGATAGTGTTTAAAGATACACCCACGGCTCCTACTATCCCTACTAAGGAATTTCTCATACCATGCTTAAATAAAATTTTAAAAGTTCCTAAACCTTTTGATTTAGCTGTTTTTATATAATCCTCTGATAGTATATCAATCATCATGCTTCTGCTGTATTTCATAAATAACGGAACATTAAGAAGCACTAAAAATACGAAGGTAAGCCTATTATTTACCGTTCCATAAAAATACTCCACAGATACTTTAAATGTATAAAAATAAACAGCCATAAATATTGTACAGACCACCACCACTGGGCTGCTTATACCTATAAGCACCAGTATTCTGCTAACCCCGTCAAAAACCCCGCCTTTCTTATAAGCAGCTAAGGCTCCTAATATAACCCCTAATATTATGCTCACACCAAAGGAAAGCACATACATGGAAGCAGAATTTTTTATAACATCTTTTATAATGTCCTTTACAGGCACCTTACTTCCAAAGGCATTTCCTAAATCAAAAGTTGCTAACCTTTTACCCCAGTATAAAACTTGTTGTGGTTTAGTTTTATCCAGCCCCAGTTCTCTTCTAAGTTCATCTTTGTCTTCTCTCTTCATAATAAAGTTGTTAGTATAGTCCCCTGGAAGATAAACAAATAGTGTAATAGAAAATATAAATATAAGTATTAAAGATGTGAACATGGAAAATGTTCTTTTAAGCAAATATGTCCTCATAGCCTCACCCCAAATTAAATATTTTGCTTATCTAATATAGTACTACTAAAGGAACATATTGTAAATGTTTCAAAGGTTTATGATATAGTTTAGTTACTACATACATAATTAAGTGGACTTTTAATTTGAACTTTCAATGATAATTTGGTAAAATGTGCTTTAACTACTAAAAAATATTTTTTTAAAATTAGAATAGATTAATGCTTTTATAAGTATTTTAAATTAGACCTAAAGTAAATAGGAGGTTGAAAATTATGAATGTTTTAGATGCTATTAAAGGAAGGCGCAGTATAAGAAAATATTCCCCTAAAGCTGTAGAGGAAGAAAAAATAAATAAGATCCTTGAAGCTGGAAGGCTTGCTCCATCAGCTAGAAACAACCAACCATGGAAGTTTATATTGGTGGATAATAAAGAAATAATAGAAAAGCTATATCATGCAGCTCAAGGTCAAAAACAGGTGTTAGAGGCCCCTTTAGCCTTAGTGGTTTGTACAGAGGGTTTAAACAGAACTATGATGTGCGGTCAGCCCTCTAATACGGTAGATGCTTCCATAGCCTTATCTTACATGATGCTAGAAGCTCATGAGCAAGGCCTTGGTACCTGCTGGCTAGGCATGTTTGATACCAATATGGTAAGAGCAATATTAGATATACCTGACGATGTCATGGTAGCGGCTATGACCCCATTGGGATATCCTGCAGAAGAACCAGAAGCAAGATCTAGAAAGGAATTACCAGATATAGTTTGTTACAACAGGTATAAGTAAAAATAAAAGCATTGCCTATAATATGTTTAGGCAATGCTTTTATTTTAAAATTATATAGTTATTTTAATTCAGAAGGCGGCATAAAACTTTCTGTTTCAATTAAGATTTTCTTATCATCTTTTACAAAATATACTATTCCTTTTTCACTAATTATTTTACTTTCTGCACCTTTTTTATCTACACTGATTTCCACATCATAATCAGCCTTAAACTTCTCCTTAAAATTATCATCAAAGTTTAATTTTATATTCTTTACTTTCACTGACACGCCTTTTTCCGCTGCAAAGTTAGGATATAATATAGGGATCCTTTGATTTGTTATACTCTCTAAGTGCTCTTTTGTCACCATATACATCATTTTATCATAATTCTTTCTGCCCTTTTCCTCCACCTGATCTAAGGTAAGCTCTTCTGTGTTTATTTCAGTTTCCTTGTATTCCTTAAATACTTTTGTAGCTTCTTTTTTGTCCTTTTCAGTGATTTCTCTACTAGAAGAACACGCTGTAAATAATAGCATAGAAATGAATAATAACATGAGCATAATAGTTACTATCTTTTTCATATAGGCACATCCTTTATATTATATTACAACTCTATTATACCATATAAATACTTTTATTAAATATTTTACCAATTAATATTATTTTACTTATGGCTAATATTTATTTAATGTATCTTTATATCCCCAGCATAAACAGCTTTTAGGATGTCCTGTAATATTTTTTTCTCCCACTGTATAAATCTGCTGAGTGGAATTAAGCCTTTGGCTTTTTCTTAAGAGATTTATAACATAGTCTGCATTGTCCTTAAAGAACTTTTGCAGCACGTTAACTGGAGTGCCCCAGGCTAATATTATCTTATCAGTGTTAAAAATATATTCTTTAAGAAGCTGCCTATTTTGAATAGCCCTTCCTTCCTCTATAAACAAATTATCATTGCCGCTTATGAAGTCAGGCCCTTTTTCATATAGCTTTTGTATTATGTGATTGCTTTTGCAACAGCATAGGGGAAAGAGGCTCATTATTATGACTTCTCCAACATCCACTAAATCATGGCTTTGGTATACATATTTTAGTATTCTATATACTTTGCCATCGCAGTCAGTTTCATCCGCAGCTCCCATGTTTTTTATTATCACTAATAAAGACTCTTTACCTTTACCTTTAAGCCTTATCCTAAGGACATATCTTCTTTCATTGTCCTTATCAGTTATAGTAAATATACTATTTTTATCTACAAACCTAGGGTACCTATAACGTGCCATTAGCAATACTCCTCTAAGTACTTTTTAATGTAATCTTTATTAATACATATTTAGCTTAGATGAGTTATATTACTATTAAATTTTAGAAGCTTCTATTTTAGCCGCCAATTCATTAAGATATTCCCATCTTTCATACTTTTCTTCTAATTTAATTTGCAGAGCTTCCTTTTCTTCTAAAAGTTCCTGAAGCTTTTCATAGTCAGAAGCTGAGACTTCAATGGATTTTTCTAAACTCTCCATTTGATTTTCTATATCTTCTATGATCCCATCTATTTCTTCGAATTCTATTTGTTCCTTAAAGGTAAACTTAAGTGGTTTCTTCTTTTTTTCTTCAGATTTATCCACAGAAGATATTTTTTTATCCACAGTATTCTTAGAATTAGTAACACTATTCACTTCTTCTTCTCTAGCTTCAATAAAATCTTCATAATTACCATTATATTGTTTTATTTTACCTGCTCCTTCATAGAAGAATATTTTACTGCATATTCTATCTATGAAATATCTATCATGAGAAACTGTAATTACAGCTCCTTTAAAATTGTCTAAATAATCTTCTAAAACCTTTAAGGTTTCTATGTCTAGGTCATTAGATGGCTCATCTAGAAGCAGTACATTAGGTGCCTTCATAAGTACTCTTAGTAAATATAGCCTTCTTTTTTCTCCTCCAGAAAGCTTTCCTATAGGAGTCCACTGCATAGTGGCATCAAATAAAAATCTCTCACACATTTGGGATGCAGATATTTTCTCTCCATCAGAAGTAGCTATAAATTCCGCTTCTTCTCTGACATACTCTATAACTCTCATATCATCATCCATGTGCTGATTTTCCTGAGAAAAGAAACCTATATTTACTGTTTCCCCAATGTCTATGCTTCCTCCATCAGGTTTTATTTCTCCATAAATAAGCCTCATTAAGGTAGATTTACCAATACCATTAGGCCCCACTATCCCAATCCTGTCATCTCTAAGAAGGGTGTAGGTAAAATCTTTAATAAGAGTTTTGTCCTCTATACTTTTACTAAGGTTCTTTATCTCTATGACCTTCCTACCTAGGCGTGAGCTTACAGAAGAAATATCTGCAGCTTGAGATTTTTGTGTAACCTCTTTACTGCTAAGCTCATCAAATCTTTGGAGTCTAGCCTTTTGCTTTGTACTCCTAGCCTTCGCACCTCGCCTTACCCAAGCTAGTTCCTTCCTTAATAGGTTTTGTCTTTTATCCTCGCTGGCAGCTTCTAAGGCTTCTCTCTCTAACTTTTTTTCAATAAAAACACTATAGTTTCCTTCATAGCTGTATAAATTTCCTCTATCTAATTCAATTATCCTGTTAGCTATTCTATCTAGAAAATACCTATCATGGGTAACCATAAGCAAAGCGCCTTTTCTGCCCTTTAGATACTTTTCTAACCAATCTATGGTTTCATTGTCCATGTGGTTAGTAGGCTCATCTAGTATAAGAAGATCACAAGGAGTTATTAGCGCCGAGGCCAAAGCTACCCTCTTTCTTTGCCCTCCAGACAATTCACCCATTACTGCGTTGTAATCCTCTACCCCAAGCTTTGTTAAAATGGTTTTAGCTTCGCTTTCTAAATCCCATAGATTCATATTATCTATGGAGCTTTGAAGCTTTAAAAGCCTTCCATTGTACAAGTTGTACTCTTCTTCTGATAATTGTCCTTGAACTTTATATAAAATTTCTTCATATTCCCTAAGGAGCGTTAGCTCTTGTGAGTTACCGTTAAAAACTTGCTGTATTATAGTAGCTTCATCATCATAAGCTGGATTTTGGGAAAGATACTCTATCCTTGCCCTATTAGCCTTTATTATATTGCCTGAATCTGCCACCTCTACCCCTGCAATTATTTTTAATAAGGTAGATTTTCCTGTACCATTGACACCAATAAGTCCTATCTTTTCCCCTTCATTTATTCCTAGTGATATATTTTCAATTAAAGCTTTTTCACTATAGCTTTTACTTATATTTTCAACAGATATTATATTCATTAAGCTTCCTTCCTTTATGTACAAATTTTCTACTAATATAGTAGCACATATGGGTCTAAATACGAAATATCAATGTTTGTGGTAATTGATCAATAAAAAACATTTTATTTGGATATAATACCTTTGTCTAGTGAATTAACTAAATACTAACTAAGGAGGTCTTCTCATGCCTTGGATAAAACAAAAAGAAATGGAGCTATACAATAAACTAGAAAATAAACTTAAGTCTTCATCCACTAAAGATAGTGCTGCAATGGAAGGTATGGTGGGTAGCACAGGAATCCCAGAAAATATAAATGGAGATATCTCAAGCATTGATAACGGCAGTGTAGCTGAAGATATTAACACTTCCCCACTGTAGATGACATTATAATAATATGCAAAATTAAAGCCATGCTGTTATTATCAGCATGGCTTTGAATCTTTAAAGATTAAACATTTTTTTAAGATCTTCATACTTTTCATGAGTCAATAAAGCATCCATTTCTGTATCTTTAAGCTTAACCACATAAGTCCATCTTCCATAAGGAAATATCTTGCTTATTTTAGAAATATTAATTATATAGGACTTATGGCTTCTCATAAACTTATTAGCATCAAGTTTATCTTCTATATCTGTAAGAGCTTCAGAGGTTACAAATCTCTCTGAAGAAGTGTATATGACAGTAGACTTATCTTCTCTTTGAATGAGAATGATATCTGATGAATCTACAAAGCTTATTCCTTCTTTATTTTTAATTATAAGCTTATCTAGGGATTTGCTTGGCCTTATTTTATCCTCCACTTTAATTTCAGTGTTTTCCTTGAGTATTCCTTTAATTCTATCTAAAGTCTGAAATATCCTGTCGATTTTAAAAGGCTTTATAATATAGTCAAAAGCATATATCTCAAAGGCTCTTGGCATATATTCATTATGGCCTGTTGCAAATATTATCATAGTTTTAGGATTAATCTCTAAAATCTTTTCGGCACATTCTACACCAGACATGCCGTCTAATTCCACATCTAAAAACACTATTTCCGGAAGATTCTTTTTAAATAAGTTTAAAGCTTCTTCTCCACTGGCTGCCTCTCCTATAACATCAAAGCCTTCCATTTTTGTTACTGCTTTTGAAATTAAGAGCCTCATGCCAGCTTCATCGTCTACTATCAATACCCTATAATTCATTATGGTTTTCTCCTTAAATATCTTCTGTTAGATTTTTCTCTCTTTGACACAGGCTTATTTAAGATTTCTGACATAATAAATGCCTGTTTTAATCTACTGGAAGTAATCTCCTTAACAATACTGTCAATATAACCAGTATTATTATTTTTATCCTTTTTATCCATAGAATTTCTCATAGAGTCATCCATATTCTCAACTCCTATTTTTGATCCTTGGATTTGTTATCCTTATTATCAGAAATTGTTAGTTTGCTTTTTCCTGATTCAGATATGGAATTTCTCATATTGGTATCTGATACTACATTTTGCATGTCATAATAGTCCATTATGCCTAGTTTTCCTTCTCTTAAAGCTTGAGCAAGAGCTCTTGGAATTTCTGCTTCTGCTGCTACAACATCTGCTCTCATTTCTTGTTCTCTTGCTACAGCCATAGCTCTTCTTTCTTCTGCCTTAGCTTGGGCAATGTTCTTATCAGCTTCCGCTTGAAGGGTTTGAAGTTGTGCACCAATATTTCTTCCCACATCTATATCTGCTATATCAATAGAAAGTATTTCAAAGGCTGAACCTGCATCTAAACCTTTATTTAAAACAGTTTGAGAAATTTTATCAGGGTTCTCTAAAACTTCTTTGTGAGACTCTGAACTACCTACTGTAGTTACTATACCTTCACCAACTCTTGCAAGAATGGTCACTTCCCCAGCTCCACCCACAAGTCTTTCAAGATTAGCTCTTACTGTAACCCTAGCTTTAACTAATAATTCTATACCATCTTTAGCCACTGCTGATACATTAGGAGTTTCAATAACTTTAGGGTTAACGCTCATTTTTACTGCTTCTAAAACATCTCTTCCTGCTAGGTCAATTGCTGCTGCCTTTTCAAAAGGAAGATCTATGGATGCTCTTTCTGCTGCTATCATTGCATCAATAACCTTATCTACATTACCACCTGCTAAAAAGTGAGCTTCAAGTTCATTAACACTAACATTTATACCTGCTTTTGTAGATTTAATTAATGGTAAAACTATTCTGTTAGGACTAACTCTTCTAAGTCTCATACCTACTAGATTAAATATGCTTACCTTTACTCCAGCTGCTAAGGATGAAATCCATAAACCTAATGGTACAAAACTAAAGAATATTGACAATACCACCAAAACCACTGCCACTGTAATTATAAGAGAAATTGTACTACTATCCATAAAATTAACCCCTTTCTTTTAAGTCATAAGACTTTAATTGATTACTTTTCTTACTAAAATTTTGTTACCTTTAACCTTTAATATTTTTACCTTAGTGCCTTTTAAGATATACTCACCATCGGTGACCACATCTAGCTTAACTCCTTCTATATCAGCACTTCCAGAAGGTCTTAAGTCTGTAATGGCCATTCCCTCTTTGTCGATAAAGTAATTTAAATCATCGGAACTAATATATCCTTTTTCTTTCTTCTGTTCCTCTGTTAACACCAGGGTTTTGCTCATCCTTCCCCGAGAAAGAGAATTTAGCACAATGCCTAACAGCACACCCACTATAGCAAAAACTCCCAGCATCAATATCAGCCCTTCAAAGAAAGAATTTGCTGCAAATAAAACTGATAGTATTAGACATACCGTTCCAGAAATACCTGCCACTCCAAAGCCTGGAATGAACATTTCTATTACTACTAAAATTATCCCTATGGTAAATAATACTATTGCTACAGCACTTACATTGCTAATAAATGCTCCCCAGTCCATTTTCTCACCTCTCATAATCTTATTATGCTATTATACTATATCAATATTCCAGTAATTAAAATTCATATGCCACAACTTATACATTTAACTTGTCCAAATGTCACTTTTATAATACTAAACTAATTTAGGTATAAACTTCTATAGCTAAAATCATACCTTTAACCTTGGATTTTATCTGCTGTGTTTTTAGGAATTTCAATATAAAAGCTAGTCTTATCATCTATGGAAGTGAGCATCAAGTTACCATTATAATGTTCTACCAGTTCTTTTACTATAGAAAGTCCCATACCTTGACCCTTATCTCCTTTTGTAGTAAAGCCTTCTTCAAATATACTATCTATAATTGCTTCAGGTATTTTAGGACCATTATTTATTATGAATGTCCTAAAACTTAAACTATCTTCAGATATTTCTATATATAACTTCTTCTTTCCAAGATTTTCTCCTAAGGCAAAAATTGCATTATCTATTAAATTACCTATAATTCTGCAATATTCCCAAGAAGGCATATAAAGTTCTTTTAAATCTGAAGTGATGCTAAGCTCTACATCTATATGTTTTTCCTCAGCTATGTGCATCTTAGCTTGTAGTAAGGCGTTTACCGCAGGTTCTGAAGTTTTAAGAGCCTTATTTACCCTAGATATATCTTTATAAACAGGCTCCATGTATTTTAGGGCCTCATCCTGCTCTCCTAATTCTAAAAGTCCATAAACAATCTGAATATGATTTAAAAAATCATGTCTTTGAGCCCTTAAAGTTCTGTTCAGCTCCTTTAAATCATTTATACTTTGAACAAGGCCTTGCTTTTCTCCATTGCTGAATATAAGGGAATATAAGCTTCTTATTGTAAAAAAGCTATTTATAGCCATGGTTAAAGCAATTATATAAAGAACACCGCTTAAAGCCTTAAGATTTTCTCCTGAATGGCTGTTTACTATTAAAAGCAATATGAGAATTATCTGTATGCTGTTTACAATCAAAGAACCTATAATAATTTTCTTCCCTATACTAACATTGGAAATTTTCATTTTTACTCTCCTACCATATTTATGCATTTCATTATAATAATGTATTTATATTATATCACCAAAATTACATCATACAAAATATTGTATTATTTCTCTTCCTTTGTGCTATAATTTTAACAGGATTTTTTACGAAGGAGAGGATTTTATGTCCTGTAAATTTTATTTGAATACCGGAAAAGGTAAAAAGGCACAGCAAGGCCATCCTTGGATTTATACCGACGAGATAGATGGCTATGATGGAGATTATGAAAATGGCGATATTGTAGATGTATATAGTTCAAAGGAACAGTTTATTGGAAAAGGATATATAAATGATGCATCTAAAATTGCCATAAGAATTCTAACTAGAGATATTAATGAGGATATAGACTATGAATATTTCAAGAAAAGCTTTAAACATGCTTGGAACTATAGAAAAGATGTAATAGACACTTCCAGCTGTAGATTTATATTTGGAGAAGCAGATTTTCTTCCTGGCCTTACCATAGACAAATATGAAGACTACTATGTAGTTCAATTTTCCACCTTAGGTATGGATAAGTTTAGAGATGTAGTAGTTAAACTTTTAGTGGAGGAATATGGCGCTAAAGGTATTTATGAGAGAAGCGACATCTCTACTAGAGAGCTAGAAGGCTTGGAACAAAAAAAAGGTTTTCTCACTGAACCCTTTGATACCATGATTCAAATAGTGGAAAATGGAGTTAAATATAATGTGGACTTAGAAAATGGACAGAAGACTGGTTTCTTCTTGGATCAGAAGGAAAATAGAAAAGCCATTCATAGAATATGCAAGGACAAAGAAGTGCTAGATTGCTTTACCCATACCGGCTCCTTTGCACTAAATGCAGGGATAGCAGGGGCTAAAAGCGTTTTAGGTATAGATGTTTCACAGCATGCAGTGGATTTTGCTAGAAAAAATGCTGAGCTTAATAATCTTTCTGAAATAGTTAAATTTCAATGTGATAATGCCTTTGATATACTCTCAGAATGGTCAAGAGCTGGAAAGCAGTTTGATGTGGTAATACTGGACCCTCCTGCCTTTACTAAGTCTAGAGACACTGTTTTAGGAGCCAAAAGAGGCTATAAAGAGATAAATCTTAGAGGCTTAAAAATGGTAAGGCCAGGAGGATATTTTGTAACTTGCTCCTGCTCCCACTACATGAAAGAAGAACTCCTAAGCAGCATCATAGCTGATGCAGCCAAGGATGCCAAAAGACAGCTTAGACAGATAGAGTTCAGAACTCAATCCGCAGACCACCCAATACTTTGGAATTCCGACGAGTCATACTACTTGAAATTCTACGTGTTTCAAGTAATTTAAAATTTATAATGGAGGTTTAAAAGCAAGAAGCTTATAAGAGTTTCTTGTTTTTATATATTGTAATAAATGTATAATCTAGGTTATATTATACCTATAAAAGTAAAAGGATATTATATAACCGCATAAGTTATTCTATAATGTATAATAAATATGCTGCTGTTCTTCAGCTTTTATTGAAAGTTTCAAATAGAATGGAGTGTTATAAATGCTTGAAATACCTGAAAGCCATACTATATCAAAACAATTAAACCAAACAATTAAAGGTAAAACAATTCAAAATGTGTATGCAAACTCATCACCACATAGTTTTGCGTTTTTTTTCGGAGACCCTAATCATTATCACAGCTTACTTACCAGGAAAATTTTGGGAAACGCCGCAGCTATTGCCGGTCAGGTTGAGATAACGGCTGAAAACTCCAGATTATTATTTAGCGACGGCGTCAATATTAGATATTTTAACCCAGGAGAGATTCTCCCCAAAAAGCATCAGCTTCATATTGAATTTCAGGATTCTTCCTCTATAGTATGTACAGTTCAAATGTATGGCGGCCTTTGGGTATTTTCCCAGGGAGAAAATGATAACCTCTATTACCTTGTAGCAAAGCAAAAGCCTTCACCTCTCTCTGAGGAATTCCATGAAAACTATTTTGAAACTTTACTGTCAGGCGTGAAACAATCCCTCAGTGTAAAGGCTTTTCTTGCCACTGAACAACGTATTCCTGGACTTGGAAATGGAGTATTGCAGGATATTTTGTTTAACGCTAAAATCAATCCCAAAAGCAGACTTGAAGCGCTCTCCCAGGAGGAAGTAGAGAGTTTGTTCAAAAATATAAAAAATACTCTTTTTGAAATGATAGATAAAGGTGGACGTGACACTGAAAAGGATTTGTTTGGTTCCAGAGGAGGATATAAGACAATACTTTCCAATAAGACCTTTAAGAATCCCTGTCCCATATGCGGAGATACTATTATCAGACAGGCATACCTGGGAGGTAATGTATATTATTGTCCCACATGCCAACCCATCAGAAAGTAGTTTAAAACCTTAAAGGTAATAATCAATTTAGACATACCATTGGTTATTTATTTGTTGTAACTAAACAAAGCTAAACTGGTGTTACAAAATGGATGAGGACTATAATAATCAGCTATAAGACTTATTAATCATTAAATATTAATCAAAGGCCTGAATTGAGTTCTTTAAAAGGGGACTATGGCATAACACATATGTATTATGCCATAGTCCCTTTTCAGCTGAAGTTTTTCTGAGTATTCTTCTCAGAAAAACCTCCATCATTCTTAATTCTAAATTCTAAATTTTAAATTCTCAATTATCTCCCCAGTCCTCTTCCTGCACCGTTTCTACCCATGCCTTGACCTTTGCCCATTCCTTGGCCATTTCCATTGCCTTGTCCATTTAGGCCCATACCTGTTCTCTCTCTTCCAAAGGAACCATCACAACTATTTATGTTGCTTTTAAGGTCTTCTTTATATTTAGCTGCATCTTCTTTGGTGACTTTCCCTTCTTCTACTGCCTTATCTATAAGCTTTGATTTTTCTTCTAACATAGTGCTTTTTATTTGATCTTCTGTTATCCCCTTTTCTTTAGCTAGATCATACATAGATTTCCCTTCAGTTCTGCCTTCTGTAAACTCATCCTGAGATATTCCTAGTTTTTCTAATATAGTATTTCTAATTTCCCATCCTCTTTGAGAAATCTTTCTTCCAAGTTCTAATCTTTGAGGCTGTGCTGAAGAGCTTGTCGCTGCATAAGCTGTTGCACCTGCCCCTAATGCTATAGTAATTGCTAATGCTGCTAATAAACCTTTTTTCATATTAATCACTCCTTGTTATTAATTTTACTTATGTATTTATAATAGCCAATAAATAAGGCAAAATTATGTCCTAAATTAAACATTTTATAGAGTTTTATAATATATAAAATTAAATTATAAAATAGATACTATTAAAAAATTAAATAAAAGTTAACCATTTTTTATGATATTTTTAAATACATTTTATTGAAAGTGTATTTAAAGAATGGTAGAATACAATATGTAAATGTTTACTCTGATAAATATCATTCTATATTATTAAATAACAAAACTTTAATTTTTATTACAACAAATATTACACTGCTCTTATTTTGAATGTTAGGTGTAACTATTTCTTCTTTGTTTCTAAGCAAACTTCTATTGCTGCTCTCCTTGTGTTCAAGCTTAAAGGCAAGAATAATTTCAAAGATTTGCGTTATCCTATATATATCATCCTTACCAGTAGATTATTTTCTTTATTAAAAACACATCTTGGTTAAAATTTTAAAAGATGATATTTCCACTAATATTTTCAGATTTCTTATTATCAATGTACTTTTTATACTGTACAGAAGTTAAATTATTAATTTTATAGGATGAATAAAGCGTATTGCTTGTATTTTTATTAGTGTAAAAACATTGGAAAGGAGAATTTTAATGGATAAATTAAAAGATCTTAAGCCATCTAAAGTCTTTCATTTCTTTGAAGAACTCTCAAATATACCCAGAACATCCGGAGATGAAAAAAGAGTTAGTGATTGGCTTGTAAGCTTTGCCAAATCTAGGAACCTGGAGGTTTATCAAGATGAATGGCTAAATGTGATTATCAAAAAAGAAGGCACAAAGGGTTATGAAAATTCACCTGCTGTAATTATTCAAGGTCATATGGATATGGTAGGAGAAAAGTCAAATGAAAGTAATCATAATTTTTTAACTGACCCTCTAAGCCTAAGGGTAAAAGATGATTACATATATGCTACGGATACAACCCTTGGCGGAGATGATGGTATCGCTGTAGCGTATGGATTAGCCCTTTTAGATTCTGAGGATATACCTCACCCACCCATGGAACTGCTTATTACCACCAATGAAGAAACTGGAATGGATGGAGCTGCGAACCTAGATGCTTCTCATTTAAAAGGAAAGACCATGATTAATATCGATGCAGAAGAAGAAGGAATCTTCCTAGTGAGCTGTGCAGGTGGTACTACAGCCACTGTAACTTTTGAACCTAAGTATGAGGATCATGGCGGACAAGGGCTAAAAGTATATATAAAGGGACTTCAAGGAGGGCACTCAGGAATAGAAATAATCAAACAAAGAGCCAATGCCGTAAAACTTTTAGGTAGATTGCTCTATAGTCTTAATGAAGAAATTGATATTAAATTAATTTCTTTACAGGGTGGAGCAAAACATAATGCCATAGCTAGAGAAGCTTTTGCAAACATAGCGCTATCAAAGGACGATCACAATAAAGCATATGACATTGTAAATAAAATTAATGATGAATTTAAAAATGAATATAATATTGAAGATCCAGACATCAAAATAGAATTGGAACCAGTACAAGTAAGTAGGGTTATGTCTAAAAAAGATACCAATAGCATAATCAACTACATGGTTACTGTGCCTGATGGAGTGCAAACCATGAGCAAAGCCATAGAAGGTCTTGTGGTAAGCAGTTTAAATTTAGGAGTATTGGAAGAATCTAATGGAAAAATCAAGTTTACTCATGCCATAAGAAGTTCCATAAAAAGTCTTAAATTCGAAATTACAAATAGGGTAAAAACCATTGCAGCTTTATGCGATGGTAGCATGAAAACCTTCAGTGACTATCCTGAATGGCAATATGAAGCTGACTCTAAAGTAAGAAAAATTGCTATAAAAACTTATGCTGATCTTAATGGTAAAGAACCTAAAATCGAAGCTATTCATGCAGGATTAGAGTGCGGACTTCTTAAAGAAAAGCTTCCTGATGCAGATATGATCAGCTTTGGACCTAACCTTTACGATGTTCATACGCCTAATGAACATATGAGCATATCTTCTGTGGCTAGAACTTGGGATTTTCTTTTATCCCTGCTCACAAATCTAAAATAATGAAATGATTCTTAACTTCAGGTGGAGCCTTCTCAAAAAACTACCTCTCCACCTGAACCCTAGCATATACTAATGCAAGCAACTCATAATTCTTGACTTAAAATACAATAATAAATAAAAATTTAAAAATACTAATTAAATGAAAAGAGAGGGGTACAACCCATGAGTGAAAATAGGAAAAAACTTTCTGCCACTGCCTATGGTGGAATAAAAGGAGAAGATTACATTCCATTTATCCCAACTACTGAAGTAATGCCTGAAACTACTGGTTATTCTATAATTATAGGTATTATTTTTGCTTGTATCTTTGCAGCAGCTAATACTTATTTAGGTCTTAAAGTAGGACTTACCATTTCTGCTGGTATTCCAGGTGCAATTCTTGCTACTGGATTATTAAAAGGTTTATTTAGAAGAAACAATATACTTGAAGCTAATATGATAGCATCTCTTTCAGCTATGGGAGAATCCATAGCGGGGGGAATAATATTTATACTTCCTGCTTTAATTCTTTCTGGTTTTGGATTATCTATTGCTCAAGTTGCTATAGTGACAATTATTGGTGGAATAATGGGTGTATTCTTCATTACCCCTTTAAGAAGATTTCTTATAGTGGAAGAACATGGTACCTTAATTTATCCAGAGTCCATGGCTGCTGCTGAAGTACTGGTTACAGGTACTGAAGGAGGTAGTGCTTTTAAAACTGTTTTAACCGGACTTGGTGTAGGTGGTGGATATAAATTCTTATCTGGTGGTTTAATGTTTTGGTCGGAAAGCGCTAGTTACACTGTAACTCAATATCAAGGCACCATGATAGGAGTAGATGCTTTAGCTTCACTGCTGGGTGTAGGTTTTATCGTAGGAACTCATGCTTCAGCATTAATGTTTGGAGGTTCCTTAATAGCCTGGTTCGCTTTAATACCATTAATTAAATTTTTAGGTCAAGGTCTTGCAGTTCCATTATTCCCTTCTACTAAGTTAATTTCAGAAATGTCAGCAAGCCAAATTTGGAGTAGTTATATAAGATATATAGGTGCTGGAGCAGTAGCCATGGGAGGTTTTATCTCCTTAGCTAGATCCTTACCTACTATAATCAGAAGCTTTAAACAAGCTATGTCAGGTATTGGAAGCAAGAATACTGGTGATGTAGATAGAATAAATGTGGAAGCTCCACTAACATGGGTTATTGGCGCAGCGGTATTTGGATTTGTTGCTACTTGGCTTGTACCTGCAATAAATGGTGGTGTGCTAGGTGCTTTAGCTGCTGTAGTATTTAGCTTCTTCTTTGCTGTAGTTTCAGCAAGGATGGTTGGTATTATAGGTGCATCTAATAACCCTGTTTCTGGTATGACTATTGCAACTTTACTCTTTGTTACCTCCTTATTAAAGTTAACTGGTGTAACTGGAGATGCTGGAGTAATGAAGGCTATTTTAATAGGAGGCGTGGTTTGTGTGGCCATAGCTGTGGCAGGTGGTACTGCTCAAAGTTTAAAAACTACTTACGTCATTGGTGGAAACCCTAAAAACGTTCAAATAGGAATGTTCATAGCCCTATCTATAGCCTCAGTAGTAGCAGGAATCGTAATAATAATGCTGGATAAGGCTTATGGCATTGGTGGTACTGAAGTAGCTGCTCCTCAAGCTTCCTTAATGAAGCTCATAGTGGATGGTATAATGACAGCTCAGCTTCCATGGACCTTAGTTATTGTAGGTGCTGCTATAGCAGTATTCTGTGCCCTTGTAGGATTGCCTATACTACCTGTAGCCCTAGGGATCTACTTACCCATAAACCTAAATGCTGCCATATTAGTTGGTGGAATAATTAGGGTGCTAGTAGAGAAGAAATTTACTAACAATGAAGAAAGAAAAGCCGAATCTATAGAAAAAGGTACCTTGCTAGCCTCCGGTCTAGTGGCAGGAGATGCTTTAATAGGTATCATAATTGCAGCCTTTGCTACCTTAGATATTAACTTAGGTTTGGGTAAAGCTTTATTACCTGCTCTTTCTGAAAGCAATCTTTTTGCCTTTATTATGTTTATACTCCTTGGATTGTGGATTTACTTATTCTCATCAAAAAAGAATAAAGGAGCTGTGTAAATGTCAAATACCAATGCTAAAGATAAATACAATTTTGCCTTGTATGTTCCAGTTATTAAGCATGATAAATGGGAAGTTACTGATGGTAAAGTACATCTTTACTTTACCGTTAAAGACCCCATAAGAAGATTTGCAGGATGGCTTGTAAAAAAATCTCCAAAGAATCATCTAGAATTCGATGAGTTATGCTCTAAAGCTTGGTGCTTAATAGATGGTGAAAAGAGTATTTACGAAATATCCAAAGAAATGAACAAGAAAACTAAAGCCGATGCCAATGATGATTTAAGGAGACTTGTAACCTTTATACGATACATCTCTAAAAGAGGTTGGGTTTCTTTTAAAGAAGTTAAAAGCATACAATAATATTACTACTACAAATACTGCTAAATATTATGATAAATAAGTGTAAAATTAAAATATAAATAAAAAAGGAGCTTTTATATGCTTTGGCCTTACGCCAGTGACAAAAGCTCCTTTTTATATTTTAATTTAAAAGCTTATTATTTAATATAAATAACCATAACTTATATGGCTAACATTATATTTAGTTAACTTAAATACCAATAATCCTTATTGGCTTCCATTAAATCATCTAATACTGCTTTAGCCTTTTCAGGGTTAACTACAGTTCTATTTAAGGTTAGAGCCTGTAAAGCTTTAGTATAATCTTTCTCTAAAAATGCTTCTACAGTTAGTAGCTCATAAGCATGCTGACCTTCCATAAGCCCCTTATAAAAAGGCTTTATGTCACCATATTTATATGGGTTAGCACCATTTTTACCTACAGTACCGGAAACCTCTACGATGGCATCCTTGCTGAAGTTTGGTATGATGTCATTGTTTCTGCTCATAAGTATAAACTCATTATGCAGATCATAAGCTATGGACTCAGCTAGCTCCACCATTAAATCTCCAAAGACACTATTGGTTATTATTTCAATGTCATCTACGGAATCAGTTCCTACTGCCTTGCTGCAAATCTCCCAAACTTCTTTTTCTCTGCTGTCTTTTGCTTCATCCGCTCTGGTATAGTTTGGATCGCTTTCTGATACTATTTCCTCCGAGAAGAAATAATATTGCAAATAAGTAGTAGGTATATACTCATCAAAGAAATTCATATATTTATTTACCCTTAAATAGGTATCAAGCCAAGACTTTGAGCGTTGCTCTGCATTATAAGGCTTAAAGTCATAATCTCTTAAATATGTTTTTAAAGTCTCATAATAATCCTTTCCATCAGTGCCCTTAAGCTCTGTAAACCAACCAAAGTGATTTAGTCCAAAGTAAGTGGCTCTTAGGATACTTTGTTCCACCCCTAGAATTTTTGCAAAGGACCTCATAAGAGAGTATGGTTGATCACATAAGTTTAAAATTCTCTTATCCTCAGGAAATACCTTATCTAGTCCTAAGGCAACTATAGCCGCAGGATTTGTATAGTTTAATATCCATGTATCCTTAGAATGTTTACGAACCTGGTTAACCATTTCTATCATAGCGCCTAGTGATCTCATACCATAGGAAAATCCTCCTGGTCCACAGGTTTCTTGACCTACTAAGTCGTATTTTAGTGGAATCTTCTCATCTAGACTTCTCATTTCATTTTTTCCAACACGCATTTGACAGAATACAAAATCAGTATTTTCATATGCTGTATCAGGATCTATAGTGAATACAACCTCTGTCTCTGGAGAATATGTTTTTAAAACTAATCTTATATAATCCTCCATTTTTGAAGTTCTTTCTGAATCTATATCATAAAAGATAACCTTCTTTAATGGAAATCTTTCTTTTAATTTAACTAAACTTCCTACTAGTGCCGGAGTTCTAGCACTACCTGCTCCTGTTATGGTGATTATATTGCTGCTTCTCATGTGTTTCCTCCTTTATATGATTTTCCTTTAGCTGCTATAACCTCTGCAACTCTTCATCCACTTCATTTCTAACGAATTCTACCAGCGGTCCATAAACTATATGAATATGCTTAGATGCAGGGAAGAATATTCCTGTACATCCTGAGGTCTCTAAAAGCTTACGATCCACTAATTTAACATCTTCTAAATCAATCCTTAAACGTGTAATACAGTTATCAACATTTTTTATATTTGGTTTCCCGCCTAAAGCTTGTACTACTATTTTTGCTATTTCATCATATTTCTTTTCTCTTATTAGTGAATTATCTAATGATGGAGAATCTTCTCTTCCTGGAGTCTTTAAATCAAATTTTAATATCGCCCACTTAAATACAAAGTAAGTTACCACTGCTAATATTAATCCAATAATTATAAAACTTACCCAGTTAGTCTTCTCATAAAGTAATCCAAATATGGCAAAATCAAATATCGTTCCTCTTATGTATCCTATACCTACATTGGCTAAGGAAAGAGCCACAGCACCTACTCCAATAATAACTGCATAAGCTGCATATAATAGTGGTGCAATAAACACAAAGGAGAATTCTAAAGGTTCTGTAACATTACCTAATAAAGCTGTTAATATACATGTAATCATCAAAGATTTTACTAGTGGCTTGTTTTCCTTATAGGAAGTTTTATACATAGCTAGTCCTATTGCTGGAAAAGCAAATAATGTACAAAGCATTTGTTGTTGAGCCATAAATCTTGTTAATGATGGCATCATGCTCCAATGCTCACTGCTAGGACCTAGTTTAAATAAAACATGGTTTAAAGTTGGAACTACTCCTACAAAGGTCTGTCCATCTATTACATAACTTCCTCCTGCTTCAGTGAATCTAAATAATGCATTCCATAAATGGTGAAGACCAAAAGGAATAAATAATCTTTCCCCTGCTGCGGTAAAGAATGGTCCTACTGGACTTAAAAATACTACGGATAATTTAGTTAATAGTGACACAAATACTTCCCAAATGAATGGAATCACTAAACCTATTACAAGCATTATCCCCATGGTGATTATTGGAACCGATTTCTTACCAGAGAAAAAGGCAAAGGCAATAGGTAATTCCAGCTTGTAAAATCTATCTGTAACCCAAGCAGCCACTAAACCGGTGATGATTCCACCTAGTGCGTTTATATTCATTGTTTGAATTCCTAAAACTTTTATCTGTCCATACTGACTCATCACTGCTGGATCTGCTAACTTGCCAGTTACAACTAGCCAAGCATTCATGGTAATAATTAAAATAATATATCCTATCACCGATGCAAACACGGATATACCTTTATCCTTCTTAGACATACCATAGGCCACACCCATAGCAAACATTAACGGAATATTGTCAAATACCGCACCAGCTATGGTTCTCAAGTTAACTAAAATAGTGTTTAGTACGGTATTTCCTAAGAAAGGAAACCTAGCAATCATATAAGATTGAACCAGCGCACCTGTAATACCTAATATCATTCCCACAGGAGCCATAACGGCAATTGGTAGCAATAAGGTTCTTCCAAATCTTTGTATCTTTTGACTAAAATCCTTGGACATTTCACTTCCCCCATTATTCAAATTATAATTATTAATTTATGAATACGTTTTTATTAAAGAGCACTCTTTTCAATAACTATTTTACATATATATAAGATGCCTTACAATAATTCTAGATGATACTCTTTACCTATATTATGGCTTAGGTCATCTAAAATGAACTAGGTCATAAAAACAACTCACTTTTATAGGAGAATAATGAAAAACCAATGATTTTTCATCTCTCTTATAAAAGTGAGTTGTTTTTTGTTTTAATTTTTATAAGTTATTTTTATTGAATTCCTTAATGGAATTAACTAATATTTCAATAATAACAAACATTCCTATTCTAGATAAACTATCGTTAAACTTTGTTTCCGTATTATCTGATACACAGTGAAGAGTATAGTCGCTAAGCCTTTCTAATTCATTGTTTCCAAAAGAAGTTATAGATATTATTTTAACCCCTTTTACCTTTGCCACATTAGCTACTTCTAAGATTTTTTCTGTTTTTCCAGATAAAGAAATTAAAATCACTACCTCTTGACTATTTAGAGACTTACTTACTAAGGTAAGCAGATTATAGTCTTCCACAAATATGCACTTTACGCCTATGGTCAAAAGCAAGTGATTAAGGTAAGTTCCTGCAGCTTTGCTGGTTCCTCTAGCAAAGACATATACAGTACTAGCCTTCATAAGTTCCTTTGATATTTTCTTATACTTCTCAATTTCTATTACAGAAAGGGTCTTATCAATATTTTGCTTTATATTATATTGTAGTTCTTCTACAAAGGGTGTATCCATATCTTTACTATCATTGGATTTTAAAAAATACTTGAAATCTGAAAAGCCTTCAAAACCCAATTTCTGAGATAAATTGATTATTACAGTTTTGGAACTGTAGGTTTTTTTAGCTAAATCACTTATCTTCATTTTTGAAACCTCTTCTTGATGTGAGTAGATATATTTAAACACCTTTTGCTCACTGTTGGTTAGATTATTAAACATTTTAGCTAAACTTTCCATTGAATCCCCACTTTCCAAAACTTTGACTTAAATGTTTCACTAACCATATTTTACTATACTAAAGAGAAAAAACAATTATTTTCTTTTAAACTTAAATAAATTTACTTTAAACTATTTTATTCTAAATTTAATTTGTGGGAAAGAATATAATTTGTAATTATAAAGTAAACTACTATAAATATTAAGTTTAGTACTGTTGCTCCAGTAAAGAGTAAATTAAACATATTTCTTGGTGGTACGGTTATAAACCAGGTATTTGGCTTTACAACTGCAGCTATGGAAATAGCAGTTGTAACTATTATCTGTGAAGCGGTATTTAATAACAAGAAGGCTCCAAAGGCTCCTAAAAGCTTATGCTTGCTAATTAATTGACCTATGGCTATGGAGGCATATATCATAAGTGTTCCTCCTATCAATGAAAGTAACATCATTAAACCAATTCGAAGAATAAAATCGTATCCCGCTATACTAAATTCAGCATATATCTCTGACATAGCTATCCTGACAGCCTGTGGAAGTCCTGTGAACATTTCTTTATTTCCCGCTAATATAATGACTGATACTATAGTAAGTATCGTACTAACTATATCCCACATAATTGAAACCATTAATTTAGATATTATGTGAAGCCAAGGTTTTACTGGTAAAGTAAACATTAGATATCCCTCATCTGTAAGCAAATTTTTATAAAAACGCTGTATCATTACCACAAAAGTAAGAACAAATATGGCTATAATAATAAATACATACAGGAACATGGATATACCAGTACTAATATTCATAAAAGTATTAGAGACATTTGTTGAGCTGTTAATTGATATAAATGTTCTATTTATTACTGCAAACACTAGGAGTGCTGCATAAAGAGGTAAAAACATTCTTGCAGTTGCTTTAGTTTCATATTTTAAAAGCTTTCCTAACATCTAAATACCTCCCTAAATAAATCATCCACAGATTTTCCTTTTTCTTCTCTAATTTCATCTACCGCTGCAGACATAACCACATTTCCTTGGTTTATAAATATTACATCATCTAGCACCTTTTCTATATCTGCAATAAGATGAGTAGAAATAACCACCGTTGCATTTTCACTATAATTGCTGATTATAGTATTTAAAATATAATCCCTAGCTGCAGGATCCACTCCCCCTATAGGTTCGTCTAATAAATAAAGCTCTGCCTCCCTGCTCATAACTAGTATCAATTGAACCTTTTCCTTAGTTCCTTTGGACATAGTTTTTAACTTATCCTCAGGGCTAATGTTTAAACGCTTTAACATCTCATAGGCCTTGGAAACATTAAAATTGCTATAAAAATCTTGAAAGAATTTAATAATATCCGAAACCTTCATCCAATCACTTAAATAGCTGCGTTCAGGTAGATAAGATACAATTTTCTTTGTATTAACTCCTGGCTCTTCACCATTGATATAAATACCACCACTGCTGGGCAATAAAAGACCGTTGGCAAGTTTAATTATTGTACTTTTGCCGCTGCCGTTAGGACCAAGAAGCCCTACAATTCTGCCACGACTTATAGACAAATCAATGTTATTTAGTGCATATTTATCTCCATATTTTTTAGTAAGGCCTTTACACTCTAATATCTTGCTCATGCTTCCATCTCCTTTACCATATTCTTCATAATCAAAACCATCTCTTCTTTATCAAAACCTAGCATTTTCATTTTTTCTAGAAATGCAGTTATTTCTTCCAATGCCAAATTATCTTTAACCTTTTTAATCATATCTCTATCCTCCGTAATAAATCTACCACTGGTTCTTTGTGAATATACTAATCCATCCTTCTCCAGCTCTGCTAAAGCCCTCTGCATGGTATTAGGGTTTACTGCAGCTTCTTGTGCAAAGTCACGAACTGATGGCAATTTATCACCGGGTTTATATACTCCTGAAATAATCCTAAGTTTAATTTGTTCTACTAGTTGAGTGTATATAGGTCTATCTGATTGAAATTCCCAGTTCACTATATCACCTCCTTGTATTATTGTACTAATCACTTAATACAATAATACATTTGAAAACTTAACTTGTCAACAAATAAATTAAAATATATTAGTAAATCTTTCCGTGATAAAAAACTTATTCTAACTCTATAAAAACTTAGTTTTTGGTATAATTATAATCAAGTTATATTTTAGTACCCTACAAAATACACGATAAATTACGTAATAAATATAAGGGGTGATTCCATGGAACAAGATCCTCTTCTCATGACTAATAGAGAGAAATTTATAGAAGAAAATAAAGATTTTATATATAAGATTACCTGCAACGTATGTAAAAGGAAACTACAATGGCAAAATGATGACGAATTAAGCATAGCTTTAATAGCTTTTAACAAAGCCTGTGATATCTATAACCAGAATAAAGGTGCTTTCTTACCCTATGCCAAGGTAATTATAAAAAATGCTTTGATAGATTATTTTAGAAAATCTAAAAATACTCCTCACTTAGCATTTTCAACTGAGGAAGAGGCTTTTGATTACATAGACAGCAGGAACTCTTTAATAGAATTTGAAAAACAGCAGGAAAATTTAAGAAGAGCAGAAGAAATCTCATATTTTTCTATGGAATTGTCAAGGTATAAATTAACGCTAGATGACCTTGTTGAAGCTTCTCCTTCTCACCTAGATACTAGAAATACTATTTTAAATATAGCTTTCAGATGTTCAAAGGAAGAAAGCATACTAAAATATATCATTGAAAAGAAAAAGCTTCCCATTAAAGAGATAATGCTATTTACCTCTATGAGCAGGAAGTTTTTAGAAAAGTGGCGAAAATATATCTTAGTTTTAATATTAATTTTAAGCAGCGATGATTACCCTTATATAAGGTCATATTTTAATATAAAAGTAGGTGAAAACCATGAATAAAACTGGCTTAGTATTAAAAACTCATAAGAATACTGCCACATTAGTTACAGCTACCGGAGAATTTGTTAAGGTTACTATCTCTAAAAATCCTCCTAACATAGGAGATACCTACACTGGTGCTGTACAAAAAGAAAAAAGAATCTTAAAGCCCTTTGCTGCCGCTGCAGCTATAGCAATATTTCTTTTATCCAGCGCAGGGGTTTATGCCTATTCCGCCCCGGCAGCTACGGTTGAAGTAACAATTAACCCTTCTATAGAACTTAAATTGAACTACTTCAACAAAATAATAAAATCTATACCTCTTAATGAAGATGGAAGTACTTTATTAAAGAGCATAAATATTAAAAACAAAAACATAGATGAAGCATTAACCTTATTAGTTTCTCAAGCTAAAAAAGATAATTTTATTGACGATGCTTATGTAGAGGAAGGCAAAATAATCTCAGTAAAAATATTATCTAAAAATAAAAATCTAAACATTACTAATTTTGAAAAGTATATAGATAACAATAAACTAAATACAAACATCGATAATAATGGCAAGAAAGTAAAAAAGCAGTTCCCAAAGGAAGAAACTCCTATTAATAATGAAACTAATAAGAAGGATAAACCTTCAACTCCTCCAGAAAATGGTAAGGATAAAGAAAATAAAAACAGCACTACAAATAACAGCTCTCAAAATGATAAAGAAAAAAATACGGAAAATAAATCTAAGGACAATAAAACCAATAATAAAGAAATTAATAAAGATAACAATAATAATAAAAGTAACTATAAAACTAACAATAACAATAATATAAAAAATGATAATAGTAATAAGAAAAATATCACTGGCAAAGGACAAGTCCAAAATACCAAGAAAAAATAAAGGTAATAAAAATGCACCCCAGAGATAAACAGAGGCAATTGCTAGATTTGATTTAACACAAATTTAGATACACACACTCTGAGTGGGGTGTATTCAATTTATCTTTATTAAATTTGTAAAGATGAAGAGCATCCATAGATTTATTGTTACAATCTATGAATGCTCTTCAATAAGGGTTTATGTTGTGATTTAACTATATTAAGTAATTCTTATCTTCAGATGAAATCTGCTTAAAAGGAATGCTTGCTCCCTCTGAAGCTTAGAAGAACTTATATAGGAGTGGTTATCTATAGGATAAATGCACGGGAATTAAATATTTTTATACTTACTTATTCAGCAATATTAACTAAAGCAAGAGCCGCATCTATATCAGCGTTTAGCTGCTTAAGAGCATCTAATCTAGCTTGAAGCTTTGCTATAACTTTATCTAAGGATGCAAGAGCATTATTGAAATCTTTTTTATTTATCTTATCTTGAGTTTCCTCTACATTTTTATTTACATCTTCGGTAGCTTTTACTTCTTCAGTATGAGCTTTAAAGCTCTCTACTTTTTCTAGTAAAGCTTTTAAGTTTTCTTCTGAGATCTCTTTATTTCCTTCTTTAATATCATTAAGCATCGCTTCTAATTTTACTTTTTTATCTTGAATTTGTCTCTTAACCTCAATGGTCTCTTGTTTTATAGCCTTCATGGTTTCATGTTTAGCTTTCATAGCTTCCTTAAAGGCAGCGATTTGCTCTTTCTTTTCATCTCTTTTAATTTCATTAGCTTGTTTCTTTTCTGCACCATTATTTTCTTTTTTAACTTCTTTATCCACTTCATTTTTCTTTTCTTTGACATTTTCTTTTTTCTGCTCTGTAACTACTTTTGCCTTACTATTTTCTTGGGATTTTGAGTTTCCTTTAGCATAAGCTGCTGTAGGAACCAATAATACTACTGATAAA
Source organism: Clostridium amylolyticum (assembly GCF_900142075.1). GTDB lineage: Bacteria > Bacillota > Clostridia > Clostridiales > Clostridiaceae > Clostridium_AA > Clostridium_AA amylolyticum. Next base: position 135,508 of record NZ_FQZO01000002.1, read on the forward strand.
ACTAAAGCTAATAATTTACCTTTTTTCATGATAATATCCTCCTAAACTAATTGATTGAGCTTAAATCTATATCTTTAATATCATCTAAGGATTTTAAAGAGCTATTTATACTGTCTATTATAGAATCTAGCTTTTCTTTTTCACTACTATTTACGGGCTTTGAGGTTGTAGATTTTGAACCTTGAGAGCTGTTATCCTTAGTTGCTTCTTTGTTCTCAGAAGCTTTAGAACTACTTTCAGATGAAGTAATACTACTGTCACTTTTAGCACTTTGTCCATTACTGTCTATCTTTCCCTTACTTGTACAACCTGAAAAAGCAAGAATTAAAATAAATGATGTTAATAAAAATAACTTCTTCATAGTACCCTTCTTCCCTCTTTTATGTCTTTACTAATTAATACGGGAAATATAAAACTTTTAAGGGGGTGATCTATAGAAATAATTAAAAGAAAAATAAAAGGTAAAGTAAAAGAGAGCCCTGGGGCTCTCTTTTTAATTTAAGGAATTTGGAAAGGAACAAAGTTATGTTAATTTTTAGAAACTCGCTATTTTAATTTCACCATCTTTAAATTCTGGAACTATAGAAATGATGTCTTTTTTTGTACAGTAAGTTAAATCCTCTTCTAACTGTAAGGATTTTAATACGCTGAAATGTCTTGCATTTTTAATAAAGCTTACTATATCTTTATTGTTTTCATATATATATTTAGCAGTAAAAGCTATATCGGACAAAGCATTCTCCTTATTTGTGCTTAGAAGGCTTATCATATAGCCTGCACAAATAAAATCATCCATAGAAAACTCACCATAAGTGCCTGCATTTACAAAAACCACATCCTTATCCAGGGTTTTAAGTGCTTCTGTTACTGCTTTGGCATTTAGCATGGAGCCTATAAAAATCCTATTGGCTTTAGAAGCTCCTTGTATGGCTCTTGTGCCATTGGTGGTGGTAATAACTACAATTTTGTTCTTAACCTTATCACTGGTATATTCTAAAGGTGAATTGGAAAAATCAAAACCTTCTATCTTTAAGGCTCTTCTTTCTCCCCCTAAAAGGCATGGCTCTACATTATTCTTACGATAATCAAAAGCCTCTTCTACCGTAAGAAAAGGTACAACCTTATTACAGCCATTATTTAAGGCTGTGGTTATAACAGAGGTTGCTCTAAGCATGTCAATAACAACCACTATTTTATTTTCAAGATATTTTTCATTAATATTGTCCGCTGATATTATTATATCTAGCTTCATATTATCTACTCTCCTTCCATATAAGGAAGGCTATAATAAATATAGCTGCTTGTTTAAAATCTCTAATATCATAGCCTGTATCTTTTGATATTTTATCTAATCTATATATAAGAGTATTTCTATGTATATATAGCTTCTTTGCAGCCTCACTAATATTCAATCCACATCTTACAAACTCTTCAATGGTATTTATTATGTCCTGATCAAAGGAACTAAACTTACTTTGAAATCTATCTAAAAGCTCTTTTTTAGCTTTAGGGCTGATATTATATACAGCTTTTTCAAATATCATGCTCTCACTATCAAAAATCTGATCTTTGATATCATATTTTTTACCTATAACTAAACATTCCTTAGCATCCTCATAAGCACTTTTAAGGTTACAAGTACCTTTAGGAACATTTGCATAGCTTATGTAACACTTACTAAATAAGTCGGAAGTTATGGATTCTTTTATACTCTTAGCATGTTCATCCACTTCTTCAAAGCTTCCTATCATAAGGAGACTATCCCTATATATTATAGTAACTGCACTTTCTTCGTCATACAACTGTTTTAAAGCATTTAGCGCTTCATAAAGGCTTCCTTCTACAGATATTAAAAAAAGGGTAGCCTCTTTTAATAAGAAGGGTAGGGTGTTATCTACCACTTCTGTAGCAACACCCGTTCCTTCTAAAATATCAATAATTAACTGTTCTTTAAGATAATAGAGCTCATTATACTTTCTTTCAATAGTATATTTAAGTAATGATGTACATTTTTCATTTTCAATTTCTGTAATAAGCCTTGCACTCTGCTTTCCAAGGGAGATCTGAGTGGTAATACACTGGGATGCTTTAATACCCTCTAAAGAATTAAACATCTCCATTCCCTCCTGGGAAATCAGATTGAACTTAATACCAGTTTCACTGCTTAATTCCTGCAAAAACCCATTGAAATTGTACATCAATTATTCCTCCTATTATAGTACAGTTAGTTCTGTTTCTTTATCGAATATGTGTAGCTTATCTGTGAAAAGTGCTAATTTAGCTTTATCCCCAGCTTTTAATGCAGTACTACCATTAACTCTGGAAGTAAGGTTTGATTTACCCTTAGATAGATAAATATAGCTTTCTGCACCCATTAATTCAGTTACTTCAACATCTGCTTCTATTACGGCATTAGGATGCGCTTCAATATACTCAGCTTTTGTAGTTAAGTGTTCTGGTCTTATACCTAGTATAACTTCTTTTCCCACATAGCCTTTTTCTTTTAATAAAGCTGCTTTATCAGCAGGAACTTCTACAGTGTCATCTCCAAATATTACAAATAGCTTTCCTTCTTTTTCTTCAAGCTTGGAGTCAACAAAGTTCATTTGTGGACTTCCTATGAAACCTGCAACGAAAAGATTTGTTGGATGTTCGTAAATATTTTGTGGTGAATCCACTTGTTGAATAATACCATCTCTCATAACAACTATTCTTGTTCCAAGAGTCATAGCTTCTGTTTGGTCATGGGTAACATATATAAATGTAGTTTGTAATCTTTGATGAAGTTTTGCTATTTCAGTTCTCATTTGAACCCTTAGCTTAGCATCAAGGTTAGAAAGAGGTTCGTCCATAAGGAAAACCTTAGGATTTCTAACAATAGCTCTTCCCATAGCAACCCTTTGTCTTTGTCCACCTGATAGAGCCTTTGGCTTTCTATCAAGTAGGTGTTCTATATCAAGTATTCTTGCAGCTTCTTTAACTTTTCTTTCTATTTCGTCCTTTGGAGTTTTTCTTAGTTTTAATCCAAAAGCCATATTGTCATAAACGCTCATATGTGGATAAAGTGCATAGTTTTGGAATACCATTGCTATATCTCTATCTTTTGGAGCTACGTCGTTAACTACTTTTTCTCCTATTTGAAGAGTTCCTTCGCTGATTTCTTCTAATCCAGCGATCATTCTTAAAGTTGTAGATTTACCGCATCCTGATGGTCCTACAAATACGATAAACTCCTTATCAGATATATCTAAGTTAAAATCCTTTACCGCTGTAACATTACCAGGATATACTTTATAAATATGTTCTAATGATAAACTTGCCATTTTTAGTTCCTCCCTCGAGTTTATTACACTTATTATTGTAACCGTTTCAAGGAAGGTATTCCATACGCAAAATTCCCAAAGTTATAAGTTTTAATTTGTAGAAAAGTACAAACCTTGATACCAATGATTATCTTTAAGGCAATTATCAATAGCATTTAATATTTCCCATTTATTTAAACTCCACATAGGGCCTATAAGAATATCTCTAGGAGCATCCCCTGTAAGCCTGTGAATCACCATATTCTGTGGAAGAAGGGTTATAGCCTTACATATAACATTTATATACTGTTCTCGTGTCATAAACTTCAATCTACCTTTTTTATACAAATTCACCATAGGAGTATCTTCCATAAGATGCAGAAGGTGAAACTTTACCCCTTGTATGGGAAGTTTGGATATATACTTTACAGTATTTATCATATCCTCTTCACCTTCTTCTGGCAAGCCAAAAATAGTATGAACCACCACTGCTATATTCCTCTTATGAAGCTTTTCTACAGCTTTTTCAAAAACCTCAAGGTTATAACCTCTATTTATAAGCTTTGCTGTACTATCTTTGGAAGTTTGGAGTCCAAGCTCCACCCAAAGATAAACTTTGTTATTTATCTCTTCTAAAAGGTCTAGGACTTCATCTCCCAAACAATCTGGCCTAGTGGCTATGGCTATAGCTACTACTCCTTCTTGTTCTATGGCTTCATTATATTTTTTCTTTAAAACCTCTACTGGAGCATAAGTATTGGTATAAGCCTGAAAATAAGCTATGTATTTTCCTTGCTTCCACTTTTTGTTCATCATATCCTTTATATCATGAAACTGCTTATTTATAGAAAAACATCTTTCCCCTGCAAAATCCCCAGAGCCTCGTTCGCTACAAAATATGCATCCTCCATGGCTTATAGTGCCGTCTCTATTGGGGCAACTAAATCCAGCATCCAAAGATATCTTAAATACCTTTTCTCCAAATTTTTCTCTAAGAAAATAATTAAGGCTTTTATATCTTTTATCCCCCCAGGATTTATCCATATAAATTAAATTCCTTTCAATTAAAATAGGCAAGAGCTAAGAAAATAGGTAAAAGGTAAGAGGTAAGAAGTAAGAGTTAAGGATAAAACTCATAGAGTTTTTTTATAATTGAGTTTATCAACTAATCTGTGTAAGTTTTTTGTTCTTTTGTTTACCCATGAAGATTTATCACCGGTATTGCTGTATTTTAGAGTTTATAATTAGTTATAATTCTTAACTATTCCTTCTTACCTTATATCTCTTACTTTTATCTTTTATCTTTTATCTTTTATCTTTTATCTCTTATCTTTTATCTCTTACCTCTTACTTATTACTTATTACTTCTTATCTCTTACTTCTTACCTCTTACATTATATACTATAATTTTTTAACTTTAAACTTTTCTAGATCTACTTGATATTTACCAACAGCAGGATCCTGAAGATCTTGACCTTTTTTAGCTTTTACTTCAAAGGTCATAACATTTTTGTCAAAGCTTACAAAGACCACATCATATTTATCTGATGGATATTTTTTATCAATATCTAATTCCACTAAATTCCCATTATCTGTTTCATAAAGATTTAAACTGCTTCCTTTATCCTTTTCAGTAAATTCAACCATAATAACTTTTTCGTCTCGTGAAAATACCATATAATCAACCTTAGCATTTTTTAATATGTCCAATGATAAAATTTTTTGTCCTATGGGCTTTTCCATACTGATATCCTCGCCTTGCTGTCCACCTACATCCTGTGGTCCTCCTTGTTGTCCCCCTTGCTGTCCTCCAGCACCTCCACCTTGAGCGCCAGCAGCGGTTTGAAGACTATCATCTATACCTACAATGCCTATAAAGGAATCTTCATTGAAGGTAGATATGGCAATTTTTTCTCCACTATAAGAAAAATTCACTGCAGTAAATTCCTTGTTTGGTATAGGTACCTTATTAAAATTAGCCTTATTACTTTTGGGATACATTTCTCTAGGAAGGCGGTGAAGCCTTATTATAGGGCTGCTCTTTACATCATCTTTTCTCCTTTGGCGGAGAGATTTTCCTTCTACATAAGCCTCTTTTTCATTTTCAGACTTAACCTCTGAAATTTTGTAGTCTGTTCCTTCTTTTATTATTTTAATGCTGCAATTATCTAAATCTGATCTCGCTTCTCCTTTAACCACCCTAGTAACCCTATATCTAACCAATATACTTTCTCCTACTTCATTTAATGTGTCTTGATTAAATCCTACAATTCTTAAATCTCCCGGCCTAAAGTCTTGGTTTTTATCTTTTAAACTTTTTGAATAAAGCTTACTGGCATTTTCATAATCTTCCTTTGCCAACAAGTTTAAATAATTTTCTGCTACTGTGAGAGCAACCTTAGTGTTAAATTTATTTGAGCTACTTGTTTCATTTTTTTCTTCATTGCCTTTTCCACAGGCTGGAAGTATACACAACATTATAGCTATGAGAAAAAATGTAATGATTCTTTTCAAATTTCTCACTCCCAATCAAATTATTATCTTTTTCAAATCTAATTACTACTATTATTTATTAAAGTTCTTATTAATAAACATAAAAATAAAGAGTTATTTATATATTTAGTAACAGAAAGCTTATGAGGAGGAAAAAAGTTGCAAAAAGAAATTTCAAAAACCTTTCAAGTAGCGGCTGTGTTTATAGGCACTATTGTAGGTGCCGGTCTCGCTTCTGGTAAAGAAATAACTCAATTTTTTACATCCTATGGATATAAGAGTTTTATAGGCATAATTCTTACAGGAGTATTTTATATTTATATGTGCTCTATTATTGGAAGGCTAAGCATCAAATACAATTTAAATTCTTATTCTGAAGTCATTACATTAGTTAATAGTAAAAGAACTAGAGGCTCTTTGGGTTCTATAGTGGGTAAGCTGACTTCAGGCATTACCACTTTATATATTTTAAGTAGTGCTTCTATAATACTGGCTGGAAGCGGATCCCTTTTTCATCAATACTTTGGCATACCAAAGATTATAGGAACGTTGATCATGGCTTTTCTTGCTATTCTTGCATTATGGAAGGAAACGGAAGGTCTTATAGGAATTAATACTATAATAGTACCTTCGCTGATAATAGTTATTGTAACCATTTTAATTTTGTATATTTTATTTTATAAAGATATTATAACCATGGGTAACCTTCAAAGCTTACCAGCAAAAAAGTCTAATTGGTTTATTTCTTGCATTTTATATTCAGGTTATAACATACTGTGCTGTACTGGAGTAATAGTCCCCTTAAGCAGAGAGATGAAAAACACTAGAACCGTAACCTTAGGTATAATACTAGGTTCTATAGCTTTAACAATTTTATGCTTATTTATAAATTTAATGCTGATGTTAAATCAGCCTTATATATACAATTATGAAATACCTCTCCTTTATATAGCCAACAGATTTGGAAGTGCCATTCAAATAATGCTGCTTATTATAATTTGGCTGGAGATGTTCTCCACTGAAGTATCAGATATTTACAGCATAAGTAAAAGCCTTCAGCAATCTGCTAATATTTCTTTTAAAAAAAATATATTTATAGTTCTCGCTATAGCTTTACCCATTTCACAAATAGGCTTTACAAACTTAATAAGTATCTTATACCCCATCTTTGGACTGCTTAGTTTGATTTTTATTGCCCAATGTTTATTCTTTTATTATTCCCATGAATAATAAAAGAATTCAATGGAAGCAATATAGGTTTCCGTAATATTTATGTAGACATAGTTTACTCTTTGTTATATATTTTATTTGTATTTACGGAGACTTTGAATTAGAGGTGAACAGACTTTGTCTAATGAATATATGCTTGAAAATTGTAGACTTTGCGCTAGAAACTGTGGGGTGAATAGGCTTAAAGGCCAGATAGGCTATTGCCGCAGCTCAAAAAACTTAAAAATTGCCAGAGCAGCCCTTCATTTTTGGGAGGAACCTTGTATTTCCGGTGAAAAGGGTTCTGGTACTGTATTCTTTTCTTCCTGTAGCCTTGGATGTGTTTTTTGTCAGAATCATTGCATAAGTCAAGGAGATATGGGTAAAGAAATAACCATAGAGAGGCTTTCTGAAATATTTATTGAGCTTCAGGAACAAGGAGCTATGAACATAAACTTGGTAACTCCTACGCATTTTGTCCCTCAAATAATAGAATCTATTGATATAGCTAAAAATAACGGTTTAAATCTGCCTATAGTTTATAATACCAGCAGCTACGACAATCTAGAAACTATAAAAGCCTTAAAAGGCTATGTAGATATATATCTTCCAGACTTAAAATATTTTGATGATAAGTATGCTATAAAATACTCTAAAGTTAAAAACTATTTTCATATAGCTACGGGGGCTATAAAAGAGATGGTTAAACAGGTGGGAGAGCCAGCCTTTAACAATGATGGCATTATGGAAAAAGGGGTTATTATAAGGCATATGATGTTGCCCGGCCTTTTATTTGACTCAAAAAAGATAGTAGATTATGTCTATAACAAATATAGTGATAGAGTGTATTTAAGCTTAATGAATCAATACACCCCTTATAATAAAGTTTCTGAATATCCTGAAATAAACAAGCCCTTAAATCAAAAACATTATGAAGCCCTTATAGATTATGCTTTGAATTTAGGGGTTGTAAATGGCTTCATCCAAGATGAAGGTACATGTTCTCAATCTTTTATACCTCAATGGTAGAAATAAGCCTCTAAGTCAAATCTTTCATTTGACCTAGAGGCTTATTTCAATTCATATTCTAACTTTAATTTCTTTGGACAAACAGGTGACAGCCACTTGACAAGTGACAACTCTAACCTCCAAATACTCCTTTTATGAAATTAAGTAATGGTTGTTCAAAAGCATGGAGCACTTCTATTAAGATAAGTATTATTACTATTATTTCTAATATGGTTCCTCTTCTAGATTGACTTAAATTTGAAAATACTTCTGTGGTATCTAAAAGTACTTGGGATTTGGCATTTAGCTTTTCATATCTATCATTTAATTCAAAGAGGTCTGCCAGTTCATTAAAAAGCTCCTCAGCTTTTTCATTTTTCCAAGCCACCGCTGGCTTATCTAAAAGTAAGATATAAGATATGGTAGTGTTTTTAAAAGCTAATATCTTACCTATTATTTTCGCTACTTTTTTATCGCTGATATTTACCTTTCCTATCTTAAAGTAGTTTAAAATTTCTTCTACTTGGTCAAAAACCAAATCAGTGCTTAGCTCTATAGCTTCTAGGGCTACGGATTTGGCCACAACTAGAGCTGTCATATCAAGATGGTAGCTTTCTAAAGTCTTAACTTTAAGGCACAAATATACCAGTTCCTCTTCTTGAGTTTCATCAATTTCAATCTTAAAATCTTCAAAGCAATCATATTTCATATCTATATTTTTGCTTTTTATGCTATTGGGTATGTTTTTAATATCATCTACAAAGTTTTGCATTTCTTCTCTTTTAAAGTTAATAAACACTACTACGCCAAAATAATAGATGTATACGAGGCTATCTTCATTAACATTATATTTTGCTATGGTTTCTGGTTTTAAAATCAAAGGTTCTTCCCATTTCAACTTTCTATTTATGCCATAAAAAGCTGAAATATTTGAAATGTTAAATTCACTGCATACCGCTTGAGCCACCACGCTGCAAGTCTTCATAGTAACATCTCCCATTATTTGATATTTTTATTTTATCACAGCTTTTTATTGAAAAATATATAAAACATAAAGGAAACCCGAAGGTTTCCTCATTATTTTAACTAAACTGCATCTTCTTCCTCTTTCTTTTTATATACTACAAGCCCTGTTCCTACAGCTGCTAAGGAAATACCTAGTACAACTAAGAAATTAAAGCCTATAGCTTCACCAGTTTTAGGAAGAACTGTACCAGCTGAGCTCACTGCTTTTTCAGCAATGGCAAAGGTAGACAAATGATTAGTTTTGAAGGTAACTGTGCTGTCAACTACTTTTACATCAGATACAAATTCAAACTTCTTGCTTTCTTCATTATAGTAGAAGGCAGCAAGTTTGTTTAAATCTAAGCCTTTTAACATCTCAGAAGTTAAAGGTATAGTAATTTCTACGGAAGCATTGTTTGCTAACTTATGGATTATAGTTTCTTTACCATCCTTAGATATTACTTTTATGGTGTAATTAAATACTGTTTTAACACCTTTTATCCCCTTTAATAACTCACTGTTAATATCTGTGTCAAGAGTAATAACTATCTTATCAGCATTTTCTAGTACACCTTTTTCAAAAGCATTGAAAGGAATCTTAAATATGCTGTTATCTTTACCCTTTATAGTGAGAGTTCCCGATGGATCATTAAGTAAGCTTTGGATATCTTTAATAACTACTTGAGTATCTTCAGCTATCTTATCAATAGCTACTTCATAATTTCCATTTTGTCCTTTTAGTTTATTTACTGTAGTTACATTCTTATCCACTACTACATCTGGTATTTCTATAACCGGCACATCACCGTTTATCATCATTTCTTCTGGTTTTGATGCTATAGCTTCTAAGGCTCTTAATTCTTCTGCTGTCATAGATTTAAGAAGAGCTGCCATCTCATCTCTAATAGGCTTACCGGTGTCTACTATATCTTTAGCACCTGTAAAATCGTATTGGTCTCCTTTATCTACTATAAAGTCATTGGTAACTACTTTGTAGTATTTATCCATTTCTATAGGAGTACCATCTAATAAGGTCATTCCCTTAATTCTGCTATTTGCTTTAGCATCCTTGTCATAGTAAACTTTTAATCCATAGAACTGGCCTGGCTTAAATCCTTCTGCCATAATACCATGCTCTATAACCCTCTTAAGGTCTGCTCCCTTAATATTTAATGTAACTATAGTATTGTCAAATGGCATTAATTCATACATTAATCCCATGGTAATTGTTCCCTTTTCAAATCCTCTTCTCAATCCACCACCGTTGGTAACAGCTATTTGAGCTCCGCCAACTTTTGCCATTAGAGCTGTAGACCAGATACCCATAGGGCTTAATCCACCATTTTGAGTGGTATCGTGAGGAAGATCCATTCCTAAATCAATAACTTTCTCATTTAATATAGGTGCAAGTTCTTTAACATATCCAGCTACCATAGCTTTAACTTCTGGATCTTCAGTTAAAGTTTTTACTCTATTATATAGATCATCCACTGAACCTGCAGCCAAAACTAACTTATTATTATCATCAAACTCTAAGTGAATTCTAGCTAAGGATCTTCCATTATAGTATCCTTGAACTATTGGAATATTATTAACTCTTCCATCTAAGGTCTGATGAGTGTGTCCAGTGATAATAGCATCGATATTTTTAACTCTATTAGCAAAATCTTCTGCTTCCCCTGTTATCTTTCCACTCTTATCTTGGAAGCCTCCTAGGTGAGTTAAAGCTACTACTGCATCTACCTTTTCCACTTCTTTTAAATGCTTAGCCCAAGTGTTTGCGGCTTCCACTGGATCTCTAAACTCAAAGTCTTTAACATTTTCAGGCTTTGTTTTAAAGGCCGTTTCTGGAGTAGCTAGACCTATGAAGCCTATCTTCTTACCATCAACTTCTTTTACTATATAAGCTTTTGCCCAATCTACTGGTTTACCAGTATCCTTTGAGTATATATTTGATGCTAGGAAGTTTTCAAAACCTCCATCCTTTGCCCACTGTGGAATATATTTCCAGCCCCAATCAAACTCATGGTTACCTATGGCTGAAGTGACCAATCCTATGGATTTTAGGAATTCACTTACTGGCTTACCATGAAGTAAATTGGACATAGCACTACCTTGATACAAGTCTCCTGCAGCCACTACTAAACTGTTAGGATTAGCTTCCTTAAACTTTTTAATTTCTCCGGCTAATTTAGCTGCTCCAATGTTCTTACCTGCTTCTTCCATAGTTCCGTGGAAGTCATTGAAAGATAGTATATTGATAAAATTCTTCTCTACTTTTAATATATCTTCCCAGTTTATGCTCTTAACATTAGGGGTTCTTCCATCTTCAGAGGTAGGAAGTTTAAGCTTTCCATCATTTATCAGCTTAACAGCCTTATCTCTCTTCACTGAATCCCATCTATAACCTGTAAGCTTCCAGTTATTATCTACTTCTGGAGTTATAATCTTCTTTTCAGTGATATATTGTCCAATAAAATCTCTTATTTGGGAAGGCTGCTCATTGGTAGAGTCATATATAGTTTCAACACCTTCGCCTTTAAACAAACCACTATCATTATTTAATAGGGTATTGTTGGCTCTGTAATTGTTAACAGTTAAATAAATAGTATCTTCATCTTTTACAGAGTTACCATCACTATAAGTAAGATTTTCAATTCTACTACCAGGTGCTTTGGATATATTAATATCGTATTTAACACCACTAAACATATCGTAATTATAAAGTCTAATCTTTTCATTAAAGGAAATGGTTAAATCTCCTGTTTTAAAGGTATTAAAGTAAGAAGCTGACCATTCCATATACTTCTTTAATTGTTTTCCATTAACCTTTAAAGTCATAAGACTATTATCATATTTGTATATTAAAGAAGTACCAGCATTGGTTATAGACCCTTCTTTAACATTAGCATTTTCAGCAAACATCGCTGCTCCTGCCACTCTTCTAGCTCCAGCAGGTACACCCTTTTTACCATACTCTAGCTGAACTTTGTTAATAAGGTCTATAAGTGCAGTATCTTGCATCACACCTTGAGGTATTCCTTTAACCTCATTAGCAGGTACAAGATCTCCACCCTTAAGTTCTCCTATAACTGTTTTAGCATTATCTTTTGCTCTAGTGTCATAGGACTTTAAAATATCTACTAAACTGCCATCCTCAGCTACATCTTTAACGTCTATTAAGGTGGAGCTGCCGCTTGCAACCTTATACTTACCTGAAGCATCTTTTTCCACCTTAAGATCTATTTTAGAAAGCTTTTGAGCATAGCTTCCTGGTTCTGTAATTAATACATTACCTTCCTTTGCTTGAGGAATATTTGAGTGAGCATGTCCAGCTACTATTGCAGCCAAATCTGGAACAGCTTTAGCTAATTCTCTAGCACTGTCTCCATTACCATATTCTTCATTCTCTCCAGCATGGAAAGTAGCTATCATTACATCTACTTGAGGTCTTAATTCATCAGCAATCTTTTTACCCTCATCTACAGGGTTTGTAACGGTATAACCTTTAAGATTTGGGCCATCCCATTTAGTGATATGCGGAGTGATTAAGCCTATGATTCCTACCTTAACTCCATTAACTTCTTTGATGATATAAGGCTTTCCTAGTCTTTCTTTAGTGGCAGTATTAAGTACATTACCACATAAAATTTCGAACTTTGCAGCTTTTTTAAATCTAGCAACAAAATCCATACCATAGTTGAACTCGTGATTTCCTAAGCTCAAGCTATCATAACCCATAGCATTCATTCCTGCTATCATAGGATGAATTTCATCATTTATGAATAGTGAGGAAGCTGTACCTTGAAGGGTATCCCCATTATCCACCAATATAGTGTTAGGGTTCTTTGCTCTAAGACCCTTTACTAAAGTAGCTATTTGAGCAAGGCTTCCAGATTTACTTACACTGTCAGTGGCATAATCATAAGCTACAAACTTATTATGCATGTCTGAAGTGGCAAGTATCTGAATGTCAATAGGAGTTTCTGCAGCATGGGCAGTAAGATTGACAGGAGTTATAAAACTTACTATCATCATTAAGGCCGTAAACAGCGTTAGAAACTTTTTATAAGTTTTTCTCATTTCTCGTCCCCCTTTTTTATTTTTGTTTAAGGTTACTATTTACATAGTAACCCATTGTGTATATTTTGTAAATATATACAAATATAAGTTAATATAGTTAACATATACTTAATATTTTTACAACCTTTTTATATAATTTACTATTAAAAAGAATTAAACCACTTTTCTAAATATTTAGAAAAGTGGTTTATAAAATCACTATATTATTCTTTTTTCTACATTAATCATCTTATTTTTTACTTTTATTTTTTAAAACTTTAAATTGTATATTTTTTAAGATCTTGTTTAAACAATTCCGTAACTTGTCCAAATTCTTCAATATTTTTTATGAGCTTTAATATTTCTGAAGTATAGTTTGCTACACTAGCACTAACTTCTTCTGAGGATGCAGAGTTTTCTTCTGCTATGGAAGCAAGACTTTCTATATTTTCAGCTATCTCCTCAAAATCTTTAACTTCTTTGTTTAAATCATTGATGGTTTTAATTGTAGATACCGCCACAGTTTGTATGGAGTTAACAGCTTCAAAACTTATTTCTCTTACATCTTCCAAGCTCTTTGTTTCTTTTTCCAGGTGTGTATATTGATTGTCTACATCATTTACCACTAATTTTATGTCCTTAACAAACTGTGCTAAGTTTGAGTTTATCTCTTGAACCGCATCCTTAGATTGCTCTGCCAATTTTCTTATAGATTCAGCCACCACAGAAAAACCTCTTCCCTGTTCCCCTGCTCTAGCTGCTTCTATAGATGCATTAAGGGCTAGCAGATTAGTTTGTTCAGCTATTCCTGAAACTATGGATACTATATTTGTGATATTAGCAGCCTTCTTTTCTAGCACTTCACTGCTATCTTTAACTTTTAAGAAGTCATTTAAAGCTTTCTTAATATTTAAACTAGCCTTGTCCACTTGGTCATAGCTGTTATTTAACTTTTCCATAGCCTTTTCTAATTCAACTTTATTACTATTTTCACCCTTTACTATGGTATCTAGAATCTCCATGCTTTCATGAATCTTAAAGGCTATGCCTTCAGTATTTTCCGCCTGAGAAACAGCCCCTTCAGAAACCTGTTCTACTACACCTGATATTTCATTGGATGTAACATTCATAGATTCGCTTATAGTATTTATGTTGTCTATAAACACTTTCATTTCATCGGTAACACCTTTAAAGCCTGTGAAGTCACTTTTAATTTGCTTTTTATAATTAATTAGAAGTCCATGGATCTCTTCAAGAAAGTCGTGGGTGGTAATTTTGCTTTCTGAAAAATACCTTCTATTGTTTATTTCATTAAACTCATCCTTAATTATACTTAAAGGTCTTAATAACCCAAAGGCTGCTATTCCTGCAGCCATAGAGGATATGGTTGCAGATATTAAGGAATGTATTGGTTTTAATAAAAACACCGTGCTTAAAAATGTCGTTATAAAAGTAAATAAAGCTATTTTAAGTTCAAAGCTTTTTATAATCCCTAGGGATAAAATATTATTGAATATATAGTCTTTTTTATAATAAATCTCATTCTCAAAAGTGATTTTAACTTGAAGCATTCCTTTTTCTTTTTTAACTTCAACAAAATCTATTTTTTCTTTAAAATATTCCGCACTGCCCATTAATAGTCCATAAAAGTAGTCATACATCTCACGCTCTGACCTATAGGTAAGCACTGCTTCTTTTGAAGATATAGGTTCTATTACTAAAAAAGGCGGTTTAGCTCCTATAAACTTTTTAGTCATAACAATATGTATATTGTAAATATTTCTTAAAAAGGTATAAAGATTTTCACATTGAAAAAATGCAGGATAATCTTTGTAAAAAGTATTAATATTATCCTCTCCTATAGTATTCCATACCTTTTTAACGTCTTTATTTGTCATTTTCGCTATGTGTGCAATAACATTTTTTATCTTTTCGTCTTCCACATTTTCTAAAGGAGTGAATATCTTATACTTATGCCACCCCACAATATCCATGGCAGAATTTACTACATCCTCACCATAAACTCTTCTACAGGTTTTAATCCATGTAGAAACTACAGTACCTTTCATATCCTTCACCTCTTAATATATTTAACCTCAAACTCTTATTATAGACAATTTTCTTCATATTTTCTATCATTATTGCGTTAAAATTAATATATTTTTCTGCTAAGGTTAGTATATTTTCATAATATGTAAATATTTATATAATAATTATTATTAGATAATAATTATTATATAACAAAACAACCCTTTTAATATATAATGCTAAAATTTTAATTTTCGCCATATTATGGCAATACTTTAAAATTAATACACTATTTTAAAAAGGTTGCTTTAAATACTAATTAGATGTACACACCTATTTGATACTATATTTTATATTGTGAAGAATTTATTTTATAGGCATTAAAAAGGTTTTGTTAGTACCTTTTCCCTTTCTAGAATAAGGTACATAAGGAGCATCATCAATTTCTTTAAAAACCTCTTCTTCAACACTTCTTTCTGCTTCTTCAGATTTCTGAATCTGCTGCTCTTCCTCTACCTTCACTGGAGTCTTTTCTTCTGATTCTACAGTTCTTAACTCAGCTATTTTAGAGACTCCCACATATATTTCTGAAATCTTATACCAGGTAGCATAATCTACTTTTCCGGTTTGAGGCAGTCCAAACACCTGCTGAAATACTTTTACAGAATTTTCTGTAGTAGGTCCATACACACCATCTACTGCTAATTTAGGTATTAAAGGATAGTTTTGCGCAATTCTATTTAAATAAGTTTGAATATCTCTTACAGGATTCCCTCTAGATCCTACAGATAAAACTGTTCCTGGATAAGAAACAGGAATCCCTGACACCTCTGGCGCTCTTCTAAGCTCTAGATTATTGCCATAAAAGTTTGTTAATATTTCATAAGGAATTTTCCCTTGATCTCCCAAATACTTACTGCCCCATTGTGTTAACCACCCTGGGCATTGAACCCTTACTCCGTCGCAGTATTGAGCAAAGAGAGGTTGCTTAGCATCTGGTCTTTTAATATAAGTAGAAAAGATTTCATCCACTATTCTATTAATGTTATCATATATATTTCTCCCATAACTAAAAGCCTGATCGAAAGCTGTTGAAGTAGTAATGGTAAAGTCTTTTCCTTTACTTCTATACCATTCTGTATAAATCCTATTTAAAGTAAAAGATATTATACAATAAAGATTTGCCCTAATAGTGGTTTCAGGCCAAGTAGAAAATATCTCACAAGATGCAACATTTTTTATATAGTCTTTATACCTAACTGTATAATTTGGCGCACTAGGATCATCTGGACTACCATCATGTACTATTACAAACTCCGGTACCACAACATTTTCAAGTACCACTGCTCCTTTTTCTGGTGGCAGGGGTTTTTCTTCCGCTTCCGGTATTTTAGGCGGGAATATTCCTACCAAAGTATTCTGATCAATATTTATAATTTGCTCTTGCCTTTTCATTAATTCATAGCCTTCTACAAGTTTATGCGTGGGTATAATGATTTCTTGATTTTTTATTCCTCTCATTTCAGCTTCTCTTGTAGTAATTAAATTACACTCTTGCAGTGCAGTGATATTTGGAAGTATCTGAACTCCTCTAACTATAAGAGGTGCATACCCTGCTGCTTCTACCTGAACATCACAAAAGCTATAAGGTATTTGATTACTAGGAACTTGAGAAAATTCTACTGGTGGTGCAGGAAGTTCTAATTCTTCCGTTTGTCCTACAGCATTTGTAGTAAGTACCTGCTCAGTAGGTGATGCTTTTATATTTTGCGATCTGGGTATTACCGTAACCTTTGTATTTTCTATGGGTACGAAGTTTCCACTTTGGAAAACCTGTACTTTTAATCGGCCAACCGCCATATGATGACTCCTTATTATAATAATTCTTTATATTATATGCTTTTTAAATTTAAAGAGTTACTATGTCTTCTAATATACTTTTCTTTATAGTTATATTATTTATATTTCTTAATACTTCTTGCATTCATACTTTAACTTATTATCTATACAGAATTTTTTTAATCTATATCCTCATCTATGGATGTTTTAACTCTAATATTATTAAAAACCCCTTCTAAATTTAGTGTTCCATAGCCCCATTGTGGATTAGGATATACTTCTCCCGGCCTCTTATTGGCTCCTCTTATTAAGTAAGTCTTTAATTTTTGACTGTATAAAGTAGGGTCATTACCATCCACTATACCCCATTGAAGTAAAAGCGCATTAGCTCCCGCTGTAACTGCCGCAGCTACACTGCTTCCAGTCACCGTGGTAGTTCCTCCTCCTACTGCTGTGGTAAGAGCATTTATACCTCCTGCGGAGATCTCTGGCTTTATTCGTCCATCCCTTGTATAACCTCTTCCTGATTGAGCCACTGCTGTGTTGTTATTTTGATTATAATATCCCACCGTTATGGCTCCTGCAGCAGTAGAGGGCAGGGTTAGAGTGATAAATTGATTAGGATTTAAAAACCGTGTTCCCTCTTTAATAAGATCTCTTTGAGGTATCCAAGAATTATATCTTCCATCCACTACTAAATCTCCATAAAGTCTAAATTGCCATATCCCTTCCCTTATATTGGTTATCATTACTCTAATTAACTCATCCCCTGTGGCTTCTTCTGGTATAAAATATTTCACATAAAGAATACTTCTTTCATATACAAAATTAACCTGTTCTACTTCTCCCCGTCTAGCAGGTATTTTCTCTATTACTTCACCAGATGGAGATACTACTCCTAAGGAGATTTTATCAGGTTTGTTACACCATATCTCAAACATAAGTTCATTCTCTTCAGGAGCTACACTTAATTCAATAATTTTTATATCACCAGTCTTATCAAATTCCCCTTCAGTGTGTGTATCCGAAAAGCCCTCATTTCCAGTGGGAATGGAAATCACAATGCCCCTTATCTTGGTTAATTGATCAATATATTTTTCAAGGATAGTATTACCGTCATGACCTCCTAAGTTACTACCTACCGGCACTAGTATTGATATAGGGGTATTTAACTCCCTAGCAACATTATATATATATTTAAGAGCTAATATTATATCCGTATCATTATATTTAGCTACGATGGTATCTTCCACCCCATAATCCTCGGATACCTCAGGTTGAATGCTTTTTAACTTTACCACTATAAATCTACTATCTGGAGCTGCACCTACAAGAATTGGATTTCTTCCTTTCGCCCCCATAAGTCCACACATGTGAGTTCCATGTCCATTAATATCCTTAGAGGGAACTATAGCGTAGGGGTCTCCTCCACTCCTAGCAGCTTTAATTGCTCTATTTATATCATCCATGGTATACTCACTACCAAAAGGTATATTGTTAGGTGCCTTTCCTATGGAGATACTTTGGTCCCACAGCCTTAATACCTTACTAGTATCATCTTCAAACATAAATTCCAAATTCATGTAATCTATACCCGTATCTAATATTCCTAATAAAACTCCTTGACCTGTGAGAGTTAAATATGGATTTTTGTGAAACTGAAGTATATTGGCGGATTCTAATGGGGATACCTGACATAAAGTATATATCCTTCCAGGATCTATAAAAACTATTTCTTTCACCCTTGCAGTTAACTCTTCTTCCCTTCCTCTTTTTACAGATAGCACAGCATAATTTTCGTCCAAAATAAATGCTGAAGCAAAACCTGTAGCCTCAGTTGCACCTACAATATCCCCATCATATTCTATTACGTAATTTGCATAAGTAGGATCTAGGTAGTTTGCCCCCGGGGATACTTGCCTGAAACTTTTCACTTGATTTATTTTATATTTTTCCTTTTCTGCCCTTGTTAAAATATCATCTTTCTCAATATCCATTGATCTTCCTCCTACACTCAGCTTAGCCATATCCAATGCATCTTTAGCACACACTACACCATAACCCCAAGTAGGATTAGGATATGATTCCTCCCTTCTAATTCTCTTAGCTCCTCTAAGCAAATAATATCTTAATCTATCTCCATATAAAAAAGGATCATTACCTTGTACTATTCCCCATTGCATTAAAAGAGCACATATCCCTGATACATGTGGTGCTGCCATGGAAGTACCACTTTTGGGTCCTGTATTTCCGCCTGGTAAGAAAGAAGTTATATTCTCTCCAGGGGCAACAACATCTGGTTTTATGAAGCCATTTCCATATATCCCCCTACCCGAGAAAGGGGATATAGTATTGGTTAAATAATTATAGCTTCCTACAGATATAACATTTTGTACCGTAGCAGGAATTCCTAACGTGTTGAAAACATCCGGCTGAAGAAATCTTGTTCCAGGATTTAGTCTTTCTGAGGTAGGCATCCATATATCAAACCTTCCTCTATCAGGTCCTTCAGTGGTAAGCCTAATATTCCACTGTCCAGAAGTTATAGGCCCAGATGGCGACACCAAAGTAATTATTATTTCACCATTTATATTAAAAGGCTTTGGCCCGGTATAATAATATAAAAATCTATCTCCTCCTACATTGATGCTTTTATATCCCTGTTGAATTTTTACAATACCACTGCTATTACCTGAAGGATTTATAACTTCTACAGAAACATCCGCTAATAGTGGCTTGTAAAACTGCATAATTACTCCATTTTCCCCAGGACTTACATTCATTCCTATGTTAATTACATCTCTAAGATCCCCACCCACATGGTGAGCTCTATCTCCTTCGTTGCCCGAGGCTACTACAAAACTTAGCCTTTCTACACTAGAAACAGTATTTATATATTGCTCTAAAATACTAGAACCATTATGTGCTCCGTCATTAGTACTCCAGCTTAAGTTAATAACTAGAGGGAGATTAAGTTCTCTAGCTCTATCTATCAGAAATTTAATACCTCTTAATATCTGTGTACTGAGAGTAAAATTTATACCTTCAACTCCTGTTATCTTTACCATAGATATGGAGCTGTTATATGCCACTCCATAATTTTCTCTATTAATATTGCCTCCAGCACAAGCTATCCCTGCCACATGAGTACCATGACCTGTTGAGTCTCTAAAGTTAATCATGGCATAAGGATCCGGTGATAAAAGTGCTTCATCTATCTGCTTTTTATTCCACACCTTTCCTTGTTGAGCTAAATCGTATAGATACTCTATTCTTGTCCCCCCTGCATCTGTTCTAAATGCAGGAAGGGTGTAGTCTATTCCAGTATCTATAAACCCTACTAAAACCCCTTCTCCTGTAAGCTTATCCACCAGCCACACCTCCGGTACACAAGCTGCTCTGTTGCTATCTAAAGAAGAAGTATAAAGTACTTGAGGAAGTTCTAAATAGTGAATGCCTGTAACTTTTGAAATATCTTTAATTTTATCCACAGGCAAAGTGATAATACCATACCCATAACCTAGATTTTCAAAGGTCCCTCCAATGTTATCCACAGCTTGTCTCACATTATCCACATTATCCCCAATTAATACTTCTAATTCTACCTTATTTGTTAAGAATTGCGAGCTACTAGATAAATCAACAATTTTCTCATAAAGCTCAGGGGGCAAATTAATTAAAAGATTAAGCAGAGCATTACCTGCCATATTAGACCTCCAAATAAATGATTATTAGCTTAAACTTTAATTGATTAATTAATTGAAAATTACCTTATTGTAACATTTAACCAAACAGCTTCTATAGTGATATATATTATGCAAAATATGCAAAATAGTTACACTGTTAAGTTAATACATTATGGGGTATTATTTCATTAAATTTAAAATAAAAAGAGATGAAGTTTAAGCTTAATGCTTTCTTCATCTCTATAAATCTTTATTCTTATAACACTATTTCAAGTTTAACTAATTTCGCTATGGGCTTAATGTCTTTAATAGCTGCAGTTTCAGTCTTTACAGTGCCACTGTTACTTATAATTAAAACTTTTGTATTATCCAACTTCTTAACCTGTCTCACTGCTCTTTTATCGTTATAATCCATAAGACAAATAGAATTATTCTCTAATTCTTTTATAGAATAAGCTAGCGCTATATCACCTTTAGCAATCCTATATCCAATCATGTCTTCATCTTCTATCTCAATATAAAAAACCTTATCAGCAGAATGTCCTTCTATTTTATTTGAATGCACAGGAAGCTGTCTTGTGCTTTTAACCACATTTAGAGAATAATCATACACAGGTACATTTTTTAATACTGAACCAAAGGCTTGATTCCATATATCCTTAGTTTCTTCTTGAGATTTACTTCCCTTCAAAGGAGGCGCCGAAGCTCTTTTAACTTCATTTTCTCGTTTTAAATCTTCATCTGTTGCTAGCATATTAACATCATTTAAATCTACATTTAAAACCTTAGAAATCCTGTTAATCATGCCTTCGTTCATTATTTTTCTTCCCAGCTCCACATCAGCTATAAAGCTTTCCGCAACGCCAAGCTTCTTAGCTAGCTGCTTTTGACTCATATTAGAGCTACTACGAGCGGCTTTAACTCTTTCTCCTACTCTACTCATTGGTATATTTCCTTTCTAGCTCATTTAGTTTTATATTATTTTTTAGCTCATTTGCCACTTGTCACGTGCCAGACACTCTTCCATTATTTTCTATTATTCTTAAACCATTCTCTTTCTTCCATGAGATGCTCTACTAGGTAATGGAAAGTCCAGTTTATTGAGGTAGGGGTAACCACTGCTAGTATTCCCTCTCTGCCTATGATGGCCCTAACTAATTTAATAGCTTTATCCAGCTCTTCATCTGAAAAGCTATTAAATAGCACTATCTTCTCCTCCGGAACTTTTTTATCATGTATCTCAAACTTTAATCCTTCTATTATTTGGCCTATCTTCATGCTAGCCATTTCTGTAGTTACTTCTTTTACTTCTAGGTTAGACATTCTTAACGCTTCTAGCTGTTCATTATCAAGTCCGTAAGCTAGCATCATCTTGTTATTATCCAACATACTCACTCCTTAAATATATTAACCTACCTCATTAATTTAACAGGCTCAGGATATTCTTTGCCAAAGGTATCTACAATAACACTTTCCATAACTTCATCTTCATAAGGTTTATCATTATAGTCTGTTTTTCCACTTACTATTTTATCAGCAATGTCCATGCCTTCAATTACTTTTCCAAAGGCAGCATACTGTTTATCAAGATGAGGAGCATCCTCTACCATTATAAAGAACTGACTTCCTGCAGAATTGGGATCCATAGATCTGGCCATAGATATAACCCCTCTACTGTGCTTTAAATCATTTTTAAATCCATTAGCTGAGAATTCTCCTCTAATAGAATAACCTGGGTTACCCATTCCTGTTCCTTGAGGACAACCTCCTTGAATCATAAATCCAGGTATTACCCTGTGAAATATAAGACCATTGTAAAAACCATTTTTAACTAGACTAATAAAATTACAAACGGTATTTTCGGCTATTTCTGGGTAAAGTTCTATTTTTATTTCTCCACCATTTTTCATCTTTATTGTTACTATAGGATTCATCTTTGTACCTCCTTGAATTTTGGTTTTAATATTATTATTCTATCCTTAAGGATTTAGTCTAATCAAATCCATAATTTACTATACAAAGATTATATATGATTTTTATCATTTTGGAAATAACATAGCTTATTATATATAGAATCATACTGCTAAATCATCATAAAGCAAACACTGGATGAAATAGGCATCATCCAGTGTTTAAGATATATTATTAAATTTTATTAAGATCATCTATTAACCATCCCTTGAATTTAATTACTGCAAATAACAATAGTATTAATGTTGCTATTTTTATTAACCGAATAGTTATTATTGTATTGTAGTATTAAAGAAATTGTGGTTACTTTTTCTAATTTACGAAAGTAGTACCAAGTACAACTCTATTATAATCATTGGAGTTTGATAAGTTTTTCACATTAACGTGTGAAAAAACATAGTCTCTACCTTGGTTACTCATTAATTCGCTAAATAAACAATAGAAGAAAGTTGATGGTACTTTTTCAATATCACTAAAATCTAAAACTATTTTTTCACCTATATTATCATATATATATCCTCTTAACAGTATTGCGTCCTCTACAGCAAATTCTTTACCTAAGAAATCCTTAACCTTAATATCCAACATATCTTAAACACTCCTTTTAATAATGTAATTGTAGTAATTTTCATACAATTCATTTTCTAATTTAAATATATCATGGGCATTATACTTTGTCAATACTTTAACAAACTTTTTATTTATATTTTTTCCCATAGAAAAAGGAGCTTTAAATGAGTGTTTCCATGAATTTTAAATATTTATTATTTTTTTATTCCTAAAAGTTTATAGCTTAAATTAATTATTTCTTCCTTATTTAATGAATTATATATTTTTAGACTTCCCATATTTTTAGAATTATTTAATATGCCTAAACCTTGTAACTTTCTCTTAAGCTCTCTTGCAGTTCCTTCACTTCCATCAATAATTATCACATCATTACCTACTATCTTTTGAATTTTATCTTTAATAAAAGGATAATGAGTACATCCTAAAACTATAGAGCTGATTTTGTCATTTTTATAATCCTTTAACTTATTTATTAAATAATCTTGAAGTTCTGTACTCTCTAAATCTCCTCTTTCAATATATTCCACAAGCCCAGGGCAAGGAATAGAGACTATACAAGCAGTTTCTCCATAATTTTTAACAAGTTCTTGAAACTTCTTCTCCTTTAAGGTAACGCTAGTAGCCATTATAAGTATCTTTCCTTCTCTATGCATGGCTACAGCAGGTTTTAAAGCTGGCTCAATACCTATTATAGGAATATTTTTATACTCTTCTCTAAGGCTGCTAACAGCTGCGCTAGTGGCTGTATTGCAAGCTATAACTACAGCTTTTACTCTTTGCTTAACAAAAAATTCCATGGCATTAAAAGTAAGTACTCTTACCTCTTCTGTAGACTTTCCTCCATAAGGAGCATTTTTAGAATCTCCAAAATAAATATAATTTTCATTAGGCATTAATTCCATTGCTTTTTTTAATACGCTTAGTCCTCCAACTCCTGAATCAAAGAATCCAATGGGACACTGATTATGTTCTGACATAATTATCACTCCGTATAGCTAAGATATATTTTTAGAACTTTTATTTTATAACTATTATATTATTTTATTACTTTTCTATTTATATTTCCACATACTTTATTTTAGTTTAATAAATACTTCCCTGCTGCAAATGTTTTCACATCAAATATTTACTCTTATTAATTGAAATTTCTTAAAAATCACTTAGTAAGGTTGACACTTATAAATAATATATTATAGAATTTTTTTATGGTTTAATCGATACAATATACATTATGCAAACTTCACACTTAATTATGAAAGGAAGTGACTAGGCCTTATAATATTTTAAAATTATAAGCCTAAATAAAATGTACGAAGACATTATTTATACCATTCCTAAACATATGCATACTGAAGAAACATTAAAAAAATTAATTATGGATCATCCTGAAATTAAATTTGTTTCCTTGGTGGGAATTGATCTTGCAGGTAATGATACCGACGAAAAAATACCTATAAAGGCATTCCTAGAAGATTTAAACACATTTCTTACAGGTGCTGCAGTTCAAACCGACGGTTCTTCTGTTTCTCTTCCAGGTATAGCGAGCCTAAATAATGCTAAGATCGATATGGCTGCTGATATTGATTGCACTTGGTTCGTAGACTATAACTATGATCACATAGACCCTTTCACCCATAAAGCTGTGGGTACTTTAAGAATCCCTTGCTTCCTTTATCATGAAAACAAAGCCGTAGATTCAAGGCATATTCTTAAATCCTCTATCGAAACATATAAGAATTCTCTCTTTGAATTATTTACAAATCATCCTCACATTTTAGAAGAATATAATATAACCATCGACGATATAGAGAATATATCCGCCACCGCAGCTACAGAATTAGAATTTTGGGTTAAAACTCCTAATGATAAAGCAGAAACAGAAGAGCTTTCTACTTCTCAAGTGCTTAAAGAGCAATATTGGACTCGTACAAAAGGATCTGTAAGAACTGCCTTGGAGCAAACCCTTTTACTCATGGATAGATATGGCTTTGAGCCTGAAATGGGCCATAAAGAAGTGGGTGGAGTTACAGCAAAGCTTGACGAATCTGGAAAGTATAATCATATTATGGAGCAACTAGAGATAGATTGGAAGTTTTCAGAGGCAATTCAAGCTGCAGACAATGAAATTTTCGTAAGAACCTTGGTTAAAGAAACCTTTAGACGAAATGGTTTGGAGGTTACCTTTTTAGCTAAACCTATAGATGGAGTTGCAGGAAGTGGAAAACACGTTCATGTAGGCATGGCTTTAAAACTTAAAAACGGTAAAATTATAAATTTATTTACTGGTGTTAAAGATCATTACCTAAGCGTTATAGGTTATGGATCTATAATGGGACTTCTTAAAAACTACGAAGTAATAAATCCCTTTGTGTCTGCAACTAATGATTCTTTAAGAAGGTTAAAACCCGGCTACGAAGCTCCTGTTTGCATAGTAACCTCTTTAGGTCTTACTACTCACTTACCTTCAAGAAACAGAACTATTTTAGCAGGACTTATTAGAGACCTAAATAACCCACTGGCTACAAGATTTGAACTTAGATCTCCAAACCCTCACACCAATACATATTTAGCTATGGCCGCTTGCTATATAACCATGTTAGATGGAGTATATTACGCTGTAGAAAACAATAAAGATGAGGATGCCTTATTAAGAGAGCTGTCAAAGAAACCTGGAGATGAATTCCCTTACCTAGAAACTTCTAGAGCCTATAGATCTGAAGATGATGTATTTGAAGATTTTACGGAAGAAGAAAGAGTTGCCTTCTTTGGCAAAGCTCCAGCTACAGTATATGAAAATTTAACCGCCTTTAATAAATATCCTGAAAAATTAGAAGTTCTAAAGAGAAACTCAGTATTCACTGATAAGATTATAAATTCTTTCAGAACAACAGCTACCAGAAGATGGCTTACTGAAATCTCTAACAGAATATTAAATAACTATATAGATGAAATAAGATCCTATAAAGCCCTTCACTCTCTAGACAAAGCTCTAGACCTAGATATAACAAACTGGATGGCTATAAACGAGCTAAGGCACTATATCATGAAGGACTCTTATACAAACAGGAGCTTATTTACAAAAATAAAAGAAGCCGCCGCTTCCGAAAATTATACCAAAGTATCAGAACTTCAATTAGAGCTAGATGAAAAAATGGATATACTAAGGAAACTATATAATTCCTATAAGAAAAACCTACTAGATATATGAAGATACTTTAGAATTTAAAATTTAGAATTGAGAATGAGGGAAAAAATTCCTGACGGAATTTTGGTAGAATATAATATTAAACTCCTTTGGAGTTTAAATGAAGAGAGAAAGGAAACCTGAAAGTTTCCTTTCTTTGTTTTAAATATATTTAAAATTTTTCTGATTCTTTTCATCAGAAAAATATCCGTCATTTTAAATTCTAAATTCTCAATTATAAATTACTTTGTCCATTTTAAATTCTAAATTCTAAATTTTAAATTATAAAAATCACCCTTGATTTTTGTATCATATACTGTAGTGATAATTAATTTAAGGAGTATATTATGGATTTTAAGCGTTCATTGAGTTCCTTGGGTCGTGCTCTTAAAAGCGGAGGTGAAAAGACATTAAAAAAGTCTACAGTTTTTATGGATATTTCACGAATAAATATATTGATAGCCTCTAAAGAAAAGGATATGGAAGATATATATTGTTTAATTGGAGAAAAAATATATAAGAAATATGGCAAAGAGCTTTTAAGATATAAAGAATTAAAAGAGATATGCAATGAATTAGAATTAATTGAAAAAGATATCAAAAAACTGAGAAAAGAGATATCTGTTATAAAAGAAGAAAAATTTTGCCCTTATTGTGGTGAATCCATAGACAAAAAATCAAAGTTTTGTCTAAAATGTGGCAAACTTCTATAATTTTTTTAGTTTCTATACTTTTAGTAAAGATTATTTTTACAAAAGATAGTATAATTTTTATGAGGTGTTTTGTATGAGACTGATTCCTATAGAAAGTATAAGGGAAGGAAGTTATCTGGCTCGCACTATATTTGACGATAATGGTAGAATCCTTCTTAAGGAAGGAATAAAGCTTACATCACCCATATTAAAACGTCTAAAATATATTCAGATATACTCTCTCTATGTTCAAGATGATTATAGCGATATTGAAATAGAAGATATAATTAAGCCTGAACTAAGGCAAAAATCTATAAAGATAGTAAAAGAAACCTTTACCAGCATAGAAAGATTACAGGTACAACTTCAGCAGTCTATGTCCCATAGCAGTAAGCGGTTATCATTATTAAAGACCCAAGATGAATATTTCTCTTCTATTTATGATTTAGCTCAAGAACTTATTGATAATGTATTAAGTAATAAGTCTGTATTGGTAAATCTGGTGGATATTAAAAGCATGGATAATTATACTTATCAGCACTGTGTAAATGTTGCAGTTTTAGCCTTAGTGCTGGGCATAGGTCTTCAACTTAATAAGTATGAATTAAGAGATCTTTGCGTGGGAGCTCTTATCCATGATATTGGTAAGGTTTTTGTATCAAAAGATATAATATTAAAAGAAGGTCCTCTCACTAAAGAAGAGTTTATGGAAATTAAAACCCACTCCTTAAGAGGATATGATTATTTAAGAAACGTGCAAAATATAACAAGCTCTTCTAGGATGGTGGTTCTTCAACACCATGAAAGACAAGATGGTAAAGGTTACCCTGAAGGCATATATGGAGAAAAAATAAATAAGCTTGCAAAAATTGTAGCTATTGCAGATGTATATGATGCTCTTACTTCTGATAGACCTTATAGGCGCGCTATGCTTCCTAATGAGGCTATGGAGTATATTATGGGAAATGCAAGCACTATGTTTGACTATAACTATGTTAAAGCATTTTCTAAGGTAATTGTACCTTATCCTAGTGGAACCGTAGTAAAGTTAAGCAATGGTGATGTAGGTGTGGTAGAAACAACACCTTTAAACTTTCCTCTAAGACCGGATGTGAGAATAGTAAAAAGTCTAGATAAATCAAAAATAGGTTGTTTAGTTAAATTAGTTAAAGAACTTTCTGTAGTAATTTCAGATATAGAGTATTATGTATAAAGGGCAGATGGGGTAAGTATCTGCCCTTTTTACGTCTGCAAATATTTAAATAGAGGTAAGAGCTATAGAATTCTTGCTTAATATCTCATAAGAATAGAATTTATTATTTATAAAAGGATTAGAACTTATTATCTCTTCAGCTTCAGTTAGATCCTTTGCTTGAAAAATTATAGTGCCGCCATTTTTGTTTAGGGTACCTGCACAAGCAAGATATTTATTATAAATAGAATTTTTTATGTCATTAACTTTTCTATCTTTCGCTCTAGCATCTGAATTTGTGTCTATTTTGTAATTAATTTTAACGAATATTCCACCGGATTTTTTCATCTACGGTTCCTCCTTTTATTTTAGAAGTTCACTATAATCTATTTCGTAGTATGAATAAATATTACTTTTTTAACTATTTTTATTCGAACATCTGTTTGTTATAATAATATAATATCGAACGTACGTTTTATTGTCAATATATTATTAATAAAAACTGTACTTATACCGTAATTTATTATTATAATAGAATAAAGTATAGAAAGGAGGTGAGAGCATAAAAAGAAAATCATTATTTATGGTAGGTTTAGCGTTTATACTGATGTTTTCAGGCTGTTCTTTTAAGAAATCTTATGACGGCTCATATCAAACTCAGGATAAATCAACAGTGGTTAAAGAAAAAGCTAAAAAAGATATTGAGGTAGGAACTATTTTTAAAGATGTAGTTTATAAATCTGTAGATGATGGGGATTTAAAACTAGATTTATACACTCCTTTGAAGGTTATACATAATCCTTCTCCTGTAGTAGTATATATTCATGGTGGCAGCTGGTTTTCCGGAGATAAATCAATACCTCATAATTTAGAACCCGTTATCAATCAGGTTAGAGAAAGCGGATATACTGTAATAAGCATAGAATATAGATTAGTTAATGACAAAGTAAAATATCCTATACCTGTTACAGATACTAAGGACTCTTTACGATGGATTTATAAGAATGCGGATAAATTTAATCTTGATCTTTCTAATATTGGAATTATAGGAGTTTCCGCAGGAGCACATTTAGCAATGCTTTCTGCATATAGCGGCAACAATGAATTTCTTGGCAGCGAAGAGCTTAGAAATTATTCCTCTAAAGTAAAATATGTAGTAGACTTTTCAGGGCCTACCACTTTTTATGGATTGGATAATAAAATTACAAATACTTCTGTCGAAAACTTAATGGGAGATCTTGCTAAAGATGAAGCAAAACTCAAAGAAGCAAGTCCTATTAATTATATAAATTCCAAATCCCCAACCACTCTTATAGTTCACGGCTCTAAAGATGATATAGTGCCTTTAAAGCAATCTCAAGACTTTTATTCAAAAGCAAAAGCTTCTGGTGCTAATGTAGAAATGATAATTGTAGATAAAGGGGATCACGATATGTCCGGGGCAAGTGCCATGGATATATTAAACACCTTAAAAAATGTTTTTGAATTTATAACAAAAAATACAAATTGATTAAAATCTACTTAATATATAATAAAACTGGCTCATTAGTAATTTAAATACTAATAAACCAGTTTATTTTTTTACTTATAATTATTTATGTAAATTATAAAATAAAAAGAATATACTATAACCGTAAGAAATATCATTCCATTTAATAGTAAGGAATTCATAGTAAAGGCTCTATAAGCGGAGTTAAAGAAACATGATATGGTGGTAGCTCCAATAATTCCATATATACCTATACCTTTTCCCTTGAGAGCTAGATAAGAACTTATAATTCCTATGCCTCCAAATATTATATAAATAAATAATTGAAGAGAGGTATGGTAAGGATCTTTCAATAAAACTCTTTTAATAAAATAATATATAATAACTGACAAATTAACAATTATATATAAATATAGAGTATTTTTAATAAAAGAATTTTTTATATCTTTTCTCATATATAGCTCCTTTTTATAGATACACTTGGAATAGGAAACTTATTCTTCTCACCTAATCTAATCTCTTCTGAGAGTTTATTATTATTTCTTCAGGATATCCCAAGTATTTTAGAAGCTTAATAGCGTTTCTAGTAGGGGACACTCCTCTTTTAATCTTATAATCAAAGCTTATACCTTCATTATCATCTACATTTTCGCTAAAGTAGAAGGGTTCAAAATAGTGGGATGTAAGTTCTGTAAGCTCTAAGTCGTGGGTGGCAACTACGCAAATAGCGTTATGCTCCATAATATAATTCAATATTTCTGTGGAGGAAGCTATTCTTTCTATAGGGTTAGTGCCACGGAATATCTCATCTATAATGCAAAGGCAGCATAATTTTCCTTCCACTTTTTTTATAATTCTTAATACTGCTTCTGCTTCTCCTAGGTAGTAGCTCTTTCCTTGAGCTAAATCATCCTTAGGACTTATGGAAGTCACTATGTTAAATATACTTCCCTCATAAGCTTCAGCGGTAACAAAAGCTAGGGTTTGTGCTGTAACTGCACTAATACCTATGGTTCTTAAGAAGGTAGACTTTCCAGACATATTAGACCCTGTAAGTATTATTCCCTTATCCCCTATTTCTATAGTATTAGGAACCCCATCTATAATAATTGGGTTTATGGCATTTTTTATAATAAGTTTCTTTTCTTCCTTTAAAAATACTGGTTCAGCACAGGTACTAAGAGTGTTTTTATACATGGCTACGGCAGTTAAAGCGTCTAATTCACCTATGGTGTTGTATATAGTTATAAGATCTTCTTTAGACTTTTCAATCTTATTCATTATTTTGTAATAAGCTCTTACTTGAACTAGGAAAATGGTATTAAAATAGTCCGCCAGAATGTCCAAACCTTCTACTCTTCCTATGGAGGAAGAGTTTTTTAATATAACATCACAAGTTTTTTTGCTATGTAGTAAAGTTTCCCTATAATCTTTTAAAGCTTCATTATCAAACTTGCAAAAACCTTCTACTGAAGATGCTATGGAAGATAAATAGCTAATGGAAAGTACTCTTTCATTAATACTTTTATTTATTTTATAATGTATATACATATTTATGGTAAACACCCCTATAGCTGGCAGCACTGCATTCATTCCTATAAAAGGTATGGCAGCTAAAAATAAAGGCCCTAGAAGTGCTAATATATCAAATATTAATTTGTTTACATATTTATGTTTGCCAGTATATATGAACTCTACTATGTCACCTTTGGTTTGTCTTCCAAGAAGAGCTAGTATTTTTCTTGCTTTATTCCTGTCCTCAGCATTTTCTTGAAAAAACTTTATTACATTACTTCTTTTTTTGATGGCTTCTGCGTTTATAAGTGGCTTTCTAAGTAATTCGTACAGCTTTTGTTCCCCTGGAGTGGTTAGTGTAAAATCCATCTCTCTATACACTTTATCCATTTCTAAGTCCTGCCAGGTCTGATCATCTATAATTATATCAATATCCTTTTTTTCCATATTTTCATAATTAAACAATCTAGTTATAACCTTAAAATCTCTCTTTCTATTTTTCATTTCTTCCATAGAAAGATTTAAATTGTCTAAATTAGATTTTCTGTTTTGATGCTTAATAAGCAATATTATTATGAGCACCACCAGGCAAAAAGCCGCAGTATAGTGCCACCCTTCACTAAATAAATATCCACCTGTCATTTTAATCCCCCTTATGTATGTAAATTTAATAGTAATAATAAAGATATACTCCATTATAATTGTATATAAAATAATCTTAATACATCATTTTACCTACCATTTAATTATATACATAAGTATTACTCCTAACAATGGATTTCATGTGCCTCTCTACCCCTTAACTCTTAAATCTATCTTAAAAACTTAAAAAAGTAAGAAGTAAGAGGTAAGAGTGAAGAGTTAAGGATAAAACTCATAGAGTTTTTATAATTAATTTGTGGATAAGTAAGAGGTAATAGCTAAGAAGTAATAGTTGTGGTGAAAATTCACCTTTGCTGAATTTTTTCAAAAACTCTTACTTCTTACTTCTTACCTCTTAGTTCTTACCTATTATCTATTATCCATTAACTATTTCTCCACCATTTACATGAATTACTTGCCCTGTTATATAAGAAGCCGCTTCAGAAGCTAAGAATACATAAGCTTGAGCCACTTCCACCGGTTGTCCTGCCCTTCCCATAGGAACATCTGCACCAAATTTAGCTACTTTATCGGCATCAAAGGAAGCTGGTATTAGAGGAGTCCAAATTGGTCCTGGAGCTACTGCGTTAACCCTGATTTTTTGATTTACCAGTTGACCGGAAAGGGAACGGGTAAAGGCTAGCATAGCTCCTTTAGTAGCGGAATAATCTAATAAAGAAGGACTTCCTCTATAAGCTGTTACAGAAGTTGTATTTATTATGCTGCTTCCCTCCTTCAAATGTGGAACTACTGCTTTTGTAATATAAAAAGCGCCAAATATATTGGTTTTAAAGGTCCTCTCCAGTTGTTCCTTGGTAATATCTACTATACTCGCTTGTTCATGCTGTTCTGCTGCATTATTAACCAATACATCAATTTTACCGTAGTGCTTAACCACTTCATCTACAGCATATTTGCAGAACTCTTCATATCCTATATCCCCAGAGATAAGTTTACATTTTTTGCCCACTGCTTCTATATGTTTTCTTGTTTCTTCTGCATCAGAAGTCTCATCTAGGTACAAAATAGCTATATCAGCTCCTTCATAAGCAAAAGCTACTGCTACAGCCCTTCCAATTCCACTATCTGCCCCGGTAATAAGCGCTACCTTTCCTTGTAGCCTTCCTGAGACTTTGTTATAATTTGCATCTTCAAATACTGGATTTGGATTCATCTGATTTTCCATACCAGGCTGTTTTTGCTGCTTTTGCGGTGGTTGATTCTTAGGAAAACTTTCGGCTATGTTATTCATTTATATTCTCCTTTCAAAGATATTTATTTTATCCATATATTATTTAATTTTTCTCATAGTAATATACCCTTAGTTTGCTTACATATATTTTATATATGTGTAATTAACATTCCATGTATAGAGTGTTTCCTTTTTGTATTTATTTTCTATACTTTTTATAAATACT
The DNA here is from genome assembly GCF_900142075.1 of Clostridium amylolyticum. Classification (GTDB taxonomy): domain Bacteria; phylum Bacillota; class Clostridia; order Clostridiales; family Clostridiaceae; genus Clostridium_AA; species Clostridium_AA amylolyticum. Next base: position 168,813 of record NZ_FQZO01000002.1, read on the forward strand.
TAATAAATTATTATTATTATGGGAGGAAGCTATGAGATATCTATCCAAAAAGCCCTATATACTTAAAGAAAAGATATGCTTTATAGGTTTACTTTTGATAATTTGCGCCTTTAGGCTTATTAAAATACAATATTTTCATCCAAAGGATACTATTCCTGTGCCTCCCATAGCACAAGAAGAATTTGGAAATTTTATTACAGAAGAAATTCCTCCTGAACCTATACCTAAAAAAACAGAAAAAAGTGTTTTTGCTGTAAAGGAAATTCTTAATGACAATTTAGAATATAAAGCTTTCTTAACCTTTGACGATGGCCCCAGCTCTAATACAGAAAAAATTTTAGAAATTTTAAATAAATACGATATAAAAGCTACCTTTTTCTTAGTAGGAACTATGGTAGAATCCCAAAGGGATTTGGTAAAAAAAATTCATGAATCTGGACATTCCATAGGAAATCACAGTTATAGCCATAATGTGCGATATAAAAATTTTTCTCCAAAATACTTCGTTAATGATATTAAAAGAAATGATGCATTACTCAAAGAAGTATTAGGTAAAGACTTTAAAACTAATTTAGTGCGCTTTCCTGGGGGATCTTTTAACCTTAATAGCTACAAAGCTAGTTTGAAGTCTTCAGGCTTCGAAGATATTAACTGGAACTTATCCAATGGGGACACTTCTGCCATAAAGGTGCCAAAGTCTGCCTTACTAAATAATATATATAAGGAAACAGAAGATTTAAACAGCACAAAAAATGGCCACAATCTGGTAATACTCATGCATGACCTAAGCCCTAAAGACACTACCGTAGAAGCTCTTCCAGAAGTAATAGAATTTCTACAGAAGAAAGGTTATAAGTTTTGTGCCATTAGTGAAAGAAATTAAATTTTAAAATTTGTTAAAAATTTAAAGTTGAAATCATAAAATTTAAATGTTATAATTCTTTTATAAATTTAATAAAACTGTATTTATTACTGTTACGTGTTACTGATTTTAGCAGGCATGAGTAAGGTAATAGATTAGAACAGGATTTTTATATCCTTTTCTTTTCTATGCTTTCTCATGCCTTTTATTTTTTGTTTTAAAGGGAACTATAAAGTATATAGCTCTTTTTTCAAAAAATAATGAATACAATTTTAATTGATATTTATAAATATAAGGAGGTAATCTTATGTCATCATCAAAAAAAGGCTTTGGTGTATTACAAAAAGTAGGCAGATCCCTAATGCTGCCTGTGGCTCTGTTACCTGCAGCTGGTATACTACTGGCTTTTGGTAATATGTTTCAAAATGAGGCATTTCTTCATAATGTGCCTGCATTAAATGTATTTTGGTTTCAACAAATTGCAAAGGTTATGGAGCAATCTGGAGGAATCATATTTGACAACTTGGCATTATTATTTGCTGTAGGGGTAGCTGTAGGCTTTGCAGATGGAGAAGGTACAGCAGGGCTTGCTGCTATAGTTGGTTTCCTAATAATGAATAAGACCATGGGGCTAGTTGCAGGAGTTACTCCAGAAATTATAAAGGGTAATCCTGCCTATGCTAGCGTACTTGGTATCCCCACCCTTCAAACCGGTGTTTTTGGAGGTATTATAATAGGTGTTATAGCTGCAGTGTTATATAAAAAATATTATAATATAGAACTTCCTTCTTATTTGGGCTTCTTTGCTGGAAAAAGGTTTGTACCTATAGTAACAGCAGTTGCTGCTTTATTAGTGGGCTTGGCTATGGTAATAGTTTGGCCTCCCATTCAAAATGGATTATTTATATTCTCTAGAAGCATGATTGATACCAATAAAACTTTGGCAGCTTTTGTGTTTGGTGTAATTGAAAGAGCTTTAATACCTTTTGGACTACATCATATTTTCTATAACCCCTTCTGGTATCAGTTTGGGGAATACACCAATAAAGCTGGAGAGCTTATATTAGGGGATCAAAAGATTTTCTTTGCTCAGCTTAAAGATGGCGTTCCTTTTACAGCTGGAACCTTTATGACTGGTAAGTTCCCCTTTATGATGTTTGGGCTTCCTGCTGCTGCACTAGCTATGTATCACGAAGCTAAACCTGAAAAGAAAAAACTGGTAGGAGGATTGTTAGCTTCAGCTGCCTTAACTTCTTTCCTTACAGGGATTACTGAACCTATAGAATTTTCATTTTTATTTGTAGCTCCAGTATTGTTTGCAATACATACAGTATTTGCTGGGTTATCCTTCATGATTATGCAAATACTTAACGTTAAGATAGGTATGACCTTCTCTGGAGGTGTCATCGACTATATACTCTTTGGTATAGTTCCTAACAGAACCCACTGGTGGATAGTTATCCCTGTAGGATTAGTATTTGCAGTGATATACTACTTTGGCTTTAGATTTGCTATTAGAAAACTAAATTTAAAAACCCCTGGTAGAGAGGATTCCAACGAAGTATCTTCTGAAGGAAATATATCCAAAGGTACAGACTTAGCAATACAAGTATTAGGCGCCTTAGGTGGAAAAGAAAATATAAAGGATTTGGATGCTTGTATCACAAGACTTAGGGTAACCGTAAGAGATGCTAAAAATGTTAACAAGAATGAATTAAAGAAATTGGGAGCTTCTGGGGTATTAGAAGTAGGAAATAACATTCAAGCTATCTTTGGACCTAAATCCGATAACTTAAAAACCCAAATTAAAGACGTTATAGCAGGAAACATACCTCAAGTCACCGTAGATAGCCTTACAGATGTAAAAACTACCGCAGCAAGCAGTGCTTCAGAAGTAATAGCTCTTCCTATAAGCGGTAAGCTATTAGAGCTTTCAGAGGTTAAAGATGAAGTGTTTTCACAAAAGATGATGGGTGAAGGATTTGCTATAGAACCAAAAGAAGGTGTTGTGCTTTCTCCAGTAAACGGAAAGATCAGCATTCTATTCCCCACTAAGCATGCTATAGGCATAACCTCTGATTCTGGTTTAGATATTCTAATCCACATTGGCATGGACACAGTAAATCTCAAAGGTGAAGGCTTTGAAGCCCTAGTATCCCAAGAAGACTCAGTGGTAGTAGGTCAGCCCCTTATGAAGTTTGACCTAAATCTGCTAAAATCAAAGGTGCCATCTATGATCACCCCTGTTGTGTTTACAAACCTCACACCAGAGCAAACCGTGGACGTAAAATTCGGACACACTGGTAAAGCCGGAGAAAGAGGACTAGTGAAGATTAATTAATAATTTAAAATTGAGAATTGAGAATGAAGGAGGAAACTCCTGACGGAGTTTCTATAAATTTAATTTCAAAAAATGCCCAAAGGCCTCCAGCCTTTGGGCATTTTCTTATTATATTTGTAAGTTTTTCTGATGCTTTTTCAGAAAAACTATCTATCATTCTAAATTCTAAATTGTCAATTCTAAATTGCAGTTAAAATTATTGGTTCGTTGTTGTGAACTACCACTGTATGCTCAAATTGAGATACCCAGCTGCCGTCAGGAGTTACTAATGTCCAGCCATCTTCCAGCTCTTCTATATGCTCTGCTTTTGTAGATATAAAGGTCTCTATGGCCAAAACCATTCCATTTACCATAAGCTCATCATTTTCTTTGTTATAATAATTAAAAATATATTGAGGTTCATCATGAAGCTTTTTTCCTATTCCATGGCCAGTAAGGTCTCGTATTACTGTAAAACCATTGTTTCTAGCCTCATTAAATATAGCTCTTCCTATCTGATTTACTTTACTTCCTGCCTTGGCCTTGGCTATGCCTTTGTAAAGTGCATCTTCAGAACACTTTAACAACTTCTTAACCACAGCAGGTGACTCTCCAGCTATAATAGTCGCTCCAGTATCGGAATAAAATCCATCCAACACTGCAGACACGTCTACGTTAACTAAGTCACCCTCTCTTATTACTCTTCCACCAGGTATACCGTGAGCTACTTCATCGTTTATGCTTATGCAGGTGTATCCTGGATAATTGTACTCAGTTATAGGTGCAGATTTTGCTCCGTAGGAATCTAGCACTTCCTTTGCTATCATATCTAATTCCTTAGTAGTAACTCCAGGCTTTACTGCCTTTAGCATTTCTTCTCGAGCTATGGCAACTACTGTACCTATCTTTTTTAGTGCTTCAAACTCGCTTTCATTTTGTATTATCATACTATCCCTTCTTTACAATATTTAATCTTTATAATTAATAGCAATATTTAATCAACTATCATTATTCATATGTCCATATTTAATATATCACTTTATAGTATATCTCTCAACCTTACAAGATTAATTATAGTAATGTATATTTTTAAGATTTTTATCCATTACTAATACTATAAATAATTTTAAACCTAATATCTAAGGAGGCTTTTATATGAAAAAAATACTATCAGCAGCGTTGGCAATTTTCTTAACCTTTAGCTTAAGTGCTTGTACAAAAACTGCTAAAAAAAGTGATGAGAACAAAGGCACCACCACTGGAAAATATAAGGATGGAACTTATACTGGAAAAGGTGACCCTTGGCAATATGGTTCAGAAGAAGCAATAGTAGAAATCAAGGATAGTAAAATTACCTCTATAATCCTTAAAAGATTAGATAAAGAAGGTAAGGAAGTTAATTATGAAGACTGGCGAGGACAAGAAGTGGGCGGAAAAGTTTATCCTAACCTTAAGCAATATAGAATGGATATGTCCAAAAAAATGCTAGAAAAGCAAAGTGCAGATGTAGATACCATAACAGGAGCCACAGTGAGCACAAAAAACTGGAAAGTAGCTGTACAGAGGGCTTTAGATCAAGCTAAAAAATAAGATTGAAAGGGTGTAAAATACTAGGCTGGGCAACTTTGCCCAGCCTAATACTTTTTCTCTGCCCCTCAATATTTACTCTTGTTTCTTTTTTCTTCGCTAACCATGGTTTCATCCCTTGATTTATGCACTTTGATCTCACATATTTCATCCAGCTTAATCAATATGTTTCTATATTTATCATCAGTGCTATCATTATCATATAGTTCTTTATATGTAATATTGTCAATGTCACAATGAAGTATCTCTATAAAATTTTTCCCATATAATTTCTGAAGAAAATGTTTATATCCTTCTATTAAATTTTTTTCATATTCCTTAATGTCCCAAACCCTAGCCATGGTATAATCATTAATAGTCTCCATAAGACCATAAATCTGATAAATGTAACTTAATTCTTCTAGCTCATATTTATGGCTAAGGGCAGCTATTACTGAAGCATAGTTCCTATTTAGTGGAATTAAGCTTCTATAAAGGGTATAATTCTTTTCATACATTTTCAGCACCCTAATACTTTGATATAGAGCTGTACATATGTCTAATCTTACTATGTTTGCATACTGGCAAAGCCTCTTATGGTGAAATTTTTCATCCTGCTTTATATTCTCATAAAGTATTCTTTTTTGCTCTTTTAAGGTTATGCGGGTATTTTTCATAGTAATAACATAAGTACAATAAGCTCCCAAAAGCGAGCCTATTATTATAGCACCTGCAGATATAAAAGTATTTAATAATGGAATAGGTATATTTTTAAACAAACTCCCACCACTCCTTTCAGATAATTATATAAATACTCAAAGTGGTGAGTTTATTTTTTGTATAATTAAAATAATTATACAGCGACAATTTAGAATTACCTAACTTATTCTTGCAAACTTCAGCTTTCCAACCTGCAGTACATCTTGGGATTTTATTTTAGCTGTCTCTGAGACCTTTTCTCCATTTATTTTTACAGCTCCCTGTTTAATAAGTCTTTTAGCTTCGCTCCTGCTTGGGGCAAAGCCTATTTCAGTGATTATTGATATTAAATCTTGAGTAGTATCTATATTTATTTCTTCAATGTCTTCAGGTATAGCTTTCTTTTGAAATACCTTTTTAAAATTTTCTTCTGCATTTTCTGCTTCTTCTTTTCCGTGGTATAAAGTAACTAGTTCCTTTGCTAACATCATTTTTATATTTCTTGGATTTTCTCCTTGATTTAATCTTTCCTTTATCTTGTCTACCTCATCTGGATGTATATCTGTGGCTAATTCAAAGTATTTTATCATAAGTTCATCTGGTATAGACATAGATTTTCCATAAATATCTGATGCACTTTCATTGATACCTATGTAGTTTCCAAGGCTCTTACTCATCTTTTCTTTACCATCGGTTCCTTCTAAAAGAGGCATAAATATTGCTACCTGTGGTTCTTTTTCAAAGTCCTTTTGCATAGTTCTGCCCATTAGAACATTAAATCTTTGGTCGGTACCTCCTAACTCTATATCTGCATTGATAGCTATAGAGTCGTAAGCTTGCATAAGTGGGTAAAAGAATTCATGTATTCCTATACTATGATTATTTTCAAATCTATTTTTGAAGTCTTCTCTTTCTAACATCCTAGCTACTGTGTATTTTGATGTAAGCTCTATAATATCCCTGAAGTTCAGCTTCTCCAGCCACTCACTGTTAAATTTAACCTCTGTTTTTTCTAAATCTAAAATTTTAAAAATCTGCTCTTCGTAGGTTTTAGCATTTACCATTACCTGCTCTTTAGTAAGTTGCTTTCTAGCCTTTGATTTACCTGTGGGGTCACCTATCATTCCTGTGAAGTCACCTATGATTATCACAGCTCTATGACCTAGATCCTGTAACTGCTTTATCTTTCTAAGCACCACAGCGTGGCCCAAATGTATATCTGGTGCTGAAGGATCTAAACCTAGTTTAACTGTCAAGGGCTTATTATTATCTATAGCCTTTTGTAGTTTTTTCTTAAGGTCCTCTAAGTTTATTATCTCATCTGCTCCTTTGCCTATTATCTTAATTTGTTCTTCTACTGATTTCATTTAAAAATCCTCCTTAAAATTAAATATTATTATTAAATTGCTGCAGCAAATTATTTGTAAAACAAAAAACTCCCATCCTCCGGCTTAAAAAAACCAGAGGACGAGAGCATAATTCCCGTGTTACCACCTCAATTTATGGATGTTTCACAACACCCACCTCTTCAAGTACGATGCAACGCATGATACTCTAGCATTATAAGGGATGCAGGGTTCCCAAGGCAGCCTACTAACCTAAAAGGTGTTTGGTGCTTCACTCAGAGCTGTATTCAAAATAAAATCTTTTCTTCCTTGCACCCACCGGAAGCTCTCTTTAAAAGAATTATATTTCTACTCTTTCTCTTCATAGTGTTTATATATATTAACATTTAAGTATGATTATAGAACGACAATTTAAATATGTCAAGCTGCTAGTTATTGAAATATATCCAATACCCTTCCATCAACCTCACCAAGGTTTAGCCCTAAAAGTTTTGCAAAGGTGGGGGCTTCATCTACTATAGTCATATCTTCTATAATTACACCCTTTTTTACCCCTTTACCAGCGGCTATGAATACAGTCCTATAGTCTTCCTTTTCAGGATCAAAGCCATGCATTCCTGCATAGTACTCTGAATCGTAAGGATCAAAATCTTCATATTTTACTTTGCTTACCACAGAAGGAGCATCCCAATGATTGCTGAAATAATAGCCTCTTTTTGCTTCTACCATGAATTCAAAGTCTCCAGTCACTCTCTTTTGACTAAGCTCTTCTTTGGTATATAGCTTTTCTATTCCATCCATCTTTAGCTTTTCTACTATTTCTATTACTTTTTCTCTAGCTTCATGGTCTTCAGTATCCTTTAAGAATATTTGACAAGAGCCATCGCAGTGATTAGCATATGCTCTCCAAGCTATAACCTCATTATTTGAATTCACATCAATAAGTCCCGCTCGTCTAAAAGCTGTATTTAAGCATATCCTATGATCTACATCTATAAAGGCATGATCTCCAATTACTATAAAAGTAGAATTATCATATATACCAGCTTTCTTTGTAGCTTCTATAATATCCCCAATAGCCTTATCTGTTTTCTTTAATGCTTCTTTGGCCATGTTACTAAATACTCCATACTTATGTCTCCAATGATCCACGTCAGTAAAATGTACAAGCATTAGGTTAGGTTTTTTATTTTTTATCATATATTTTGCTGTTTTGCTTGTGAAAATATTCAAATAAGGTTGTTTCTTACCTTTAAGAACTTTTCCATACAAGGCTGCTGCTTCTAATGCAAATTTTGGAGTACCGTATTTTAATATGAGGGGTACCTGGCTTTCCCCTTCCTTTACAGGCCAAATTTCCGGTATGTTATATTGAATTTTTGCCCCTGCCATTACCGGCCAGAATAATGCACCTACCTTAAGGCCTTTTTCTACTGCCAAGTCATATAATTTGGTACTTTTATTGTCACTATCATACCAGTTCCATTGTGATTCCTTAACTCCTGGCTGAAATTTTTCATTGTTATAAACACCATGCTTGTCTGGATAATTCCCAGTTATTATGCTGGCATGACAAGCATAGGTAACGGAAGGATATATACTTTTCACATTAGAGCAATATGAACCTTCTTCCATAAGCATCTTTATATTAGGAAGCTCCTGAATCATATCTAAATCCCTGCTGTGAAATCCATCTAATGAGATTACTATAAGATGCTCAGTTAGCGCCTCCTTCAAAGCATCCTTATGCTTCTTCATGCTGTTAATTTTATATAAAGTACCTGCTGCCACAGCTGCCGCCGCAAGCCCTGTAAGAGCTTTATTCTTCTTATTCATAAAAAAACACCCCTCTCTGTAATTGAGAATTTAGAATTTAGAATTGAAAATGAAGGAAGAAACTCGAAGAGTTTCGTAGAATCTATAAAACTTAAATCCTTAAAGGATTTAAGTTAATATAAGAAAAGCTTCCTAAGAAGCCTTTTCTTATTTAAAATTCAAAGAAACTCCGTGAGTTTCCTCCTCCATTCTAAATTCTAAATTGTCAATTCTAAATTTATTAACTACATTATAGCATTTAATTGGATTTTTAATTCAATACATCTTAAGCAATGTTAATAATATATTATTAATATGTATTTTAATATAGAGTGATATTTTTAATTTTTATGGTTTTTGAATATACTTATAAAGGACAACATGCATAATACAAACAATAACAGCAACCTTAGCCAGTCCATGTAACCCCAAAATTCGCCTCCATTAACAATGTCAGGACTTAAATTATATTCATCCACAAATATCCCTAAGTTCCAAAATAATTTCAGTGAAATAATAAGTGAAGAAAAACTCAAAACAAATACCAATATTGATAGCTTTCTTTTAGTCATTCTATTCTCCCCCTCTTTGTAATTGAGAATTTAGAATTGAAAATGAAGGAAGAAACTCGAAGAGTTTCGTAGAATCTATGGAACTTAAATCCTTAAAGGATTTAAGTTAATATAAGAAAAGCTTCCTAAGAAGCCTTTTCTTATTAAAATTCAAAGAAATTCCGTGAGTTTCCTCCTCCATTCTAATTTCTCGATTCTAAATTATAAATTATAAAGTTCTGCCCATAGCAGAACTTTATGCAGACAATACTGAATCCATTATTTTAAATGTAGGATAGCCTATAAGTACTCCGTATATATGGAAGCATGCAAATAGTATTAGCATTACTATTAAAGCAGTGTGAAAGGCCTTCCACTTACCCCCTCCATTTTCCGGCCTTAAGAATAAGCAGGAGAAGGCCAAGGCTGCCATGCTCAGCCAGGAAAAGTAGCCGGATATATTTTGGGTACCTGCAAGATAATAGCCATGTATAAAACCAGTAATCAGTGCTAGTACTCCAAATATCTTATGAGCTTCTTTCATAGCTTTAACTAGTTTTACATTTCCTAATATATTAAACACAAAATAAGAAACTGATATCATAGCAAATAAGAAAGATGCTGCTCCCAATGCTTTTAAAACCCCTAAAGACATATGCCCTCCTATTAATTAATGTTAATACTAATTATATATTCGGGCATATACTATTTAATTCTCAAGATGTAAAATAATGTAGTATTTACTTATGCATAAGATGATTATTAAACCAGTTAATAGTGTCTTCTACCATTCCAATGGTTATATAATGATTAAGCCTAGGCACTTTAGTAAATTCTAGTTTTTCAGGTGCTTCTTTATAATACTCTAAGATTTCATTATAAAAATACTCCTGACTTTCTATGGGAACTATAGCGTCGGCTTCACCATGAAGCATGAGTATAGGTCTTAAGTTAAAGCTTTCCTTATGTGATGTGGGGTCATAGCTTCTAAGCTCTTCTAAATGCTCCTTAGGCACTGTAAAGCCTTCCGCTGCCTTAAGAAATAATTTTTCTGCCTTTTCATAGGCAAAGGACCCGTTTATATTTATTACGGTTTTAATTTCTGGATGCTTAGTGAATATTCCTGCAGCACTAAAGCCTCCCATAGAGTGTCCAAGCAACGCCATATTCTTTTCATCTGCACCTAGCTCTTCCACTGCCATCTTTATTAGCTTTTCAGATTCTTCTATATTATTAAAAACAATTTCCCAAAAATGCTTTGCTGCCATGGTTGCATCATCATAGTTTAAGCTTCCTCTTTCCCCATGATAAAGGGCATCAGGTATTATTACCATGTAACCATATAAAGCTAAGGTTTCTCCAAACATGGTATGGTTCTCCTTTTGGGAGGACCATCCATGATACAGAAACACCGTAGGGAGCTTTCCTTTAGCCTTCTTTTCCTTTATGACAATGCAGGGTATTCCTAAAACTTCAATTCTATTAACGCTTAAGCTTTCGTTCTTTAGCAAGTTATTTTCCTCCTTAGAGCTTTGAGTCTTCTACGGAATCTAAATATTCCTGTATGCTGCCCATTACACTATGGATACATCCATCTTTAAATGGAGATGTTAGGTTTGCCAGTTCAACTAATTTAAGGAAAGATTTGCTTCCCCCTGCTTTGCATAGATTCAAATAGTCTTCCCAAGCTGCTTCTCTATTTTCCCTAGACCTCTTCCAGAATTGGAAAGCACATATTTGAGCTAGAGTATAATCTATATAGTAGAAAGGTGTGCCAAATATATGTCCTTGCTGGTACCAGAAGCCACCTCTTTCTAGATAATCATTACCGTCATAATCTCTATGAGGAAGATATTTCTTTTCTATTTCTCTCCATTTACTCTTTCTTTCTGCTGGAGTCATTTCTGGATGCTCATACACTTCATGCTGGAATTCATCTACTGTAACACCGTAAGGTATAAATAGTAAACTACCTTCTAAATGATGAAACTTATATTTAGCTGTATCTTCTTCAAAGAATAACTCCATCCATGGCCAAGTAAAGAATTCCATACTCATAGAATGTATTTCACAAGCCTCATAGGTTGGGAAATGATATTCTGGAAGTTCATAATTTCTGCTAGAGTACACCTGGAACGCATGACCTGCTTCATGGGTAAGTACATCTATATCTCCTGAAGTACCATTAAAGTTTGAGAAAATAAATGGTGCTTTGTAATCGGATATATATGTGCAATAACCTCCACCAGCTTTTCCTTTTTTATTAACTAAGTCCATAAGCTGATTTTCCACCATGAAATCAAAGAATTCCTTAGTTTCAGGGGATAATTCTGAGTACATCTTGCTTCCATTGTCTACTATCCACTCTGGGTTTCCCTTTGGAGTAGCATTTCCACTATTAAAAGCAAGAGCTTCATCATAGAATTTTAGTTTATCAAGGCCAAGTCTTTTTCTCTGTCTATCCCTTAAAGCAGTTGCTTCAGGCACTATATAGTCTAAAACTTGTTTTCTAAAGCCTTTTACCATTTCAGCATTGTAATCAGCTCTTAGCATACGATCATAAGCTAATTCTACAAAATTATTATATCCAAGCTTCTTGGCTATCTTAGTTCTAACCTTTACAAGCTCATCATAAATCCTATCAAAGTCCGCTTCATTATCTGCAAAGAATTTGTACTTTGCATCTATAGCTTTCTTTCTCATATCCCTATCTTTAGATTGTATGAAAGGGGTAAGTCCTGAAAGGTTTCTCTCTTCTCCTTCAAAATCTATCTTTGCAGAAGCAATGAGCTTGGTGTACTCGCTGGAAAGCTTATTTTCCATTTGCAAATCTTCTATGATTTCTGGTTTAAAAGTGTTAATAGTAAGCTCTGCAATATTGAAGAGCTGCTTTCCCCATCTTTCTTCTAACTCTTTTCTGAACTTAGATTTCACTATGCTCTTATAGTATTCTGAAATTATACCCTCATAAGATGGCATAACTTCATCAAGATAGTTTTGTTCTTCTTCATAAAACTTATCTGTGGTGTCTATGGTGTGTCTTATCTCTACTAATTGAGCCATGGTTTCAATATTACTTCTTAAAGCATTTATTTCTTCCATGAGAGTGTTTTGCTCTTCAAAAGACTCTGCATTATTAAAATTAACTAGAAGCTCTTTAAAAACCCCTTCTGCCTTTTTAATATCAGGTCTTTCATAATTAAACTCATTAAATTTCATAGTATCGCCCCCTGTTTTTGCTTATACTATAAATTATAGAGTTACTTCCAAAATATATCAATAAGAAGAAATAATATATATTATAAAAGCATTATTCCTCTTTCCTCACATCTTTCAATAATATCCTCAGGCCAAATCCCTGCTTGCACTTCTCCTATATGGGCTTTTCTTAAGAAGAACATGCATATTCTAGATTGTCCTATACCTCCTCCAATGGTATAAGGTAGTTTTCTATCTAATACCGCACTATGGTATTGAAGGGAGGTTCTATCTTCACAATGAGCAAGCTTTAATTGCTTTAGAAGCACTTCTTCATCTACCCTTATTCCCATGGAAGAAACCTCAAAAGCTCTTTTTAATACTGGGTTCCAAAATATTATATCCCCATTGAGTTCCCAATCATCATAGTCTGGAGAACGTCCATCGTGCTTTTCTCCGGATTTTAGCGCCCCCCCTATTTTCATTATAAACACCGCTCCATATTCCTTTGCTATGCTATCTTCCCTTTCCTTTGAAGTAAGGTTAGGATATTTATCTTCCAGCTGTTGTGATGTGATAAAATGTATATCATCAGGAAGCTTTTCTTCAAATTGAGAATATCTCAAGGATAAGTACCTTTCTGTAGCTTTAAAAACCTCATATATTTTCTTAACGGTATCTACTAATGTTGCTTCTTTTCTTTCTTCCTTAGTTATTATCTTTTCCCAATCCCACTGGTCTACGTACATAGAATGGGTGTTATCTAAATCCTCATCCCTTCTTATGGCATTCATATCTGTATAGAGCCCTTCCCCTGCTTTAAACCTATATCTTGCTAGGGCCATCCTCTTCCATTTAGCTAGGGACTGAACCACCTCGATGATGCTGTCATCGATAGACTTTGCATCAAAAGCTACTGGTCTTTCTATTCCATTTAGGTTATCGTTAAGCCCTCTACCACTTCTTACAAATATAGGTGCAGACACCCTAGTAAGGTTTAATTCTTGCGCTAGCTTATCTTCAAAAAAATCTTTTATTGCTTTAATAGCAATTTCTGTTTCTACTAAGTTCAACGTAGGCTTGTATCCTTTAATTATTGGCATCATGTGGTGTTCCATAGTTTTCTCCTCCTATTTACTGTATATAATTAAATTAATAAAAAAAACCCTTCATCCTACAAAGGGACGAAAGGTTGTTATCTTTCCGCGGTACCACCCAAATTAGCATAAAGAGCTCACTTAAAACAGTACGGAATTATATTCGATACTGCTGTGCTTTTAACGGTGCCACTCCGTCTAAGTCTACTCTCCCTAAGGGTTTCGGTTAGATACTCAGAGATGTTCTTCACTCAGGCCTCCATTACCGGACTCTCACCACCACCGGCTCGCTTAAACTTACTCCTTAGCTACTCTTCTCTTCACTGTATTTAAGTTAAATAAAATTCTTGTTACAATTATATTTCATCACTTTAACGAAGTCAAGTGAAATAATTGCCAATTCTCAATTAAACTACCGGCATCACGTAGGGTGCTCCGTTGGAAGTGTTTCTTATTATGTCCACTTCTATATTGTAAACCTTCTTTATATTTTCTCTAGTTATTACTCTTGCCGGCTCCCCTTTATCTATAATCTTTCCTTTTTCTAATAGTATTATCTCATCGCTATAAAGAGAGGCTAGATTTAAGTCGTGCATTACCGCTATGACGGTTATGTCTTTTTTGAGCTTTTTGAAGATATTTAGAAATCCCAGCTGGTGCTGGATGTCTAGATGAGAAGTTGGTTCATCTAGTAGGATTATATCCGTATCTTGGCAGAGAGCTCTTGCAGCGATAACCCTTTGCTGTTCTCCGCCACTTAAAGTAGTTATAAGCTTATTCTTTAACTCCCAAGTAGAGGTGAGCTTCATACTCTTTTCCACCATTTTTTTATCTTTTTCATTATAGTCCTCAAATCTTTTTTTGAAAGGCGTCCTTCCCATAATTACTATGTCATAGGCAGTAAATTCATATTCTATATTGATATTTTGAGGCACTAAAGCTAAGTTTTTCGATATTTCCTTGTTACTAAGCTTAACCGCATCTTGGTCATTGATAAAAATCGTTTCCTTTGAAACATCTAAAAGCTTGCTTAGGTTTTTAAGCAATGTAGTCTTCCCTGAACCATTAGGGCCTATGATAGAATAAAATTTACCTTTTTGGAAGCTAAGGCTTAGATCCTTAATTACTGAATCTTTTCCATAGCTAAAGCTTAAATTGTTTACTTGAACTGGGAAATCCATAACTACATCACTCTCTTTTTATATTTTAAAAATAGTATTATAAAGTATGGGGAGCCAAACAAAGCTGTAACTGCTCCTACGGGCAGCTCTGCTGAAGGGAGAATACTCCTTGCTAAGGTATCTGAAAAAAGCAGGAACATGGCTCCTCCTAAAGCTGAAAAGGGAATCAGTTGCTTATGATTAGGTCCTAATATTATTCTCATCATATGAGGTATAAGAAGTCCCACAAAGCCTATTATTCCAGAAAAAGAAACACAGGCTGCCACCACTAAAGAGGATACCGTAACTATTATCTTTTTAACCTTTTCCACCTCTACACCCATGGTTTTTGCAGCTTCATCCCCAGTTAGCATAAGGTTTAAATCTCTAGAAAAGAAATATATCACCAGCACCCCTATAAATACAAAAGGTACCACCACAGCTATTTGAGTCCAGTTGGCAGAGTTGAAGTCTCCCAAAGTCCAAAACACTATTTTATCTATTTTATTATGATTAAACACCATAATTATGGACAAGCAAGATGATAGTAAAAAGCTTACCGCAATACCTGCTAACAAAAGGTTTACTGTAGGTATTCTATTGCCCACCCTGGCTATGTTATATACAAAAAATGCTGTAACCATAGCCCCTATAAAGGCAAATGTGGTTACCATACTAAAGGAAAATATGCTTTCCCCTATTTTGAAAACTATGGCTATAGCCGCACCCAAGGCTGCCCCTGAGGATATCCCTAGGACGTAGGGGTCAGCCATAGGATTTTTAAATACTCCTTGAAATGCTACTCCTACCACTGCCAGTCCCATACCCACGATACTAGCCATGATTATTCTTGGAAGTCTTATTCTATATATGATTAAGGAATGAGCAGAAGAAACCTGTGCTTTTACCCCATCACTTACAAAAGACAGAGGTTTGATAAGGGCAAAAAAGGCTTGCTTAAAGCTTATATTTGCAGTTCCTAAGGCTATAGATGTTATTATCATTATGAAATATATGAGTAAAAGCATAATAAAAAATTTCTTTTTGTTACTCTGAATTAACTTAATCATACAAATTCCTCATTTTCTAATATAAATTGCCTTCTATCCATGGCCATGTATCTAATAATGCCATAGAACTTATGAGAACGTTATTTCTCCTTACTTATTTAAAAGCTTCTGGATGCAATATCTTTGCAATTTCTTCTACTCCTTGAGCTGCTCTTGGTCCTTGTCTATCAAGAAGATTATTATCTATAACAAATACTTTATTATTCTTTACAGCATCTAAATCCTTGTAACCTTCAGTTGTTAAAAATTCAGCCTTAAAGTACTCAGGAAGTATTATTATTTCAGGATTTTTCTCAATAAGCTTCTCTTTACTGTATTTCCATCCTTTAGTATCTTTAGCTACATTATCTCCACCAGCCATAGTAATCATTTGATGAATAAAAGTTTCCCCAGTGCTTGTAAAATCTCCACCTTTGCCAAAGCCTACTACATAATATACAGAAGCAGCTTTTTTACCTTTTACTTTACCTTCTACAGCTTCAATTTTCTTTTTCATTCCGCTAACCACTTCCTCAGCCTTAGCAGAAGCATTTAACATCTTTCCTAAAGTATTAATGGAATCATATACTCCCTCAAATTTGTCATCGCTGTATAGGGCAACTACCTTTATTCCTAGCTCTTGAAATTTCTTTCCCACTTCATCTTTAAAATGTGTAGAAGCTATAACTACATCTGGCTTAAGCTCTACAATCTTTTCTATATTAGGCTTTTGAAGAGTTCCTACATCTTGAACCTTCTTAGCTTCTTCTGGGTAATCGCAGTAAGTAGTTCTTCCCACTAGCTTATCACCTTTTCCTAAAGCAAATATCATTTCTGTTATGTTTGGTGCTAAGGAAACTACTTTTTGTGGTTCTTTTTCTATTTTTATTTCTGTTCCTTTAGAATCTTTTATGGTAAGGGGAAAGGAAACAGCTTGCTTATTATCATTTTTTGGTGCTTCTGCTGGCTTAACTCCACAAGCAGAAAGCATAACCGTGAAAAGAAGTGTAACAATTATAATTAGCTTTTTATTGAAATTTTTCATAATATTATTTTCTCCTTATTGCTGTTATTAACAAAGTATAAAGCCCTTTGTCATGGCAGAATTCATATGGTTTCAATGAAACTTCTTCTCCTCACCTAAAGCTTTTAAAAATGAGAGAATGATGCTTTAGATGTTACGAAGAAGTAAGCGACTGCGCCAAATCGAAGATTTGGAGCATCTGCTTAAGTATAAAGCCCTTTGTCATGGCAGAATTCATATGGTTTCGCAGAATGTTGCTAAGGTTTATATATTATTTTTATCTCTTATATCTACTAACTTCTTTGATTCTTCTTCCTGTATGCCCACTTGGTTGAAAGAAGCCATGTGGCTAACCATGTATAAAGAAGCTTCAATTATGTTGAAAGCTAGTGGACATCCACTTCCTTCTCCTAATCTCATATTTAAATCTAGCATAGGATTTATTTTTAGCTCCCTAAACAAATGCTCCACAGCTTTTTCTTCCGATTTATGAGAAGCAAACATATAGTCTAGGGTTTCAGGTTTTAGCTTGTAGGCGCATAAGGCAGCCACTCCGGATATTAAGCCGTCTATAACTATTGGAAGCCTGTTCTTTGCTGCTCCTAAAAAGCATCCACACATACCTGCAATATCTAATCCACCCACCTTACAGAGTACATCTATAACATCTTCATTGTCTGGTTTATTAATATCTAAGGCTCTTTTTAATACAGACTTTTTGTTTTCAAATTGTTCCGGGGTAAGTCCGGCTCCCATACCTACTACTTCATCTATATTTAATGAAAGCAGTGCAGCCATAACAGCGGTGCTGGTGGAAGTATTTCCAATTCCCATTTCTCCTGTACCTATAAGGTCATAACCTTGCTTAGCTAGATCATCCACCACTTCTATACCTACTTCTATAGCCTTAATAGCTTGTTCTCTGGTCATGGCAGGTCCTTTACTCATGTTATTTGTTCCATGCATAACATTTTTTGACAGTATTTTAGGATGATTTATTTCATCCTTAACACCCACATCTACAATAGTAAGAGTGGAATTAGTAAACTCCGCCAGTACTCCTACCCCTGTGGTCATTTTAGGAAAGCAATAAGTCATAAGGGTGGTGATATTTTGTGGTGCTGCACTTACTCCTTCTTCACAAACACCGTTATCTGCACACATTATCACCACGGTTTTTTTGTTTACTTTGTTAATAATCTTTCCGGTAATACCTGCAAATTTTGCTCCTATGGTTTCCAGCTTTCCTAGGCTTCCTATAGGTTTTGCCAGGTTATCAATATGTAGCTTTGCCTCTTCTAGAGCTTTTTTGTCTGAAGGTCTGATTTCTTTAATTGTTTCTTGTAAAAGAGTCATTTCTCCATCTCCCTTAAAATTTATATGTGAATATCTTTTAATAAACTAATTAGTGTATCATTGCTTTTCCTATCCTTTACCGCTACCCTTATAAAGCTATGATTTAATCCTTCATAATTGCCGCATCTTCTTACTAATATACCTCTTTGTAAACAGCTCTCGAAAATCTCTTCATCAGTAATATCTTTTAATTTTAATAACAAGAAATTTCCACTACTTTCATATACTTTCTCTATAAAAGGAATTTTTCTAAGCCCCTCTGTGAGGAGACTTTTCTGTTTATTCACATATCTTATGGTGCTTTCAATGTATTCTTTATCCTTAAATATATATTTTAGAGAAACTTCAGCAAAGGTATTTATATTCCATGGAAGCTGCTTAGATCTTATGCTTTCTGCAACTTTACTATTAGTGGTTATTCCATAGCCAAATCTTATACCTGGCAGAGCAAAAAATTTTGTTACTGCTCGTATTACAATCAAACATTGATATTGAAGGCTCTCCTGTAAAAAGCTTCTATTAGGCTCTCCTGTAAATTCTATAAAGGCTTCGTCTATTATTATTAGTTTAGAGTTTTCTTCGCAAAAATCTAAAATAGGCTGGAAGGCCTTCTTATCTATAATTCCTCCGTTAGGATTATTTGGATTTCCTAGGATTAAGCCATCACAATGGTGCAACTTTCTTAATATATCTTCATAATCATAGTGAAACTCCTCTTCTTCCTTTAAATAGCTATACTCTATGTCTATATCATACTTTAAAGCAGAAGTCCTATACTCTCCAAAGGAGGGAACCGCTATACAAACTTTTTTTAAGAGGCTTAGGGAAAGGTCTATTATCTCTGCTGCTCCATTTCCTAAAATAATTTCATACTTTGAACTTTCTAGAGCTAAATAAGCTTTAATATTTTCCTTTGCCTCTCTATATTTAAGATCTGGGTAATTCACTGCGCTTTCTAAGATGCTTTTTATATTTTCTTTGAAGGATTTAGGAATTCCTAAGGGGTTTATATTAGCACTAAAGTCTAAAAGTTCCCTTCCTCTTAGTTGACCTTCTGTATATATATCTCCTCCATGGTCTCTTATGGTCTTATCCATGTTTCTTCCTCACTTATACCAACTTTTATTATTTTTGATTGCTTCTAAATGACATTTTTCTTTCATTACAAAATCACATTTATTATTATTTCAGCGACTAGCAATAGAATTATTTCCGAAGAAAACATTAAAACATTGCAGTCTTTAATGTGACCGTACTCCAGAGAATTCTGTGGGTCTCCTATGGTAGGCTTTTCTACCGGTATTCCAAAATAAATATTAGTACCTCCCAGCTGTACCTTTAAAGCTCCTGCAGCAGCAGCTTCAGGATAAGCGCAATTAGGACTTTTATGATTTTTTCTATCTCTTATCAGTATCTTAAAGCTTTTACCCATATTTCCTTTTACCACTGGAGCTGAAAGGCATATTAATACCCCTGTCAACCTAGCTGGTATAAGATTGAAAACATCATCTGTCTTTGCAGGGAAAAAACCTATATGAAGATATTTATCATTCATATAACCCAGCATAGAATCCATTGTGTTCACAGCTTTATAAAGCATAGCTAGGGGAGCTCCCCCTAAAAGTCCATAAACTAATGGAGCAATAACCCCATCGGAAGCATTTTCTGCCACTGTTTCCACTGCAGCCCTAGTAATATCTTTAGGGCTTAAAGAGCTTGTGTCCCTGCCTACTATATAAGAAAGCTTTAGCCTTGAATCCATTAGGTCATCTTTCTTTAATGAGTCGTACACCTTCATGCTTTCTTTGTATAAGGATTTTGCCGCTAAAGTGGTCCATAGGAAAACTATGTTAGCTATATGAAATAAGAGCTTATAGGGCCACAATAGATAGAGGATAATAAAAGGGATTAAAAAACTCAAAGTAATCATAATTAAAACTATAACAGCCCCTGAAGCTTTAAGCTCCTTAGCGCTCTTAGCCTTGCTTCTTGAATAGTTTTCCAGCTTCTTTATAAGCTTTCCCATGTATATTACCGGATGAGGAAAGCCATAAGGATCTCCTATAATAAAATCTATAATAACCGCTATTAAGATATCTATAGAGTTAATTTTTAGAAGGTAAAGCATTACTTCATCCCCAAGACTTCATATATTTTTCTCATATCCAAGTTTTCCCTAACTATATCTGCTAATTTATTTATTTCATTATCTCTTATTCCTTCGTAGGTTTTAGATACTTTAACAGGAATTCCTTTATTTTCCCTTATGATATTAAGGATATATTGCCTAAAATCTACGCTGTCAAATATGCCATGGATATAGGTTCCTATTACATTGCCTTTTTCATTAAAGGTTCCATCAAAGTTTTCCACTTTAACTCCATTAACTTCTTCTAAAGCTATGAAATCTTGGCAGGCAGCCCCTTTCTTGGTAGTTCCCATATGGATTTCATACCCATAAATACCTCCTTGATTCCCCTTATGTTGGAAGCTTCCCTTTACCCTGGTCATTACTTTTTCTGCTTCTAATGAGGTTTCAATATCTAATAGTGCCATACCCTCAGTGCATAGGGCTTGACTTTCTACTTTAAGAGGATCACTGATGATTTTCCCTAGCATTTGATAACCACCACATATTCCTACAACAAATCCATGAGAGGCATATTCCTTAACCTTTTGTTCTATACCAGCCTTCCTTAAAGTCAACAAATCTTCTATGGTGTTCTTGCTTCCAGGGATTATTAAAATATCTGGGTTGCCAAATTCCTCTTTACTCATAATAAATCTAACACTTACATCTTCTTCAGTCCTTAAGGCATCCACATCGGTAAAGTTAGATATATGAGGAAGCATAAGCACAGCTATATCTATGGGTGCATTTACTGTTTTATTTATCTCCATCCTAGAGCCATCTTCATCTTCTAAGATGTGATGAAAATAGGGTACTACCCCTAAACAAGGTATTTCAATTATATCTGTTATCATATCTATGCCAGGCTGTAGTAAGGCGATATCTCCTCTAAACTTATTAATAATAGTACCTTTTACCCTCTTCTTTTCCTCTGGGGTTAAAAGTAACATAGTGCCTGCTAAGGAAGCAAAGACCCCTCCTTTATCAATATCTCCCACTAATAGCACTGGAGCATCTACAAGCTCCGCCATACCCATATTTACTATGTCATTATCTCTTAAATTAATTTCCGCCGGACTTCCCGCGCCTTCCATAACTATGATGTCAAATTTCTTTTCTAGCTCCAAAAACTGTTCCTTAAGCATATCCTTAAATTCAGCCTTAAGGTTGTGATATTCCTTGGCATTGCTGTTTCCATAAACCTTACCATTAACTATCACTTGGCACTTGGTATCAGATGAAGGTTTTAATAAAATAGGATTCATAAAAGCCTCTGGTTCTAAACCTGCAGCATAAGCTTGAAGCACTTGAGCTCTGCCCATTTCCTTGCCATCTAAGGTTATGTAAGAATTTAAAGACATGTTCTGGGATTTATAAGGGCATACACTATATCCGTCCTGTTTAAAAATCCTGCATAGGGCTGCGGTAACAAGACTTTTACCTACAGAAGAAGCAGTACCTTGAATCATTATTTTAGCCATATTCATTCTCCTTCGGAGTGGTGCCAGGCACGTGACAAGTGACAAGTTGCACGCAACTTGTCACTTGTCACGTGCCTGGCACCCTCAAAAATAAAAGCATCATGCTTTTGCATGATGCCATTAGAATTCTAAATACTTTTATAAAATATAAATATCTAGATAAAAGCAGAAAGTTTCTGCTTTCTTCTAATAGCTTTCCCACCGAAAGCATATTAAGAAACAATAACAGGCAGGTCTCCTGGCTTATGATTCATCCTTTCTCCTAACCTTCCTCATATATAGAGTGGCCTATTAGGAGTCCGTCCTCAATTACAGTAGCGGGGGCTGCTGCGGAATATAACCGCATTCCCTTTTCACCTTACTTAAAAGGCACCTGAATTTTTCTATTTAGTTGTGCGTGCCAGTCACGTGACTGGCACCTTTATTATATATTAAATCTACCTTCAAATAAACACCTTATAAAAATTTTCATTAAAATGCAGTGGCTATGACAAGGGATACAAGTACTGAAATTTCATTTACAGCTCCTAAAGAGTCCCCTGTAATTCCATTTATTTTATTATTGCATAGAGCATTGAATGCATAGGTAACCACTATGGTAGATGCCAGCAATATAAGCGCTTTCCCTGTACCCACTGCTAAAAACGCCGCTAAAAAACATATTAAAAAATTTATAATAACAGTAAAAATAGTTACATTATTGATGAAGAGGTTTCCTAAGCCTCCAGACTTGGCAGGTTTACCTATATAGCAAAGAAGCAGCATGGAAGCTCTGCTAATCATGGGTATAGCTATGATTAACAAGGCTAAAGAGCTATTAGCTGAAATAAACATATATCCTTGAAACTTTATTAACAAGTTCATTATTATTCCTATGCAGGCAAAGGTACCTATGCGGCTATCTTTCATAATGTCAATTATCTTGTCCTTGCCTTTTGCGGCAAAAAAACCGTCACAGGTGTCTCCAAATCCATCTATGTGAAAGCCTCCAGTGATAAAAATATCTATTAAAATAATTACTATGGCAATAGTGAAAGCAGGTAATATATTTCTTAATAAAAAATATACTGCATACTGAAGTCCGCCTATTATTAATCCTATAATAAAGAAGAAGGCTGAGCCTCTTCTAAAATCTTCACCGCTGCAAGGTAAGGATCTTTTTACAGGAATCCTTGTAATCATCTGAACTATAAGCAAAAAATTTTCATAATATCTCTTCATAACACACCTTATTTAAGCTTTAAAGGGATACCACAAGCTGTAAGATATACCTGGTCGCTTACCTCTCCTAGCCTTTGATTTATTCTTCCTAGAATATCTGTAAATATTCTCCCCAGCTTATACTCAGATACTAAACCTAAACCCACTTCATTGGTTATTAAAATTAGTTCTTTATTATAATTTTTAACCGCTTCAATAATATTGGTAAACTCCTTAAGTATTTCATTTTCCATAACTCTTACATCTTCCTTGCTTACCCCTTCAAAATCCTCATAGGTGTCAAACATCAAATTGGTCACCATGGTGCCTACACATTCTAACATTATCTTGTTTTTCTCAGTACTCTCTATAACTTTACTAATATCTTTATATCCCTCATAGGTTTCCCATTTAGGGTTTCTTCTCTCCTTATGTAACCTAACCCTCTCTGCCATTTCACTATCAAAAACCTTAGAAGTAGCAATATAAAGCACATCATCGCTGTCCTTCAAAAGTTTCTCCCCAAAGGAACTCTTACCACTGCGGGTACCACCAGTAATTAAAATAGTCTTACTCACTTAAAAACCTTCTTTCTCAATTCTCAATTGTCTTTATGCTCCAATTCTCGTATTCGTAGCTTAAGATGCTTAGTCCTCCGTTGGAGGAGTGAAATTTCCAATACAAATCTAGGTTTTCATTTAGTACGTAGCAGTACACTAGTCTAATTATACCACCATGGGTTACTATGAGTATATTTTCCTCTGGTAATTTTTCTATATCTTTCATAAAACTCTTTACCCTTTGAAAGGCTTGGAAGGTACTTTCTCCTTGAGGTATTACATAGCCCTTCCAATCCTCTTGCCAGGCTGTGCACTGCAGTGGGTAATGCTTTTCTATTTCCTTATAAGTCTTGTTATCAAAGATACCAAAGTTTAACTCATTAAGCCTAGGATCTTTATAACTATAGGCGCCCTCTGTGATAATATCTGCGGTAATCTCCGCCCTTTTGCTGCAGCTTGTGTATATCTTATCAAAACCTATATTACTAAGCCTTTCATTTAATGCTAGTCCTTGAGCTTGTCCAACCTCTGTAAGTTCTGATTGGTACAAGCCGCAATATCTTTTTTCAATATTGCTTTTTGTTTCCCCGTGTCTCACTATATATAAATTCATAAAAACCCCCAATGATTAGAAATGTAACTTTAGTTAGCATCGGCTTTCACCCAAACGGATATGGATCCTCCATTTACAGTAAAACAACCATTTCCTTCTTCATCTATGATTACAGTTTCTTCTCTGTGTCCTAAAAAGTCTATCCATTTTTCCCCAGCTCTATGTGCTCCCACACTCATTAGCTTTTCTCCCTCCTCACCATTAGTAATTATAATGGCAGCTCCAGAGTTTGAAAATTCCTCTTCTCCCAATCTAACCCAACCAATGGTATTAGGATGGTCTAAATAGTCTACCTGCTCTCCATAAGTATAACATTTTCTTAAATACAGTAGCTTGTCCAGCAACTCTTTTTTACCTTCCATTGCATCTTCTCCAGATATACCATAATAATCTCCATAAAATACACAGGGGTACCCATCTTTTCTAAGGAGTATTAATCCATAGGCTAAGGGCTTAAACCAATCTTCCACCCAGGATTCTAAAGACTGGCCTGGCTGCGAATCATGATTATCTACAAAGGTTACTGAGTGTATGGGATTAAGCTCTACTAAGGTTCCCTGAAAAATCTTTCTTAAATCATAATCTTTACCTGCTTTAGAGGCCTCATAGAAGTTGTAATGAAGGGGTACATCAAATAAATCCAGTTCATAATCTACATTTTCTAACTGTTCCTGCAATACTTCTATATTGCTTTTCCAATATTCTCCTACTGCATATAGCTCCTGCTTTTTAGTACCTTCCCTAACATACTTTAAAAAATCTCTTACAAACCAGTGATTTATATGCTTTATTGCGTCTAATCTAAAACCATCAATGTTAAGCTCATTTACTACCCAAATACCCCACTTAATAACTTCATTATATACATCTGGATGCTTATAATCTATATCCGTAAACATCAAATAATCATAATTTCCAAACTCATCATCCACCTCATCTCCCCAATCTTTGTTTTCTCCTATAATTTTATAAATAGAGGCTTTGTCCTTTTCCACATTATAATCCGTTCCAGTAAAATGCGTCCAATTCCATTTAAAATCAGAGTACATATCTCCTCTACCTGGAAAATTAAACTTAGTCCATGCTTCTATCTCATAGGGTTCTGTTAAAATTTCTTCTCTATTATCCATAGAAACTTCCTGTGCCATAAATCTTTCCGTTTCATCAGCACCAGCTTTATGATTTAACACTATGTCCAAATATACTTGTATGCCTTTATCATGAAGCTGTGATATAGCTTTCATAAGTTCTTTCTTAGTTCCATATTTAGTCCTAAGGCTTCCTTTTTGCTGGAACTCTCCGAAATCATAGAGATCATATATGCCATAACCTACATCATTCTGTCCTATAGCCTTTGTGGCAGGTGGTATCCAAACTGCAGATATCCCCATCTTTGCAAGATGTTCAGCTTGCTCTTTAAGCCTCCTCCAATGTGCTCCATCATTGGGTACATTCCATTCAAAAAATTGAAATAATGTATGATTAGTCATAATTTCATCTCCTCAATACATAAAAATATATAAAATAATTACCACTAATTAATATAGTGGTAAACAGTTAATACTCCTATTCTATAACAAAACAATTTTAAAAACCCCATTCACAAGAAAAATTAACATAAGTATTAAAATTGTAACAATTAATTCTAAATTGTTAATCTTTAAAGTACATTTTTATTTCTTATAACTTTTCTATCTTTTTCTTCAGTTCTTCTAATTCTTTTCTAAGACTTTTAATATCATCTTCTGATGCTTCATCTCCATTATTATTAGCATCGTCAATGAACTCAGTTTGTTGGCTGATAGTAGATATGGTCTCTCCTATCAATTCTATAAAGCTACCTAAAGCTCCTTGGTCTTGAGAAGATAATTCTTGAGCTAAAACTATTCCTATAAGCACAGCTAATAAAACAAAGTCATTGGGTGGAATACATTTAAAATCTATCATAAAATCTCTCAATTTAATTACTTAGTTTATTATACTTTTCGAAATGGATAAAGTTACATATATCACTTTAACTTCCTACTTATCTTTAATTTTATTTATAATTTGTATAAACTACACTTAATTATTCTATTTATTTTACTGCAAAACTATATAATCATTAATATTTCTTTAATTTTGCATTTTGTTACCTATTAGCCCTTGTCCCTTTATATTATTTCTCATATAATAACATTAATTATTAGAAAAGAGGGGATATTATGAAATATAAAATTAAGATATTTTCAGATTTTTCTTGTCCTTTCTGTTATTTAGGAAAAGGTATTATCCGTGAACTTAAGAAAAACTTTATTATAGAAGATGAATGGCTTGGCTTTGAAACTCATCCTGATGTTCCTGAAGAAGGAATGTTATTATCCCAATACTTTAAAGGATTAGATGCTAAAGATTTACTAACTCCTTTAAGAAAAAGAGCTAAAAATTTTAAATTACCTTTTAAAGAAGTAGATTATATTTACAATACTTCTTTGGCATTAGAAGCCGCTGAATATGCTAAAGAAAATAAAAAATATGATGAATTTTCCTTTGAGGTTTTTAAAGCTTATTTTTCAGACAATACTAATATTGCAAAAGAAGATGTCATTAGAAAAATAGCGGATAAAGTTGACTTAAACTCAGAAGAGATGATTAATAACATTAAATCTGATGTTTATAAGCCCAATCTTCAGCTAAATGCGCAAATAGCCTCTTTACACAATGTAACAACTGTACCCACCTTCATTATCAATGATGAATACAAAATAAGCGGTGCACAACCTCTGGAAGTCTTTGAAGGCTTCTTACTAGAAATCTACAACAATAAAGTCTTCCATAATAGAGAGTAAACACAAAGAAAAAATTAAACTGTGAGAATGTTCCTATTCTCACAGTTTTTTATTACCCATTTTATCATATCTTGAATATTATACATTAGTAAGAAAGGAGAGGATAAAATGCCTAGCTTTGATGAGTACGTATTGGAAATTAATAATTTAAAGCAAAAAGCGCCAAAGCAAGAAGCTTTGCCAGATAAAGCTGTCTCTCCAAGCACTATGGTAGAAGCTACTAGTGAAGAAACTTTAAAAATTGACATAAAAACTCCTATAAATAAAAGCGAACCTTCAAACTTTATTTATGGTTTCATCACAGAAGAAAATGGCAAAGCAATAGAGGATGCCTTGGTAGAATTAAAAAGTTTAAAGGATGACTCAAAGTTCATAGCATCTACCTTAACTAATCTACAAGGAGAATACTTATTTTCATCATTAGATAGTGGTATATACTCTATTAGTGTAAGCAAGGAAGGATATATTACTAAAAACACCTCTAATATCGCATTACAAAATCACCAGTATTTGGGACAAAGTTTAGTTTTAAGTGTGGATCCTATGGTTAACATGTCATCTGTACAAGGTATAATCACAGATGATATTACAGGAAAGCTTCTGGAGGATATCATAGTTGGATTATACTCTAGGGTAAATGATATAGAAGTATTAATAAAATCTACAGTAACAAATAATGAAGGAAGATATGCTTTTTACATGCTTCCACCAGGGGAGTATAAAATAAAAGCATCCTCCTTTAGAAAGGAGGATGCTTAATGGCTACAAATAGAGCATATTATGTTGAAAGCAGCCAGAACTTTTCTTTAAAAGCCGGGCAAAATATTAGCATGGATGTAAAGCTGAAACCCTGCAATGGAAAATGTAATACTATAATTGCAGGCAGAGTTTTAAAGGGGGTAAATCCCATAGAGAATGCTTTTGTAGCTATTACAAATTTTCAATACAATATATTGCACACAACCTTTACCGACATAAACGGAATATTTATCTTTAAAGAAACAGTTCCCTCAGGGGAATACAAAATAGCTGCTTCTTGTTGCGGTTTCAAAACTACAGAAGCACAAAATATCACGGTTTCAGAAAGTGTTCCTGTAAAGATTTATTTTAATTTAACTGAAGACCCTGCTTTTGCCAGAGGCATTATATATGGAGTAATTAAGGATTCTTTAGAAAATAACCCCATTGAAAACAGTAGGATTTATCTTAATTATAAAAACAGGAATATAAAAGTTTCTGATAGTATATCTAATTCAAAGGGAGAATATATAATTCACAATATTCTTCCAGGAGAATATGTGCTACAAGCAGAAGCACAAAATTATAACCCGTCTTTTCCCATAAATATAAAAATAGAAGAAAATAGTAGAATTCCAGTGGATATAGCCTTAAATACCAATCCTCCCGTACTGGGAAGTATAAGCGATGTAATTAAGATAGGTTCTCTTACTCAAAGCAGTATCCCCGTGTTTTTATACGAACTAAAAAAAGATAATGAAATATTAAAAGAAGTTCAAACCACTAATAGTGATGGATTCTATGCATTTTCAAATCTTACTCCCGGCGTTTATAGAGTTAAGGCAAATCTATTAGATAAAGGAGAATATGAAAAACTTTCTACCGTAATATAAAAGTGAAGAGGCTTATTTAAGCCGCTTCACTTTATTATGCTTTTTTTACTTCTCTATACTTTTTATTTTATTATGCTTTTGCTTTAGCTCTTTTAAATATCTTTATTATCTCATTAGCTATTAATGGTACTATAGCAAGAGCAGATACTATAAGCCAGTCATTCATTATAAGGTCATTTACATTAAACACTTTAGCTAAGAAAGGAACTGTAATTACTATATCTTGTAGGAATATTCCAGCAGCTATAGCTCCTAGAAGATACTTGTTAGTAAATAATCCTACTGTGAATATACTCTTGGTTTCACTTCTAAGGTTAAGTGAATGTACAAGCTGTGAAACACTTAATACTATAAATGCCATGGTCTGAGCGTGTCTTAGTCCATCTCCCTTTAACACACCTGGCGCTAATGCTCCTATTCCATGTATTCCAGTTTCTTCCACAGCTCCTATATAGAAAGCAGCTAAAGTAAGTAATCCAATAAGTACACCATTAAAGATCATAAAGGATAAGGAGCCTTTAAATAAGCTCTCTTTTGCATCTCTTGGCTTATTCTTCATAACGTCAGGGTCGCCTGGGTCCATGCCTAAAGATAGGGCAGGGAGTGTATCTGTAATAAGATTTACCCATAGGATATGAATTGGCTCTAAAGGTGCAGCCCAACCAAGTAATATGGCAAAGAATAATGCTACAATTTCTCCTATATTACAAGATAAAAGGAATAAAATTGACTTTTTAATGTTTGCAAATATATTTCTTCCTTCTTCTACTGCTTTTATTATAGTAGAGAAGTTATCATCTGTAAGCACCATGTCTGCAGCACCTTTTGCCACGTCAGTACCTGTAATACCCATGGCAACTCCAATATCTGCTGCCTTAAGTGAAGGAGCATCATTAACTCCGTCACCGGTCATGGAAACTATATTACCATTAGCCTTAAAGGCTTTAACTATTCTTACCTTATGCTCTGGAGATACCCTAGCAAATACTCTTAAATCTTTAACTTTCTCAACTAAGGCTTCATCAGAGATAGCGTCAAGCTCTACTCCAGAAACACTCTGACTTTCGTCTTTAGCAATACCTAATTCTTTAGCTATGGCCAAGGCTGTCTTCTTGTGGTCTCCAGTAATCATTATGGTAGTTATACCTGCCTTTTTACAGGTTTCAATAGAATCTTTAACCTCTTCTCTAGGTGGATCTATCATTCCTACAAGTCCGATTACTATAAGGTCTTTTTCAATATCTTCTGGCTCTATTTCATGGGTGGAAACTTCTCTATAAGCAAAGCCCAAAACTCTTAATGCATCCTCTGACATAGCATTAGAAGCATTCATGATATTCATTTTCATATCTTCTGTAAGAGGTTTTATTTCGCCGTTTATATATATATTATTTGAGATCTGTATTATATTATCTATAGCTCCTTTAGTCATTATAAGATGCTTATCACCATATTGATTTATGGTACTCATAAGCTTTCTATCTGAGTCGAAAGGAAGTTCATTATTTCTTATATGTTCTTTGTTTAATCCTTCTTTAGTGATTCCATAATTTAATGCTAAATCTAAAAGTGCTATTTCTGTAGGATCACCGGTTTTAGATTCCTTATTTGAAGTTGCATCATTACAAAGGATCATATTCTCTAAGAGTAATCTTTCTACAGGATCCTCTATGTTAACCTCGTTACTATTTTTAACACTATTATTAGCATAAAACTTTGTAACTGTCATTTTGTTTTGTGTTAATGTTCCTGTTTTATCTGAACAAACTACATTCACTGATCCTAAAGTTTCAACAGCAGGCAGCTTTCTAACTATAGCATTATGCTTAACCATCTTTTGCACGCCAATAGCGAGTACTATAGCCACTATAGCAGGAAGTCCTTCCGGAATGGCAGCAACAGCAAGGGATATAGCTGTAAGGAACATTTCAAAAAGATCTCTTTTTTGAATTACAGCGATACCAAACATTAATACACATATTACTAAAGCAGCAATACCAAGTAACTTTCCTATTTCCCCTAATTTCTTTTGAAGAGGAGTTTGTTCGTCTACGTTTTGTTCCAGCATTTTTGCTATCTTACCAATTTGAGTTTCCATACCTGTACCTATGGCTACTCCTTCTCCACGTCCATAAGTTACTAAAGTAGACATGAAAGCCATATTCTTTTGATCACCTAGAGCTATATCTGTCTCATTTAATACTAAAGTAGAATCTTTATCTACCGGTACAGATTCACCTGTTAAAGCTGATTCCTCAACTTTAAGGTTGGCTGAGTTAATAAGCCTTAAATCACAGGGTATAAACCTTCCTGCATCTAATACTATAATATCCCCAGGAACTATATTTTTTGAATTCACTTCCACTATCTCACCATTTCTTCTTACATAAGCTTTAGGTGTAGACATTTTTTGCAATGCTTCCATTGCTTTTTCAGCCTTTGATTCCTGAGCTACCCCTATAACTGCATTTAATACAATTACTATTGTAATAATAACCGCTTCGTTAATTTCTCCAGTAAAGCCTGAAATCAAAGCGGCAACAATAAGTATGTAAATTAAAGGGTCATTTAATTGGGCAAAGAATAATTGAAGCAATGTCTTTTTCTTTTGAGTAGTTAGTTGGTTTTCACCATACTTCTCTAATCTTGCAGAAACTTCTTCAGAAGAAAGTCCTCTCACTGGATCCACATCAAAATCTTTAAGGACTTTTTCTGTTTCTTGATTATAATACATGAGCTCATCTCCTTTTAAGTCTTATTTTCAGCATACCTTAAATAAAAATCAATAATGGCAATAAAAAAAACCTTTGCACCAGAATTTCCCCCAGCGCAAAGGTCTTGCATCTTAGTAATCATCCGGGATTAATCCGTATTGACGAACGATTAACGCAGTGAGCGTATGCTACTCCCCTTATAGGTTTATTTTACAGTATTTGTAGACTAAGTCAATAGTACTTCATTAACAAATAGAAAATTTTTAAGCACTATTGTCTATTTCTACCATGACCCCAGGGGCAGTTCCATTTTATGGAGCCACCCCTGGGGTAGTAACATTATTTGGTATTGATTTATATGAAGATTTATTATAATCTATATTAAATGATAAGGAATATTATTTAGTTGATTCACTTAAATAAGTAAGCAAAATTTATATTTGAAAGGAGATCTTAAATGATTATGGAAAAATATAAGGCATTAGTGGTAAAAGAGGTGGAGGATAAAAAATTTCAAAGGGAAATAGTTGAAAAAAACATATCAGAACTTCCTGAAGGCGAGGTACTTATTGAAGTTAAATATTCTTCTTTGAATTATAAAGATGCTCTTTCTGCTTCTGGAAATAAAGGGGTTACAAGAAACTATCCTCATACTCCTGGTATTGATGCAGCTGGAATAGTAAGAGAAAGCAGTGATGGAAATTTTGCCGTAGGTGAAAAGGTTTTAGTAACAGGCTATGATTTAGGCATGAATACTTCTGGAGGTTTTCAGCAGTATATTAGAGTTCCTGCCCATTGGGTCGTTAAGCTTCCTGAAAACCTAGACCTTAAAGAAGCTATGATGTATGGTACAGCTGGTTTTACCGCAGCCTTATCCGTATACAAGCTAGTGTCTGCAGGTATTAAACCTGAACAAGGAAAAGTACTGGTTACTGGTTCTACTGGCGGTGTGGGCAGTATAGCCGTAGCTATCCTCTCTAAGCTCGGATATGAAGTGGTAGGGGTTACAGGAAAACCAGATAAAAAGGATATGCTTTTAAAGTTAGGAGCTAAGGATATTATCTTAAGAGAAGAAGCTGATGATAACTCTGGAAGAGCTCTTTTAAAAGGTAAGTGGTCGGGAGTGATAGATACCGTTGGTGGAAATATACTAGCTACAGCTATTAAATCCACTGAATATGGCGGAGTAGTCACTTGCTGCGGTAATGCAGCTTCTCCTGAGCTTCCTACCAGCGTATTTCCTTTTATACTAAGAGGGGTTTCCCTTTTAGGAGTAGACTCCGTTCAGTGCCCTATGGATTTAAGACTTAAGATATGGAAACTTCTTTCTTCAGACTGGAAAATAGATTTATCCTCTTCCACTGAAGAGGTATCTTTAGAAGGATTAAACGAAAAAATTGATGTTATCCTTCAAGGTAAACTAGCAGGAAGAGTTATTGTAAATCTAAGTTAATAAAAACCCCTTAAAACCTTCTACATGTTGTCCATGTGTTTTGCGTTTTAAGGGGTTTTTTTAGAATCCTATAAGATTAACAATATAAACCATATGGTGAATATGATTCCTTTTGATTCTGTTGTTCAATGTTATGAATTTACCAATGTAAATTTATATCATCTCAAATAATACTGTGTTTTCTAAATATATATGAGTGAATAGATCTTTTTCTAATGCATTAAGCTTAGAATATACAAGTCTATAGGTATTGCAAGCATCTTCAGGTGCTTTAAAATCATTAGTTACTTTTTCAATTTCTTTTAATATATCCCCAGCTACATCATGTTCATCTTCAGTATCTAGTATAAATTGATTTATTTCTTCTAAAGCAGCAGCATCCTTTGAAGTAAAGTATTTCTCCATAAGAGGAAATAAGTTTTCTTCTTCCTTAATCAAATGCTCTTCTAGTTCCATTTTTAGAGTTCCAAATAATCTGTGTAATTTAAGAAGTTCTTCTCCATGATGGCTAAAGTGTACTTTTAATATTTTAAAAAGCAAGCTATCAATTTCCTTCAGCTCTTTTTTTGTATAATCATGATGGGTAAATATAATGTGATCCATAATATCTAAAGGATTTTCTTTTCTCCAGTCCTTATATTCACTGTTTGAATCTATAAATTTACCATAAGCTTCATTTAACTCTAAAATTATATCATCCTCAGATAAATTCTTCTCTGTTAAGGCTTCTCCTAGGGTATCATGTCCACCACAGCAATAATCAATTTTATATTTATTAAATATCTCACTAGATGCTGGGAATATAGAAACTATCTCTCCTAGCTTCTGTTTACTTTCTATTAAATTTGTCATATATCTTCTTCTCCTTTTAATAAAAACTATATTTTTATGAGCTATAAGCTCCAATCTATTTATTACTCTCTAGAATTGTCTATATAGTGTATCAACTTATTAACATGAAGTTTTATAAAGCGTTTAAAAGCAATTCTGCCACATATATAGAGGCTCTTTCAATTTGTTTCAAATTTTCTTCCTTTGGAGAGAACCTTACTCTTATAGGGAATAAAACATCTGTCATACCTGTGGATTTAATAATATCTGCTGTATTTAATACCTTCATATCTGTATTCTTTAAATAATCTTGTACCACTTCTATAGCTTCACCGCTCCATCCATAAGATCCAAATGTTCCTGCTATCTTACCTTCAAGCTTAATATCTTTTAATTCTTTAAGTATATCTTCTAAATTTCCAATGATATCCGCATATTTTGTGGAAGTTCCAAAGAATATCGCATCAGAGTTTATTATGGTGCTTATAACCTCTTCTTTTGCACGCTTATTCACGTCCACCACTTCTACAGAAATATTGCTCATTTCTAAATTTTCTTTTATTAAATTTCCAATTTTTTTAGTATTACCTGTCATGGAAGAGTATATTATGGTAGCTTTCTTATCATTTACAGTATTCTTACTCATATTGTCATATATATCAATAAATTTTTTAACATCTTTTCTTAATATAAATCCATGGGAAGGCGCAATAATTTCAATTTGCAATTCCTTAATTTTTTCTATCATATCTTGAACATATTTTCTATGAGGATGCATTATTAAAGTGTAATAAACTTTAAAATCTTCAGTTATATCCTCTTTCGCCATATCATTGAAATATTCATAATTTGCTACATGAGTGCTGAAAATATCGCATGGGAATAGTATTTTATCTTCTTCACAATAGGTAACCATAGTTTCTTCTGTATGAAGATAAGGAGTTTCTAAAAACCTTAAAGTCTTTCCACCAATGTCTAGAGCATCTCCATCTTTAACAATGTGGAACTCTCTATTATGAAGCTTATACATTTCCTTAAGTTCTTCTACTGCGGGTTCTGTACACACAATTACTGCATTCTTTGCTTTGGCAGCCAGACTTCCTAAGCCACCTGAGTGATCAGGCTCTGTATGGTTTATAACTATATACTTTATTTCTTGTAGGTCTATTAATTCTTTTAAATTATCCACAAATTCTCTTCCAAAGCTTATATCTACGGTATCAATAATTGTAGGTTTTTCGGTTTTTAAAAGGTAACTATTATAGGTTGTACCTTTAGTTAATGTGAGTCTATGAAAAGGCACATCCCTATCATCTATCTTTCCTACCCAGTAAATATTCTCTGCTAACATTATTTTATCTCTCATGGTTATTCCTCCTTGAAATTTATATTTAATCACATTACTTCTCTTTGCTACACCCTTATTGTATAATCACTATGCTTTTTTAAATATGATTCAAATCACACTTTATAAAAGTTTTATACAAATATTAAGAGTAAAAAAATATAAGGTTGAAAGCTATTTTATATATTCAATAATACAAAAAGCTCCTTAGAAGGATGGTATAAACCAAACCTTCTAAGGAGCTTTTTTACATCATCAGATAAATATTTTATTCTACAAAGGTTCTTAAAGCCTCTTCATCTTTAATAATAATAACCTTATTACCTATTAGTTCAATAAAGCCTTCTTGTTCAAAGCCAGCTAGCTTTCTGCTTATGGTTTCCCTAGTGACTCCAGAATAATTAGCCATTTCTTCCCTATTTACAGGAAGCTTTATCTCAATACCTTGAGAGTTTTTTATACCATACTTTTCACTAAACTCCAGTAATATATAGGCCACTCTCACCTCAGCATCGTTGGTAGCTAGATTTTGGGCTAAATTTTCTGTTTCTGCCAGCCTTCTTGTTACCTCTCTAAGAAGCTTAAGAGATATTTCAGGATTATCTAAAAGTATCTTATCCATGTCTTTTTTAGTTAAAGTACATATTTTAACATCAGATATGGCATAAGCGCTGAAATTATAACTTTTGCTGCCACCAAAGAGATTCATCTCTCCAAAAAAATCTCCGCTAGTGAGTATATGAACAATTTGTTCCTTTCCTTCCTTAGTAATTTTGGACAGCTTAACTTGCCCTTCATTTAAAATAAATAAAGTATCTGAGCTATGCCCCTCACTACATATTATCTCACCTTTTTTATAAGCTTTATGCCCCGTCATAGCAATAATCTTTCTAAGTTCTGAGTCAGATAGGAAAGAAAATATAGGGACTTTAGCAGCACAAAGATTATGCCTACATCTATCACAACCTATTTCTATCAAAGGTATCACCTGCTTTAAAATTTGTATTATATACCTATAGTACTATTAACTCTACTATCCATCAAGAAATTATCTAATTATACTACTATGCTTTTATAACGTTTTTTTACTGTCTATTAAGGAATTCCTCTTTTTTAAGTCTTTGATTTACTTGAGTATTGCTCATTAAATTTAATAAATCATGGGTAAAGTTTGCTCCCCTAGATACTATAACACCAGTACATACTATGCCAATAATAGGGTGAATAGAATTAAGACCTGCTAAGGATAAAACATCCATTTTAGTGGCTACGGATAATAAAATCCCTAGTAACAATGCACCAATCCTGTCCAAGGATAGTTTGCCATTATCCCAAGCCATCTTTATAGTTTCCCATATAGCTTCACAAAGTAAAGCCAGTACAAATATTTTAAATAGCTCCATACTGAACATCTCCCTTCTAGTATAAATATATTGTTTATATTCTTAAATAATACAAAAATTGTTTTTAATATGAATTTAGTTTAAAATTATAATAATAAAATATTTTTTTATTATTTACAATCTCTTTTCTACAAAATATGCTAAGGTTTTTATATAAGTATTGGCACAATATTGACTTTTAAGGAGTATTACTATGTTTTCTGAATTAATAATTAATCTATTTATCACTGTAGCTGTTATTTCTTTTTCAGGGCAAGTTTTGAGAGATAAGCCTATAACATATAAGTCACCATTATCTTTAAGAATGTTAATTGGTATGGGTGCTGGAATCTTAGGTATGTTGCTTATAAATTACTCCATAGAACCTGCTGATAACATCTTTATTGATTTAAGGCATATATCAATTATGATATCCGCATTATATGGTGGAATTGTTTCCTCTTTTATATGTGCTACATGTATATCTATATTTAGAGTTGTATTAACAGGTATAAATACAACTTCTGCTATAGCTGTATTTATGTCCTTTTTAATGGCAACTTTTTGTGGAATTATTTCCTTCACAAAATTATCAAGATATAAAAAATATATTTTAATGAATATTTTTAATGTTGCTAGTTCTTCTTTCAGCATTTATACATTATTAAAGAAGGAAAGAAATTTAAATATAGTTATGGGAAATTATTTTGTAATATGCTTTTTAGCAATAGTTGCAGTTTATTTAGTAACCACTTATACAAACTATACAAATAGAACCTATAGAGAAATGTCCTATTTTAAATTTATGGCTGATAATCTTTCTGATTTAGTTTCTACGCATTTGCCTGACGGTACATTTTTATATTTATCTTCCTCTTGTGAAAATCTTTTAGGTTATGATCCTAAAGAGCTAGTAGGCACTACTCCTTATAGGTTATTTCATCCATCAGATTTGCCTGAAATAGAAAAGTTTCATAATACAGTTATTACTTCTAGAATACCTGTATTAATAACCTACAGAATTCAAAAGAGAGATAACAATTATGTATGGTTTGAAACTACTACAAGAAATGTTCTAAACAAAGATGGTTCCATAAAGGAGCTTGTTTGCGTTTCTAGGGATATAAGCGAAAGAAAAACTACAGAACAAATGCTTTTAGAGGCAAACGATAAATTAAGCAAGCTTTCTTATATTGACGGACTTACAGAAATAGCTAATAGAAGATATTTTGATGAATTCTTAACTACTCACTGGAATGAAGCCATTAACAATACTTATACCATATCACTTCTTATATTAGATATTGATTATTTTAAAAAGTATAACGATGCCTATGGACACCTTCAAGGTGATGAATGCCTAAAGAAAGTTGCGAAAACATTAAAAGAAGTTACAATTAACACTAATTACCTTGCAGCTAGATATGGCGGAGAGGAATTTGCTTTAGTTTTACCTAAAGTTTCACAAAAAGAAGCCTTAGCTATTGGTGAGAGACTCCGCCAAAAGGTAGAGTCCCTAGGAATACCCCATAAGGATTCCTTAATAAAACCTTTCCTTACCATTAGCATAGGAATATCCTCTGCCTTACCAATAAATAGTACTGCCCCTGATAAACTCATTCATGAGTCTGATTTAGCCCTCTATAAATCAAAAAGCAGCGGTAGAAATAAGGTAATGGTTTTTGAAGAAGAAATTAATAAATATTAGAATTTAAATATTATTAAATAAAGTCAGGAAACTGGCTTTTTTATTTTGCTAGTTTATCCTCCAGATGGCATTACCATAAAATAACGATTAAAATGCATTAGCATGAAGTATTATGGAAACACTAATACAATAATCTTCTGCTGGAGGAAAATATATGGATAAGTTTTTTAAAAATAACCAATTAATCTTTGTTATATATTGTGTTACCGTAAGTTATGGAACAATAAATCTTCCAAGGATTATAGCAGAAAACGCTGGTACTGGAGGATGGATTTCCTTAATTTTAACTACTGTTATTTTTTTATTTATAGCCTATATAATAACTTATCTTCAATACAATCATAGTGAACAAACCCTCTTCGAATATAGCAGTGATTTATTGGGAAAACCTATCACTTACATTATTACAATAATATACATTGTATACTTTTTTATAAATTTTACTATGATAGCGAGAATTTATGCAGAGATATTAAAGTTAATATTCCTTTTAAAAACACCTACCATCGCAATATGCTTTTTGCTTTATTTAGTGGTATTTTATACTCTAAAAAAAGACCTAGGGACCTTAGTGAGACTATGCACCATATATGGATCTATTAATATAATTGGATTTATTCTAATAAATTTTTCACTTCTTTCTAAAGGGAAATTAGTAAACATAATGCCGTTATTTAACTTTAATGATGTGCTTATATATATTAATACTTCAAAAAAAGCCATAATTTCTTTTGCTGGAATAGAGGTACTTCTGTTTATTCCATTAAGTAAAGATAAAAACAAAAAAATATATAAATATACCTTACTAACTATGATTTTTATAGGAACATTATACATATTTCTTACAGAAGTATGTATCTCAGTAGTAGGCATAGAATCACTAGTATACTATAAGGCTACTGTATTTAATGTGATAAGAGGACTGGATTTATATTATTTAGAATTTTTAAGAAGACTAGATGGCATATATATAATTTTTTGGACCATGAATGCATTTTGTTCTATTTGTATCTGGGGGACTGGAACAATAGTGTTTACCAAAAAAATTATTCCTAGAATAAAACATACTCCCTTATTAGTAATAACAATACTAATATCCTTTATAGTATCTCAACTTCCTAAAACTAAGGATAGAGTACAAGACATTTTAGAATATAATGGTAAGCTTGGTTACATAACTTTTTTAGTAATACCTCTAATACTTCTAATAGCAATGAAGGTGAAAAATAATGATAAAAAAGCTTAATCTTATAATATGCATTTTATCCATGTCCATACTATTCAATGGATGCTGGGATTATAAAGATATAAACCGAAGAGGCATACTTTTGTCAGTTGGAGTAGATGAGATAAAAGGTGAAATTCAATTTACCGGAGAAGTAGCAAAGCTCTTTTCTCCTACCAAAGAACAACAAACCTCTACCCATGTAACGGATGTATATACCTTTAAATCTTCCGGAAGATATTTTGAAGGTGCCAGACAAGACTTTGAAAATAAAACCCCTTTAACAGATTTTTCTGGTGCCGTAAGAACCATTACATTTTCAAAAAGTTTTGCTGAAAATGGTATTGAACAATATCTAAATAGAATTTATTTCTTATCACAATATAGAAGCTCTATTTTAATTACAGTGTTTGATGGAAATACCGAAAATTTATTCAATACTGAAATTATAAATGATATATCAGTAGGATATGCCATAGAAGACACTATAAAAAAATTAAATGAAAGCGGAGCTGCTATCTATAAAACAGTTCAAGAGATTCAATCAGACATTCAATTTAAATCTATTGGATATCTTGTTCCCTACATCACTAGAGAAGACGGAACTATAAAATACCTAGGCCTTGCCGCTATGAAAAACTCAAAACTCGTAGGGGTTATAAAAAGTGAAAATAGTAAGGGTTTCTTATATATTCTTGCAAAAAAGCCTACTATGAATATGGTTATACAAATTCCTGGGGAAAGTAACAATATTTTCTCACTAACCAATATCTTAAAGAAAAGAAAAATCCGCACTTATTATAAGGATGGTAAGGTTAACATAGATATAGATTTAAAATTTAGCACTCAATTACAATACGAATACTTCCTTGAAAATTTAAATAAAGAAGATCTAGCAAATATAGAGAAAGAAGTTTCCAATAAAATAAAGAAAGATGTGATGTATGCCTTAGAGAAATCTCAAAAGGAATTTAAGTGTGATGTTTTTGGTTTTGCAAGATATTTTAAAGGTAAATATCCTAATATATATAAAGAGCTTACCTGGGAAGAGGCCTATGATCAAGCAGTTTTCAATGTTAACGTAAAAACTACTCTTATCAATACAAAACTCTTAGATGTGGTTGGTAAAAAATAATATCAATCATATAAGTTATTGGTTAATAATAACATAGAGAAATAAATTAATTGCACTTTATCACATGTCACGTGCCTGGCACCTACGAGAGGAGAATGACTATGGATAATTCAGCCTTATTAAATGGCATAAAACAACTTCAAGAAAATATTTCAGGTTTAAACACAAGGGTACTAAAGGTAGAAAATTCAGAGGTTTATATATTATACATACCTCACATTTGTGATGGAGTTAAAATTAGAGATGCCTTAATTACACCTATCCTTCAATACTCAAAAAACGATCCTATTTCCCCTAAGATTATAATGGAATCTGTAATCTATGCAGAGGAAGTTAAATATGAAAACCAATTAAATAAATTAACAGATTACCTATTAGAAGGTAACTCTATCATAATGGTTCCTAATTTCCCAGAGTATCTGATTATAAACACCTTCAAGGTAGATAGAAGAAACATTCAATCCCCTGAGGTAGAATCTTCCTTAAGAGCTCCTAGAGATGCCTTTAATGAAAGTTTAGACACAAATTTATCCCTTATAAGATATAGAATAAAGGATTCCACTTTAAAAATAGATATGTGCAAAGTTGGAAGAAGAACAAAGACTTCAGTAGCTGTATTATATTTAAAGGACGTAACTAATAATAAATTTGTTGAAGAAGTAAAAAAGATATTGTCTGAAATTGATGTAGATGGAATTTTAGAATCAGGATATGTTCAAAAATATCTTTCCAACAAAAATGCTACACTTTTTTCTCAAATAGGCATTAGTGAAAGGTCTGATTCTAGTTGTGCACATATCTTGGAAGGAAAACTTTGCATACTGGTAGAGGGTAGTAACATAGCCCTTACTCTTCCTCAAAACTTTATAGATTTCTTAGATGCTGGTGACGATCACTATGAAAGCATGTACTGGGGAATTTTTATAAAGGACATTCGAATAATGTCCATTGTTATAAGCTTAACTCTTTCTTCCATGTATGTTACCATTGTTGCTTTTGATCCAGATGTACTTCCCTCCCAGTATATTTTCGCTTTGGCAGCTTCTAGAATAGCAGCACCAGTTAATGCGGTTATAGAAGCCATCCTCATGGAAATTGCAGTGGAATTAATAAGAGAAGCTAGTATAAGGCTACCTAGGCAGATAGGTCCATCAGTAAGTATAGTAGGTACCATTATAATTGGTCAGGCAGCCGTAGCTGCAGGGCTTGTAAGTCCTCTTATGGTTATAATAGTATCCTTGTCCTCTATTTCCTCCTTTATAACTTCGGATATCACTTTAATGTATCCTATAAGACTGCTTAAATTTCTTATGCTTACCTTAGCTGGAATCTTTGGCTTATTTGGCTTCATTATGGGCCTTACCATAGTTTTAGTAAAGATATGCTCCATTACAAGCTTTGGAGTGCCTTATACCGCACCAATTTCCCCTTTTAACTTCAAAGAAATAAAAAACTTCGTACTAAACAATGTAGTCCTTGATAAAGAAAGACCAGAGCATTTACATACCAAAGATAAGAAAAGGCAAAAATAAAAGTATAAGGAGCTGTAACACATGAATTACTTAGTTCATTGTGCAACAGCCCCTTCTTAACATAAATAATTATTCTTTATCCTTGAACATGGACATAAGATCTGCAAAAGGATTATTTAAAGGCTCTTTACTTTCCTGTTTCATCTTTTTCATTATATTTGCTACTTCTCTCTTATTTACCTTGTCTCCCTTATTATCAAACCTTTTGTTAAAGGAAGAAGCCTTTTCACGGAAGGTACAATTACTATTTGCACAAACATAAATCTGACCTTCCCCTTCTCCCCTAAGCTCTAATCTCTTGTGACACTGAGGACATCTGGCATTGGTGAATTTGCTTACATTTTCTCTATGACCACAAGCTCTGTCTTGGCATACATTCATTACTCCATGTTTACCTTTTACTTCTAGCATGTATTTTCCACACTCAGGGCATTTCTTGCCTGTAAGGTTATCATGCTTAAACTTATCGCTGCTTCCCTTAACTTCTTGAACTAGCTCCTCTGCATATTTTCTCATTTCTTCAGTGAAGGCTCTTGGGTCTTTCTTTCCCTTACTTATAAGCTCTAACTCCAATTCCCATTTAGCTGTCATTAAAGGTGACTTTAATTCTTCAGGAACTAGCTCTATTAACTGTTTTCCTTTACCTGTGGGAACTATTTCTTTGCCATTTTTCTCTATATAGAACATATTATACAGCTTTTCTATTATATCCGCTCTGGTGGCAACAGTTCCTATGCCCCCGGTTTCCCCCAAGGTTTTAGCCGCAAGCTTATCTACGTTGACGTACTTATGTGGCTTTTCCATAGCTGATAGCAAGGTCCCTTCATTAAACCTGGCCGGTGGCTTTGTCATTAACTTTTTACTTTCCACTGTTGAGATACTTAATTTGTCACCTTTTTTAACCACGGGTAATTCCTGGCTGTCTTTTTCATCCTCGTCTTCTGCTAAGTCCTCTTGTCTATCATAAACCTTTTTCCAGCCCTTTGACTTTATAACATTACCCTTGGCTATAAAGCTTTCTCCATTAATATCTGCAGTTATAGTAGTTTGTAGATACTCATAAGGAGGTAACATTACAGATAAGAATCTCTTAACCACTAAATCATAAATATGCCTTTCTTCACTGCTTAAAAGGGCTATATTCCCTCTTTCCTCTGTAGGAATAATAGCGTGGTGATCACTTACCTTACTGTTATCCACAAACCCCTTATGAGCATTTATTTTACCCTTTAATATTTCTGCAGCAATATTTCTATAGGATCCTACTGAAATAGCTTTTAAACGTTCTGGAAGTGTAGCCACAATGTCAGTAGAAATATATCTAGAATCTGTTCTGGGGTAAGTTAATACCTTATAGTTTTCATACAGTCTTTGCATTATGGACAAGGTTTGCTTTGCTGAATATCCAAATATTCTGTTAGCATCTCTTTGAAGCTCTGTTAAGTCATAAAGAGCAGGCGCAAACTGCTTTTTAGCACTTTCTGTAACCTCCACTACTGTTCCTTCTTTTCCCTTAAGGTGGGATAAAATTTTATTTGCCCTATCCTCTTCAAAAATATTGCTATTATTATTTTTATCTCTCCACTGAAGATTAAAGCCTTTAGCCTTAGCATTAATCACATAATAAGCCTTAGGCTTAAAGTTTCTTATTTCCTCTTCACGGTTAACTATCATAGCTAAGGTGGCTGATTGCACCCTTCCTGCGGTTAACTGAGCATTATGCTTACAGGTAAGAGCTCTTGTGATGTTTAATCCCACCACCCAATCTGCTTCTGATCTACATTGAGCTGCTTTATACAAGTTATCATATTGAGCTGCAGGTTTTAAATTTCTAAAGCCTTCATTTATGGCCTTATCCGTCTGTGAAGAAATCCAAAGTCTTTTCAAAGGCTTATTTACCCTAGCTTTTTCAATAATCCACCTAGCCACCAATTCTCCCTCTCGCCCTGCATCTGTAGCTATAACGATGTCGCTTACATCCTTCCTAATGAGCTGTTCTTTCACCGCATTAAACTGCTTTCCACTTTGCTTTATAACCACAAGCTTCAGAGGTTTAGGCAGCATGGGTAGGTCCCCAAGCTTCCATTCCTTATACTTATTGTCATAAGCCTCAGGATCTGCTAAGGTCACTAAATGTCCTAAAGCCCAAGTTACAATATATTTATCTCCTTCTATATATCCATTACCTTTCTTACCGCATTTTAAAACCCTGGCAATTTCTCTGCCTACGGAAGGTTTCTCTGCTAAAACTAGTGTTTTACTCATAATCAAGTAAGTCTCCTTCGATTTTAGATTCATATTCTAATTTTTTTGAATATCTT
Organism: Clostridium amylolyticum; assembly: GCF_900142075.1. Classification (GTDB taxonomy): domain Bacteria; phylum Bacillota; class Clostridia; order Clostridiales; family Clostridiaceae; genus Clostridium_AA; species Clostridium_AA amylolyticum. The sequence continues at coordinate 212,946 of NZ_FQZO01000002.1, forward strand.
ACCATTGCAAAATAACAATTATATCTATAGTCATTATAGTATATAACCATGTTAATGTCATTTAACCAATAAACGATTATCTTAATAATTTTCTTTAAAGATTATGGAATATAATACCTTTCAATGGTATTATTATTTTAATAAATCTAAAAGGAAAGGGATGGATGAAATGAAAAGTTTACAAGATAGCTATACCTTAAATAACGGTGTAAAAATTCCCTGTGTAGGCTTTGGAACTTGGAGAACTCCTGATGGAGAGGTGGCAGTTTCTGCTGTAGTAGAGGCTATTAAACAAGGTTACCGCCACATTGACACCGCAGCCATATACGGCAATGAAAAAAGCGTGGGCAAAGCTATTAAAGCTTCTGGAGTACCTCGTGAAAAGCTGTTTATTACCAGCAAACTCTGGAACTCAGAGCAAGGTTATGAAAGCACCCTTAAAGCCTTTGAAAAAACATTGGAAGACCTAGGCTTAGAATATCTAGACTTATATCTTATCCACTGGCCTGTAGTAAAAGGACATAAGGAAGATTGGCAGGAAGCTAATCTTGCCACTTGGAGAGCCTTTGAAAAACTTTATAAGGAAGGTAAAATCAGAGCCATAGGAGTAAGTAACTTCCTTCCACATCACTTAGAGCCCCTTATGGCAAAGGCAGAAATTCAACCTATGGTGAACCAAATAGAACTCCACCCAAGCCTAAACCAAGAAGAAACCGTTGCTTTCTGCAAAAAACATAACATTTTAGTGGAAGCTTGGAGTCCTCTTGCTTCGGGAAAAATTTTCCAAGTTGTTGAAATGAAAGAAATGGCTGATAAACACGGAAAAACTATATCTCAAGTTTGTCTTCGCTGGATATTGCAAAAAGGGATACTTCCTCTTCCTAAGTCTATAACTGCCGGCAGAATAAAAGAAAACGCTGATATATTTGACTTTGAAATCTCTCCAAAAGATATGCAGCTAATAGACAACATAACTACTTGTGAGGGCTCAGGAACTGACCCTGATAATATAGATTTCTAATTGCTATAGTAATATAAAACCACAGCATAAAGATATATTTTATATGCTGTGGTTTTTCATATTTATTATTTCCCTTCAAGGCCCTTTATGTACAGTTTAATAGCTATCTTTAAAAACAGTTTTTAAGCTAATTAATTTTTTAAGAACTTATGTAAACTTAATTTATTTTTAAACAAGTTGTACCTTAGCTTAAATATTTCTACACATTCACCGGAAAGGATTGCTGTAAATATATATATTTCGTACCTATATCTAGTTTGAGCTTCTATAAATATATGCGCTGAAACAAAACCAACAATTAAAACATAAAATATAAAATTATTAGAATTATCCCCATTACTTTTGTTCATAAGTAAGATAAAGGTTCCTAACAACATAAATAAATATTGAATATTTCCTAACTTTAAAAAATATTCAATACCGTTATTCATTTTATCTTCTGAAAGAGCAAAATAATACCGATTGTCCTTCTCCCCCATAAAATCATGCATTTTCTTTTTAATAAGGGGAATTGTATCTTTATAGTTCTTTATTGAGTCTTTTATTACTTCTAAACATTTATCATTATACTTATCATAATCAAAATCTAAAGTCTTTAAATCAAAGTACACTTGAGTTTTTCTAGCATTTTCCGTGGGAATATTATAAACCCCTCTATCTTTTAACCCTAAAACAAATTTAAAATACTTAGCATTACTCTTGCTAATAGGACTAGGGGAAATATCTGTTTTTACCACTGCTATATCAAAAGCTTTTATTACAAACATAAAAGAGATGATAATAATAACAAATGACCTCACATATTCTTTATATTTTCTTTCATCTATGGCTTTATAGAAATAGTTAATAAATAATGCAATAATAGCTATAGAAGTAATTGGTCTTAATATTTGAGTAAAACCCAATAACACACCTGCAATAACCAAAGATGCCTTTGTGGATTTAAGTATAAAGTATAGGGCTAAACACAATAATAAAGAGCTAATATGTTGATTATTTATAATGGAAACCCCCACGATATTAGGAATATAGAAAACATAAATCACCGAAGCAATGGCAGCTGCATCTTTTGTAGATATTTTTTCAGTAATTTTGTAAATTGTCATAGAGGTTAGCGTTAGGTATATACCTTCTAAAAGCTTAAACCATATCAGGTTATTACCAAAAATTCTCATTATATATGAAAGATATACTGTATATCCAATTTGATAATTATAAAAGTAAAAATAACTTGTTTTGTCAAAGCTTTCTTTATGAAATGTTCCTTCAACTATATTATTCGCTCCCTCTAAAAGAACCTTATAATCACTAATGGGATATGTCCTTGCATATATGTTCCATATTAAATATGTTAACATAGACATTAATGCTAATGTGATTAAGAAGAACTTAGTACTATGTCTGTTAATTTTCACTGCTATAAAAGATAATAATAATGTTATAAATATTATAAATAATAGATTTATTAACTTTAATTCATATCTATTCAACTTTAAGAACGAAACTATCATAACTAAAACTATGATTGCGCAAATATATTTAATTGAAAGAAATAACTTATTAGATACGCTACTAAATATCATATAATTATATTTTCCTTTGCAAATTTATTATTTACCTTATTATACTACAATACAATAATATCAATATGCTTTAACAGTAAATAAACACAACATACATAAAAAGTTATTTGTATGTTGTGTTTATTTGTTGTGTTTATTTATATAATTAATCTATTTTTAAAGAGCCGTGCTTAAAGCCTTGTTATGAGAGTTTTTCTTTTCTATGATTAATATCAAAGCTATTAACCCTAAAGCTAAGACCTCTGAAAAAGGTACTGTAAGCCATATTCCATTAGCTCCAAACAATAAAGGAAGAACCTTTAATAATATTGCTATAAAAATTATTCCTCTAAATAAAGAAAGAAATGTAGAATACTTGCTTTTTTCTATAGCTTGAAAATAGGCTCCTACCATTATGCTTATACCCATAAAAGGGAATGCTGTAAAATACAGCTTTATTCCTTGAACTGTCATGCTAAGCATTTCGCCTTTTTCTTTAGTAAAGGCTGATGCTATAGTCTCTGGAATTAAAAGTCCTAGCACTAAAAAAAGCCCTCCTACTAAAATTCCTGATACCATTCCTAGGTTTTTTGAAACACTGACCCTGTGTTTTTTTTCAGCACCATAATTAATACTTATAATAGGTTGTACCCCTTGAGCTATACCACTAATGATAGCTACACACATTATTGAGCAGTTAGCGATTATGCTATAGGAAGCTACCCCTAACTCACCAATGGTACTTAATAACTCTTTATTAAATAGATATATTGCTAGTCCTGCGCTAATTTCAATTATAAACCCTGAAAGCCCTATGGATAGTATCCTTTTCACAGTGGACAAATCTAAGGTTATAAAGCCAAGCTTAAGCAAATTATCTTTCTTAAAATGAGCTAAAAGTACGGTTACTGAAACCATAGCAGACATAGCTGTTGCTATGGCAGCACCTCTCATGCCCATATTAAGAGGATATATAAATAAATAATCAAAAACAAGGTTGGTAAGTCCACCTGCAATGGCTGCAAACATTGCTCTCTTATAACCTTTATCATTTCTTACTAAAGCAGAAAGATTTTGTACCATAAGAAAAAAAGGAGTAAAGAGTATTATTACTCCTAAATATTCTTTCACTAAAGGAAGGCTCTCCCTGCTGGCTCCTAAGGCTAAGGATATTCTTTCTAAAAATATTATTCCAAGCAAGCTATAGGATATACCCATTATAACGCCCAAGGTAAGAGCACTTTTGAAAAACTTCTGTGCCTTCTTTTCCTCTCCTGCACCACGACTTATAGACATAGCTGTAGCCCCTCCTACCCCTATAAGCATGCCTGTACCATATATTACATTATAAATTGGCAAGGATATATTCAGTGCCGTTAGTCCTTCTTTTCCTATACCTCTTCCTATGAAAATAGTATCGAATAGTATATATAAAGATACTGTTATCATTCCTAGCACACTAGTGGATACATATTTAACAAATAACTTCTTAATATCATCTTCTAATAAATTTAATTTCTTCTGCATGTTCATCACTCCTTATAACACCTTTCCTATTTTAAAGGTTATAGTAACTATAAGGTCAATACTATTTTATTTCTTTTTTATTGGAACCTGAATCTCTGTAATAAACTCTAGCTCCTTTTCAGAAAATGCGGCTTCTGCAATGTTTAACACTAACGCATCCCCTGATATTTCATAATTATTTTCTTCTATCCAACACATTATATTATTAAAGTACTCTTCTCCCATCTCATAACTTCCATAGTAAGTTATGCATGCATATTCTCCCTCTGGAAGCAAAGCTCCCTTTCCACTAACCTTAGGATTGCTCTCAAATAGAAGAGCCATAAAACTCCAATTATTATACTTCTCCTGTTTTATTTTTTCCCTTTCCATAACCAATGTAATAACACCTTGAAGCATAATTTCATCATCTTTAATAAGCCCGCTTAATTCTATTAAACTGTATTCAAATTCAACTTTGCTTAAAGGCTTACCAAGGTTAACATATAGCATATACCTTTCTTTATAATATTCTTTATAAACCTTAGGTTCCTTCGCTTTAATTGCTTTATTTTTTATATTTTTTAATTTAATATTTATATTTTTTTCTAAAAGCTGTAATTTCTTAATTTCTTTACTTATACTTTCCTTTTGAAGTTCTAACACGTTTAAAAATTTATTAAGCTTTCTATCCTTCAAATAAGCTTTTATGTCCTCAATAGATAACCCCAGCCCTCTTAAGAACAAAATTGCATCTAATAATGCAAATTGATCTATACCGTAATATCTATATCCATTATCCTTATCCACATATAAAGGTTTAAAAAGCCCTATCTTATCATAATACCTTAAGGTTTGAGCAGATATATTATGTATTTTTGCCATTTCTCCTACAGTAACTTTAGTCTTCAATGCTTATTCACCTACTTAAATATAGAACTTATAATAATATTATTGTAAAATGCACAAAAAGAAAATACTACAGGATATAATTCCTGTAGTATGGGTTTACTTTAATGTTCTAAATTCATAGCCTTTGGTTTTAAAATGAGTAATTATTTCAGGTAATGCTTCTACAGTAGATTTTTTTGAAGGTGCATCGTGCATTAATAGAGTTATTTTTTCCACTTTAGCCCCTTCCAAACCATCTAGTTCCTTCTTAATTTCATTTATTAACTGTTCCTTAGTTCTGTTGTTAGACTTAGCATCTGTAGAATCTATATTCCAATCTGCAAAAGCAATGCCCTTAGCCGCAAAAGCATCCTTGGCAGGCTGCATGTTTTTCCATGACATAGCCCCACCTGGGAACCTAATTACTTTAGTTTCAAAGTCCGGCCCTAAAGTTTCTTTAAGCTTATTATTGGAAAGGTCAAAATCTGACATAATGCTATTTAAATTTGCAGTTCTTCCTGGATAAAGCTTTTTATAATCATGAGAGTAGCTATGGTTACCAATGGCATGTCCTTCTTCTAATTCTCTTTTTAAAATTTCTCTAACTTCTTGAGTTCCATCTAAATTTTTAGTCCACACAAAGAAGGTAGCCTTTACATCATGCTTCTTTAAAGTATCCAATATAACAGGGGTATTGTTTACTGAAGGACCATCATCAAAGGTTAAAAACACTATCTTCTTTCCGTCTGCTGGAAGCTTATGCTCATTTGCCTTTTGAGAATCAAAGGCACTAAATGTATATTTGTCCCCTTCTATAGAGGTATTAGAACCTTTATTAACATCTGTTGGCAAAGGCTCTTTAACCACAGGTTTCTCAGGCTTAGCAGTAACTTTGTTATCTTCTTTTCCTTCACTCCTATTTTTCCCTGAAGCAATTTTTTCTTGAATGTTTCCAAATATATTTTTTGAATCTCCGGAAGGCTTGTTCAAGAAATGATCAGTCAAATAGGCAGCTCCTACTCCTATACCTAATAATAGTATTATGGATAAAGTGATTACTGTTATCCTTCTTCTTCTTAATTTTTTTCTTCTCCTAGATAAATTTAATTTATTTGCCATATCATCAATCCTTTGTTATTAATACTTATATATTCTATGCATAGATGCTTGTCCATTGTTTTAAGTAGATTATTTATGTCTTAGCATAACCTATTTATTTTCTACAGCATTTTATGTTTATTTTACTACTATAATATTTACTACGTTTTATTTCTACAAAAGTAACTATAAATAATCATAAGATTATATTTTTTAACATCATTATAAAAAAGCCTCGGTTGTCGAAGCTTTTTGTGATATTTCTTATATAATTATAGCACAAACTCTTTATTATTTAGTAATAATTATATAAATTATTGAATCTTTTTTTTAACTTAAAATAATAAAATCAATATATTTGGTGACACCTAGGAGAATAGAACTCCTTTTTCGAATCAACGCTAACTATAAAAAGCCAAAACCTTCTATAACTGTTTACATTAAACCATTTAATCCCTATAAAATTCTACCACAAATTATATCTATATAAAACTTATGTTAAAAATATGGGAATATAAATATATTGATTATAAGAAAGCCCTGGATTAATCCAAGGCTGCTTTTTATTTGTTTTAAATTATTTTGCTTTAACTTCTTTATTATTATACTTTGCTTTATTTTTAATTAGGTCAAGTAATAACAATGCTGCAAATATAAAACTTAATATTGACCATATTTTTAGATCAGCAAACTTTCCTATATTTGCAATACCTACTACTCCACCCAAGGCATAAAATACCAAGGATGTTATTGTAATTCCTTTGTTTAATTTTGAAACTAGAGCAATTATTCCCCCGATAAGCATACATAGTGCAAGCATAAAACCAGCAGTACCGCTTACAGAATTTGAATTTTCAAGCGCATTTGCAACTCCTGCAGCGCATGATTGAAATGTAATTATTGCGAATAATACAATACTGATGATACCTATTACTTTTTTCATATTTTTACCTCCCCTGTGTGTATATTTACAGTTATAATTGTAAATCATTTGTTAATTAATTCAATAGTTTCGACAAAACTATGTGTAATGTTACATGAATAAAATAAAAAAGAGTTTTGCTAGAATCGATATTGATTCATCTTGTAATTATATTAATATTAACCTTCTTGGCATCGGTTTGAATTAGTTCCTTGATATAGGAGTTTGATCCATTTTAGAGCAAAAAAATAAAGGGTAGTCCATTCAGACTACCCAATAATATTATAAACCTAAAAGCTTTCTCCAAGTGTTCTTTCCCACTATTCCATCTGTCACTAATCCATTATTTCTCTGAAATTCCATTACAGCCTGTCTAGTGCCCTCTCCAAATATTCCATCTGCTCCATAAGCTACATTATAACCTAAATATATTAACCTTTCCTGAATCCATTTTGTTATATTTCCTCTGGCGCCTTGTCTTACCGTAGGAGCTGCAGCTACGGTTCTAGGTCCTGGTATATTGTCTACTGAAATATTGCCAAAGTCCTGGTTTACAAATTCCCTTTGTAGAGAAGCGAAATCACAATATAGTTTAGGTTGTGGAACTGGAGTAGATTGAGATTCATGCACTCTTATTGAACTAGAAATACCTATAAAGTCTAATATAGCCTTTGCTTGTAACTCTATAATTTTCTTTAAGTTAGCATCTAAGAATTCCATATCTGCAGCATTATCTATAAAGTGATTTTCTATCAATATTGCTGGGCATTTAGTTTTTCTTAGTACTGCAAAATTAGCAGTTTTTACTCCCCTGTCTCTAGTAGCTACTCTATTGGCTACCATAGAATTTTGAATTGCCTTTGCGAATTCTTTACCTTTATTAGAAGTAAGGTAAGCAAAAGTTTCTAATCCATACCCTCCACCACTATTAACATGCTGTGATATAAAATAATCACAACTATTATTATTGCTTATATCCGCTCTTTCGTATAATTCTAGGAATCTATCATCAGTTCTAGTATATATAACATTTATTCCGTGTTGCTGTAATTGACTTCCTAGTCCTAAAGCTAACTTAAGAGTATAGTCTTTTTCCTGTCTACCATTTCCACAAGCTCCTGGATCTTTACCGCCATGTCCTGCATCTACACATATTTTGACCATAACTATCTTTCCTTCTTAATAATTTCTTTTTTATTTCCCTCTTTAAGTTGTATTAGAGCCTCTTTAAGTTTGTCTGGTATGGGCAAACCTAATTGAGCACAATTTTCCAAAAGACTTATGCCTTCATTTGCAATGTAAAAATAGCATACTAGTGTCCTAAATAACCAAGTGCCAGTATTTAAAAGCCTATCTAACATTACAGCTACTATTAGTACTATAAGTATTAAGCTTTTTCTAGTTATGCCCTTAAGTCCCACATCAGAAGATACTACTTTATTTACATAAGCTTTTGTTAAACCTACAGAATAGTCCAGAACCATGAGAGCTATTAACACTATTAAGGCTGTATCCCATGTTCCAAATAACCATGTAATAACTGTCCCTATTGCTGCAATAATTGTTTTTATAATGTTTTCTTTTTCCACTCTAGTACCTTCTTTCTTATAATAATAAGGCAAAATAAAAGCACCATATAGGTGCTATACTTTGCCTTCTATAGTTATTTATATTATCTCTATTCCATTATCATATGCTCTTTGTTCAGCTGTAGCTTTAAATGACCTTATTTTTTCCAGACATACAGCTTTGTTATTTTCAAACTTCTCTTTATCTTGTATGTCTATTATCATGTTATAGCTTTTTCCTATGTTTATAGTGCAGTACATTCTTACAACTACATATTCTTGGCCACCTAAATCCTTTAATATAACCTGATCTTTTAAGTCAATTATTTCTTCCATATATAATTCTCCCTTCTTACTTAGTATAGTTTATTTCTAGTTTTGCGTAAGCTTCAAATATTGCATAGTTAGAAGAACCATCATATAGGGCTAACCCTTTTATAGAACCATTTTTAAGTCCTTCTCCTACATTACTAGGCAGTGATATCCATTTACTTTCACCCCAAGCCCAGGATCCGATATAGCCATAATCTACATACAGGCCAGTTCCTCCACTCGGGGAATCATATTGATGTCCATATAATCTTATTCTAGTTGCAGCACTGGAACCACCACTAGACCTTCTTGCTAAATATAAATATACGTTATTTATAGTAGCACCACTTAAAGCACCTCTTATACTTGCACTATCAAAGTACATGAAACCTCTATGAACACCATTACTGCCATACTGTCCTTGGTAAATATACCTGTTATCTGATCGCCATCCCCAGTTGTCTCTCCATGACTTCGTTTGGTTAGTATCCCATCTAGTAGTATGGTTTTGAGTAGTTGGTGGTGGTGGAGCTGCTGAAGGATTAAAATAGCTTTCTAAAAAATTATAGCTTGCAGGAACTATTATAGCACCATCAGATATGTATGTTCCCGTATCAGCTCTAAACAAACTTGCACTATTCATAATTCTAATATTTGCATGATCCATTGAATATATTCCATATGCAATACGCGAGCCGACTAAATCATAAACCATAACTTGTGAGAAGTTAGCAGCCAAAATCCCAAAGCCTAAATCACACGCATCTATAGTTCTAATTATTGCATTAGAGTTACCTACGTAAAAACCGCAATTGTTATCTCCTTTCCTAAGCCCTTGAATTCGTATATTTACTACTACTACAGATTTACTATTTAATATTTGAATTATATTTGTTCCGTTCCTATTCTGTTTTATGAGCGCTCCACCAGAATCAGTGTAATGAGTCCTGTTCCCACTAATTAAAATAGGAATTGAACAGTTATTTATACGTATTGTTCCATTAAATATAACATTTCTATCCATGCTAATATATATGCCAGGATTCCCTGACCAGCTTGTTGTAACAAGTCCTGGAGTTCCTGTAAAATTCTCTATGGTAACATCTTCAGTACAATTACCATAAACATATATTTTTACTGTTCTGTAATATTCATCAAAAATCTTATTGATTTTAGATAATGCTGTGAATAATGTTTTAAATGGTTTACTATTACTCCCATCACCAGTAATATCATTACCTGTGCTTCCATTTACATAATAGGTAGCATCCTGCTTTTGATAGGTCATTATGTTATTTGCTATAACTTCATTACAAAGAACAGTAGTGAACCCTGCTTGGCCATCAGATTGTGTAAACTGCCCTATTGTTTCTTCTGTATTTGTATTTATTATAGAAAAACCATGTGCATTCATAATTGTCTTTGTATTGGCAGTTGAGTGAATTACTTCTATTCCATCTTTGCTATGCTTTATAATCCCAGTTTCTATTACCTTACCACCATTTATGCTCTCTACAAATTTACTAGTTATAGCATCTGCTGTTATTTGTTGTTCAGCACTCTTAACTCTTTGGGTTAATCCATCTTCCACCCAATCCGAAGCTACATATGAACCTGTAGCTCTGCTTAATATGCATACTTTAATAAAACCATTAGGTGCTAGGCTCTTATCTATCCACATGTCTCCTACCGAGTATGGTGGAATAGGTTGTGAAATGAATGTCCTTGATTTACTATTAGCTGTACTTTGTGCATTATCAGCTATAGATTTAGCTTTTGCTGATATAGCATTTAATAAATCTTGTCTAGCATCATAGTAAGTTTTAAATTTCCTTCTAAATGTAACTCCACCAGTAGAGTCTGCTCCTTCTTTGGTTAAATCTTGAGTTGTAGACATATCTGTTAACAAAAGATCAACATAATTATATAAAGCAGTATAAGCTGTTCCATAAGTTGTTTTATCTATGCCGTAGGTGGTTGCAGAGCTATCTATTTTAACTTTTTCACTAACTATAATGTCAAATTCTTTCTTAATACTTATTTTTTCAACTGGAGTTATTTTGTTATCGCTTGACATATTTGTTAATGCCGTATTTGCAGTTTCTGCATTTTGTTTTGCCGCGTCTGCAGTACCTTGTGCTGCATCTGCTAAATCCTTTGCATCCTTAATCGCTTTATCTACATCCTCAGGTGCTGGTGACCAATCAGAAGCTTTATTACCAGTTTCTATTTTCATATTTTTAACAGTTATAAATCTTTCTGTGTCATAAGTACCATAAAATTCTAACCAACTTTCTGTTAACCCATTATTAGTATCTGAAATAAGAAGATTAAAGCTTTTTCTTTGATACTCCGTTGTAACTTCAATGTTAGTTGAAGGTATTCTATACCTAGCTTTATTAGTTGAATAAAAAAGCACATTACCTGGTATATCCGCCTTTATATCAAAACTAAAGGTTAACTTTTTCCCAACATATTCTTTTAGAATGTAGTGTACATCTGAAAATAACATATATTCACGTGGTGATGTTCTTTTCTCAAAATTACTATTTAAGAATAAATTCCTTCCACCAATATTTATATTATCTATGCTATTATCAGCAATTTTCCTAAGCAGTGTTGCTTTTTTACTATAATAATCACTAAAGCAACTTCTTAAAGTATTACCATTTACATCACTAGTAGTAGTTAAATCAGCTAATAAAGGATTTAAATAATTGTATAAAGTAGTATAACTAGTGTCATAAGCTGTTTTTTCTGCAGTTACTTTTGCAACATCAGCTTGACTATTAAGCACTACTTTTTCTGCCGTTATACCATCTAAATCTTTCTTAAGAGTTTGCTTCTCCACACCAGTTAGTTTATTATCACTAACCATATCATCTAATCTATTCACAGCTCCATTAGCTACGGTATCATCTGTATATTTACTTGCCTTCTCCCAATCTGTAGAGGAATAACTTTGACCTACTATTTTGCTAATAATACACCTGAATAATTCTCCATTAGAACCTTGAGTCCATAGGTCTCCTTTATCGTATGGGGGAATAGGTTCCTCTATAAAAACTCTACGCTTTTTATCAGCAGTATCTTGTGCTCTAGCTGCATCTTCTAATGCCTTGGATACATCGGTATCTGTTATTTTAATCCATTTATAAACACTTTCATCAACAGCAAATCTGTATGCATAGCCAGTTACCGTATCATAATATAAGTCTCCAAGATGTTGATTTTTTAGCTCTATGGTAGACCAATCTATAGTTGGAGCATTTGTTAGCGTTGGTTCGTTTTCATAAAACCAAGTTGTTATACTTCCATCTATGCGATTTTGTATATCATTTATAGCAGATGAATATGTTCCACTGATAAAAGTGCTCAATGTATTATCTGAGTAAGCTTTTGCAGTATTTTCGGCATCAGATATACTTTTTGATAAATCATTTTTAACTCCACTTACTTTTGCACTAATGCTTATATTAGAACTTAAATCTAATTTCTCCCCTACATCTGCATGTAATTGATTAGCCATTATAGAGTGTGCTGATATAAACTTTCCTACAATATGACCCTCATAGCCATTCGTAGAATTACCCATTGTAATGGCTGTTTCGTATGGACCATTTATACCACTTTTTGAGTGTCCAAGTCCGTTTAAATTCCATCTCCAAACACTCTTGGCTGTCATTATATCTTCAGTATCCATTATTAAAATTTCCTGTGGTTTATCTTTTGGCCTAAAGACTACATTGCCACCTAGAGCTCCAGTTAAAAGTTTTGTGGCATGGTCTATTGCTTCTTGCATTTTGGTGCCAGTAACAGCATCCTGTAATATCTGATTTACAGTGTTTCTTATAGAATTTAAAGTATTTGATATATTATCTTTAAAAGATCCCAGCTCTATTTCTTTGTATCTATTTGACAAGCAATCATACTTATATTTGATTACTTTAGCCTTTAAATCAAAGCCATATTTTAGATGTTTTACAGTTACTGTATCACATAAGTAAACTCTTTCTAGCACAGCATAATTTTTATATTCTTCAGTCTTACTAAGTTCTAAAAAATCCACCTTATAGTTGGCAGGTGGAATATCTATCTTATTAATAGTAAACTCCTGCTGTGCTCTCTCTCTAAGCTTAGCTATAGCCATGGCTTCTGTAATTCCACTTTTTTCATCTACCTTAATATCAGAGTATTCTATATTTCTTATCTTAGGATGTGGGTAATTATTTATTAAATCACTGTCTACATACTTTTCAGGAAGAGATAATCCACCATATCCTTGTGGTTTTATTCTTGTAACTACACTATCTAAGCTTAAATCCTCATCTATTCCTAAAAGATTTTTACCATACCTTATAGTTACCCCTCTGTCCTTTCCTCTGTTTTGGAGCAGCTTAATTAAAAAGTTATCTCTTTCAAGTTCTCCGCCCCATGTATCTATTATTCCATCTTCACTAAATATTGCTTCTACAGGGTTTTTTTCAATAAAATGAGCTGTTTTAGAACCTGGCAAATCACTCAGACTTGTAAATCTATGAGGATACTGTGTAGAAGTTAATACTATATTTAAAACACCCTTACCATCTGTATTAGCAGCTCTGCTATCTTCTATAAAGTTGTCAATCAAATCATAAAAAATATGTCTGGCATTAACTTTTATACCAGACATATTTTTATTCTTTTTATATATTCTAAAAAACTGATTTCCCATTGGAGTTGGTGCCTTAATTATATTTCCTTCAACTAGGTTTTTCCATTTGTTTCTATTATCAAAAGGATGTTCTAATACTAATTCATATAAACCATTTCTCTGCTCTTCAACTTCACATAGAGAAGGGTTTAAAGATGTTATCCCATTATTATTAAAATCCACTGTACCTGCATCATATATAGATATCATTTATAACACCTCCTATAGATAGGCTTCCCTATAAATTATTTCTATTTTGCTTACATTCCCAATATAATCTATAATGTTTTCCCCTGGCTTCAATATAGGAAATTCTCCCTGCATCTTGCTATTTTGCAACATTGTATCCTTATATGCATCTTCTAACTCACCATTAAGGGTTATATAAGCATCTATTCCCTTTAAAATTACATTAGAATTATTTACTGTTAAAGTTATGTCCCCCACACCATAAACCTTTATTACTGGCTTTATCTCCATTGTTCCATTATAGATTAATTTATAATTGGTAGTAGTTACAGTAACTTTTTTCTCAGTAAGTGAGTAACCAAAAGGCTGACAATCAAATTGAACTATACCACTATGAAACTTTTGTAATACTTGTTGAAGATTTATCTTATTAATTATATTAGCCTTATAAAATCTGTCCGGCTCATTAGAAAATATTACATCTCCACCACCAGTTAACCATGTTTTTATATCTCTAAAATTATCACCAAAGTAGTCAAACTCTACTGATTTCACTTCTCCCTCATAGCTATTATCTGTATTAGTTAGATATCCATTTCTCCCTGGAACAACTATTTTTTCTACTCTTTTCTCATAGGTAGTTATTGGAGGAAGTGATATAATCTTAAAACCTTTTTCACTTGAGTGAATATTCTTCCATACAAATCCTGTTTCCATTATGCTTTTCCTCCCCCTATTTCAATTTGCTTTCTATAAAATTCTATCTCTTCTGTTAATGCTCTAATATCTTGATTTCTATTATTATTAAAGTTTTCTATATTAAAATTCAATCCATTATCGTTGTTATTAGTTATTGTGCTGTTATTAGCTGTGATTCTATCATAACTAGAAGTCATAGCTCTTGATGTCGCAGCTTGCTCCTGATATACAGCAGCAGTCATTCTTGCAGTAACTTCATCAACATTAAAGCTAGACACCATGCCAGATATATTTCTCTGCATATCCTTTTGGAATTTTGGAATTTCCTTATCAGCTCCGACTCCAATACCTTGAATTAGATATGGTCCAACTTCTTTAGCAAATAACTTACTAGGTGACTCTATTCCAAATACCCACTGTACTCTGCCAAGCAATTCTTTTCCCAAAGTTTTAGCTAGACCCCAAGATCCCTTTAGTAAACCCTTACCAATTCCCGCTAAGATATCTGCACCTACTTCAAACCAGTTTATAGATGTTAATGTATCATTTATAGCGGTTACAAGCTCTCCAGCACTAGAAATTAAAGTTGGTAATGCTCTTATTAGGCCTTCTGCAAGTTTTAGAATTATTTGCACAGCGCAACTTACTAATTTCTCCATATTACCTGGTGTAGTAATAAATTCTACCAATTTTGTTATTATTTTCATTGCCCCTTCAACTAACATTGGGATAGCTATTATAAGTCCATCGACTATAGAGTCAATACACCTTGACATACTAGCTATTAACTTGTTTAAATTATCCTCATTTGTTAAAAAATTTATTAATCCATTGATAATTTGTAAAGCTGCCCCCACTAATATTGGAATACTTTCAATTAATCCATTCACTAGATTTTCAATTATTATTGGAGCTTTTTCAACTAACACTGGAATAGAATTTATTATTCCCTGTATTAATCCAACAACTAATTGTACACCAGCATCAATAATTAAAGGTAAATTTTCTATTAAGGTATTAACCAAAGTTAGTATTGTATCAATAACAGTTGGAACTAACTGTGGCAAAGCTTCAGTTATGCCAAGTGCTAAGTTAACAATTAAACTTACTCCAAGTTCTAGCAACGAAGGTAACATAAGAAGTATCCCATTTATTAATTCTGTAATTAATTGTATTCCAACATTAATAATTAAAGGTAAATTTTCTATTAATATATTAACTAAAGTTTGTATTGTATTAATAGCAGTTGGAATTAACTGTGGTAAAGCTTCAGTTATACCAAGTGCTAAGTTAATAATTAAGCTTAATCCAACTTCTAGTAACGAAGGTAACATTGTAAGTATCCCATTTATAAATGTAGTAAACATAGCGATAGCACTGGCATCAATTATAGGCAAATTACTAGCAGTAGAAGTATTTATGGTATTTGCTATATCTTCCATTGCACTTATAAGCCCTGTAATACCTTTCTCTCTAAATGCTGTAGAAAGAGTTTCAATATATCCTAATGCCATTGGCAATACAGTGTTTTTTAGAACATCAGATATAGGTGCAAATACTTCTCCTACCAATGATTTAGCACTATCTTTTAAGGTAGACATAGATTGTTCTATTTCTGCGTTGCATTTTACTCCAATACTGCCTAAATTAACTAATGCATTACCCATATCGCCTACGACACTTTTGAAAAACTTCAATCCATTTTTCATTATTTTATTTAGTGTATCTATTTTTTTTTCAGTACCCTCGCTATCTATCTGATTATTATCTATCTGATTATTATTTATAATTTGTACACCTGCCATTTATCTCTCACCTGCCTTTAATATAAAATAAAAAAGACAGGCCCACTCACTACTCCATGGTGTGGTTTGGCTCTGTTCTCTGCTTAATTAATATTTTAGTTATCTTCTTACACCTAATACATTTTATTTCTCCTTTTACATAATCAGCTTTTAACAACAACTGATTACAATTAGGACATCTTATTTCTTTAATATCAACCACCTACTTTTAAAGGTAAAATAAAAGCACCTACCAATGTAAGTGCTTTTATATTATATATCAGTTTAGGAATATATTATAATACTTTACTAACATCTCCACCATTAAGAAGTATTCCTTCTATTTGATTAAGTTTTTCTTTTTCATCTTTGCTGATATTTGAAGGAATTTTATATAATTCTTTCATTTTTTTATAATAAGATTTTTCCTCTTTATCTTTTATCTTACTTAAGTCCATAGCACGATAACCCATTATCTTTACTATTTCATTATCCTCCTTTAAGGCCTTAAACATGGCTTTAAACTTCCACCAGTGTAGATATTCTATATCCTGTAAATCTACTCCGTATTGGTCTAAAAAAGCGGAATAAATGTAGTCATCATCATAATCATAAGAATATATTTGTTCACTCTTGCCTTTTCCATATCCTTTACCTTCAACTTCATTTTTTCCGCATCTATAGAACCATAGGAGCTTTTCCACTGCCTCATTTAAATCATTTGGCAATGTAGAATAGTAAAGATCTAAAGCATGTATAATCTTATCTTCTTCGCTTACTTCACTGTCCTGCATTAAAAGCTCAAAAAGAATAGAAGTACGAAAATCACTGTTAATTTCGTACTTCTCTCCTTCTATATCTACACTTATTGGAACTAAATCAATAAGTAAGTTCATTATTTTTTAGCACGTCTTTGTGCCCTATTGGGAGAATATTTTTTAGTAAATCTTTCAATTTCTTCATTGGGTTCATTTACACAGGTTATAAGTTCCTCAAAGGCTTTCAAGCAAGTCAAAAGATTAACCTTATTGCCAAAAATCTTCTTATCGGTACCTTTACCAAATAGATCGTTAAACACGTTGAATATAGCATTGCATTGAGTTTTGATGCTTTCAACTATAGTCATATCTTTTACTTTTTCGCCTATGTTTTCTATACTTTTCAGTGATTTCTCATATTTTTCAGCTACCTCTAAATCTAGCAAATCTAAATCTGGCAATTCCACTCCATTAATTTTCATTTATAACACTCCTATACTGATTTTGCTGTAAAACCTTCTGTAAATGCTTTTGAAGTAGTATCAAAAGTACCTTCTATTGGATCTGAAACTCCTATGAAACTTCCTGCCATACCTAGTTCTCCCTCATTAGCCTCAAAGGAATCAACTGCTATTGCAACTTTAAATTTACGAGCTCTAAACCCTGCTGTAGTTGCTGGCTTATCTAAATCAACTATTATATAATCTGTTTCTGTATCATATCCTATTTTTTGCATTTCTCCAATATTTCTTATAAATTCTATAGCCTTTTCGGAAACTATCTGATCTGCATTAAAGCTTGTAGTCCATTCATAACCAATAATACTCTGGCTTGCACTAGACTGATTTATATATCTTTTTGAAGCTGTTTGCGCTGCTGGACTCTCATTTAACTCTGTAAATCCTGTACCTAATAATTCAAATGAATCTGATATCTTTAAATAATTTGCTTGTATTTTTCTCTTTCTAACTGACATTTATATCACCTTTCCTTTTAAAATATTTTAATATTAATTGTATTTTGAACTGTGCAGTATTTTCCGTATTGGAAAAAGCATAGCCTGTACTTTTTACTTTAATTTCTAATGGTTCTAAACCATTTTCTAACAATGGAAATATTCCATTATTATTATTACTTTCAATCCAACCAGCGAATTTTTCATAAAATCCACTATTGTCTATATTTTGCAGAACATCTGCTGAGTAAGGTTCTCTGCTTGTAAATATAAAAGCATATTGTCTTACACTATCTCCATTAACATATTTCTTTAAAATAGGTTCTATTGGAACCTCTTCTATAGAATAGTTATCTGCATTAGCATCTAAATAATTTACATTTACTCTAATTGCATTGTCAAAGGTATCCAAATAAGGACATTTCATTATATAATTTCTAATACTATCGATTATCATAGTTACACCTAACTATATTAGTAAAAGGATCTTCTTCTGATATAATATAGCTCCACCTTCCCTTTTCAAATTTAACTTGTAGAAAAGCATGACTAGATATTATATCACCGTTTATTTTAACTATATTATTTTTGCTATCTATAAAAATATCACTCATCCGCTTTTACCTCCTACAATCCCTTTCATTTTTCTTACAATACCATCTGTTATTGAGCCCTAACTCATCCCCCCTTTATAAGCAATCTTCCTAATCCACTTTCTTTAGTTGTAAGCATATTGTTAGACATTCATACACCTCCTTTGGAATTTATACAGTAAAATAAAAAGAGCACCCTTTCAGGCACTCCTTATGATAATATAATAACAGCTTATTTTATTAGTGTGTTTAAATGTTATGAACATTTAATTACTATTTTATTCAATATATATTAATGGTATTAATTTGTTTATAATTGTTGACTTGTTTCTGCATATGGTCTGTTCAGTAACATATAATTTAATTGCAGCGTCTTTCACTCTAACCTTATTGAAATAACATGACTCTATTAAATTACGTTCACTATCTGTTAAAACTTCAATAGCATTATCTATTCTTTTTATTTCATTCTCTTTTTTAACTAACAAATTAGTTAGATATTCAATTCTTTTTTCCTTGTGTTCTATTTCTCTTTCCACTGAACTTGATATGGTATTAGCCTTTGGCATATTATCATAACAAATTGAACTTATTCCGCTGTAACTTTGCTCTACATCCTCTATCTCAATTTTTATATTTTTAATTTCTGCCAATGTATTTTTATAATTATAAAGCATAGCTTCAAGCTTTTTATATGAATTCATTTATATCACCTACTTTTTGATCTATAATTTCCAACTATATATTCCTAAAAGTTCTTGGTCATTTCTAAATTTAGTAATTCCTCTCTTGGAGTCTCAGGTTTTACTTGTGGTACTCCATTTCTTTTTGAATTTGTTCAAGTCTTTCATTTATACATGATACTAAATTATCTTCTAAAGTTTTTCTTAAACTGCTTTCCACATAAAACTTACTGTCACCAATTGATATAAACCTTAAATTGTGAACTTGTAGTTCATCCTTCATATCTTTAAGAGATTTCATTTCTCCTTCTAATTTTTCAAACCGCATCTCTCTAGCCTTCATGCAATCACACATTTTTTTATCAACATATTCCGACTCCTGTTTCAGTACTTTTAAAAATTCTGCGATTTTGTTTTCTATAACGTGGAGTTTCTTCATTATGAGCATTAGATCATCATTGTCTAATAACGTCTTTGTATAAAGGAATTTAAGGGAAAATTTAAGGCTTGGACAATAAGCTATATCTACCCATCTTTCCTTACCCACGTTTTCTTTCTTTGTAAGTTTGCCTTCCTCAATAATCCTCTTTTGCTGGATTACAAAATGTCTTTCATCTGTTGTTATTCTATAATCTCCAAAATCTAATTTCATTAATATTCCTCCAGTGATATGCTTGAATTGGATCTTTCATTAATTAACTTTTCTAAATCTTTCATGTGGGCATATCCTCCTAATTATATTTTTTATAATTGTTGCTGCTTTTTCTGCTATATCAACCATTTCAAAATAGCTTGTCTTTTTTCTAAAACTTATTTTGTTAAACTTGGTGTCTTTATCAGTTATCTTTAAAGCACCTTCTAATTGAGTCTTATTAAACGCTCTAATTTATGAAATAAATTTATTTAGAATATATTTCTTCACTGTATGTTCTCTCCTTACTTTTGTTCAGTTTTCTGAACTTTGATTGCAAAAAAATATATAGGTATTTCAATTTGCTGCAAGTTCAATAGTTCCGTCGCTTTATTAATTTCTTGCTGAGTAAATTCACTATTATTATTAAGCTTTGCACTTAATGTTGTTCTTGACATACCCATTCTTTTTGCAAACTCAGCTTGGGTTTTACACTTTTCTCTTATTTTCCCATGTAATTTGCTATAGTCAAAAGCCATATCTTTACCTCCTTTTAACCTTGTTCAGTTTTCTGAACTAATTTTATATTAGCACACTAAAAATTGAATTGCAATATGTTATTTTAGTTTTCTGAACTTTTGTTATAATTATCTAATATTTTCGTTGTGTTTTCTGAACTTTTGTTATAATATGTATATAAGAGGTGATTATGATGTGCACAACTTTTTCTGAAAGAATGAAACTGGCTATGGAAATAAAAGATATAAAGCAGGCTGATATAGTTGAAAAAACAAAAATAGGTAAATCTTCAATAAGTCAATATCTATCCGGTATGTATGAACCAAAACAAAAAAATATTTTTTTAATAGCTAGAGCATTAGGTGTTAGTGAGGCTTGGCTTATGGGTCATGATGTTCCTATGGAACCATCAGTTGTTAATTCTTATAGGCGTCTTACTGAAGAGCAGACTGCTTTATTAAATAGTTTTAGCAGATTAAATACTATAGGGAAGGTTACAGCAATTAAAAGAGTTGAGGAACTGACATATATAGATAAATATATAGAAAAAGACTATCTATCTCCAGTTGCTGCACATGCTAAAAATAAAGCATCCAAAGATGACATTAAACATGATTTAGACATTATGGATGATGATAATTGGTAAATTAGAGGTGATTGCATGATGTATGAGGAGTTATTAAAAGAAGCTGATAACTTACAAATCATTGTTCGTGAAAGAAAGCTGAAAGCTTTTGATGGGTTATGTAAAGGTAATAGAATTGCCATTAGTAAAGATCTAATAACTGATGCAGAGAAATATTGCGTTTTACATGAAGAAATAGGCCACTTTCTAAAAACTGTAGGAGATATTACTGATCAAACTAAAATAGAAAATCGAAAACAAGAACTTGTGGCTCGAAGGTATGGCTATAAAAGGGCGGTTAGTTTGTTTGGATTGATTAGTGCATTTGAATATAAGGCACAAACATCTTATGAAATTGCTGAATTTTTAGGTGTTACAGAGCAATATCTTAAAGAGTGTATAGAAGATTATAAAAAGCAGTATGGTGTTTACTGTATGCTTGAACAATACATCATATACTTTGAACCTAATTTAATGATCTGTAAATTATTTAATCCAGTTGTATAAAACAACTGGATATTTTACTCATTATTTAGAGCTGCAGATATTCTAAATATAATATAAAATTATAGTATAAAATTTGTTTATAAAAGCGGTTTTATATAAAAAACTTTATTTCAATTCGTTGATATTGCACTTTATAATGTATTTGGTGACCCCTAGGAGACTCGAACTCCTGATTCCAATCAATTCTAACTGTAAAAAACTAAAACTGCCCTCAACTATTGAGATTAAGCCATTCATTCCCTATAACATTCTATTACAAACTAGCACCATCTGAAACTTATGTGGGAAAAATGTGGGAAGAATGCGAGGTATGATTTATAAAAAAAGCCCTGGAATAATCCAGGGTTATTTTTATTTTAAATAATACCCTACGGATGAATCACTAGGATTAATTAGAATTACATTATCTAGTGAAAGATCATTAGGTACTTCAAACGTTACATATATATTCTTAGTTAAATTAGGGTTTATATTGTCATATACTCCTACAAATCCGTTCTTTTCATTTTCTATATTTAAAGGTATCATGCTATCAGAATGTACGTCATATCCACTCTTGCTATTAAAGTCATATAGCGCGAACTTTGTTCCTACTTCTTTGGGTGCTTTCCCTAAATTCTTAGCAGATACCTTTATCTGTATGAATTTATTCCCTTCACTTTTAAAATTCTCTCTCAATGCTGTAATAGTTTCTACATCTTTAGCTTCTAATATTTTGAATTCCCATTCCCCACTTTTTCCTGCTGTACCAAAATCTATTGTGGTTGCTTGCTTCTCCGTTTTATTAGAAGTATCTTTTTTTGTTTCATTAGGAGCTTCTCCTTTAGTTTCTTTGGTTGGTGGATTATTCGCCGGCGCTTGGTTATTTTTATTCCCACAAGCTACTAATACCAAGATTAAACTTATTACTAGCATTACTGATAAAATCTTTTTCATAATACTTACCCCCTGTATGTATATTTACAATTATAATTGTAAACTACACATTTATTTGTTCAAGTTTTTCGACAAAACTATATATAATGTTACATGTATAAGATGTGTAAAAATGGCAAGAATTTAAAATGTTTATGGTTTGTTCTATTTATAGAATCTCCTTTGGCTTAGCTCCCTAGTATGGGGGCTTTTTTATGCAAAAAAAATAAAGGGTAGCCCCGAGGACTACCTTAATAAATATTATACTAATTTAATTTCTATAGCTTCTATTCTTCTACCTTGTCCAGTGGTTCCAGCTACTTCTCTATCTCTTACCCAATTTGTCCATCCTATATCTTGCACATGCACTCTATAGGTTACAGTAACACCAATTCCTTTAATTGCTATAGCTTCTAATCTTAGAGATTCTCCCATTGTTCCTACCACTTCTCCGTCTGTTCTTATAGATGTCCATCCCTTACCTTCTATATGTCCTTGCATTTCTAATTTGGCACTTGTATTTTCTAGTTTTATTGTTAAAGCCTCAAGTCTTTTGCTTTGCCCGGTTGTCCCTGCAGTTTCCCCATTTTTTCTCTTGCCTTGCCACCCTATATCTTGCACGTGTGCCTCATAAATTACAGAAGGTTTTGGTGCTGGATCTGGAGCAGGAGCACTTTGAACCTTTTTACCTTCTATGCCCTCTGCTATGACTTTTGCTATTATTTGTGGCCCTATTTTTTTATATAGTTCCACATCTTTAGTTGCTTCTAAAAAGAACATCTCTACTATCATAGCTGGCATTTTAGTATGCTTTAATTCATATAGTGAAGGGTTTATGTTCAATCCATTTGTTGACTTCCTTCTCTGTTTTCCTTCATCATCAGTAAAGCCTAAATCATATAGTGCTTTAGCTACATTTATAGCATATGAATTATTGCTATTATGTGCACATACCTCGGAACCTATTGCCCCTATATACTTCTCATAAGCCTTGTTAACATGAAGTGATATGAATAAATCTGCGCCCCAGGCATTTGCTTTATTAACTCCATAAGCTAGATCATCACTCTTACTCATTCCTTTTGGAGGAGTAACATCTAAAGCTTCATATCCTAAAGACATTAAATAAGCCCCAAAATGAGGGAGAACCTCCCTATTAACCACTATTTCATTTAGTATACCAACCGCTCCTGGAGCTTGTGGGTTATGGCCTGCTCTATATGCTATTTTCATTATTATTCATCCTCCCTATTTTTAGTTTGCTTAATAAGCTGATTAGTTAAGACAGCTACTCCAGTTGATACTATTCCCTGGAATACTGCTAGTGCTGTAACCCCTTGTTGCAATGCTATAGATCCTCCAACACCAACTACAAGTAAAACCCATGGTATGCTCCAATCTAGTACTTTAGGACTATTCTTCAAAAACATTCCCACAACATATAAAGCAGCCACCAATATCATTAGTTGTTCGGGTACAAATTTAATTAATTCCATAATTAACACCATCCTTATTTTTTAAATATTAAACCTAAAATAATTCCTACAATACCAGTAATAGTAGAAGATACTAAGGCTACTTTATAATGCTTAGCTTCTTTGCTTGGTTCTTTTTCAATATGATCTAATTTACTTGCAATATCCCCTATGCTCTCCTTAATCTCGTTTAAGATATTAAAGATCATTTTAATCTGTTCACTAGATACTGCAGATGTCCTCTCCAGTATTAACAATCTCTGTTCAAAATCTTTTTTTGATTCCTTTAGTTCTAATATCTGCTTTTCTAAATTATCAATTTTTATATCTTTTTCATCTGCCATAACCCACCTACCTAATTAACAAAATTTAAGGCAAAATAAAAACACCCTATAGGTGCTCTATCTTGCCTTTTAGTTTAATTATATTGTTGTAGTTTCTTTTACTACTTCTGTTACTACTTCTTTTAAGTTGAACAGCCTAGGTACTTCTTCAAGCTTGTAGGTACCGCCTAAAACTAAAGATACCCAAACCTTAACTAGTCCGCTATTCTTAGTAAAATTCATACTATACACCTCCTCCCATCATGCTGGTAACTAATACAGTAAGCTCTGCTATACTTTGTTTCATAGTTTCATTCTCTGCTTTAAGCTTGTCAACCTCAGAAGGTTCCTGAGGAACTGGTTCTGGAATATATTCCTCAAATATTTCTTCAAACGTTATACCATTAATATTTTTTATCTTAAATTGCTTACCTTGAGCTTGTAGCTCAAAATATTTATTATATAGTTCATCAGAAATTTCAGTATCTGTTTCTAGTATAGTGTTTATTTCCTTATCTTTAAAACCCACATATCCGTTGTCGTTAAATATATACATATTATTTACACCTCCTAGTATCCTATTAGTTTCCTATCGCAATCCAATTTATGGATATCTGCCCAGCTGGGGGTGTACCATTTTGCACCCACCTAAGCCCAATTTGCGATTTAGTTACTGCATTGGCAGCTATTTCAATTTCTTTTGCTATGTTATGAGTATCCCCGAAGTGAGATATTGTAGCACTAAGGTTCAAAGGCTTATTTGGAAATGATATGGGCAGTGTTGCTGTATATCCTGTAAGTCCATTAATATTTGTTTCGGGTAGCACATACCACCCCCATTGTAATATAAGTCCCCCTGGTAGTTTTCTATATCCAATTTCAGCTAGGCTTTGTGTTGCATTAACAAGCATATCTTCGCTGGTTTCAAAATAATGCTTATCCCAATCAGTTCCGTTAAAACTTCTAAAAGGTCTTTTTATTGTTTGTGCCATCTTATCTCCTCCTTATATCCACACTGTGCCTATAGGAATCCCTGTAGGTTGTGTAGCTGATTTAATTATTTGTGTACCGTCTTTTCCATCTTTGCCAGGTAACCCTTGAGGTCCTTGCATGCCTTGTATGCCTTGGTCTCCTTTTTCTCCTTTAAGATCCACATAAGTATAAGTTGTTTGGCCTTCCACTCTTATACCTAATTTGGTACCGTTCCAGCTAAATTCAAGTGATTTTCCTTGTATGCCTTGGGTACCCTTTAACTCTACATACTTATATGAAACTTCATCCTCTCTTTTTACTCCTAATTGGGTGCCATTCCATAAAAAGTTTAACCCTATTCCAGGTGTACCTTGTACTCCTTGCGGTCCAGTTGATCCCGTATTACCTTGGGGTCCTTTTATGTTTTGTACTGCAGGTATATCTAAAGAAGAGTTTAACGTCCATGTTAAATTGCCATTACTATCTATAAAAGGTCGCCACATTTTACCCGAACCAGTACTATTAGGAATGCTATTTATTTGGTTATTTATTTTTTCAGTAGGCAAAGGAATTACACTACCAAGAACAATATCTATTTTTCTATGTCCTTCATACACCTCTGTAATTTCTGCAACTCTTTGATAAGATTCTCCTGTACTATTTTTTAGAATTATTATATCTCCTAAGTCCCAATCCTTCTCATATATAAAGTTTGAATTAATTGCAGTACTTTCATTGCTAGTAATATAATCATATTCTGCTAGTTTAGCCTTAGCTCTATCTTCTAAGTTATTCTCGTTTTCTATATCTCTTGCATCTATAAATAATTCTCTTCTAGATAGTCCAATATCTGCAGTTTTAAATACTTCCTGAACTGATCTATCTTCTCCCTCTCCTTGTCCTGCTACGTATCCCATTGTTTTATAACTTAGAGAATTGTTTATATGAGTGGAATTTGTTATATTGTCAAACTCCTCACTAAAAATAACCCTGCTATTATAATCCTTAGTCCTGTCTATTCCCTCAACTACATCAAAAATAAATTTTTTGCTATATAAATCTAAATAAACTTCCCATCCTATTCCTGCAACAGTACACATTTGTTCTAATTCAAAGTCTAAATATTTAAACCTAGATTGCCATGCTATTATTGGGCCTCTCTTTTTATCAGGAGCTAATTGTAATTGCTCAATTTTTCTTTTTACATCTACTGGAGTAACGCAGTTATCTATTACATAATGTTTAATAACCTCTTCAGCGGTAGCCTTTATTTCATCATAAGCCTTTCCTGCAGGTGGCACTGTAATTCTTATGCCTATAATAGATTTTAAATCTCTGCCTTTAGCGGTTATTATTTTCTTACTTTCATCTACCTCAACTTCTTCTATAATTCCAACTTTTTTAGGAGTTATAAAAATTATATTTTCATTTTTAAGAATGTCTATATATTTTATAGGAGCAACTATTTGAAACTCCTTAGCTTTAGTGAAATTCCTTACAAAGTAAAAAGAGATATAATCTTCTATATCCCCTAAAAAATCAAAGTTACTATTTATTATTTTAATAGTATTTATATCCATAGATCTCCCACCTTTGCTGTTGTCGGAGTTGTTCCTTGGATATAAATTCCTCTAATACTTTGTCCTTGCATATTAGTAAACCAATCCTGCCATAGAGTCTTTAGACTGTTCCACTCTCCATTGAACTTATTCCACATTTCCTGTGTGTCTGCCTTACCTGTAAAACTCATATATCCACATATAGAAGTATCTGGCCTTTCATCTACAATAGAAAAATCAGAACCACTCACTATTATTTTAGCTAGGCTTAATTCGTGTACAGATGTATCCCTCTGTAGTGCAGGGGGTCCACTTGTTACCCCTTGCTTAACATATATACTTAATGCTCTATTTATTAAATCTAGCTTTAATACAATCCTATCTTGCCTAGTTGTGCCTACTGCTACAGTCTTAGATAATGTAGTTGTATTTAAATATAAGTATCCATTAATGCATCCGGATCCTTCACTAATCTCCACTTGGTTATTAGATTTTTTTAATACCTTAAGGCTTCCTGGTGCCGGATTAACTCCAGTAGTAATAAATGTTTTAAAATAGTTTGCAAAATCCTCTGCTTTATATTTTCTATCACCACTAATACTATTAAAAAAACCTCCGAACTCTGCCATTGCCTCACCTCCTATAGGCTTAAATATTTATTTTTATATTTAATAATAACCGATTGAGGAATAAAGTCTCCCTCTGTACTGTAACTAAGCGTATTGCTTCCAACCTCTAAATTAAACAACGATAAAGTACTCTTAATATCTATATAATTATAAGCATTTTCTCTAATACCATCACTTTTTATAATTTCAACTTTTTTACTTCCGTAGGCTGTAGAGATATAAAGAATTTCAGTATCTAATATTTGCTTGTTTAACTTAATAAATTTATCACCATTTAAAGTTATTATAGGGTTTAGCGCTGAACCATTGAAAAATATTTCAAGTGGACTTTCTACATCTCCATAGTTTATAAACACTAATTCATTAGGGCCTTTTTTAGCGAATTCAATTCCGGTGAAAGGTATTTCTAATTCAAATTCCAGTCCACCTTCCCATGTTTCTATATTAGTTACATTTTCCTCCTGGTCTTGCCAGAATGGATATGCAGCATTAAATGAACACTTAAAACCTAACCCATTTTCATTATTGGTCTTATAGTCTGTAGAGAATTTGGGTATTTCTTCAGCTCTTACAATTATCTCTTTATTTACATAATCTTCGTTGTACTTTAGCAACACATCCTGTAATGGATTTAAAATTCTCACTAATTGTTTCTTAAGCACCTCTATTTGTTCTCTAGTATCAGCTAATATAATTCCCTCAATATCAATAGGTCTTTCACTTAAGGAAGTAGAATTTATACTTTGCCCATGTTGGTTTACACCTTTAAACTTGCTAAATTCTCCTTGTATCTGTCCATCTTCAAAAGCGGTTAAGAGTACGCCTGTACCCTTAATAAAACTCTCTATAGTAATACTTAACTTATTCTCTTTATTAATTAATTCAATTCTTGTAAATATAAATACCGCCTCCTAAGCAAAAGATAAATCTCTCATGGCTTTTTTACTAGCTTTAGAAACCTCATAAGGAGAATCAACTCTGCCATAGAAATTATTAGTTACATTTACACCTCTTGCACTATTAGACCCTTGGATATAATTCCTATTTTCATCTGCAGTAAGAACTCTTTCTCCTTTGTGTAATTTAGCTACATATCCATCAAAAGGTACATAAGAAAGTCCATTGTATTTTGAACCATCATATTTTGGACTACTAGCATTTAAACCTTCAGCCTCCTTATTTGCCCTTTCATTTGAACTAAATAGCCAATTAAAAAATCCTGAAATGGAATCCCAAGCCTTATTGTACCAAGTTTTAATTTTTCCTGTTTGAATTTCTACTTCCTTCTCAATTCCTGGAGTAGCATTTTTAATCTCATTTTTAATACCTTCGCAACCTTCATTAGCTTTCTTTATTTGCTCTTCTTTAGCAACTCTAGCCGCTTCTTTCATATTATTATATTGCTCTTCAGTTATATCTCCAGCAGTCTTTAATCTTTCTGCTTGTTTAATTATTCCATCATATTTTGCATTAGCTGCACCAATTTCCTTATCTCTAGTTTCATTAGCTTTGGTTATCATTTGACTGGCCATTTCGGCGGTTAGTCTTCCTTGATAATCTTTCATTCTCTCTCGAATAACTGCTGCTTCCTGTTCAGTTTCACTTAAAGTATTAATAGCTACATCTCTCATACTAGACTGAATACTATTTATTTCATTTTGTTCTGCTTCATTTATAGCTCTGTTATTGTTTTTAGCATTCATATAGATTTCTGATATTCTCTTCATTTTCTCATCTATAATAGTTTGTCGCTCATTATGTTTTTGGGTTATAGTGTTTAATATTTCTTGTTCTTTTTGAGATGTAAGAAAATTGCTCTCATTAAAAAATTGAGTTAAATTGGTATTCATCTCACTAAAGTTTTTACTATTTCCAGTTTTAATTGTTTCACCCATATTATTAAACTTACTTATCATATCATTTGCTATAGCATCTGTTACAACTGCATTCTTTACCCTCATTTCATATAAAGCTTTAGTGGTTTCATCATCCATCTTCATATAAGCCCCCACAGCTTTTTCAGTTGCATCACTTATTTTAACAGTTTCCGTTTGAACTGTTTGAACCAT
Organism: Clostridium amylolyticum; assembly: GCF_900142075.1. GTDB lineage: Bacteria > Bacillota > Clostridia > Clostridiales > Clostridiaceae > Clostridium_AA > Clostridium_AA amylolyticum. Next base: position 242,404 of record NZ_FQZO01000002.1, read on the forward strand.
TCCTCCGTATGAATCTTCTACTCCTGCGCTAGCTATCCCAACTTTATCTGCAAATAAATCAACTGTTGGAATAACTTCCTTTGACATTTCCTTATGAATTAAGTAGCCTGTGCCTACTATCGCAGCTCCTGCTGCTACAAATGGAGCGGCTGCCAATGCCGCTGTACCTAAGCTCCCTGCTAATCCAGCCACCCCACTGGCACCTGCTGCTGTACCTGCTGCAGTTCCAACACCACTTAATGCCGTTGTTGCAGTTGCTCCTACAGCTTTGGTTAACCCTAACTTACCAAGAAAATTACCAACTAAAGGAGTACCGCTTCCAAATACAGTACCTATTCCACTTACTAGTGGTTTTAATTTGGTAAATGTAGTTATTGCGTTTCCTGTTACACTTAAAACTGGTCCCATTGTAGCAGCGAATAGAGCAGTCTTAACTATAGTTTCCTTCATTTCTGGGCTTAATCTTTTGAATCTTTCTGCAACACCCCTTATACCTGCTATAACGTCTCTAACAACCGGCATTAATATGTCTCCCATTTCAATACCTAAGTTTTTAATGTCATTTAATGCTTTTTTAAACTCATTTCCAGTGGTACCGCTTACCTTTTTAAATGCTTCCTCTGTAGCTCCTGTACTGTTGTTCATATCTTTAAGCATTTCATTAAAGTCTTTTCCAGCATTGTCTGCTAATATAAGAGCTGCCTTTCCCGCCTCCGCACTCCCGAACATATCTGCCATAGATAAACCACTCTTTTTTGCATAATCATCAAGCGTTACTAATACATCCCCAAGGCTCATACCACTATCCATAAGTTCTTTAAAACTTTTACCTGCTGCTTCTTTTAGACTATCACTTGCTTTTGTTCCACTTTTACTTAATTCGGTAAACATAGAACTCATATATGTTGTTGTTTCTGCAGCTTTAATACCATTAGCAGTCATTAGAGCGTATCCAGCCCCGACTTGGTTAAGTTTAACACCACTTACATCAGCAGTTTTTATAATTTTACCCATACTGGAAGATAATTCTCCAACAGTTACCTTACCTTTATTCTGAACTTGTATTAATAAGTCAGATACTTTTCCTACATCCTCAGCTTTTAGCTTATACCCATTCATTATAGTAGTAAGCAAATCTAGAGAATCACTAGCTTCAGCAAATCCTGCTTTAGCGAGCTTAGTAGAATTAGTGACAAAATTTATGGCATCCCCTGTCTTTTGTCCTGCTGATATTGCATCATATACGTTGTTAGCTATTTCGGCTGAAGCTATTCCAGTATCATCAGAAAGCTTTAAAATACCTTTTCTTAAATCTCCTATAGATACTTCGCTTTCTTCTGAAATTGTACTCACCTTAGCTATAGAATCTTCAAAGTCCATAGAAAACTTAGCTGCCGCAGTCCCAGCACCAATTATAGGAAGAGTAATAGTCTTGGTCAGATTTCCGCCAATTTCACTCATCTTCTCTCCGACTTTAGCTGCATTTGCCATTTCTTTTGAAACTTCTTTAGCTCTACCAACAGCTTCAACTTTTACCTTGTCCATATCATTTTTGAAAGTTTTAATATCAACCTTCATTTGTGTTAAAAGTGGTGCTAATTGAATTCCACCTGCCAAACTACCTCCTCCTTTCTTCAAATGTTCTTATTGCTTTTGTATCTGCTTTAGTTTGCTGTAATCTCCATAAGGTCTTAAGAAATTCTCTGCCTTCTTCTGATTGTTTTAAATTGTATATCCATGCCTCTTTTTTATAGAGCAAATACTCACTCATACCTAAATTTAAAACTTCATTGAAATTTAACCCTGAATAACTGCTAATGTTTTTAACTTCACTTGTACTAAGCGAAAATAAATGTTCCCATTCCTCCATAGGAAAGTACTTATCTAAAACAGCATTTCCGTATGGCTCATCTGGAATGGGAACTCTTAGTTTGGGTCATTTAAAGGTTCTTTTGTAAAACTCACTATAGAAATATAAATTTTATTTACTACTGATTGAGGTAATTTCTCTATTTCTTCAACTGTAAAACTTACTGAACTAGTATTTCTGTTTAACATTTCAACAACTAAATCAACTTGTTTAGAGTATATCTCTTTAGGATCTTCTGTCATTTCATACTCAGATACCTTTTTAAATAGTGATGGGGTTAACTCTTGTACCTTAACCATTTTTCCGTTTATCTTAAAGTCTATTGTCCTATTTATATATTTATCTAAATCTATTAACATTGCTTTCCCTCCAAAATAAAAGAGCCTTTATTTCTAAAGGCTCTTAAAATATTATTTTCTATGCTCCTAATGCTGCTACTTCTTCATCTGTCAATTCTTCTTCAAATTCTGCCAGGAATCCTTTAATATACTCTATAGCAGTTATTTCAGAATCTACAACTACTTCCTTTTCTCCAAATTCCATGGTAAAACCATTTCCACCCTGCCCTATCATGGTAAATCTGATTTTTTTGCCGTTGTCTTTAGTGTGAACAAATCTTACAAGTACATTTTTAAGACTTCCTCCACCACCAAATGTTAACTTTCTAACCTTTTTAACTTTATCAGTTGTGAATTTAGCAGTAGAAAGAAGTGATATTCTTTCCATTACCCAGGTCAATAGGCCTGTCTTAAAGGTTATATCCTCTTTAGTTATAAAAGATTTTACTGTCTTACCATAACTATTTTTAACGTCATATTTTTCCGGCTTGTAGTCTACACTTGCGCCACCAGAAGTATGTCCTACATTATGAGTTTCACTTTCTATTACTGTATTTTCTGGAATAGCCTCCCCAGTAAATTCATACATGTAAACTTCACCAGCGCCTAATAATATTTCATCATTAGCCATTTTTACACCTCCATTTTATTATAAAAATTAATGTATTCTCATACATCTGTAAATCATCCCTAAATAAAAGCCCTCCACCACCTACAGAACTCTTAAAATAAGTGTTTCCATAAGCAATAAAGGACTTATCTTCTTCCGTATCCATTATTTTATTTATTTCTGTTTCTATTTCTTTTACCTGGTCATAGTCGGACCATATAACCTTTAATTCTAATTGAGATTCTTTAATATGTCCCCCACTTATAGGAGTAAAATTATAAACTACAGAAGGCTTTTTAATATCAGTAGTGAATATAGGAAACAATCTATCTTTTAACTTAACTATACTGTCTTCTATATAATTTTTAATATCTATTTCCACTACTTATCACCCCCTAAAATTTTGTTTATTTTATCTTTATTAAATATCTTAGAATACTCTAAAAATGGTTTAGGTCTTTGCCCTACTGTAGTATGCCACCCTTTATACTTTCCACTTTTAGCCTCATACTTCCAAGGTGTTTTTCTCCCATCTCCATTAACTGCATAAACACCTGTACCCTGGTGTACATAAGGAGCAATTTCCATACTATTAGCTACAGTTCCAATTATCTCTGTTGGTGTCAAGCTAACATCATGAAACATAGCAGCTCTTAGAGGCCCTTGGTCAACTGGACAATTCTTCTTAGCTTCACCTTCTAAGAAAATACAGCCTTTTTCAGTATTTTTCAATACCTCCGTAATCTGTTTATAAGTAGCTTCCTCAAGGCTTTTCACAAAGTTTCTATTATCTTCACTAGACATTAGTATCAGCTACTTTTAAATAAAGTTGAGTTAATCTCCCTTTAGTCTTAGCAGATAGTATATTATATACTGTATCGCCTTTCCTAATCCTGTTTATACCTTCTTTGATGTCTTTATATCTAGTGAGCCCAGTATGGCTAGAATCGTTGAATTTAGCGCTCTGTGTGTTTATTCTATCATCTATATCATATATAGCAACGGCAATAGTAATTGCTTTATCCCAGGTTTCTTTAGTAGCTCCTGAAGGTGTTCTGATTTTAACCTTAGTTTCTAATATTATAGGATACATATCTCTATTAATGCTAGGCATTAAAACTTCACCTTCCTTATAGCCCCAAGCTCCTGCTTTATATCTTTAGGAAGACCATCTATAAAACTTTGAGATATTCCACTATAGCTTTCAGAGCTTAACCCCTCTGAGCCTAAAGTATTATATCTAATAACTACAATTCTTCTTATTAGGCTTTCAGCCCTTCCTGGTAGTTCTTTTATATTACAATAATTTAAAATAAACTCCTGTACATCTTCTACCATAAGATTTAACAAATCATCTTTTGAAGTGTCTGCTATAGACATTTGAAGAGCTATTTTAATCTTGTTTAACATCCTCAACACCTTCCAGAACTTTTATCAACTCATCTTTCTTCATATCAGAGTAGCCTTCTATTCCTTTATCCTTTGCTAACTCCTTAAGTTCTTTTACTGTTAACTCTTCTATTCTTTGCTCCTCTTTAGTGACTTCATATCCTTTATTTCTAAACCAATCTACTAGCCATTCATTTTCTGTTTCAGCTTCTCCATTAATAAAAGAAACACCGGCACTAAGGCCAGTGTATTCTTTATTTGGAGCTAGTATTTTATATTTAGCCATAAATATCTCTCCTAACTATTTAATTTTTATATTTCTTAATACTCCTGCTGATCTAGAGTTTTTCAGCGCAACTGCAGCAACCATTTCAACTTCACCTTTTTTCACTGCTCCTGGTGCGTTTAAATCTGGTAGATAGGTTTTTATAATTTTATCACCTTTAACAGTAACACCGTGGAAACCACCTAGGCTTATGTTTGTAGCAAATAAATCTGTAAGCCCATCAGTTTCGGTGCTTGCGATAGTTCTTTTTTGAATTTTAACAGTAGGTATTGTACCAGTAGTATCATCTACATAGTATCCTAAATCCACTAATGGTATAATCCCTCCATATGATTCAACTTTTCTACCAAAAGCATCCTCTGATTGAGTTAAATACCCAGCTCTTCTTGCACAAGCTCTTATCTTGGCCATGAGCTTAGCATTTCCCATTAACATATTAGGAACTCCATCTAATTCAGATAGAAACTCATCTAATATATCAATAAAATCTTTATAGTTTGTATCCACAGCTCCGGAGGTTGAAAGATCAATGATTTTATCTTTGTTAATCTCTGTACTTGATCCAGCTAAAGCTTTATCTAATCCATCAAAAGCCTTTGAATCCACGGCACTATCTCCATTAATAACAGTGTAGTGGAATAAATTAGATGCGGCCTTAATCTTTTCTTTAAGTTGGAAATCCACTTCATCTACTGCGCCTGAAGTATTTGCTACTATTCTGTCTAGTTCAAAAGCTCCTCCGAATATTTTAAGATCTACAGAATGTTTCTCTCTCTTTGCTTCCTGAGGAGTATATTCAGAGTTTATTGCTCTAAACCCTGCTTGTGCTGGAGTTTTTAACCTAGTATACCCATAAGTAAGGGTACTCCCTCCTGTTCCAGGGGAAACCGCATCATCGAATATTAATTTATCTAGTAATAGAGAGTTTCTCCTAAATTCATCTATAACCATCTGGTCTACTTTATCTGCCATTGATACTTTTGCTTCTGCTAATGTAATTGCCATTTATATCACCTTTCCTTTTTTTATTGATATTTTTGTGCTAATGCACTTCTTAAATCTGTAGCTTCTTGTGGGGTTGGATTATTTTTTCCATCCCTAGGTTCATTTCCAGAAACAGTTGTCTCAAATAAATATGTATCACTCTTCTTAAGTGCTTCTACCTGATCTGAAAGTCCTATTATGTTTTCACCATCAAGCTTTACATTCTCCATATTTAAAAGAGCCTTTACTGCTTTTATATTTTTAACATTTGCCCCTTTAAGGGCCCCATCTACTGCATAATTAAACTGCATATCAGATATTTTCTTTTCATAATCTGATACTTTGTCTTCATACTCTTTTACTTTAGTTTGAAGAGTATTATTATCAGTATTATTTTTCTTTAGATCCTCGATCGTAGCATTAGCTGTATTTATTTGTTCATCTAGAGCTGCTTTCTGCTCTTTAAGTTTGTTGTATCTCTCTTCTATCTTCTCTTCTGTAGTAGTAAAAATCTTATTTTCTTTCATCCCTCCTATAATCTTCTGTATTTGTTCATCTGTGTAACCTAATTTTTTTAATAATTCCTCCATGTTATCCCTCCTATATTTACGCTTTTATACGTGTTTTGCTTCACAAATATAGTTGCTTATTTATTCTTTTACGCCTGTAATAAAGCTAAAAAGGCAAAATAAAAAAGCCTTATTCCTAAGACTTAAATAACAATAGTTTGTATATCTACTCTCAAATATGGTAAAATTTTGTTGAAAGGGGGTATACATATGCCTAGATCAATTACCAAGACTGAACTTGCTGAACTTATCTCTGAAACCGCAGAAAAAGTTTGTAACGCCAATAGTAAACTCTTAGAAAATCAACCAGATACTACAATCCAAATTGCAGTTAATATTGCATCTTATGTTACAATGTTAATTCTTGATGAACTGGATGTACTTAGATTGGATTAAGAGTTATATTGAATTGCTTTTGTTGTCTCTTAATTCATCAATAACAACTTTAGCAATTTGCTTAGAATCAATAGTTAAGATTACATGCTGTTCCTGAACTGGCACTTCATGAACAGCTATTTTTTATACTTAAGCAATATTTATCTTTTTATTTTCCAATTCTATTCCTTCTTACTAATTTGACATATGCCATCTTTACATGCATTTTCTTTTTCATTGATTTTCGATACTGCTTCCCTCATTTCAGATAATAGCTTAGTATCTTCTTTGTTCCTTTTGTAAGTAGTGTAGTTTACATATATACCAGTCAATAAAAACACTATAATCAGTATAGATAATATAATATCCACCTTCACCCCTCCTTGATTTTAAACATAATAAAAGCACCTACTATTTTTTATTTAGTAAGTGCTAACTAATTTAATATATTCTCTAAAAGATTTAAAGCTTTTTCTGAATTACTTTGAATGTAACCACCATAATCTATATCAAGTACTAATTCAAATTCTTCTTTCAATATATTGCAGCTATATATGTCCTCTGATGGTCCTACTATTTTATTGCCTATACTAACAGAGGGGTTACTTTTTAATATATCTACTATTTCATTGAAAACTATCTCTTCATCAAGCCTTTTGTAATTAGTGAAAAACAGTTTATCTTTTTGATTTTGAGTTTTATATATTCTCACAAGTTACTCCTCCTTTATTCCAGCAATTTTATCATATTTCTTATTTGTTGTTTGGCTACTTCTTATTATATCCACATAAGCTTCCTCGTTGGATAGCCCATATTTTAACTTTTTGTGTTCTATCAATTCTTCAAATGATGGATTAGGATGTTTCGTATCTAGATTTTTTCTTTCTTCCTGGTCCTTCATGAGGTCACGTGCTTGTATTCTATAAGTATTTCTTAACTCATGAGCCTGTCTTGCTTGTTCTTGTATTGTTTTAGATGTATCAATCAAATTTGGTATATTTTCATCATGCCATTTATACCACTTTCTAGTTAATAAATTACTGCAATTTTCATGAAATGATGGTATACTATCAAAATCTTTTGTAACAAATACTTCGGAGAATTTATCTTTAACCTTTCCCCATTCCTCACTATTATTATACTTTAATCCCTGGAACTTATCAAAGGATTTAGGTAGTTCTTCTCCTAAGACTTCTTTATATTTTTTGTATTGTTTCATATCTGTTTCATAATTTTTCTTCATTTTATCTTTTATTTGTTCATCTGGAATACTTCTTCTTTGCCATTCTTTCTTAACATCTTCTTTAGCGATAGCATGACTATTATTTGCAACATCATCATCTATAATCGGAATATAAGTACATCTACAATTAGCGTGTAATGGTAATACTGGAGCATCTCTCAAACTATACTTATTACCATGCTTTACTCCACATACTGGGCAAGTCCTTTCATCAATGGCTGCCCATAACTGTATCTTTTCGCATCCAGCATCTTTATAAGCACTTTTAGCACTTTCATTTAAATAATGCATGGTTTCACTTCTTACTAATCTATGGCATATATTAAATTCCTTATTCATCCTATTATTTAGTTGGATTGCCATTTCAGTAACTGTTTTACCTTGTATAAGTCCATTGGTTACCACATCATTTAAATTAGTAACTAATACCTGTGTATTCTTCCATAGTCTAGTGGAGAAATTACTTCCTTCCCATTGCTTCCTTAAGAACTGCTCCATAAGTTTTTTAGGTGGTTCATTGAAATCTGTCTCACCTAATGCTACTCTTACATTTTTATAAACTTCTTTAAATCCTTGTGTAGCATTGTCTATATAAAACTTTTCAACATTTTCTCCAAGTTCACCTATTATACTTTCAATGTTCTTTTGCAACTTAGTAAGTCTGTCAAACTTATGCATATCACTTAAGGTTGGTGTTGAGGTTTTCATTTTCTCTGAAACTCTATATAGTTCATCGGAAATATTTAAACTTGCTTCCTGGTACATTTCTAATAAGGCTCTGTTCTTTTCTTCTAAGTTATTATAGGTGGTCCATGTGCCATTAGCTATTCTCTTTTCCCAGTACTCACTACTCTTCATTTACCCCACCATCTTCCGTAGGTATCTTATCTTTGAAAGGTAGATTAACTTTCTCTTCTTCCTCTAGCCTTAAGAGTTCTTCCGTTACATCTTCAACAAATGGGTGATTCTCTAACAATGTCTTCTTTGATACAATTCCTTGAGATTCATTAACATTCTTGATTGTGTCAGATGTATTTATTAGCATATTTCTAACAAAAGTTACTTTAGCTGTTTTATAATCATATGTGACCTTATTAACTATCTTTAAATATTCAGCTATGAACCAAAACAATTCATCAAAAGCATTTTTAAATTTTCTCTCCATCTGATCTGATTTTAAATCTAATGCTGCATACAAAAACTTGAGAGCAACTCCTGAAGGAGAGTTCCCAAATCTATCTGTATCCTTATCAACACCTTTACCAAATGTATATATATCTTTCTTTAATCTGTCTAAATGCTTTTCCACCGCATCCACATTCACATCCGGCGATAACTTATCTACTCCACCATCATCATCAACCTTAACAACTTTATATAGCTTTAAATCATTAAGAAATTCAGCTAAATCAGTACCACCATAGTTCTTAAGTACAAAAATAAACCTCGCAATATCATCCAATGTATTAGATGTATCGGAGGTATTTTTATCATAATCATCTACAAGATCTTTGAAGTATGTTAAGTCATTCTTTTCTCTGCTATTATTTCTAAAAGGTATAAATGGTACCTTACCCCAACTTTGATATGCACCATTAACTAAGAAGTGTCCTATAGGATCTCCTTCTCCTGGTGCTTCTATATCAGGAATAAGACTTCCCTTATAATTTGTATAGTAAGATACTGTATCCTTTGTCCAATATTCCACCTTCTTAACATCTGTTTTTTTGATACCTTCATAGGTTTCCACATAGTAAAATCTTATAAGCGCTTCAAGCTCTTCTTTAGTGCTATCCTTGTATATAGGAATTATTTGTTCACTTTCATGTTTCCTAAACTTTATTTCTCCCTTTGAGTTTATATATGGTTGTAGCCATGCTATCCCCTTGTTACTTGCCTCTACGCCTATTTCTTGAAGCTTATCATCAAATTTATAATCTAATATCTCTATAAGCTTTTTTTGAAATTCTTCATCATCTGCAGTAATTTTGGGACTTGTACCTAATAAATAGCTTACCTTTTCATCAACTAAAAGATTAGAATATCCATGAGATAGTTTATTATTTGGTCTTTCTGTATCTTCTACCTTTTGACCATCAATATATTTATACATTTTCCTTTGTTTAATATCATTTTCATTATCATAATACTTCTCACCAATGAGCATATCTCTTCTTTTCTGACTGTTTTCAAAATCTTTAATATAGTTATCTATGATCTGCTCCTGTGCCATTGATGGGGCACTAGGTACTATCTTCCCTAACAGTGAATTTATTATTCCAGGCACATTAATCCCTCCTTACTTTAATACTGACATGCCGCTAGACTTGTTTATATTCTCCGCTACCCCTGTCGTAGCATCTGGGCCATCATCATGAGCATTCTTACCTTCTCTTTGATATTTCACCATAGCATTATAATATTCAGGCCACTTATCTCTCCAGTTCACTGGATAATAGATATGATCCATAACCCAGGTAGCATTGGAAAGTATTCTAGCTATCTTGTTTTTACTTTGATGGAACCATTTAATTTTAGTTTTATTACTACCAAACTTTTCTTTTAATATCCTCTCTACACTTCTAGCAAATCCCCGTCCACCATTATTACTTTCTATATCAGCTATATTAACTTCATTTTCATAAAGACGTTTTGCTGTCTCTTCTTCCGTAATCTCCATTGGATCCTTTGTGTAATAAACATCTAGTATATAAGCTTCATTGTTATATATTCCATAGATTATTACGCATAGGTAATCTGCGCCTTCATCTGCAGTATCTATATAAGCTTTAATTTTAGTAAATAGTGGATTACCCCTGCTATCTCTAGGTATGTCCGTGTAAGTCTTAAAGCTACTGTATAACTTTCCTTTAACGTCTATAGGCTCCTGTTGGTAGTTAGCACTGGCAATATCAGAACCCATGGCCTTTACTTTGTTCATATAGCTTCTATAGCTTAATACCTCAGGGCAAAGCATTTCTTTTTTCTCTTTGTCAACTAAAGCCTTCATGGATATATGTCTAACTTTTATTCCTTGTTCTTTATAATACTCTAGAGCTCTACCAGCCAAATCTCCAGTTGCCCACCTGGTCATTATAATAATTATCTTTCCACCTTCTTCTAAACGTGAAAGCATTGTATTAGTAAACCAATCCCAGTGCTTTTGTAGAACATTCTCGTTATAAGCTTCTTCCGCATTCTTTATTAAGTCATCTATAATCATAAGGCTACAACCAAAGCCTGTTGCTGTTCCTGTGGGAGAAGTAGCCAAGTAGTTATTATATCCACCTTCTAAGGACCATAGGTTCATGGCTCCATCACCACGTTTAATTGCTACACCAGGGAATACATCACTAAATACTGGCTTATACTTATCTGCTTTTTCTTCTTGAATGCTATTCCTAACATTCTTAGAAAACATAGTAGATAAGGTTTCATTGTAGGATCCTGTCATAACCTTTTGTGTTTGGTCTCTTCCTAAAACCCACTCTACAAGTAATCCAGCTGTTCTACTCTTTCCATGCCTAGGCGGTTCATTAACTATCATTACCTGTTCATCTGAAGAAAGAAACTCCTGGAACTCATTACAAAGCTCAACTAGATATTTTCTATCAGGCTTATAGAAGTCCGGTGCTTTTAGATTGCAATAAAAAAAGAACTCACGTCTTGCAAGTTCTATCTTTGCATCTAATGCTATTTGCTTTTTATCCATCATCATCACTCAATTGGGCCAGTCTTAATAACTGCTCAGTAGTTAAACCTTCATATGGATTATTAACTTTCATATTTCCTGTAACTTCTACTTTATCTTTAAACATGCCTAAGTGTTTACCTAATTGAATAAGAGCATTATCTCTACAATACAATTTAAACTTAAATTGCCCATCCTTGCCTATGCTTATCTCTGATATGTTTTTTGTATCAATTTCATCACTATCTTTCATATTAACTATAGTTCTATAATCTTGCACTGGTAAGCCATTAACATCATATCCTACAAACACTTTCTCAGTTTTGAATGAAAGATAATTTTTAATATCATCATTAGCTATACTTGCAATCTCTCTAATCACATCATCTTGTTTTATTTCTGTCCTTTTTTCCCTATCCTTCATCCGCTTATCAATATAATCTTTAACCTTAACATTTCTTAACATTCTACTAGCTGCAGCGTTAATAGTTTCTTCCTTCTTGCAACTAGGATAAGCAACTTTATAAGCTCTAGTGGCATTAAGGTCCACTAGGTATTCATCAACAAATATCTTCTGTTTTGGTGTTAACTTGGCCATAATGCCACCTCCTTACTATATCTTGTTTATGATTTTTTTAATCTAATAAATTATACCTTTTAAACTCTCTAATATGCTCTCTGCAACTTTAACATCTATACTATTGCCAGCCATTTTGTACATTTGAGTATCTGTCATATTTTTATTGTTATAAAATCGTTTCTCAAAAGCTTTTCTTACTTTCCAGTAATCTTCATCATTCCAACCTTGTAGCCGCCAAGTTTCTAGAGGTGTAAATCGCCTTACCCTACATTGCACTATTTTAGGCACACTATCAGATCCAGTAACTAAAGTTGGACTTGCACCTAATTCACTAAAAACTCTTTTATTCATATCTCTCAATGTTGGACTTTCTATTTCCCCAACTCTGATTAAACCATGTTTGCTAGGACTTGAAAAATCACATATTCTTCTTTGTACATTATCTAAGAATTTTTTAATATACTGATTATCTTTGCAATAATATTTTTCATCTACAACTTTTTCAGTAATACTGTTTAAAGGTATTAAACCCGGTATTGGATCTTTAAACTTAAAAGTTTTGTTATCTATATCTTTTCTGATGCTTACAACAAAAACTCTTTCCCTAGAATGTGCTGATCCATAGTTAATTCCATTTAAAACTTTCCAATATGAGTTATAACCTAACTTGTCTAGCTCATCTATTAATCTATTAAAATCACCTATAAACATTTTGCTTACTAGGTTTTTCACATTTTCAGCTATAGCCACTTTAGGCTTACCTTCTTCAATGATTCGTAATGCTTCAAAGAGTAAACCACTTCTAGTTTCTCCCTTAATAATTCCCTTTCTTTCTCCTGCTAAACTAATATCTTGGCATGGAAAACCATATGTTACTAAATCTATATTCTTAAAATTAGATCCATTTACTTTACATACATCCCATAAATTTTTACTTTCTTCTACATCATGTAAAATTGAATATGCATAACTCGCATACTTATCTATCTCACAATAGTTTACAATTTCATATCTAATTTTTTTATTACTTGCTGCTCTTTCAAAAGCTCCTTTTCCACTAAATAGACTTAATGTTTTTACCATTGTTACACTCCTTATATTTGATTTTTTGGGTTAACTTTACACACCTAACTCGTAACCAAATATAAAAAGAGAACCTAAATACTAGGTTCTCCTGAATCAAAAACCAATATAGGTTAGCTATTTACCTAAAATAACACCTACAAAAGCTTTAGTATATAATTTTTCACAATGCCATTATACTATAGTATAAAATGCATCTCAATCCCATATAAAAGGACAACTTTTGAAACATAAATTTCATATACTTTGACTATATTACTGGGTTTGTATGCATTTTGAAAAGGACATTTTAAAGCTTTATTCCATCAATTCCAAAAAATAAAATACTTAAATCCTCCACTGCTTCTCTTACATCCCTTCCTACCGTCTTTACACTCAAATCAAAGTGCTCTGCCACTTGCTCATAGGTAGGTGTTATATCATCCTTAGATGGATCTATATACATATACTTTATTATCTTGTATCTTCTCTCTTTAACTCTGCCTTCACTCTCACATATAGATTCATAGTACTTAATAGCTTTATTAATATGTCCAACTATAACTAAAGTTCTTATCTTTGTCCTACTCAAAGCCTGGACATACTGTTCCTCGTCATTCACTGCTTCGATATCATCTAACACATCTATTGCATTCTCATCATAGATTTTATCTATTATATTATTAGCTATTTTATTATGTGCTTTTAAGCCTCTATAATGCTTTAATAATAGCCTAGTGTTCCTTAATCTTCTATCGTATCTCTTTTTAGTCTTATAATACTCTTGCTCCTTTATATAATTTATACCTTCTCTAATACCAATTTTAATAGCTTCTTCATAACTTATTGTTTTAGTTTCTTCTAAAGTTTTTTTCTCTATCATATGTTATTCACCTCGTTTGGCTCCTATTAGTAATGCCGTAAATAAGCACCCGAGGGTACCTCCCAGGAATAGACCTATTATAAACTTAAGCATCTTATCGCCTCCTGTTACTAGCTCTTTGAACACTTTTAATGTGGTAATCGAAAGCTTCATTCTCACGTTTTTTCTTATTAAACTCTATCTTTTTGATTCTCTGTTTTACGTATTTCATAAAATTTTCTTTGTTATCCATCTATACCACCTTTTAACCTAGCTTTCACAGCTTCTAAAAGCATATTTTGATTTACTTCTTTATTGGCCAAGGCATTCATAACATCTTCATCCACGGTACCTTTAGCAACTAGGTGATGTATTATAACATTCTCCTTTTGCCCTTGTCTGTGAAGTCTTGCATTAGCCTGTTGATATAATTCTAAACTCCATGTAAGCCCAAACCAAACTATGATGTTTCCGCCGTACTGAAGATTTAAACCGTGTCCTGCTGAAGCTGGATGCAATAACGCAACTTCTATTTCTCCATTATTCCAGGCTTTAATATCTTCTGAATTATCCAACGTTTGATATTTAACTTTAAGCTTATCTAACAGCTTGGATATTCTATCAAAATCATGTTTAAAGTTATAAAACACTAACACTGGTTTACCATTGGAAATATCAACTATTTCTTCAAGTTTATTTATCTTTTCATCATGTATATTTATTACTTGCTTAGATTCTGTATATATTGCACCATTGGCCATCTGTAATAATTTATTAGTCAATACTGCTGCATTAGCTGCTGTTATATCTTCACCATTTAATTCTAAAATTAGATCCTTCTCAAGCCTTTTGTACTCTGCCTTTGCGCTATCTGATAAAGGTACCTCTATTCTATTATCTATTCTTTCAGGAACATCTAAATAATCTTTAGCCATCATGGAGATGCATATATCCCCAATCTTTTCATGTATGGCTTTTTCTGCCCCATCTTTTAATTCCCAGTTATAAACTACATAGCCATTCCTTCTTCCGGGACTAAAATATCTTTCCCTGTATCCAGTAATAGTTTTACCTAACCTTTGCCCGCCATCTAACAAATAAATCTGCGGCCATAAATCTATTAAGCTATTAGGTGCTGGTGTTCCAGTAAGCCCTACTATTCTTTTAAAGTATGGTCTTACTTTCTTTAGTGCTCTAAACCTAATTGCCTTAGAAGATTTAAAGCTTGATAATTCATCTATGACACACATGTCAAAGGGCCAGGCACCAAAGTATTGCTTAACTAGCCATTCTACATTTTCTCTATTAGTAACATAAATATCAGCTTCTGTACTCATAGCCCTTTCTCTTTGCTTTGGTGTTCCTAAAACTTTGGATATTCTTAAATGTTTTAAATGGTCCCACTTCTCTACTTCTGTAGACCATGTATCTTCTGCCACTCTTAAAGGTGCTATAACTAAAACTTTTTTTATTTCTCCAAGCCAAATAAAATTATCTATAGCTGTTAATGTACTAACTGTTTTACTAATATTCAACCCATCCCCATATCAAGGAACAGACCTGCTGCTGAATTGTCTATAACATGATTTATCGCATACTCTTGATAACTCCAGGGGATAAATTTCATACAACCACCTCCTCCATAAACTCTAATACTTTTTCTATGCTATCTATTATTTCAACTCTAAATCCTAAAGCTCTCAATTCTTTTATTCTTTTATTCTGTATAGGTCTTGGCTTTTCTCCTGGTGCTTTAAGTTCAACAAATATTAACTTTCCATGAGGTAAAAGAACAATCCTATCAGGCACTCCTGACATCCCAGGGCTAACAAACTTTAAAGCTTTACCACCAATCAGCTCAATTTCTTTTTTAAGTCTTTTCTCAATTGTACTTTCTTGCAAAATATCACCTTCTTTTTTAAGTGGAAACAACGGAAACAAAAATCCTATTAAAAAATAAAATCCTTATATTAGGCGTATATAGGTGTATATGTATATACGTGTATATGCCTAATTATATAAATAATACTTTATATATAAATTGTGTTTCCATTGTTTCCGACACTGTCTAAACCATTGGCATTACTAGGTTTTAACCGGAAACACAACCGGAAACAGAGCGACTTTTTATGTTTCCATTGTTTCCGGTTGAAAATTGCTAGTGGAAACAACGGAAACAATATCGGAAACAGATTTTTAAACTTTGTTTCCGCTCTTCCTGTAAATTTTCTATATTAATTTGCGTGTGTAGGCCCTCTGTTTTCCGTAAATTTTTCCAAAACTTAAAGGCGAGTTATTTTTCTCCCAACCCTTTAAGCCTTTAAGAATATCATTAATTTCTCTACTTTGAAGTGGATTGAGTTGCTTAGGATCCCCATTAAAAAGCTCTACCCATATTTCCATAACGCAAGTTTTATCTCTTTTTAGGGTACCTTCCATGGTGTCTCCAAACTCTGTTCCCTGAATGTAATTTTTTCTTTCAGATAATCCTAGCTCATACCAATTTACAGGTAATAATTTATTGAGATACTCTTCTATTAATCCTGCCTTGGCACTTTCTTCTGAGTGGTCTTCCTGTTGCTTTTGAGCTTCTTTTTCTTCTTCTGAATTTAGATATAATGGTTCTCCAGCTTTATAGAGGTCTACTGCTTCTGCCCATATTTGTCCTATTTCATATTCTGTTAGGTCCTTAAATACGCTTTTAGTATGTGGGATTACACCTACATCTATTGGCCAGAATCTTCTATTACCTGTTTTATCCCTAAGGAACTCCCTATCATTAGTAGTACCTATGAATATGCACTGCCTAGGGAATCTGCTTGTCCTTCGGCCATAAGCTACTCTGTATATATCTTCCGTTTTACTTAGGAAGTGCTTAGTGGCTTCAATATCGGCCTTTTTTGTGGCCATCATTTCTCCCATCTCTAGTATCCACACACCCTGCAGCTGTTCATAAGCTTCCTTTCCGGATACAGTGGTTAAACTATCTGAGTACCACTCCCTACCAAGCTTTTTAATAATGGTACTTTTACCTATTCCCTGAGGCCCACTTAGCACTGGCATGTTATCAAACTTGCACCCAGGGTTAAGTACTCTTGCTACTGCAGCTACTATTATTTTTCTTGTTACTATTCTTATATATCTGCTATCTTCTGCCCCTAGGTAATCTATAAATAAAGTGTCTATTCTCTCAGTACCATCCCATAGAAGGTTATCTAGATAATCCTTTATAGGATGAAAAGAGTTGTTTTCAAAGGCTAGTGCTAATGCATCAGCACACTTTGCAGTGGAGCTAATTCCATAATACTTTTCAATAAACTCCCTAAGTCCACTATCATCAGTATCATTCCAATCCGACTTATTATCTTTAGCTCTCCATGGAAGCTGTCCAATAACTACAGCTCTATTAGAAAACTCATTGTAAGCTATCTTACCTTTAAGCATTGGGTCATTTTCTATTATTAGAAGAAAGTTGCTTATTGTACTTTTAACCTTCCCCTGCTCTGTATACATAAGCTTTTTTACCCATTCAGTGTCTAGTTCTTCCTCAACTATTCCAAAATCCTCCTGGGCTCTTTCCATACGTTCTTTACCTAGTGTTAGCATTACCTTTTCGTCTGAGCTTGCAAACTCTGACATCTTAGTAAAAGAAGGTAGCCTATTAACTGGAGTGTCTAACTTAGCTTTTTCATCCAGGTGCCCAAATCTGTGTATTCTTACTAGGTCGAATGCATTACACAATATTCCGCTAGTTGGATCCGTACCATGATGGCTATAGCTGAATTTATCTTCATAGGTTACTACACCACCTGCAGTACTTCCCAATGCATAAGTGTATCTAGTATTATCAGCTCCTGGCACATAAATATCACTTAAGAACTCTGCTATTGCTTCTGAAATACTATAGGTCCTGCAGAAGGCACCTATAATACCTTTCTTCTCCAGTGGATCTTCTTGCTTCTTAAGCTGACTATCTAAATGCGCCCTTGCTCTGCTACTCTCTGGCCAATAAGATACATCTTTCCAATCTAAGTATCTGTTTAAAATATCATCAGGGTTTAACCAGGTACCATCTTGTACTTTGAATATATAATCACCATCTGCACTAGTTGATGGCCAATACATAAGCCTATGAGGTTGATATGTGGTATCGTCGAACTGGTCTATCCCTAAATCATCTGCAAGCATTCTCGATATTGCCTGATATTCATCCGGAAGCACCGGCCTACTTAAAGGAATCACTAATCTTAACCTTTGGTTATCGGGTGCATGTGTGTGAGTTGAATACATTGCTATAGAAAAGCCCCACAACAGCTCTATACTGGACCATATATCTCCTGTAACATAATCTAAGTCCAAGGTTATTAAAGTCCTATTAGCTATGTTCTCTGATTTTCTACGGCCATTCTTTATGCTTCCGCCTACAAAACCACCAACGTCCTTTATTCTATCTCTCTCAGGCTTAGGGAGTTTCATATACTCTGCATAAGTTTCAGGTGTCCTTGTTGTATTTTTAAGCTTTTCTACTAAATCTGACCATAGAATATTTCTATTTTTCCAGTGAGTTTCATTTCTACTTTTACCTGTAGCAAGTGCCACGGATCCATCATATTTAATTTTATATATTGAAGCATTATTTATTTCCGTTTTCAATTTATCACCCCCATTTTAAAAAACTTAATATTCGGAAGTATTGTTGCATTACGACAACTTAGTGTAATATTATTGTAATTTCTCCATATATAGACTAGAATTATTTATATACTATTTAAGAAAGGAGGTACATTATGGACTTAAATACGGCCCTTAGTTCTGCATCGTCGTTAGCCTCACTTATATTGTTTGGGTTGGAAATATATAAAATAACAACAAATAAAAAGAAACCTAAAGGTATTGATAATACTAGCTCTATCAGTTTTAATAATGATTCTCATGATAAAAATATAAATATTTATAAAGATATAAAAATCTATAAAAACAATGATTCTACCAGTACAATAAGCAATAGTAGTTCAAATGACTTTGGTATTTTTATTGTCTTTTTTATTGTCATAGGATTTATACTTAGTAAATTTTACTTAGATAATCGTTCATCAATTGTCTTTTGGATTATTATCTTAGGTATATTAAGTTTTGCTGCTACTGTAACTTGTATACTAATACTAGCTAAAAATAAACTAATTACTAATTGGACACTATATATACAAACTATTAAATGGTTTCCCTTATTTATAGGAATAATTTTTATCTATAACCCACTGTATAATTCAAGCAGTCTTGATATTGTAGCAGAATTAATAAGAAAAGGAACCGGGTATGGTAATATACTCTTTAAGTATCCTTATGAATTTCTATTCTTTCTTTTTCAAGTTCTAGGACTAGCTGCTATGGCCATAGTTTTTATAGGATATCTAACTTCTACTATTAAGACTATGATTAAATCTTTAAAAACTAATGTGCCAGCAAAGAATACTTCTAAAAAGGATGTAATAACTTATATTACAATATTATTTTTTATATTTGTTTTTGTAAGTGGACTGTACGTTAAGTTTTTTAACATGATTTCAAAAACTATTTAAGTAACATAAAAACTATATTTATATATAATAGGGTACTTATTATACATAGTATTTTCTAGCCGAGTCTCATCTGATAAAAGAGTTGACTCGGCTATATTAATCTTTCATATAATAATTACACTCATAACCATCTGCCTTCAGTGGAAGACTTGGAGCCCACTCTATAGGTTGCCCCATAATCTCTCCTACTTCTTCCAAAGAGCCTACTCCTATAGGTACATCTAAAACAACTTCATCATGTACATGCATAACTATGTTATATCTTGCTTCGTCAAGTCTTATCATTGATTCTGCTAGGCAGTCTCTTGCTGTAGCCTGAACAATATTCTCTACAAGTTTAGGCCCATAAGTATCTTGTCTTGTCCATTGCTTTGAAGTCTGTTCCATACCTTCATATGTTATTTTGTCACCGCTAAATGTCTCATGTGGTTCTATCTTAGGCCTTATATAACTTAGCTTTCTTCCTGAAGGTAGCTGTATAAATAAAACCCCTGGATCATATATAAACTTAAGTCCATATTGCAAGTTAACGGTGGTTCTTTCTCTAATAGCTTTTTTGGCGGCCTTATCTACATCCCACCAAAATTTTGTTATATGAGGACTTGCAGCTCTCCAATCCCTTACAAGCGGTTGTATTTCTTCCTCAGGAATGCTTCCTGCCTTATCCATGGATTTTATGGCTCCAACACTTCCACCATAACCAAGGGCTAGCTCTGCTATCTTTCCTTTTTGTCTTAGGTGCCCATTAATACCATGCTTTTCTACCGGAACTTTAAACATTTGTGATGCAGAAGCACAATATATATCTCCATTATTCTTAAAAACATCTAATCTCCATTGTTCTCCTGCAAACCAAGCTATCACCCTAGCTTCTATAGCTGAGAAGTCACTTACTATAAATCTATTGCCTTCTGATGGTATAAAAGCTGTTCTTATAAGCTGTGATAATGTATCTGGAATACTTTCAAATAAAAACTCTACTTCATCAAAATTGCCATTCCTTATTAATGTCCTAGCCTCATCTAAGTCCGGTAAATGATTCTGAGGTAAATTCTGTACCTGAACTAATCTTCCTGCCCATCTACCAGTCCTGTTAGCTCCATAAAACTGAAGTAATCCTCTTACCCTTCCATCTTCACACCTAGCAGCATTCATAGCCTCATACTTCTTAATGGAGGTCTTGGCCATAAGTTGCCTTAACTCTAAAACTCGTATAACTCTATCATCTTTAGCGGCTTCAATTAATCCTGGTATACTATCCTTAGTTAAAGAAGTTACTTCGTATCCTACACGTTCACTAAGCCATTTTTTAAGCTGTGCTGGACTGTTAGGATTATCTAGTCCTGTTATCTCTCTAGCTTCATTTTCTAACCTTTTAGAGTATACTGTGTCACACTCTATAGCTTTTAAAGCTAGATCTATATCTAAGTTAATACCTAAATCATTTATCTTTTGGTCTAATTGCCAAAGCCTTTGTTCCTTATCTAATGTTTCATATCTACTTAATTTATTTCTAATTTCTCTTTCAACTTCAACGTCTCTTTTACAATACTCTTTGAATAGCTCCCACTTCTCCGGATCATGTTCAGGAAGGTTTCTAGTTCTCTTACCATTAGTTTTAGTAGGTTTGCAAGGTTTACAGAAATATTGAATTAATGCTTTACCTTCTTTCATCTTCTGCTTATCTTCTTCAAAATTAAGTGCCTTACCTACCATATCAAGAGAGCCAGGCAATCCTATAGTTAAAGCTTTTACCATGGTACATTCCCATTGCTCCGGTGGGCATAAGGCTGGGTATTGATTCTTTATTGAATTTCTTTCAAAATTAGCATTAAATGCAGTTTTTAAAACATTAGGATCAGTTAATGCATAAAATATATTGCTGGGTAGTTTTTCACCATTTGCTAAATCTACTATCTGTACCGGATCATCATCAAAAGCATAAGCAAATAGCATAATTTCAAAAGAAGGATGTTCACAGTACTTATAAGCACCTACTTTACTTATGTCTAAATCACAATAGGTTTCAACGTCTATACTTAAAGTATCAATAAATACCACCTACTTTCTTAAAATTATATTTTCTTTTTATTGAGTACTATTTAATATATTTTTCAAAATGATGCCTTTGCCTGTCGTTTAAATATTTTTTATTGTTTAGATACCATTTAATCTGATGTTTATTAGGAGGAAAAATATTATCACTTTCAACATAAGATGATTCATTACTATTTTCATTTCCTCTTGAAAATACAAAAGCCCCCGCACACTCTTGATTACCATTATCTATCCAGTTTATAGTTGAAAAATGCCCACCATACTGGCATTCAACAAAAATTCCATCCTTTGTCAAAATTCCTATTATACCTTCTCCCTCTATGAAATTTTTAGGTCTTGAAAATCTGCTGTAGTTATAAACATCGAAATCTACATCATCTACCAAATAAAAATCATTAATACCAACTAGCTTCTTTTCACCAAATATTATTGTTTCTGATAACTCTTCTTTTTCTTCCTCTGATAAATCCGCTAAGCATAAGCTCTTACAAAGTTTTTGCTTACATTCCTCATATGTTTTATTTTCAGCATAGTATAAATTTCTAATAAAATCCGTAAACCATTGTCCATCAACTTTAAAATAAACGCTTTCGGACATTCTCATTCCCTCCATATACTTATTTCGCAATAATTCAAATTACAAATCTATTGTTTAATTAAGGGTGAATATTTCGTTCACCCTTATATGTCTTAACCTAGGAAGTCATCTTCTGCAGATCCTACACTATCAAAATCATCTTCAGCTCTAGTAAATCCTCCTAGTGGCTCTCCATCTTCTAACTTTTGTACATTACCTAATCCTGCTGCTATGCCTTTGTTTCCTGAAGCACTGTAA
Source organism: Clostridium amylolyticum (assembly GCF_900142075.1). Lineage (GTDB taxonomy): Bacteria > Bacillota > Clostridia > Clostridiales > Clostridiaceae > Clostridium_AA > Clostridium_AA amylolyticum. The sequence continues at coordinate 264,735 of NZ_FQZO01000002.1, forward strand.
GCATAGAAGTTAAGAGTTAATCTAGCATAGCATCCTGAATAAACTTCTGTAGCATCTAGTACAGGCTGTACATTCTGATCTACTATCCCAGGCTTATTCTTACTGTTGGCATTAAGGAAGTAACAATTTGCATATGCCTCGTCGTCTGGTCTTTCTTCATCCCCATCTCTTAAAGGTGTTTTTAAATTAGGAGGTACTTTACCACCAAACTTTGCCTTGCCTTGTTCCTTAGCTTCTGCAACTGCTTCTTTGATAGCTTGGAGTGTTACTGTATCTGTCTTAGGTATAATTACACTAACTGAGTATTTAGCTTCATTTCCTTCTATCGCATGAGGCTCAAATAAGTATGCATAGCTTAATCTAACCTTTCCTGTAGTTACCTTTGTTCCTGTTCTTTTCGCTTTTATCATAATTAATTTTTCCTCGCTTTCACTATCTATATTATTTAAATTAATAAATCTCTCTGCTAATTGTATTTCTGCTTTATTTAGCCACTGTATCCATTGGCCACAGTCTCCGCAGTATAGGCCTGTATGTGGTCCATGTGCCTTTATAAATAAATCTACACTTCCACACTTTGCACAATAATAATTTTTCAAATTATCACATCCTATTTAAAATCTGCTTCTGGAGAATTATAAACTTCTCTTTTATCACTCTCAGGTGCTAATGTTGGTTTACCTGATGGCTTAATAATGTAGTCCCCTAAGAGCCTAGTAACTTCTTTCTTACCTATTGCTGATTCTATCTTGGTTATTCCATCTAGTTTTTTAGTGTAGATAATGCTTTCTAGGAAACCTTGGCCAAGAAGTATCTCTCCTACTTTATCTTCATCAGCCCATTTTCTATTGCTTCTACCTTCAACAACTTTCCAGCCTGGATACTCTTCACCTTGCAGAGCTTGTTCCAAAGCATACTCCTGAACATCTTTAGCCCACTTAGCTAATTCGTCAGCTTTACCTAAGATATCAGATATTTCAGCATTATCTAAAACATTAGGGTCTGAGAATTCATATTTAACTAGTTCCAGGTTCTTCTCTGCTCTAGCCTTACATACTGCTTTGGCTCTACAGAAACCACAGTGGTCACCGGCACAGAATTCCCCTTCACCTTTAAATGCTAATTCTGCAGTAGGCCTTAAGACTTCTTCTGCCCATCCTATTAACTCTGCCACTGACATTTCATCAGTAGATATAGAATCTAATCTTGGCTGTATAATCGTCATTTTTACTTTTTCTATGTCATACAGAAATGAGAACTCTGCTATAGCTCCTAAGGCATATAATCTCATTTGTTTATTACCTATGGCACTTACAGGAACACCCTTTCCATACTTAAGGTCACATATCTCCATAGTGCCATCTGCAATTATTACAAAGTCACCGGTACCGAACCCTTCCGGAACCCATTCACTGAAGTCTAATCTTTGTTCTATCTTGAATAATGCATCAGGTGTCTTTGCTTTAGCTTCTGCCACTTTCTCCATACAAGTATCTACATAAATGTCTACATAGTCTGGCATGTCTGCAGTATAAAGCTCATTAGCTTGTATCTTTTTAACTTCTGAATTATATTTTCTTGTAGATATAAGTTCTAAATTAATCTTTAGCCCTAATTCTCCTAGCTCATGTGCCAGTGTTCCTTCTCTAGCGAACTCACTGGATGTGTTTTCAAATTGTTCCTCTAATCTTGCACTAGGAGGACAAGCAAGCCATCTACTTGCCCCACTAGCACTTAGTATTGCATGCTTGGCCATTATAATAATTCCTCCGCATCTTTTAGTGCTGCAGCATAGTGTTCTTCTTTTAAGTCAGGAAGTTTGCTAGCACCATATTTTGAGGTAATATCCTTAGCCTCTTTTTGCTTACCTGCTTTAATTAGCTTTGTAAATACTGCTCTTACCATTTCCATGGTTACCTTCGGCTCTTCTTTCTCTGCGGAAGGTGCTTGCTCATTAGGCTCTTCCTGCTTTGGTTCTTCCTTAGGTAGTTCTTCAGATGTTTTTGGGGCTTTAGTTGCTTCCTTCTTACTTTCTTTCTTGGTCTCCTTCGGGGTTTCTACTGGTGTTGGTTCTCCTTGCTTTGGTTCAACTATCTGAGCCCCATTAGTTCCAAAAGTTTTTATGAAGCTTAGTAGCTCCTCGGTACTGTTAAATTCTGCTGTAATTTTCATACTTATATTTCCTCCCACTCTAATTTATCTAGTAATAAACTGTCATACTCTTTTAACAAGTCAGCCATAATAGGATCTGCTTTGGCCATAATCTCAAATATCTGTCTTTCTTCAACTTTTGCCTTCCTAGCTAGTAGCTTGCTTTTAATATCTTGCAACTTTCTTAGTTTAGCTTTTTTATTCTCTAGCTCAGAAATATCAACTCTTTGTATTATCCATGCGCTGGCTTTCTTTGCTGCAGGTTCATTTGACTCTATATAATTCATAAATATAGCTGTTTTCACCCCATATCTTGTTTCAACAACAACTATGTCTTCCCAGTCTAAATCTTCAATGTCAGTGAAGTAACTATATCTTTTATCTTCAACTTCTGTGCTGAAGTCTTTTAAAAAACAGACTTGTGCTATTTGCATTTATATATCCCCCTTTATATTCCTAGAAACATCTTGGCTTCATAGCCTTCTACATCTACCTTCTGCACAATCCACTTTTCAGCATTTTTAACATGTTGCTTATTCTCTGTGTACCTAGAGAATATCCCTACACTAAATGAATTGTTTGTAGGTACTACCACTGGATCTCCTTCTTTCAAATTCTCAATATCGGTGAAATAGGAGTATTCCATGTATTCTGAATAGCCTGTAAACTTTATTAATGCTACCTTCAAACTATCCCTCCTTAAAAATAGCCTTCATTGTTTTCTAGTCTTTTTACAATACCTTGTAACTCTTTAGTGAGTGACCTTCTGTCTAACCTTTGTGCTTCATTAACTTTGGTTATAAGCTTTTCAATAACATCTATTTCATCTCTTATTCCACCTCTAAGAGCATAAAGGTGACCATCATCACATTTAGAACCTTCTTTGAGATATTTAATTTCTTCTTCAAGTTCCAAAGCTTTCTCTTCTGCAAAATACTGAATGGCATTCCAAACATCTTCACCCATTGTAGTTATCACTGCATCTTCTAAATCTTTAAGCTCTACTAAACTAACTGTTTCTTCTTTTAATCTCTTAACCCTGGACACTATCATTGCTTTTCCCTTCCTTTAAAACCTTAGTGATAATCATGATAGAATCGTCAATGTAATCATCACCAGGGTTAGGTCCTTCTATAGACCTTAGATTTATTAAAACTTCTTCTAAAGCCTTCCTATATTTTTCTTCCAACTATACAACCTCGCTTTCTTCTGCTATACTTGAGTTAGGTAATTTAATTAAACTTTTATTGGTGGCTTATGCCATCTCTTTTTTTATGCTTTTTACTATTAACACATCTAGTTGCTGGCTTACATGAACTGTCTTTGGATCCAGTGGACCATAAAGCTCTATGAATTTATACAACTTTTCTCTAAGCTCCTCCAAGCTATTCACCTTCTTTCTTAAAATGCCTTATGTATTCGTCTAGGCATTCTTCACATACTACTTCACCGTTAAAGTTGTAGTACTCTTCACCAGTAAAAATCCCATTACCACACTGTAGACATCTATCAACCTCAATCGATTGTGGTTGTTCCGGACGATAATCATACATACTATCTGGTAACATCTCTATCACCTCCTTAATAAGTTGTAAGAGCTATGGCAAGCAGTGTTCCAAATACAGCCATGCTTCCAAGTAGGCCGATAGCACAGTCAATTATTTTATCTTTATGCCTATTCATTATGCTGCACCATATTTAATGGCCATCTCTTTTACTATTAAGCAATAGACTTCAATTAGTCTCTTATCAACACCTATCACATCAAGCTTAGTTACTTTTTTGCTTTTACTAATGCTACCTGTTTCAGCTAATACATTCTTTTTCATATTTGAGAGTCTAATTCCTAACCTAGCTCCAGCTCTTTCATCAAGTAGCTTGTAGCTCTCTTCTCTCACATCTCTGATATGATCAAAGCCTCCTAGTTTTTGAGCTATTGCATTAATAAGCTTAGTAGTATCACTCCTCCATGAATTAGGATTAAGTGTGTACACATCTCTCATGCTTTGTATCTCTTGCTTAGTTTTTTCAACTCCTGCTTTAGCATCTAAAGCATTATTATTAGCTTGATTTAACTGTTCTCTTAGGTCCTTTAAGGCTTGTGCTTGCATTATTATTAGATCTTCTATGCATGAAGGCTTTGCTTCCTTAGCTCTAAAATAGTTATTAACAAGTTCTCTTTGAACCTGCCAAGCTAAATCATCTGTAAGAGACTTAACTAGCATTAGATACCCACTTTCGGTTATTAAAAACCCAATAGGTGCAAATTTATCAAATCCGAAGGTTGAGGAAAATTCTTCTCCGACCTCGCTCTTTTTAATTTCAAAGTAATCTAAACCATCGATAAAATGCTTTTTGTTATTACTAAAGTTTTTTCTAGAAGTCCCATCTACTCTTTCATGAAGATTATCTATGTCTTTGAAAGTTATTATCCTTTGGCCATTAAATTCTTTCACTTGTAAATCTTGATTTTTGATCTTTACTAAATTAGTCATTGATCGTCCTCCTTTAGGTTTTTATAACTACATCCAACTTTATTTCTCTTTTGTGACAACTGATCTACCATTGCGGTAAAGAAGAATTTTAAAAGAAATGAATAAACGTTTATAAATTGGTTAGACTGGAATAATGGAAAGGTATTTGGATTTTTGCTTTATAAAACTCTTTTCTCTTTAGTTATGTTTTCTAGCCACATATCTAGGAGCTCTCTATTAACTAGAAATTTAGCTCCTACTCTGAATGCCGGGAAACCTGAGTTCTGACTATGTGCTAATTCCATTAGCTTGTCTCTTCCTATACCGGTGTACGCAACACATTCTGCTATAGTTAAAGTTGCTTTTGGCTTAGTTTCTCTGATAGCTTCTGTGATGGCAGCCTTTATGATATCAATCGTTAGTTCCATCCTCTTTATCCTCCTTTTCAGACGCAGAAATAAGATCTGTTACTGAATAAACTCCTAAAGCTTCTGATAATTTTTCTAAAGTTTTCATGGTTGGATTCTTAGTTTTATTATTTTCTAAGTCACTAATGTACCCTATTGAAATATTGGCTTTTTCTGACAATTGTCTTAGTGTAAGTCCACTTTTTTGTCGAAAGAATTTTATTTTATTCAAATTCTTTTACCTCCTTTTTTCTCTGTAAGAGAATTATATATCATTTTCTCTATCAGAGTAAACATTCATATTTCTCCAAGAGAGAAATTTAGCTTTATTTGTCTAAACTTTCCTTAATTTCTCTCTTATTTTCGTTGACAAAGAAAATTTTTAATATTATAATTTCACTTATAGAGAAACTTATTAAGGGGTGTTATCAATGATAGGAAAAAACATTAGAAAACTACGACAATCTAGAAAACTAACATTAAGTGCATTAGCAAATAAAATATCTGTATCAGTTGGTTATTTGAGCGATATTGAAAAGGGTAACAAGACTAATCCTTCTTTAGAATTTTTAACCAAATTAGCAGATGCTTTAGAAGTACCTTTAGATTACTTAACAAGAAAATCTGCAAAAGCATTAATTGAAGATAGATTAGAAGAGTTAGATATGAATTTTGAAAAGCTCTCTGATGAGACTAAAATACCCTTGATATTTTTTGAAAAATTAGATGATATTATTCCTGATGAAGGTGACTATAATCAAATTCAAAAAATTGCTAGGACTTTAAATATGGAGCCTTCTATTCTTGCAGAAGCTCTTTACAGGCAACAACCACCTATATATGAAGGTATATCATTAAATTCTGAAGATGGTTTTAGAGTAGAAGAAAACACAGTTACTTATGGATCTGATGATAAAATCCATGACCCAGAAGATGCTATGGCCTTTCTTATAAAGCAGCCTTCCTTAGCAGCTTATGGCGGATATGACCCAAAGACTATGAGTGATGAAGAAATAGTGGAGTTCGCTAATGAACTATTAAGACAGCTGAAGTTATTAGGATTTAAGTATAAGAAGTAGGTGTTACTATGCTTGGGTATAAATGGATTGATGATATTATTTTAGGATTAATTGATAGATATGGTACAAATAACATTTATGAAATATGCAATGATGAAGGCATTAAAATAGTAAAGCTGGATCCTGAGAATATTTTACTTAATAAAAAAGAAGCTTATTACTATAGAGATATAGAAGGGAATGAGGTTATCTTTATCCGGAACAACCTGGATCCAAATTTAGAACAGTTCATACTTAAGCATGAATTAGGTCATGCATTGTTGCACCCTGATATACTTAGCGCACCTTATACCTTATCAAACACAGGTAAGCTAGAAAGGCAGGCCAATTATTTTGCTTTGAAACTATCCAACTTGAAGTTTGATAGAGTTGAGCTGGAAGGAATGACTCTTGAGCAGATTTCTAAATACTTTAAAATTCCATATAAACCATTAGAACAATTATTTTGACCGGAAACACGGAAACAGAATTTCTTATATATAATATAAACACGTATTTAGGCATGTATAGGTATATACGTATATGCCTAATTATATAAATAATACTTTATATATAAATTGTGTTTCCGTTGTTTCCAATAACACTATAAGCCTTGTTATTACTAGGTTTATGCCGGAAACAATACTGGAAACAGAACGATTTTTAGTGTTTCCGTTGTTTCCATTAGAAAATATTGTAAAACAAAGCTTTGTTTCCACTAGTTTATATGAAAGGAGAAAAGATATGGCTAGAAAAACAAACTATACAAAAAACGGTATTGATTATTTTAGGGTGACAGCTACAGTCGGTAAAGATGGTAATGGTAAGCCAATAAGAAAAGAATTTCTAGGTAAGTGCAAAACAGAAGCAGAAGGCAAAAGGGATGATTATTTAAACGGTATAAAAAATGGTCTTAACGTAGATTTTAAAGATGTAGCTTTAGGTCCACTAATGCATATGTGGTTGTTTGAAATCATTAGAGTAGATAAAAATATAAAGCCTCCAACATTTTCTAGGTATGAAGGGGTTTTCAGGAAATATATTAAAGATAGTGAAATATACGGACTTAAACTGAATGGCCTAAAAACCATATTGATACAAAGGTATTACAATAAACTATATAAGAACGGTACTTCATCATATAGCATTAACTATCTCAATAAATTATTATGTCAATTCTTTAATTATGCAGTGGAAGAAAATTATATTCTAAAAAATCCTTGCAAATCAAGAAAATCAATAGTTATTCCAGGAGAAGTTAAACTTGAAGATGAAGAAGATTCCCTAGAATATTTTACAACAGAAGAAATAGAAAAGCTAAAGGCAGCACTTGAAGGGCATAGTTTGAAAGGGCTTGTACTTCTCGCTCTGGGTACCGGCATGAGACGAGGAGAGCTATTAGGTTTGGCTTGGACAGATATTAATTATAAAAATCTAACAATAACGGTAAAAAGAACAGTAAGCAGAACTCATATAATTGAATCTGACGGATCTAGGGTTTATAAGACTATAGTACAAACCCCTAAGACTAAAAGCTCAATTAGAAAGGTCTCATTTCCTGAGAAGCTAATCCCAATATTAAAAGAAGTAGAAGTAAAACAGAAAAAAGCAAAAATGAAAGCCGGCAGTTCTTATATTAAACAAGATTATGATTTTGTTTTTACTACAGCAAGTGGTAATCTTCTCAACGTAGCTAATGTATCTCGCTCATGGAGTAATCTATTATCAAAGAATAAAATACCACATAGAAAATTTCATGCTCTTAGACATACCTTTGCTACTCAACTTTTTGCAAAAGGTCAAGATGTTGAGGTTGTTTCTAAACTACTAGGTCATAGTAGCTCTGAAATAACACGAAAAACTTATATTCATGTGTTACCGGAGGATAAGGTTTCATCAGTTGCATTATTAAATGATTTATTTGGGTAGATTATTTTTTTTAAATTTCTAGTGTGGGAAAAGTGTGGGAAAACAGAAAAAAGCACCATGCTTTAAATCCTTAAAACATAGTGCTTTCAAGTATTTGGTGGCCCCTAGGAGACTCGAACTCCTGATTCCACCGTGAGAGGGTGGCGTCTTAACCGCTTGACCAAGGGGCCTTGATGTCTTACAATAATTATTTTACTCCTGCTTTTACATTAATTCAAACGGAATTATTAATAGATATGATAGCTTCTATAGTCATTTCTAATAGCAATTTAATAAAGGGACTGTTAAAGTCCCTTTATCATCACTTATCTATTTTTCTTATATCCTTTATACTTACTCTGTTAGGAGCTGACTCCTCTTGCTTTCCTCTTTGGGTAATTTCTTCTAAAGACATGTTCATTTCTCTAGCAATTAAGGCCTTCACCCTTGGTCTGCAGAAGTTTCCTTGGCATGTTCCCATACCAGCTCTAACACGTCTTTTAACGGCATCTATGCTGGTTACAGGTATTCCTCTGTGAATAGCATCTAATATTTCTGACTCAGTAACCTGTTCACATCTGCAGATTATATTCTTGGAAGGATCTTCATCATCTATCTTTCCTTGAAAATTTTCACCTTTCCTTACTATCACTGCTTTTCTATAGGGATTAAAGCCTTCTTTTTTTACAAGTTCTAGCCCTGCATTTTCTAAAATACCTGCTACCTTTTCAGCTATGGCTGGAGAAGAAGTTAAACCAGGGGATTCTATACCTGCTACATTTATAAAACCCTTTACCTTGCTTTCTTCTATGATAAAATCTCCTGTACTACTGCTAGCCCTAATTCCTGCAAAGGTGGTAAGAGCTTTTTTCACATTGAAATCTTTTATAGAAAGCCTTGCGGTTTCTATTACCTCTTCCAAGCTTTCCATGGTAGTGCCCACATCATCCCTATCTCCTAACTCCTCAGCGTTAGGCCCTAACATAAAGTTACCATGATAAGTGGTGGTTACCAAGATTCCCTTTCCTTTTTCTGTAGGAACCTGGAATATAACAGTATTAACTAAGTAGCTTTGATCTTTTCCAAAAAGCACGTATTGACCTCTTCTAGGGTTAATCTTAAAATCATAAATACCTATCATATTAGCTATAAGGTCACTGTACAGGCCTGCAGCATTAATAACATATTTAGCTTGTACCTCTTCATTTTCTGTTTTTATAACAAAATGATTTTCTTTTTTATCTATAGCTGTCACAGCGCTGTTAAGTTTAAGCTCCACTCCGTTAGTAACGGCATTTTCAGCTAATGCTATGGTCATTTCATAGGGGGAAGCAACCCCTACGCTTTTATCGTATAAAGCTACGGTTACTTCTTCATTTATATAAGGCTCAATTTCTCTTATTTTATCCTTATATATTATTTCCAGCTCATCGCAGCCATTTACCAAACCGTTTTCATATAACTCTTTAATAACTTCTTCATCCTTTTCATTAAACCCAATTACCAGTGCACCGGTTTTTCTATAACCAAAATTCAATTCTTCATTGAGCTTTTTGTACATAGAATTGCCTTTTATACAAAGCTCCCCTTTCAAAGTTCCATGTTTCGCAGCATATCCTCCATGGACAATTCCACTGTTAGCCTTAGAAGCACCAGTAGAAACATCATCTTCCTTCTCCAGTAAACATATCTTCAAGTCATATTTTGAAAGTTCTCTAGCAATAGCACAACCTACTACTCCTGCCCCTATAACAGCCACATCATACATAGCTCTAACCTCCCGTAAAATCTCAATACTTAAATATATTTTACCACCACATGAATAAAAATGGTATATACACCATGTTAATAAAAGTCATAAGAAATATAAAAAATATCTCTTATGACTTTTATCATTCATTTTATGTACTAAATAAAACTCCAATACCCAAGGTCATAATATGAACTGCATTTATAAGCACAAAGTTCTTAACAGCAAGTACAAAGGTATCTTTCTTAGTTTGCTTTTCGTAAAAAACCTTTATATTCTTATTTACTGGTATAAAGGTAAGAAGAGTGAAAGCACAAATCCAAGGTTCTACTTTTAACAGTAAAAGTACTATTATATCTAGATATATAATGTAATAAATAATTTTAAATAATTTAAGCGCCCTGTCTCTTCCTATATAAACAGGCAATGTATAACGCTTATTTTCTATATCATCTTCTATGTCACAGGTGTTATTAGCTAGCATTATGTTAGCTATTCCATTAACTGTAGTTATAGAGATTAACCCTATATATATTATCTCTTTAAGATTTAATTTCAAGCTTAATATTCCTTCAACATATTTAAGAGTAATAATATTGCCTTGAAACACATGTATATATATTGCGATGAATAATATTACGAACCCCATAAAAAATCCTGAAAATATCTCTCCTAAAGGAGTTCTAGATATAGGCACTGGTCCAAAGGAATATAGCACCCCCGTTATAAAGGATAGTCCCCCTAAAATAAGTATTATAAAGTTTGTATTTAAAAAAAGAATAAATCCAAAGACTACAGCCATTGATAACAACATAAAAATCATCGTAAGTACTTTTCTTTCTGCAAGGTTATCCTCAACTATAGCGTTGTGACTTTCGTAGTTGAACCCCTGGGTCTTAATGGCTTTTTTATAGTCCATATAGTTATTTATAGCTGTGGTGGCCATATCTATGCAAAGCAAGGAGATAAGCATTAAAGCAAAATTTACTAAGTTAAAAGTTTGAAACCTGTATACAGCATATAAAGTTCCCAGTATAAAGGGTATAATGCTGGCAACCTTTGTGCGTATTTCTACTAACTTTAAAAAGCTTCTTAATGAAATTTTAAACCCCTCCATATGAAAATATATAATAAAATGTCATAGCAAAACCATTTTTAGTTTTACTATGACATTTTATCATAAAGGAAACTTCTTCTCCACCCCTAAAGCTTTTGAAAATAAGAGGAAGACGCTTTGGGGGCATCGAAGAAGTAAACGACCATGCCAAATCATAGATTTTCAATGTCTGCTTACGCCAATAGAGCTCTGTCGCTAAGGCCGTTTTCTATGTCTAGGGAGTCAAAATGTTCTAATAAGCGTTTTACCGTCATGTGTTTTTTGCTTTCCCCTTTTATATCTAAAATTATTTTTCCTTCATGCATCATAATGAGTCTGTTACCCATGGATATGGCATGATTCATGTTATGAGTTACCATAAGAGCTGTTATACTGTTTTCATTTATTATGCTTTCTGTTATAGCATTTAATCTTTCAGAGGTTTTAGGGTCCAAGGCTGCAGTATGCTCGTCCAAAAGTAATAGCTTTGGTTTTTTCATTACAGCCATTAAAAGTGAAAGAGCTTGTCTTTGCCCCCCTGATAGTACTCCTACTTTATCATTAAGTTTATCTTCTAACCCTAAGTTTAGGGGTACCAGCATTTCTTTAAATAAACTTACATTTTTTTTAGAAATTCCGGGAGTTAAATTAAAACTTTTACCTTTATTATAGGCCATGGACATATTCTCTAATATGGTCATGGAAGGTGCTACCCCCTTAGAAGGATCTTGTAGCACTCTTCCTATAAGCGCAGCTCTTTTATATTCTGGAAGATTATTTATATTTTTATTATCTAATATAATATTTCCTCTATCATTTTCTAAAGCACCTGCGATAATATTCAGCAAAGTAGATTTACCTGCTCCATTACTTCCTATTATGGTAATAAATTCACCCTTTCCCACTTCTAGATTTAAGTTGTGAAATATGGATTTTTCATTTACAGTGCTTTTATTAAAGGTCTTGGAAAGACTATTTATTTTAAGCATTATTTCACACCTCCAGTTACCTTTTCAGCTTTAGTGAGCATATCCTCAGGAATAACTATATTTAGCTTCTTAGCTGCATCTGTATTAATGACCAAGCTCATTTCTTTAAGTTCAGATATGGATATATCCTGAGGAGCTTTACCATTAATTATTTCTATAGCTTTCAATCCTGTTTCATATCCCAACTTCTTATAATCAATACCATTGGAAGCCAATGCGCCTTGTTCCACATGAGCCTTTTCCGCTCCAATTATAGGAATGTTATTTTTAAAGCATATATCAGAAATAAGAGGTAGTGATGAAGCCACCATATTATCTGTAGGAATATACACAACATCTACTTTTCCTATAAGGGAACTTAAAGCTTGAGAAGCTTCATTAACGCTTGTAATACCTTGGCTTATAATTTCTAGGTTAAACTTAGGTGCTGCTTCTTTAGCTTTCTTTAGCTGTACCTCTGAATTATTTTCACTGGTGTTATATAAAATACCTACCTTTTTCCCCTGAGGTATTAAAGTTTTTAATAGTTCAAATTGCTTTTCTATGGTTATATTATCGGAAGTTCCTGTAACATTGGTATCAGGCTTATCCATAGTTTTAGCAAGCCCTGCTCCTACTGGATCCGTAACTGCAGTTACTAATATAGGTATTTTCTTTGTAGAGTTATATGCTGCTTGAGCTGCGGGAGTGGCTATGGCAAAAATCATATCCTGTTTACTGGATATAAATTTCTGAGAAATGCTTTGAGCCGTAGCTATGTCACCTTGAGCATTTTGCACACTAATTTCAATATTTTTCCCCTCTTCAAAGCCTTTATCCTTTAAGGCATCTATAAATCCTTGTCTAGCAGAGTCCAAAGCTGGATGTTCAACAAGTTGAGATATACCTATTTTAATAACCTTCTTATCCTTTAGATTCTTCCCTGAACCAGAAGCTGTACATGCTGTTAATAAAGCTCCTGCTGTAACTAATGAAATAATACTTAAAATTCTTTTTCCTACCATTCTACTATCCTCCAAGTTATTATGAAAATTTTTATGACAATGTTGCCTTTTTAAATACATTAAATTTAATACTTTTACTATTTACTGATAAAGCTATTACCACTATTACTGCAGTAATAAGCTTTAAGTCCGTAGGAGCTAGTCCTAATTGAAGGGCTAATGCCACTACAGCTTTATAGATTATAGAACCAAATACCACCATGGTAGAAGCTTTAAACAATTTAACTCTTCCCAGTATAGCCTCTCCCATAATCACGGCTGCTAGTCCCATAACCACGGTACCTGTACCCATTCCTACATCTGCAAAGCCCTGTTGCTGAGCCATAATAGAACCTGCTAATGCTACAAATCCATTGGATATCATAAGTCCAAGTATCTTAACCTTGTCCTTATTTACTGCCAAAGAAGTTAATAGCTGCTCATTGTCACCTACAGCTTTTAATAGAAAACCTACCTTGGTATTTAAGAATAAGTCCAAAATAATTTTCACTATGACAAAGAACATTGTTATTATTATCAAAGGCTCCAAGGCATTGGAAAATATGGTTTCTTTGCCGAACAAAGGTATGTTAGCCTTAGTCATAATTCTGAGGTTTATGGAGTATAAAGCTATCATTACCAATATCCCAGACATTAAATTGGTTATCTTAAACTTTACATGAAGTATTCCTGTAATTAATCCTCCTATACTTCCTGCTACTAAAGCTAATATACAAGCTATAAAAGGATTCATTCCCTTCATTATGCAAGCGGCTGTAACTGCTGCTCCTAAGGGAAAGGTGCCATCTACAGATAGATCCGGGAAGTCCAAAATTTTATAGGTTATATACACCCCCAAAGCCGCTATAGAAAAAATAAGTCCCTGCTCCAAAATATTAATAAATACATTCATTCCTACCACACTCCTTAACTACGTTTAATATATTTAAAAATAAAAAAACTCCCCTATAGGAGAGCTCTATGCATCACAAATAATATTATAATAATACTTGAAATTAACTATCTCAAGCCACTATAATCTCGCTATCTCCTACCATACTACCATTCTACAATTTTACTTTTTTAATTTTGAAAATCTTGTTTCCTACTAATCTACTGTTTTCTACCATGCTTCTAAAGCAAAACTACCATCCCATAATCCTGTGACTTGGGAATTATAATATTTGTATTTTAACCTCTTTTATTTTTATTGTCAACCTTGTATTATTACATCCTGTGTTTAAAATTAGTATACATCTGGTATAGATCTATGTCCTATGCCTATTACCACTTCATTAAGGTGTAAAAGTCCTATACTCATAAATATACAAACGCTTAAGTGCTCGCCGCATCTAGCTATACCTATCTTTCCGCCCACATTTAACCCATTAGCTTTATTGGATATCTGCATTATGGCTTCTCTAGCAGCTCCTGCCACAGCACCATCATGAACGTGCCAATCCTTTATAAGTCCGCATCTTTTAGATGCTACTAAAGCTCTTTCGATGATTTTTGGTATAGAATTGTTTATATTACCTCCTACATCCACAGCTACAGTGAGTATTCCCATATCCTTAAATTTTTTCTCCAGCTCTTTTTCTTCTTCTCTAGATGAAATGGCCAGCTTCACAGAAGCTTTAGCCACATCTATACTACCAATTTCCATAACATCCACCTCCATAGGCATATTAATTATTATTTCACCACAAAGTATGAGGTAAAGCAAATACAAAATAATAAAAATCTGCAAATTTTTCTTGTTAACTTATAACTATACCATTAATATTATAAACTTTATTTTGAAGCTTTGAAAACAATAAATATAGAATAATTATTATAGTGTATATTAATCATAACTAATTGGAAAATTATTATTAAAATATGGTTAGGAGGAAATATATAATGGCGGATGTTAATAGCAATAATTTTAATAATAATAACCTTCCTGAGTTTCCAGAATCTTATTGGATAAATTCTACTACCTTCCCTTCCTTTAAAAAGCTTTCAGAAAACATTTCTACGGATGTGGTAGTAGTAGGTGCAGGCATAACAGGAGTAACCACTGCTTATCTACTATGCAAGGAAGGTTTAAAGGTTACACTTTTAGATGCTGGTAAAATATTAAATGGTACTACTGGCCATACCACTGCAAAGATAACCGTTCAACACAGCTTGATTTATGATGAGCTAATAACTAATTTAGGAAAAGAAAAAGCTCAGTATTACTATAATGCAAATAATGATGCATTGCAGTTTATAAATAAAATGATACTAGATAATAATATTCCCTGTGACTATGTTACCGAAGACGCTTATATTTACACAAATTCTGAAGAATATGAAAAGAAGTTAATTAATGAACTCATCGCTTATGAAAAACTAGGTATAGAAGGCGAATATTTAGATTCCATACCTATACCCGTAGATGCAAAACACGCTATAAAAATTAAAAATCAAGGGGCATTTCATCCACTAAAATATATTTATTTTATGATAAATTACCTAATAGAAAAACAATGCAACATATATGAAGATACTAAGGCAGTGGATATTAAATCTTCAGAAATTCCAGTAGTTATCACTGAATGTGGTAATAAAATCAAAGCTTCTAATGTGGTAATTTGTACTCACTTTCCTTTCTATGATGGCAGGGGTCTTTATTTTGCTAGAATGTACCCCGAGCGCTCCTATGTACTAGGAGTAAAAGCCATAAAAATTTTTTCAGGGGGAATGTATATTAATGCAGAAGACCCAGGAAGATCCTTGCGTTCTACCCCTTATAAAGGTAAAAAACTTTTGCTCATAGGTGGAGAAAATCATAAAACAGGGCAAGGAGAAGATACCCTAATGCACTATGAGATGTTAAGAGAATTTGCTAAGGAAACCTTCGGTATTAATTCCATAGTATATAGGTGGTCTGCTCAAGATTTAACCACCTTAGACAAAATACCCTATATAGGTCGTATAGCCTCCGACTTGCCAAATATCTATGTGGCCACAGGTTATAGAAAGTGGGGCATTACCAATGGAACCGCAGCAGCTAAAATACTAAGGGACATGATAATAGGCGTAGAAAACCCTTATGTAGACTTATTTACCCCATCACGCTTCAATGCGGATCCTTCCCTAAAAAATGTCTTTGTGCAAAATGCGGATGTAGCTAAAAACCTAATTAAAGGTAAATTAGAAACCCCTTTAGAAGGTATAGATGATGTTAATTTAGACCAAGGAAAAGTGATTTCCTATAAAGGTAGGAGAGCTGGCGCCTATAAAGACAAAGAGGGGAAAATCCACATAGTGGATACCACCTGCACTCACCTAGGCTGTGAACTTCAATGGAACAGCGGCGAAAGAACCTGGGACTGCCCATGCCACGGCTCAAGATTTTCCTATAGGGGAGAAATAATAGAAGGACCTGCTCTAAAACCTCTGGAGGTTTTAGAGTAATTGAGAATTTAAAATTTAGAACTTAAAATGAAGGATAGTTTTTCTGAAAAAGAATCAGAAAAACTTACAATTAAAAAAACCGAGCTAAGGGCTCGGTTTTTGCTTTATCTTTATACGTTTAGAGAAACTCTGCTAAGAGTTTTCTCCTTCATTTTAAATTCTCAATTCTCAATTTTAAATTCTACAATATGTTATAACTCATATGGATGCCATTAGCTTGTTTATTTCAAGTAATCCTGCATAACCCTTTTTGCTCTAGGCACCACATAGTGGCTTCCACCACGGGTTTTTACGTTTTCCATCATCATGGTGAGTACTATTTTAGGATTGTCTGTATTCATGACTACAAACCATCCATTTTCTTCTGCATTGGTATCTTCCATGCTTTTTTTAAGCTCTGCTGTTCCTGTTTTTCCCGCCAGGCTTTTGCCTGGTATTTGAGCTTCTCTTCCTGTACCTGAAGGGCTTTCAATTACAGCCTTTAGATATTCTTGAAGAAGCTTAACAGAATCTTTAGAAATAGCGTTTTCTTTCCACACCTTGCTTTCTCCTGCTTCTAATATAGGTGTCATTATGTTTCCATCATTAACCACAGCACTGTAAGCTAAGGAAACATGTAAAGGAGTCATAAGCACTTCTCCTTGGCCATAGCCGCTGTCTGCTAACTGTATATCATTTTTTATTTTACCATCGTTAGATATCTGAGCCTTTGCCATAGGATAAACAAAAGGAAGTTCTTCGTTTAATCCAAATTTACTGCTTTCTTTGGCAAAATCATCCTTGCCTATGTTAATAGCTGCTTGAGCAAAATAAATGTTATCTGAATATATGAAGGCATCCTTTATGTTTACTGGTTTTCCTGGATCTGTTACCCTAGTTACTTTATATTTCCCCCAGGATGAATCCTTCTGCCATTCCTTGCCTTGAACATTTATGGTATCTTCTAATTTTATAGCCCCTTTATCCAAGCCTATTGCTCCAGTAATCATTTTAAAAGTTGAACCCGGTGCATAGGACATTTTAAACCTATTATTAAATTCGGCATTATTACTTTTTTCCCATTGAGCCTTTACGCTTTCAGGAATATAAGTTGTAAATAGATTTGAATCAAAGGAAGGAGAACTTACTAAAGCTAAAACCTCTCCAGTTTTAGGGTTTAAGGCTGAAGCCGATCCTGGTTCTTTGTTTAATTCTGTGTATATTTTTTGTTGAAGGTCAAAATCTACGGTGAGCTTAACATTTTCTCCGTCTTTAGAATCCTTTTTAGCTATAGTTATCTTTTCCATTTCCTTTCCGTCTTTTTGCTTAGATATATAGATAGTCCCGCCGTTTTCTCCCTTAAGCCTCTTATCTAAAACCTGCTCTAATCCCCTTTTTCCTATGATGCTGGTGGAAGTATAGCCCTGTCCTTTAAGCTTTTCCAATTCTTCCTGGGTTATAGACCCAACATTTCCAATTAAAGATCCAAAAGCTTCCCCTCCTGGATAAACCCTAGCTATGGGCTTTGCGTGAATAACCCCTTCAATTTTCATAGCTGCAGTGATTTTATCTTGAGCACTGGTAAGTAAATTTACTATAGGTACAAACATCTCAGGATCCTTATTTGCTTTTAGTTTATCTTCTATAAATTTTGGAGTTATATCTAATATCTTAGCAAGTTCTGCTATCTTAGCTTCTTTATTGTTGTTAAATTTTGAAGGATGAACTCCTAAAGATACTATGGGAGCATTAACAGCTAAAGGTTTGCCATTTCTGTCGTATATTTCTCCTCTTTTGGCATTATGAGCTTCAGCCCTTACTTTATCCCCTTCTGTCATTTCAGGGAATATAAGCTTTTCGCTCCATTCCACCCTCCAGTGGCTTTTCTTATCAACCTTTTCCTTAATCAAAATCATTTCATAATCCTTAATTTCTACACTACCTGCTAAAGTATCCATGGTTATGGAAAACGGTATCTTAGCAGTGTCCCCTTTTTCCACTTTAGACTTATCTAATTCTGCTGTATTTATGCTTATATTAGCTGCTTCTATTCCATTATATATAGCTGTATATCTATCCACAAACTGTTTTTCATTAACCTTTTCCTTAGTCTTTGAAGACAGCATATTATACATTGCTGCATAATCTTTTTTCTG
The DNA here is from genome assembly GCF_900142075.1 of Clostridium amylolyticum. Taxonomy (GTDB): domain Bacteria; phylum Bacillota; class Clostridia; order Clostridiales; family Clostridiaceae; genus Clostridium_AA; species Clostridium_AA amylolyticum. The sequence continues at coordinate 283,133 of NZ_FQZO01000002.1, forward strand.
CCATTTATCCTTATAAGCTTCAAAGCTTTCTACTGACGTTTCTGACTTAGAACAGGCGGAAAATAACGCCCCTGATATTAAAAATACTAGCAAAAGCATTAGTAAACTTAAACCTTTTTTATTTAAAAATTCTTTCATCTTAAATTCACCTCCTTTTGATTTTACCATAAAATAAATGGTAAGGAGATACTTTTATCTTTAATTTTCCGTAATAAATATTAATAAACCTTATAGCAGTATGTAGATATAAAGTAAAAATATTCCTTTATATAACTTTTACAAAATCTCATGTTAAAATTACATAATATAATGGTATTATATAAGAACAAAGATTAAAATATATGCGTATATAAATATAAGCTTTAAATTCTAAGAAGGAGTTTCATCAAATTAATTCTATAGGAGGATGTGTTTTAAGTGAATGTAATCTTGTTAGAGGGAGAAGAAATAATAAAAGAAGGTAAATGCTTTAACTGTAGCTTTTTTAGCAACCAGCCTGGAAAACTTATTTTAACCGATAGAAGGCTTATATTTGCTGGGCCAGGTTTAGATTTTGAAAGAGATAATCTGAACTTTAATCTTAGAGATATAAAATCCTTTGAAAAAGCTTCTACTTTTAATGTATTAAGACCTATTCCTCTTTCTAATGCTATAAAAATCACTACCCTAGAGGGAGAGACCTACAGATTCACTGTAGCTGATAGAGATAAATGGTTAAATGTATTAAAGTGGCATATTCGCCCTTAAAATGTATACAAAACAAAAAGATCATCGCATTACTTTAATAAAAGTATTACGGTGATTTTTTATTTTTTATGCTTTATGTTACTATTATATGTGGATTAAAATATTAGGAGGGATAAATATATGAAAATGCTAATAATGGTTCTTAATAAAATAGATGCCTTAGAAGACATCTTAGAAAAGTTCAGTGAAGTAGGCTTAAAAGGTGCTACTGTCATCGATTCTCAAGGTATGGCAAGGGTACTAACAAATTCAGACCCAAATAAGCTGCCTTTATTTGGTTCTCTTGCTATGCTTATTAATGAGAACAGACCCTATAACAAAACTATTTTTACCGTATTGGAGGATAGTAAGGTTACTTTAGCTGTAGAAGCTATTGAATCTGTAGTAGGTGATCTTTCAAAACCGGATGTTGGTATAGTATTTACTGTCCCCATAGATTTTGTACAAGGTATACACAGATAATAAACATTATAGGAGGATACAATGTCATTTAATTTACTTTACTATGTAGCAATTATATTATTTTCAGGATTATTTTTTGGAAAGATAGTTTCCAAGTTTAAACTACCCTATGTTACAGGATATCTTATAGGTGGAATATTAATAGGTCCTTCAGTTTTAAAGCTTGTACCACATACAGCTATAAGCAGTTTAAGCATAATAACAAAGTCAGCTTTAGGCTTTATAGCCTTCAGCATAGGTAGTGAATTTAGCCTTAATCAAGTAAAAAAATCGGGCTTTGGTGTAATAATTATTACTATACTAGAAGCCCTTTTTGCCGTAATTTTAGTGGATTTAGCCATGATTTTTATATTTAAACAATCCGTTCAATTTAGCATAGTTTTAGGAGCTATAGCTGCTGCCACTGCTCCTGCAGCCACAGTTATGGTTATAAGACAATACAAGGCAAAGGGACCCTTAGTTAACACCTTGCTTCAGGTAGTAGCTATGGATGATGCCGTAGCAATTATAGCTTTTAGTGTATCCTTAGCTATTGCTCAATCCATGAACGGTTCTTCTGGCTCATTTTTTAAAGAAGCCATATTAGCACCCTCCATAGAAATTTTTGGTGCTGCAATATTAGGTATAGCCGCGGGATTTGTCCTAGCACTTTTATCTAAAAAGGCCTCAGGGGAAGATCAGCTATTGGTTATTACTATAGGCACTATATTTCTAGTGTTAGGATTATCAGAATACTTCAATCTCTCTTCCTTAATAGCTTGTATGATGTTAGGAGCTACTTTAGTAAACATTACTACAAATAAGAAGCCTTTTAACCTAGCTGATAGATTTACCCCCCCTTTATTTATAGCCTTCTTCACCATAGCTGGATTAGATTTAAACCTATCCGTTATGACCAGTATAGGTATTATAGGCATAGGGTATGTAGTATTTAGAGTTATAGGGAAATTATTGGGAGCTTATGTTGGTGCAAAAATAGCCAACTCTCCAGGAAATGTTCAAAAATATTTGGGACTTGCTTTGATTCCACAAGCGGGGGTAGCTATTGGTTTATCCATGATTGCAGAAACTGCTTTAGGAAATAATGTGGGTTTAAAATTAAAAACTATAATACTAGCAGCAACGGTTATATATGAACTATTTGGTCCAGTGCTTGCCAAGATAGCTCTTACTAAAGCAGGAGAAATTAAAGTATCCTAGGGAAATAGGTATTTACTTTAAATAAATGCAAATACTAAGTTGGAATACTTAATTTGCATTTTTTAAAGGAGGACGTTTATATGGTAAAGGTAATAAAAACCATGGACGGTAACCAGGCCGCTGCAGAAGCTTCTTATGCTTTTACGGAAGTGGCGGCAATTTATCCTATCACCCCTTCCACTCCTATGGCTGAAGGCGTGGATGAGTGGTCAGCTCATGGAAAGAAGAATATTTTTAATCAAAGGGTAAAGGTAGCAGAGATGCAGTCTGAAGCTGGTGCTGCCGGTGCTGTACACGGTTCTTTAGCAGCTGGTGCTTTAACCACTACTTATACCGCCTCTCAGGGGCTTCTTCTCATGATTCCTAATATGTACAAAATGGCTGGAGAACTGCTTCCTGCAGTATTTCATGTAAGCGCTAGGGCTATAGCTACCCATGCGCTATCCATCTTTGGAGATCACCAAGATGTGATGGCCGCAAGACAAACCGGCTTTGCTCTCTTAGCTTCTACCAATGTTCAAGAGGTAATGGATTTAGCAAATATAGCTCATCTTTCTGCCATTAAATCAAGAGTGCCTTTTCTTCACTTTTTTGATGGTTTTAGAACCTCTCATGAATATCAAAAAATAGAAGTTATAGATTATGAAGATGTGGCAAAACTCATGGATTATAAGGCATTACAGGAGTTTAGAAACAGAGCTTTAAACCCTGATCATCCTACCTTAAAGGGTACTGCTCAAAATCCAGACATATATTTTCAAGGGAGAGAAGCTTCTAACAAATTCTATGATATAGTTCCAGATATAGTGGAAGCTTATATGAGAGATATAGAAAAAATTACAGGAAGATCCTATCACCCCTTTGACTATTATGGCTCTCCAGAAGCTGAAGATATCATAATAGCCATGGGATCAGTCTGTGATACCATTTATGAAACTGTTGACTATCTCATGGATAAAGGCGAAAAGGTTGGCGTTATTAAAGTACACTTATATAGACCTTTTTCTCCTAAGTATTTTTTCAATATACTGCCTAAAACCGTGAAGAGAATAGCAGTTTTGGATAGAACAAAGGAGCCTGGTTCTTTAGGCGAACCCCTTTATTTAGATGTGTGCAATTTATTTTATAACTATGAAAGCAAACCTCTTATAGTAGGCGGAAGATACGGCCTTGGCTCTAAAGATACCAGACCTTCTCAAATACTAGCGGTATTTAACAATTTAAAATCTGCTGCTCCTAAAAATAGATTTACTATAGGCATAGTAGATGATATAACCCACACCTCTCTTCCTGAAACAGAAGCCATTGAAACCAACCCTCCTGGAACTATTAGATGCAAGTTCTGGGGCCTAGGTTCGGATGGAACCGTGGGCGCTAATAAAACCGCAGTAAAAATCATTGGAGATAATACAGACTTATATGTTCAAGCTTATTTCTCCTATGACAGCAAAAAATCTGGAGGCAGTACCATCTCTCACCTACGCTTTGGCAAAAGCCCTATAAAGTCTCCATACCTGGTTTATGATTCGGAGTATGTGGCTTGTCATAACAAATCCTTTATCTATAACTTCGATTTACTGAAAGGGCTGAAAAAAGGTGGAACATTCGTACTAAACTGCCCTTGGTCAGAAAAAGAATTAGATGAAAAACTTCCTGCTTCTTTAAAAAGGTACATAGCAGAAAATAACATTAACTTTTATATAATAGATGCCATAGATATAGCTCAGGAAATAGGTTTAGGCGGAAGAATAAATATGATTATGCAGTCTGCCTTCTTCAAGCTTGCCAATGTAATTCCTGTGGATAATGCAGTGAAATATCTTAAAAATTCCGTGGAAAAAACCTATGGAAGAAAAGGTCAAAAAATAGTAGAAATGAATAAAACTGCTATTGATAGAGGTATTGAAGCTCTTCACAAAGTTTCCATTCCAGAAGAATGGAAAGAAGCAAAGGAAGATAAGTCTCATGAAAAACAAGAACCTGACTTTGTAAAAAACATACAAAGGCCTATGGCAAGACATGAGGGAGATGAGCTTCCTGTAAGCGCCTTTAACGGCATGGAGGACGGAACCTTCCCCTTAGGTACCACTGCCTATGAAAAGAGAGGCATAGCTGTAATGATACCTGAGTGGCAAATAGATAAGTGCATTCAATGCAACCAATGTTCTTATGTTTGTCCTCACGGAGTAATAAGAGCTCTTTTATTAAATGATGAAGAAAAATCTAAAGCACCAGATGCCTTTGTCACCAAAAAGCCATTAGGAAAAGCTTTAGAGCATCTCCACTACCGTATACAGATAAGTCCTTTAGACTGTACTGGCTGCAGTAACTGTGCAGATGTCTGTCCTGCTCCAGGTAAAGCTCTAATTATGAAACCTGCGGAAGAACAAATACAAGAACAAAGTGACCACTGGGAGTTTTCTTTAAGCATATCTGCTAAAGAAAACCTTATGGATACCAAAATGCTTAAAGGAAGCCAGTTTGTACGCCCCCTTCTAGAGTTCCACGGTGCTTGTCCAGGTTGTGGTGAAACCCCTTATATTAAACTTCTCACACAGCTTTATGGAGATAGGATGATGATAGCCAATGCCACTGGTTGTTCTTCTATATGGGGAGGAAGTGCTCCTTCCATACCTTATACCACCAATGCCAAAGGCAGAGGTCCTTCTTGGGGAAATTCACTTTTTGAAGATAATGCGGAATATGGTTATGGCATGTTCCTAGCAGTAAAACAAATGAGAGAAAAGCTCACTGACCTTATAATTGAAGCTAAAGCTGCATCTATTGGCAGTGAATTAAAGGACGCCATGGAAAACTGGCTTAACGTTAAAGATAACGGAGAAATGTCCAGAGAAGCTTCGGAAAAATTAATAGAGCTTCTGTCAAAGGAAGATTTAAATAGCAATAAGCTCCTTAAAGAAATAATGGATAAAAAGGATTACTTAATTAAAAAGTCTCACTGGATGATAGGTGGAGATGGATGGGCCTATGACATAGGGTTTGGAGGCTTAGACCATGTGCTGGCTTCTGGCGATGACATTAATATTTTTGTTATGGACACAGAAGTTTACTCCAATACAGGAGGTCAATCTTCCAAGGCTACTCCTACAGCTGCCGTAGCAAAATTCGCTGCAGCAGGAAAAAAGGTAAGGAAAAAAGACCTCGGTATGATGGCTATGAGTTATGGCTATGTTTATGTAGCTCAGATCTCCATGGGAGCCAATATGAATCAAACTATAAAAGCTATTTCAGAAGCAGAAGCTTATCCTGGTCCTTCTTTAATAATAGCTTATGCCCCTTGCATAAATCACGGTATAAAAACAGGCATGGGAACTACTATAGCAGAGGAAAAGAAGGCAGTGGAATGTGGATATTGGCACCTTTATAGATATAAGCCTAACCTTAAAGAAGAAGGGAAGAATCCTTTTGTTTTGGATTCTAAGGACCCTACAAAGCCCTTTAAGGACTTCCTCCAAGGTGAAGTTAGATACTCTTCACTTATGAATGTGTTCCCAGAAACCGCAGAAGAAATGTTTGAAGCAGCAGAAAAGCACGCAGGGGAAAGATATTCACTATATAAGAAACTTTCCAGCTTCTCAGAATCAAGTGATTCTTAACTTCAGATAGAGTTTACTTAAAAGGAATATCCTCTCCAACTGAAGCCTGGAAGAACTTATCCAGGAGCTTAGCTCCCCTTATTCCAACACTTAAGGACGCGGGGGTATTAGGGCGGTTAGCTATCGGATAATTTAACACAAAATCAAAAGACGTTCAGGGTTGAACGTCTTTTGTTTTTGTATGATTACTTTTGATTTGTATCTACCCATTCCTTAGCGTTTCTTACGTCTATTTCACTAGGTATGGTAACTCTAGATACTGGCTTGGTTTCCTTAATATTAGCCCAAGCTGCTGTATCATGCTTTTCTACAGGTATACCCATAGAAAATTCTTTAGTTTTATTTTTTGCCATGAAAATCACCTCTCTATGATTAGTATTATCACTTTTTAAAAATGTATTATATAAAACTTCACTTATACATTAAATTAAATTCTATGAAGTTATTCTTGGTTTCTTAAATTGAAAAAGAGAAGGTAATACTTTAAAATTAAAGATGATGAATTAAAAGAATAAAGAATAAAGAATAAATAAGAAGTAAGAACTAAGAGGTAAGAAGTATAATTTAAATAAGTAAAGAGTAAGAAGTAAGAACTAAAAACTAAGAAGTATAATTAATTATAAAAACTCTATGAGTTTTATCCATAACTCTTACCTCTTCACTCTTACTTCTTACCTACTATTGAGGAGACTATTATGAATTATAGCTTAGTTACAGGTGCTTCCAGTGGGATTGGATTAGAAATCTCAAGGCTTTTAGCAAAGGATAAAAACAACTTAATACTTGTGTCTAGAAATGAGGATGAGCTTCTAAAGTTAAAAAAAGAATTGGAAGATAGCTATAAAGTTCAAGTACATATTATTTCCAAAGACTTAGCTGATCATAATTCAGCCTTAGACATATATAATGAAATTTCAAACCTAGGTTTTGTAGTGGAAAACCTCATAAATAATGCGGGTTTTGGCTCCTTTGGTAGATTTAACGAAATAGATACCCTTATAGATATATCTATGATAGATGTTAATATAAGAACCCTAACCTATTTAACTAAATTATTTCTTCCAGATATGATAAAAAATAAAAAAGGCAAAATACTAAATATCGCTTCTACCGCAGCTTTTTTCCCTGGCCCTTATATGACTGTTTATTATGCCACAAAAGCCTTTGTACTTTCTTTAAGTGAAGCTCTAGCTTCTGAACTAGCAGGCACTGGTGTTACGGTAAGCGTATTATGTCCTGGACCTACTAAAACCGCCTTTCAAAGTAAGGCTAAAATGAAAAAATCTCAATTTGTAAAGTTTGGTGTTATGGAGGCTTCCACCGTAGCCTTATGTGGCTATAGAGGAATGTTAAAAGGTAAAAAGGTCATAGTTCCCGGTGTATTAAATAAATTTTTAATAAATATAATAAGATTTTTACCAAGAAGTATAGTAACTTCTATGGCAAAGACTACTCAAAATATAGATTAGTAATATATTCTTCTATCCATTACTGTTATAATTTAAATATAGAGATTAAAGTTAAAACTTTATTTTCAATAATATATTTAAATTTCATGTTATAATATTACGGGATATTTATTACTAAATAACTTTATACATGGGAGTGAGCACATGTTAGAACCAATAATTACCACAGACGATATTAATGAATGGAAAAACTTTCTTCTTCTTTACAAGTTTGCCTTAGATGAAATAAACACAAAGCTAACCATACTTAATGAAGAATTTCAGTTAATACATTCTTATAATCCTATTGAGCATATAAAATCTAGATTAAAAACCCCTAAAAGTATTTCAGATAAACTTAGAAGAAAAGGCCATGAAGTATCTATGGAAAATGCCAAAGAATATATCTATGATATTGCAGGTATAAGGGTAATAACCTCCTTTACTTCAGACATATATAACCTTGTAGCTCTTATATGCAAACAAAATGACATAAAGGTTGTGGAAGTTAAAGATTACATAAAGAACCCAAAACCTAATGGCTATAGAAGCCTTCATTTACTTTTAGAAATACCTGTTTTTCTTTCTGACAGAGTAGAAAGTTTAAAAGTAGAAATTCAACTTAGAACCATAGCCATGGATTTTTGGGCAAGCTTAGAACATAAAATTTATTATAAATTTGAAAAAACAGTACCTTCACATATTACAGAACAACTTAGAGAATGTGCTGATCTAGCAAATTTCTTAGATGAAAAAATGTTATCAATAAATGAAGAGATTAAAAAATACAAATAACCTATAAATAATAATAAATTATTGTTTATTTATGATTAATATCGAAAAAGTTAAGAGAGCCTAAATTAGGTTCTCTTAACTTTTTCATAATATCAATTTTTTATAATACAGTATAAGCTTAAATAAGTTTCTCCGGAGAGAAGGTTTTTGATGCTTTTTTTATCATAATAAAATCAATAAAGAAAATTACTAAACCTGATACAAGTATTATGAAGTTATTAATTAAAAACAATCCGGTGCTTTGAGCAATTATCATAATTACTACAGGTATTACTATAAATGCACTCATTTGTTGAGCTTCTTGAAAAGTTTCTGCCTTAGCTGAAATTATAACCATAAAGGTTATGCCAAGCAAGGTTACTCCAGGTGTTAACCATAGTAAAATAAGTAGCCACTTAACACTTGGGAATATTAATTTGGAAAAGAACATTATACCTGCTGCATTCATCACTATTCCAAATAATATAAAGGATGCAATGCTCAGGATATAGGCTGGTATGAAAACCCCCATTATTTTAGATAAAAACAATTCTTCTATAGAGATAGGAGTATATAATAAGGTTTCTAATGTCTTATGCTCTTTTTCTCCTACGAAGGAACTTGCCCCTATAATGGTGGAATTCATTATAGGTAGCAGTATAAACAAAGAAGGAAATATATATTCTAAAGCTGTTAAAATCATTAATTGGTTAGTATTATATTCTTGAGATGTAATGGGTAGCTTTTTTAAAAGTTGAAATCCATTTATATTGCCTATAGCATCCATGCCATATTTAACTGATAATATTAAAACTGTAGGTAAAACTAGCATAAAGATTATAGGCACTATGAACATGGGAAGGAAAATTTGTTTATTGGATGTTATTTCTCTAATATCTTTACTCATTATAGCTTTTTGCCCCTTAGTCATTTTTATCACCTCTTATAAAACTAAAATATAATTCTTCAAGACTCCAACTTTTTTGTTTTGCTTCATATATAATGCCACCTTTATTAACTACCTCTTTAATAAGCTCATAAGCTTCATTATCTGAGTCTATATCCTTGCAATAAACACCATGTTGAAACTTTAATCCTGGGATTTTTATATTCTCCCCTCTTATTAAAAGACTATTTTTAGCATTCTTCTGTTTAAGAAGCTCCTGAAAACTACCTTGTGCTAGTAATCTTCCTTTATCTATAAATCCATAGCTAGAGCAGATTTCTTCTGCATATTTAAGCTGATGGGTACACATGAATATGGTAGCTTCCCTATCTTTAACCATTTTCTTTATAAGTTTTAATACATTTAATGCATTTTCAGGGTCTAACCCAGAGGTAGGTTCGTCAAGAAATAACACTTTAGGATTGTTTATTAATGCCAAGGATAAAGCTAACCTCTTTTTCATACCCGTACTATATTCTCTTACTTTTTTATTTCTATATTCATAGAGCTCTAGTTCTTTTAATAGCTGTTCTTTTCTATTGTTTAAATCCTTAGACTCTATGTCATGAAGTCCTCCAAAAAAGTCTAGGTTTTCTTCTGCAGTGAGATTCTCATAGCACTTAGCAGTTTCTGTCGTAACACCACAAAGCTTGTGTATATTTTTACTTTCATTAACATTGTCAAAACCATAAATTTTAGCTTCCCCTGAGCTTTGCCTAAGAATTCCATTAAGTATCCTTACAGTGGTAGTCTTACCTGATCCATTAGGCCCTAAAAATCCAAAGATCTCACCTGGGGATATTTTAAGGTTCATATCTTCCAAAGCATTTTCCTTGCCATTATAAGATTTATATAACTTGTTAATTTCAATAGCATTCATTATAAACTCCTCCATAAAATTATAAAATCAAATTATTTTTTATATATCCAAGATTATAAAATACATAATCTTATATATTCTCCTGTATGATTAATTATTAAACGTAATACTTTAAAATTAGTTCATCATAATATAAAAAAATAGTAAGGAAATTTTATATCTCCTTACTATTTTTATATTATTAAAACACTATATTTTTACCTTCACCTTTAAGATATGCATATACATTGTCAAAGGTTATTTCTGCCCTATATACCATGGATTCTTTAGTGGCAAAAGCTATATGAGGGGTTACAATGGTGTTCTTTGCATTAAGCAGAGGATGATTCTTTTCTATTGGAGGTTCATTTTCAAAGACATCTATGGCTGCTGCCCCTATTATTCCCTGATTTAAAGCCTCAGCTAAAGCAGCACTATCTACCACTGCACCTCTAGCTGCATTAATTAAAATACTGCTTTTTTTCATCATGGCTATTCTTTCTTTATTTATAAGATGCTTAGTTTCAGCATTAAGAGGTGTATGTAAGGTAACAATATCACTTTTCCTTAGAAGTTCTTCTAAAGATACATACTTAATACCTAAATTCTTGCCTTCTTGCTTTTCTGTTCTGCTATAACCTAATAGCTTACAATTAAACACCTTAAGTATTTCTGCTACTCTTAAGCCTATAGCACCTGTTCCTACTATACCTACGGTTTTTCCCTTAAGCTCAAAACCCACTAAGCCATCTTTTGTCCCTAAATTTCTTGTTCTTTCATCACAGGGCAAAACATTTCTTAAGGCTGCTATAATCATTCCTAAGGTAAGTTCTGCCACGGAGTCAGTGGAATATCCCGCTGCATTAGAAACCTTAATACCTCTCTCCATACAAGCTTCCTTATCCACATGATCTACTCCAGTAAAGGCTACAGAGATGTACTTTAGATTTTTAGCTGCTCTTATAACCTCACCCTTTAAAGGATTGTTAGCAATTATTAAAATATCTGCATCTTTAACTCTTTCTTTTAATACATTAATATCTTTCTCTACGCTATCATAATGTTTAAAATTATGTCCTGCTTCTGTTAATGTTAAAGACAGCTTATTTAAAACCTCTTCACTTACTGCTAAAGGTTCTAGAAGTACTATGTTCATATTTTTATCCCTCCTGGTACAATAATTTCTTTGCAGAGTACGATTTTCCTACCCCTGCTATAATATGGTATTAGATTTCTTAGCTAAAAATATAATTAACATTATATATCTATAATATTAGACTAAATTTATAAAACTTTCTACATTTCTAAAAGAATTCAAAGCTGTATAGCTGTAATTTATAACTTTGTACTTTAAATAATTCTATTAAAAATAAATATATTTCCCCTTAATAGGAATACTATATTTATATTTCAATATGAAGGGAGATAATAAAATGCCATTAACTAACAAAGAAAAACTTTTCCTAGAAGACAACTTAAATGCTGAATACCTATGCATAAGAAAATATGATCAATATGCTGCATTAGCTACAGATCAACAGCTTAAAGAAGTATTCAATGATTTAGCAAGTAAAGAAAGACAGCATGCTGAAACAATAAAAGGAATACTTACTCAAAATGGAGTTACCACTAATAATATCTTTGAAACCACTACCCCTCCTAAAGGAGATTTATCCCATGTTCAAAAGGATTTAGGTACTTCAGATGCACAACTGTTAAATGATGCTATCACCACCGAAAAACACGTAACTAGCGCCTATAATACAGCTGTTTTAGAATCTGCAGACCCCAATATCAGAAAGCAGCTTCAACACATTCAAAAGGAAGAGCAAGATCATGCTGAAACACTATTTAACGCTATGAAAGCAAGAGGTTGGTATAAACCTCAATAATGATTATATAACCTTTTAAGATTATCTTAGCTCATAAAAATATCCTCTTTAGAAAATCCTCTCTACAACTTTTTAGAGAGGATTTTCTTATAAAAAATACTGCCTCATATTTATATGAGACAGTAATTAATTTCACTTATATAAAGGCATTTAAAATATAGCTTATAATAAATAGTGCTGTTACTATATATAAAATAGGATGAACGTCCTTAGCTTTTTTGTTAAATATTTTTGCTATACAATAGAATATAAATCCTGCTGCTATACCGTTAGTTATATTATATGTGAAAGGCATAAAGGCTACAGTAAAGAATGCAGGGATTCCAATTTCTAAATCTGACCATTCTATTTTGGATAGAGATTCTGCCATCAATATACCTACCACTATTAAAGCTGGAGCTGTGGCTGCTGCTGGAACCATACCAGCTATAGGAGCAATGAATAAGCAAAGTAAGAATAAAACCCCTGTGGTTACAGAAGTAAGACCTGTTCTACCTCCTTGGCTTATACCTGCTGCACTTTCTACATAAGTAGTGGTATTGCTTGTACCAAGTATAGCTCCAATGGAAGTAGCAGTAGCATCTGCAAATAAGGCTTTTTCCATCTTTGAAGAGAAGCCTGAACCCTTCTCTACAGATTCTTCATCCTTTTCATCAAATATTCCTGATTTTCTTCCTGCACCAAGGAAAGTACCTATGGTATCAAAGGTGTCTGTTAATGAGAATGCAAATATTGTAGTTAAAGCTACGAATACCTTTTGTGGAGTTCCGAATAATCCTGCAAAATCCATCTTAAGGAAAGTAGGTGCAAGGCTTGGAACCTTGAACATATCTGCAGATAGAGTAGGTATCTGGGTTACATTAAAGAAAATACCTATTACTGTAGTAGCTAAAATTCCTATTAAAATAGCACTTTTAGATTTTAAAAGCATTAATATTATAGTTATTACCAAACCAATTAGAGCTAATTGAGCTACTGGATCCTTAAAGCTTACTAGTGCTGGAACTACATCCTGGAATACTCCGCCTTCGCCCACAGCAACTATTTTGTTTACTGCGTCTCCGGTAAATTGAATAAAGTGAGCTTGTTTAATTCCTATATATGCTATGAATAAGCCTATACCACCGCTTATAGCATATTGAAGCGACTCTGGTATAGCATGAATTATCATCTTTCTGATCTTTGTTACTGTAATAAGAATATTTAAAATACCGCATATAAATACCATGGCTAAAGCCTGTTGCCATGTAAATCCCATACCTAAAACTACTGTAAAAGTAAAGAAAGCATTTAATCCCATACCTGGAGCTTGTGCAAAAGGCACGTTAGCTACAAATGCCATTACGAAGGTTCCTATAGCTGCTGCAATTATTGTTGCTACAAATACAGCACCCCTGTCCATCCCTGTTATAGATAAAATTGAGGGGTTAACAAATATTATGTAGGCCATAGTAAGAAATGTTGTTAATCCAGCTAAAATCTCAGTCTTAACATCTGTACCATTTTCCCTAAGCTTAAAAAACTTGTCCACTAATAACACCATCCTTATAAATGTTTAAATTAATTATTTCTGTGTTACATAATGTATTTTATACGAATATTATTATAAAATCAAGTAATTTTATTCGTATTTCTTAAAATTGTATAATTCTACAGTGTTTTCATTATTATTTTATAATTTGTAGCCCGCTATACCTTTAAGCAGATACTCCAAATCTACCATTTGGTGCGGTCGCTTACTTCTTCTCCAAGAATCTCCCTCTTATATTTAAAAACTTTATACCTGGAGAAGAAGATTCCTTGAAAAATACGAACAATATTCTGTTACATCTTTAACACAGTAATATACTAATAGGCTATTCTAAAATTATTAATTTTAGAACAGCCTATTTATATATGTACTAATTATTTTGTTGTAAGTTATTAGTAATTATTTTGTTTGGTTTTAATAAAGCCCTCTAATTTCTCAGGCATAAGAGGTTTGCTAAAGTAATACCCTTGTACCTCATCACAACCATTATCCTTCAGCACTTGAAGCTGATATTGATTTTCTACTCCCTCAGCGATAACCTTATATCCTAAATTTTTACCCATATCTATAATAGTCTTAGTGATTATTGAGCTTTCCTGCTTATGACTTAAATCAATGATAAATGAACGATCTATTTTTATTTTATTTATAGGTATTTTTCTCAAATAGCTTAAAGAGGAATAGCCTGTTCCAAAATCGTCTATGGCTATTTTTATTCCAATTTCCTTTAACTCAGAAAAGATACTGATACTTTTTTCTATATCCTGCATCATGGAGCTTTCTGTAATCTCTAATTCTAAAACACTTGCATCGATGCTATTCTCTGCTATGGTACTCTTAATAAACTTGCATATACTTTTACTTTTAAGCTGTAATGGACTTATATTTATAGCTACCTTAAAAAAAGGCATTCCAGTTACTTGCCACTTTTTTATCTGATAACACACATTTTTTATAACCCACCTACCTATTTTGTCTATCATCCCCATCTCCTCAGCTATAGGTATAAATTCAAAAGGTGGAATAATCCCTAACTTGGAACTTCTCCATCTAAGCAAAGCTTCCACTCCCACCATATCTTCATTTTTTAAATCTATCTGGGGCTGATAAACTAAAAACAGTTCGTTTCTTTCTATGCAGGTTTTAAGTTCGTTCTCTATTTGAGTTTTTCTAAGAAACTTATTATTCATCTCTTCTGTAAATATTTTAATGCAATTTCTACCATAATCCTTAGCTTCTAGTACTGCTTTTTCTGCCTCTATTAAAAGGTCTTGAGGGTTATGATTTCTGTTGGGGAATATGCTTATACCAATACTACTGGTTATGTCTATTGCAGCATTATGCAAATTAAAGCCTTTTGAAATAACTCTTTGAATATCTTCTGCTATTTTAACTACATATTCTATTTCATCAACATTTTCTATCAATATACCAAAATGATCTTCACCAAGATAAGATAATGTACCTTTATTCAGTAATGAATTTTTAATTCTAGCTCCTATAGCTTTTAAAAGCATATCTCCCACATTAAGTCCATAGGTATCATTAACACTCTTGAATCTATCTATATCTACTATAATGAGAGCTAATTTTTCCTTTAGTTTTGAAGCTATAATAGTAGCCATATCCACTTTACTCTCAAACATCTGCCTATTAGGAAGATTTGTTAGACTGCTATAAGTTGAAAGGTATTTTATTCTTTCCTTATCTTTAATCTTGTCCGTTATCTCATTAATTATGGCCACATAATTTGTTATCTCTTGATAAGAATTTTTAATAGCATTAATGGTACTATCCATTATATATCCTTCGCCATTTGGTCTCTTTGCCCTTAACTTCCCATGCCATATTCCATCTTTGTGTAATTTATTAAAAATATTTTTATGAAATTCGCTGTTTTCTAAAGAGTACTTAAAAAGATTATTATCTCTAGAAGGAAAAACTTCTTCATCTATCTGTGTAATCTTTCTAAAAGCTTCATTAGAATATATTATTTCTGATGGATCGCTAGAAGTAAAACATATACCTTCTGATGCATTGGAAAATGCAGATAACACTAAATTAAACTTTTGGTTAGCTTCCTTCATTTCTGTGACATCTGCCACTGCGGTTACCTTATACTTTTGCCCATCTTCCATGGATATACACCCAACACTAATATAAAGGTCAATAGGCTTGCCCTCTTTTTGAATTCCCTTACACTCATACTTATATTGAGTTTTCCCTAAAATAAACTCCTTGTGAGTTTTTAAAGCTTCTTCTCTTTTGCCTTCCTCTAATACTAAAGTAAAACATTTTCCTAATAATTCTTTACTAGAATATCCATAAATCCTGCTATATGCATCATTTACAAATTCATATAAACCTTCTTCATTGGTAATGGATATACCAATATTGGCTACATTGAAAATTTCATTTAGTAACCTTTCTCTCGCCATAAGATGTTCCCTTAAATTTCCAATGCTGCACCAAACTTTATCTGAGTTAGTTTCACAATTAAAAAAATCAAAATATTCCTTCATATATATCACCACAAATAAAAATATATTAGTAAAATTAGTAGTTCTTCTTTATATTCTAACTTCAGCAACCATATCCAATTCATCTACTTTTTATATTTAATAACATTAATATTATAACACAACCATTATAATATTTTTCTAGCATAAAACATTAACAATAGATGAGAAAATAGAAAGATTATTAAATAATTTTCCCCTCAAAATATACCACTACCCCTGGGGTGCTTCCTTTTTAAGGAAGCACCCCAGGGGTGGCTCCATTATTTACCAGATGATATATAGTTATATACTGCTCCTATGAGATTTGCATCGTTTTTGAATTTACACCTTTCTATGGTAGGGAAGATGGTGGCTATGGGCTTTAGGGATATTAAATATTTAATTTTTTCATTAAGAATATCTACTATATCTTCTCTAGCGCTGATAGCTCCGCCTAAGATTATCTTTTCTGGGTCGAAGGAATATTGAAGATTGAATATTCCTATAGCAAGATTGGTAATGCATATATCTATGGCTTCCTGGCATAGTTTGTCTCCTTGTTGAGCCATACGGAATATCTCTTCTCCCTCTAGTTCTTCTATAGGAACTCCTTTAAGTTCAGAGGCCTTTTTTCGTATAGCATAGGAGGAAGCAGCTTCACTGAAGTTTGTAAGCTCTCCAGATTGAAAATCCTTTTCCATTATCATATATCCAAACTCTCCTCCATGGAGATGTTTTCCCACATGCAGCTTTCTATCTTTTATAACTGCTCCCCCTATACCTGTACCAATCACTACAAAAAGTACATCATCCACATCAGAGGCACTACCTTTCCAAACTTCTGCTAAAGCTGCGCAGTTAGCATCATTTTCCATAGAAACCTCTAAGCCTGTTCTGCTATTTAATATATTTCTAATATTAGGTCCATGTATATAAGGTAAAGCACTAGATCCTTTAACATCACCGACTATATTATCTACTGCCCCTGGGCAGCTTAAAGCTAGGCCCTCTACCTTATATTCCTTCTGGTAGCTTTTAATAACTTTCACCATAGAATCTATAAGATTATCCAAACTATCACTAGGGGTTTTAAACTTATTTTTAGTGATTATTTCACCTAAAGAGTTTATCACTCCATATTTGATATTAGTGCCTCCAACATCAAAAGCAATATAGTTTTTCATATTAATTTATACCACCCTTTCATCAATCCTCAAAACCATTATTTTTAATTACATTACCATACCATAATCCACTTTTTTTAATAGTCCTTTTATAGTTGCTATTTATATCTACTCTAAATAATCCGTACCTATTTTTATAAGCATTGCACCAAGACCAATTATCCATAAATGTCCATAGATGATATCCAAAGCAGTTTGAACCTTCTTGTATTCCTTTGTGAAGCCACTTTAAATGTTCTTTGATAAAGTCTATTCTATAGTCATCCTTAACCATTCCGGTCTCATCTATAAATCTTTCTTCATCTTGAACTCCCATGCCATTCTCAGATATAAACCAAGGTATGTTACCATAATTATCTCTAACATTTATAGCTATATCGTATATACCTTTTTCATAAATCTCCCAACCTCTATAGGGGTTCATCCTTCTCTCTGGCCACTCATAGGTATCAAAAAAACTTTCAGGCATAAGGGTTTCCCCTGCTTTACAAGGCTCATTCTTAGCTTTTATCCTTCTAGGCTGATAATAGTTAACTCCAAGGAAATCTACTGTATTATCTCTTATAAGTTCTTTATCCGCTTCTCTGTATTCAGGGATAAGATTATTTTCTCTTATTAGAGCCACAAGTTCCTCTGGATATTCGCCCTTTACCGAAGGATCCAAAAAGCTTCTGTTAAATAGTAAATCCGCTATATTGGCTGCTTTTAAATCTTCTTTATCCTCGCTTCTAGCATAGGAAGGAGTTAGATTTAGTATTATTCCTATCTTTCCTTGGTTATTGTCCTCTTTAAACTCTTTTACAGCCTTAGCGCTGGCTATCATGGTATTATAGGCTACCTGCACTGCTCTCTTCATATCCACCACGCAAGGATAATGTTGATTATATAAATATCCAGCTTCTACGGGAACTATAGGTTCATTAAAAGTAGTCCACATTTTAACCTTATCTCCAAAGAGTTTAAATGCTGTCTTTGCATAAGACGCAAATTCCTCTACTACCTGCCTATTTTCCCAGCCACCTTTTTCCTGCATTATGAGAGGCATATCAAAATGGAAAAGATTCATTATAGGCTTTACTCCATTTCTAATCATCTCATCAATCATATTATTGTAAAACTCTACAGCCTCATCATTAACATTTTTCCCATCGGGAAGAAGTCTAGCCCAAGATATAGAGGTTCTATAAGAATTGAAGTTAAGTTTTTTCATATTCTCTATATCTTCTTTATATTGGATATAAAAATCAGAAGTGTTTTTAGGACCTACGCCTTGGAAAAATCTTTCCGGCTGGGTTTTATACCAATAATCCCATATAGTTGCTGCTTTCCCACCTTCTAAAGACATCCCTTCTGTTTGTGGTGCTGAAGCTGCTGCTCCCCAATAAAAACCTTTAGGAAAATCATATTTCATCTATCGTTACCTCCTAAGTAAAATAAGAACTCTATGAAAACATAGAGTTCTTTATAATATTATTTAGTCTTTTTCCATTCATCCATTTGTTTTTGCATTTCTGCTATAACCTTATCAATTCCAGCTGCTTTAAGTTTTTCATTGAATTTCTTAGTATATTCATCTGGATCCACAGAACCTGAATACAAGGGTTTTTTGTATTCTTGCAGAACATTGTTTACACCTGCTATTTCACTAGTAACAGAGTCTGGATTAAATTTAAATCCAAGTGCTGGCGATGCTTTTGATTGATCATTGAAGCTCTTAAATTCATCCCATTTAGTATCTGGTTCGCCATCTAATGTATAGGATATAAATAAGTTACCTAGTGAGAAATAAGGAACAGAATAGTTCTTTTGTTCTGGAGTAGTCTTTATTTTATTGTCACCAATTTTAGTATAGTGCGTTCCTTCAATACCGTAATTAACAAGATTTCTTAACTTTGCATCAGTATTAAGTAAGTTTAAGAAATTCATGGCTTCTTTAGGATGTTTTGAAGTAGCAGAAACAGCTTGCATAGCACCAGTAGTTGAGCCATTAGTTACATAAGCATCAATTATTGGAGTTGCTACAACTTGATAACCTAAATCTTTAGACCAAAGTACTTCTGCATATGGTTGACCATCGCCTTTAGTAACAAGCCTTTTAACAGCTTTATCGTCTTTTGCAGTAGCAGCATCTTTGTTAATGTATCCTAGTTGGTAATATTTCCTCATGGTTTTAAGATCTTTTTGTCTTTCTTCAGTGTTAAATATATTTACCACTTTAAGATCATTGTTTTCATAAGAAACACCAATTGGGTCAAGTAATGTGTCATAATTATTAGCTAAAGAAAAGCCATCAGTTATATAAAGTGGAACTACATTTGGTTCTTTTTCTTTTATAAGCTTTAGCCATGGTTCAAGATCTTCTAATTTATGAATATCTTTATATGGAATATTATACTTGTCTACGTATTCTTTTGTAAATACCCACATAGGTGCAACACCTATTTCTTTGTTAGTAGGTATACCATATATCTTATTATCTACTTTAGCACCTTCCCAAAATCTCTTATCTACTGCGTCATAAGTAGCTTTTCCATCCCCCTTTAAGAAATCATCTAAAGGAAGAAATGCTCCTTTTCTAGCATTTAAAAGATAATCATTAGCCCAAGAGCAGGTGAAAGTCATATCATATTCTTCTCCAGAGTTTACAATCACTTGCATCTTCTGTGTATAGTCACCGAAATCTATTTGCTTAATAGTTACGGTAGCTCCTATTTTATCTTTTATGTATTTATTTATCTCTTCCTCCACCTTTTCAGTATCTTTTTGTGGAGCACCTATTGTGTACCATATTAAATTAGGCACCTCTTTTTTATCCTCTGCAGCATTTTTCTTGCCACAACCAGCTAGTAGTGATGTTGTCATAACTACTCCCACTGTTAATGCTAATAATTTCTTAAACTTTAGCATCTTTACACCCTCCTAATCCTTAATTAAGATTTAAATTTTTGAGATTTGAATTATATCGTTTACAAATAAATTATATTACCTTAAGTTTAATGTTTATAGTGTAGAAATATTATATTTAGTGTGAAAATTCCACTTTGTTATATTTTTTCTTAAGTGCCAGTCACCTGACAAGTGCCTGGCACCATTCTTATTCTTTTACTGCACCAATAGTAAGTCCACTTATGAAGTACTTTTGGAAGAAAGGATATGCAAACACGATAGGTGCTGTAGAAAGAAATACCATAGCCATCTTTGCACTTTCCTTCGGCATAGTTTTAGCAATATCTATGCTTGCGGTTCCAAGCTTGGTGGAATTGTTTATTATAAACTCCATAGAATTTTCTACCCTCATAAGTAAGTACTGCAAGGGAATTAATGAATTCTTGTCTATATAAAGCATGGCATTAAACCAATCGTTCCAGTACCCTAGAGTTAAAAATAGAGCTATGGTTGCAATACCCGGCAAGGACATAGGTACAACTATTTTAAAAAACACTCTGAATTCTGAAGCACCATCAATTTTCGCAGATTCTATTACTGCTTCTGGTACAGAATTCTTGAAAAAAGTTCTTAAAACTATAACATAAAAAGTATTCATACATAAGGGTAATATTAAAGCCCATATGGTATTTTTAAGGCCTAATAGTTTTGTCATTACCAAATAGCTAGAAACCATACCACCAGAAAATAGCATAGGTATAAAAGCTACCATAGTAAAAAACTTTTTATATGCAAAAGATCTTCTAGATAAAACGTAAGCATAAGTAGATATAAGCAATAAGCCTATAATTGTTCCTAATACCGTTACCATAATTGTAACTCCATAGGATTTAAGCATTTGATTACCTGAATTAAAAAGATATCTATAAGCATATAAGCTCCACTCTTCAGGTATTAAACTATATCCATTTGCTCTTAAGGACTCTTCAGAACTCAAAGATATAATAGACACAAATAAAAAAGGTAAAATACTTAGTATTGAAAGCGTAACTAATATTATGTTCATTCCTAGGTTAGATTTTTTACTTATTTTCGTAAACTTATTATCTTCATTTTCATATTTTAATTTTTCTTTAATGGTTTTTTTTGATAAAGCTGTACTTATACTCATATAGCTTTCACCTCCTAGAACAAAGCATTATCATTGTCTATTTTCTTTACTACAAAGTTAGATATCATAATTAAAATAAATCCTACAACAGATTGGTAAAGGGCGGCAGCAGAACTCATACCTATCTCTCCCATAGTCATTAACCCTCTATACACATAAGTATCTATTACATTTGTTACAGGATATAAAGCGCCTGAATTTTTTGGAAGCTGATAGAATAATCCAAAATCAGCATTAAATATTTTACCAATAGATAAAATAAATAAAATTGTTATTACAGGTTTCAATAAAGGTAATGTTATGTATTTAATCTGTTGCCATTTGGTTGCTCCATCTATCATAGCAGCCTCATAATAACTCTTGTCTATACCTACTATAGCAGCTAGATAAACTACTGTATTATAACCTATTCCCTTCCATTGACTCATTATTATAATAATCCATGGCCAATATTTAGGCTCCGAATACCAGGATACCCCTTCTTTTCCCATACCCTTTAATATTCCATTGACATAACCTTGTTCTGGGCTTAAAAATGCAAATAAAGCATAGGATACCACTACCCAAGATAAGAAATATGGCAAAAACATAGCACTTTGATAAAACTTTGCTAACTTTTTGTTTAAAAGTTCATTTACCATAATTGCTACGCATACAGGTAAAACTATTCCTAATACTATAAACACTAAGTTGTATAGCACTGTATTCCTAGTTATTACCCAAGCATCAGAGCTCTTAAACAAAAATTTAAAATTATCTAAACCTACCCACTTTGACGTTACTAAACTTTTTAAAAAACTTCCGTTAATTCTAAATTTTTTAAAAGCTATTACCACTCCAAACATAGGAATATATGAAAAAATTAAAAACCATATAAACCCTGGTAGAGCTAATGTGAAAAGCTCTTTATTCTTATTAAAGCGCTGAAAAATCTCTTTCATACTCTGACCTCTCCTCTGACAACGATTTCTTGACTTTAATATAACATAAGGGGTTATATGGCTTAAAGTTGATAATATTTAGTTTTAATGTAATTTTTTCAGTTAAATTTAATATTTTTTTGAATTTCTCATTTCATGAGGAGAAATACCAAAATATGTCTTAAATTTTTTATAGAAATAACTGGTATCATCAAAGCCTATAGATTTTGCAATGTCATTAACTTTCATATTAGTATTCAAAAGCATTTCCTTAGCTTTTTCATTTTTTACTTTGTTTATGTAATCTGAAAAGCTGCAGCCTACCTCTTTTGCAAATATCTGTCCAAGATAAGAAGTGTTCATATTATACTTCCGCGCCAATATTTTTAAGCTATGCTTCTCTCCATAGTTATCATTTATATAATTAAGGATCTGCTGCACTACAGGTGTATACTCCACATTCTCAATTTTCATAGTAAGCTCTCTAGCTTCTTCTTTTATTCTTATCTCAAGCATATCTAGAGTTTCTTCTTGTTGAATATATAAAATTATGTCATTTAAATATTTATTTATGTTATAATCTTCCACGTTTAGTTCAATAGATACTTTCCTAAGTACTAAAATCATTCTTACTGATAGGTTTCTGATATCCTTTGGCTTTATCTTTAAGGAGCTCCTAATAGATTTAAAAACATTTGATATATAAAAGTTTATATCTTTTAAGTTTTTCTGTAATAGTAATCTTTCAAACTCCTCTAACTCCACTTCAAAGCCTTCGCTGGCTTCCCTAAAAGAGGAAGCTATATCCTCATAAAAAACCACATTGTTGTAGCCTAAAAGCAGCAAATATTCACTGCATGTTAGGGCCTCTTCATAACTTTTGTGAAGATTTTCAGGTAAATTAACGGAATTTCCTACTGAAATAAATGTTTCAACACCATAGGTATTTAAAATTTCATTTTTTGAGTCTTCTAAATAATTAAGTAAATTAATTTGATTAGTACCTTCTGAATCTTTAACACAACCTGCAATAATTATTAGATACTGATTGTCCTTTATAAAAACATCGCTATTTTTAAAAGGAAGTGTTCCCTTAAAGAATTTCTTTATTCTTTTAATCATATCCATGGTAGCACTTTTAAACTTAACCATACCCACAACATATTTATCTAAATGAATGCTTAGGTTTAATACAAATTCTCTTGTTTCTAGCTCACTCTCACTTATAGAATCTGTTATCCACCTTAAATATATATTTTCCTTTAAAGTTTGCAAATCAGTATTTTCTATGTGCTGAGTGGTTATTTCCATGTTTATCTTCCTTATAATATTAGCTATTGTACTTTCAAGTTCTTCCTCATTAATTGGCTTTAATATATAATTTTCTATACCTAAACTTATAGCTTGTTTTGCATAATTAAAATCATCATATCCACTTAATATAACAAATTTAGTTTTATTATTTTTAGCTTTTATATTTTTTATAAGTTCCAAACCATTCATTTTGGGCATAGTTATATCCGTAACTACTATGTTTATATTGCTGTTATTAAAAGCCTCAAGAGCTTCTTCGCCATTAGATGCAGTAAATATATTATCTATACCTATATTATGCCAATCAATAATACTCTTTAACCCGCTTAGTATCCATGGTTCATCATCTACTAACAAGATATTATTCATCCTTTGCCTCCTTTAGTTTTGGTATATTAACAATAATTTTTGCTCCACCTGTAGAACTCTTATCTACCTTTACTCCATAATTAGCACCATAGGTCATGCTTATTCGTTCATGCACATTCACTAGTCCAATGGAATTCCCAAGATTTTCTCTTTTACTAATTTTTTCGTTTATCTCTTCTATTCTCTGACTTTCTATACCCTTTCCATTATCACTAATAACTATTTCAATTTCTTCCCCCATGTCATTCAAGGCTATTTCAATATAATTATCCGTTCTATCAATATCCATACCATGAACTATAAAATTTTCTACCAAGGGTTGAAAAGAAAATTTCATAACTTGATTATTATAAAGCTCCTCACTACAAAATATATTATAATTAAATATCCCAGGATATCTGAATTTAAAAAGCTCTAGATACATTCTACAATGCTCTAATTCTTGCCTTATGGTTATTATGCTATCACCCTTTACCATATTTCTAAAAAGTGAAGCCATATTATATAACATTTTCCCTACTTCTCTATCGCCACTAGATATCGCCTTCATCCTTATGGATTCTAAAGTATTGAAAAGGAAATGGGGATTTATTTGGTTCTGAAGTGCCATAACCTCCGCCTTTTTTTGTTTAATTTGAGATACATAAACCTCCTTAACATAGTCATGAAGCTTGTCGCACATCTCATTAAACCTTACGGATATAAAAGATAACTCATCATTCTCCTTATCTATAGGTATTCTAGCATTAAAATCACCTTTTTCTAATTTTTCCATGCTATCGACTATATTATTAGTTCTTAACTCCAAAGTTTTAAGTTTAGTATAAATAATAGTATTTACTAATATAGCAAGAGCCCCCGCTAGAGCATAAATAACCCAGGTTATAGATCTATTAAGATAACTTATATCCTTTTGGGATATAATTCCTACTACCTTCATTTCACTTTTGCTATCCATTACCTCTCCAAAATACTTATTTCCATTATCATAGTACATTTGTTTAGACTTAAGTTCATCTATATATGGGTAATTATCTCCTTGATAAACCTTAGAAGAGTCGTAAAATGTTATATCATTTCCACCTATTAGTAGCAATTCAGAGTGGGATTCATCATAATGGCTAAGCACCTGCTTAATGTCACTTATATCATATGTGAAAATTATTTTTCCAATGTTATTAAGATTTAAAGGGTTTTTTAAATCTAACATAATATTTATATATTTATTACTATCTCCATCTTTGCTGAGGTTGCTCATCATTATTTCGTCAAATTGATCCTTAATATTACCTTTCTTAGAGTTTATAGCATTTTCATAGATATTTAGCGCCACATTTTCTTGAAATATGCTTAAAGAATTATCTTGATAATTATAAAGAGATATTCTCTTCATACCATTACTAAAGCCAAATGCAGATTTTATATAGCTTTCAAGTCCCATATAATAAAGCTTGTCACTTTTATAAAATGTGTCTAACTTATGATTTAAGTACTTTTCTTGATTATTATTTACGTAGTATATAAGGTCATCTCTCCAGGATTCAGTACTATATAATCTCCATAAAAGTTCCCTTGAATTATCATATTTTCTATCAATATATTCCGTGGTTTGTTCTATAATTTTTTTATTTAAAAAGAGCTGCTGATTTTTTATGGTGTTATTCACCCTGTTTATTGAAAAAGCTGCAAGAAAAACCACCGCTGTGGTAACCACTGCAAAATATAGTGCAAAAATTCTTTTATACATGTATTTCTTTTTAGTCATAACCTTACCCCTATTTATTTTGATATGTATATTATAAATTACATTTCAAAGCCTCTCAATGTTAGTGATTTACAATGGTGGACAATTCCGGGTGTAAAAATTATAGATTAAATGTATAAATTACATATTCATTGATTTTCTTTCATATAAAAATTGATACCTTAATGCTTTTACTGTAAAATTATTTTCAAATATATATTATGGTGATGTACATGGGAAAAATTTTAAATTCAGAAAAGATAATGAACGTTTTTAATTATATATACTGGTTTTTCATAGGTAATTTGCTTATGGTATTATTTAATCTTCCATTTTGCATTACACTAATCCTGTACGTTCGTTCAGGTTTTAAGACGTATCCTACAATATTTTTACTTACCCTATTAACTTTAGGTCCTTCATTAACTGCAATATTTTACACTATGGGAAGGTTACATAGGGATAAGGATATATCCATATTTAAAGATTTTATGAAAGCTTATAAAGAGAATTTTCTACAATCTATTTGTGCTAATACTTTATTTCTCTTAGTATTTATAGGTTTTACCCTAAATGTTAGACTTGCATCTAATTTTCAATTTTTGAGTATAATGACACCATTTTTTTATGTAGGCATATTTCTTATATTTATTGCCTATCCTTATGCATTTATTATACTTTCACGTTTTCAAATGAAAACAATGGATTTAATAAAAGCTTCCTTTACTTTAAGTATAGTAAAATTCAAATATACCTTAATTAATATAATTATTTTCTTATTTATGCTGATAATTATAGAAGTAATGCCTGCTTATGGAGCTTTATTTTTAGGAAGTGTTATTCCTTATCTTATAATATTATCGAACAAATCTTTATTAGAGCTTCTAGCTAAAGATAGCAGTATCAATAAATAAGTTTTTTTCATTTTCCCTCTTTAAATATATAAAATAAATGAGAGTAGCACTAAGGGTGCTACTCTCATTTATTTTGTATATTCATTATATATTAAAACGTTTAAACACTTTCAATAATGCATTCTTTTTTCTAACAAAATAAATAAGAGCTAAAATATCATAATTCCAATAGAATTAAGTATTCTAGCTCCTATTCATGTTAAGTGTCTCTTGCAATGTCTTTCTCCTTAAACTGTATTTTTTAAATTCTAGTGCAAAGTCTAACAATAATTAGCCTACCCATTGTAAACCTACTTTTCACTTTTTATTAGTAATCTCTAAATTGGCTTCTCACCCACTGCTACGGCAGTGATCATTAAATTACTGGAAAAACGGTTTACTAAACTTATTTAATATGCATATGCATGTACTATGGTTTAAAGATTTTACAAACACTTTATGATAAGAAAGCTTTCTTATATTTGTCTTTATAATATCACATTAAGTACAAGTTGTCAATATTTATTATTATATAATAAATTAAATATTTATTTAATTATTAAAAATATTGTGAATTTTAATAGCAATTTATAATATCTATTAAATATATTAACTTTTTCTTTACATTTTTCATTAACACATATAAAGTTATTATATATCTACAAAATTAAGACTTATAATCTTAAGGTAAAAATAATATTTTCTTCAGCTTCTCTTAAGGTTAATATTTTATACTTAAAATATAAGTAAAACTTCAATAATAATTTTAGGAGTTGTATATAAAAATGAACTATAAATATATATACCTGATTTTTTCAAAAACAGGTACTTGGCTTTCTCAAGTCATTAATGTTTTTTCTGATACAAAATATATTCACACTTCTTTAAGTTTTGACAGCACCTTCACTGAAATGTATTCCTTCGGAAGAACCAACCCTGATAATCCTTTCTCTGGTGGCTTTGTTAAGGAAAGTCTATATGAAGGAGTATATAAAAAGTTTCCACAATGCGAATGCCTTATTTATAAAGTTAGAATTACTGAAGAACAATACTTTAACTTAAGACAAGCTTTAAAGAAATTTGAAAAAAATAAATATAAGTATAAATATAATTTTATAGGATTATTTGGTGTATTGTTTAACATTCCTCTAAAGCGAAGAAGGCACTATTTCTGTACTCAATTCGTATCAGAATTATTAGAAAAAAGTAAAATATGCCACTTTGACAAATCTCCTGAACTTATGAGACCCACAGACTTATTTAATATAGCTAACAAAGAAATTATTTTCCAAGGACTTATAAATAATAATTATTCATTATTAAATTCATTTAAATTTGTAATATAGAAAACATAAAGCCCCTACTTTTCAGCGCATTTACATGTGATAAAAAGTAGGGGTATTTTATTTAATCTTTTTTGATATACCTTCATAAAGATAATCAAGATATTCCGTATTAAACCCTTCTTGTTTTACTATATCTATTCTAGATATAGCCTTTTCTAAAGTTTCCCTAGCCTCTATATAATCTTTTCCCTTTATGCAGGTGGTAGCATACTGAAGCAGATAATCTACCTTTAACACCTGCTCAGCTAAATCTTCTCTATCTTCATTCACCAAATTAACCAATAAGGCATAAACCTTAGGAGAGGTTATATCCTTAGAGTTAAATAGTAATTTATTATTTCTCGTATTTTTTCTAGCCATGTTAAACACCTCTTTGTATAGATTATACACTAAAATTTTGTTAATATAATAAATATTTATCTAAATAATTAAGATTATTAACTCATAATAGTTTGTGATTTTGTCTAAAAACAATGATATAATATTCTTAATATTATGAAACCTATAATTAGGAGGTGCCAATTTGGAAAGAGTAGTAATTACAGGTAATGAAGCCGTTAGTAGAGGCTTTTGGGAAGCAGGAGGTACTATAGCTTCTAGCTATCCTGGCTCACCTACAGTATCTATTCTAGAAAGTATGAAAAGCTACAAGGATATATATGCTGAATGGGGAACTAATGAAAAAGTAGCCATGGAAATAGCCATAGGGGGAAGTATCTCCGGAGCTAGATCCATAGTTTCTATGAAGCATGTTGGAATAAATATAGCATCTGACCCCTTTATGACCTTCACTCAAGTAAGGACAAAAGGCGGATTTCTTTTAGTGGTGGGAGATGATCCTGGTTTATCTTCTTCTCAAAATGAACAAGATAGTAGATTTTGGGGGAAATATGCCAATATCCCAGTGCTTGACCCCTCTACCCCACAGGAAGTTAAAGATTATGTCATAGAGGGTTTAAAAATCAGCGAAGATTTTAATACCCCAGTACTCATAAGGCTTACCAGCAGGTTATGTCACTGCAGAGGAGTGGTGGAGCTAGGGGAAAGAAAAGAATATCCTATATCAGGCTTTGAGCCTGATCAATCAAGATATTGTATGCTTCCTCCTTATGCCAATGCTGCTCAACATTTTATGAAAGAAAGAATAGAGAAATTACAGGCTTATAATAACAGCTATGAGAATAATAAATTGGAAAGTAATAATTCTTCAGTTTTAGTAATAACCAGCAGCATGTGTTATGAAAATTTAAAAGAAATAAATGCACCTGTAGATATTTTAAAATTAGCCATGGTTTGGCCTCTTCCTTTAGATTATATTAAAAGTTTAAGTTCACAATATGAAAAGGTTATTATTTTAGAAGAGACCTTAGGTTTTATAGAAGAAGAACTTAAGGCAAATAATATTAAAGTAGAAGGCAAAAAGTATTTTCCCTTTACAGGAGAGCTTTCTATAGAAATAATAAGAAAAGGCCTGAAAGAAGCTGGAGTTATGGACTTTGAGTACAAAGACCCCACCTCAGATACTTCTGTGCCTAGAACTCCTATGCTGTGCGCAGGTTGTCCTCATAGACCTATATTCCATATCTTAAAGAAGATTAAAGCTACGGTTATCGGAGATATAGGCTGCTATTCCCTGGGTATATTAGAGCCCTTTGAAGTGCACAAAACCAATATCAGTATGGGGGCTTCTTTAGGAATGGCTCTAGGTGTGGCCAAGGCTCAAAGCATGTCTGGAAATAAAAAACCTATTGTAGCCACCATTGGAGACGGTACCTTCTTCCATTCAGGCATGACAGGATTCTTACAACTGGCATCTTGCAAGGAAAATATTACTGTGATAGTTATGGATAACAGAACTACTGCCATGACGGGTGGACAAGTAACTCCTACTACTAGCAAATATTTTAAAGAATACGAAAATCACGGTGTTAGTGTTCATGAGGTTATAGAGTCCTTTGGCATAAAAGATATAACCGTGGTTGATCAATTTAAATATAAGGAAACCAAAGAAGCTATAACTGAAGCCATGAAGAGAGATGGATTATCTGTTATCGTAGCTACAAGACCTTGCGCTTTAAACTTTAAAATCAAAGAACCTCATTTTTACGTGGACGAAAAAACTTGTATCGGCTGCAGAAGCTGTATACAAACTAATTGTCCTCCAATATCCATGAAGCTTTATGAAGGAAAAACTAAAAAGAATTCTTATATAGATCCTGATATGTGCGTAGGTTGCTCTGTTTGTTCTCAGGTTTGTCCTGTGGGGGCAATTAAAAGAAGCACCGGTGAAGAATAAGGGGGTATAAAAATGGGTATCACAAATATTTTAATAAGCGGTGTAGGCGGACAAGGCTTGGTTTTAGCTACTGGAATAATTGCTGAAGCAGCTTTTAGAGAAGGTTATGATATTAAAACCAGTGATGTTATCGGCTTGTCTCAAAGAGGTGGTATGGTATATGGCAGTGTAAGATTTGGAGACAAGGTATATTCCTCATCCATCCCCCAAGGAGAAGCAGATATACTACTGGCCATGGAGCAGCTAGAAGCATTAAGATGGTGTTATATGCTTTCTCCAAAAGGAAAGGTAATCATAAGTGAAGACATAGTCTATCCCAATAGAGTACTATTAGAAAAGGAAGAATATCCTGAAGCCATAGCAAAAACCATTTCTGAAAAAGGGCTAGAAGTAATTTCTGTAAAAGCAAAGGAAAAGTCTAAGGCTTTAGGCAATATAAAGGTTTCTAATATTTATCTTATAGGGGCTCTTTCAAAGCATCTTCCCTTTAAAGAAGAAACTTGGCTAGAGGTTATAAAGGAATTTGTTCCTCCAAAAACCTTAGACCTTAATATTAAAGCCTTTCATGAAGCAAGAGAAGAATACTCCTTTGTATAGTACCTAAATAGAATTTTTTATAAATTTATCTATACTCTTGATAAAAATAGTCCACAATAAATAAAAAAATCCAGTGAGATATCCACATGCTGCACATATCTCACTGGATTATTTATATGAAATTCCCTTTATTCATATCTTAAAGACTCTACAGGGTCGAGCTTAGAGGCTTTATTAGCTGGATATAAACCTGCCAGTACGGAAATTAATATGGCAAAACCTATAGTTCCAAATACTAACCAAACAGGAGTAGAGAAAATATTAGGAACCTCCTTCACACCTTTAGATTTTAAGAAAGCATCTAAAGCTAACTTAATAATTTCTGTATTTAAAATGCTAAAGAATAACCCAAGTATTCCTCCTATAAATCCAATGGCTGCAGATTCTGTAATAAACATTCTTCTTATATCACTTCTAGAAGATCCTAATGCTTTCATAATACCTATGGATCTTGTTCTTTCATAAATAGACATAGTCATAGTATTAATTACACCTATAGAAGCAACAAATATTATTATGATACCTACCACTGCCAGCACCCCTTGAGCTATGGCAAATGCAGATTTTATACCTTTGATTATAGATTGTATGCTGGTAACTCCATAACCCATTTTAGAAATTTCGTCAGAAACTTGAGACACATCAGAAATATTTTTCGCTGTTACCTCTACATTGCTTGGACCTTTTTCTGCATAATAATTTTTATTCATATTTGCATAGGCAAGTAAATCTTTAGCTTCCTCTATAGACATAATTACCTTATCGCTATTTGGAAACTTTTCACCTACCACCCCAGCTACTTTAAGCTTCATAGTAAATGGTTCAACTTTAGGTATTCCAGGAGCTTCAGGAAGCTCAGTTTTAATTATTAAATCTTGTCCAATAACAGTTTTGTAGTCATCAATACCTAACTTCTTTAATAACTTTTCCCCTATTAATACTGAATTTTTATCTGCGTTTGTAATGATATTGCCGTAAGTAATAGGCTCTAGGTCTTTTTTCTTTTCTTTTATTCTTAAACTTTCTACTTGAGCTTTGCTAAATATTGAGTTATTTAAATCAAAGCTTACTGCTGAAGCCTTCTTTTTATTTTTTCCCATAAGCTCTAAATCTATATTATGTATGGGAGTAGAAACAACTACCTCTTCTACAGATTTAATGTTTTTAATTTTATCAATAGCCTTCTCATCTAAAATAGTAAACTTTGGCTTTAATGCCTCAGAATCTTCTTCCCTATCAGATTCTACCTTTATTCCACTTTCTTCAAACTTATAAGGACTTACCATAATACTATTTCCAGGGGTTTCAGCTTTTATTGTATCTATAACTAGCTTTTGCACACCCACTCCAAGACTTACCATAAGGATTATAAGCATAGTTCCTATAGAAACTGCAAAAGAAGTAAGGAAGGTTCTCATTTTTCTTCTTCTTAAATTTTTAAATGCTGTTTTAGTATAATTTTTAAATTTCATTATTATTCCTCCACCTTGCCATCCTTGATTCGTATAACTCTATCAGCATATTGTGCTTCTTGGTTATTATGAGTTACCATAACTATGGTATACCCTTGATTTTTGAAATCAGTAAGTATCTCCATAACTGCCTTTCCTGATTTAGAATCCAGATTTCCCGTGGGTTCGTCTGCTAGAATTATCTTGGGATTATTAACCAAAGCTCTAGCTATACTAACCCTCTGTCTTTGCCCTCCGGAAAGTTCTGTAGGCTTATGTTTCATTCTATCGCCCATACCCAAAGACTGAAGCATTGAGCTGGCTCTATCCTTCATTTCTCGATCAGGCTTACCAGCTATCATAAGAGGCATCATAACATTTTCCAATGCGGTAAGGCTAGCCTCTAAATTAAAGGATTGAAATACAAACCCTATTTTTTCATTTCTAAATTTAGACATCTTCTTATCCTTAAGCTTGCTAACATCTTCACCTTCAATGATTACAGCTCCCTTTGAAGGTTTATCTAATCCTCCTATCATATTCATAAGAGTGGACTTTCCTGAACCTGATGGTCCTACAATAGCAACGAACTCACCTTTTTCTATAGTTAAACTAACATCATCTAAAACGGTAAGTTTCTCATTTCCAACCTTATAAAATCTACTTACATTTTCAATCTTTATCATAATCTATCCTCCTAAAATAGTATCCTTCGCATGAGAAGTGACAAATTCGTCACCTTTAAGGCATGTGTTAATATTATAACTCCAATCTTAACTCACACTTACCTATATCTTAAAGTAAACTTAAATAAAACATAAATTGAATTAAAAATTTATGTTTATTAATTAACTAAAAAATATTAACTAACTTAATAACTTTATAAATAATAACTGATGTAATGTAGTTTTATAGAAAAAAACTGTATTAAGGAAATATTTTTTCCTTAATACAGTTTATATCTTGAATCTAAATAGGTAACTTTATAATAAACTTACACCCTTTATTTTCTTCACTATATAACTCTATTTTTCCACTATGCTTTTCAACAATTGTTCTTGCAATAGCTAGCCCAAGACCTGTTCCACCTTTTTCAGAATTTCTTGACTCATCAGTCCTAACAAAGGGATTAAAAATATCCTTTTGAATTTCCCTAGGTATTCCTATACCGTTATCTTCTATAATTATCTCAAAATTACCTTTTAAAACTTCAGCTTTTATGTATACTTTAGTTTTAGGAGGATTATATTTAATAGCATTTATTATAAGATTACTTATACTCCTATCTAAGTTTTTACTATCAAATAGTAAAAACACTCTTTCTTCTGGTATTTCAAAGGTATAATCTATATCTTTATCTTCGAATTGTGGTATAAAACTCGCTATTAATTCTCTTAAAAACTCACAGATATCCATACTCTTTAAATTTAATTTAAACTCGCTGCTTTCCAATTTTGAAAATGCAAAAAGATCTTCTATAAGCATATTTGCTCTATAGCTGTTATGCTTTATAGTTTCTAGATACTTATCTATTTCTTCCCTAGTAAGCTCCGGATCCTTTAATATGAATTCTGAATAACCCAAAATACTAGATAATGGATTTCTTAAATCATGAGAAATATCCAGCATTAGCTTTTTTCTGTTAAGCTCAGCTTTTTCTTTCAGACTTTTTTCCATTTCAATTTTTTCTGCCATGGTATTAAAGGTATCTCTCAGCTCACCAAACTCATTTTCAGATTTAATATTTATTCGAGCGGAATAATCTCCATCTGATAAGGATTTGGCACCTTCCCTAAGCAACTCTAGAGGCTTAATAAAGTGCCTAGAAGTTATCCTTGATAAAAATAAAAATACAATAGCGATTATTCCAAAATCTAATACCAATATACTTATTATAAAACCTTTTGGATTTACCTTTCTTTCTCTCAAAAATGCCTTCACTAGGTTTTCCCTAGGCACTCCTGTAACCACTAAAAAATCTTTATTTTTATTATAAGCACTACTATATACATACCTGAAATTTCTGTCAGATAAACTAAGTTTTTTATTTCTAGTACTTTTTAAAGTTAAATCAATATTATCTTCATTTTCTGCTCCTAAAAGTAGGTTATAGCTGTCTAAGGAATACTTATCCTTAGCATTGGGATTATAGCCTTTTCTGTAGATAACATTATGATTGCTGTCTACTATTTCCATGTACCCACCTAAAGCCTCTATTTCACCAGTGTTTATTTCTTTATAATCATCCTTTATTAACACTTTAGCATTATTAATATCAAATCTATTAATATTAAAATAAAAGCTAAAAATACCAACTAATGTAAATATAACAATAACAAAAAGCAGAAGGGTTATAATAAAATATGAAAATACATAGTTTCTTAAAAGTATATTGGCTAGAGTCTTATTATTTTTCTTTCTTTTATTTCTACTTAACCACATTTTCAACCTTATATCCTATTCCTCGTATAGTCTTTAAATATTTAGGGACTTTAGGATCCTCCTCTATTTTGTCTCTTAAGTGGCTTATATGTACCATTATAGTATTTTCGTCTCCATAAAAAGGTTCTCCCCAAACCTCTTCATAAATTTGCTTTTTAGTAAACACCCTTCCCGGATTGTCCATTAACAGTTCTAAAATCCTATATTCTTTAGCATTTAGGTCCACTTTATTATTCTTTTTGTATACTGTGTAGCTTTCTTTATTAATGGTTATATCTCCTATAATAACTTCTCTTATGGGTTTTTCAGCTGTATATTTATAATATCTTCTAAGATGTGCCTGAACCCTGGCGCTTAATTCTAAAGGGCTAAAAGGTTTAACTATATAATCATCGGCACCTAGTCCTAGCCCTAAAATCTTATCGCTTTCTTCTCCCCTTGCCGTCAAAAATATCACTGGTATAGTGCTACTTTCTCTAATTTTTCTTAAAACATTAATACCATCCATTATGGGCATCATTACATCTAATACCGCAAGATCAATATTATTTTTTTCAAAAATATTTATTGCCTCCAAGCCATTTTCTGCCTCAAATATTTTGTAACCATCCTTAGATAAATGAAGATTTACTAAGTTTCTTATATCCCTTTCATCCTCAGCAATTAATATATTCACATGAACACCTGCCTTTAATACACTTTTAATTATTCATTTATTCTGCAAATAATTTATAAAAACCTCTCAACCCCCTTTTTTAATGAATATTTATATTTTCCTTATAAATTAACATTATTGTAACTACAATTGTATAAACTATTAATATATTGATTATATCATTAAATATATACATTTTATAAAAATATTATCATTCAATTATCTATATTATATAAAACTAATGTCAGGAGGATTATTATGAATAAAACACTTAAAAACATATTAATTGTAGCAGTCATAATTGCTATTATAATATTTCCTATAGTGGGAAGTTACAATGGCTTGGTTTCCTTAGATCAAAAGGTAAAAAAAGCAGAATCCAACATAGATACACAGCTTCAGAGACGTTCCGATTTAATACCCAACCTGGTAGAAACCGTGAAAGGCTATGCTGCCCAAGAGAAAGAAATATTTACAGACATAGCCAATGCTAGAGCAAAGCTTGCTGGTGCACAAAATATAAAGGATACTGCTAATGCAGATGCGGAGCTTTCCTCAGCCCTATCTAGGTTGCTAGTGGTGGTGGAGAGATATCCTGAATTAAAATCCAGCCAAAACTTTAAAGATTTAACAGTAAACCTAGAAGGTACAGAGAATAGAATTGCTATATCAAGACAAGATTATAATACTGCAGTGGATGCATATAACACTAGAGTTAGAAAATTTCCATCCTCCATTATAGCAGGGATATTCAATTTTAATGAAAAGCCTTACTATAAGGCTGCTGAAGGAGCCAAAGAGGTTCCTAAAGTAGATTTTACTAAATAACCTATGAATATATTTAATAGTAAGAATAAAGATAAGCTTAAATTATCAGTGATATTCTTAATTCTAGTGTTATTACTCAGCTTTACTGCAGTAAAGGCAGAAATAGCTATCCCACAGCCTACTAACCTTAAGTATGTCAACGATTATTCTCAGGTACTAGATAAACCTACGGTAGAATATCTAGTTTCTGTAGGAAAGGAATTAGAAGATAAAACTACAGCCCAAGCAGTGGTAGTGGTTATGGATTCTTTTCAAAGAAACGATCCAGAATCTTATGCTAATACATTATTTAGAACCTGGGGAATAGGACAAAAGGGTAAAGACAATGGTCTTTTAATATTGATAGCTGTGAAGGATAGAAAATGGAAAGTAGAAGTAGGAAGAGGATTAGAAGGTGCAGTAACAGATACCTTTTCCTCTAGAGTAATGGAAGATGTAGCTACGCCTTCTTTTCAAGAAGGTAATTATAGCGAAGGTATTAAAAAAGCCTATTCCATTTTTGCAGACAGCATAGCAAAAGAATATAATGTTACTTTAGATAAGAACATGAAAGTCTCTATGCCCTCTTCGCAAAAAACTAAAGGGAATCCTGTAATAGGCTATATATTCATAACTTTACTAGCCTTAGACGTTCTACTAAATCGTGGCAGAGTCATCAGAACCTTATTAAATATTTTCTTTTGGCAATCCTTTTGGGGCGGTCGTGGAGGCGGTAGAGGCGGTGGTGGCTTCGGCGACAACTCCTCAGGAGGAGGTTTTGGTGGTTTCGGTGGAGGCTCTTCCGGAGGCGGCGGATCCTCCGGCAGCTGGTAAAAATAGAGATGGTGCCAGTCACGTGACAAGTGACAAAATACTATAAAAAATGTGGAGGTTACCTATGTACCTCCACATTTTTATTGTTTGTATATAATTATTAAAAGTGTATAAGAATCATAATACTAAACTGATAATAGTATGCTATTATCCATTCTAATTACAAAAATCTTCTATATCTCACACTGTTCAATTTCTATAGAGTAATCGCTGCAATGCTTGCATACTATTACGCTTGCTATATAGCTTTTATCTACTTTCCCTTGTTTTAACAACCTATTATAAGATGTATCTTCATAAGCTTTTGATAAAGTGCTCATCACATAGTTACTATCTTTAGTGAATATGTAAAAATGAAACTCTAAAAATTCAAAGTACTTTGCTTTTTCTGCCACTCCTGTTTTGCAGTTTTCACAAGACTCTTCATAGTATTCCGCGTCAAAGCTTACTTCACTATTTTCATTTAATAACTCTAATATGTTTGAAGCATTAATTCCCTGTACTGGACTTTCTTCATCATTAATAACGGCTTCCAAATTTTCTAAAGTAAGCTCATAATTTTTATCATTAAAAACAAATTGATACTTTTCCATAGTTCTTCTCCTCCTGATACTATAACTATTTTAATGTAAGGCATCGTACAATTTTACATTATAACTATTGTTCCCAAATATTGTTATGATTTATTATACTATAAAATTTAAAAGACTGTCTTATTAATTTTCATAAGACAGTCTTTACATTTTAACATATTTCTTTATTATTTAGAATTTCTAACGCTTAACCTTCTAACTATAATCCAAGCTAATGCATAAAGTATTAAGGCTAAGGAAAGCTGTTTAACTGCATATATTAATAAATTATTTTTACTGAAGAAGAAATCTCCTAAGGTTTTAAATATGCTTGTTACAACTTTTAAATTCAATATAGTTATAGGCAATACAAAGACAGCTATCCATATTTTATTTCTAAATTTATAAATGGCAGCACCTAGCAGATTAAAAAATGAAGATAAAACCATAAACATTATAGTAAGCATTAATATTATATATAATATATTGTCATCTTTAAGATTAAACATCAGTTGATCATAAAGAGGCTGTTTCCCTATAAGAGTTATTATTTTTCCATCTAACTTCATTAATATTCCTTGTATTACTGACATAGACAAAGCCAGGATGAAGTTATGAATTACTGCCCCAATATAAAAATCTTTTCTAGAAGAGCTGAAACCTATAGCTATAGGAAAACTTTCATAATACATCATCATGTTATAAACTATAAAGAATATGGCAATGGAAATTATATTTCCTGCAGCTACATTTACCTTGGTATCATTTATATATAAACCCATACTAAAAGCAGCTTCATTAGATTGCATCCCAAAAGATGCGTCAAAATATAAATTTAATGCATAAAATCCTATATTCACCAGCAGTATTATAATCCAGAATATAATAAAGGGCTTTTTACTATCATAAACTTGATATTTTACTTGTCTTTTTAAAGCTTCCATGATTATCCCTCCTAACTTAACATTCTTCTGTTAAATATATAAATAATTTTTGTAAAGGCATAGGACTTATCTCAAGATTATTTTCTCTTAAAATTTGCAGTTCCTTATCATTAAACTTTCCCCATACCCCTATGATTGAAGTAGCTCCAAAGCTTTCCTTATGGATTATCTTCTTACCACTAATAAGAGGCATAATAACTTCTTCTTTACCGCTTATAAACCTAGCTTTTTCTAATAAACTTACCACATCTTCCTGTACCATCACTTCACCCTTATTTAATATTAGTACTTCTTCAAACATATTGCTTACTTCGTCAATTAAATGAGTGGATATGATTATAGTTCTAGGATTTATCTCATAATCCTGTAAAAGCAGGTTGTAAAATTTTTCTCTGGCAGCTGCATCTAAGCCTAAAGATGGCTCATCAAAGATAGTAATCCTCGCTCTAGATGCAAGACCTATAATAAGCCCTACAATAGACTGAGTTCCTCTAGATAAATTTTTATATTTCTTTTTAGTATTTAGATTAAATTCTTTAACTAAAGAATTTTTGTATTCTTCATCCCAGTTTTTATATAGTATAGAGGCTATAGCAAAAATCTCTTCTGCTTTTTTATCTTCTGTAGAGAATCCCTTTTCCTTTACAAGGCAAATATTTTCTAATGCATTAGAATTCTCAAACACCTCTTCCCCATATATCTTAACTTCACCGCTATCTCTAATAATTTCACTGCATATTAGATTTAAAAGAGTGGTCTTTCCAGCCCCATTTCTTCCAAGCAAACCATATATTTTATTTTCATGTATGGTTAAATCAATATCTTTAACAGCTTCTGTTTTTCTGTAGGATTTTGTTAGACCCTTGCACTGTATTGCAGAATTCATCATTATTCTCCCCCCTTATATTCTTCAATAATTTTAATTACATCATCCTTTGTAAGCTCGAGCCTTACCGCTTCTTTTAAAAGCTCTGGTATGGCATCTTTTAAAAAACTATCTTGTCTTTTCTTTAATATTTTTCTTCGGGCCCCCTCTGAAACAAACATACCTAAACCTCTCTTTTTGAAAAGTATTCCATCCTCTACTAAAATATTCAGTCCTTTTCCTGCAGTGGCAGGATTTATCTGATATACCTTGGCAAACTGATTGGTAGAAGGAGCTTGATCCCCTTCCTTTAAGTTCCCATTGAGTATATCATTTTCGATGTTCTCAGCTATTTGTATATATATGGATTTCTCTGAACTTAGGTCTAGCACTCATTTCACCTCCATAAACTAATTATATTCAGCTACGTTCATTGGTTATATAGTTCATTACTTATATAACTAACTATACAACATTTATATGACTTTGTAAATACCTTTAAGAGAAATAATGGAAATTTTATTTAATGTTACACTTTAATAAGTTATTTATTTGTACTATAATTTAACCATATCTCATGATTACTGGAGGTTTAATATGTTAAGAACAATTGCTTGGTATACCCACTTTGCCACGACTTTAATAGCTACATCAACTAAAATACACAATGTTAGGTCCTTAGAGGCCGAAGGGAAACTAGCTGAAAGAGATGAATACGTACATAAAATCACATCTCAATGGGCTATGTCTCAAGTTAAGATGAGCGGCGCAAATATTAAGGTTTATGGAGAGGAAAACCTACCAAAAGATAGAACAGTGCTTTTTATGAGCAATCATCAAGGGAATTTTGATATTGCTCTATTAATGAGTTATATAGATAAGCCTAAGGGCTATATTTCAAAAATTGAAATGAAAAAAATTCCTATCCTTAGAACCTGGATGGAATTTATGAATTGTGTGTTTATGGATAGGAGTAGCCTAAGAAAATCTGCTGAGGCTATTGCTGAAGGCATTAGGATTTTAAAAAGCGGTTATTCTATGGTTATTTTTCCTGAAGGCACTAGAAGTAAAGGTGATACTTTAGGGGAGTTCAAAGCCGGCAGCTTTAAGCTTGCTACAAAAGCAAAGGTTCCCATAGTTCCCATTACTATTAAAGGCTCTTATAAGCTAATGGAGCAGAACGGAAATAAAATAAAGCCTGGATTAGTAGAAATGTACATCCATCCTATGGTAGAAACTGAGAATCTTTCAAAAGAAGAGTTGGATTTACTTCCACTTAAGGTTAAAGATATAATTCAAAGTAAATTATCAAGTGATTCTTAGCTTCAGGTGGAGTTTGCTTAAAAGAAATACGCCTCCATCTGAAGCTTAGAAGAACTTATCCAGGAGCTTAGCGCCCCTTATGCCACCACTTAAAGAAGCGGGGTATTAGGGGCGGTTAGCTATCAGATAAAAAGTAGGGTATATAAGAAAGAATATTCTTATATACCCTACTTTTTATGGTGCTTTTAAACTATTTATTCTAAGCTAATACTTTTTAAAATAAATACATATAAATATTTATCATTGTATAAAATGTTCGCAATTTTATAAAGTTATTATATTTTTATTTGCTTTTAATGATTATATAATATATAATTAACACTGTTATACGAACTATTACAGTTAAACCTAAAGTATTGTTCGCATTATAAGCTTATTGCTAGCATAAACTATTAATATATCTTAAAGGAGATATTACATATGAAAAAAACTATACTATCTATAACCCTAACAGCATTAATAGCATTAATGGCATCAGGTTGTGCAGTTTCTAATAATCAGAATTCTTCAACTAATGCTTCTCAAAATACTCCCGGTAAAAAGCCTATTATTATTCAAGGTGCCATGGATGCGGAAACTCAAAAATTAGTATCTGAGCTAAAGGATTCGGAAAAAATCAGCTATGGTGGTTGGACTTTTTGGAAAGGTAAAATTGATGACTATCCTGTAGTGGTTTCTAAAACTGAAATAGGTATGACTAATGCTGCCGCAGCAACTACATTAGCTATTGAAAAATTTAATCCTAGAGCCATAATAAATCAAGGTACTTCTGGCGGCCATGATCCCTCACTACATAAATTAGATATAGTTATAGGAAAAAAATCAGTAAACTTTGGAGCATTTAGATCAGAGCATGGAGATTTGGGAAAAGGCATTAAGCCTGAAAACTGGATACCTATGACAATAGAAGTAAATACCAAAGGAGAAATTAAGGAATATAAAGAGTTCCAAGGTAATGAAGAGCTTATAAAAATAGCTAACTCCGTTAAAGATACTTATAAATCCGGTAAGATTGTGGAAGGGGTTATAGGTTCAGCCGATGAGTGGAATAGAGAATTAGATAGGATAAAATGGCTTAATACCAAATATGGTACATCTACAGAAGAAATGGAAACAGCTTCTGCAGCTCAAGTTTCAAAAGCTTATGATGTCCCTTTCTTAGGTATAAGAATTCTATCTAATAGTGAAGTTCATAATGAAGAATATGATAAAACTTCTGGGGATAACTGTCAGGATTATGTTCTTACTGTAGTAAAGGAACTAATAAAACAATCAAAATAATATCTACATCAAGTGATTTTTAGCTTCAGGTGGAGTTTGCTTAAAAGAAATACGTCTCCATTTGAAGCTTAGAAGAATTTATCCAGGAGAGATTAGCTATCGGATAAACTAACTTTAATTGCATATAATAATAGGCTGTGGAAAAGATATTCACTAATCTTTCTCACAGCCTCATTTTTTATGCATAACTAAACCACCTTTTACACTTAGTATGTTATTATAAT
This sequence comes from Clostridium amylolyticum, assembly GCF_900142075.1. Classification (GTDB taxonomy): domain Bacteria; phylum Bacillota; class Clostridia; order Clostridiales; family Clostridiaceae; genus Clostridium_AA; species Clostridium_AA amylolyticum. Next base: position 325,228 of record NZ_FQZO01000002.1, read on the forward strand.
TTTAGCTTAATAATACTCCGCAGTTCTCTAGATTAATACCTTTCTTTTCTGATATATCCATAATCTCCTTTGAAAAAAATATTAATCCTATGCATACATATACAGCTTCTAATATATTCATTAAGTTTCTCATAACTTTTTCCTCCCTAGAAATAATTATATTAAATTTACCTTACAACCTTATTATAAGAGATACTGTACTGCTTAACCATGATATTTCCCTTACAAACCCTCTAGTTATCTTACACTTTTGTAATTATCAAGTGATTCTTAGCTTCAGATTTCGTTTGCTTAAAAGGAATACTTACTCCAGCTAAAGCTTAGAAGAACTTATCCGGAGCCTAACGCCCCTTATCCCATCACTTAAAGAAGTGGGGGTATTAGGGTCGCAGTTAGCTATGAGATAAAAAATAATTTAACTTTAAGAATATAATAGAAAAAACTGTAAATACTAATTTAAAAGCAAGGAGGTGTGACCTTGTTAAACTCAAATAATACAAATATGTCAGCTAATTTAAAATTGTCCAATACTATAAATGACAATATTAATATGTTTAAGCAATTATTTTCTAAAAATGATACAGTGATTTATAGGGAATTTCAGAACCAGAGAAATCCTAATGTAAAATTTTGCCTCATTTATACCGACGGCATGATAGATAAGGAAGTAGTCAACGAACATATTATTTTACCCTTAATGAAATCTTCCTTTAGAGAAAGTTTAAACCCCCAAAACATGTTAAATACATTCACAAATCAGGTAGTAATTGCAGGAGCTGTAGAGAAATCTTCCGATGTTAATGAAATGATCTCTTCCATATGCTATGGTGATAGCTTACTTTTAGTAGAAGGGGTTAGTGAAGCTTTAATAATAGATACAAAAGCATGGCCTACAAGGGCTGTGGGAGAACCCGAATCTGAAAAAGGGGTCAGAGGCTCTCGAGAAGGTTTCACCGAGAGCATCATGTTAAATCTTACTATGGTAAGAAGAAGATTAAGAACCCATGAATTTAAAGAAGTTTTTAAAGAAGTAGGTCAAAGGAGTAAAACCCAAATATGTATTTCCTATATTGAAGGCATCGCGCAAGACACTATCGTAAATGAGGTGCTAAAACGGGTTAATGCCATTAATATTGACGGAGTATTGGAATCGGAATATATAGAAGAGTTTATAAAGGACTCACCTTACTCCTTGTTTAAAACCATTGGAAATACTGAAAGCCCAGACATAGTGGTTGCTAAACTTCTGGAAGGAAAGGTAGCTATATTTTGTGATGGTACCCCCTTTGTTCTGACAATGCCATATTTATTCGTAGAATACTTTCAAGTTCCTGAAGATTACTATAATAACTATTTATATTCAAGCTTTAATAGATTGCTTAGGTACTTAGCATTCTTCTTAGGCACCAGTGTACCTGCTGTTTATGCCGGTATAGTTACCTTCCACCAGGAGCTGATTCCCACTTCACTATTATTAAGTATATCAGCCTCCAGGAGGGGTATCCCTCTTCCAACGGTGGTAGAAGCTATAGTCATGCTTATAGGCTTTGATTTATTGAGAGAAGGCGGAATACGAATTCAAAAACCTATAGGTCAAACTATAAGCATTGTAGGCGCTCTAATTTTAGGTGAAGCCGCGGTAAATGCTAGAATAATCAGTTCTCCTATGGTAATTGTAGTGGCCTCTACTGCACTTAGTTCTTTCTTAATTCCTAAAATGAAGGGAGCTTTTATAATTATAAGATTGATATTTCTATTTCTAGCTTCTTTTCTAGGACTATATGGCTATATTTTTGGAGTAATGACATTATTTTTATATCTCATGTCACTAGAGTCTTTTGGAGTACCTTATATGCTGTATACTTATTCCTTTAACACTAAAGAATTAAAAGATACCTTAGTGAGAGCTCCATGGAAAACTCAACGTTTAAGACCAAAGGTAATCACTAAAGATAGATCAAGAAACAATACAAAAGGAAAAGGTTAGGAATGAATATGAGATGGAAAAGGTCAGTTTCTATAATTGTTTTATTATTTATCACTACTTTTATTTTTAGCGGTTGCTGGGACTATAAAGAAACAGAAAAATTAGATGTAGTAATAGGCATTGCCATAGATAAAGAAGACTTTACCAATGAATACATAATTACGGGGGAAATTGCCTCTCCTTCCACAGGGGAAAGACAATCTAAATATCAATCTAAAATTTATTCCGCAAAAGGTAAGAGTATTCTTGAAGCAACTAGAAATTTTATACCCCAAACCGGGAGGAGAACCTTTTGGAGCAACTCCAACATTTTAATATTAAGCAAAAAAATAGTAGAAAAAGATATATCTAAGGTATTAGAGTGGCTTTATAGAGAAAGTGAAATTAGAGGAGATTTAATGACTTTGGTTTCAAATAAGAGCACCGCAAGAGAAATCCTAGAAAAAGGTCAAAATCCTGATACTATAAGATCCATTGAAATAGCATATGCTCTTAACAACAACAAACATATTGGTACATATCCTAAGACTCAACTGAGCAAATTAGTAGATAATTTAAAGAGTAAAGAATCTACAGTGCTTATACCTTTAATAGATTTAATTAATGAAGAAAAAAAAGTTGGTTTTCAAGTTATGGGAAGTGCCATCCTTCAGCAAAAAAAAGTTATAGGCTATCTTAAACCTGAAGAAACTCAAGCTGCTCTGCTTCTTAGAAATGATATAAAACATGCGGTAATGGTAATAGATGATTCTGATAATGGTGGTGGGAATATTACTATAATACTATATAATCCTAAAATTCAAATAAAGCCTATAGATAAGAATGGCGAGTTAGAGTTAAATATAACCTTAAAGTCCTCCATAGACTTAAATGAAATTACAATAGATGTAGATTTAACAAAAAAAGAAGAGGAAGAAAATATTAGGAAGCAATGCGAAAACGCTTTAAAGAAACAGTTAAATAACATTATTAATTTAAGTAAAAATCAATATAAGGCAGACATATTTGATTTTTATTACAAAATAGAAGCAAAGACCCCCTCCTACATAAAAAAAATAAAATCTGGTTGGGAAGAAACCTACCTGCAATCAAAGATAAATATAGATGTTAATCTAGATATCAGAAGTACTAAGCTTATAATAAATCCCATTAGAGGAGGAATGAAACCATGAAGCTTATTATTTTAATAGCTTCTTATATACTTATATTTGTCCTAGAAATGGCTTATACCACTCAAGAAAAATCTTTTAAAAGTATATTTTCCTATTCACTTATAATGATGGTTTCCTTATACATAAGTATCCTCTTGGTTTCTGGCAAAAAAATTGTGAGTATAGCTTATATAATTGACAAATTATTTACTAGCATAATTAAAATATAATCTTTACTTAAAAACATCACTTAATAAATATATAGGAGAATAACTATGAATGAAACTATTTCAAATAAACAAGGTGTAAGTTTGCTAGTATTATTCACTATAGCGGGAAATTTGATTTTTGGTATAAGTGCAGAAGCTAAAAAAGATGCATGGCTGGCTTTAATACTAGGTTTTGTAATTACTATCCCTATATTATGGATTTATAGCAAACTTCTGAGTTTACTTCCTGGCAAAAATATATATGAATTATGTCTTACAGCCTTTGGCAAAATAACAGGAGCCTTTGTTTCATTGTTTTTTATATGGTTTTCATTGCATTTAGGTGCCTTGGTTTTGTTTGATTTCAATGTTTATATAAACGTAGTGGGGTTAATTTATACTCCTGAACTTGTTATTTCTATAATGATATTAACACTGTGTATCGCAGCTGGGAAATATGGAGTTAGGATTCTGGGGAGATGGGGAGACTTTTTTTTCAAAATAGTTTTTTTATTGATAATATTTGTCCCGTTATTATCTGTACAAAATATGAAAATCCAAAATATACTACCCGTGCTTCAAGGTGGTATAAAGCCAGTTTTAAGTGCTGCTGTTTCAGCCTACTCATTTCCTTTTGGAGAAACAATAATTTTCATGCCCATTATGGCTATGCTTCAGGATAAAAAATCCTATTTTAAGGTATATTTAGCGGGCTCCTTAATAGGTGCTTTGTTTTTACTAATAATTACCTTTACAAATATATTGGTTTTGGGTGCCTACGCCTTAAGCATAAATTATTTTCCTACATACATTACGGTATCCCTTATAGCCATAGGTGATTTTTTTCAAAGGATACAGATATTAGTATCCATACTTTTTCTTCTATGTGGCTTCGTGGAAATTACTATCTGCCTTATTTCCGCATCTAAAGGATTGTCTAAAATTTTCAACTTAAAGGACTATAAATTTTTCCTTACCCCTTGTGCCTTACTAATAATTAATCTTTCTTATATAGTATTTAATAATGATATAGAATCTACACGTTTTATGCCAGGCTTTGACCACTATTATAAAATTTTTATCACTGCACTGTTACCTTTTTTAGTATTAATTGCTGCAAAATATAAGTTAAAAAAGGGCAAAAAGTTATCCTCTAAAGAACCCTCTAAAACAAGTGATTCTTAGCTTCAGGTGGAATTTGCTTAAAAGGAATACGCCTCCATCTGAAGTTAAGAAGAACTTATTCAGGAGCTTAGCTCTCATTATCTAGCTATTCTCTAATCAGAACTTAATCTTTTATGTAGCAATTTATACTTAGTTGATTTAAAATCGTATATAAGAAAGGTTATTAATAATAAGGAGTGTGGTAAATATGAAAGAAATTGTACTTGCTGGTGGTTGCTTTTGGGGCGTGGAAGAATTTATATCAAGACTTCAGGGAGTACTTGAAACAGAAGTAGGCTTCGCTAATGGCAGAATTGAAAACCCTACTTATGAAAAGGTGTGTCATGAAAACACTGGCTTTGCTGAAGCTGTATATGTTAGATATGATGAAAATAAATTACCCTTAGATAAATTATTAGAGGAATATTGGAGCATAATTGACCCCACAGTCATAAATAGACAAGGTCCAGATGTAGGCAGCCAATACAGAACAGGAATATATTACTTAGATAAAAATGATAAAAAAATAATATTAGAAAGCAAAGAAAATATTCAAAAGCATTATGATAAAAAAGTAGTAACTGAAATAGAAGAATTAAGGAATTATTATAAGGCCGAAGAATATCATCAAAAATATCTTAAAAAGAATCCTGGTGGATATTGCCATATAAAACTAGACTAGTACTTATCTCGTCATAGCTATACATTTTATTTTATAGTTAATTGATAATGCTTATAAATAAATTTATTAATAAGTATAACTTAGAATAGAGGAGAGTATCATCAAGGCCTTGAGCTTTGAGATATTCTCTTTTTATTGGCTAAAAAGCTTGCCTATAAAAATTTTAATCATGAGGTTAACCCAAATCCATAGGATGGATTTTTTACAATATATTATATCTTTTGATATATTGATAAAATATTGCTATTATTTCCCACAAAATTGCTACAATCGTTAAAATAAACCTACATATTTTTATATATCATCAAAAATATCGGAAATTTACATTGACAAAATTTCTACAAGCAATTAAAATTATCTAGTAATAATTTTCAGATGATACATTTTACAAAGGAGGACATTTTATGTCAGAAAAACAACAGAAAATCTCTGCTAAAGAATTTTTTAATAAAGTTCTTGCAGGGCTAAGTATCGGTATAGTAGTGGCTTTAGTACCAGGAGCACTTCTTGGAGAGTTAGCAAAGGCTTTGCTCCCAAGCTTTCCTGCGGTTCAAGGAATCATAGACGCTACAAATTTAGCTCAACGTATGCTTCCAATGGTTATTGGTGTAACAGTAGCTATGCAGTTTAAATTTACTCCTATTCAAACTTCTTCTATAGGTATAGCTACAGTAATCGGATCCGGTGTGGCTTCCTCTGCAGCAAAGAATGCTTTCACTTTTGCAGGTACCGGTGATGTTATCAATGCAGGTATAACTGCTGCCATAGCCACAGGTTTAGTATTATTACTAGGCAATCGTCTTAAGGCTTATACTATACTTTTAGTTCCTACCATCGTTATTTCGGTAGCAGGATTATTGGGATTGGCTACCTTGCCTTATGTAAAGCTAATTACAAAATATATAGGTGATTTAATACAAAACTTCACCACCCTTCAACCGATTTTAATGGGTATATTAACAGCTATAGCCTTTGCACTGCTTATAGTATCACCTATTTCTACAGTGGGAGTAGCCACAGCTATTTCTCTATCTGGTATAGGTTCAGGAGCAGCAAATTTGGGTATAGTGGCGGCAGGATTTGGACTTGCAGTAGCAGGATGGAGATCCAACTCTGTAGGAACATCTGTAGCTCACTTCCTAGGCTCACCTAAGATGCAAATGGCTAACTTTATTAAGAAGCCAAGAATGATAGTGCCTATAGTACTCAACGCTGCTGTTTTGGGAGCATTAGCTGGCATATTTAATATAAACGGAACACCTATGAGCGCTGGTTTTGGTATATCCGGACTTATAGGACCAATAAATGCATTAAACTTAGCAAAAGGCGGTTGGAGCCCAGCTAACATAATACTTATAGCTGTAATATTTGTAATTATACCTATAGCATTAGCTTTAGTATTTAATTATGTATTCACAAAAATAGTTAAATTAGTAAATTCAGAAGACTACAAATTAAACTTTGAATAAGATTAAACTTAAATCTTAGATATATTTATTTACACCAAGGAGGATTGACCATGAAAATTATCGCATATGCAGTAAGACCAGATGAGCTATCAAGCTTTGAAAAATATTCAAAGAAGTTAGGTCATGATGTAACCCTAGTAAAAGAATCCTTTGCTCCAGAAAATGCTCATCTAGCTGAAGGCTATGATGCCGTTAGCATATTAGGAAACTGCAGAGCTACCTCAGAAGCTTTAGAAATACTTTCTAAATTAAATATAAATTATTTAGCTACCCGTTCAGCAGGGGTTAATAACATAGACATGGAAGCTGCAAGAAGGTTTAACATAAGGGTTTCCAATGTTCCTGCTTATTCTCCTAATGCTGTTGCTGAATTTGCAGTAGCTTCAACCCTATGTATAGCACGTAACCTTCATCAAGCTATTAGAAGAGTAGATGTGCAAAATTTTGGACTAGCAGGTCTTATAGGTTTCGAGCTTAGAAATAAAACCATAGGATTTATAGGAACTGGAAGAATAGGGTTAACTGCCATCAAAGCTTTCTCAGGCTTTGGAGCAAAAATGATAGGTTATGATTTATATCCTAATGAAGAAGCAAAAAAATATATAGAATATAGAACCTTAGATGAATTATTTGCAGAAGCAGACATAATATCCATGCATTGCCCACTAACCTCTGAAAACTTACATCTAATTAATGCTGAAAATATCTCAAAGATGAAAGATGGAGTGGTTATAGTAAATACAGCCCGTGGAGCTTTAATGGATGCTGCTGCGGTTATTGAAGGTTTGAAATCTGGAAAAATAGGTGGACTAGCTACAGATGTTTATGAAAATGAAGTAGGAATATTCCATAGCGACCACACTAACTCTATTTTAAAGGACGATATCCTTGCAAGACTTCTTCAATTCCCTAACGTTTTAGTTACCCCACACTTTGGTTTCTACACTGATGAAGCCGTATCCAACATGGTAGAGTATTCCTTACAAAACCTTAAGGATTTTGAAGTAAATAACCAATGTAAAAATGAGATCAAATAAATTATATTAATAAAAAGACTAGGAGAAAAGTAGTTATTATAATCATGACCATAACTACTATCCCCTAGTCTTTATTATCTATCCACATACTCTTATCTCTTACTTCTTACCTCTTACCTATTAACTCTTACTCCTTACTTCTTCACTAATTTTCAATTACCTATTACAGTATTCCTATAAAAGTAATATAATTAAATTATTATGTAAACCTTTACTGAAGATGCTTATATTATCGTCACGGAGGGATTAAAATGGTACGTGTTCTAAAAACTGAAAAACGCTATCATGACTTTACTTCAGAAGCTTGGGAAAGATATCCTAAGGAAGCCTTAGAAAGATTAAATTATGTAAAAAACAACGCACCAACAGAAATTTACAACTTGTTCTTAGTAGATACTCTTAAATTTATGCTTTCTGGCTCAGAAGACCAAGAGTTGTCAGTAAATGCTAAGGGGCTAAAAAGCCTATGCAAAGGCCTATTATTAGCCTTAGAAAATATGCATAGCGATACTCCTCTACAGGTATATGAAGACATGCTTGGTTTTTATGAAATCTCAATTATTAACTCCATAGCAAATCTTCAACAAAATAAGGACAACCTTCAAGAAGCCAAAAAAGAAGCCTTCTATAATAATTTATATTGGTAGAAGTGGTACCAGGCACGTGACAAGTGACAAACTCTTTTTACCACAAAGAAACTTCTTCTCCACACCTAAAGCTTTAAAAATAAAGTTAGGAAGCTTTAGGTGCAAAGAAGAAGTAAGCGAACATTCCAAAGCGTAGATTTGGAATGTTCGCTTATGTCACATGCCTGTCATCAAGGTAATAATAAACTTCGTCCCTTTTCCTATTTCACTTTCAACTTCAATAATACCCTTATGGGATTCTATAATGGACTTAGCCAAGGCTAGGCCTATGCCTATGGATTCAGTTTTTTTAGAAGTCTTTGCTTTATAAAATCTCTTAAATATGTAAGGCAATTCTTCTTCAGGAATGCCTTCCCCAGTATCTTCTATGGTTATCCTTTTATAAAGGGGGTTTTCTTCTATATCTATGTTTATTTCCCCGCCTCCTTTAGTGTGTTCAATAGCATTTTTTACTATATTAATTACAGCCTCCTGAAGCCATAATCTATCATGCTTAAATTCTATTTCCTTATCCTGTTTAAAATTAATATTTACTTTAGCATCTAAAGCTTTTCTTTCTAGCGCTTCTAAAGCTTCATCAATGGTCTCATTTAAACTCTGATTCTCTTTATTGAACTCTATGGCTTTAGCATCTATTCTAGCCAATTTTAAGATACTTTTAATAAGCCAATCCATCCTGTTTAGTTGGCCTTGATTATTTAATAAAAAGGTTTTATTCTGTTCTCTTGTAAGTTCCTTGTTTAACATTATATCGTTATATACTATCATGGAAGCTAAAGGGGTTTTTAGCTGGTGAGATATATCTGATAATAAATCCACTAAGAACTGCTTTTCTTTTTGAAGCTCATTGATGTTATTTCTTATAATACCTCTCATAGAGTTAAAAGCAAAGGCTAATTTTGAAAAATCCCCTTCCCTATCTTCGCTTATGGCTATATCATATTCCCCTTCCACTACTTTTTTGGCTCCTTGGGTTATTCGTCTTAGTTTTTTATAGAAGATTCCATACTGAAAATAATTGAAAACAAATAGCAGGATGGTTAAAATAAAAACCATAATTGTAAAGGTATAAGTATTCTTAAGTACTGTGGACTCGAGATATGGAAACAATTCATTTTCCAAGCTTTTACTTATACCATATTCCTTAAGAAACATCTTTCCCTTAGCCATGTCTTCTTCTCCTATACCTTTGGTTATAAGAGGTATCATCTCCCTTGCCATTTCAGGGTCTTTTTCCGCTACCTTGGCGGATATGCTGCCAAAAACATTTATATAATCTTCTTTTAAGTTATCATGATGTAACTTGAGAAGAAGACTTGTGCATGCTATGAAAACTATCATTAAAGCTATTAATATAGTGGAACTTTTTCTAAGTTCCGGATTATAAAAATAATTATTCATTATGATCTACTCTCTTTCACCACATCTTTGTTCCATTTGTATCCAAGCCCTCTTTGAGTAACTATATACTGAGGATCTTTTACATTATCTTCTATCTTTTCTCTTATCCTCTTTATGTAAACTGATAGGGTATTTTCATCAAAAAATGCCTCTGCTCCCTCTAATAGTTCACTGAGTATTTCGTCTCTTTTCATTAAATTCTTAGCATTACTCATAAATATAAGCAAAAGCTTATACTCTTGGGCTGTAAGTATAATGTCCTCATCATTCTTTTTCACCAAAGCCCTAGATACATCTAAGGAAATATCTCCACTAATTAAAAGGTTTCCTGTGGAAGTATTTTTTGAATTTCTTCTTAACAAGGCTTTAATTCTAGAAAGCAATTCCCTAACTCTAAAGGGCTTAGTAATATAGTCATCTCCTCCTATTTCTAAGCCTAAAACCACATTTACCTCTTCGTCCAAAGCTGTAAGAAATATTATTGGAACATCACTTTTTTCTCTTATTTCTTTGCATATATCATAACCATTACCATCCGGTAAATTCACATCCAATATAATAAGGTCAAATTGCTCTTTTAAAAACCATTCTCTCCCCTGAGAAGCAGTAGAAGCCCTAAAAACTTCATAACCCTCATCTTTAAGAGTAAACTCTATGCCTAAAGCTAGAGGTTCATCATCTTCCACTAACAATAATCTATTCATATTTCCACCACCTTTAATATAAATTAGGTAAGAGTTTAGGTAAGAACTAAGAAGTAAGAGGTAAGAGTTATGGATAAAACTCATAGAGTTTTTATGAGCAAGTGATCCTTAGCTACAGATGAGGACCCTCTTAAAAAGAATACTAGTACCAGCTGAAGCTTAAAAGAATTTATCCAGGAGCTTAACGCTCCTTACCCTACCACTTAAAGAAGCGTGGGGATTAGGGACGGTTAGCTATGAGATAAATTTTATCTATGCCTATTAACTATTCTCCTTTACCCCTTGCCTATTCTCTCTTACCTCTTACTTCTTATCTTTTACTTTTTACTTTTTACTTCTTACCTATTACTTCTTACTTCTTACTTCTTACCTATTACTTCTTACTTCTTACTTCTTACCTATTACTTCTTACTTCTTACTTCTTACCTATTATCTCTTATCTCTTATCTCTTACTTTTTACCTCTTACTTATTACTTATTCTATAATAACCGTTGCTGAAATAAAAGCATTGCTTTGAAGTTATTATAAAACTAAAAAGCAATGCACTTTATTTTACACCTAATTAATTAAGCACTTATTTACTTTTAATTACTAATCACACTCACCCTAACTGTAGATAAAGCTTTTAATCTTCTATTGAAAATCAAATTATATATTTACATCTTAATGCTCATCCTTAATAGCTTCAATAAGATTATCTTTCTTGATTCTTGCTAGAGGTGATAATACTGAAAGGTAGCCTATGGCTAATGAGCATACTACTGCAATTATAATAGCATTCCAAGGTATATTCCATGCAAAATCCCTGGCACCAGACATACCGCTGAACATTAAGTAAGATACTCCTGTTCCTAATATGGAACCATATAAAGCTCCAAATATGCCATAGAAAAGGCCTTCCAATACAATCATTTTTCTTAACCCTTTTTGAGTTAATCCTATAGATTTTAATGCTGCAAATTCTCTTTTTCTTAAAATAATGTTGGTGGTTAATGTATTTATAATATTAACACTGCCTATTAAAGAAATTACAGTGACGAAACCGTACATGAGTATCTGCACCATAAGCATAGTAGATTTCATTTTTCTATTATCATCTATAGAATTTATCATCTTTAAAGAACCATCTTGTTTTATGATTTCTTCTATTTCTCCTTGAACAGCCTCTTCATTCTTTAAATCCTTTAACTTCATAGCTACTTTAACTGGCTCTATATGTTTGGCTCTTTCTTTATCCACTATTTCTTTTGCTACTTTTTCGGTAGTTATAAGCTTTAACCCGTTTTGTGGTCCGTTAAAATTAAAGGGATCATTTTCAAGTACCGCCATAACTTTAACTTTTTCAACCTTACCCTTACCAAAGACCTCAGGTGTTTCGCTGTTATCTCCACTTTTGAGAAATATTTCATCACCTACCTTTAAACTTGCCGCTGTTCCATAGTAAGATTTCTTTTTCTTCTCCATATACATTCTGTTTTTGTTTATAACAATTACTCCCTTTTCACTATTGAGCTTATCAACATCTATATTCCCAGATGCTAAATATTTTTTAGAAGCCTCTAAAGCATTATTATCATAAACCGCAAGAGAACTGTTTATAAAGGTTCTATCCTTTCCTTCATATTTAATATCCTTATATACACCTTCTATTTCTTTAACTTCTGGAATTTCTGCGCTCTTTTCTATGGCTGATGCAAACTCTATATTATGGTATACATTATAACTCTTATCTATAGATTGTAAATTACTTAAATCCTTTATAAATTTATCTTCTATACCATATTTGCCTTCTTCACCATTTCTATTTTTATACACAATAAAATGTATATCTTGTGATTCATTTAAATCTGATGATATTTGCAGAGACATGTCCATGAAGGACTTAAAGGTAATAAACAATAACACGCTTATTATTATGGAGAACACTGTTATCCTATATCTTTTTTTATTTCTTTTTATGTTCTTATATGCTAAAGAGCCTTCAAAGCCCATTAATTTATTAAAGATAAAGCTTTTTCTTCTTTTTATCTTCTCTTTGTTTATAGAATTTCTACTGCTTATAGCAACTAGTGGTGATATCTTACCTGCAAAATGTGCTGGTAAAAAGGCTGATATATAGATAGCCACTAATCCTACTAAAGCACTTATGCCAAGAATTCCTGGAGATATGGAGGGTTTCACAAACTGTACTGAATCTTTTCCTATTATCTTAAAAGTAAAACCTATACCATATATGGCAATAACTCCGCATAATAATCCTAGAGGGATTCCTATTAGTGCTAAAATACTAGCTTCCCTAAATACAATTTTTCTTATTTGCTTAGGAGTAGTACCTACTGCTCTTAAAAGTCCAAACTGCTTAATTCTGTCTACCACGCTGATGTGGAAGGAATTATATATTACCGCTATGGTAGAAATCACCACTATTCCTATTATTATAGCTATAGTAGTATAAAGTCCCATGATGCCGCTATCTTTTTCTGCACCACCCTGAAGGGATACTAAGAAGCTATTAACGTGAACATTTTTCTGGTCCTTTAATTCCTTTAATTCCCTAACTGCAGTCCTAAGGCTAGTTTTTGAGCTTATCTCCACCGCTAGCATGGCTTCTTTTTCCTTGCTTAAATCTATACTATTATTTACGTATAATATTACTCCTTCGTTGTCCATTTGACTCTTTACGTTGTCATCTAATATTCCTGTGAGGGTATATTCTTTACCTGCTATAGTTATTTTGCTTCCTACTTTTGCATTTTTATCAATAATTTTAAGGGTCCATTTTTCTAAAGCTACATCATTTTCTTTTTCAGGGAATTTTCCTTCTTTTATCTTATAGGGAAGAAGTTCTAATCCTTTATCGGTAGCAATTACCTCCCCTAGCTTAACTCCCTTTTGCACTTCTATTTTCTGGCCATTAACAATCAATCCGTTTCTGGCTACCTTAGGATTGTTCTGTATTTTTGAGAGCAGATCTTTGTCTACATTATTATACATTATATGATAAGAACCATAGCTGTTCTTTGCTTCGTCTATCTGAGCCAGCTGAATACCTTTAAAGAAAAGTCCTATAGAGGATATTAGGGCTACAGATAGTATGATTCCTATTATGGTCAAAATTGTTCTCTTTTTATTTGCTTTTAAATATCTTCCTGTGAGCTGTTTATAATTATTAAGCATAATTGCCTCCTTACTTGCTTATACACTTTGCTTAGTTCCAATAGTTCTAAGATTATTTTTGCAAGCTATTTAATAAATTTCATGAGTTTAATTCTTACTTAGTTTTAAGATATTTGTCTGAAGTTATCTCTCCATCTTGAATGGTAATTATTCTATCTGCCATGGAGGCAATATTAAAATCATGGGTTATTAATATAAGAGTTTGACTATATTTCTTTGCAGTAAACTTTAATAGTTCAATTACCTCTTTAGAAGTCTTACTATCCAAGTTTCCTGTAGGCTCATCCGCTAATATTATGGAAGGCTTATTTAGAAGCGCTCTTCCAATGGATACCCTTTGCTGCTGGCCGCCGGATAATTCTGATGGAAGATGATGCTTTCTTTCTTTAAGTCCTAATAGATCTACAACCTCATTTAGATAATCCTTATCCACTTTGTTATTATCCATTAATGCTGGTAAGGCTATGTTTTCTTCCACATCTAAAACAGGTATTAAGTTAAAGAATTGAAACACAAAACCAACTTTTCTTCTTCTAAAAATCGCCAGCTTTTCTTCGTTATATTTATAAATGCTTTCTCCATCTATAATGACGCCGCCATCAGTGGGCCTGTCTAATCCTCCCAATAAATGAAGCAAGGTACTTTTACCAGAACCTGAAGCCCCTACTATAGCAGTAAATTCTCCCTTATTAAGGCTCAGATTTATATTCTTAAGAGCTTCTACTTTATTGTCACCTTTACCATAAATCTTACTTAAATTTTCCACCTTTAAAATTTCCATATGTTATCTCTCCTATTCATATTTATATTGGAAGTTGATTTACATAATTAATTTTTATCACTTCTCTATTGTTAATAACTAGTTTTAACCTCTTAAGGTCTACCACTATAACCAAGTATACATTCCTAAAGATTATATCTCCATATCAGCAAACTTACATTGTAAGTACTTATCTTTCAGAATTGTAAGATTCATATCAAACAGTATTATTGCAATATATAGAATAAAATAATAGTTTTCTAATCTTCTAGTGAAGATTTAAAACATTCTTCTTGAGTGCTATTTATTTTTATGCATTAAAAAAAGCATCAAGGATTATTTTCCTCGATGCTTTTATCACCATTGTAAATATATACTTAAATTAATACTATGACATCATCTTTACTTATAAATAACAGGATATTAATGCAGACTTTTTTACTTACTTTTTATTTTATTCATTATTATTGATATTTAATTGTTCTTCTAATTTTATGATGCGTTTTTCCAGCATGGAGATTCTAGACTCACAATCTTTACGGATTGTTCTTGCATTGTTATAAAGTAGTATCATTAAGCTAAGAAGGGCAATAACTGTAGACCAACTTGGATATTGACTCATAGTATCTTATCTCCTTGTACTATTAATTTGGTAACATAGCAATAACCAAAGATATGCACAATACTTAAGTAAATTTTCTTAACTTTATAAAATAACCTTCCTTTTTATTTTAAGCAAATATTACCATATAAGTATAAACAAGTCAAATTATTCTATGCAAAAAAGTTTCATTCATTATTGACAATATTCTGTAATATATAGATCTTATATTTTTATTTATACCAAAAGAAATATAAAATTGAAGCAATAATTAAAATTGATATTATAATTAGCAATCTTTCTTTAAATGATTTTTTAGCATAATCAACTTTATATTGAACCAATACACCAGCAATACCTGCTATCAATCCTGTGAATCTATTTTGACAAATATATTTATGGTTGAAAAAAATTATATCTATTGCAATAAGCCCTAAAACAATACCACTAATAGTTCGAACAAACAAAGTGAATTTTCGATTATTAAAATTCATAATATCTCCTTTCTTTTTAAAGCCTTTCAATTATTGAAATTTCGTTTTTAATAAATTTTTCATATTAAACATTACCTTAGTATAATTTAGTTAGTTATATCATTATTTATAGTTAATACCAATATGTCCATTAAATAGTAATTCTACAAGTTTATTGGTATTCCTTCTTTTTTGCCATTTATTTTTTATTTATTAAATGAACGGTTGTAGAACTATATTTAAGGCGTGGTCAAGGGTCAGTTTATCTGATTTGTCTTGCCCTAGACGAAGCAATACTCACTTCACACTGGTGTAAAAACCCCTAGTTAACACTAAGGAGTTCGCACACTGCGAGCGTCCCTAAAGGTTGAGTGAAGCGTAGCGAGGGCAAATCCATTTAGCTCCATGCAATAGCATTATTATTAGATAGCAAATTTAAACATCATACAATTTCTAAAAACTTTTTAACTTTGGCTAGTATGTTTCAACCATCAGATGAAGAGTTAAACCTTATGATTTTAATATTAAACAGTTTATGGAGCTTTTAGGAGTTTCTAATCAGTCTAAATACACTGAAATTCCTAAAATAATTAGTGATAATAAAGTAGATGAACTTAAATCCAAATAAATAACAAAAGGTTGTCTCAGATATTATTTTGAGACAACCTTTTATTTAACATTTTAATCTTGTATTCCTAGGTACGATATTTATTCTAGACTTTGGACACAAACCTTTATTTAATATTTTAAACTGCAATTAGGTCCAAATCCTGAACTACATTTTTTATCCATTTCTTTGAGTGAAGTCTATAAGCTTCGAATACCACCTTTACTAACTCTTCCGTGCATATTATGAAGAACACCTGGGGTAGAGAGAGCTTTAGGTACACTGCCGCTATAAAGCCTATTGGTACTGAGAAACACCATACGGTTCCAAGTTGAACAAGCATGGAGTAGGTAGTATCTCCACCGCCACGAAATACTCCCACAATCATAAGTACATTAAAGAATCTTAGAGGTGCAAAAACCGCCATAATCTTTAGTACCGTAATAGTAGATTTTAAAGTGGCTTCACTTACATTGAAGGCTTTTATTATAAAGGGTGAGCAGATCCAAAGTGCTGCACCAGTAACTATACCCACTATAGGGGCTAGTATTCCTAGCTTGGTAGCATAGGAAATGGCTTCTTCCTCTTCGCCAGCTCCTATTTTGTTCCCTATCATTATGGATGCTGCAGTGGCTAATCCTATGCAAAGTACCATAAACATGTTATTTATTGTACTCGCTATTTGCATACTTGCCACTTCACTTATACCTATCTTTGCATATATTACTGAATAAGTGGTAATGCCTAAAGCCCATACTAATTCATTTATAATTACTGAAGAAGAAGTTTTAAAGTAAATCTTAACAAAATCCATATTAAAGGATAAAAGTTCTTTAAACTTAGCTGCAGCAGTGGTTTTATACCCATAAGTATAAATAACTACAAAAGCTGTTTCTACAAGTCTAGCAATGCTGGTGGCTAAGGCTGCTCCCGCTACGCCCATGGCTGGAGCACCAAAATGGCCAAAGATAAATATCCAGTTTAAAAAAGCATTAGTTAATACTCCCACAAGGCTGGCAAACATGGATGGCTTGGCAATGCCTGTACATCTTAATCCTGTGGAGTAAGCTTGAGTGATGTTAGTAAGCATAAAGGTTACAGCAATTATCCTAAGATACTGTACACCTAAATTTATAACCGTTTGTTCTTGAGTAAATATCCTCATTATAGACTGAGGAGCTATTAATGCAGCTGAGGTGAATAATACAGATGCAATAGTTCCAAGAACTAAATCTAATCCTAAAACCTTTTTTATATTATTCCTATCCTTCTTACCCCAAAATTGGGACATGAATATTCCTGCTCCTGCATTTATCCCTGAAAGACAAAGCATAAATATAAAGAAATACTGATTCACTAGTCCCACTGCAGCAATCTCATTTTCTCCCAACTTTCCTATCATTACATTATCCACCATATTAAGAGATGAACTGATTAAATTTTGAAGGGTAATTGGTATAACTAAGGTAAGAATAGTTAAGAAAAACTTCTTGTCTTTAAATAATTTTTTCATAAGAACCTCCTTTTTACAAAACAAAAAGCAAATGGGTGATATAGCCGCCCATCTGCTTTAAATATTTTTCATATTCATTAATTTTAATCTATAAATTAATATGTATATTATTAAATTCTTAAACTACCTCGTACATTATATAATATGAAGTTTTACTAGTCAATAGTAAATATTAAGGTGCCAGTCACACGCCTGGCACCATTAGTGGAACCCTTAACACTACCTTAGTACCTTTATTCAGAGCACTTTCCACCTGTATGCTGCCTTTATGTTTCATTATTATCCATTTTGCTATGGATAATCCTAGACCAGTGCCTCCAGTTTCCTTAGTTCTGGATTTATCCGCACGATAAAATCTGTTAAATATATTAGGTAAGTCCTTTTCATCAATTCCTATACCTGTGTCTTTAATAGCTATTACCGCTTCTTTTCCTTCTTTAAAGGAATATAGTGTTATTACTCCACCAGCTGGGGTGTATTTTATACTATTATCTACAAACACTCTAATAGCCTGCTTTAACAGCTTAGCATCGGCATATATTTTTATGGATTCATTGATGTTATTTCTAATTTCATGCTCAGTGTCAATGAGTCTTGTGTCCCTAACCACCTCATCTATAAGCTCATTAAGGTAAAATTCCTCCATGCTAATAGCCTGTGTGTTTTTATCTCCTCTGGCTAAGAATAGCAGTTTCTCCACTAAATCCTTCATATTTTCAGATTCTGATTTTATGGCTTCTATAGATTCATCTAGTACCTTCTCATCCTGCTTTCCCCATCGGTCTAACATTTTAGCATATCCTTGAATAACAGCTATAGGAGTCCTTAATTCATGAGATGCATCGGAAACAAACTGATTTTGAATTTCATAAGCCCTTTGGATCCTATCTAACATATCATTAAAGGTTATGGCCAGGTCTTTGAGCTCATCTTGGGTTCCCCCAGTGCTAATCCTTGTATCCATGCGATTTATAGTAATATTTCTCACCGTATCTATCATTTCATTTACTGGACTTAATATTTTTCTACTTCTCTTGGCCGTCTTTCTTAAAGACAACAAAGCTAATATAACCTCAGCTATACTAAGGGCAAGTAAAATTCTTAATAAATTTCTTAATTCTTCATACAAAGGGAAAGCTAGTTTAACATTAATTTGTCCGTTGTTACTTGGCAAATTCTTTTCATATACATAATTAAATCTAAAAATTTCACCGGTTATTGCATTGCTTTTTCCATTTATTAAGTTGGAAATTTGTTGATTTTCTAAAGATCTATTTTCATCAAAAGTAACTAGTTTTTCAGGAATAGCCTCTGCTCCTTTATTCATATACTCTTCATTTTTTCTATACACAAGCTTTTGTGTTTCATCAAAAACCCTTATTTCAAACCCGCTCAACGAGCTTATGAGCTGGAGCTTTTCTTTTGGAACATTGCTTTCCATAATATATTCCTTTGATATCTCATTAAAGCTTTGAGACATTTTATCTTCCATTCTTCTAAAGGTAAAATATCCGTAACATCCTAAAATAATTATATTTAATGTAGACATGATACTCATAATTCTTAAAACATACATTATATTAAGCTTAAGGATTATAGAAAGCCTTACTTTGGTTAAATGCTTTTTGTACTCTTCTCTTATAAGACTGAATAACTTTTTAATCATATCAGTTATTAGAGTCACATATTCATTCTCTGGCTTATTAGGTTTAGATTTTTTATTATTCATCTTTAATAACGTACCCTACTCCTCTTACAGTATGAATTATTTTAACATTATATTTATCATCTATTTTGCTCCTTAAATATCTTATGTACACATCCACCACATTGGTATCTCCCATATAATCATAGCCCCACACGGTTTCCAATATCTTTTCCCTGGTTAATACCCTGTTTTTATTTTCTAAAAGGTACTCTAAAAGATCAAATTCTTTTTTGGTTAGTTCTACATCATACCCCTGATAACTAACTAGGTGCATGTCTAAATCTACCTTGAGGCTATTAAGCTGCAATACACTGGAAGGTTGTTTATTAACCATTTTTCTCTTTAAAGCTGCCCTTATTCTAGCTAAAAGCTCTTCAATTTCAAAAGGCTTAGTTACATAATCATTAGCGCCCATATCTAGTCCTGTAACCTTGTCCATGGTTTCATCCTTGGCAGTGAGCATTATAATAGGCACTTCAGAAAACTCTCTCACCCTTCTTAAAACTTCCATACCATTCATAGAAGGTAACATTATATCAAGAAGAATTAAATCATAATCACCATTTTTTATCATCATTAATCCTTCTCTTCCATCATAGGACTTATCTACCTTATACCCTTCATAGTTCAATTCTAATTCTAAAAACCTTGCAATTTTAACCTCATCTTCAATAATTAATATATTCTCTTTCACAGATAATACCCCCTACCTATGTATAGGTGAATGCTATACTAAAAAATTATTATATCCTTTTAAAATGATGCTATGTATCATTCCTATAATTAGATTATAACCAAAATAACTATAAAAAGAAAAATTAATCCTCTATTATGAAATAATTCTTATTTTAATAACCTTGAGATAAAAAATACCTACCTGCAGCAAGATACATTGCTGTTTAGTAGGTATTTTTATCACTATTAAATTTGCCATGATTTAATTCTATTTAGCAATTTCTGATTTAATATTTTCTGCAGCTTGAGACATCTTATCCATGGCACTATTAGCCTTGGTATTTTCTACATCTTTTCCTTGAAAAGAGAACTTATGTCCGGTAAATAATGCTATAAGCATTAAAGGTATTGAGATATAAGGTGCTATTACAACTACTAAAAAGAATATTGTAAGAGAAAGTCTTAAAATCACATTATCGTTTTTCTGAATTATTATATGATTACTGTTACCCTTTTTTATAACTCCCTTACACCAGTTAATAAATTTTCCTAAAGATTTAGAAAAACCATCTTCACAATGTTCTTCCTTAGATTGCTCACTACTAGAATTTCTTTTTTCTTCGTGTTTTTTTTCTAAATAGATTATTGCTTCCAGCATATCTCCATTACATGCTTCCAAAGCTTCCTTTGCCTCTTCGTAACTTACATCTAATCTTTTTCTTAATTCATCAATCTGTTCTATAGTTATCATACTATATCCCTCCAAAAATTTTTATTTATCTTATATCTTTATTATAGGTGGGGATTATTATAGTAAAATTAGTAGAACATTAAAATTACATTAGAAAGTCTTAGAAATAAATATTTTATTATTGTTTATATCTTTTATTTTAGTAATACTTTTAATATACCTTTTGAAAAAATCTATTTGACTGTCTTCCCATAATTTATAAGCTTTTGTGTTTTTATATTCCTGAGAAACCTGATCCTGGGTTCCTGAAAAGTAGCTTAAATTCAATTCTCCTACTAGCTCACACATCAATTTCTTTTCTTCTTCACTATATTTGTTATTGTTGTATAAAACATCATAGGCTTTAAAGTAACCATTATTCTCAAAGGACTTCCTTGAAAACTCACTAAAATCATTAAGATTCTTATGGTTATTACCCGTTTCCTTTGCCCAAGCCTCTACATCTACTTTAGCAGTACTATAATCATAACCATTACCAGAAGAGTATTTTATAACCCCATATTGCTGAGGATAAACACTAAGTGCACTAGTTACAATTTCATAAATATAATTTTTGTTATATTCCTGATGGGAATTATTGTCCACCTTATGATAATTTATATCTTGAATATGTATATGACCGCTGAATACTAAATTTAATCCATATTCTTCAAATACTTTTATAGCTTCTTCACTGTTATTTATTGTATAGTTTTTATTGATTAAATCACTATGCTTAAGTAAGTTATGATGCATTACAGTAACAATCTCAGCATTGTTCTTTTTGGCCAGTTCACTGCATTTTTTTATCCATTGAAGTGTTTCATTGCTTATCCTCCCATCTGTTTGGGGAGATCCATTTTTTTCGTTATTCTTGTATTGATTTGTATCTATCATCAAAAGCCAAAGATTCTCAGAAGGAGCTGTTAAATAGCTTAAAGTGCTTTTATCTCTTGATATGGATTCACCGTATCCAAATTTATTATAAATTTTACTGAATTCCTTATAATTTATAGTTTCTGCTTTATATTGTTCATTTCCTTGAAAAGATCTGGCCCAAGGATTAGATATATCATGATTACCTGGGATAACATAAACCAAAGTACCTGATTCTTCTACTCGATTCAGTTTTTCTGCAAGTTCTAGGTGGCTCTTTTTTTCACCATTATTAGTTAAGTCCCCGCTAATAATTAATATATCAGGTTTTTTCTTATTAATATCATTTACAAAAGCATCCATTATCTCCTCAGTATAATCTGTCTGTTTACCATCTCCAAGACCCATAAAACTTTTAAACCCCTGTCCTTCATCTCTCAAAGATTTAGATAAATGATGTATGTCTGTAGCTGTAAAAATGGTCAGATATTTGCCTGATTTAAAATTAGTATTAATTTTTCTATCTTTGTATATAAAACTCCACTTTAATACATCACTTTTAACGACATTAGATCTATAAACCACTGCTAAAGTTAGTGCCGCCACTATAGTTAACATTAAAATTATACAAAAAAGTCTGCGATTTTTATTCATTAAAATAAGCTACCTTTCTTGTAGCATTTATTTGATACCTTTATTTTTTAAAGAAGCTTCATAAAGTATTATTGTAGAGGCCACTCCCACATTTAAGGAATCACAATCTCCCAGCATTGGGATGGAAACCCCTGTATAATCTGTATTGTACCAATTCTCAGATACACCATACTTTTCACTTCCCATGATTATGGCTACCCTGCCTTTATAGGGAAGTTCATAGTATTCCTTTTCAGCAGAGGTATCTGTAAGTATAATTTTATAGTTATTTTTCTTAAGCCATTTAATAGTTTCCTCATAATCCGACTCTACTATAGGAACCTTGAAACAAGCCCCCATACTGCTTCTTATAAGCTTTGGATGATTTAATCTAGTCTTCTTATTGTTTATTATTATGCAATCTATATCCGTAGCATCCGCTGACCTTATTATAGTCCCCACATTCCCTGGAATTTCAAGCCCGTCCAGTATCAGCACTACAGAATTATTTGTCACATATATATCATCCAAGGTTTTAGGTTTAAGATAACATACAGCTAATACCCCTTGAGAATTCTCCTTCTCACTTAAGGTATTAAAAACCCTTTCTGATACAATATAACTTTCCTCTGCCAATTGCACATAATCCCTTATAAGCTTTTGTGATTCTATGGAATGTATCTTTTCTAGGCATATCAAGAAATATTTTATGGGGATATTATACTTCATAGCTAAATCCAACGCCCATATTCCCTCTACTACTGCCAATTTCTCCGGATTAGGTTTTGTATTTTTATTTAAGCTTATTATTCTATTTATCACTCCGCTCTTTTTTCCTAGAGCTTTAAACTTATTACCATACATAGTAAAAAATAATTCTTGTTTTTCTTCTAAATTAAAATCCTTTAATTCGTTAAACTCTCTCATAATACTCTCCTGTACAATACCCATAAATTACGAGATATAATCAAAAGTGAAAGTACTTAATTCACTTATACTTGCCTTATCTCTTAACTCTTACTTCTTACTTCTTACTTCCTACTTCTTACTTTCTCTCTATCAATGTTAAATCTTATTAATAAAATCTTGCCCTTCTTCAAGTATTCCTAAACTTTCAAACTTCTTAGTAAAATACTCTTTTAAGGATTGTTGAGTCTTATAATAATCATCCATAGTATTTTTTCTTTCAAAATAGTCACGAATCAGCCTATTTTCCTCTGGTGTAATATAATACGATAGTTGCTCGTTAGACGTTTGAATGCTTTCTAAAGTGATAGGTGCTGTTTTTTCTTCTTCAGCTATTACCATGGTGGAAGCAACAAAGTCCCCAATGCGTTTATGATCTTTGTTTAGATAAATAAGAGCTACCCCTATACCGTAGCTATCTATAAATATCTTAAACAAATTTCTTAAGGCAGAATGCTTAAAGGTTATAGGTTCACCATTATTTCGTATAGTCCTAAGCTTTAATATCTTTTTACCCGGAGTTCTACCGTTCATCTTAAGCTCAGCTACTAGAAAGTAACCATAGCTTATTAAAACAAAAACTATAAGAGATATGCCTATTATCCAACCATAATTTTCTTCCCAAAAATGTGGAGCATAATATAATGAAATTAGAAGTCCAATAACCATAGCCAAGATTATTAGATCTTTAATCAATGTATCTATAACTGCAGCAGCCATTCTAGAACCCAGATCTGCAAGGGTATATTCGATTTCTATATTTTCCGGTGTAATAATTTTTATTTTTTTCATAAATATCACTCTCCTAATGGTACAACATCCTAGATTTATTTGGTAAAATTAACATGAGGTGAAAATATTGAAAGAAGAACAATTTATACAAAAAAATTCAAACATATGGCAAGAACTAGAGAACTTCTCTACCAAAATAAACAAAAAAGGCATAAAATCTTTTTCCTCCATGGAGATAAAGAGATTTTTACATGTATTTAGGCTTTCCAGCCATCACTTAGCCTATGCAAGAACCCATTATGCACAAAACAACGTCACCATATATCTAAATTCCTTGGTGGGAAAATGCCATAATGATGTTTATGCAGTGAAAAAATTTAATCCCAGAGAACTTTTAAAATATATTACTACAGGTTTTCCAAAGCTCCTTAAAGAAAATAAAACATACCTTATAAGCTCCTTTGCTCTTTTCATGTTAGGGATAATCATAAGTGCCATTATGGTTGCAGTATCCACAGATAATGCCTTGTTATTCCTGCCTCCTCAATTAGTAGAAGGAGTAAAACAAGGACAAACTGGTGGCGGCGGTAATTGGAACTACCCTTTAATGTCTAGTATTATAATGGTAAATAATATCAAAGTATCCTTAAAAGCCTTTGCTTTAGGAATAACTTTTGGCCTTGGCACTATGTATGTACTCTTTGTAAATGGTGCGCTTTTAGGTGCTCTCACCGCTATTATTTATAAGTACGGTAATCCCATAAACTATTGGTCCTTAATACTTCCCCACGGTGTTATAGAACTTACAGCTATCTTTATATCTGGAGCTGCAGGACTTATAATAGCAAGAAGCCTATTGGTACCAGGGGAGCTTACTAGAAAACATTCCCTTATAAAAGGCTCTAAAACTGCGGTGTCCCTAATGGGTGGAGTGGTAGTAATGCTTGTTATAGCAGGTATTATCGAAGGTTTCTTTACCCCTCTAAATATTAGTGAAGGATTTAAACTAGCTTTTGCTGCCTTAACTGCAGTGATATTAGCTATCTATTTTTACATTCCTTATAGAAGGGTTAAAGCCAAATAAGATTATCTATAATTTAAATAAAACTTCTTCTCCAGCCCTAAAGCTTTTAAATATAAGAGAATGACGCTTTAGGGCTTAAGAAGAAGTAAGCGGCCATTCCAAATCTTAGATTTGGAATGTCTGCTTAGAAATATGTTCTGTTTTTAACTTGAATGTATCTGTTTACTACGGTGTATTCTAGTTTTTCCGCTGGGCATTCCACACATAGTATTCCTCTTCTATTAAGTAGATTGATGATCTTTTGTCTTTCATCAAGCAGTTCCATGGCTACACCTTTATTAAATATTTCTTCTTTGTTACCCGCCTTTTGGTTACTTATGTTTTCAAGGCTTTCATTTTTGATAAGCACTATTACTACTATATTATTCTTAGATATTACGGGAAGCACCTTAAGCATATTTTCTGCTTCTTCTAGGGTATCAAAATCTGTAAACAAAAATATCAAGCTTCTGTGCCTTTCTTTCCTTTTAAAGTAGTAAAAAGCATCATCATAGTTGGAAGTTTCATTGGTATGATCTATATGATAAAGAGCTTCAAGTATTTTATTTCTGTGTTCTGGCCCCTTGCCGGGCATAATCATATTGTCTACCTGAGTGTTGAAAAGCAACAGTCCTGACTGGTCACCGTTTTGATTTACCACATCGGAAAGCACCAGGGCTGTATTAACTACCATATCCAGCTTCCTATATCCTCTAAGGGTATAACTCATAGGTCTTCCGGTATCTATAAAAATGTGTACATGTTGATTCTTTTCAGGTTCATATTGATTTACAATAGGCTTGTTTCCTCTAGCTGTAGCTTTCCAGTTGATTTTTCTGTACTCGTCGCCGTGATTATACTCTCTAAGGCTTTCAAAAGAAGTGCCTCTGCCTATCATCCTTAAATTTCTCTGTCCTTGTTTAAAGGAACGGTTATTAGTTATGCTTAATCTATATTTCCTTAAATTCTTCATATTAGGATAAATTTTAAACTCTTTATTAAGATTAACTTTAAAATGCCTCATGGCAAGCTTATATTTCCCTAAATATTTCACATGAAGCTTTCCAAAGGTAAAGGCTCCCCTTTTTGTGGGCATAACTTGATAAGTAAATATCTTCTTTTCATGAGGAGGTACTATCCCCTTCATTACATTATCTGTGAATTTAAAATGATGTTCAGGAGTTTCATCCTTTAATTCTATATAAAGCTCTCTTTGGCTTTTATTATATACTTCAAAAGAGATAGGCTCATTTTCATAAATAGATAAACTATCATGTCCATAACGGTTAATGATTATGTTATCTTTTTCATTAGAACTAGAGTAATCCACTAAAAGCAGTGTTATGCATATCCCATTATATATTATGAAAATTAAAATACTCATATTGAAGGTCATGGAAAGTATAAGAAGCAAAACTCCCGTTAGTAACATATATATATAACCTTTTGTAATACTCAACTATATCACTCTACTCTCTATCTAGGTACTTTTACTTTTGAAAGTATATCCTGGAGCACCTGATCTGCCTTAACTCCTTCAAGCTCTAGCTCAGGTTTAAGTATTATCCTATGCCTTAAAACAGGTATAGCCATCTTTTTTATATCCTCAGGAATTACATAATCCCTTCCACTATATGCCGCTGCCCCTTTGGCACACTGAAGCAGAGCTATAGAACCTCTTGGGGAGCTTCCTATATCTATGGTGGGGTTGTTTCTAGTCTCTGCGATAATATTTACTATATAGTCCATTAATGCGTCTTCTATCTGTACCCTTTGAACTTCTTCTCTAGCTTTTAATATATCCTCAGCGCTAAATAAAGCTCTAACTCCAGCTTTATCTAAATCTATACTGGAAAAACCGTTGTTATGGCGTTTTAACACCTCTTTTTCCGCTTGCATTGAAGGATAGTCTATAACTATTTTTATCAAAAATCTATCCACCAAAGCTTCAGGTAAAGGATATGTTCCTTCGTATTCTAAAGGGTTTTGAGTGGCAAAGACCATATAGGGGTTAGGTAGTTCTATCATTTCACCATCTATAGAAACCGTCTTTTCCGCCATAGCTTCTAGTAGTCCAGCTTGAGTTTTAGGGGGAGTACGATTTATTTCATCCGCTAATAAGAAGTTAGTAAACACTGGTCCTTTAGTAAGTTCAAACTCTCTAGTCTGCATATTAAATATCTTTGTACCAGTTACATCCGCCGGCATAAGGTCGGGGGTAAACTGAATCCTCTTAAAATCTAAGGAAAGGGTTCTAGACAGCGCCTTTATCATTAAGGTCTTAGCTAAACCTGGAACTCCTTCTATAAGTACATGTCCACCACTTATAAGGCTAATGATGCATTGCTCTATCATTTCATCCTGCTCTACTATAACCTTTCTAAGTTCTTCATTTACCTTTTCCACTATATTTATTACTTTGTTGTTTTCCAGGTTTTCCAATATGAATCTCTCCTTTTTGTTAAGATACTTTTAAGTTCTTCTATAGTATTGATGATTTGTAAGCATTTATTTTTATCGTGCTTCTCTTTTTTATTATTCATAAAGTCATATACCTTCTTGGCATTATTTATGGAAGGAAGATCTTTTCTTTCCCAGTATTCCAGCCATTGTTGATGAGTGCTGTTCATTTCCTTAAGAAGGCTTGTATAATAGCTTTCCACCATTATATCCCAACAATTAGCTTGTCTATAAATAGAAGCTGTGTTATACACATATTCATTTTCACTTCTTTCTACCTCTTCATATAAAGGAATGGGCTTACCGAAACGCTTGCCTTTATAATAATAAAGAGCTATTAAAACCAATGCCAGCTGGTAAACTATAATTCTAATTCCTAGAGGGGTATAGTCCCACAAACTTCTTTTTTGTCCTTGAACAAAAATATTATACTCATTAAAATATATCTTTTTGTAAGAATTTCCATCCACTTCACTCACTAGATTATAGGCTTTAGATACATCTTCCATAAGGGCTTCATTGGTAAAATAAGATACATCTGCAGCTATTATTTTTCCTTTATGGTAGTTATAGTTGGTAATACTTCCTTGTTTTATTGGTGAAACATCCTCATAATCTATCTTTCCTAAGGGCCTAGAAGATAGAAAAACAATTTTCCCTCCCTTTTTAACCCAGGCTTTTATATCTTCAGCATTTATGTTCAAAGCACCTTGTTCTGTTACTATTTGAATAGTATCTAAATCTTGCTCAGAAATAGGCTTTAAAGTTCTTTCTACTGGATACTTAAGATCTTTTAGTGCCTCATAAAATACACTATAGCCTTCTCTTGCTTTATTTATTACCGTATATCTTGGTAGTTTATTTTCCATCCTGCTAGATATGAAAAATGCCCCCCAAAGAAATAATGGAATAAGGATAATAATAAGTATTATGTCTTTACTTTGCTTTTTCTTCAAGTTTTATCACCTCATTCCACAAAATGTCAATTTTATAATTCCACTCCTTGTACATATCCTCCGTACAAACTTTATTTCCATACCAAGTGGAGTTAAATATATTCATCAGGTATTTTATATCCTCTAGCATAAAGAATTTTTCTTTTTTAAGATATTTATAAATTTCTTCATTGGTTTTAGTTTCATCTAGGTAAAGTATGCTGCTCTCATGGAGCAATAAAAGCATGGAGATAAAATCAAACCTTATAGCTTGTCTTAAATCACCTTTTTCCTTAAATTGTGCAGCCTTCTGCCTTAATGTCACAGGAGTAGTGGCTTCATCTATCTTTTCTCCTAAAATCTCCTTAATTCTTCTTTTTTTACTTAAGGCTTTGTTTGTTTTTAAAACTATTAGTACAATTAATACAATAAGCACCAACACTCCAATAATCATGAAAATATCCGGCAATGTTTCTGAAGCATTAGAAGATAATTTTATTCCTGATAAGTTTTTCTGGAAGAATTCTAATATCTTTCTTGCTATAGCCTCTCTAATCCTCTCTATAAAGCTTCTAGTATCATTTTTAAGGTGGCTGTATTCTACACTATTTAAAATCTTATCTACACTGCGTTGAAATTCAGGTTTTGATGTTATAATCAAACTTATCAAATTCACTTAATTGCTCCCTTTCATGGTATTTTCTAACACTTTAAGCTCAAGTTCTATATCTAATCCTTCCTTTTTAAATCTTTGATTAAAGTAAAGAAGGGTACTCATAATTCCTCCTATAGGGCTTACTATAAGCCAAGTTAATATATTTATAGGCCAAGATAGAACTCCATATAGGCTTGCTAATAGTATATTATAGTCTTGATTTATGCTAAAAAGTTTTCCCACTAAATATATAATTCCTAAAATCAAACCGACCAAGCTTTGTAAAGAGTATCTTATTCCCATTACAGTTAGAATAAATATTAAATTATATCCAACCATCTTCCAAAAGTTTTTCTTAACCAATATAAAGCTTCTCTTTATAGATGCTAGAGGTCCTTTTTTCTCTATAGTAGCTACTTGAAAAGAAAAGGAGAATAATGTGTAGTAAATCAATACTATAAATAGTGATATAAGAAGCATTAATAGTGGGATTATTATTATAGACATCCACTTCACTATTTCTATACCAAACTCAAATAAATATAAGTCTACACTTTCCATCATCCATGTTATAAGTTTCCAAAAAACAAATATCACTGGTGAAAAAACAATGGATGCTAATAAAAGAATTACAAATATCTTAGGAAGACTTATTAAAGAACTAGTTAAAGCATTTTGAACGCTTATCTTTTCTCCGGTGTATTGTTGGGCTGATATCTTTATTATTCCTACCTTTATAGAAATAACAAAAGTAGCTATTATCAATATGATTAAGGAAGTGGATATCACCACCCCTACACTTGATGGTGATAATATGCTGGTAAAAGCTGCGGTTATAATGCCAATTATTATGAGAATAAAAGCTATTATTCCCGAAATAACACTATAAACCAAATTAAATAAAATTATATTCTTCAAATTTTTCCTTAAAGTATTGATAGATCTATCCAATACTTCTGAAAGACTCATTAAGTTCATGCAATACCTCCCGCAGTCCAATTTTGTTAATAATTGTTTATTTAAATTTTACTAAAATAATAGAGAAATATAAAGGGTTAAAACTAATAATTATTATTTTATGAAAATTATTCACATTTTATTTCTATTATTTTTTAGTTACACTATATATTTTACACTATAATCCATTTAATGAAATATTTTTTTGAGAAAAAGATAGATAACATACAAGTCACTGGCACCATCATTAAAACTTTACAACTTTGAAACATCTTTGCAAAAGTTCAGAGAACTTGTCATATTATACTAGTTTTAAAAGGGGGTTATATAATTGTGCGGTTTTTTAACTTTTTTTAGTAAAGAGGTCATTGATAAGGAAAAAATTGATGCTTTAAATGAAATTAAAGAAACTATGAAATATAGGGGACCAGATAGCTCTAAGTATTTTGCTGGGGAAAATATATATATGGGCTTTAACAGGCTGAGCATCATAGATTTTAATAGTGGTAGCCAGCCTATGACATACCATAATAATAATTACACCATAGTTTTTAATGGAGAAATTTATAATTATAAAGAATTAAGGGAAAGTCTTATACAACTAGGATATGATTTTAACACCAATTCAGAAGCAGAAGTTCTTCTTGCTTGCTACTGCCATTATGGGAGTTCCTTTGTAAAGCTTCTTAGAGGAATGTTTGCTTTTGTTATTTGGAACGGAGTTACCCAATCAATCTTTGGTGCAAGAGATACCTTTGGCATAAAACCTTTTTACTACCTTGAAAAAGAAGAAGGATTATACTGCTCTTCAGAAGTAAAGTGTTTAAAACTATGCCTAGAAAAAACTGATATTAATTTTAAAGGTCTTCATAACTATTTTACCTTTCAATACGTACCTGAACCAGAGACTATATTTTGTAGAATAAACATATTACCTCCAGGACA
This sequence comes from Clostridium amylolyticum, assembly GCF_900142075.1. GTDB lineage: Bacteria > Bacillota > Clostridia > Clostridiales > Clostridiaceae > Clostridium_AA > Clostridium_AA amylolyticum. The sequence continues at coordinate 356,146 of NZ_FQZO01000002.1, forward strand.
TACCATAAAAAAATCTTTAAATGGAAATATAGAAATAGAAAAGTATGCTTCCATAATTTTAAATCCATCCGCAGGCAATGAAGATATAAAAATTAAAAATATAGTGAATGCTCTTATGGATTCTGTAGAAACCCACATGGTAAGTGACGCTCCTGTAGCTACATTTTTATCTGGAGGGATAGATTCTACTATAATAGCTTCGTTAGCAAGAGAGATAAATCCAGATATAAAAAGCTTCACTGTAGGCTTTGAAAGAGAAGGCTACAGCGAAATTGATTTGGCTAAGGAAACAGCTGATGCCCTAGAAATTGAAAATATAAACAAAACTATTACTATAGAAGAATTTATTAATGAACTTCCTAATATTGTGAGTTATATGGATGTACCTTTAGCAGACCCTTCTGCTATTCCTTTATATTTCATTTCAAAAGAAGCCAGTAACCATGTAAAGGTAGCATTATCCGGAGAAGGTTCTGATGAATTATTTGGAGGTTACAACATATATAATGAGCCCAACTCTTTACAGATGTTTAATTACATTCCTAATTTTATAAAGAATATACTATTAAGCCTATCCAGAATAATGCCAGAAGGAATTAAAGGCAAAAGCTTCATAGAAAGAGGAGTAACCCCCTTAGAACAACGTTTTATAGGCAATGCAAAAGTGTTCAAAGAAAAAGAAAAAATCAAACTAATTCATAATTATGATCCTAGCTATAACTTTATAGATATTACAGCTCCATTATATAAAGAAGTCTCTCATTTGGATGAAGTATCAAAGATGCAGTATATAGATCTAAATACTTGGTTAAGAGGTGACATACTTGCTAAAGCAGATAAAATGTCCATGGCAAACTCTTTAGAAGTTAGGGTTCCTTTCTTAGATTACAAGGTATTAAAAGCTGCTTCAATATTAGGGGTAGATGATAAAGTAAAAAATAACACCACAAAATATTTATTAAGGCAAGCTTTTAAAGAGAAAATTCCCCCCTCTGCTGTAAACAGAAAAAAATTAGGCTTCCCAGTACCTATAAGACTGTGGTTAAAAAATGAAATGTATACATGGGCAAGAGATATAATTAATACTAAATGTCCTGAAGAGTATATTAATAAAGCTTTTGCACTAGAACTTCTAGAAAAGCATAGGAAAGGATATGTAGACTACAGCAGAAGGATATGGTCCATATTGATATTTATATTATGGTATGAAATTCATAGCGAAAATGATGTAAGAGCATACATCCCTGAACCTGTCCACAATCATGAATTACCTATGGCTATTAAGGCTTTAATTTAAAAGGACACTTCTTGGTGGCACCTAAATATTTTTATATTATATATAGATTTTCATACTTAGTTTATAATTATATTAATAACATTAAATTTATTTATACTTTATTCCTATTTAGTACGTATAAAGTAAGGGTGAAAAGATGAAGTTTTGGAAAAGAATATTTGTATATTCCATGTTATTATTTCTTATTATATTTAATGGAGCTGGAGTGTTCATCATAGAGAATATTCACAAACGAAATTTAGATACCTTCATACAAACATCATTAAATGAACACAACTCTATGGTTGGTATCTTATATTTAAATGCAGATTCTCTTCAAAAATTTGATATAGCAGAAACTTCTTATTTAAAGAGCTGGCTAGATTTAATTATTAACAAATATATCTTCAATAATAACTTAGAATATAATATGGTAGAGGTTTATAACAATGACAACAAGGTCATTTTCTCTAATTTGAAAATAGATGTACCATCTTCTAGAACAGAAATTACAGAATCTAAAAATAATGAAAAAAGCTTTATAATTCGAAATATAGATAATAAACACTATTTGTTTATAAGTTCTAGCTTTAAGCTTCATGGCAATATTCTAAAGCTATTGATGGCTAAAGATATAGAATTTATATATAGGGAGAGAACTGAAAACTATAAACTTTTCCTATTTTTAGATGTTTTAGTGTTTACTGTTTTGGCTATAGGTATGTATCTTATTTCAAAAAATATTACTAAACCTATAGCGGAGCTCAGCGCCGTTTCTAAGGAAGTAGCTTTGGGAAACTACCAAAAACGGGTAAAGTTTAGTAAAAAGAAAGATGAATTATCTTCCTTATCAGAAAATTTTAATATCATGATTGAAGCTACGGAAAATACCATTGAAGAACTTAAAAATTTAAGTGATTCTAAACAAAGATTTATAGATAGTTTAACTCATGAACTAAAAACCCCTTTAACTTCTATTATTGGATATTCAGACTTATTGCTTAAAGGTAATGTCAGTGATGAAATAAAATATAAAGGATTAAATTACATAAATTCGGAAGCTAAAAGGTTAGAAAACTTAAGTGTTACACTTCTAAAGCTCATGTTAGTTAAAAATGACGAGATGACCTTTACCTCTATATCCTTAAAAGATTCAGTAGCAAAAGCCTGCAAGACATTAAATTACAAGTTGGAGGAAAAAAACATATCTTTAAATCTTTCTGTAAATCACTGCTATATCCTAGCTGATATTCAGCTTATTATTGTGCTTATAATAAATCTTTTAGATAATGCCATAAAGGCCTGTAAGGAAAATGGTGCTATCGAAATAAAGTCTAATCACTTAAGTTCAGGAGAATTGGTATTAACTATTAAAGATAATGGCATAGGTATTCCTAATGAGGCTTTAATTAATATAAAAGAGCCCTTTTATAGAGTGGATAAGGGTGGAGAAAGCTATAAAAGCGGTATGGGTTTAGGTCTTTCTATATGTGAAGAAGTATGCAAAATACATAAAATAAGTTTCAATATTAATAGCGAGGTTAATGAAGGTACCTTAGTTACGTTAACTTTTAGTAAGGAGGCTTGCTTATAATGAAAAAGTTTATAGTAATATTTATGATATTATTAGCAATGCTTTCTAACAGTGCTTGTACCTTTAATTTAAATCACTATGAAGATAAGCTCTACTCTGATAAAGTTTTAGATAATTATGTGGATACTGCCAAATCCTCAAATCCTAATGATTTCACCAGAGACAAAGCTATAGAAAAGGCATTGACAATGTTTAATGCTATCTTTAGTACAAATATAGATAGAAGTAAAGTTTCTGAGTTTGTAAATTTAAGCAAAAATTCTGATAATAACTTTGAATGGCTAATTATATGGGATGAACCTTATAGGAAGGAAAAATATGAGTGCAGGATAGATCCAAATGATGGGAAAGTTTTATTTATGAGTCATAGTTATAAGATTTCCCATTCTAATAAACCATTTAAAATTACAACAGAAGAGCTTGAATCACTTGCTCTTCCTTTAATTAGGGCTTTTGATATAGACCTTAATCAATATGATTTATTAGATCTTAAGAGAGGCTCTAAAAAAATCTTTCATACTCCCATAGTTTCTTTAGTTTATTTAAATAAAACAGATTCTAAAAATAAAATTATTATAGAAATTGACTATGAAAGAAAAGAAATAGTATCTTATCTATATTTATATTAATAATACTATGGGGGGGGAGTTCCAATGATTAAAATTTTAGTAGCAGAGGATGATGAAGCCATTAGAGACCTTATAGCAATAAATCTCCAAATGGTAGGGTATGAGGTAATAAAGGCTATTGACGGACAAGAAGCAAAAGAAATCATAGACAAAGAGGATTTAGATTTAATTTTATTAGATGTAACCATGCCTAAAATAGATGGTTTTAGTTTAATTCATCATATTAAAAATAAAGGGATTCCTGTAATATTTGTCACTGCTAAAGAATCTGTAATAGATAGAGTAAAAGGCCTTAGATTAGGAGCTGAGGATTATATAGTAAAGCCTTTTGAAGCTATAGAGCTTATAGCAAGAATAGAAGTAGTTTTACGTAGGTATGGATCTATTAACACTATTATAAAATTTAAAAACTTAGAAATTTGTCAAGATCAGCGTGTGGTAAAGTTGGATGGTAAACCTATAGAGCTAACTTTAAAGGAATACCACTTGCTACTTTTGTTTTTAAAGAATAAAAATATAGCTTTATCTAGAGAACAGATTCTAGAAAAGGTTTGGGGCTTTGATTATCTAGGGGAAAGCAGAACTGTGGATATACATGTGCAAAGGCTTAGAGAAAAATTGGATCTTAAAGACAATATTAGAACTATCTTCAAGGTGGGATATAGACTTGAGGATTAAAAAAGGGTGGCAGTCACCCTTTTATCTATTTATTGAAGCGGCCATTCTGCTATAGGTATGTCTTCTACCTCTTACGGCTATGCTATAAGCCAGTATATTTTCTGGGGCAGCTATGCCTAGATACCCAGCATCCCCTAGATGATGCATATCTGTACCTGTCATTTTACACATTAAAGCTATTTGTTTTATAGTATCCTCATCTGCACCTTCTTGAGATGTACCTATGGCAGTAAGGGTTAATGCTCCAAGGTTATGAGAGTAATCTACCAATTCTCTTATATATTCCATGGTAATTCCAGGTACTGTCCCAGGTGCAGGCATTAATATAACATCTGCTCCAGCTTTTACGAAGGCTTCTATATCAGCTTTGGTTATAATGTTTTGTGCTGCTTCCTTATAAGAACCTGCAGCATGCATCTTTCCTGCTATGATCATTACCTTTGAGCCCACTGCCTTTTTCATATTTTCTAAGGATTTTTCTATAGCCTTATTGGATACCCCTGTGCCAGGATTACCGGTTAAAACTATAAAGTTAATCCCCATTTGTGCAGCCTTTTCTGCATTCTCTATGGTTCCAAGCCTTCCTTTAGGTAGTTTTTCAATTTCTCCCAAGGTATCTCCTTCTTCATCCACAGGCTCTAGATTTATTCCAACTATCCTTCCTGTAAGTCTCTTTATTTCATTAATGATATCTTTTTTATCCACATGCTCATAACCATGAACCACAGGATTATCCACATCAAACACATTTAATATTATCATGTCTGCACCAAAAGCTGCTACGGTTTCCGCATTGCTAATAGGATATAACAATGGTTGTACTACTCCTACCGTCTCCGCTACTATCACCCTGCCTTCGCTGGCAGCTATAGATTCCAAAAGCTCTTCCTTATTAAACTTATTCAGTTCAGAAGAAGTTGAACTTAAAAACCTTTTTACCACTTTAATACACCTTCCTTAAAATTAATATTAACTTAGAAAAAATACATTATAATCATATTATACCTAAGATTTACCACTATCAATTAATTTAAATACATTATTTTCAGAAAATTTAACAGTAAATCTAATTAAAGGAGCATCTATATAAATAATTTACAAAATTCTATAGATACTCCTTATTTAAGTGTTAAATTACACAAAATATTATTTAACCTTTATCTTGAAATCCCCCTTAATCCAAGCAGGATAATTACTTATATTTAAATATATAGGACTTTTAATCTTGCTATCTATAGTGATATAAGAAGTTGTACTACTTACCGAAGAAGAGCTACTACTGGTGCCTCTGTGTTCTTGATAAATTTTACCATTGCTATCCTTAATTCCATTATGAAAACTGTTATAATGATTATCTTTATCCTTAGGGTCATTACTAATTACCTTATAGTCTAAAATTAATTCTTTGTCACCTTTATTTACTGAATTCAAAATAAATTTATCATCTGGTGCCTTTAAAAGCTTATTATTTTCTATATCAATTTCTACTGTGCATTTATCTTTATCTAAAGCTCTTATACTGCTTCCTTTTATATAAAGTTCTTTTGGGTCCGCAAAATAATTACTCTGAAAATATATTATTTCATTATAGTCATCAATTTTAGTTCCACTTATACCATTAATAATAGTAGATCTGTTTTCACCATTTTCATCTACTATCTCTATGTCATCAAAGCCTAAAATCTTCTTAGTATTATTCTTATCATATTCTATTTCCAATGCCATTCTAGTTGGAGTAATGGTTAAGGCCTTAAATATTATCCTCTGACCTTCTATTTCTATATTTTTATTTAAAGTATACCTTTTACTCATATCTTCAAACTTTTTCTTGTCTATATGAATTTTAAAATCCCAGGTATATGGTAGTAATTCCGCTGAGTTTTCTGAATAACCTTCTCCTTTACTTTCCTTAAGCTTTATGCTAATAAGCAGCGTTTCTGGAATTTGGCTTTTTTCATTAAAATCAATCTCTACACTTTCCTCAAGCTTTTTATATATATTCATATCCTTATTAATAAAATACGACCAACCAGAACCAGCAATAGTAGATTCATCTTCTTTTTCATCCTTGAAACTCATGTTATGCAAATTAACAAACCTATGATCACCTTTATTTTCAATGGAGTAAAAAATTATAGCTTTGGAGTTATCAATTATTATATCTTTAATGGTAAATACAATATCATCATGCTCCTGAGAAGCATTTATTTGTTCAACAAAGTTATTATCTACTGCATCCTTAATTCCCTTATCATAATTAATAAGTTTAACTATATAATTAAATCCAGGCACTTTACTTACATAGTAGGCGAAAGCCGGAGAGATGCGTATAGAGGTAATAAGCATAATAAAGGTAAATAGCGCTACTACGCTTGTATACATTCGCATCTTAGCTCTTCTTTTTTTCTTTTTTCCTAAGCTTATTCCACTTTTTATATATTCATCAATATCCGAGGATTTAAATCCTTGATTTATATTTTCCGCAACCCTCATTAGAGTTTCCTCTTCTCTATCAAACACCTTCTTCACCCCCTTTGTTTAATTGATCCCTTAACTCTTCAAGTCCTTTTTTTAACCATGTCTTTATAGTTCCTTCAGGAGCCTCTACAACCTTTGAAATGTCTGCTATGGTCATATCCTGAAAATACTTTAATATTATAACCTCTTTACATTTTGGTGATAATTTTTCTATAGCTTCTTCCACTATAAGTTTATTTAAATTATTTTTATGTTCCTCTACTACTCCATCTGATTCCATAAATATTAGCTTTTTTCTTCTTTTCTGCTCATCTATGCAATAATTAATTGCTATCCTAATAAGCCAAGTATTAAAATATTTAGGCTCTTTTAGCTTATGTAATTTAACATAGGCTCTGCAAGTAACTTCTTGTATGGCTTCCAAAACGTCCTCATGACTTTTTAAATAGCAGTAAGCAACACTATATAATTTATCCTTATTTTCTGCTATAAGCATATAAAAAGCCTCATCATCACCTTTTTGGGCGGCTTTAACCAAATCTTCAACCCTCATATAAAAAACCTCCAGTAAATAACTACAACGGATTATCTTTAATTCCCTCTTATTCTCTCCCTTCACCCATTAGACTGAAAGGTATAGTAAAAAGATTTAAAAAAATAAAAGTTTATAAATAATTTAATAGGTTCATATATTTATCATATCAAACTTACTTAACCTAAGGTGGACTTTAATTTTATTCTCTAAGGTGTGCTTTAATTTTATCCTCTAAGGTGTTTAATTAAAAATATCACTTGAAACTGTAACTGTACCATATGGTGTATTAGAATCTAAAACAGTATAGACTCTATATCTAAATGTAGTTACTCCATAGCTTGAACCATTATTAACATAGTATGGATTAATATTTATATAATCTCCATTAGTCGCGCCAATTTCTAAACATATTTTTTTACAAAAAATAACAAGGTATATCTCTTAAATAAGATATATACCTTCTTTTAACATTTATATTAATATTCAATATTTAAAACAACCTATAATGTAAACAACATATCCACAGAAAATACAAGCAACAAGGTATGATAAAAGTATAAGTACTCGTTTTGAAGCTTTCATTCCTTTATAGTTAACTTTATAATCTGTAAGAAGAAATATTAAAACACAAAGTAAAGTTAAAATTGGATATTTATCAAAAACTTCTTTGTGAAATAATCCTATATGAATTGCAATAGGCAAAACTATCCATCCAATTCCTCGAACAAAATATATAAATATCTTTTTATTACATAAAATTTTAATACTACTCATAAAGCGATTATGTTCCATATATTGTAAACTTATAGCCTTTCCAATATTAACCAGGCTGCAGGATATGTTGGTTTTAGGTTTTGAATATGTGATACTCTTACACACCAAATACTGTTTTCTAAAAGCATTATATAGGATTGCGTCCACCAATCCTCTGGCTTAACTCTTATATACTCAACTAGCCAAGTTCCTAATGCACCTACAATACCCCACGGGCTACTTAGACCTAAAGCTTTTATTATCTTTGCAACAGCAATGCTTGGTCCAAAAGTAAGAACAAGGCTTTCAAATGCACCAGGTTGAACAGACTCATATATTCTTTTTATATCAGACCTATATAAATAGTTTTGTGCAATAATTTTTCCTTCTGGAAGAGTACGAGCATTGCCACTCATCATGTTAATTTGCTCTTGTTTAAATACTGGATTCTTTAATTTTTCTTTATATTCATCAACATACTTTTTTGGTACTTGAGCAATTATAGTTTGTTTATCACTATCAGAAACAACAACATTCACAAGTGAATTTTCTGTAGAAGTACTAGCAAAAGCAGTCAATGGAAAAGAAATAGAAAATAGAACTGCCATAAGCAATGTAAGAAATTGTTTTGTTTTAATTTTCATAAAATCACCTCTTATAAATATAATATCACCATTTAATGTAATACTCACCATACAATGTAATATTTATATAAATATATGCTTATATTGAAAAAATAGACTAGGAAATATAACCTAATCCATTTCTATAATGTCAACTAAATCTTTATTAACCTTTTTCTTTTCTTCTTCTGTAAGTTCTCTTATATTGCTATTTTCATATTCATTCTTTGCTCATAAATAACACATCATATAAATATACTCTATATTGTCTTTAACCTTATAAGAATCCAATTATCCATTTAGGAGATATAGAACTTACATCACAGGAAGAAAGTAGCCTTATATGGCTTTACCGACAAGTGGTAAGTGACAAAAAGAGCTTTTAACCTTTAAGGTATAAAAGCTCTTTTCCTATGATCAAGTGATTCTTTTGAGTCATATTTAATTATTCATCTAGAGTTTTTCTAATTATTTTCCCTTAAATATTCTTCAAGAGTTAATTTATTTTTAGTGATTTTCTCACTTACCTCTATTCCAACATATCTATAGTGCCATGGCTCATAAGCATAGCCTGTGATATTTTCTTTTCCCTTTGGATATCTTAGTATGTATCCATATTTATAGGCATTGTCTTCTAGCCATTTAAAGGCTTTTGTGTTTTCAAAGCCTTCATTTAGTGATGAATAATCTGTAGATAGCATGTCCATCGCTAACCCGGTCTGATGCTCACTTGCTCCAGGTTGTGCACTGTATCTATCTGCGTGACTCTTTCCCTGTCTCTTAACATTACTGTTATAAAGGTTATTTTGAATTGCATAGCTCCTATATCCTGATACACCTAATAAGGTTATACCATCTTGCTTTGCTGCATTAAACATATCTTCTAGGGCTAGCGCTGCTTCCTTATCCATCTTTTTCACTAGGTCATCAACAGAAGATTTAAATTTAACCTTAGGTAATGTTAAATTCTTAGGTACGTAATCTTTATCTAATCTATGACTTTTATTGGCTAGTAATATATCACTAGCGCTTTTGTTATTCTGTTTATTTGTTTCCTGGTTATTATTTTGTGATTCTTTAGTAGTGCTTGTCCCATCTCTATTTTCAACACTGTTATCTTTAATATTTTTATCATCTATGATATTATTTTCTGTTTCATTATCATCTTGATATTTTTCGCTATTTGCAGAGGCTTGTCTCCCCATAAACCTTGCGTTAGTAACTACACCATTGGATTTATTAATCATTATAAATATAAATACCACTGCAACTGCTATGAATACTGTAAATAATCCTATATATTTTTTCATTGAATAAGCTCCTTTCATCAACTACTATTATACACTATAGCAACACAACCTATTACGATTAATTGTTTCAAAGGTGTAAAGTTTATTATAAACAATGAAGCAATTTTATAGTCTACTTTTAAAATTTTACTTAATAGCAATAATTATTTAATATTTTTTTAATACTTTTTATTCAATTGTTAATGAAATTTATTCTCAGTAGAGTTACAATTAATTTAAAGAATAAATTGGTCACACCAATTAATCTAATGAATTAATGGAGGAATAGTTAAATGAATGTAATGGTATGCATAAAACAAGTTCCTGATACTTCAGAAATAAATATTGATGCTGTTACTGGTGTGTTAAAAAGAAATGAAGCTAACTCTCAGATAAACCCTTATGATCTTTATGCTTTGGAAACTGCACTTAGAATAAAAGAAGAAAAGGGTGGCAAGGTTTCAGTAGTGACCTTAGGAGATAAAGGTGCAGCTCAAATAATTAAAGAAGCTTATATGATGGGGGTAGATGAAGGATTTTTAATATCTCATAAGGCTTTTAATGGTTCTGATCTCTATGCCACTGCCCTGATACTTTCTCAAGTTATAAGTAGTTTTAGTAATTTGGATTTAATAATATTAGGTAAAAAATCCACAGACAGTGGTACGGGGCATCTCTCTTCAGAGCTAGCAGAACTTATGGGTTTTACTGATACATCTAATGTGAGGCGTATAGTAAATATTGAAGATTCTTTTATCATAGTAGAATCGGACATGGGAGATGCCTTAGGTACCCTAGAAATTAAAACTCCCTGCGTGTTAAGTGTAGAAGAAGATATCTTTGAACCCAGACTGCTTTCTTTTAGAAAAAGATTAGAGTCTAAAGACAAAGCTATTAAGGTAATAAGCCTTGAAGATCTTGAAAATACTGATGAAAATTTCTATGGTCTAAAGGGCTCTCCTACTCATATTAGAACTCTTTTTTCTTCTAAAGACTCTACTCTTAAGGAGAAGGAAGCCAGCGAAAAGAAAATTGCTGATAAAGGTTCTCCCATTAATCTTCAAAGAGTCTTTCCTGAGGGCGTAGCACCTGAAAAGGAAGTTTGGACAGGCGCTTCCCTGGAATTAGCTGAAAGCATATACAGTAAATTAAAAGATCTAAAATATATATAAAGGGGGGATGCTAACATGGAAAGATTATTAAATGACAAAGTAAAGGATAAAGATTCTTGGAAAGGTATAACTGTAATAGTGGATCATATAGATGGAAAGATAAACCCCATAACCTTTGAACTTCTAGGAAAAGCTAAGGAACTAGCTGAAAAATCTAACTCTTCCTTATATGCTGTTTTTATGGGACATAATATAAAAAATTCCTCCATGGAACTTTTGCATTATGGAGTGGAAGAGATTTTTATCTATGAAGATTCGGAGCTTAAATATTTTAGGTCAGAACCCTATACCTCCTGCCTTGAGGATTTTATTAATAAAGTTAAACCCTCAGTAATACTTTCTGCTTCTACCGTTAATGGAAAGGTTTTAGCCTCAAGAATTGCGGCAAGATTTAAAACTGGCCTAGCAGCAGATTGTACTACTTTAGACATTGATGAATCTAGCGAATTATTACAAATTAGACCAACTTACGGCGGTAGTATAATGGCAGAGATAATTACAGCAAATACAAGACCTCAAATAGCTACAGTAAAACCTCAAATTTTCTCCATGCCACAAAGAAATGAAATTCCTAATGGTAAAGTCACTAGCTGTAATCCCCCTGCTTTAACCTCAGGGATAAATATATTAGAAGTATCTAAAAAGTATAAGGAAATAGGTATATCAGAAGCTGAAATACTAGTAGCTGTGGGTAGAGGAGTTAGAACTCAAAGAGATATGAGAATGGCTGTGGAACTAGCTGAAGCCTTAGGAGCTGAGCTAGCTGTTACTAGGCCTTTAACTGAAATGGGCTGGGCAGATACCAGCAGGCAAATAGGGGTTAGCGGAAAAATAGTTAAACCTAAACTCATAATAACCCTTGGTATATCCGGAGCCATACAATTTACCATAGGCATGAATAAAGCTGAGTATATCATTGCTGTGAATACTGATGAAAAAGCACCTATATTCAAGCTTGCTCACTACGGTATAGTGGGTGACATATATGAAGTGGTACCACATCTTATAAAACTTATTAAGGGACAAGAGGAGGTGTAAATATATGGATTACAAAAAGATAGATAATAAGGATATAGAATATATACTCTCAATAATTCAGGATAAACAAAGAGTGTTTCATGGAGAAAATATAAATGAAGATTATAGCCACGATGAACTAAGTGCTACTAAAAAAATGCCTGAGGTTGTGATTCAAGTTCTAACCACGGAAGAAATATCAAAAATAATGAAATATGCCCATGAAAATAAGATACCCGTAACCCCTAGAGGTGCAGGTACAGGCTTGGTAGGGTCAGCCGTACCTATCTATGGTGGAATACTTCTTGATACTACAAAAATGAATAAAATACTAGAGGTGGACACAGAAAACCTTACCTTAACCGTAGAGCCAGGGGTTCTACTTCTGGATATAGGTAAGTATGTGGAAAAACTTAATTTGTTTTACCCTCCAGACCCTGGGGAGAAAACCGCTACCATAGGAGGAAATATAAGTACCAATGCAGGCGGTATGAGAGCTGTAAAGTATGGTGTTACTAGAGATTATGTAAGAGGGCTGGAAGTGGTTTTGCCTACAGGAGAAATCATAGAGCTGGGGGGTAAAATAGTTAAAAATAGCTCTGGCTATGCTCTTAAAGATCTTATGGTGGGGTCTGAAGGGACTTTAGGTATAGTTACAAAAGCCATACTAAAGCTTCTTCCTCTACCTAAAAAGGTCATGAGCCTTTTAATACCTTTTCCTAACTTAGATATGGCTATCAGCACAGTACCTGAAATAATAAAGTCTAAATCCATTCCTACTGCCATAGAATTTATGCAGCGTGAAGTAATTGTGGCAGCAGAAAAATTTTTGGGCAAGAAATTTCCCGATAACAGTTCTGATGCCTATCTGTTACTAAAGTTTGATGGTAACACCATAGAAGAAATAGAAAAAGACTATGAAGATGTAGCCAAGCTTTGTTTAGAAAAAGGTGCTTTTGATGTATATATTTCCAACATTAAACAAAGAGAAGAAGCCATTTGGAGTGCTAGGGGAGTATTTCTAGAAGCCATAAAAGCAGACACCTCGGAAATGGATGAGGTGGACGTAGTTGTCCCAAGAAATAAGGTAGCTGACTTTATAAAATATGTACATGAATTAGAAGAAAAGCATAGCATAAGGCTAAGAAGCTTCGGACATGCTGGTGATGGAAACCTCCATGTATATATATTAAAGGATGAATTAACTGAAGATGTATGGCAAAGGAAACTGGAAGAAGTAATGGAAGACATGTATAAAAAACAAAGAGAACTCAGAGGGCAAGTATCTGGAGAACACGGAATAGGACTTGCTAAAAAGCCCTACCTTAATCAGTCCCTAAGCCCTACTACCTTAAACCTTATGAGAGGAATAAAATCCACCTTTGACCCTAATAACATATTGAATCCTGGGAAGATATTTTAAAAGTACTATTATAAATCTAAAGTAATTAGAAGGTATGAGATTTCGAAATTATCCATACCTTCTATTTGTTTTTTTGAATTATTTAACTTCTGTCATTTTAGGTGAATTTGCTAAATTTATTATAAACTTCTTACTTCCTATATTAGAATCTCCAGTAAGAGTTAAAGTAGCTTTGTTATCTTCCCATGTAATATGATAATTTTCATCAGTTAAGTATGCTCCATCATAAAAAATATTCGTATCAGTTAAGTGTTTTTTTATTAGTGAACCTTTTTCTTTATAATAAATAGATATCTTAAAGGTTCCTTTTAAAAAAGGAGGATTATATTTAATTATTAGTTGATAGGTAGAATCTGGAGAATTTAATTTAGCTAATGTCTTATCGCTATTACATATTGTTGCAATTATTACAAGTACTAACAAAATCATAGAAATGATTATAATACGTTTCTTCATTAATATACCCTCATCCTTTACTTATTAATTGGGATGACAATATATAAATTTTACTATATATTCAAATATTTTTATACTACTTTTAAAATTAGTATATATTAACTTTATTAATATATAAAAACTCATATTTCTCAATGTATCCTAAACTTTGGAACTTTTCTATATAATAGCAATGGTACATATCCATTATTAAAGCTTATTTAGTATAAGATTTCCTGACTCATATTTTTTAAGACCCTTGTAAAACATCATATAAGCTATACACATCCATATTAATGCTGCTGCTAATACGGCGAAAATCCTTGAAATATTAAAGTCATTAAAAACCTTAGCTGGTATATATACCATGAAACCAGCGGGAATTATGGTATACAGTATATACTTAATCCCTCCTTTAAATATGCCTTCAGGATAAATACTGAAGCTTATTAGAAACTCCGTAACTAGCTGAGCCAAGCCTTCTGTATTTCCTGTATAAAAGCTTAAGGAATGTATGGTTATGAGCACTGAAGAAAACATAATAGCACCAGTAATACAAAATAATAAAAATAATAAGAAGATTTTAATATTAATGCCCTTTATAAAGAAAAATAATATTATTCCATATAAAGTATCTCCCCAAGCGGATACTATGGTTTTGGAGCAAATAATGTTAATAAGAGGATCTTTAGGCTGAAGTAAATAAGTATCCAGCTCTCCATTTAAAATCATCCTAGTAATTTGATTTATATTACCAAAAACCACAAAGCACATACCAAAGCTGGTAGAAGATAATGCCCATAGCATCATAACATCTTTAAATCCATATCCTCCAATGGTATTTACATTATTAAATAATATCCACCAAAAGAATATAAAGGCTGAATTATTTATGATCATTCCTATGCTTTGTATAAGAAAGCTAACTCTATATTCCATAGCGGAAGATATATTAAATTTAAAATAATAAGACATGAGCTTTAAGCTCTTTTTAACCTCCATTAACATTTAAATTCTTAGCCCCCTTTCTATATAAAATCATAGCTAATGAGAAAAATATAGTTAAATATACTATTTGGATAATAAACTGCTGATAAAAATTAGAAAAGGAAAAATCCACCGCTAACTTTGCTGGAACATAGGTGACATAAGCAAAGGGAAGGTACCCACTCAGTGACTTTAACCAATTTGGAAAGAGATCTATAGGCATAAGCATTCCCCCTAAAGTAAAAATAAGCTTAGAATATATCCAGAAAAAAGCGTTGTTTTCTTCAAACCAAAAGGAACTTAGAGATAATATTATATAAATGAAAAAGTTAATAAAGCACCCTGCTAATAAGGATAAAAATATAAAAGGCAAGTGGGCAAAATTAAAGTTTTCCAGCTTTCCCACATACATTAATCCTATGGATATACCTATAATTCCATTGGTAAAAAGCTTTATGCCTATCTCTCCTACATAATATGAAAAGCAATATAAAACATAGTTATAGGGCTTGTTTAACAAATAAGCTATATTCCCTGTCTTTACATCCTCATTAACCTGAATATGAATATCTGTCCTAGAAAGAGTCACTAGTTCAGTAACTATCAGATACCAAATCATCTGGTTTAAAGTTAATCCTCCTACTATGCTGCCCTTTTGAGAATAGATATTTTTCCATAGCATTAAATATATAAATAATATAAATACCAAAAATATATTTTTACTTAGAAAATTCCAAAAGTACACTAGGCTATTAGCCATGGTGATTTTAGATATTTCACCATACTTACGAAGAGTTTGCATATTTATCTCACCCCCTTATTTTGAAGATAAATATGAGATATTATCTCCTCCATTGGTGGTTCTGATATGGTTATATCATTTACCCTTCCACATTTTATAAGAGTAGTCAGCACTTCCTCTATATCCTCACGGGATGTATCCACTTGGACTTTTACAGCATTACCTTTGTTCTTGATAATATTAGCTGAGATTCCTTCTAGATTAACCTCTTCCTGATATTTAATGTGAATAACCTTTTTGTTTAAATAATCATATTTCAGACTTTTTATCTTTTCATTGAGCACTACTTCACCATGATTAATTATTATGGCCCTTTTACATAGCTGCTCAATATCTCCAGCATCGTGAGAAGTTAAGAATATAGTGGTTTTTTCTTCTTTATTGAGTTTAAGTATAAGGTCTCTAATCTTTTGCTTAACCACCACGTCTAACCCTATAGTAGGTTCATCTAAAAATATTATTTCTGGCTCATGGAGTATGGACGCAGCTATTTCACAGCGAATTCTTTGACCTAAAGACAATTTTCTAACGGGTATATCCATTAAATCTTCTATCTCAAAAACTTCCTTTAGAAAGTCTATTCTCCTTTTGAGCTTTGGCTTATCTATTTCATAAATGCTTCCCAGTAAATTAAAGCTGTCTAAAGGAGGTAAGTGAAACCATAGTTGAGACTTTTGACCAAACACTGTCCCAATTTTATAGGATAAATCCTTCCTTTCTGTTGAAGGATTCATGCCTAAGACCTCAATACCTCCTGAAGATGGATACAATATCCCTGTTAGCATTTTTATGGTAGTAGATTTTCCTGCTCCATTAGGGCCAATAAAAGCTAATATTTCTCCCTTTTCTACCTCAAAGGAAATATTATTTACTGCTTGAATTTCCTTATAATTAGGCAAAAAAATTGACTTTAAACTTCCTTTAAATCCCTCTTCTTTGGTTTTTACCTTAAAGGTCTTACATAGATTATCAACTTTAATTATGCTCATTTCTTTCCCTCCTTTTAGTCCGAATTATTATTGAGCTTTACTGAAATTTTGTGTAAAAAAATAAAGCCATAAGAACAAATCTCATTGAGACTCGTCCTTTAGGCTTTTTTCCTAAAAGTGTAGATTAAAATCCTGTATCGCTTGGACCAAACATCTATTAAATAATAGATCGGAACCCTAGATACACTCTCCTATTGGATATATGATAGCATAAATGTAACTTTATGTAAATGCACTTATTCTTATAATATTACGATTTCTCATTATGTGAATTAGTAAAAACATTTCCAAACAAATTCATAACCAATATAATTAATTATTGAAAACTTTTTAAATTTTTACTAAAAATATTTTATAGTAGAAGGATTTTATATTGTTTCATAGAATTCTATTTATATACATTTATAGGATGTTTTAGTATATCCAATATTTAAAAATCTTATCTTTAGGAAATAATTTTCACTAAGTTATTCTACGTATTCTTTTAAAAGGGTGATTTCATGATATATTTTATAGTTCTATTGTGGTTATATTTATTATTCGGTTACTTTTAGATATAAAGAAGAAAAATATCCATAACAAAAAAATGTACATAATAATTAATACTATATTTGCTATTATTTTTATCATTTTTATGTTTCAAAAACATCCTATCAATTAATAGCATAATTCTCGCCATTTTATACAGTTCTTTTGTTTAGCCATTCGCTAATGAAAACCATAGTTAAGAGAAGAACTAACAAGCTAGGTGCTAAAGCTTCTAAAGAGGTTTTAGAAAATATTAACCCTAGACTGGCGGATAATGCTGAGCCTCCAATGCAGGCTGCTCCCACCTGATATCCTATCAAGGTCTTAGTGGTATCTTCATCAAATCTTCTAGGAGTTTCATGCATCATGCAGGGATATATGGGAGCAAACCCAAAGCCTATGAGCATAAGTGCTGACATGGTAACAGCAGAGCCTAGAGGAATATATAATAGTATAGCTCCTAAAACGGCTATCATAATCCCTAATCTAATGACCTTTCTATTTCCCAGCTTGTTTACTATTATTCCCGTAACAAATCTACCAAGCATTAAAGCTCCATAGTAATAGGAAATCCAGAGTCCTGAAATTTCTTTAGGGATATTTCTTGATTCCACTAACATACTATTAGCCCATAATCCCACGGAATACTCCGTTCCTGCGTAAAAGAAAAACATTAAAATCCCAAGCCATGGAGAAATTGATTTTAAAATAGAGGTTTTACCTCTTTCTAATGTTTTATGAGATTCCACAAGCTTTGGAGCTTCTTCACTCTTCCATAGCTTTAAGCTCATTAAAAATATTGCAGCTAGGATAAGCTGCATAGTTGCTATAGTAACATAACCACTTCTCCATTCCTTATTAGCTGCTAAGGTTTTTGTCATAATAAAGGGTCCTAAAGAAGCTCCTATGCCCCAACAGCAGTGAAGCCAGCTCATATGCCTAGAGGAATAGTTTTTGGCTACATAATTATTAAGCCCTGAATCTACAGCGCCTTGGCCAAGCCCTAAAGGAAGGGTCATAACCATAAGCCAAGCAAAGGAAGGTGCTTTAGAATATCCTAATAAGGCAAGTCCTGTCATCAGGCAGCTTATAAAAGTAACCCTTCCAGTACCAAACCTTTTAAGAATTCTTCCGCTGGAAAAGCTTGAAATAGCTGAAAAGCTCATAACAAATATAGAAATCATACCTGCAGTAGCTAAAGGCATAGAAAAGTCCACACGCATATCAGGCCACGCCACACCAAATACCCCATCTGGTAATCCCAGACTTATAAAAGCTAAATATATAACTATAAGTAAAATTGTATATTTCATAAATAAATTCCTGCCTTATTTTCTCGTAAAAAAGAGAATAGACAAGGCTATTCTCTTTTTTTTATTTGTCACTTGTCACGTGACTGACACCTGACTTTATTCTACGGATTTAAGTTTAGCTAGCACTACGCTTTCCATGGAAGCTATTTTTTCTTCTGCTTCTTTGGCAGTTTCTGCCTTGGAATATAGGTAAAGCTTTATTTTAGGCTCTGTACCTGATGGTCTTACTGCATACCAGGAGCCATCTTCTAAGGTGAATTCTAATACGTTGGAGGATGGAATTTCACTTTGTGAAGTTTCTCCAGTGATAACATTAGTATCTTTACCAATCTTATAATCAACATATTGTACAAGCTTTAGGCCATTGATATTCATTGGGTATTCATTTCTGTATACTTCCATCATCCTGCTTATTCTTCTGCTGCCTTCTATGCCTTCTAAAACTAAGGATATTTGCTTTTCTCTGTAATAACCAAATTCCTTATAAGTTTCTTCTAGTACATCTATTAGAGTTTTTCCTTGTTTTTTATAATAAGCTGCTGCTTCGCAAAGCATCATGGAAGATATAACTCCATCTTTATCCTTTACAAAGTCACCAGTTACATATCCTATACTTTCTTCATATCCGAATACAAATTTATTATCGCCACTCTTTTCCAAAGCATTAGCTACTCCGCAGATATTTTTAAAACCTGTTAAAGCTTCATAGGTCTTAACTCCATATTTTTCTGCTATAGCTTTACCTAAATCTCCTGTAACTATGGACTTAACTATAAATGAGTTTGCAGGAAGTTTTCCTGTATCTTTTCTTCCTTCCACTACATATTTAACTAACATTGCTCCAGTTTGGTTACCATTAAAGGAAACATACTTTCCATCTCTATCCCTAACCATTATAGCTAGTCTGTCGCAGTCTGGGTCTGTAGCAAGAAGAAGCTCTGCTCCTATTTTTTGTCCTAGCTTTTCTGCATATTCAAAAGCTCTTGGATCTTCTGGGTTTGGGAAAGGAGCTGTGGTAAAGTTAGGATCTGGATTTTCCTGCTCAGGGACTACTGTAATGTTAGTAAAGCCTCTTTCTTTAAGCACTCTTCTAACTAATACATTTCCTGTTCCATTTAAAGGTGTATAAACTACCTTTATATCCTTATCTATATCATCTCTTAAGGCTAAAGGTTTTACCTTTGATACATAGATATCATCTATTTCGTTGCCTAGTATAGTTAACAAGCCTTTATCTAGCGCTTCTTTTTCATCCATAACCTTAATGTCCTCAAAGTTTTGGATGTTAAGGATTTTTTCTGTAATGGCATCGGCATATTCTTGTCCTATTTGAGCTGCGTCTTCCCAATATACCTTGTATCCATTATATTCCTTAGGGTTATGGCTAGCAGTTACCACTATTCCTGAAGCAGTTTTTAAATGCCCCACTGTAAAGGATAATACTGGTGTTGGCCTTAAGCTCTCAAATAGGTAGACCTTTATTTTATTAGCTGCTAATACTAATGCTGCTCTTTTAGCAAATTCCTTGGAAAAATGCCTGCAGTCATAAGCAATAGCTACACCTTTATCCATATAAGTTTGTCCTTGCTCCACTATAAAATCTGCAAGTCCTTGAGTTGCTCTGGATATTATATACATATTCATTCTGTTAGTACCTGCACCAATTTTCCCTCTAAGTCCAGCAGTACCAAACTCTAGATCCTTATAGAATCTATCTTCTATTTCCTTTTCATCACTTTTAATCGCTTCTAGCTCCGCTCTGGTTTTCTCATCAAAAAACTCATTATTTAACCAGTTTTTGTACATTTCTCTGTAATCCACTTAATCTACATCCTTTCCTTTAAAATATAAATTTTATTACAGCTATGGATAAGACAAGATCCCTGTTTAAGAATCTTAGATATCTATATATTACCACTATTAAGCATATTAATTCTATATAAACATTTCCATAATCACCTTTGTATAAGTTAGAATTTTGTTAATTTATATTGATATATAGAATTTATCCAATGCCTCCATAAATTACACCTAGAATTATAACTATAAAGGTAGTGGCTGTAAATCCATATTTTATAAGAGGTATGATATGTTCTCCCAAAGGCTTCTCAGCACCCTTATTAATTTCATTTAATGCTTCCTTGGAACCAATTACAAAGAAAAATGTTATAGCCACTATTAAGGTTCCCATAGGAGTTATGTAAATGGTAATAAAATCGGAAAACTTACTAAATAAATTCATATTTAAATCCATGGGTAATCCCAATAGGAAACATATTATAGCTATAATTATGGAAGCCTTTTTTCTACTTATATTCATTTCGCTCATGGCTGCTTCTACAGGACCCTCCAGCATTACTATACAAGAAGATAAGGATGCAAATATGATGCTTAAAAAGAATAATGTGCTTATAAGACCTCCTAAAGGCATAGCCTTAAATATAGTGGGCACCGTAACGAATAGCAGCGCTGGGCCAGCTCCCGGATCTAGACCATAAGCAAATACTGCTGGAATTATTACAAAAGCTGCTAGTATAGCTGCTAAGGTATCAAATAATGCAGTTTGTATAGCCGCAGAAGGAAGATCTACCTTATTATCAGTATAGCTTCCGTAAACCACTAAAGCACAACCAGTTAATGATACGGTGAAGAATGCTTGTCCAAGAGCCATTATCCAGGTTCTTGCTACTAAAAGGTTCTCCCATCTAGGATATAAAAGATAAGCAACCCCTTTATAGGCTCCAGGGAGAGTAAGGGATTTTATAGCTAATACTATAAATATTATAAATAAGCATGGCATCATTATCTTATTGATCTTCTCTATTCCTCTAGACACTCCAGCTATTACAATAATTAATGTGAGCAGCACCGCAAGTCCATTCCATAAAATAGTTTCTTTGCTTCCTACAAAGCTATTAAAGTACTCTGAAGGATTTATGGTATAGATTTCTCCTGTTAAGCTTATAAAAAAATATTTCAAAACCCAGCCTACCACTACGGAATAAAATATAAGTATACCTGCAAGACCTAAAGTTGGTATAAGGCTTATTACCTTCCCTCCCTTTAAATTCTTATCTTTGAATGCTTTTCTGATTCCACTCATAGAACCTTTAGCCATAAACCTTCCAAAAGCCATTTCTGTGACAATTCCTGCTGAACCTAACACAAACACAAACAAGAAATAAGGTATTAAAAATGCGGCGCCACCATTTTGTCCCAGTCTATATGGAAACATCCATACGTTACCTAATCCCACTGCTGCTCCTACACAGGCCATCACAAACCCTAACTTTCCTGAAAACTTTTCTCTACCTTTTAATTTCTTTTCTTCAATGTACTTACTCATGTGTTTATCCTCCTTAGCAAAATTAAAAGGCCACATAGCATTACCTGTGACCTTAATATTGCTTAGAAAAATAAATTAAAGCCACATAGAATAATCTACATGGCTCTTTATTACACAACAAATTTACTTTAGCCATCATAGATACAAATTTTGAAGTTCCCCTTCATGGTTTGTACCTATGAAAATTTATTAAATCATAAATACAAACCTATCTAAAAAAGCTAAAGAATGAATTATTTAATTTTTTAGCTATACTATTGGATAGATTGTGCATGTTTTATCTCCTTATGAAAGAATTCATTATTATCTTATACATTACATTTAATTTTGTAGCAAATTATTACTAATTCTAGCTAACCATATCTGTATAAAATAAACGTTTCTTATATATTATCACCAAATATTAAACCCTGTCAATAATTCAGTAAAAATAATCAAATAATTTTAATAATTTTTTATATTATTATATTAATATTTAAACATTTCATTATATTCATTAAATTAAAGCAAATATATAATCAACAAAAAATCCATTGACAACCATATATGATTTATGATAACATATAAATTTTGCAAAAAATTAATTAATGTGATATACTATATAAAGATACTATTAAATCCATGGAGGTGGATAGTTTGTTTCAGATTGGAGATAAGGTTGTATATCCTATGCACGGGGCAGGAGTAATTGAGTCCATTGAAGAAAAAGAATTTTTAGGTGAGATGCAAAGATATTACATAATAAAAATAACTAGCAATAATTTAAAAATAATGATTCCTACAAACAAGATATCTACATCAGACTTAAGATTAATTAATGATGAGTCTACGCTAAAAAATGTACTACTAACTCTTAATGACGGGGAGACAAATAAAGACGAAATGGCTCCTGCAAAAGAGCGAAATTTAATTTTTACAGAAAAAATTAAATCTGGTTCTTTAAGAAAAAATGCAGAAGTAGTTAGAGATTTAATGTTTATAAACGATATTAAGCCTCTTAACACTACAGAAAAACAACTTCTAGATAAAGCAAAAAAGCTACTGGTTAGCGAAATAGCTTTAATAAAAGATATTACTAACATTCAAGCTGATGACTTATTAATGAAAATAATAAATTAAAAAAAGCTGTTGATTTTAAATCAACAGCTTTTTGGTCTTATAATATAACTACGTTAGCAGCTTGCTCTCCTCTTTGACCTTCAACTATGTCAAAGCTTACTTTTTGACCTTCTTGAAGTGACTTGAAGCCTTCTCCAGCTATAGCTGAAAAGTGAACGAAAACGTCTTTTCCGCCTTCAACTTCGATAAAACCGAAACCTTTCTCTGCATTAAACCATTTAACTGTACCTTGATTCATAAAAAATACCTCCAAAAAAATTACTTTAACATGCTTATTAATATCCTTATTCAAGAAAATTCACACATTATTCAGAATTATATGTGTTGAATAATATAATCCTGAATAATGTGTGAACTATAAATATCAATACATATTAACTTCAATTATAATAACATAATAAGCAGAATAATGCAATACGTTATTTGGTGGATAAGCAGACATTCCAAATCTACTATTTGGCATGGTCGCTTACTTCTTCGTAAGCCCTAAAGCGTCATTCTCTTACATTTAAAAACTTTAGGGCTGGAGAAGAAGTTTCATATGAAGTGCCAGTCACGTGACTGGCACCCTCTTTCTAACTTATTTTATTTTTCTTTCTCATCATTAATACACCTAAGGCAATAATGGATATAGACATAATTATCAAAAAATTACCATCTAAATTGCTTCCTGTTTTAGGCAAATTTTCTCCAGCAGTAGAATTATTGGAATTATCTTTATTGCTTGAGGTACTGTTTTTATCCTTAGGTACATTTGTCTCTGAGTT
This sequence comes from Clostridium amylolyticum, assembly GCF_900142075.1. Lineage (GTDB taxonomy): Bacteria > Bacillota > Clostridia > Clostridiales > Clostridiaceae > Clostridium_AA > Clostridium_AA amylolyticum. The sequence goes on from NZ_FQZO01000002.1 coordinate 379,899, forward strand.
GTTATTTCCAAGTTCCTTTTCATTATCATCAGGATTTGTATCTTCATCTTTTATAATAGGAGCTTCCTTTTCAGACTCATCATTACTTTGAGATTTTATTTCTTGATACATAGACTTATTTTTATATGCGTCTGCCAAAGCCGAGAAGGCTTGCTCTGTAGCCATTTCAATATCTTCTCCCCAGCTTGACTTATATATAAAATGATTTCCTTCTTTATATTTTAGTAAAGCATCTATGGTGTTAATGCCATTTTTACTCCACTTTTCACCGTAAATATCTTCGCCATTTGCTACAAGGGCTTGTATTACTGCTGAAATAGTGTATGGATTTTCACTGCCATAAGAGCTAAAACCGCCATTTTCTAATTGCGATTTCTTTATAAAATCCAGAGAGGAACTTATAACTTCCTTTACTCCCTTTATTTCTTTATGGGGGGCTAATGCTGTAATTACCATAGATGTGGAGTCCACATCTCCATAATAGCCATTCTTAGCCATGTTTACTAAAGCACTTACGGCTTTTTCTTTATCATAGTTACCATTAGACATGTCTAAAGCCATTAAGGCATAAGCTTGAAGCGTTGGCCATATTTCATCTCCATCTTCTATGGAAAACCTTCCATCTTCTCTTTGAGCTTTTTCTAAAGGTTTCACATAATTTACACCCTTATAGTTCTTTGGATTCTCTCCTGCAGCTACTAAGGATATAACATTGTGAACAGCTGTGCTAAGATTTCTTATCTCTTTAATTTCCACATATTTTTTCAATATATTAGTATCCATATTAATGTCTTGAGATAAATGTCTTAAAGCCATAATATTTCTAAAAGTATACTTATCTTTTCCTGAATAATGCTGTGAAACTTCTTTTATTACCTGTAAAAGTTTATCTGCTTTTTCTGCTTCACCATCTATGGAGGATAAGAAATAATCACTGTTATGCACTAAATAAAACTCCACAAGACCATCACCATTAACTACTAGAGGTCCTGCTATCTTTTCAGCTCTTTGTTTTTCTTCATTATAGTAGTACAAGAATAACTTTTTAGAATCAACTTTATCCTTTATATTTAATTTTATCTTTGCTTTTCCTGGAAGCCTTCCATTTTCCGCAAAGGACAGTACATAAGCATCCTTAAAGTTTTCTTTTATGGATTTATCATTTTTACTGCTATAACTTACTGTAACATCAATATCTTTAATATCTTCTGAGCTTATATCTTGTCCATTGAAAGTCCAAGTTAACTCTCCTGAAGTAAATTGTATTTCTTTATTTTTATTCTGTAAATTTTTAAACACTTCTTTAGATATTACTTTATTTTCTTTTAAATCCACCTTTATATCTCTAATAAATGGATCTTTCAAAATCTCTATTAATTGCTCTTCTTTATATTCTATCTCAGCCACTTCTTCTGCTACAGGAAGTGATAAGGTATATGCATTAGGTACTACCTCTATGTGTGAAGCAGTTCTTTTTCCTAAAGTCATATTATAGATTCCTTCAGGTGCCATAAAGTATGCTTTACCCTTATCATCAGTAATTACTTTACCCACATTTTCTACATTTATTTCTACATTTTTTAGTGGTAATTTTGAGTCTTTTGACATAACGCTTATTTCATGACGATTTTCTACAGACCTTACTTTTATTTCAGGAATATTGGTATAAAGTCTAAACTCACCATCATATTCGTAATGGGTCATATAAAACACTAACTCGTCATAATTAAATTTACCCTGAGAGTCTTTTATTTTTTCAAATAAATCTACGGAAACCATTGGCTGGTCTATTTCCATACCTTTTTTAACATAATAACTCCATCCAAAATTACCAGATGCTTTTTCTCCCATTAATGCATTTATAAAATAGCTCTCACCTGGAGTTCCTGAACCAGCTATATTTTCTGCCCCTATGGCTTTAACCAATACATCAAAGGCATTAGTATCCGCTTTACTAGATTTAACCTCTTTATTAAATAATGTGCCTTTATTTCCTTCAATCCTTACCTTAATATTCTCATAAGGAGAACTGTCTACAATAAAGTTTATCTCTTTGGTAATTTTAATCCCTTCTGCTTCTGCCACAACTTTTAAATTGTATTTTCCAGCTTCCTGAACTTTCCCTCCATTAAATTCCTTTTCATTGAGGAAGGCCTTCCATTCACCTTTATCTACTGATATTTCAATGTTTACAGATCCATCATAGATTTTATTATCCTGCACACCTGTAATAGTGATTTCAGGATTTACAATAGGCTTGCCGCCAAGATTGTTTTTAATGCCAAATATAGATTCTCCCTTTAGTAAATCTGCTAAAGCAGCCATACCATAGTAGGTAGAGGTTAAATCCATATTTCCATTAGGACTGGCAGCAAAGCCTGCTACGGTTTTTCCTAATCTAGGGTTAGCCTTGTATGATAATAAAGTCTGAAGCATATTTTTTTCTTTTGTCCATTCTGGTGAAAGAGGATTTATATTATTTGCAGCTAGAGCCTGTATTACCATAGAGATAGCTCTTGCAGGTTTAAGCCCTCCAAAGCTTCCATCTTTTTGCTGCATTGATTTTATGTTAGATATTAGCGATGCTATGGTATCATTCACCCCTGGCATGTCACCATGACTGGATAAAGCTAGCACGGCAAAAGCTTGCACTTCTACTTTATCATAGGTAGAATCTTCATTACTTTGTTTTTTCATCATATCTTCAAGAGCCCTGGCAGCTAACTCTTTATCGTATTCTGCCTTTGCCAATTCTAAAGCTATGATAGAGTAAGATAAGCTCATGGCAGATTTAGGATCCAAATATTTTCCTACCACAAACTTTCCTTCAAATTCATCACCCTTAGGCCTTTGTGACATTTGCAGAAGATCTACAAAATTAATTACATTACCTCTTTTATCTTTATACTTATATGGATCTTTATTTGCTCCTATAAGAGCTATGATATTTTGAGAATAAATCAATGCTGAGGTTCCTGTTTTAACATATACCCTGTTTAGTGTACTTTCTGGCGCTCCCACTTTGTTTAAAGCAAGAGGAGCTAAAGCTTCCACCGTTTCACCAGCATATAATTCCTTAAGTTCTTCTATTCTAGTTTGAATTAACTTTTTATCTTCTTCATTTATATCTTCTAAAGTGCTTGTCTCTTTAACTAAAACTTCTTCAGCTGCTTTAATATTAGAATCTGATTTTAAGCTATATTCTACCGTAGTTTTTCCTGGTTTAATACCCTTTAATACATTGTCCTTGCTTATGGTTAAAATTGATGAATCTTTTACTTCGTAAATCACTTCAGGAACTGGATTTATTACATCCCCATCCTGATCTTTTACCACTATATTTGCCTTTACAGTTTCTCCTACAGTTATAGATTTTTTAGAAAGTTCTAAACTTATGCGAGATGGCTTTATAGCTGCTATTTCAAAAGATTTATTTGCTTTTATGGAACTATCCTTTTTAAGAGCTGCTGATACATTTACTTTTCCTGGCTTTAGGGCTTTTAATGTTCCAGCTGCATCTATAGAGGCTATACTGTCATCATCTACTGTCCAAATTACATCTTCTCCTGATATTACAGTTCCTTCTTTATCAAAAACCTTAGCTTCCAATTTTAATGATTTTCCCTGCTTAAGCTGTGGTGAAGATGCTTGCACACTAATAGAAGCAGGTATTCTGTTAGGATTGTATCTTATAGATTTGTATATGGAGCCTCCGCTTTTTACATCTAGCAGCGCACCTAATGCCAGTGAGTTGCTAGCCTCGGAAGAAGTATACGGATAGCTGCTATTATAAATAAACTTCCCATCTTTTCTAAAGCTTAAAAGCACTTCTAAAAGGTTTTTGCCCTCTTTACTCCATTCCTCAGAAAGAGGATTTATTCCTAAAGAGCTCAGTGCCTGTATTACCATAGCAGTAGCTTGTACATTACCTTCAGCATCAAAGTCATCATTAGCCAAAGAGTTTTTTGCGAAGCTTCCGTCTGAAAGCTGTTCTTTCTTCAAATATTCAATAATAGCTTTAATTAGGTTATCTGCACCAGAAACATTTTTATAGCCTGATAAAGCTATAAGGGATAAAGCAGTGACATTAACATTCTCATCAAAGCTCTTTCCATTATTATTTGCTTTGCTTAGAGACATTAAAGCTTTAACTGCTGCTTCTTTATTATACTGTGCCCCTGCCATGTCTAAAGCTATTATTGCCTTTGCTGTATTCTCTGCTGATATATCTTCAAACTCTGAGTTTACAACGAAATATCCGCTTTTTTGCTGAGATTTTACAAGTTCCCCTACATAGTTAACCCCTTTATAATTATAAGGGTTTCCTCCTGCAGAAATTATATTTATAACATTGCTGGAATAGGTGTTTAAACTATTATACTTATTCAATATATTTAGTTTGCTTAAATCTATATTTTCATTGCTCTTATTTAAAGCCATGGTTTCCGTAAAACTATATCTATTTAGATTCTTTACATATAATGCAGTACTTTCTATCTCTGAGCCTATATTCACCTTAATATTTTCTGCATTAGCTATTAATGGCATACTAAATAGTGTGTTAAGCAAAAACACTAATGCGGCCATTAAACCCATGAACTTTATTTTTAATTTATTAGATTTCATATTACTCCCCCATAATCATTTATAGTTGAAGAATTTAACTATATTCACCTCCTAAACATTAATTTAAGGGCCTAAAAAAGCAGGTCTTAGACATGCTAAGACCTGCTATAAAAATTGTACGCGATACAAATATTTAACAGTTTACAGGAATGGATTATGTATCAACGTGTGAAACCCTTATTCGGAAGGCCCTAACACAAAACTCATTAGGCAGATATCCTGACTTATGGTTCATAGCTTCTTTCCAGCCTTCCCAGAAATATTAGTCTTAATTCTAAAACTAACAATTATTCCAGTGGCTTTTGAAACGGAAATAACTCCCCAAATACAGTGGCCGTACCGCCCAGGATTCTAACCTGGTTCCCTTTTAACTAATAAATTGAAATGTCCTTTCATTCTTTGAAAATAGCTTTTTGATACCATGAAATAAGCAAAACATTTAAATGATATCTTTATGCATATTTAAATATCTTCAATTTATCAGACCTAATCAGTTATATATTCAATTTTCACTATTATTGTAATACATTGTCAATATATTTACAAGCGTAAGGTGCCAAGCACCTTTTACTTAATAATCAGTTCTACAGGGCAGTGGTCTGAGCCTAATACCTCAGAATGAATAGCAGCATCCACCAGCCTATCTTTAAGCTTTTCTGAAGCACAGAAATAGTCTATACGCCAACCAGCATTATTAGCTCTGGCATTAAATCTATATGTCCACCAAGAATATGCCCCTTCCTTGTCAGGATAGAAATAACGATAGGTATCTATAAAACCTGAATCTAAAAAGGTGGTAAACTTACCTCTTTCCTCATCCGTAAAGCCTGCATTTTTCCTATTGCTATTTGGATTTTTTAAGTCTATTTCCTTATGGGCTACATTTAAATCTCCACATAAGATAACAGGTTTAAGCTCATCTAAAGCTTTTAAAAAGTTTCTAAAATCATCTTCCCACTGCATTCTATAATCAAGCCTTGCTAATTTTTCTTTAGAGTTAGGGGTATAGACATTAACTAGATAAAAATCTTCAAACTCTAAGGTTATAACCCTTCCCTCTTGATCATGTTCCTCGATATTTATTCCATATTGAACACTTATAGGCTTTATTTTGGTAAATATAGCTGTACCTGAATATCCCTTTTTCACAGCATAGTTCCAATATTGATGATAACCCTCTAGTTCAAGCATTATCTGCCCTTCCTGAAGCTTGCTTTCCTGTATGCAAAACATATCGGCATCTACTTCTTTAAAAAAGTCCAAAAAGCCTTTTTGTACACAAGCTCTTATCCCATTAACATTCCATGATATTAACTTCATATAACCTACTCTCCTTTGTTATTAAATTTATAGTATTTATTTGATATTTCACTTATATTCTTTATAAAAAAACTTCTAAAACCATCAGAAATTTTATTTTCGTCAATGTTATTATTTAATTGTATATCCATGTAATATTTACCGGTTTTTATATCTAAAGATATAGAATCTAAAGGGAATCCCTTTCTTCTATTAGGATGAACTTTTGAAGTTATAATAAAACTCTCGCATATGCTATTATCATCGTATGCATAAGCATCCTTATCATTAAGTATAAGATAAATTGCATTCTTATATTGTGCTTTTACTTCTCCTCCAAATTCTGAAGCTATCTTTGTATAGTATTCTATCATTTCTTCATCATTTAATGTTTTACCATTAACCCGCCTAACATAAGTAGCTGGTTGTCTATTATCAGGAAGTCCTTCTATGTATAGCCCAGAATCACAAGAGAATACTGGTACTCGTAATGCTTTATAATATGCTGTCGCTTTGATTTTCGCATTTTCTAATGGGCTGCTGCCTTTTTCATCCACAGACTCAACATATGCATTTATATCTTTTAATCCCACAATATCTAAATTAAGTCCTTTAAGCATAGCTCTCATACTCTTAAGCTTTGCATCATTTCCTGTTCCATATAATAATTTCATAAACATACCACCAAGTTAATTATATATTACTAGCACTTCCTAAAAAGCAGCATACTTGCTACAACTTATATTATACTGATTATTTCTTCACATTTCCATTGATTATTATAAGAAAATCATTCTCCTTAAAGATTTAATAAGTTTTTACTCCATAGCTACCCCACGTAACTTTCTCATAAAATAATTAATATGTCACTTTTCAGGTTTCAGACACCTAAAAAGTGACATATTACAAATATAATCACAATCTTTCTGATGAAAACATCAGAAAGATTTCCTTCATTTTAAGTTGTTAATTCTAAATTATATTATATATATCTACATCCTTCAACTGTTCTATACTTCTATATCTTTTACTTACCTTTACTAAAGCTTTTAAGGTATCTAGAGTAGTTATAACTTCTATATTCTTTTCTATGGCTGCTCTTCTTATTATAAAGCCGTCTCTGTGAGAGTCATTGGCTTTAGTAGGGGTATTTACCACCAAATCCACTTCTAGATTATTTATTATATCTAAGATATTAGGAGAGTCTTCTTTAATTTTATTTATCTCTTTAGCATCTATTTCTTCAGATTTTAAATAGTTTGATGTACCTTTTGTGCATATAAAGGTATATCCAAGTTCTTGCAGTTCTTTTGCTATATGCACAAATTCTTCTTTCTCATGATCATTTATAGTGGCAAGTATCTTTGATTTTTTTCTTGTAAGTTTCATACCCGCAGCTAGAAAGCCTTTATAAAGAGCTTCATATATATTCTTTCCCACTCCTAGCACTTCTCCAGTGGACTTCATTTCTGGTCCTAAGGATACCTCTACCCTTGGAAGCTTTTGTGTGGAGAATACCGGAACCTTTACAGCCACTAGTTTTGGCTCTTTATAAATATCTATCCCATAACCAAGGACTTTAAGCTTTTCTCCCATCATAACCTTGGTAGCTAATTCTACTATGGGAACTCCACTAACCTTGCTTATATAAGGTACTGTTCTGCTCGCTCTTGGGTTCACTTCTATAACGTACAACCTATGGTTAAACTCTATAAACTGTATGTTTATCATCCCTTTTATACCTATACCTAAAGCCAGCTTTTTAGTGTATTCTAGAACTTTATCTTTTATTTCATTAGATACATTTTGAGTAGGATACATGGTTATGCTGTCACCAGAATGTACTCCTGCCCTTTCAAGATGTTCCATAATTCCAGGAATGAGTATATCTTCACCGTCACATATGGCATCTACTTCTATTTCTTTTCCCATAAGGTATTTATCAATGAGCACTGGATTTTTCTTATCCTTTTCAAAAGCATTCTCCAGATAATATTGAAGCTCTTCAGGAGTGTAGGTAATTTCCATGCCCTGACCACCTAGAACATAAGATGGTCTTACCAGTACAGGATACCCCAAAGTTTCAGCATTCTCTAAGCCTTCTTCCGTTCTCCATACTGCTATACCTTTAGGTCTTGCAATATTAAGTTTCTCTAAAAGTTCATCAAACTTCTCTCTGTTTTCTGCAATATCTATTTGTTCCGAAGTTGTTCCTAATATTTTTATATTTTTTTCTTGTAGAAAACTAGCAAGCTTTATAGAGGTCTGTCCACCAAATTGAAGTATTACTCCATAAGGTTTTTCTTTGTCAATAATGTTTAATACCTCTTCCTCTGTTAAAGGCTCAAAGTAAAGCTTGTCTGATATATCGAAGTCAGTACTTACCGTTTCAGGGTTATTATTTATTATTATAGTTTCTATATTCATTTTTTTCAGTGCTTTTACCGCGTGTACTGAAGCATAATCAAACTCTATGCCTTGCCCTATCCTTATAGGGCCGGAGCCTATTACTACTATCTTTTTTCTACTTGTTACTTTTACTTCATCTAAAGTATTATAAGTAGAGTAAAAATATGGAGTTAAAGCTTCAAACTCTCCAGCACAAGTATCTACCATATTGTAAACAGGATATATGTTCCATCTTTTCCTCAGTTCATATATTTTATCAGGACTTTCTTTAATTAAATCTCCTATGCCTTTATCAGAAAATCCCATACTCTTTAGTTCAAGGAGATAATCTCTAGACAAGCTTTCTAAGGTGTGAGTCTTCAGTTCTTCTTCCTTATCTACAATATTTTTTATTTTTCTTACAAAAAAGCTGTCCATACCTGTAATTTGAGATATCATTTCTATTCTATAATCTCTTCTAATCATTTCTGCTAAAGCAAATATTCTTTCATCATCCGGGGACATAACCTTTCTTTTAAGCTCTTCCAAGGTAAGTTTTTTCATGGACTTATGTTCCAAAGTATATTTGCTTATCTCTAGTGACCTTATCCCCTTCAAAAATGCCGCTTCAAAGTTACTTCCTATAGCCATAATCTCTCCTGTGGCCATCATTTTTGTACCTAAAAATCTATCTGCATTGGTGAACTTGTCAAAAGGCCATTTTGGTATCTTAACCACCACATAATCTAAAGCTGGCTCAAAACATGCATAGGTCTTTTGGGTAACTGCATTTTTAATTTCATCCAAAGTATAGCCCAGTGCTATTTTTGCCGCTACCTTTGCAATGGGATAACCTGTAGCCTTAGATGCTAGCGCAGAGGATCTACTCACTCTAGGGTTTATCTCTATAACTCCATATTCATAACTGTGAGGGTTTAATGCAAACTGTACATTACAACCTCCTTCAATACCTATGGCATTTATAATATCTATGGAAGCAGTTCTTAACATCTGATATTCTTTGTCACTCAAGGTCTGACTTGGTGCTACTACTATACTATCTCCAGTATGAATTCCAACAGGGTCTATATTCTCCATATTGCATACGGTGATGCAGTTACCATTACTATCTCTCATTACCTCATACTCTATCTCTTTCCATCCTTTAACGCTCTTCTCAATAAGGACTTGTCCTATAGCGCTAAGCTGAAGCCCTTGCTGTAATATATTTATCAGTTCTTCTTCGTTATTAGCTATTCCACCGCCAGTTCCGCCTAACGTATAAGCAGGTCTTATAATAACCGGATATCCTATCTTATCACTAAAGTTCTTTCCACTTTCTACATCGTGGATTATTTCACTTTCAATAGAAGGCTGTCCTATCTTTTTCATTTCCTCTCTAAAAAGTTCTCTATCTTCACCTTTCTTAATAGCTTCAATGGAGGTACCAATAACTCTTACATTGTACTTTTCTAATATCCTATTTTCGTATAGCTCCACAGAGAGGTTTAAAGCTGTTTGCCCCCCTACTCCTGGAAGCAGACTGTCTGGCCTTTCTTTTTGTATTACTCTTTCTACAAATTCACAAGTTAAAGGTTCTATATATATCTTATGAGCCACCTCTTTATCTGTCATTATGGTAGCAGGATTACTATTTATTAAAACTACTTCTACACCTTCTTCTTTAAGAGCTTCACAGGCCTGTGTTCCCGAATAATCAAACTCAGCAGCTTGTCCTATAATAATAGGACCTGATCCTATAACTAATACTTTTTTTATATTCTTATTTAATGGCATAGTATCCCTCCAAATATTCTTTTTAAGCAGACATTCCAAATCTTCGATTTGGAATGGTCGCTTACTTCTTCGTAGCATCCAAAGCGTCTTACTTTTACTTTCAAAGCTTTAGGTGCGAAGAAGAAGTTTCCTTATAATTTCTCCTAAACCCTTAAGAACTCATCAAAAATTCCTTCCGCATCTTTAGGTCCTGGACAGGCTTCTGGATGAAACTGAACGCTGTAAATAGGCAGTGTATTATGCCTCATGCCTTCTACAGTACCGTCATTTACGCTAACATGAGTAATTACCGCATCTTTAGGCAGCTCATTAACATAATATCCATGGTTTTGAGAAGTAATATACACTTTGTTTTTTTCAATACTTTTTACTGGATGGTTGCAACCTCTATGTCCAAATTTCAATTTTTCTGTTTTTCCTCCTAGGGCTAAAGCTAGAAGTTGATGTCCAAGACATATGCCTGCAATAGGTTTTTTGCCTATAAATTCTTTAATATTTTCTATAATACTCTTTAGTTTTTCAGGATCTCCAGGACCATTAGATAAAAATATCAAATCTGGATTAGCCTTTAACACAACTTCTGGTTCAATATTTGCTGGGAACACCGTAACTTTACAATTTCTATTTATAAAGGATTTAATTATATTATCCTTTACTCCAAAGTCTATTAAAGCCACATGCTTTCCAGAGCCTTGAATAGTATATATACTTTTTGTAGTAACTTTCATTACAGAAGCATCATTATTAAATTTTTTCAGCTTATCTTCTACATATTCTTTACTAAGTTCCTCTAAAGTTATAATTCCTTTCATGGTTCCACTATTTCTTAAAACCTTAGTAAGCGCTCTGGTATCCACTTTATGAAGCGCCATTATCTTGTTATTTTTTAAATAGTCTTGAAGGGTCATCTCATATCTAAAATTATTGGGATATTCACAAACGTCCCTTACAATGAACCCTTTTACCTGTGGCTTTTTTGACTGATTATCCTCTAGATTCAAACCATAATTACCTATAAGTGGATAAGTCATGGTTACTATTTGGCCATAATAGGACGGATCTGTTAACACCTCTTGATAACCTACCATACCTGTATTAAAAACCACTTCTCCTAAAGTTTCTTCAATATATCCAAAAGCTCTTCCTTCAAAAATCATTCCATTTTCTAATATCAATTTTGCCTTCATTTCATCAACCTCCTGTGCTAAATAGTTAAGTGACTGTTAAATAGTGTATACATCACAGAAAAATAAAAGGACAATTATGAGAACAATAAATTATTCTCACAATTATCCTTTACATCCTATCTTGAGGTTACTGAATATTTGACTTATATAAAAATCTCCATTATAAAAAATTATAGTCATAGCTATATCTCCTTTCTGGTCTCTCTGGACCAATTTAAAGTTAATTTTATGTTTTTCTTTTGTTAAAAATTTTAATTCAATTTTATACCGATGTCAAGAAAAAAGTGTTTCCAGCGGCGTGACTGGCACCTATATTTTTAAACAATGTGTTAAATATATCCAAAACATGCTGCTGCACTCTAGTGTCAATTGACCTTCCAATTAATTTCTAGTACGATATATTATATAATTAAAAATTATATTAAATATCTGCTTTTACGAAGTGATTATTTAAAATCGTGGAATAAAACTATTAGAATTCTATCAGCATAACTTTGAGCCATAAGATAAAAGTACCTTTACTTTGGCTTTTTTATTTACTTGATATGAAAACGTATTTAATATAACTTACATAACTTAAAATCATCATAAACAATTTATTATTTTAAGGAGGTATGGGGTAAAAATGATTAACACAAGAAGGCTGACAGCACTTTTATTGACTGCGGCTTTAACCATTAATGGACCTTTAATTGCAAAAGCATCTGCTTTACAATCCAGCTACAAAAGTATAAGCAGCGGAAAGGCACTTATAGAAAATATGGATGAATCTAAAGTAAAAGCGCAATTTTCTAAAGAAAAACTTCAAGAGTTAGATAATTTTATCAACAAAGAAGTGGAAGAAGGCTTTCCCGGAGCTGTACTCATGGTGGTTAAGGACGGTACTATAGTTAAGAATACCGCTTATGGCTATAAGAAAAAATGGAGTAAAAACGAACTTTTAACTTCTCCTGAGAAGATGACTACTGATACAATGTTTGATGTAGCTTCTATTACTAAGATGATGAGTACTAACTTAGCTCTTCAGAAGCTGGTTAGTGAAGGCAAGCTAGATATAGATGCTCCAGTTTCTAAATATATTCCTGAGTTCAAGGATTCCCCAGAGGATCCTATAAAGGGTAAAAGTAAAGTTACTATAAGAAATGTATTAAATCACACTGCTGGTTTTGCTCCAGAAGTTAGATTTTTCGATAACTATAAAGCCGGAAAGTTTTATTCCCAAGATAGAAGTACTACTTTAAAGCTTATACCTCAGGTTCCCCTAACCTACGAAACTGGTTCAAAGATTCTTTACAGCGACACGGATTATATGTTGTTAGGACTAATAATAGAAAGAATCACAGGGATGAGGCAGGATGAGTACGTAGAAAATCAAATATATAAACCTCTAGGTCTTAAAAATACCATGTATAATCCTCTTAAAAAAGGTTTTAACCCTGAAGATACAGCTGCTACAGAGAGAAATGGTAACACTAGAGATTATTCTATCCCTTTATTTAACAATATTAGAGAGTACACCCTTCAAGGGGAGGTTCATGATGAAAAAGCTTGGTATTCCATGGGAGGGCTTTCTGGTCATGCTGGCTTATTCTCCACTGCCAAGGATTTATCTGTATTAAGTCAGCTTGTCTTAAATGGAGGAAGCTATAACTCTGTAAAGATATTTGATAGAGATACTTTAGCTGAGTTTACAAAACCCTCAGATAAAGATATAACCTATGGACTTGGCTGGGATAGGCAGGGAGACTGGAGAAAAATATGGGAATTCGGCCCTTATGCCAGTCATCTTACCATTGGACATACAGGATGGACTGGATGTGCATTAAATATAGACCCTGTAAACAACATGGCAGTAATACTACTAACTAATATGAGGCATTCCCCTACAGTATTAAATAACTTTGAAGGCTCTAAATGGGAAACCGGAAGATATGGAAGCATTATGTCCAAAGTATATGAAGCTTTCATGGAAAACAGAGAAACAGTTAAGAAGGACAGAAGTAAAGAAGTCACAGAGGCTGCTTCTGAAGATGCTTCTCAAGTGTCTATGAAGTTTCCTGAAGATGATCTTACTACAAGGGTGTTTGCTAGAAACAGACGTGTATTCAAAGGTTATAAAGGAAGAGGAAGTATCATAGTAGAAAATCATGGTGCTGCTAATGCTGAACTTTATGTAAACGGCAAAAAAGTTGATATTTCCAAAGCGCTTAAAGATCCTCAAGGAAAAGCTTCTATAGATATAAGCACTTATGTGGTGGATGGACAGAACTCACTAAAGGTGCTTGATATTGAGCCTGATGAAAGCTATCTAAATGTTAGGGTTGCATATCCTGAACTAGTAAAAGGTAAAGCTAAAGAAGCAGGTATTAATGAAAAGGCCTTTCTACAAGTAGAAAAGCAAGTAGACAAAATATTAAAAGATATTCCCGCTTCATTAACTATAATTAAAAACGGAAAATTAATAAAACAATCCCTTTATGAAAAAAGCATTAAAGATAAGAACTCTTTAGAGGAACTAGTCCCTAAACTTACTGCTAATTTGGCTATTAGTAAACTTTCCAGCGAAAACTTATTAAATTTAGACAGCAGCCTAAATTCTTTATTGCCTGAAGAAGCATCCATAAAGGATAGTTCTGTAACTCTGAGACAGTATATGGCTGAAAATGACCCTAACTATGCTTTGCTTATTAAGATTATTGAAAAGGCTAGTAAAAACAACTTTAAAACCTATTCTGAAGAAAATATCTACAAACCCTTAGGTATTAATAATAAAGTAAACACCGAAACCGCCTTGGCTGTTTTAAGCCAAACTATGTTAAACAGAGGAGGTTATGGAGGAGTAAGACTGTTCCCTGGGGAAACTTTAGATCAACTGATAAAACCTTCAAATCACAATTCCAACAGAGGTTATGGCTGGGACAGAAAAACCGTAAACTATCTATCTTATGAAATAAAAGAGGACAATGGCACAAGAATAATAATTGACCCTCTTAATGATATGGCAGTGATAATAAAAATCTTGGATAAGAAAAATATAAATAATGAACTTTATGACACTATCCTTAAAAGTCTTTATGAAACCCTTTAATATTTATCTAAATATAAGATAAATTTAATGTGACTTGCAAAAATATACCTATAACTGTTACTGTTACTGTTACTGCATTTTAATATTAAATCAGAAACTTTAAATCATAAAACTAGGGCTTAATGCTAATTACTATAAATTTATTAATTGTATGTTCAAGGAGGACTATCATGAAAAAATCATTAAAGATACTTTCTGCAGCTATAGGAGTAGTGACTTTATTAAGCGTAAGCTATGTTGGCTTTAATGTTGAAGCTAAACAAAAAGTTAAGAAACCGAAGGTTACTTTGGGAATAGATAATTTAGATAAGCATATGAATATATTTAAGAACAAAAAGGTTGGTCTTATTACAAATCCCTCTGGCATGGATAGTAACTTTAAGAGTTCCATAGACGTTCTTTATGAAAAAACTAAATTAACCACCTTGTTTGCAGCTGAACACGGCATTAGAGGAAACGCCCAAGCTGGCTCTAGCGTGGGTGATGCTGTGGACGAAGTTACAGGACTTCCAGTATACAGCCTTTACGGCTCTACCAAAAAGCCTGCCCCAGAAATGCTTAAAGATGTGGATATTCTCGCTTATGATATGCAGGATGTAGGGGCTAGATTTTATACTTATATAAATACTTTAGCCTATGCCATGCAGGCAGCGGCTGAAAACAATAAAACCTTAGTAGTTTTTGATAGACCTAATCCCGTAGGGGGCAACCAAGTGCAAGGTACCATATTGGATCCTGCTTTCAGTTCCTTTGTAGGTATGTATCCTATAGTTCAAAGATATGGTCTTACCATAGGTGAATATGCTAGATATATCAACGAAACTCAAAATATTAACTGCAAATTAGAGGTTATCCCTATGGAAGGATGGACCAGAGGCATGTATTATGATGATACAGAGTTAAAAACCTGGGTAATGCCTTCTCCTAACATGCCTACTTTAGATACTGCTATAGTATATACCGGAACCTGTGTATTTGAAGGTACTAATGTATCTGAAGGAAGAGGAACCACACGTCCCTTCGAACTTATTGGAGCCCCTTGGATAGATCCTCTTAAATTAGCAGAAAAGCTTAATTCCTTAGAGCTTCCTGGTGCAAAATTTAGGGCGGCTTCCTTTACACCTACTTTTTCTAAATACGGTCCTGTTTTTGATAAGAATGGCAACAGAACTAAGAATGCAGAAGTATGTGGAGGAGTGCAAGTATACGTTACAGATAGAGAGGAGTTCAACTCAGTAAAAACCGGTATTGCCATGTTATATACCATAAGAGATATGTACCCAGATAAATTTCAATACCTGTCCACTAATTTCATAGATAAGCTTGTAGGCAATAGTTATGTTAGAGAAGGAAAATATAATTTAGAAGAATTGTTTAAAATAATAGATAAAGAATCTGAAGAATTTAAAAAGTCTACAGAAAAGTACTATATTTACAAGAAAACTAAGTAAGATATCAAAGGAGGTATTAATGTTGAAAAGAAAGGGATTTCTCAGTATAACCCTTAGCACTTTATTTGCTTTGTCTACAACTTTTGGAGCTTCAGCTTCAAGCATTCCTAATACTTCAGATAAAGATAACTTAGATAATATAATAAACTCTATGACTTTAGAAGAAAAAATAGGACAAATGCTTATGCCTGACTTTAGATATTGGGGAAAAGATTCTCAAGGCAACTCCATTCCCTTTACAGTTATGAACGAGCAAGTGGGAAATATAATAAAAAAATATCACCTTGGTGGAGTAATACTTTTTAAAGAAAACGTAGCTAATACAGAGCAAACCACTCGTCTTGTAAATGGACTTCAAAAAGCATCAGAT
Organism: Clostridium amylolyticum; assembly: GCF_900142075.1. GTDB lineage: Bacteria > Bacillota > Clostridia > Clostridiales > Clostridiaceae > Clostridium_AA > Clostridium_AA amylolyticum. The sequence continues at coordinate 396,105 of NZ_FQZO01000002.1, forward strand.
ATTCCTCTTTTGATAACCATCGATCAAGAAGGAGGTCTTGTAACTAGACTTCAAACCGGCACTAATATGCCTGGCAATATGGCTCTAGGAGCTGCTCATGATTTAAATATCACAGAAAAAGTGGGTAAAGCTATGGGAGAAGAGCTTAATGCTTTAGGTATAAATGTAAATTTTGCTCCTGTCCTTGATGTAAATGTAAACCCTGAAAATCCCGTTATAGGAATACGCTCTTTTGGGGGAGATCCTCAATTAGTAGCAAATCAAGGTTATGCCTATATAAAAGGACTTCAAAGCACTGGTGTGGCAGCCACTGCCAAGCATTTTCCAGGCCATGGGGATACAGCTACAGATACCCACTTAGGTGTATCCGTAGTTAGTCACAGCTTAGAGCAATTAGAAACCATAGATTTTATACCTTTTAAAAAAGCTATTGATGAAGGTATTGATATGATTATGACTGCTCATGTAACTGTTCCAGCTTTAGACAATGATAAAACCATTTCTAAAAAGGATGGAACTGAAGTAGGTATACCTGCTACCCTTTCAAAGAAAATCCTTACTAGTGTCCTTCGTGAAAAGTTAGGATTTAATGGTGTAATAGTAACGGATGCCATGAACATGAAAGCTATTTCAGATCATTTTGGCAAAACTGAAGCAGTGATAAAAGCTATTAATGCAGGAACAGATATTGTGCTTATGCCAGTATCTGTATGGAATGAATCCGCTGAATCAGAGCTTAATGATCTATTCAATATAATCTTAGCTTCAGTAAAAAATGGTACTATATCAGAAAATAGAATAAATGAATCCGTAAGAAGAATAATTGCCATGAAGATTAAAAGAGGTATTATAGGGCAAGAAGATACCAGAACTCTAGAAGAAAAAATTGCTAATGCTAATAATGTAGTGGGAAGCAAAGAAAATAAAAGAATAGAGAAAATAGCTGCAGAAAAAGCTATGACATTAATTAAAAATGATAATAAAACCCTTCCCTTCAAGCTTCAAAAGAATAAAAAACTCTTAATTATAGGCTACGGAAAAAGCCGTGTGGATTTAATGACTTTAGCTCTTAAAGACATAATGAAAGAAACCGGTAAGACAATACAATATTCTACACTGGATTATTCTTCTTCAGGTCCAGAAATTCCATCAGATTTTAAAAAAGCTATAGATGAGGCTGACAGTATAATACTTGGTACCCTTAATCTTAAGGTAGTGCCTGGAAAAGAAGCCTCTGCTTCAAAAGCTGATAGATTAGCTAAGGCTATTACTGAATATGCTGCCACAAAGAATAAACCTCTAGCAGTAATGTCTTATAGAAATCCTTATGATGCGGCTTATCTTCCAGCAGCTAAAGCAGTAATTGCAGTATATGGCCCTACAGGCTATGATATAACTTCTGGAAGCAACGCCTCTCTACCCATTAACATTCCTGTAGGTATGAGAACCATCTTTGGACTTGTGAATCCTAACGGAAAACTTCCAGTGGCAATACCTACTGCAGACGGAAAAGGAACTTTATATCCTATAGGGTATGGAATTAGTTATAAATAAAAGATGCCAGGCACATGCCTGGCACTTTTCATTTTATTCTCTAGCTTTTTGCACCTTAAGCTGCTTACCTTTTACTGTAGTATTTCTCATTGCTTGAAGTACCATGGGTCCCTTACCATTTAATATTTCCACATAAGAAATATTGTCCTGAATATCGATTATTCCTATATCCTCTGCAGTTACGCCCTGAATATTTGAAATAGTTCCCACAAAATCTACCGCTCTAATTTTCTTTTTCTTACCACCATTAAAGTATATCTTCATTATCCCTTTATTAAGTTCTTCACTTTTATCCTTCTTAAGCTTAGGCCTTTTGTTGATTTTCTCTGTGAATTCCTCTTTTGCCGCTATTACCTCTTCTTTACTTGGAACATTTAATTTAGCTATTTCAAAACCAATATATGCTTCAATTTGTCTTAAAAACCTATCTTCATAAGGAGTTAAGAAGGTTAAAGCCTTACCTTTTTTACCCGCACGACCTGTTCTTCCTATCCTATGAACATAGCTTTCTTTTTCTAAAGGAATATCATAGTTTATTACTAGATTAACGCTATCCACATCTATGCCTCTAGCTGCTACATCTGTAGTTACTAGGCATAAGAATTTACCTTGCTTAAAGCCTTTCATGACAGCTAGCCTGTCATTTTGCATAAGCCCGCCATGGAGCTTTTCACAAGGATAACCCATAGCATTAAGCTTGTCATAAACATTATCCACTTGATCCTTAGTTCTACAAAAAACCATAGAGCTATCAGGGTTCTCCATAATCATTATATTTTTAAGTAATTTAAATTTGTCTTCTTCTTTAACTTCGTAAATAAAATGCTCTACATCCATAGATGCAATACTAGAAGATTCTATTTCTATATTAACTGGTTCCTTCATGTATTTAACACACAATCTTTTTATATCCTCAGGAACAGTGGCAGAAAATAGCATATTAATCCTATTCCTAGGCATTGCTTTTATTATAGCCTCCACTTGATCAATAAATCCCATGTTAAGCATCTCATCAGCTTCATCTATAATAAGATATTTAATGTCATCTAATACCAACGTTTCTCTTTTTATATGATCCATTACTCTACCTGGGGTTCCAATTACTATATGAGTTTTTTGTTTTAATTCTCTTTGCTGCTGTGAAAAAGGCTGTTTGCCAAATACAGCTACAGCTTTAATCCTTTTAAATCTCCCTATATTAGTTATATCTTCTTTTATCTGTACAGCTAATTCTCTTGTGGGAGTAAGCACTAATGCTTGAGGCTTATTTTCTTCCCATATAATCCTTTCACAAAGAGGTATGCCAAAAGAGGCGGTTTTTCCACTGCCAGTTTGTGATTGCACCACCATATCCTTTCCTTCTAAAGCTACAGGTATGACCTTTTCCTGAACTTCTGTAGGTGTTTCATATTTTAGCCCCATAATAGCCCTTAATATTTCTTCACTTAAATTATATTTATTAAAATTAGTATTATCCATTTAATTACCTCGTTTTATTTTATATTTTCCCAATATTATGTTGTTTATTCTACATCAATAAGTAATAACTCATGTGTCTGCCATTGTTAACAAAAAATACTTTGCCATGTTAATTATGGCAAAGTATTTTAATTATTACTATATAACCACTGAATATTAGTATAAATTTAAATGGGTTTCTTCATGCCATATGAAATAACTCATATGGCTGCCATTATTAAATATTAACATCAATTATATGGTTTTGTCTATGCTTGCCTACAAAGAATACCGCAAGAGCTCCGGGGCCTCCATAGGTACCCACCACTGGGCCTATAAAGTTTATCATCACTTCTTTAACTGGTACTTCCTTTAAAATGATCTCTTTAAGCTTTATAGCATCAGCTTCTGAATCTCCATGGCATATGGTTACCATCATGTCTTCTGAGTTTTCAATTTTATCTATTACAAACTTAGCTAGTTCATTGATGCCGGCTTTTCTACCTTTAGCCTTGCGTATAGCAATTACTTTTCCTTCATCATTGAGGGTAAGGACAGGCTTTATATGAAATAGTGATCCTACAACAGCAGCAGCAGTGGAAATTCTTCCACCTCTTTTTAAATGATTAAGATCGTCCACTATTATATAGGTGTTTAGACTAAGTTTAGTATCTTCTAAATACTTAATTACTTCTTCAAAGCTTGCGCCGTTTTCTTGCATTTCTACAGCCTTCATTACCATAAGTCCTTGTCCTAAGGAAGCTGTTAAAATGTCCACTATCTCTAATGTTGCTTCAGGATATTCATCAAGTATCATATTCTTTGCTATATTGGCACTGTTATAGGTTCCACTAAGTCCTGAAGAAACGCATATATAAAGAATCTTCTTTTGCTGTTTTATAATGTCTTCAAAAACTTTATAATAAGCATCTGCATTAGGCTGAGAGGTTTTTGGTATATCTCCTTTTCTCATACCCTCATAAAAGTCTTTATAATTTAAGCTTAAACCAAAGTCATCCCTATACTCTTTTTCTTGAAAGGTGCAAGTTAAACTTACATAAGGTATTTTCTTACTTTCCATATAATCTCTAGGCAAATCACAACAAGAGTCTGTGATAATTATATATTCATTCATATTATATTCCCCCAACATTGATAAAGTAGCTATTACTTAATTTTTTCTGCAAAATCATCTAAAATAATTTGAGCTACATTTTTAATAGCTAGCTTTACACTATGATTTTTATTACTATTATTATTTCACAAAATTCGACTCATATGTTGTTTTTTTTAAAAATATTTTTGAAAAAAAGTGCCAGGCAAGTGACAAATGACAAATTGAATTTTACTCCCAACTTGTCACTTGTCACTTGCCTGGCACCCTATCTACGCAGTACCTCTTATAACTAATTTAGGTTCAAAATAGATTTGCTCTTGCTCCACTTTCCCATTAATTACACTAGTTAGAAGTTTGCATGCCGATTGTCCCATTTCATAAATAGGTTGGGCTATGGTAGTTAGCTCAGGTTCAGTAAATTCTGTAAGCGTAATATTATCAAAGCCCATTACCCTTATATCCTTTGGAACATTATATCCTTTTCTTAAAAGATATTTTATTCCTCCTAAAGCCATCATATCATTACTATATAGTATTGCATCCACATCTTTTAAGTTGTTTAAAAGTTCTTCTGTAGCTTTCATTCCGCCATCTAGGGTTAGTCTAGTTTCAAAAACCCAGCTGGGATCATACAGTCCATATTGCTTCATCGCTTCTTTATAACCGTTTAACCTTTGCAATGAAACCTGTATCTTTTGTGGTCCCATAACAAATGCTATTCTTTTATTGCCTTTATCATAAAGATATTTTACTCCTTTAATAACTCCCTCTTTATTATTACAGTATACCCCATAAGCATCTTCATAACCCTCTATATACCTGTCCACAAGCACAAAAGGAACATTATTATTTATAAGATAAGACAAATTCTTATCGCTTTTTCCTCCTGCTGCAAATATCACTCCGTCAACTAGTTTACTTATAAGAAGCTTAACATACTTTTCTTCCTTATCTATATTATTATCACTATTACAAAATATTACATTATAATCTAATTCACTGGCAGTATCTTCTATAGCCCTTGCTATCTCTGAAAAAAACGGGTTTAAAATGTCTGGAAGTATTATTCCAATGGTACCTGTTTTTCTAGTACTTAAGCTTGTGGCTACTGAGTTCTTAATATATCCCATATCTTCCGCCGCAGCCCATATTTTTTCTTTAGTTTCTTCGCTAATGCTTCCATCTTTTTTGCTTAAAACCATGGATACAGTAGCTTTCGAAACTCCTACCTTGTTAGCTATATCCATCATAGTTGTTTTTCTCATGCTTATCCCTCACGCAATTCCAGTTTATTTAATTTTAACACATACTTTAAAGAAAAGATTTTTTTATATAAAACAATCCAGGAAATATTTTTCCTGGATTGCCTAAAATCTAATATACTATTTTGCAACTAATTCTAGGTCAACAGGAATTTCTTTAGCCACAGTTTCACCTTTTATAACTTTAACTGCATTTTCTACTGCCATGGAACCCATTAAACCTGGTTGCTGAGCTATGGTAGCGCTCATATCTCCACTTTCTACTGCTTTTTTAGCATCATCATTTCCATCAAATCCTACTATTATAGCTTTTTTGTTGGCTGCTTTTAAAGCCTTTGCAGCTCCTAGAGCCATTTCATCGTTATGGGCGAATATAGCATCAAAGCTAGGAGTAGCTTGAATTATATTTTCCATTACGTTTAATCCCTTTTGTCTGTCAAAGTCAGCTGCCTGGCTTGCAACTACCTTAACTCCATCTTTTCCGTCTACACCCTTGTGGAAGCCTTGACCTCTGTCACGAGTAGCTGAAGCACCGGGTATTCCTTGAAGTTCAACTATGTTTGCTTTTCCATTAAGTTTATCTAATATAAATTTGGCTGCCATTTCTCCACCTTTAACATTATCTGATGCTACGTGAGAAACTACCTCTCCACCATTGGACTTTCTATCTACAGTTAACACAGGAATCTTTGCAGTATTAGCTACACCTACTGCATTTACTACAGCATCGCTATCTGTTGGGTTTATTATTAAAGCAGCTACGCCTTTTTGAACCAGGTCTTCTACGTTGGATCTTTCTTTTGCAGCATCGTTGGAAGAATCAAGTACTACTAACTCATATCCCAGTTCCTTAGCCTTTTTCTCTGCTCCTTCCTTCATGGAAACGAAGAAAGGATTATTTTGTGTAGAAATTACCATTCCAATCTTTTTACTCTTTGCAGGCTCTCCTGCTTTCTGATCTTTAGGTGTACATCCTGCTAATACCCCTGCTACCATAAGACCTGTTACTACTAAAGATAATAGTTTTCTGTTCCTTTTCATTTTTTGTTCCTCCCTTTTATTTTTAATATTATTTATTATTTTTCTTGTCTACCAGTACTGCCAATAAAATTACTGCACCCTTAACGATGGATTGATAGAAAGGGGATACATTTAATAAGTTTAAGGCATTGTTTAATACTCCAATGATAACTGCACCTATTATAGTACCAAGTATCTGACCTTCTCCTCCAGCTAGAGATGTTCCTCCTAGAACTACTGCGGCTATGGCATCTAGTTCAAAGCCACTTCCAGAGTTAGGTGAAGCTGAACCTATTCTACTAGTTACTATAACACCGCTTATGGCTGCTGTTATTCCTGAAATCATGTATACTAAGTTTTTAATTTTATTAGTGCTTATACCTGAAAGTCTAGCTGAATCTTCATTTCCTCCAATAGCATATACATATCTTCCAAATCTTGTTTGAGTGATAACATAGGCTGCAATGATGAACACTAAAATCATAAATATAACCGGTAATGGTAGTCCTACTAGCTTTTTATTTCCTATAATCATAAAGCTGTTTCCTAAGCCTGAAATGGGGTTACCACCGGTAAAAACATAGGTTACTCCCCTAAATATAGTCATAGTTGCTAAAGTTGCGATAAAAGCTTGTATTTTCCCTCTAGCTACTATAAATCCATTTAAGTAACCAATAGCTGCACCAATAATTATAGCTACTGCCACCGCTGCCAATACGTTTACATTTCCCTTAACCATATAAGCTGCTACGGCTCCAGAAATTGCTACAATGGAACCTACTGAAAGGTCAATTCCACCGGTTAATATAACAAAGGTCATACCTAAGGCAATAATTGCATTTACTGAAACCTGAGTAAGTACATTAGTAATATTCCCTAAAGTTAAAAATCTAGGCGCAATTATTGAAACTATTAAACATAATATTATCAGTCCAACTAAAGACTTGTACTTCATGAGAAAGCTTTTAAAATCTAACTTCATATCTATCTCTCCTTATTTTATATAAGATGCAAATTGTATTTTAAACTCCTATAGCAAATTTCATAATACTTTCTTGAGTTGCTTTGCTTCGTGGCAGCTCTCCTGTAAGCTTTCCTTCATGCATTACCAGAACTCTATCACATACTCCTAAAATTTCTGGCATATCTGATGAAATCATAATTACTGCTTTTCCTGAACTCTTAAGCTCATTAAGTACTTCATATATTTCTTTTTTAGCTCCTACATCTATTCCCTTAGTAGGTTCATCTATTATTAAAACCTTAGGAGATAGCATAAGCCATTTAGCCAGTATTACTTTTTGTTGATTACCTCCGCTTAGATTTTTAATCCTTTGTTCCTGATGAGGTGTTTTTATAGAAAGCTTTTTAATAAATTTGTCTACATCTTCTTTTTCGGCTTTTTTATCTATTTTCATGGTCTTGTTTTCATAGTTTTCAAGGTTAGACAAGGTCATATTCTCTCTTACAGATAAACCTAATACAAGCCCTTCTTTTTTTCTATCCTCAGATAAATAACAAATTCCTTGATTAATAGCATCTTTTGGGGATTTGATATCTACTTCTTTTCCTTCTATAATAACTTTTCCTTGGCTTTTGCTGTACTCTCCAAATATAGTTTTGGCAAGCTCTGTTCTACCAGCCCCCATAAGTCCAGCTATACCCAATATTTCCCCTGCTTTTACTTCAAAAGAAATATCTTTCAGCTTATCTTTAAGCTCTAAACCTTTAACTTCCATAACCACTTTTTTCTTGTCAACTTCTCTATATGGAAACTGTTCTTCTAACTTTCTCCCTACCATCATGGCTATAAGATCATCTTTAGTAACATTAGAGGTATCAGCCTCCCCCACATATTTACCATCTCTAAGCACTGTAACCCTATCACAAATCTGAAATATCTCATCCATACGATGGGAAATATATATGATGGCAATGCCTTTATCTTTAAGTTTTCTAATAACCTTAAATAGATTCTCAGTTTCTACATCAGTAAGAGCTGTGGTAGGTTCATCCATAACGATTATGCTGGAGTTTTTAGATATAGCTTTTACAATTTCAAGCATTTGCATTTCTCCAACATTTATGTCTTTTACTAAGGTATCTGGATCTACCTTACTGCCTATTTGCTCTAGAAAGCTAACGCATCTTTCTCTCATAACCTTTTTGTTAACTCTTCTGGTTACATTAGAAAACTTTTCATTTCCTAAGAATAAATTTTCAGCTACGGTAAGATTAGGGAGAACACTAAGTTCTTGATGAATTATGGAGATACCCAGCTTTTCTGCCTGTTTTATACCCTTAATATCTACATTTTCACCATCTATAATTATTTCTCCTTGGTCTTTTATATATACTCCACTTAATATCTTCATTAAAGTAGATTTTCCTGCTCCATTTTCTCCTAACAGAGCCAATACCTCTCCCCTATGCACTCTTAAACTTACCTCTTCAAGAGCTTTTACACCTGGGAAGGATTTTGATATATTTTTCATTTCTAATATAGGTTTTATATCCTTCATGGTAAATCCTCCTTAGAAAACCACTCCTGATTTTAATATTATATTTGCATATGGTGTTTGCTCACCTGTGCGCACTACAGCTTTACACTTCTTCAAATTGTCTTTTAACTCTTCATGACTAATCCAAGTAACCTTTACATTACCTATAACCTCTAGTATTTTTTTATATAATTCTGGACTTACTTCCTTGGTTTCCGATGCCAGTAATATTTCTTCTACTTGTAATTCCAAAAGCACTGCTTCAAGGGTTTGTAAAAATCCTGGTATGTTTTTTATAAGTGCTATATCTATTCTGTTTGTTTCATCAGGTATAGGAAGCCCACAATCACCAATAGCTAGCATATCCGTATGCCCCATTCTTGAAATTACCGCTGATATATCTGAATTTAGTAATGCTGTTTTTCTCACGTTTATTCCTCCCCGTATATTTTAAGAACTTCTTCTAATGTTGGGATTGATGGCTGAGCACCTTTTCTTTGTACTGCTATAGATGATACCTTATTTCCAAAGGCTATGGCGGATTTTAAGTTTTCATAGTACAACGCTTTGCTATTAAGCTTGCTGCTTAATGCTCCTATAAAGCTATCTCCAGCAGCAGTGGTATCTACGGCTTCCACCTTATAAGCAGGCACCATATCACAAGCTTCATGGCTTATAATGGCCGCTCCTTTTTCTCCCATGGTGATAATGACATATTTAACACCTTGATTTAGAAGCATTTCACCCGCCTTATGTGCACTTTCTAAGTCTACAACTTTAACTTTTGTAAGTTCTAAGGCTTCTGTCTCATTGGGAACTATAATATCTGTATATTTTAAAAGCTCTTGAGGGATCTCTTTTGCTGGCGCAGGATTTAGAATGGTTGTAACCCCACACTGTTTTGCAAACTTAAATGCCTCTATAGTTTTATCAATGGAAGTTTCAAATTGAGCCACTAATACATCACTATCTTTTATTACTTCTTTAGTCTTTTCTAACTCTTCTTCACTTATTCCCATATTTGCTCCAGGAATAACTATTATGGAGTTATCTCCTTCATCATTTACTGTGATAATGGCGGTTCCTGTAGTCCTTTGCTCATCTTGAAATACATAATCTACGCTTATACCATCATTTGCAAGTTCTTTTACTAGCCTGTTGCCGTTATCATCTTTGCCAACTTTTCCTAACATATATACTTCAGAGCCTGTTCTTCTAGCTGCTACAGCTTGATTCGCACCTTTTCCTCCAGGTACATTAACTAAATCATCGCCAATTATGGTTTGTCCTACCTTAGGCATATTATTAACTTTCACAACTATATCTATATTTAAACTTCCCAGTACACAAACCTTATTCATTTTCTTCACCTTCACTTATTATTTTTGTTTAACCGGTTTACTTAACCGGTTAATTAGATTATATTTAATTTTGTAAACGCTGTCAACAATATTTTTCCCTTTTTATAGATTTTATTTCAGGTAATTTTTAGAAAAAAAGGGTGCCAGGCACTTGTCATGTGCCTGGCACCTCTACTTCTCTATTTATCCGCAGGAAAAACTAAACCTATTTGTCTCCTTACTTCATCCATTATTTCCATCACTGATAAAGATGTATCAAAAGTATTTATTTCTGATTCAGTTTTTTCTTCTTTTATTAGGTCTATAAACTCTTGAAGTTCATAGCACATATCCTCATCATGCTGTTGCAGGGATATATCCTCTTCTTTTCCATTTTTATATTTTATCTTTATGCTATTAAAACTATTGATTTTTTCTATTATAATACTGCCACTTTCCCCTTGAATTTCAGAGGGTAAATAAGAATCGCAGATTTTTGAATACATTACTACTCCATCCATATCTTCATATTTAAATAATGCTGATCCTTCTCCATCCACTCCAGAATCTAGCATCAATGCATTGGCCTTTACTTCTTTAGGCTTTCCAAAAAGCGCTACCATGGGATAGATGCAGTAAACGCCTATATCCATTAATGCTCCATTGGATAACTCAGGGTTAAAGGCATTAAGAACTATTCCTTCTTTATACTTATCATACCTAGAAGAATACTGACAGTAGCTTCCAAAGTATCTTCTCACCTTTCCTATTTTATGAAGATTTTCTTTTATCACCTTAAAATTAGGTAATATAGTAGTTTTCATAGCTTCCATTAAAAGCACGCCATTATTCTTAGCTGCTTCTATCATTTCCTTAGCTTCCTTTCCATTGGATGCAAAAGCTTTTTCAGATAATACATTCTTTTTGTGGTTTAAAAACAATATGGCTTGACTGCTATGTAGAGCATTAGGTGAAGCTATATAAACTGCATCTATTAAATCACTTTTTGCCATTTCTTCTAGATTGGTGAATGTATTTTTTACACCATATTTTTCTGAAAACTCCTTTGCTTTATCAAGACTCCTAGAGTAAACAGCAGTTAATTCAAACTCCTTTACTTCTTTAGCCCCACTTAAAAATCTATGAGTTATTGCATTTGTTCCTATAATACCAAATCGTATAGTTTTATGCTCCATGCTTTTTCTCCTTTATATAATTATAAAATTTGAATCTATCCTATTAAGCATCTCTTATTATTCTGATTATATAATTTCACCACAGTATAGTCTAGAAAATAATATATGATAAAACAGAATAAGAAAAATCAAAAATCTATTATTATCGTTGACATGGTTTTCATATAAGAATATAATAGAATTTCTTCTTAAAAATACCATATAAAATTTATACTTCTAATTAAGGTGGGTGATTGTATGATTGAAGTTAAAAATTTAAGTAAAAGTTTTAAGGTAGCGGAAAGAAATGGGGGCATAGGATCAGCAGTAAAATCTTTATTTAACCCTAAATATAAAAGGGTACAAGCCTTACAAGATATATCCTTTAATATATCTCCTGGAGAAATCGTAGGATATATAGGCCCTAATGGAGCTGGGAAATCCACCACCATAAAAATTATCAGCGGTATTCTCGTACCAGACAGCGGCACCTGTAATATTCTTGGGTATACTCCTTGGAAAGACAGGATTCATCATGTTAAAAACATAGGAGTAGTATTTGGCCAAAGATCTCAGCTTTGGTGGGACGTGCCTGTAATAGACTCCTTTAACCTACTAAAAGATATTTATTCAATTACAGAAGATAACTATAAAAATAATCTAGAATTATTAACAGATACTTTAGAGTTATCCACATTACTTTACACACCTGTGCGTCAATTAAGCCTTGGTCAGAGGATGCGGTGTGAAATAGCAGCTTCCTTACTGCATGATCCTAAAATATTATTTTTAGATGAACCAACCATTGGATTAGATGCAGTTTCAAAAATAGCGGTGAGAAATTTTATAAAAACCATAAATAAAGAAAAGAAAATCACAGTAATCTTAACTACTCACGACATGAATGATATAGAAGCATTAGCTGAAAGAATTATACTTATCGGTAAAGGTAAAATACTGTTAGACGGTAGCTTAAGTGATTTGAAAAATAGATTCAATAATAATAAAACCTTAACCGTAGACTTTCAAGAAAGTAACCAGGCTATAGATATACCAGGCACTAGTGTGCTTTCCAGATCTAAGGAAAGCGCTTTGTTATGTGTAGATTTAGAAAAGATTAAAGTTTCAGAAGTAATAGGAAGATTATCAGAAAAATTTGACATTAATGATGTTTCTGTAAATCATAGACCTATAGAAGAAATCATAGTGGAATTATATAAGGAGTATGAGATATGAGAGCCTATTATTCCTTATTTAAAATGAGGTTATATAAAGGGCTTCAATATAAGGCTGCAGCCCTAGCAGGGATTTTCACCCAATTCTTTTGGGGATTTATGCAGATAATGATTTTTGAAGCCTTTTATAAAAGTACCTCTACAGTACAACCCATATCCCTTCACGAATTAATCCAAGTTATATGGCTTCAGCAGAGCTTTTTAGTATTTATAATGCTGTGGTTTAGAGATAGTGAACTCTTTAACCTTATAACCAGCGGAAATATTGCCTATGAGCTATGCCGCCCCACAGACTTATATAATTTCTGGTATGCAAAGCTTATAGCTCAAAGATTATCTGGAGCTTTACTTAGGTGTTTTCCTATTCTACTAATAGCTATTTTGTTACCTTATCCTTATAAACTCAATGCTCCACCTAGTTTTATAGCCTTTATACTGTTTTTTGTAACTCTCGTATTAGGTTTAATACTTATAGTAGCAATTTCCATGCTTATTTATATTTCCGTTTTTTACACCCTTTCCCCTACTGGATCCTTATTAGTTTTCGGAGTATTTGGAGAGTTCTTTTCCGGTTTAATTATACCTATACCACTAATGCCAGAAGCACTTAAGAAAGCAATGTACTTTTTGCCATTTCGTTATACCTCAGATCTTCCTTTTAGGATATATGCGGGAAATATAGGCGTTAAGGAAGGCAGCTTAAGTATATTGGTTCAAATTTTATGGATAGTCCTTTTAGTTATTATAGGTAAATTATCCATGAAAAAAGCTTTAAAACATGTAGTGGTGCAAGGAGGTTAACAATTATGAAATTGTATTTTAAATACATGTCCATACTTTTAAAAAGTCAGATGGAATATAGAACCTCTTTTATTCTACTTTCCATAGGTCAATTCTTCGTACCTTTTTTATCTTTTGTAGGGATATTTTTATTCTTTCAAAGATTTGCAAACGTAGGGGGATGGACCCTTTATGAAGTGGCTTTATGTTACTCGGTTATACATATGGCCTTTTCCTTAAGCGAATGCTTTGCCAGAGGCTTTGATTCTTTTTCTTCCCTAGTGATAAACGGAGATTTTGACAGAATATTGGTAAGACCTAGAGGAACTATTATTCAAGTGCTGGGGTCTAAATTTGAATTTACCCGTATAGGAAGGCTTGTTCAAAGCATTATGGTACTAGTTTTTTCTTTATATCATTTAGATATAACATGGAATCTTTATAAAATTATAACTTTAGCCTTAATGGTGCTAAGCGGAATAGTTATATTCTCAGGAATCTATATGCTAGGAGCTTCCCTTTGCTTTTGGACAATAGAAGGCTTAGAGGTAGTGAACATATTTACCGACGGCGGCAGAGAGATGTCCCAATACCCCCTAAGCATATATAAAGATTGGGTAAAAAAATTTTTCACCTTTGTTATTCCCTTTGGAACTGTAAATTATCTACCTTTAATGTTTATCTTAGATAAAGTCCAAGGTAATAAAATTATATATATGATAACCCCTGTTATAGGAATGCTATTCATTATTCCATGCATCTTAATATGGAATATAGGAGTTAAGCATTACAAATCTACTGGCTCATAGTAAATTAAAAAGTCCTAATGAGAGTGCCAGGCACGTGACATAATTCTATCATGTGTCTGGCACTTGATTAATTGACTATTATATCTTTAAATCCTTTGCCTTATATCTAAAAAATGTGAATAAAGTTGCTACAAATATTATGGTTAACGATATTATTATATAGCTTGACTCAATATTTCCATGAGCTTTTAACACATTGCTAGGCATAACATATTCCACTGGGGATAGATATCTCATCCAATGAAGCTTATCTATTATACTTGAAAAAATCCCCAACATGTAGGTTATAAAGAAAAGTCCTAAAGCTGTAGGGGTGGCTAAGCTCACCTTTGGTAGTATGGCAGATAAGGCAAATCCCAAAGTCCAAAATACTAATTGAGCTAATAACATCCCTTTATACATATAAGTAAGCTGCATAAAATATTCATATGCTGAAGGCTTAAACATCTCAAAAAAAATCACTGTTACTAAAAATAATATTATATTAAAAATATATAGTATGGTAAATGTAGACAGCATCTTCACTGATACTATTTTAGTCCTTGAAATAGGTTGAGCATATAAGAATTCTATGGTCCCTTCACTTTCCTCCTTTATTAAGGAGTTTGCTCCTAAGATAGCAGCATAAATGCAGTTACCAATTAGTATATATTGTGCTGTATAGGCAAAGTACTGAAGCAGATCTGAAAAGTCTACCGCCTCACTCAGTCCAAAGGATTTTCTCATACTTTCAGGTATGGCATCCATTTTTGTTCTTATTATTTCACTCATTCCACTACTGGACATAGAAGGAAACATAGCCATAAACAAGCTTATTATACCTACCATTACTATGATCCATGTTAATAAGCTTTTAAACATATTTTTAATTTCTACTTTATACATATTCATGCTATTTTTCCTCCATATCATAATAGGTCATAAAAGTATCCTCTAACGAAAGGTCTTCTATTCTTAAATCTTCCATATTAATACTACTTAGTTCTTTAATTAAAATATTAATATCTCCGTTAAATAAAAAAGTAACTTTATTATCTTCTTTAGCTATATTAGAAATATGCTCCCCTATTAATAAATCTTTCAAGTCGGCTTTACTAGTTATTTTAACCTTCACCATATGTGATCCTAGGAGTTCTTCTACTTTTTTTACTTCTATAATGCTACCCTCTCTTATAATAGCAACCTTATGACAAAATCTTTGAACCTCTATTAAATTATGGGAAGAAAAGAAGATGGTTGTACCCTTTTTATTTTCCTCTACCAATAAATCAAATAATTTTTTCTGCATTAAAGGATCTAAACCATTGGTGGGTTCATCTAATATTAAGAGTTTAGGTTCATTTATTAGAGCTTGAATAATGGCAATCTTCTTTTTATTACCTAAAGAAAGTTCCCCCACTAATTTATTTTTTTCTACTTCAAAAGTTTCACAAAGATATTCTAATCTTTCACTAGATCTTTGATTTTTAAAAGTCTGAGCATAATTTAAAATATCTATAACCTTCATATTTCTATAGTAATTTACCTCACTAGGTACATATCCAAGCTGTTCCTTTATAAGTTTGCTTTCTTTTACACAGTCCATACCAAATATTTTGGCTCCACCGGTGGTAGGATAAATAAAGTTTAATAAAAGCCTTATGGTAGTTGATTTACCTGCTCCATTAGGTCCAATAAATCCATAAAACTCCCCTTCCTCCACATTTAAGTTTATATTTTTAACCCCTCTGCTTTTTCCATAATTTTTTGTTAAATTGTTAGTTTCAATAGCAAACATTAAACTCTCTCCCTTCTGAAAGAAAACCATTGACTAGTTGGTCAATATAATTATACATCCTCCTTGACTGGTTAGTCAATATCTATTTTTTGTAATTATGTTAGATTTTAATTGACACTAAAAATTAAAAACTCCAAGTATCATCCTCTTAAACCTTGGGAATAGTATAATAATATCCGTATATTCATAAGACTATTCCATTTAAGAAGAAATATTTAGGCAAGAAATAACATAACAATATCCTTATATTGCGGTTATTTCCTGAAAAAAACCATTGATTTTTTTCAAAAAAATATTAAAATAATAATGTAATTTTCTGTTATTAAATGTTAATAATTGTTAATAATATGATGCTTTTTTATAAAATGAAAGAGAGATGATAATAATGAAAAAATTTGAACTTCCATTTAATTTTGATATAGAGCTGTTAAATTTCTTGGATGATAATATTGATAAAAACTGGATTGAATTTTTATTCTTATCTCTTTTTAAAGATGATAGCATTAATGCTAGAAGTCATGTAGAAAATGTAGAAATAAACGGTTGGACATATAGAGTTCCAGAAACTAGAGCAGAATATACAAAGTATATAGAAGAAATACAAAAAAGAGGATACAGCCCGGCCGTCCTGCTACAGCATACCACGCCACCTTCAAAGGAAATTTTAGATTACTATTTTAAATTAGGCATTAAAGATTTTATTGTAAATAATGACTCTCTTGCTTGGGAGATAAAAAATAAAAATTCTAATTATAATGTAGTGGCATCTATAACTAAAACACTTAGTGCCAGCAATATAGCAGAGAAGGATTATTCCATGTACGATAAAATTGTGCTTCATTTCCCTTTTAACAGGGCTCTTAGCAGACTAAAGGAACTGCCTAAGAAATACAATTATGTAATATTGGCAAACTCCTACTGTACCTATAGTTGTGGGGAGGCTAGAAATCACTGGTTCAGCAAACCAGAAGAAGCTTCAAAGGTTAACTGTACCAAGCACCTTAATAAGGATAAACTGGTATATATTCCACCAGAGTATATACATCTTTTCGAACCTTATGCAGCTAACTTCAAGCTTCAAGGAAGAGAGTATCCTACTTCAGTACTTGCCAATGAAATATATTGCTATTATAAAAAACTTCATAATCCTTCTGCAGGTGCTATATACAATAGAGTTAGTCCATTTAATCAGCAGGAATATTTCAATACCGCAAAGGACTTAAGCTTTGTTATAAATGATAATTTTACTCCTGAAAATCCACCTTTCCCAAATCCTCCCAAGGGTATAGGAAACTTTAAAACTTCTGCATAGAATATATATTTTAAATCAAAAGGAAAGGTAAATAATATCTCATCATTATTATATAAGCCATAAAACTTTTATAATAAGCTGATGGAGGCAATTATTTATACCTTTCCTTGTTTAATTCATTTCTACTTTATAATATAAAAATACGCTAAAACCAGTATTCCAAGTATTATTCTGTAATATCCAAACACCTTAAAATCGTGCTTCTTAATATAGTCCATAAGAAATTTGATAACAAATATAGATACTACAAATGCAACTAAGGATCCTGTTCCTAAAGCTAGCCATTCTGTACCACTAAATACCATACCTGATTTTAAAAGCTTGTATCCACTTGCCCCTAGCATAACAGGTATAGCTAAGAAAAATGAAAATTCAGCAGCTATGTATCTTGAGGTACCTAATAAAACAGCACCTATTATAGTAGCTCCAGATCTAGAGGTTCCTGGAATCAAAGCCAGCATTTGAAATAAACCTATAAGTACAGCAGTTTTATAACTTAAACCATCAAAGTTATTGATTTTAGGTCGTCTGTTCCTATTCTCTATAATAATAAATATAATTCCATATATTATAAGAGTGAGCGCTACAGTAGTAGGGTTATATAACAATTCTTCTATTTTATCATCAAATAAAAATCCTATTACTCCTGCTGGCACTGTGGCAACTATTATTTTTATCCAAAGACTTAAGGTTTCCTTTTTCTCGTATCCTGTTTTACCAGGATCAAAAGGATTTAACTTGCTAAAAAACAGTACTACTACCGCAAGTATTGAACCTAGCTGTATAACCACAAAAAAAGTACTTACAAAAGTTTGAGATAGATTAAACTTAATAAAATCCTCCACTAATATAAGGTGTCCAGTACTACTAACTGGGAGCCATTCAGTAATTCCCTGTACTATTCCCAGTAAAATCGCCTTTAATATTTCAACAAAATCCATATGTTTACCTCCTATTGGTAAGTCAAACTACCTGTGCATCCTTACTAAAAATTTAAGTTTTTGTTTCTTATTTAAATCTGTTGAATCAAATGATTCTCACCATCTATTGTATTATTTTTTCAAACATTTTGCACCTTATTTTTTATACTTTTAAGTTTATAGTATATTAAGAAAATCTTTTACTAAGGATTTTATTTTACCTATACTTTTAACACCAATAATTAGGTATATGCTCCCCTACCTTTATGGACTTATGATTTTCATTGATTTATCTACTTATTGAGTTTAAGCTTTTTATTTCCTTATCTGCTTCTCTTATTGAACATCAATATAGTACTTATTATTAAAGTCCATAATATAGTATTAGAAATAACTACATATCCACTAAAAGTAAGAGCTATAAAAATAAATATAGTTGTAAGTGAGAGTCCTAAAATTCTGTTTCTATTAATAAGCTCTTTTTTAGTTAACGGCATAGCAGGATTAATAATAGGAGCCTGATGCCAAATAGCAAAAAATACTACTATACTCAATATTACTTTGGACATAAAAGGCAAACTTACATATAGACTTAGATAAGTGATACTCGCTAATATTATTAACATAGCTATAAAGCACTTTAACTGGGTGTCCTCATGGTATCCTCCTATATATGGCTTTATAGCACACATGGTTATAATTGCTACAATAGCCTGAATTGGATAACCAATCAGGCTAAATATTATTATTGAACCAATTATCTTCAAAGTTTCAAAAATAAGTACTCTCAGCGCATATTCCACTTGTTCTTCTTGGTCTTTTGTATACTGATTTGCCTTAGAAATATTTTCAGAAATTAATTTAGTAAATTTTCTCAAACAAACCCCTCCAATATCCTTTAAAGCATAGGATTTAATGCACTTTATTTGGAATTTCTATTTTAAACTGTGTCCAATCCTTATTACTATCAACAAAGATTTTTCCATTGCATTTATTTATAATTTCTTTTACTATATTAAGTCCATATCCTCTGTCACCGGTTATATTTTCTTTTGTACTAAAACCTGGATTAAACATGTTATTAATTACACTTGGAGGAATTTCAGGACCATTATTCATTATAGTAATAGTAATACCATCATAGCTATTATAGCTCTTAAATTTAATTATTTTATTTTCATTAGTGTTAAGAGCTTCAATGGAATTTTTTATTATATTGGATAAAAGCTTTAATAAATCATTATCCGAAATATTTAAATTTTCATAGTCTCCATCATCATTTACAATAACATCTATCCCCTTAGAAACTGCCATATCTAATATAGAAGAAACCATAGGTGTTGCTCCAATGGTAACTTTTACAGCTGTATTTAAACCCTGATATCGGTTTACAATATCTTTTAGCATGCCACCAATTTTATCCACTTTACCCATTTGATAAAGCCCATAAAGACTGCTTATTTCACTTCCATAATCATGCTTTATCTTCTTTAGTTCCACCATTTTTTCATTTAAAGCAGCATTTAACATCTCCACTTCTCTAGCTTTGTCCCTTATTTTTGCAAAGTATAGTATTGTAAATATAAAAGTTATGAAAGCTACTGTATAAAAGGTGTTTTTATAGGAAAACTCCATACCTTCTGTATGCCAATAGGATCGAAAGGTATCACCTAGAATCAATACATAATTTAGTAATAGTACAGGTGTGAGAGACAATTTATAACTTTTTATAGTAATAATTAAATTAAATAAATACTTTCTAATCATATATATATATAAGTAACATATAAAAGCCGGAACATAAATAAATAAAACTATATATACATCTGTGGAAAATCCAAAACTAGTATTTATAGCTACATTTTTGTAAATTGTCATTATAAAATATGATATCATAGTAAAAAATATATGGGTTAATCCGAATCCAAGCAACCCATCTACCATAGATTTTCTATAAAATAAAATTATGGTAGTCAAAGCAATGACTATCATAATAACATTTGCGTAGGGAGTATTTATGTCCATATAAGAAAAGATAAATGAGTTTATAAAAAGAATTAAGATTAAAATAACCTCTTTAAGCTTATTAATCTTATTTTCTTTAGATGCTATATTGTTGCAAACCCATACAAATAAAACTGATTGAATAATTGTAGAAATTAAATCAAATATTTTTACTAGCACTAGAATCTTTCCCTTCTATAGTCAAGTGGCTCTTAGATTCTGCTAAAGTTTAATTACAAAAAATCTCTCTATTTGAATCTTAAAGAACTTATCAAAAATCTTAGCCACCCTTAAGCCCCGCTTTTAATAAATTCAGGGATATAAAACCCAGAACTTATGTGAATTAACTTCTCACTATACCATGGGAGCTTTAGGGTGGTTGCCATAGAATCAAGTGGCTCTAAGCTTCAGATGGAGTTTGCTTAAAAGGAATACTTACTCCAACTGAAGCTTAGGAGAACTTATCCAGGAGCTTAGCGCCCCTTATTCCATCACTTAAAGAAGTGAGGTATTAGAGGCTGGTTAGCTATGGGATAAATGTTAAATAAAAAATAAAGCTTGTCCTTCTTTTTCACTTAAATTATTCTTAAGTATATACTTTACTATCTCTTGTTTTTAATAGACTCAGGGATTTCTTCTACTCCTATCCCTGCATAGGATGCAGGACCTACCACTGCAATTAAAGCTGCCATACCTAAAAGAACTTTTCCTGCTAACTTATACACCTTTTTCATTGCTGATCCTCCTCTATATTATAGTTATTGTATATTATATCCATTATATAATAACCTTCATAAATTTAAAATATGTTTATAGAAAAAAAAGATGCCAAGCACTTGATAAGTGACAAAATCTGCCTAAAAAAGGCGACTTTTGTCGCTTATAATATAACTCATATTACTATGTGTGTAAATGTATTATTAGTGAAATAGCAGTATCAGCCACTTGACAAGTGACAAAAGCTGCCCATTTGGCAGCTTTTACTTGGAAAAATCATAAAGATATTCAATGTATTACTTTTTGGATCCTCCAACTAATATCTTATTAATTGGACTAATTGGAGTGAGAAGATTTGTAATCTTATCATAAGGAATTTCTATCTTAAATAAGCCATAGTAATAAGGTGTATAATCATAAACTTGATAATAAATCACCAATGCATCTGGAGTAAGATAATACTGCTGGTTTGGCACTATACCATTATATTCATTTATAAGCACAATATCGTTTTTCTTAATATAGTTCTTAGCTATCTCATTTAGAAAACTTATATAATTCATCTTTGAGTTAAATAAATCACTAAAACTATATACTTCGCCGGTTTCCACATTTAAGGTTAGAGAAGAATAAGCTGTAAATCCATGAGCTGCTTTTTTTACATAAGTGTACATGCTAAACAAGATACTTAAAACACCATTTTTATTTAAAACAACTTCATAAGTGCCCATTACATCGTTGAAATCCAATTTTTCCGGCAATAAGACTTGGCTTCTAAATAGTTTATCTACCTCATCTATAATGTAATTATTAATCTTCTCTATGGTTTTATCCTTTTGAATATTTGGAATAAAAGGATAAACTATAGAGAAGTTACTTGGACTTAATTTCTGTTCACTTAGTTCTATAGAAGCTGAAAAGACATCCTTTCTAGAAAAGTAATTTTCATCATGATATTTTCTCACATAAGAACAATTCCCAGAACAAGGGCATCCATAACATAAATAACCATTTCCATTGTAATTA
This sequence comes from Clostridium amylolyticum, assembly GCF_900142075.1. Taxonomy (GTDB): domain Bacteria; phylum Bacillota; class Clostridia; order Clostridiales; family Clostridiaceae; genus Clostridium_AA; species Clostridium_AA amylolyticum. The sequence continues at coordinate 418,112 of NZ_FQZO01000002.1, forward strand.
TTATAAAAAACCATTTCTCGTCCCTTCACTAAAATACTTATACTATATTGTATTAACCTGTACTAGTCATGTGACCTATAACTTCATTACGGAAGATCAGCTTACTTACTGAAGAAGGTACCACATTAATATATTGCGCTGTTTTCCTTTATAGTCTTTTACATCTTTGAAAACTTTTTTAACAAATTCACATAACCTCTAAAATATTAATATATAAATATTTAACATTTCTCTAAATATTATTCATATAAATATTATTGTTATGAGTTTATCACTTGTCACGTGACTGGCACCGTATTATGCTATAATAAAACAAAGAAATCAAGGAGGGGTATTAAATGAATCCAACAACAATTATTGTACTAGCAGTAGTCATAATATTATTACTTATTACCATATCTAGCTATAACAAGCTCGTTAGATTAAAAAACAGGGTAGAAAATCAATGGTCACAAATCAGTATTCAATTAAAAAGAAGAGCTGATTTAATCCCAAACTTAGTAGAAGTGGTAAAAGGGTATGCCAAACATGAAAGAGAAGCCTTTAAAGAAGTTATAGAAGCTAGAAACACTTACTTAAATGCTACCTCTGTGGATGAAGCTGCAAAATCAGAGAGTTTAATGCAAGGCGCTTTAAAACAAGTATTTGCTCTAGCTGAAAACTATCCTGAACTAAAGGCTAATACAAACTTCTTAGATTTACAAAGTCAGCTGAAAGACATAGAGGACAAGATTGCTTATGCAAGACAGTTCTATAATGACACAGTTAACATTTATAATGATGCTGTAGATATGTTCCCAAGTAACATTTTTGCTAATATATTTAATTTTAAGCAAGCAAACTTATTTGAACTTACTAACCCACAAGATGCAGAAAATATTAAAATTCAATTTTAGATAAAACCACTCAGCACATTGATTCATAAGAAAGGAGTGGAAAGGATGAAAAAGCTTATAAAAGCATTAATCACTGCCTTAGTATTTATATTTATGTTTTCTGTGAACGTCTTTGCTGCGGATAAATCTTTTTCAGTAGATGGATTAAACATTGAAGCTACCTTAAGAGATGATGCTTCTTTAGATATAGTAGAAGACTTGAATTATAAGTTTACCGGAGACTTTAACGGAGTTACTAGAGATTTAAGGTTGAAAGGCGCTCAGGGTTATGAAATAAAAAAAGTCTTAATAAAAGAATCTAGTGGAGACTTCAAAGAAATCCCTCAGGGGGAAAACAATAATCAATACACTATTATAAATAACGGTAGCAATGGTATAACCATAAAAATATTTTCTAAAAGCAAGAATGAGAAAAAGATCTTTAGAATTATTTATAATATAAAGGGGGCAGCTACTCTTTATGACGATACTGGTGAATTAAGTTGGAATTTTTATTCTAATGATAATAAAATCTCTGTAAATAATATTAGCCTTAAGATTCTTCTTCCTTCTGAAGATTTAACAGATGTTAAGTTTTGGGGTCATGGACCACTATACGGAAAGAGTGAAAAGATAGATAATAAACATCTTTTGTTTACCACACCAAATTTGCATAATGGTGCTTTTATTGAAGCTAGAGTGATTTTCTCTAGAGAATTTATATCCAAATCCACCAATGTGGTAAAAGAAAACAGGAGAGACTTAATATTAGCTGAAGAGAAAGATAGAGCTGATAGATCAAATAAAGAAAGAGAAGACGCTAGAAAAATAGCTGCTAAGAATGAAGAAAATGCTCGTAGGGTTAGAAAAATGCTTCCTGTATTTTTTGGAGCAATAGCTTTAGGTATAATCACCATCTTAGGCTTCATAATAAATAGTAATAAAAAATATAAACAAGCCTTAAATGCCTATAGAAGTCAATATCCTTTATTTCAAGGAAAATATTATAGGGAATTACCCAGTGATTATCCACCTGCCTTTGCAGCAGAAATTATATATTCTGACCTAGATGATAATACAAGCATAATTAGCGCTACTATTATGGACATGGTTAGGAGAAAAATAATTACTGTGGTGGAGAGTGAAGAAGTTACAGGAATTATAAGAAAAACCACTAAAAAAGATTATGGCTTTAAAGTAGATTTTGATAAATTAGAAAAGAGCGGATACAGTTTTGAAAAAGAGCTAGTAAGATGGCTTTTGAAGTATTCTAGCGATAAAAGCATCATCTCCTTTAAAGAAATAAAGAAAAAAACTAAATCTGAATCCAAAGCCAGGGACTTTAAAGATGAATTTGAGTCTTGGACTAGTGTTATAGAGGAAGAGATACATCATAAACTGGATCCTTACACCTTAATTCCTGAATATAAAGGTTCTAGGGGACCAGTATTAAAAAATGAGTATGAAGATCATAGATTAAAATGGTTAGCACTAAAGAATTTCTTAAATGATTTTAGTAAGCTAAATGTGGCAGAGATTCCAAGTATTCAGCTTTGGGAACACTTCTTGGTTTATGGGATAATGTTAGGAGTTTCAGAAAAGGTAATAAATGAAATGAAACTTCATATAAGACCAGAAGATTTAACTAATGACCACATATTGTTAAGGTATATGATTATGGATTCTTATTTCTCTACCAACCTTAATACCACGGAAGAAATCTTAACTAAAACCATGGACATAGCTAATTCTTCTAACACTGACAGTTCCGGATCCATAGGAGGCGGATTTAGCGGAGGCGGCTCCATCGGTGGAGGTGGCGGCGGAAGCGGTGCATTTTAAGTTTTAAAAGGTAAGCTTATAAGTAAAGCTTACCTTTTAAAATACAAAAATCCTATATTGAAAATTCCATTCAAGAATATTGCGATTTTATCAATTTAATATTAAATTCAAAAACCCCTTAAAGAAAATTCTTTAAGGGGTTAAAATATTCATTATCTAGTAATAACTATATTTTCTGCTTGAAGACCTTTTTGTCCTTGAGCTACGTCATAAGAAACCTTTTGACCTTCTTCAAGTGTTTTGTATCCATCTGATTGTATTTGAGAGAAATGTGCGAAAACATCTTTTCCATCTTCTCCTGTAATAAAACCAAATCCTTTTTCTCCATTAAACCATTTAACTGTACCGTTCATCTACGTGTACCTCCGAAATTTTATTTTCTTAAACTCTTTGTAACAATTTGCAACAAAATTTCTTTGATCATACAGTACGTTTTAATAGCACTTACAAAAAATATATTGTTCAATTATCTACGTTTCATTTAAGCAATGAATTAACTATATCACTATTTATAATATAATGCAAGTACTATTTACTATATATTGTATGAACATTTTTATTATACTCATAATTTTACTTTTTATTCTATAAATTTTAACAGCATAATAAATAATAATTATTAATTGATAATTATATCCTTATTAGTTATAATGAATTAACAGGATAATTTTATAAGTTTCATTGTAAAAACAGGAGGTAAATATTATGAAAGTTGAAATTTGGTCTGATTTTGTATGTCCATTTTGTTATATAGGAAAACGTAGATTTGAAAATGCACTAAATCAATTCCCTCACAAAGAAAAAGTAGAAATAAATTTTAAAAGCTTCCAGCTTGATCCTAATGCAAAAATGCAATATGACGAGGACATACATGGAATTATTGCCGGTAAATACGGTGTATCCCGTGAAGAAGCTAAAAAAATGAATGATAGTATTGTTCAACAAGCAAAAGATATCGGCCTTGACTATCACTTCGATACAATGCAACCAACTAATACCTTGGATGCACATAGGCTATATCACTATGCAAAGAGTGAAGGTAAGATGAATGAGATTTCTGAAAGGCTTATGAAAGCTTACTTTATAGATTCATTAAAGATAAGTGATCATGAAACTCTAGCTAAGCTTGCAGGGGAAGTTGGACTTGATGAAGAAAAAACTCTTTCCGTGTTATCTGGAGATGAATTTACCATAGAAGTGAGTAAAGAGCAACAGGAAGCAGCTGAATTAGGAATAAGCGGAGTTCCATTTTTTGTATTTAACAACAAATACGCAGTTTCAGGAGCACAGCCATCTTCTGCATTTTTAGAGGTTTTAAATAAAGTATTTGATGAAGAAGCTCCTTTAGATAGCCCAGAATCTTCAGGTACAAATTCTGAAAGGAATCCAAGTAGCGGCCACTGTGAAAATGGAGTATGCAGTTTATAATATTCTTAATTCTAAATAACACTTTCCGTCATGAAAAAATATAATAATGTGTTTGATTCATATTTATATTATTTTACTAATATAAATTTAATTAAGATAGAGCGTAATATTTAGAGTTTTAACATTATTTATTAAGGACTAGGTGAGTTATGAAATATATTTGGATTATATTAGGTTTTTTATCCTTTGGTATTGGGGCTGTAGGAGTGATTATTCCTATTCTTCCTACAGCTCCTTTTTTGTTGCTATCTTCATTTTGCTTTGCAAAAGGCTCAAGCAAATTTCATAATTGGTTTTTAACTACTAAGTTGTATAAAAAACATTTACATGACTTTGTACAATCAAAAGCAATGACCTTAAAAACAAAAATATCATTACTCTCCTTTGCCTCATTTATGCTATTGGTCAGCTTTTTTATACTGAATAATATTTATGGAAGAATTTTTATTATAATTATTATAATAATAAAATACTATTATTTTATTTTTAAAATAAAAACAATTTAATCTCCTTTATTTCAATTAGTCACTTGTCACGTGCCTGGCACCATTATCTCCATTATCTTATAATTAGCCCCATCAATCTTGTTAAGTCTAAGCCCTGCATTGCAGTCACTGTAGCACCCTGTAAATTTTCTATCTCTATATCAATACCTGCAATATCACAACTGGTAAGATCCATTTTTGATAGGGGCGTTTTGTTGAAAAATGAATTACTTAAATCTGTGTCCTTAAAGCACAATTTATCCTTTTTTACTTCTTGAAATATAGATCCTTCCAAGTCAGACTCTACTATGTTTACAAGCTTCAATTTTGAAAAAGAAAAGTTTGAATACTTAGCTAAAACATTTTGGAATAGTACATCCTTTATACTACTTTCATCAAACCTTGCCCCCATAAGCTTACAATTAATAAACTCTGTTCTATGCACACTTCCCTCTCGAAAAGAAGCATTAGATAAATCACAGTTTTCAAATCTAGTATCTATTAAATCAACTTTAGAAAAATCGCAATTTTCAAAGACAACCTTCCTAAAAATACAGGAATCTATGGTGAAACCTATATGAACCCCCTCACTTATTGTAATATTTTCTATAACCTTATTTTGTATTTTCTCACATTCCTTAAAATATTCATTTGCGTCATCTATCTCTTCTAATTCATCAATAAACTTTGGCTTTTGTATCTTTAATATTTTACTCATAATTTGCACCTCTCTATAATCAATAAGGAATAACTAATATTTCCATATACTATTTTAACACAATATTTCTAGCAGAAGTGGCCTGCTTATGACAAACCATCTTTAGCATTTTTATTTTAACCAAGTAATTAATTAGACTTTTGCCCTTTCCACCATTTTAAACACCTTACCCCTGCAGCTGCTACACCCATTACCCTTCAAATCTTCTATAATTTTAAAACTTTCAGAAACCCCTATCTTTATTATTTTTCCACATTGTTTACACTCATAATATCTAACTGTCACATTTAATTCTCCTGTATAAATTGCATCTTTATAATCTTCTTCTATTAAAGGTCTGCTTTCACTTGTAGTTTTAAGAATAATCATTTGTCCTGTATTTCCTATAATTGCAGCCCCCTCATAATTATTAAATGTAGGAATTATTTCTGAAACCATAAGACCCATTTCTATAAAACACTTTTGCATAGCAAGGTCACAATCTGGTGATTTGTGAGCGTATGAAAGAAAAATAGGGATACCATTTTCTTTCTTTAAAGCTTGTAAACCTCTGGAAACAAATAAATTCATTCCTTGAAGAGTATAAGGGGGGTCAGTAAAAAAGCAATCAAAGCTATTCTTAAGCTTATTAGCTATAGGCCTTCTAAAATCTATATGCTCACAACTAATAGGAAGTCCTTCTTTCTCCCCCCAGCTTTTAATGTAAGAAAGAATTCTCTCATCAATATCCATTACTAAGACTGACGTTTTACAATTTCTTATATCAGCGAACAGTTTTTTCAGCAAAAAGCTTATAGCAATGCTTACTAAATCATCGTCTCCTACACATAAAATTTTCTTACTTATTAATGCATGATTTATCAGGGCTAATACAGCTCTTTTTATAGCTGTATCCACGGTACACTTGGATTGATCTATAGTAACATCTGCCTGAGGTCTATTAATGAATATTTCATTTATTTCATCTTTTATTTCTATAATTTCTTTGTGGTCTTTCCATGGCTCTAATAACAGCTTTTTATATAATTCCTTATTTAACCCTTTAAACCCCAACTCATTTTCTATATAATCTCTACCCATTACTGTAAGTCTTACCCCTCTATCTTGAATCAATAGCCCGCACTTTATAAATTCTCTTTTTATTGCTGTTATTAAAGGGATAGGAAGAAAGTTATTTCTCGCCAGCTCTTTAGTAGATATTCCTTCTTTAAAATATACATCAACTAAAATTTTTTCTATAGAATTTTTACCTTCCTTTATATTAACATTTCTACTTACTTCTTCTATATAATCACAAAATAAAGTATCCTTATTTATTATTTTATTTTTTTCCTTATCTTTATAACTCAATTTTATTCCTCCATGTTTTAGCTTCATATTTTATCCGATAGCAAGCCATTTAGCATCTATATTTACTTTGTCTAATTTTTCTTATGCCTTGCTTGCTGTTTAATAGTTTTTACATAATATTAACCTTCAGAAAACTCCTATCTTTCATAAGATCAATACCAATTACTTGAAATCATACTAATCCACTAAAATTAAGTTAAAACATGAAAAGGCTATAGAGACACAAAGCCTCTACAGCCTTTAAGATTGCAGTATATACCTAAATAACAATGCCTAAAATCATATACTTAATTCTCTTAGAAGTGAAAAATAATGATTTATTATATATTGTTCTAATTAAAGTCTTTTAATTAAATCAAAACTATAACTACTCCAAATTAAGTAAAACCTGATTTTAGAAATAAAAAATACCGTGCAAAAGCCGGTGTATTAACATAGTATAATAGGGTTGAATGCTTTCCGTGTCTTAACTTACTCTTAAAAAACTCATCAACAAATAAACCTATATTAGGCACAAAAGTTTTTTAAGGAACAACTATTCAGTTGATTAGTTAAGAACTACCTCACTCATAAAGCACTCTCCTTATTTATGCTTAAATTATATAATAAAATTAACAATATTCTATATTATACCATATTTAAAAGTTCAGTGTAAAGTTAATTAAAGTTTGTCACTTGCAAGTGACTGGCACTCTTTTGTCCTTATTTAAATAGGGATTTGAATAGGCTCTTCTTTGGATTGATTTTGCTTAATACCTCTGATTTTATGTTTTTTACATTGGAATCCTCGCTGCTTAGTTCCAGCATTCGGTCGCAAATCACTAAAGCCTCTTGGTATAGTTCCTTATACATTAGTATTCTAAGCTTTAAAAGCAGTACATCTAGGTTGTTTCCATCTATTTTTAATGCATAGTTGCATTCCACTTCTGCTTCTTCTATGTGGTATAGCCTGTACAGTGCCCAGCCTTTATTTTGGTGGGGGACTATATAGTCTGGTTCCATATCTATGGCTTTATCACAATATTCAATGCACTCATGGAACCTTTGTAGATTGTATAAGCAGTAACTAACATTTACATAAACTCTGGATTGATTTGGGTCTAGTTCTAAGGATTTTTCATAGTATTTAAGAGCTTCATCATATTGTTCTATTTCACTTAGGGCATAGCCTGCGGAATAATAGTGATTTGCATCATTAGGTTCACAGTTAATTGCATTTTTATATTCATTAATAGCCTCTTCATATCTTTTGAAATTTTCCAGTATGGATGCCTTTAAGGAATAAAATCTGTCTGGAAGTTGAACTTTTAAGTTGATTGCTGAATCTATTACCTCTAGTGCCTCATTTTCTTTGGATAGATTTATAAGGCTATGAGCTTTATAAAAATATGCTCCTCCATAGTGAGGATCTTTGCTTAAGGTTATATCAAAGCATTCTATGGCCTCGCTATAGTCTTCCTTATCATAATATGAGCAGCCTTTAGTGTAATAAAACTCTACGTTGCTTTCATCCATCTCTATAGCCAGATTACAATTTTCTATAGCTTCATCATTTTTATCTAGATACATTAAAGCCCTTGCTTTTTCATAATATAATTTGCTGTCTATTAATCCTAAATCCCTTGTTCTGTTAAATACATTTAAAGCTTCATCATATAAATCTATATCAATAAAGGCCTGCATTTTAATCACATAAGCCTCTATGAAGTATTGATATCTTTTTACCGCCTCTTCGCAGGCATCCAAACAGTCCTCATAAAGACTCAAGCCTAAAAGCGATGCTGCCTTATTCTTAAATCCATGGGCATCGCTTTTATCTAAGCTTATGGATTTATTAGCACATTCCAAGCCTTCATTATATCTTTCTAGTTTATTGAGCACATAAGCTTTATTATTGTAGGCTATATGCATATCTTCATTAATGGCAATGGTTTTATCATATTGGATTAAAGCCTCTTCTTCTCTATCTAAATCATCTAAAATATCAGCCTTTAAAAGATTTAGCTTATAGTCATCTTTAAAGGTTTCTAACCCCTTGCAAACACTGTTATAGGCTAATTGATAATCCTTTTGCAGCATTAGCACTTGGCAATATAAATAGTGCATATCCTTGGTTATTTCAGTGCCTTCCATCAAATCTTTTAATAAATTATAGCTTTCTTCTAGTTTATCTGTCTTAAAATAAGCCTCTGCCAGCTTATATTTAACATTATTATCATATGAATCTTTAGCCATAGCTTCTATAAGATTATCCTTATAAAAATTATAAGCAGAAGCTAAAAAAACTCTGGTATCTTGATTATATGGATACATAGCTTTAAGCTTTTCTAAATATTCTATAGCTTCTTGGTACTTGTTTAAAGATATGCAGCATCTCCCTATGGAATATAACGCTCCCACATAGACAGGATCAATGCTAAGCACTACTTTATAATCATCATAGGAGTCCTTTAGCTTTCCAACTCTTGAGTATAGCTCTCCTCTATAGTAATAGGCATCTATAGCTTCCCTACGAGTGTTAATCAAATTAGTAAATAAGGATTCAGCTTCCTCTAGGTTCCCATTAATCATATAATATCTACCAATCAATAATTTTAAGTCTGGATGATCAGGGCATATAGCTTTAGCTTCTTTCATAGCAGCACTTGCAGTATAAAAGTCCAGATCATCTACAGCGGTATTCAGTCTTCTAAATTCTTTAATAAATAAGTCCTGCTCATTATCTTTACACTGCTTTAAAAATTCATAATCAAAGGTGCTTGTAGTTGTAATTTTATAAATTACAAAATCAATAAAGCCTTTGGGAAAGCTCTCATATAATTTATCCTTTTTAGTGCTCCAGGAAAAATACTCATTAAACAACCTCCAAACTTCTGAAGGAAAATTGTAGTTATCCATGATAAAGGTTAGAATTCTATCACTTACCTCTTTAGAGTCGTCTATGTTATAGCATATATCTTGTTCTAATAGCTCTTTCCAATAACTAAAGCTTACTCTCTTCTCATAATCCTTGTAAATACCTTCAAAGGACTCCATAAATTCATCTATGGGAGATAATTTTTTTATAGTTTGTTCTTCCTCTTCATTGGCTTTTAAGAGGGCTTCTTCATAGGCAGCCCTTAATCTCTGGAACCCTTCCGGATCATTTTCCGGAGAAAATTTAGTTAAAAGCTTAGAATAAGCCCTTCTTATAGCTTTTACATCCTTTGTTGGAGAAATACCTAAAATTTCAAAACAATTCATTAGAAGTCCTCCCTATTATCTATAGTATTAAATACTTCTTTAAGCTTATTTCTTGTATCTTGAATCTCTCTTAAATCCTGTTTTTCAAGTACATCTTCAAATTCACTAATCAGTCTTGCAATCTCATGCCTGATGGGTCCTAAGTTTTCTTGATACAACCTCTCCCCTCTAGCAATGAGAAGTTTGTTTTCATGATTCTCCCTAGGATGTATTTTTAGATAAGATAAACTTTTCATACGTTTTGATATTTCCTCTTTGGACATATGTCCAGCATTCTTTTCTATAATAATACTGCGTTTTGCCCCAGTAGATACCACTGTTACTTCCACTTCTAAAATTCCATTTATATCATAGGTATATCTTATATCCACAGCTTCTTCCCCTGACGCCGCTGGAGGCACTGGCACATTTAATTCACCAAGATAAATATTGTCTTTGGATAGCCTTGATTCTCCTTGCAATATTTCTACGTTAATTACTTTTTGATTGTCATATATGGTATAAAGTCTCTCTACCTTGCTCACTGGTATGGTGGTGTTTCTCTCAATGATTGGGAAAAAGTGTCCTGATTCATAGTGACCATAGGCCTTCTTCACAGATACAGTAGTCCCAAGGGTATATGGACATACGTCTGTGAGTATAATCTCTTTAAAAGCAGCATTTTTCCCCATTAAGGCAGCTTGCACCGCAGCCCCAAGAGCCACCACTTCATCAGGATTAATATTCACATAAGCAAACTTCCCAAATAGCTTGCTTACAAAATGCCTAATTAATGGGAGCTTATTAGCTCCTCCTACCATCAATATAGCCTCTATTTCATTAAGCTTTAACTGAGAGTCGCTTAATGCTCTTTCTACTGGCTCTTTTAACCTATTCAATAACCCTTTTACAGCCTTCTCATACTCTTCTGCAGTTATATCATAGGATAATATTTCCCCATGGATAGCACACTTAAGGGTAGCAGCTTTATCTTCACTAAAAGACCTTTTGGAAAATTCAGCTTCCTTTCTTAACAATGAATAAGTGTTTTCATCTAAGGACTCCTTATTTAAACCATGATGCTTTAAAAACATATCAATTAAAACTTCTGTAAAGTCTTCTCCGCCTAAATAATTATCTCCAGCTACCGCTCTAACTTCCATAATGCCATCAAAGAACTCCAATATGGATACATCAAAGGTTCCTCCCCCTAAGTCAAATACTAAAATCTTAGTATCAGCATCGGTATTATGTATTCCATAAGCCAAAGCCGCTGCTGTGGGTTCAGTAACCAGCCTGTCCACCTTTAATCCTGCTAATTCACCAGCTCTTTTAGTAGCTTTTCTCTGAGCATCACTAAAATATGCCGGCACACTTACCACCGCTTCACTAATTGGAAGCCCTAAATAATGTTCCGCGTCTTCCTTCAAAGCCTTTAATACTAAAGCGGATAACTCTTCAGGTAAAAACTCTTTACCTCCAAGCTTATAAGTTTTTTTACTCCCCATAGCTCTTTTAAATACAGAAGCACTTAGTTCAGGATGAGTAATCTGCCTTTCCTTAGCTATTTTTCCTACCAAGATTTCTCCATTATCATCTATACTAACCACAGAAGGCGTGAGATGTTCTCCCAAAGAATTAGGAATAATCACCGGTCCTTCCTCTGTCCAATAGGCTATTAAACTATTAGTTGTTCCTAAATCTATTCCTATCCTAATCATTTTTTACTCCTTAAATTACTTAATAAAATTTCCTCAATACTTATATTATGGAAATATTATAATATAATGCTAACAAAATTCCAATAGCGTCAGATACCATTGCCAAGTGCCAGGCGCGTGACAAAGGACAAATTGTACTATAATGATAATGAAATTTTACAAAATTACTAAAGATGAATAAGGTGTTAATATATAATGTAATAAAAATGAAGCAGGGAAACTATTTACATAGCTTCCCCTTATAAATCTACTTACCCTACTAATATAAGCAAAGCCTTGCTAATATTACTTCATAATCTTTTCAATATCCTTCTCTATAAGCTTTAAAGAACCTCTCCAAAAGTCTATGGAATGGACATCTATATCTATTATTTTTGCTATATCCACAATATTATTTTTGCTTGTACAGCTTAGAAATTTATCATACTCTTTTGCAAAGGTTTGTCCTCTTTTTATATATTCAGCATAGAGACCTTTTGCAAATAAAACCCCAAAGGAATATGGAAAGTTCAGAAACTCATTACCTGCCATGAAGTATCCAACTTTATTCATCCACATATAGGGATGAATAGTTTCAGCATCAATGCTGTCACCATACGCCGCCTTCATGGAGGAAAGCATTAATTCATTAAGTTCCTCTATGGATAATGGTCCTGATCTCCTTCTTTCAAACAACTGAGTTTCAAATAAGTACCTGCCATAAAAATCTACAATATAATAAGCTGCATCTGAAATACTTCTCTCCAAAATTGTTAATGCTTCCTCACTGGGTAATATGCTTAATAGCTTATTATTTACTAAGGTTTCACAAAAAATAGAAGCTGTTTCTGCAATGGGTATAGGATATTCTGTATTCAAAATTTTTTCATTGAAAAGAGTAGAACTGTGATATCCGTGACCAATTTCATGAGCCAATATACTTACATCAATGTAGTTTCCATTAAAACTAGTACTTATCCTACTTTCCTTAATGGGGAAAAGATCTACTGATAAGCCAAAGTTTCCTTTACCCCTTCTTGGCTCTGCATCAATCCACCTATTTTCAAAGGCTTTCTTTGCAAAACCAGATAGATTTTCGTTAAAAGTTTCAAAGCTAGCTATAATGAAATTCTTAGCATCTTCATAACACAGCTTCAAATTGCTATTACCAATGGGGGCATAAATATCATAGAAAGGGAGCTTAGATTTATATCTTAAAACTTCAGCTTTTTTCAAATAATATTTACGAAACATTGGCAAGCTTTCTTTAATTGCAGAAATCAAGGCATTTAAGGTTTCAAAATCCATTCTTGAATCTATTAAAACTTTCTCCAAGGTTGATTTATATCCTCTCATTTCATAAATAGTAAGAGCTTCACCACTAATCCCATTTAAGCACTTACCACATATTTGTGATATACTTTTGCACAAATCCTTTTCTTTATAATAGGCTGCCTTTCTTAAATCCCCATCCTTTTCATATGCCATACCGGTAAGTTCAGCAAGGGTTAACTTTTCCTCAGAGTTATTAATTGTAATATCAATGGTAGTAGAGGCAATTAACTCCATATAAAGCTTTTCCCATGCTTTAGAGCCTGTATTTTGCATTTTAGAAGTAACTATTTCTTCCTTTTCACTTAACAAATATTTTGTTTTTAATAAAAGTTCTTTAAGATAAAATTTGTGTTCTGAAATATAAGTTGAAGCATCTATTATTTCATCCAAATTTCTAATGTTACTAAGCCACCTGCTAAACCTTACAAAAACTTCAGTAAAACCTAAATTTTCATTTTCAAGCTCATCTAAAACACATACTGCTTCCTGATTCTTAAAGTCCATATTCATAACTAAATAACTATAAGAATATAAACATGAATACAAACTTTTATATTCATTATTGAGTCTTAAAAACTCCTCTATTTTATATAAAGAATTTTTATTATCCTGAAAATTAGTTGCAGACCATTTGTTTATAGTTTCTATATAATTTTTTAGCTTATTTATATCACTTTTAAAATCTTAGATAAGGTTTACTTTAGAATCTTCATTTGATTACTACATATTTTTACCACTCCTAAAGATATTTTAGAGATATATTAATGGATTGTTTTTCAATTTAATACTTCATAAATGTACATAATTATATTTCATTAAAGTTAAGAATACCTACAGGTTTCTTAACTCTATATGGAAATTGTACAATACTTGTAAATATATTACTATATAATTCAAAATTAAAAAGTAGCTCCATGTGTAAATTAGGTGCTACTTTTTTATTTGTTTTATACTAAAAAATTTTAAATATATTAGATGCTGTTATTTTAATCCCATAAATAATATGCTTAATATAAGAACGAAAATTTAGTCAATATTAAGCAAAATAGATGTAAAATCTAATGAAATATTTAAATATTCAAATACTTAAAGAGGCTTACTTTCTTCCTGCTAGATAGTCTATAAGCAATATATAGTAATATTAGAGATGCAATAATATATAACAACTTTATAGTTACCCTCTCTCCCTCTAAATAGTCATAATAATGATAAAGATGTCCTAAAATTCCCATTCTTTGAGTTACCTTGCATCTCCATAAGGATTCTTCTACTAAATAATAAGATGAGATAATTATCATGCTAATGGGTATATTCCTTATAAGAAACAGTATCACTAAGCTTAATGAAATTATAAAAATATTTGTGGTAAAGGAATAAAACAAAATTTCCGTCAGTCTAATAATTTCCACGTTAGGAGGCAATATTTTTTTATAAAGGGTGTATATATTAATAAAAGATACTAAGTATAAAAAAGCATATACTATTAAGGTTGTATACAACTTTCTATACATAAATTTATTTATTTTACTTCCTCCAACTGCTAAGGATATATCCTCCATACTGTTAGTAAAGTCAGACCCTAAGAAAAAATATATTATTATAATAAAAAATAACAAAAGATAAACATCACAAAAAGTAAATAATCCAGTAGGTATTATTTCTATATCATTTAGTATAGTGGCTTGTTGTTCATTTATATTTAGCACTATTTTAGGATTAAACCTTACTAGTGCATTTATTATGAGGACAAAAGCACTTACATAATATAATAAATTTTCAGTGAGTAAATTGTTTAGGATTTTCAAATAAGCCTTAATCATAGTTATAAATCTTATTATCATTAATCTTATTATAAGCTATGTATGCTTCTTGAAGATTTGGAGTAATTTTTTGTGAGTTATCCGTTAAAGGGGTTTTACTTATGTATTTAACATGTGCAAAATTATCCTTCCTTTGATTTAAAATAATTTTACTATTAGATGAAATTTTATTAAACATTTCTGCATCAACATCTGCTTCCCATAACATTCCATCTATTTCATTAATGAAATTTTCCTTGGTTCCCTTATATATTAGCCGGCCTTCCTTTATCACCAGCAAATAATCACAATAGTATTCTATATCTTCAACTATATGAGTAGTAATAAGCACTATCCTATCCTTACTTATTATAGGCAAAAGCTCTCTTATATAGTTTCTTTGCTCCGGGTCAAGGCCTACAGTTGGCTCGTCCACAACAATTAAACTAGGATTTCCTATTATAACTTGAGCAAAACCTAGTTTTTGCTTCATTCCTCCTGAATATTGTTTTATTTTTTTATCAATATAAGCACTCATATCTAGTTCATTAATAATTTTATCAATATGATTAGAAATTTCCTGATTATCATATTTTAACTTTAGGCTGGCTATAATCTCTAAGAATTCTCTCCCCTTCAAATTGCCATATACACTAAATTCCTGCGGTAAATATCCCATTCTCTTTCTTATTTCTTTTAAATCTTTTTTATAGTCTAAATTACTTAAAAAGATGTCTCCCTTTTGAATATCAAATAAAGTTGTTATTAATTTAATAGTAGTACTCTTTCCCGCTCCATTAGGCCCTAAAATCCCCACTACTCCATTGCTAACCTCAAAGGAAATATCTTTAAGGGCTTGAAATCTTCCATAATTAAAGTCTAAATTATTCACCTTTAAAACATTCATTATTATTACTCCCTTTTATATAGCCTGTAATTAGTACCCTCCATAATAATATGCCTTTTCATAATTTTCCTTCATTTTTTTACCTCCTGGAATAAAGGTTCCCAAAATAATTTTATCTCTTTTTTCACCCAGTTCTTTTTCCATCCTATTTATCATAATGTCGCAGTATTCACTGTTATTGACATATTCCTCATTGCCTATAATAGTAATATCCTTATACATAACTTCTTGTAAATCTCCGCTAATTAGCAGGATTTCTTTATCTTTGCCAGAAAATTTATAGTTTTTCTCCTGGCTTGTTCCATCTAAATTTGAATATATTTTATTTTTTCCATCATATTTAATTTTCATATCATAAGTCTTTTGTAGACTATCGTTCAATTTAGGATACCATTCAAAAACATCACCTAAAAACACTCTATTATCACTTACATAAAACATTTTTTTTGATTGATCCCAAATTGTATTTACTTCACCCTGATATGCTACTTCAACATCTACAATATCTCCACTTTTATAGGCTTTAGGAAATTCAACTATAAAGCTATTAATGGTTCTCTTAAAATCTGTTTTCTTCCCATTAACCTTTATGGATGAAATATTTAACTTGTTGTATAAACCAAATTCCAATAAGTTCACATTGTCCTTATTTATAACAACTTTCATATTGCATACATTGTTTATTTTATTATCTATAGCAATATCCATGGAATATTTATCTACATAGTATCCACAATCATCATTGCTGAAAAAGGTACTGATGCTATTTTTTTTGTTATAAAACCCTACGTCCCTTTTAGAATAAATATCATAATAAGTAGTCTTTACTGAGATTACCTTACTAAAACAGTAAGCACAAATTAAAATAGATATACTAAATATAGCCCCAGATAATATCTTAAGCGTCTTTTTCTTCCATACGCCTTTTATCACAATTAAAACAATAAAATTTACTGCCATCAGTGCCCAAAATACATTGTGGTATAAGTAGCTTCTTTCATAAGTATTTACATAAAAAACACTTGTTACTACATTAAAATTAATTAAAGGAAACAAACCTATAGGTTCCTTATAAAAGTTGCTAAGCAAGACAAAAGAACCTACAGCTAATATGTAGCTTATTACATCTCCAACATACCTGCTAATAAATGAACCTATAAATAATCCTAAACTGCTACACATCAACAGTAAAATGATAGTATTTGTAATATAAAAAATACTGTTCCTAATAAAATACTGTAGAGATACCTTACATAATAAAGCAATCACTGTAAATATAACTATACTAATAAAAAAGATGATAAAGTTAATTAATGAACTTATTAAAAGCTTACTTACTAGAAACTCTTTAAAAGAAATATCCATACTTTTAAAAATATCATTTTCATTTTTCCCTATTTTGATGCCAATAAAGAGTATAGGTATCATCAGTAAATTTAATGGCAGCCAAGAATCTTTTTGAAATCCTATTAAAGTTAAATATGAACCTCCTCGAGAAGTCATATTACCAATAACCTGTTGTATTCCAAATATGTATAAAATACCCATTATCCAAAATAAAGGGCTTCTTTTTAAGTCAAGCATTTCATATTTAATTAATGATTTTATTTTATTCATATTGACCTTCTATTCTAAGTTTAAATTGATCACCATTACTGCAATCAGTTTAATTCTCAATATAACGCATAAGCGTGATTTTATATATTAAAGAAACTTGTTTATATTCAATGATAGCATTCAATAATAATAAAAAATGTATAATTATGGTGATAAAACCAAAAACATTTCGACACTTTTTTCACTATGGTGCCAGTCACGTGACAAATGATAAAAAAGAAACAGCCTTGTCTGGCTGTTCTTGTATCAAGGTAATCTATTTTATTAAATTTATATATAAGTCTAGAATCTTATTTAATTCTTCTATAACTAATTCTAAGAAATCTTTGTTACTTCCGGTAGTATGAGCCTTATCTAAGGCATTGTAATATTTGTGCCTATTTTCGTTTCTAATTACTATGGGAGGATACCCGTTTTTCATTAACTCTAGGTTTAGAAGCAATCTTGATGTCCTTCCATTTCCATCTACAAAAGGGTGTATACCTACAAATATTATATGCAGCATAGCCGCTTTTTCTACTGGATGAAGCTTTTCTGCATCACTATTATACCATTTAATTAAGTTTTCCATTTGTTCCTTTATTAAAAAGGGCTCTGGTGGTATATGGTTAGCTCCTGCAATTATAACCTGTTGATCTCTATAATTACCAGCATAATTATCATTTATTCCTTTCAAAACCAGCCTATGAATATTTTTTATTTGCCATTCAGTCAGCAGTTCATTATGCTTTACAATTTCTTCTACATATAAAATTGCATCTCTATGATTGATAACTTCTAAATGTTCCCTTAGGGTTTTGCCTCCAACGGTGATACCCTCTAGTACCACTTTTGTTTCCATTAAGGTAAGGGTATTTCCTTCTATAGCGTTTGAGTTATATGTCCACTCTAAAAGCAAATGCTCTCTTATACTTTTTTCAGTATACTCCGGTAAGGGTCTTTTTCTATCTAACAGTACTTTCTTTTTATCTACCTCTTCAAACATACCTTCACCCTTCTTGCTTATTCCTATATTAAAATTGTATAATACTCTCAACTAATTTACTATATAATTTTGTGCCATGTGTACACTCTCTATGCATTACTGGGTTTTTGCCTTTACCATTTTATAAGAACCTTTCATGAACATTGCCCTCATCACTTAAGGTTATATATTTTATTAAAGCTTCTTTCGTCACTAAAAAATTATAACTATATAAATAAATTTAATTTTAATGTTTCAACATTATGGAGACTCGGTCCAAAGTAAAATTTTAGTGGTAGCAATCTTTATAATCACTACCACTCTGCATATTCAATATATCCTCATTCTCAGTACTTTCAAACCTCTTATTAATATCCTTTATTCATGGACTGTAACGTTATCATAGCATCACTATATATTTCTTTGTTAATATTTTTCTCCATTAATTCAATAAATTTATTAAAGCCAACTAAATGTCTATGTAGTTTTATGCTTGTACTACTAGTTATTAATTTTAACTCCAAAGATACCTTGTTAAATTTAACTTTGTTAATGTCTTTCCACAAAATTTCCTTAGGCTTACCTGTCATACTATAAAAAAGTATTCTCTCATCAGAAGCTACTATCTTTTGATTTCGAGATACTAAAATAAGCGGAAAACATAAAAAAATGAAAATTGAACTAATATGTTTTTCTCATTTCAATAAATTCAGTTTCTCCACCATTTACATTCCATACAAACTCGTCTGTTTTTTTAAAGTCTAATTTTTCATATACTCTAATTGCTCTCTTATTAAACTTAGCCACAAGCAATTTTATACTATTAAATTTATACTTTTCCCTTCCAAAATCTAGTATGGTTTTGACAGCTTCTGTTCCCATACCTTTTCCAGTTAAGCTTGGCCTCATTTGTACTCCCAATTCAAATTCATCTTCATCTATGCTGAAGCTGCAATTGCCTATTAACTGTTCTTTCTCATCATACATAGCTAATGACTCTTCATCATTATGTATGTTACTAGCCCATTGTTTTTTTGCTTCCGTTTTATCATTATCATAAAATGAATATATACCTTCATACTTCCATGTTGCAATATCTCTGGCATCTCTTTCCGTTGGTTTTCTAAAATCAATTTTCATAGGTTATAACCTCCTAGAACTATACTCAATATTATCTACAAGGATATTGTAGCATCCAAATTATTACCTTTAAACCTCATAAATAGTTCTTAATGGAAGTTGAGCATTTCTGCTGGTATTCCAATTGATTTGTTCTATTTTAGTATCATATCATTTTGGGTTTCATCTTTATTAGCAACAAAGCCCATGTTATTATACAAATTTATAGCATGGTCGTTACACTCATCAGCCATAAGGAATGCCCTTTTAGCTCCATGAGACTTGCCATAGGATAATGCTTGAGTTAGCAATTTCTTTGCTATCCCTCTTCTCTGATATTCTGGACGTACTGCTATCTCACGCACCCATAATATTGCACCTTTTTCACTATCATGTGCGTAGGTTGTCACACAAACAATTCCTGCAATATTCCCATCTTCTCTGTGAAGCAAAATGGCACTACCTTTACAGTCAGAGGAAGTTAGACTTGGTTCTACTCCTTGGATCCATTGCTTCATCCATTCTTCTGTCTGTCCAGAAAATCCCCTGCTTTGATCTCTGCATGAGAGGGTTACTTCTGATGCTTCCTTACAATGACATTCTTCTAAAAACTCCATAGCTTCTTCACATTCAAAGCTTTTTGAAATATCATTATTAAAATAATCATTCCATACAGCATACATATGGAAATTATTATCTTTAAATTCGTTAATCCATTCTTCTGGAATAAAGGTTATGAGCCCTTTTTTATTTAATTTACTTATTTCCTGAAGCAAACTGAAAGCGCTATTAGCTACCCAATGAAACTCTTCTAGTTTTGCCTCTTTGTTATATCCAAATATCAATATTATTTCTTTATCCTTACAAATAACATCATAATCTAAAATATCCTCATATTCCGTATATTTTAAAGAAGAAAACTTGTAATTTTTCAACTGTTCTTTTATATTTTTAAAAACTTCTTCTTTCACAGTATCACCCTACTTCTACCTTATATAATTTATTCCCTTTATTAAGAAGTTTAATTATAGGAAAAAATGTCTATTTTGATTCATATTATTTTATTATCTCTAATGTACAAGCTTTAATACTGCTTGTATAGCCTCATCATCATTAAAATTTGTAGCCTTTACTGCAGACACCTTAATATCTGGTTCTGTCTTACTCTCAAAATTACAAGCTCCATCTGGAGCAATTCCCATTTCCTTGGTGAATCTAAAACAATATCCACTATTAGGAAGAGTGCATATTGCTGGATCACTCCCAATTCCATCTCCCCCGGTCCTCTCTCCAACTAAAGTAGCAAAGCCCGTGCTTTTAGCAAACACTGCAAAGGCTTCTGAGGAAGAAAAAACACTACCATCTATAAGTAAATAAATCTTTCCATTAAAGCCAACTGGACTATTAGGCTTCAAACTGTTTGTTACTTTAATATAGCATTTAAAACTCTCACTTACTTCTGGGGGTAAGTTTCTCAATTTTTCCGATTTAATACTCGAAATTGGTTGAAGCTCCTCATAACCTAATCCAGATATATACTTAACAAATTCCTCTGAGAAACTTCCCCCTGGATATGCTATATAATAACTGTAATCTAATGGTCTATTAATAAGAATAGGTACTATATGATCTGTCCAGTATGTGGTAGCCCCTCCTACATTTTCTCTTATGTCAATTATTAAAGATTTATAATCCTTGACATCCTGTAGGAAAGGTTTAATTGTTTTCATATCTTCATCAATATTAAACATATTAAATGACTGTATAGATAAGTAAGCAACCTTATTCTTTTCTAATATGCTTGTTTTAACATTCTGAGGAGTTATATTGTTTACTGAAGATTGAACTCCGTTTTCTATTCCTTGTATGGGTTTATATCTTTCCATTGCTTTTGGATTATTTAATTGTTTTAACCATGGTTGAAAAAACTTTGAATTTTCGCTATAAAGACTTTTGAGATACGAATAGTAGCTTTTATCTACCATAGAAGTATGTCCATTATTAAGCTCGAATAGAATAATATCCAAAGTATTAAAAAAACTCTCATCATCAGTAGTAGCTTTTATTCTATCAATATATTCATTCTTCTTAGATAACCAATCCACTCCATTTTGCCTTTTGTTTACTTCAAAGTATGGATAATTTTCTTTGAGTATTGTATACATGTATTCAAAATCATCTAATTTCTCTTTTTCAGTTAGTTCTTGGCTATTGGAAACTTCTTCATTAGATACTTTTTTATTATTATCCATACACCCAATAAAGCTGAATGTAACTATCATTAGTAAAGTAATTAGTATTGATTTTTTCATACCTTTACCCCCAAATATACTATTAAGAAACCTAATTAAATTAATCCTCAAGCTTATATCTATTTTTAAATTCACTTCTTGCAATATTAGTATACTTTTTGATAAACTCAGTTTTTGCTTCGGTATAGCCATCTCTGTTATGCTCATATTTATCCTTTAGGCCCATTTTTAGTTTTCCATATTCTTCAGCCACATCCTTATGCCACTGTATGTAATCTCTAAAATATAGTTCATTCCAATCTCCTAAATATCTAACATGAAGATGAAACACTTTTTCTTCAAAACCTTTTTCTGTATAGCCTTTCATAAACATCATGTGAGGCGCTGGGTTTTGGGGCTGCTTTTCAAAAATATATCCACTTTTCTCTAAAACACTTACTAGAAACTTCAAATTACAGTCTTCTGTTATTTCGAGTAATATATCTATTGTTGGCTTGGATATAAGTCCGTTAACAGAAGTGCTTCCTATGTGATTTATCCGTTTAATATGATTATTACCTATTATGGTCATAATCAGGTTTTTCTCTTGCAAATACCACTCTCTCCACATGGGATTATGTTTTTTCAGTATAATGGGAAACAACTGCCATAATTCTTCTAGTGACATTTCTGATAAACGCTTACTCATACTCCAATTCTCCTTTTACTAAGTATAATATAAATTGGCTTAATTTCATATTTTTACCACAGACTATTAATTACATTATATAGAAATTAAGAGATTTTTTCCACGGTTCTTTGAATAACAATATACCTTGTTGATAAATTCATTTTTAAGTCTTTCTAAATCTAAATTAAAAAAATGCCCAATTATTAAAATATCTAATAATAAGGCATTTTTAATATTATGAACTCAAGGATTTTTCTTTACTTATTATTCTTCTTATACTTTTTTCTGAAAGATAATATTCCTCAGCTAAATCCATAACCGTAACTCCACTAATATATTTATGGAAAATCTCCAAATCTCGTTTTTTAATGTTATCTCTTGTTCCATTCTTCTCACCCCAAGATTTTTCATTTCCATTTTTTCTTGGAATGTATAGATATTCCCCATCTACATATTCTTGAAGTAATTCTATTATTTCTTTTGGCAGCACATTTTGTGCTTTAATATATCCCACAGCTTTGCTCCTCCTTATAAAATATAAAAGGTTAAGCAAAGACTACTGATAGAGTTTTATTTTATATGAAATTTTTATAGCTCAAAACAAAGCATAGCTTATCTCTTTATAGCAGTCTTTGCTATGAGCATACATATATCTTTAATGTATATTTTTCCATAATAACCCTCCTTTTATAGGTAAATATAGGTGCCAGTCACATAACAAGTGACAAACTCAAATTTATGGAAGTTCATTACCCGCTGCCCTGTATATTTCATACCATTCCTGCCTTGTTAGTTCTACCTTGGAAGCTTGGCATATTTCTTTTAATCTCTTAGAGTTTGTAGTGCCTACTATAGGTTGAATTTTAGCAGGATGTCTTAGTATCCAAGCTATGGCAATGGCTGAGTTTGTTACTCCCTTAAGGGCTGCTATTTCATTTATCTTAGCATTTAGTTCTGGAAATTTATCATTATCTAAAAATACCCCTTCAAAAAATCCGTACTGGAATGGTGACCAAGCCTGTATGGTAATGTCCTTTAAGCGACAATATTCTAGAATACTTCCATCTCTATTATTTGAAGGTTCATTTTTCATATTTACATTTATCCCTGAA
This sequence comes from Clostridium amylolyticum, assembly GCF_900142075.1. GTDB lineage: Bacteria > Bacillota > Clostridia > Clostridiales > Clostridiaceae > Clostridium_AA > Clostridium_AA amylolyticum. The sequence goes on from NZ_FQZO01000002.1 coordinate 441,507, forward strand.
TCAATTATGCCTGTATGCTTTATACCAAATTGAAGCTGATTGATGATAATTTTGTGTTTTAAATATTTATTAAGCAGTTCAATTTGCATAGAGTTTTCATTGCTTACTCCAAAATATCTAACCTTCCCACTGTCATGAAGCTTTGTAAATGCTTCTGCCACTTCCTCTGGTTCCATAAGTGTATCTGGACGGTGAAGCAGCAACACATCTATATAGTCTGTGTTCAAACGTTTCAAGCTACCATCCACTGAGCTTAAAATATGTTCCTTAGAAAAATCATAATAGCCCTTTCTTATGGCGCACTTGGTTTGAATAATAATCTTTTCCCTAATGCTTGGATTCATATCTATGGCATCAGCAAACACCTCTTCAGATCTGCCTCCACCATAAATATCAGCATGATCAAAAAAGTCGATTCCTTCTTCTAAAGCAGTATTAATAAGTATGGCTGCTTCATTCTTAGAAAGATTGTTTATTCTCATGCAACCTAGGGAAATTTCAGATGCAAGAACTTGTCCGTTACCAATATTAATTTTTTTCATATCTATCACCTTCCTAAATTAAATATTTTTTGTATTTAAACCTTTTAATAGAGCTATTAGAATTCTCAGATAGGAATTTCCCTTCTTTAAATGTAAATCCTGCCCTCTTCTGTATATTTAATCTTCTTCTATAATGATTAACATGTTGAAAAATTTCTTAATAATTTAATTTTCCTGAATTATAAGATTTTAGATACTTTCTTCTTATATCTAAATCCTATGCTAATTTTAAGAGCTTGTCCAATATAATTTAAGCAACTTGTATGGGAATACATCACTCTCCCTAAAGTTTAAAAGAACTAACAAATGTGGTAATAGTTTTAAATTCATCCATGCTAAAGCGGAAAACTTTTATATTCTTCAAATTTATTTATATTAATTATAATATAAGCTAAGGATACTTTACTATCCTTAGCTTATATGTAACTAATTAGTCTTTAACCCATTCCCCATCTTTCATATGTAAAATTCTTTTACAATAGCCTGCTACAAAACTGTTATGAGTTACTATTATTATTGTTTTTCCATGCTTTTCATTTAATTCTCTAAGTATTTTCATTATTTTTATATTGTTTTCTTCATCTAATGCTCCTGTAGGCTCATCAGCAAGAATTATTTCCGTTTCCTGCGTAAGAGCTCTAGCTATAGCTACCCTTTGCTGCTGACCTCCAGATAGTTCATCTACATATTTTTTTTCTAATTCTAATATATCAAGCTCTGCTAAATACTTCTTTGCTGCATTTAATTTATCTTTATATTTCATACTTCTAAACTTCAATGGTAACATAACATTTTCAAGCACTGTAAGTTCCTTAATAAGAGCAAAATTTTGAAAAATAAATGAAATTTTCATATTTCTAATTTCTGATAGACTGTTTATTTTTCTAAAATCTATTAAGTTTCCATCAATGAAATATTCACCTTTACTAGGAGAATCTATACATCCTAAAATGTTTAACAATGTACTTTTACCACAACCAGAAGGACCCATTATAGCGATTAATTCTCCTTTTTCTACTTGAAAATCAATACTTCTAAGTGCTTTAACCTCATTATTATCTTTACCATAGTTTTTGTATATATTATTTAATGCTAAGATACTCATTCTTTGAATCCACCTACCATTTCTTTAGGACTTAATCTGTTAACTTTATTAAATCCAATTAATAAAACAGTCATAACTATTACAATTATTACCCCCATTGCAATATATAGATTTAAAAGTAAATCTTCATTTATGAAGAATGCATATATTTCTTTACAATTCTTTAAGTAAAACAAACTTCCTACAATTATTCCCAAAGCTACATAGGTTAGAAACTCAATAGATAACATTTTAAAAATTTTCTTTTTACTTATTCCAACAGAAAATAATATACCTATTCTATCCTTGTCACTTAATATTTTATAGAAAATAGTTGTAACTATGGAGGCTGTACCTATTAAGCTAACTATCAATATTCTTATTGTTTCAAATATTCTTTTGGATCTTAATTCTTCTAAAAATTCATCTAAATCATTATAAAAACTTTTAATTACTATATTAGGTGATACCTCTTTCACCCCATTTATTAGCTTATCAATATCTTCAACCTGAGATTTATTTAAATATATACTTATAGGTTCATAGCCAAAATTCTCTATATATTTATTTTTATCTAAAGGAATAACAAAACAGTCATTAAGTAAAAATGAACTGTCAACAACATTTGTATAGTCAAAAGCTAGAATGTCTCTCTTAAAAAATCCCTTTATTACATATTCTTTACCTTCATATTGGAATCTATCTCCTACCTCTGCCTTGTTTGAAAAGCTACTTCCAAGTATTACTGGAATGCTACGTTGATCCTCTTTCCAGTCATCCTTAGTTATCTCCCCCTTAAGCTGACTCATATAATTATTAACCATATTCCAGCTCATATATATTGGGTAAAGTTCATCGTATCTTTCCTTAGTTCTATTAAATTTAGGCTTAATATTTTTTATCTTTATTCCTAATACTTCTGAAGGTATATATTTATTCTCCTCTCTTTTTAGCATTCCATATTTATAATTATTCTTTTCCAAATAATCTAAAGAACTCTTTAATTCCTTTAAGTTACTCTCTTCCATTTCTCCTGCATTATCTTTTAACATCATTTTATAAAACACCATTAATTGGCCATTATCCATGGGAAGGGATCTATTATAACGTTTTCTATAAGAATCATCAAATTTTATTAGAGAAACTAAAGCCGCAACATAAAACAACCACAAAGCAATCTGAATTATTATTAATACATTTAATAATTTACTTCTTTTAAAATCAAAAAATAAAAATCTATCTTTCATAAAATATTACCTTATTTCCTTTAATATTTTAAAGTTAATAACTCTAAACAGTATAATTAATGATACAATTACTGATATTAGATATACTAATGAACAGGTTATTAATATGTTATAAATATCCAAATCCCCATAACTATTAGGAAATCCTTTATTCATAAGAACTATAGTGAATTTTGATAGTACTAATCCAATGATTATTCCTAAAGTGGAGATAACTAATACCTTCCCTAATATATTACCAAAAACATGTCTGTTCTTAGCACCTAAAACTTTCATTATGGCAATTTTTCTTTTTATACCATAAGCAAAGAAAAATGAAAAAAGTACTAAATTTACCGCTCCCAAAGCTAATCCATAGAAGTTTTCCTTTAGCTGTGGTACTTTCTTAAATACATAATTAAGAACAGATTCCTGAGGAATTTCACTAATTCTAGTTTTCAATTCATCATTGCTTAGTTTTTCTAAATTGTTTATTTCATCTACAGCCACTAATTGATTAAATGTATCATATTTGTTATTTATAAAATAAAAAGAGTTAATAGGGATTATACTTTCATACTTAAAAAACTCAGAATTATTCAAAACTCCTATAACCTCATAATATTCATTAAAAACTTTTATGTAATGTTTACCATTCTGTAAATTAGTATACTTTTTTAATCCGCTTCCTATTATAGCAAGTTTTCCTTTTCCATTAGCTTCTTCTGTGGTAAAGTTTCTACCTTCTATTTCACCATACCTTTCAATATTAAATCCACCTAATATACCCATAATACGATTAGAGATAAACTTATCTCCAATCTCAATGGTAGTTGCTATTTTAGGTGTTAAGTTATTGTCCATTCCTTCCTTCTTAAAAAGAGTAATTGCTTCTGATAATTCCATACTCTTATCCTTTACATTGATACTGGCTATCTTATAATCCTTATAAAATTTATTTTGTTCAACTATTTCACTATAATATCTATAGGTAGAACTTATTATAATACTAAATGAAAAAGCTGATATAACAAATCCTATAACTAAAAAAATTTCTGTACTATTAACTTTAAAAAATCTTCTCATACATTCTCCTAACAATTTAGGTAGTAAGATTTATATCTCACTACCTAAAAACAAATACTATTAAAATTATTTTTATACCTACTTTCTAATCATTATACTGCAGTTAATTATGACTTAATTATTATTTTTATAACAAACTTGTACATATATTATACAAAATTAAAACTTAATATGTTGTCTAAATATATCCAGAATATTCAAAAAAAACGACACATTACTCATTACTTCACCATATTTTTTTATATAAATGTATTTATTTACACCCCACTGCTCTAGCAGTTGTCCATCTTTCGCATAAACAAGCTTCCCTGGGTTAATCATAAAGTAATTATCTTTCTTAATCCATTTACCAGTCAAACTGGCTGCTAGATTCTAATAGCTTACATATTTAGAGTACTTCTAAAACTGAAAATACTTTGCTCCATAGCCTTATTTTCAATAGCCTTATATTTAGAATTTTCTACTAAAGAAGCTACCTGTTTTCCAAAAATAAACCCTCTACGTTTCAATCTTACTGTCTCATAATTCATTTTCTTATATTCCTTAAGAATTAGCTCATGTTGCTTATCCGGTAATTTAGATATCAAAAGATTTACATTTCCCAGATAGTATAAGAATGTAGTATTTGCCACTAATAATATTAAACAAACTGTCCATTGAATCCACCTAAAATATCTATGCTTACTGTTGAGCAGAGATTTAAGCCACTCAAGAATCTGATACCAACATTAACACCAACAATCTCCATCTGCTAATGTACCGGTTCATTTGAAGGAATTATCAAATCAGTAACAAAATAAATACTCTACTCTTCAATAATTTGTATAAACTTCTGTGCCGCTGTAGACATAGGGAAATCTTTTTTGGTTGCTATCCCTAGAACTCTTTCTGGAATCTTTTCTTTAACGGAAACCTTATATAACTGTTTTTCCTCTAGTTCCTTCTGAATATAATCTTCTATAACACAGGAAATACCTAATCCTCTTTTGGCAAATTCAATCATCAGTTCCATATTACTTAACTCGATTTCTGGCATTACTTTTAATCCATTAACATCAAAGTAATTATCTATATAGTCTCTAGTATTTCCTCCTTTTTCTAATAAAATAATAGGATACCCCTTTACCAAGTCCTTTAATGAAATCTTTTCTTCACAAATGTGCTTATATTTTTCTCCTGCAACAAAACAATCTTGTATTTTAAACTTCTTAATAATATTAAGTGAGTTATTATCTTCTATGTGCATATTTAAGATACCTATGTCTATTTCACCGGATTCTAAGGACTGAGTTATTGCATAGCTTGATTGATCCTTAACATATATCTTTATATTAGGAAATAAAGCTTTATATTTTTCTAAGTACTTCATAAGATAATATTTACATACAGCACTGCACACGGCTATTCTTACCTGACCTGAATTAAGATTCTTTAATTCAGAGAATCTTCTTTCTGCCGTCTGCATAAGTCCATACCCCTGCTCAATATATTTAAATAGAACTTCGCCCTCTAAAGTAAGATTAACACCTCTAGGAGTTCTATGAAACAACTGACCTCCTAGCTTCTCTTCTAGTGATTTTATAGACTGACTAACTGCTGGCTGGGATGTAAAAAGTTCTTTTGCTGCCTTAGATATGCTACCTAATTTAGCGGTAGTATAAAATATCCTATAAAGTTCAAGATTTATATACATATAAAATTTTAGTATACCTCCTATACTGAATATTAATTTTACTTATACCTATATGTTAATTATAATTGCTTTAAGAAAATTATTAAACAACTAAAATATTTCAATTATAATATATATTTTTCAAGGAGGTACTCAATTATGAAAAGAGTTTGTGTTTATAGTGGATCTAATTTAGGTTCTCGTCCAGAATATAAAGAAAGTGCCATATTACTAGGTAGAATATTGGCAGAAAATGAAATTGAATTAGTATATGGCGGTTCTAGAATAGGACTTATGGGAGAAATATCAAATGAAGTTTTAAGAAATAACGGAAAGGTAACTGGGGTTATGCCTAGGGGACTTTTTGCAGGTGAAATGCTCCATGACAATCTAACTAATCTCATTGAAGTGGAAAATATGCATGAAAGAAAACATACTATGGCTGAACTTTCTGATGCATTCATAGCTCTTCCCGGGGGACTAGGTACCTTTGAAGAATTATTTGAGGTGTTTAGCTGGGCTCAACTTGGAATCCATCATAAGCCCATTGGTATACTAAACATATCAAACTTTTTTGATCCTTTATTAAATATGCTTCAAAACACTTGTAAAGAAGGATTTATGAAGAAATCAAACCTCAATCTTATCTCAATTTCCTCAAATCCTTCAGAGCTAATAAATATGATGAAGAACTATGCGCCTCCTAAGATGGAAAACAAGTGGAGTCAATTAGCTTAAAAGTATATTACTAATAAAAAATTTAATTAACATTAGAATTAATTAGCAATACTTTCAAATCAATTGGCACTGTCCTTTCCCTTTGATATGAAAAAAGAGCTGATGTACAGAATATATATTTATGTACATCAGCTCTTTCTACTTATTTGGCTCAGAATCCCATTCATCCAACTTACTATCCACATTAAACGCAAGTTCTTCATCACTTAAATAATACACATTTTCATCTGGATAATATACTATGTCCCCCTGTTCTTTAGTTCCCACATCAAGTATTTCTAAAGTCTCATCTCCAGTATTTATAAATTGGTGTGCTACGCCCTTACCTGCTGGTTTTGAAACAAAATCTCCTTTCTTTATGGGGCACTCTTTACCATCCATTCTTAATATTCCATATCCCTTAAGAATCAAAAAAAATTCTTCTTGTTTTTTATGACTATGATATTTTGTGCTTTTATAACCTGGTAATATCCTATCTATATTTATATAAATTTTTTTACTACCCGCTAAATTACCTAAATATGAGGTATTAGCTCTTCCAAGAAAATCAATTACGTATTTATTAGGAACATTATCAATGTTAAAAATATTAGTCATTATACAACACCTCTCCTTTAAATATATAAACTATATTTTATAAATTAAACACAAAAGATAATTTTATTTGCATGTGTCAATATTACAAACCCAAAGCTATATTAATACCACGCTTGGCCTCCTTTAGAACGTATGTTCTGATTTATTTTACCAAGTACACATTTATATGTCAATAAAGTAATGAAGTATAATGTTCAGCATTTAGGAAATATTTCTTTAATTAGCATCTTCCCTTCCCTATAATAGATATAGAGAATACTCTATAACATATGTAATAAAGTTATATTTATATATTATTTTTATCCTATTAAAGGCTAGGTAAGGAGTGTGAGTCCATGAGGCTTCATAGACTTTTAGGAATTATTATGCTGCTTAATTCACGAGGAACCATTAAAGCTAAAGACTTATCTAAAATACTTGAAACCTCTGAAAGAACCATATACAGAGATATTGATATACTATGTGAAACAGGCATTCCTATTATGTCAATTCCAGGTCCTACTGGAGGATATTCTTTTATGGAGAGCTATAAGATTAATTCCAATGGTTTGGCAAGTAGTGAGGTCATTAATCTTTTACTCTCCAGCATGGGCATTACACCAGAAAAAGATACAGAAATGGCTCAGCAGCTAAAAAATGCTGTTATTAAGCTGGAAAATAGCGTGTCTCAAGAGTATAGAGAAGAGATTATTAAAGCTAAAGAAAGATTTTTTATTGATTCTGACCCTTGGTGGGGGAAAAAAATACAAAATGAAAATGTAGATATAGTAAAAAAATCTATATTAAATTTAAAAAAATTAAAGGTTAATTATAAAAAGTTTCGTGGAGAAGTATCTGAAAGAACTATAAGACCTTATGGTGTAGTGATAAAAAGTTCTGAATGGTATGTGGTAGCATTTTGTGAGATGAAAAATGAAATTCGAGTTTTTAAATGTAATCGCATGGAAAACATTCAAGTATTAGAGGAGAATTTCACCATACCTAATAATTTTTATTTAGATGAGTTTTGGCAAAAAAGTAAAGAAAAATTTATTAAGAAGACATCCTCTGAGATAGATAATACTTTATATACTATCAAAGTTAAGCTTTCTGATGAAAATAAAAACCTTCTTAAAGGCTTTAATTTACTTTCTTCTATGAAAGTTAAAGATAAATGGCTTTATCATGTAGACATGATAAGTTTTGAAACTGCCTGTAACGTAATATTTCCTTTCAGTGATAGAATAGAAGTTTTAGAACCTATGGAACTTAGATCATACATAATAGAGAAAAGTAATAAAATTTTAGATTTATATAAAGTTTTATAAATCCTTGACATAATGTTGGCAGTGATTGTTTTATATAATTTATGTATGAAAAGAATGAAAGGGGATGTCAATAATGGAAGGAAAAACAGTAACTATTTCCGGATTCAAAGCCATAGGAATGACTTACTTTGGCAATAACGAGAAGGGGGAAATACCAAAGCTTTGGGACACCTTTAATAAACGCTGTAATGACATAAAACAAAAAAGCAAGTCTATGCTATATTACGGTATATGTGACGATGAACCAGATTCAGAAGGAAGATTTCATTATACTGCTTGTGCAGAGGTAGATAACTTTTCCCAGGTACCAGAAGGCATGGAAACAAAGGTTGTACCAGCTGGTAAATACCTTGTATATACTTATGGAGGTGCCATAAAAGATTTAGGTGAATTTTACAATGATATATTCACTAAATGGCTTCCAGCTTCACCATATGAAATGGACTTTAGGCCTCAACTAGAATTATACGATTATAGATTTATGCAGAATGGAGAATTTGACATATATATTCCAATTAAATAGTTCTTTTTTATATCTTAAATTTATGTCCTGTAAAAATTTAAATTATACTTTAATAGCACATTTTATAAATGTGAAATATGTTATCATTCCAATGTAAATTAAGCCCTGCTAAGTAGTCTCAATTTAAAAATTGTGCTATGAATCTACTTAGCGGGGCTCAATTAATTAAATTTTATTGAGTATGAATGTTTTTTTCTAAAATTCACTTTATTACAAAGCTCTAGTGTTTTCTTTTAACCAAGCCTTTTCTTCTTCATTTAAATAGGAAGAAAGCTTTGTGTACACTTCTTTATGATAATTGTTTAGCCACTGTTTTTCTTTTTCTGTGAGCATTTCCTCATTGATTCCATCTAAGTCTATAGGACAATAAGTTATGGCTTCAAACTTCATAAAGTCACCAAACTCTGTTTTTTCATCCTCTATTACTAACATCATATTTTCCGTCCTAATTCCGTGCTTTCCTTCTATATATATTCCTGGCTCATTGGTAATAACCATACCCTTTTCTAGAGAAACATTGTTAGGAACTTTGCTAAAGCCTTGAGGTCCTTCATGGACATTTAAGAAAAATCCAACTCCATGACCGGTTCCGCATTTATAATCTAAGCCATATTCCCAAATAGGCTGCCTTGCCAATACATCTAAATTTGATCCTGTGGCTCCATGTAAAAACTTAACGGAATCTAAAGCTATATAACCTTTTAATACTAAGGTAAAATCTCGCTTTTCCTCTTCTGTGAGCTTACCTAGTGCTATAGTTCTAGTAATATCTGTAGTTCCATTAAAGTATTGTCCGCCGGAATCCACTAGGAAAAAGCCTTCATTTTTTAAAGCATATTGATTTTCTTTATTTGCTTTATAATGCATCATGGCTGCATGGTCCTTATATCCTGCTATAGTGTCAAAACTGACACCAGCAAATAGAGGATCCTGCTTTCTAAAGGCTTCTAACTTCTCTTCTGCAGAGATTTCTGTGATTTCCTCTTTACCTACATTGGATTTTAGCCATTTTATAAACTTCACCATGGCAACTCCATCACTTATTTGACACTGCCTTAAATTCTCTATCTCAGCTTCATTTTTAATAGCCTTTAATTTTGTGGTAATATTAGAAAACTCTATTTTTTCTGCACCAGAGTTGATGGAATTATATAACCCTGCATTAGTTTTATTAGCATCAAAGATTACTGCATCTTTTGCTGTAAGCCCTTGTAAGAAGTTTTGTATTTCATTATAGCCTTTTAACTGTATTCCTTCGGCTTCCAGCTCTTTTTTAACTTCTTGAGGAACCTTAGAAGGATTAATGAATAGATAGCATATATCTTCTCCTACTATTACATAGGCTATGGCCACTGGATTATTAACTACATCATTTCCTCTTATATTTAAAAGCCATGCAATATCATCCAAGGAGCTTAATAAGTAATAATTTGCTCCCTGTTTTTTCATTTTCTCTCTTACTTCCTGGAGCTTTTCCGTCCTAGACTTTCCTGCATATTTTACCTCATGGACAAAAATAGAGCCCTTAGGTATCTGAGGCCTGTCCTTCCATAACTCATTAAGTAAGTCTTTATCCATGCTAACCTTTATTTCTTTTCCTTTAAATTCCTTCTCCATGTTTTTAACTGTATTTACAGAAAAAACACTTCCATCAAAACCTACAGTACTTCCTTCTTTAAGCACATCATTTAACCATTGTGTATAAGAGGGTACCCCTGGATCTACCATTCTAAACAATCTAATACCAGAACCTTGAAGCTCTCTTTCTGCTTGAATATAGTACCTGCCGTCTGTCCATAATCCAGCATCCTCTAAGGTAATTACTACTGTACCTGCAGAACCAGTAAACCCGGATATCCATCTTCTACCCTTCCAATGCTCTGCCACATACTCGCTTTGATGAGCATCAAAGCTTGGAACTATGTAAGCATCCATTTTGTTTTCTTTCATTAACTCTCTTAAATTTTCAATCCTGCTTTTAATATTCATAGTTTCCCCTCCTTAATGGCGGGCATATGAATTATGAGTTATTTTTAACAACTCATAATTCATGTGCCCGCCATTATTATTGTATCATAATGAATTTTATTTAAAAATATACATAGGAATTCTTAATGGAAATATTTTATATTATTTAAACTAATATGCTTAAAAAATCTTTTATCTCATCTTTGTCCAAGTAAATTTCACCTAAGGTTCCATGCTTTAAGTCCAATCTTCTAATAAAGTGAAAATCTGAACCTGCTGTATATATTATTCCTTTCTCCTTAGATACATTTATGAAATACTCAGTATCTCCCTCTTTATTTCTAATATACTTTGCTTCAATTCCATCAAATTCTAAATTCATTAAGCTTCTAAATACTTCTCTAGTAAGCAATGTAGGATGAGCTAAAATCACCTTTGCATTATAATAATGTAAAAACTCTATTCCTGCTCTAGTAGTTATCTTTCTCCCTTCAGAGCTAAAGAGCAGTTTTCCCTTAAAATATTTTCCACAGTTTATAAACCTTTTTTCCTTTATATTATTAAGAGTAATTTTAAACTCATGACTTTTATAACTATCATCAGTAAAATATCCCAATATATGCACTTTAACACCATTAAATCTAGTAGATAACTCTATGCCTGGAATAACTTTAACACCATGAATCTGTCCAAGTTCTATAGCTTGCTCATTCCCAGCAACGGTATTATGATCCGTCAACGCAATAATATCCACATTTCTTTCCTTGGCCAAAAGTATAATCTCCTCCGGATTTAATTCTCCATCTGATTCTGTTGAATGTATATGAAAATCTCCTTTAACATACATCTTATAGCCCTTTAATCTTATTTATACTTTATAGTATTTTCTCAAATGGATTTTGATAAAACATTTTTTAAATAAACACATTAAGATCTAATGAATGTTATTTATATTGATAACCGTTAGTCAATACTATTTAATTGCCTTTTAACCCATTGATATTTATCACTAACCTTCTTAATGCAGCTAGAACAGTATTCATTTCCTATTCCCTTAAAATCTGAATTCACCCCAGATGCTATATCATTAAGCTCATTTATAATACTTTGTAACTCTCTTTTAATGCTTTCTAATTCTCTCTTGGTGCTTGCATCCAACTACATATACCTCCTTACACTCCTCTTATTTCGCCTATTAAACTCCCTTCCGTCCTATCGAAATCTTCTGCAGTGTTATTTAAATAGTTAACGCATTGGTTTAGTTTCCAGCTATAACCCGTGAGAGCATCTGCCTTTATTAAGTTGGGTATGTTTTCTAATCCAACTTTCATATAAAGATAATCTAACCTTCTATCTAGATTTCTTATTCTTCTATTTACAGATGCTAGTCTATCTGCATATACCCTAAGCTTATAGGTGTTCACTTGAATGTTTTGGTTAAAGGAACCACCTTTAAACATAGCTTTAAGACCAATTTTTGCCCAATCAATTAAACCTGTTATTTTAGCAGCTACACCTTCAATAATTCTATTTGCTAAATCGCCAGCAAGTTTAACTAATGAAATTGCTTCTTTAACCACATCTACTATTCCATTAACTACTGCTCTCACAGCCTCAATGGTGATGGAAGTAGCATCTAGTAGAAAAGGTATAAGTGTCTTTCCAAAAAAGTCAGGATTTATCCATCCTACTACCGCTAAAGCAGCTACAGCTACTAACCCTATAACAGTAACCACAGGATGAGTGGCTGCAAAAGATATCAATCCACCAATCAAGACAATACCACCAATTACCTTTTCAGTAGTAGACATTGTCATAACATGACTTATTCCCCATATAAGAGAATTACCCATCCAGCTTGGACAAGAATCAATATTGGTGGATAATCTACTTATACTTCTAGCAAAATTATCTATATCACCAGGAACTACTTTCTCATTTTCATCAAATAACACAAAGCTTGTATCATGCTTTGTAATAAGGGAACTAAGATCATATTTTCCATAAACTATATCATTTGTCCTTATGGATTGATACTTTTCTCCAGGTATCTGGAAAAGCAAGCTTCCTACTAAACTCCATTGATAGTGAGTCATTATCCCTGACATCTTGGCTATTTTATCACTATGCTCAGCTAAGTACTCCTGTGAAAATCCAGGTCCGTCATAATTTAAACTTTGAGTTATTTTGCCTCTCATTTCTTCTGGTGCATTTATAGTGGCATGAGCCGATAAATTACCTCCCAAAGAGTGCCCTGATATAGCATAATTACTATAATTATAATTTTTATTTATATCAGACATGAATTTTTCAGCCACGGATTGCTGCTCCGTTAAAGTAGAGTTAAGCAGACCTAAATCAGCATTAACCCAATCATTTTTAATTTGAGTAGAATCATAGCTTTCACTCCCCCTAAAGCCAACTATAGCACTATCTGGACCGGTCTCAATTAAGCATCCATAAAATCCGGAATTTACATTATCATCTTCTACACTTTTAATAACCCAATTACTATATTTGGAGTTACCAGAAGCTATTTCATTATACAATTCTTTAGCCTTTTCTAGACGGGTAACTTCTAAAGCTGAGCCTTTTAATTTTGCATAATCAATTGAATCTTGTATCTTTTTTTCAATGGATTTATCTTGCTTAAATAATTCTTTTAAGGTAGCAGAATAATTATTACGTTCAAGTATATCTAAATCAAAATCATAGTATGCAATCTGTGTTGCAACTAATAGTTCTCTATCAGTATATGACATAACCAATCCTCCTGATTAAACTTCTTTAAACTTTCCCTGAAATTCCTCTAAAGATATTTGTAAAATTCCATCATTTACTTGAGAGTAGATATTCTTAGAGTTCTTTAAAATCTCTTGAAAATTAGAATCTATATTTGCATTCTCTTTTAAATATTCCCTAGTTGAATTTAGGACATCCTTTGTAGCAAAATAAATCCTCATGGAACCTTTGAATTTTGGGATAGAGTCTATCATAGAATTTAGGCTATTATATAATAAATTGCTAGAAACTCCCTCTAAACTATCTTTATCTAGCACTATATATATAGCAAATCCCGGATCTCCTTTTGTTTTAAGATACTCTTCTATGGACATATTACTGTTCTTTGAATCAATGCTCTTGTTAGTAGCACCAACCTTTATGGCAAAACTCCCAGCAGTACTTTTAAGAGACTTTTCAAGAGATTCTTCAACTTTGGCACTAACTTTACGACTAACATATTCATCAAGCATATATGCTCCATCTTTATCAATTTCAGCCTTAAATTTTAAATCAGGATTATCCTTTGGTGAACATATTGCTGTAAAAGTACTATTGGTCAAAGTCCCCCATCTTCCACCCACAGAGTAAGTTACAAACTCTTCATTATACTTTTCCTTTAACATTTTCTCTGCAGTTTTAGCTTCTTTTGGTTTTTTATTTTCTTTTCCACTACACCCAGCAAGACCGAGCATTGATGTCAATAACATAAATATCACTCCTAACTTAAATGTTTTACTAATGCACCTTTTTAACTCTTTCCTTTTCTTCATATTTGAAAATCCTCCTAATGGCAGCATGTGAATTATTCTAAAACAACCAATATTCCTGCCACTTTATTTAATCTCTCATTAACTCTTTCATATCAATTCTTTAGCCTTTTCTAGACGGGTAACTTCTAAAGCTGATCCTTTTAATTTTGCATAATCAATTGAATCTTGTATCTTTCTTTCAATGGATTTATCTTGCTTAAATAATTCTTGCAAAGTTGCAGAGTAATTATTATCTCTAATAATGTTTATATTAAAATCATAATATGCAATTTGTGTAGCAACTAATAGATCCATATCTGAATATTCCACCTTCACTCCTCCTATTTAAAAATTATTTGCATTTTGCTTCAAATGTATCAAATGTCATATCCATAGCTCCACCAGTTACTTCTACATTGAAACTTTTAGAACCTTTCAGAATATGATCAAATTTTGAGTCTATATCCAATCTATCTTTTACGTAATTGATTATCTTTTGATAAGTATCATTCGTAACAATATAAATTAGTATTTTCCCCTTCATTTGAGGGTTAGTTTTAATTACAGAATTAATATTGTTGTATAAATTTTTAGTGTAATCACCCTTTAAATTTTTATTATCAATTACTATATCAATAATAAATCTTGCATCTGGATGATCCCTATATAAATCTTCAATAGACATGTTACTTTTATTTAAATCAGTATACCTAAAAGCAGCTCCAACTCTTATATAAAAATCCTCAAAGTTATTTCTCATATAATCGGTAAGACTTTTTTCAATTGAATAGCTAACTTTACGAGTAACATATTCATCAAGCATATATGCTCCATCTTTATCAATTTCAGCCTTAAACTTTAAATCAGGATTATCCTTTGGTGAACAGATTACTGTAAAAGTAGTATTGGTCAAAGTCCCCCATCTTCCACCCACAGAGTAAGTTACAAACTCTTCATTATACTTTTCCTTTAACATTTTCTCCGCAGTTTTAGCTTCCTTTGGTTTTTTATTTTCTTTTCTACTGCACCCTACAAGGCCTAGCATTGATGTCAATAATATAAATATTGCTCCTAGCTTAAATGTTTTACTAATGCACTTTTTTAACTCTTTCCTTTTCTTCATATTTGAAAATCCTCCTAATGGCAGCATATGAATTATTCTAAAATAATCAATATGACTGCCACTTTATTCACCCTTACCTTATAATATTATTTATATTTCCTTTCCTATTAATTGCTCCTAGCTGTGATTTCTTCTTTATAAATTATAAGCATTTCAAATAAGTATTCTTTACTTAATTCCTAAAATCACCTTTTAAGCATATACACTATCTCTATTAAAATTATGAATAATTTTTAAATATTTTCTTAATTAAACAATATATTCCATTAAATATAATTATATAATAGGATAGTGTATAAGTAAATAAACTAATGGGGCTGTGACATTAGCAATAAGAAAGCTAATATCACAGCCCCTAAATTATTTTGTTTTTATTGTAAATGAATGCTCTTTTAGCTCCTTATTATATAAAGAGTTTTCATTATAATTATCACCAAATATACCTGGAGTTATATTTAGACTTGTTGCATTTTCATTGGCATTCCTAAATCTTACCATTCCTAAAGCTTTATTATACTCAGCATTATGTCTCCAGCTTAACCCCATTGACTTAAGATTATTGCCATTTGAGTCTTTTATAATAAAATTTGGCAAAGAATCTTTATTAAAATCTCCTTTAGCAATATCCTTAGCTGTATATTCTATAGTTGTTGATATTGGAGTTGTAATTACTCTACCTATATTTATAATGGTTCCACTAGATAACTTAATCTCTTTATTTAGATTATGTTCCTTTGTGGCTTCTACTACTGCTTTATTACTTGCCTTAAATTTAAACTCCCATTTTCCCTCTTCAATAATCTTATCTTGTTTAAAGTCATCTTTTCCACCAAAAACAACTTTAACATCTAACTCTCCTACTTCAGTTATGTCGCTCCTTGGTTCTAAAGTGAATATTTTTAAACTCTTATCCTTATCACTATAAGAGCCAGAAGTGCCTCTCCTCTTAATCTCTTGTCCATTAATAAACACCTTAGGGTTTGCATCAAGATTTTGCTTAGGATTATTTTCACCGGTTATGCTATAAGTAATTAAAATTTCCTTGTAATCAAAAATTAGTTCATTTAAGGTAATAGTTAGTCCATTATCAGTTACTTTCTGTTCTACCACTGTAGTATATTGTTCAGCATTGACATCCTCATAATTTGCAAAGTTTTTCACTGGGTTTTTACTAAACAACTTTTCTATTTTTGTAGCAATTGTTCCAGCTGTGCTAGATATTACACTTTTATTCATTATGCCAACCAATGCTATTACTGCAAAGAGCGCTATAGCAATCTTTTTACCTTTATTATATTTACCTTTGCCTAGACTTTTCTTTACATTATTCTTTATTTGCTGCTTTTCTATATCATTTAAACCTTCATCTATATACTCGCTTAAATCTACTTTTACATCATTTAAAAATTCTAATGCATCCTTCATAATAACACCTCTCTATTTATTTACAAATAATGTCCTAATTTTTTTCTTTCCTCTAGAAAGCCTATTATATATAACCTCATCTTTAACATTCATACTACTAGCAATTTCTTTAACACTCTTTTCTTCAATATAGTATTCTATAAAAAGTTTTTTATCTTTGGTTTTTAAATTATCTAATAGGCTATCTATTTCTTCTTGTAATTCTTGCTTTGCTATTTCTATAGAAATATTATCAGTCTTTATTTCTATAGTATCTAAATCTTCATCATAAATTGATTCTGCATACTTTCGCTTATAGGCTATACATTTATATTTAGTAATGGCAGCCATCCAATTTTTAAAGTCACCTTTTTCTTCATCATATTTATCTATTCCATACCAAATGGCAAGAAAAATATCATTAATGCATTCTTCATGGTAGCTGCCTAAGTTATACAGATGTTTATTAACTATAGCTTTTATTAGTCCTCCGTAAGTATTTATAACATAATCCAGTGCTTTCTCATTTTTCTTTTTTAAATACTTTATAAAGTTTTTTTCATTAATTCTCATGCTTTTCTCCTTTCCCCTAAGAGCTCTTACACTTATTAATTAGCTTTAAACTCTGCTTTTCTATCATTATAATCAATATATTTGTTATTTAAATTTACTTATTACAAAAGTATATACAATTGAGAAATTTTGGTTTATAATAAAATTATATAATATATTAAAGATTCTGAAAGGAGACTGTAAAATGTTAATTTACAAAGATAGAATTATAGAAAACTCTAACAATAAAATAAGCAGTCTGCTGTCAGTGAACTTTGTATATTAAGATTCAATATACAATATTATTTAATTTGTAAAATATTTGACCGCAGACTTTATACCTGCGGTTTTTTATATTTCTAAGGATCAATTATAGTATTGATTCTATCAAGTAGAAGATAGGCTGGAGTACTTTTTCAGCTTTTAGATCTATAGGAACACATGTGAAATAACCGCAGAGAGAATCTGCGGTTTTTAATTTTCATGAATATTTTAACCGCAGTACAGTGCTATACCTTTTACGTAGCATTGTTCCTGCGGCTTTTATATATTTTGCTCAGGTTAAGGAGACTTGATAGAGCTTCAAAACTGCAGGCAAAAAACACCTTAGGAGGAGTTAAAAATGAGACTAAAATAAAAATATTGCCGTGAGCAATAAGGTTAAATTTTTAAATAGGAGGACAAAAAAATGAGGTTAAGATTTTTATAGCTAGAAATTAGAACAAATTATATTATAGATATATTTTCAAGGGAGGAAATTATATGATAACAGGAAATATTAACGGAATAAAAAAAGTAATACTTGAAAGGTTAGAGGAACTATATAAATTAACTATAGATAATGACAGCATCTTTTCTTATGAGTTAGTAGAAGAGATGAATAATATTAGTAGATTAATAAAAAAGGAGCTATGCGTTGTTATTAACAGACGTGGTAAAATCATTGATATTTCAGTGGGCAAAATAAATAGTGCTGAAATCCCTTCTATGGATGTGCACCACAACAAATTAAGCGGTTTTAGGGTAATTCATACTCATCCAGCTGGTAACAGCACACTATCTTCCATGGATACTTCAGCTTTAATAAATCTAAAACTAGATGCTATTGCTGCCATTGGAGTTAGAGAAAATGTTGAAGATGTTAAAGTAAATATAGGTTTCTGCGATGTGTATAATAATAGCTTAACCTTTAAGGAGCTTAAAAACTTAAGCTTAGAAGCTTCCCTAGAGCTTAGTTTCAGGGATAAAGTAACTTATATTGATAGAATAATTGCTGATATCACAGAATATGAAGACCAGGAAGAAAGAGCTATTTTGGTGGGCACTGATAGCGAAGAAAGCCTTGAAGAACTTCAGGGGCTGGCTGAAGCTTGCAATGTAATCCCTGTCTACAAGGTACTTCAAAAGAAGAATAAGATGAATTCTGCTTACTATGCTGGACAGGGTAAAATTCAAGAGATAGCACAGCTAAGGCAGATGAAAAATGCCAATGTAGTAATATTTGATGATGAGCTGTCTGGTTCTCAAATTAGAAATCTAGAAGAAGCTATTAAATGTAAAGTAATAGATAGAACCACCTTGATACTGGATATCTTTGCAAGACGTGCTAAGAGCAAGGAAGGTATACTACAGGTAGAGCTTGCTATGCTTAATCATAAGCTTCCTAGATTAAGAGACTCCAATGCAAACCTTGCAAGAATCAAAGGCGGCGTTGGAGTAAAAGGGGGAGTAGGCTCAAGGGGACCTGGAGAGAAAAAGCTTGAAACTGATAGAAGACATATAGAACGAAGAATAGAAGAAATAAAGGCTGAGCTGTCTAGAGTCATAGATCAAAGAGCTGTGCAAAAAGTTAAAAGAGTTAAAAATAACATCAGCAATGTAGCTATCGTAGGCTATACCAATGCAGGTAAATCAACTTTAAGAAACAAGCTTTGTGACATTTCTTTCTCTAATAATGTAAGTAAAAAAGGAGTTTTAGAAGCTGATATGCTCTTTGCCACCTTAGACACCACTGTTAGAGCAATAACCTTGAGAGACAATAGAAAAATTGCTTTATCAGATACCGTTGGTTTTATTAGCAAACTTCCCCATGAACTAGTGGAAGCCTTTAAATCCACCTTAGAAGAAGTGGTGGATGCGGATCTACTTTTGCATGTAGTAGACTCAGCCAATGAAGAAGCAATAAAGCAAATACAGTCAGTAAATATGGTTCTTAAAGAGCTTAATGTCAAAGATAAAAATACTATAATCGTTTTAAACAAAATAGATAAAGCTTCTGATAAAAATTTAAAAGAAGTAAGAAACTTCTTACAAGGCGAGAAAATAATAGAAGTAAGCGCCAAAGTAGGAGCAAATCTACAAGAATTAATGAATATTATAGGCAGAGAAATTCCAGTTAAATTAATAGAAAAAGATTTTATTATCCCTTACCATGAGCAAAAACTAATTTCAGTACTTCACGAAAACTCTAATGTTATTAATGAAGATTATATTGAAGAAGGAATTCGTATCAAAGCCATGGTATATGAAGAAATTTATAAAAAGTTTATGGACTTTGAAGTACCAGTTTTATCTTAAATAAAAGGGCTCCTTAAAATTAAGGAGTCCTTTAAATATTTATAAATATATTATAAAGTTTCAAGAATATGATATTTCATCCAATTCTACTTCTTTATTATTTCCAGCTTAATATATTTTGTCCTCTTATCTATTCTAGAAATTCTTATCATGTACCACAGAATGTTCTATATGAACGATTTGACGGCTCAGGCAATGTAGAATAATACTCTTGCTTCTTAGAATAGGCATAGGGTCTTGAAAGAGCATCTAAAAACTCATCCATAACACTATAGTCACCTTTCTTAACTGCAGCTTCTAATGCTTCCTCTACACGGTGATTACGTGGAATTATGGCAGGATTAGAACTTTTCATAAGTTGTATTGATGATTCTTTTGATTCAGGCTGCCTTGTTAATCTTTCCTGCCATAGTTCATACCATCTATTAAATTCTATAGAGCTAAACAGTGCATTATCTTCTCTTTTATCAAATGTTAATGCACTGAATGTATTTGTGTAATCTGCACTATGCTTATGCATCATACTTAGAAGATCTTCAATTAATAATTTATCTTGTGCCTCTTCGTTAAATATTCCAAGTTTTGCCCTCATGCCGGAAAGCCAACTACTCTTGTATAACTCAGCAAAGCTTGAAACTTCCTTTTGTGCTAGTTTCAAGGCTTCATCTTCATTAGTATGCAGCAATGGCAATAGGGTTTCAGCAAACCTAGCAAGATTCCATGCAGCAATTTTAGGTTGGTTGCCATAGGCATATCTACCTTGAATATCAATAGAACTAAATACCGTTGCAGGGTCATAAACATCCATGAAAGCACAAGGACCATAATCAATGGTTTCTCCACTAATTGCCATGTTATCTGTATTCATAACTCCATGTATAAAACCAACTAATTGCCATTTTGCTATAAGTTCAGCCTGTCTTTTTATTACTTCTTGCAGTAAGGAAAGATATTTATTTTCTTTATCAGCTACATTGGAAAAATGTCTATTTATAGTGTAATCAGCTAACTCCTTAAGCTCATAAACATTTCCAAACCTTGAAGCAAATTGGAAGGTTCCTACACGTATATGACTTGAAGCCACACGAGTTAGTATTGCTCCAGGCAGGTAGCTTTCACGTATTATCGATTCACCAGTTGTAATAACTGCCAAACTACGAGTTGTAGGAATTCCAAGAGCATTCATAGCTTCACTTATAATATACTCTCTTAGCATTGGCCCTAATGCAGCTTTACCATCTCCACCTCTTGAATATGGAGTTATACCTGACCCCTTAAGCTGGATATCAAATCTCTCACCTTGTGGAGTTATATGTTCTCCTATTAGTACAGCTCTGCCATCTCCTAACATAGTAAAATGTCCAAATTGATGGCCTGCATATGCTTGTGCAAGCGGCACAGAACCTTCTAGAATATCATTTCCACTAAGTATCTTTACTCCCTCATTGCTTTGTAGAAATTTTGCATCTAACCCTAATGACTTTATTAAGGAATAATTAAGTGCAACCAATTTCGGTGATGGCACATGACTTGGATTCTGTCTAGTAAAAAATATATCTGAAAGATTAGCATAACTATTATCTAGATTAAAACAGGTTCCTATTATTGCTTTTTTCTCTACCATGGCATCTCCTTTTCTTCTATTAGTTTTCGTATATAGCTTTTAAATATATACTTCTATTATAACATGCCATTTTTAGTTTCTGCTTATAAGTGCTTATTATACCATCTATATTTAGATAAAATAAAAATCAACCCATATATAAACATTAGGCTGATTTTTATATTATAATAGTCTATTTATTATTACACTCTTCCATCAGTTTTAAATAACATAAGTTATAACTTATATGGCTGCCATTCATTTATAAAAAAAATCTAATAAACTCTAGTAGAGACTTTCCTATACTAGGATGAACCTGCTTTATAGCAGATATAACCTCATCTGGGTCTACTGGATTTTTAAATATATATTGTCCAGTTCCATTCTGGTTAAAAACAGCTACTATACCTTTAGCTACCTCTCCTATCGCTATATCCGCTCTTGCATATCCACCTATTGCTATATACTTTGCAATAGCTGCCCCACCTAAACTTATGGCATAAGATACAGCAACTCCTCCTAATGATAATAATCCTGAAAAAGCTACCCCTCCAATTGCCATGGCAATAGCTAAAGATATAGCTCCAAAACCTATGGCTCCTATAGAAATTATCCCGAAGCTAAATAACCCAACAGCTATACTTCCACATGCAAATATTCCTTTAGCTATTCCCAAAGGCTTTGTATTTACATGAACTAGAGGAATTCCAAAAACTTTTACCTTAGAGACATATTCATGTCCTCGTCTATAACCGTGTCTATTTCCCAGAAAATATCTTGGATTATGGCTAATCTCTAAGTTTTCTCTAAACTCTTCAGCAATTTCCTCCGGATCACCAAGAAGGATATACGGATCACTTTCACCGGTAATCTCCTGTTTTTCCATAAGGGATACATATAAATCTTCCCTTATTAATTTTCTCTTTTTTCCATTTACACCTATACTATCTAAAATTTCTTCAATATAAATCTGGAAGTCTTTGTTCATTTATAACACTCCTCTCCATTAAATTCCCAAAACCTTATTGGTTATTCCATAAAAATATTTCCACAAATCTATTTGTTCTCTATAAGCTTCAATTCCTTTTTTAGTAATTTTATAATACTTTCTTGGAACTTTTCTTTCTTCTTTTGATACTACACTGTAACTTTCAATGAACCCATTATCCTCTAACCTATAAAGTACCGGATACAATGTACCTTCTTTCATTTTATAATATCCTTCACTCATTTCATCTAATAGTTGTATTATTTCATATCCGTACATATCTCTTTCTGAAATTAATTTTAAAATTATTATAGATAATGTACCTTTCTTTAGCTGATTATCAAGTTCTGGCAATTAACTCACCTCCCAGTTATATACTTAGTATTACTAAGTATATTATATTACTAAGTGTTATGCTTGTAAATACAGAAACAAAAATTTCTACCATAAAATTATAAATATATGGAAACCCTAATTTGAATACTTTAATTATTTTTATTTTCTAAAACAAAAAGGACTTACTTTATAAAAGTAAATCCTTTTTTCTCATAAAATCCGCTCTAATGCCATTAGAGCCACATTTTTTGATGAAAATTCCTTATCACCAAAAACACCTATTATATTATTAAATTTATTTTTTACCCAAAAGTTTATGGCATTCCAGTTCTTTAAACTAACTCCTAGCGCAACTTTATCAT
Source organism: Clostridium amylolyticum (assembly GCF_900142075.1). GTDB lineage: Bacteria > Bacillota > Clostridia > Clostridiales > Clostridiaceae > Clostridium_AA > Clostridium_AA amylolyticum. Next base: position 464,728 of record NZ_FQZO01000002.1, read on the forward strand.
ATTGACTATTTTTCCCTTCTAAGCAAAGGCACTCTATAACTTCATGAGCTAATCCTTTATTTTGATATTTAGGATGAATATAAAAGTAGCTGATCCATATATCTCTTTCACCTGGATATCCATGGTATATATCAAATATACCAATTAATTTACCATCTGCTTTTTTACATATACACTTTAGTGTGTAATTTTCTCTGTTGGCATTTTCTATTGGAGGCAAATCTCCTTGAGTAAGGCATTTATATATATGATTTTTATCAAATTTATCTCCAATTATATCTTTTAAGTAACTGCCAGTTTCATATATTTTTTGAATTTCTTTATATTCACTAAGTTTAGCCTCTCTCAAAACTAGTCTTTCTGTTTCTAATATAGAACCTATTAAAGGTTTGCTTTTTTTCATAAAAGTATTCCCTATTATCCATATTATTAAATTACTCTTTTACCCAATAACTACTGCCATCATTGGTACGCTCAATAAAACCATACTCTACTAATGCTCTTCTGATAGTGGCATAGTCCTCATATATTCTTTGAAGAATTCTGTTTATCTCCTTTTCCGAGTACTTTTTACCTTTAGAAAAATTCTTAGTTACCTCAGATAAAACTATTATTTTTTTCTTTTCTCTAGCAGGAAATGTCTTTATTGCTCCACTTTCATCCATATAATTTTTGATTGTGCTTTCTCTTTCCTTATCAGTAATATTATATCGATCGTCTAGGGTAGTTGCAGTTTTATGAGCATCAGCTAAAGTATCCTTATCTAATGCATTTACCTTTTTCTTTGTGTTGGATGCTATTAACTCCATCATTGATAAAAATAATCTTGCTTGCTTTTCTTTTTCACGTAGTTTATAACGATGATTTCTTATAGTAGACTGTGCTACCCCTAGCTTTAGGGCAATTTCTTTATCCGTTAATCCTGATGCTATTAATACTAAAAGTTCTCTTTGAATCAGTGACACCCCCAAAAAGGATGGGTTCATGTTTAATAGATATTCTAGGGTCGATCCATGCTTTTCTGATATATGAAGTTCCGTGGCTTTCCTGGAATCATAAAGCATAGAGTCTATTTCATATATTCTTCCCTTTATAAATTCCTCTTCACAAATTATGCATTTATAACTTTCCTCTAACTCAATATACCCTTTTTTCATTTCTCCAATAGTTACATCCCAAAATAGCTCTTTATTATTTTCACTCATATTATTCAACACCCCTTCTCATATACTTACACGTTAATTATATGCTTATTTTTATATATTGTCTATATATAAGCAAACTTTTATAAATTTAGTCTATTATTTTAATATTTGCACGTAAAAAAATAGCAGTCTTACCCCAATGGTATAACTGCTATTTTTATAACTAAATTAAAATTAACTTATTCTTCTCTATATTCTAAAATATCTCCCGGTTGGCAATTAAGTTCTTTGCAAATTGCTTCTAATGTAGAAAATCTTATGGCCTTAGCTTTATTATTTTTTAATATAGACAGATTTGCATTGGTTATTCCTACTTTTTCAGCTAAATCTTGAAGGGAAATCTTTCTTTTTGCCATCATTACATCTAAATTAACTATAATTCCCATAAAGCATATTCCCTTTCTTATATTGTATAATCATTCTCTTCTTTATAATTTAATGCCTCTTTAAAAACAATTGATAGAACTAATATAAATGCACCAGCTAGGAGAAATATTATAGGTTCTGTATCTGTGTGTATTCCATTATTGTCTACATATATAATTTTAAATGCCCTGCTACCAATGTTAGCAATAAAATTTAGTAAATAGCATCCTGATATTATAAAACATTCTATAGATATTTTATTCAAAGACTTTACATTTTTCCATACGAAGGGATTTCCATCAATTAGAGTACTTACAATACTTTTTAAATGGAATACTATTAAAAAGGTACATATTATCCCAATGGTCATAACTAAGCTCATGAGAAATATATTTGTTCCTTTTAAACTCTCCTTGTTTACAAAAAAAGTATTATAATAAACCATTACTGTCATAACAAGTCCTAAAACTAATATTATATTTAAAAATATGCCTAAAATCTCCCCAACGGATTTTTTACCATATAATTTCATTATTATTCTCCTTCTATTTGCTTTCTTATATATTATCATATTATCTTTAAAAATGTTATATTTTTTAATGCTATTAACTTAGCTAATCTACAGCTTTTGAATGAAACCAATGCCTGTATCTATTTTTATACAAAGCTGACTTATATTCATTTTTATACTGTTTTATATACATATCAATTATTTCTCCCATTATAATTACAATACAACAGTTATTTTAACTCTATTGGCCTCAGATTCTGCGCTGATAGTACCATCATGAAGCTCTACGATGCTTTTTGCAATGGCAAGCCCAAGGCCAGAACCTGAGATCTTGGAATTCCTTGATTCATCCACTCTATAAAATCTTTCAAATAACAGCGGCAATATTTCTGTAGGAATAGTGTCCCCTTGATTTTCTATAGATATGGTTACATGACCTCTATCTTCACTTATAGAAACTTTTATTTTGCTGTTTAATTCCTTATAGCTGTATTTAATGGAATTAGAAAGTATATTTTCAAAGGTTCTAGCCATGAGATCTGAATCCACATCCACATATATTTCATTGCTAGAAAAATTCTTTTCAAAGGAAAGATTATTTTGCTTTGCTAAAATAGACATTTCCCCTAGAAGCTGTTCCATAAGCTCCACCAAATTAACCTTTGTCTTATTAACTTTTATAACTCCATTGCTAATTTTAGTGTACTCGAATAAATCTTCAATGAGCTTTTTTAATCTCAGGGACTTTGAATAGGCTCTTTCAATATAGTCATCCATATGCTTTTCACTGTCATACTTTTTATCCTTAACCAGTGTCAAATAACCGATAATAGTTGTAAGAGGAGTCTTTAAGTCATGTGACACATTAGTAATAAGCTCATTTTTGGTTTTTTCAGCCCTTCTTTCATCCTCAATCTTATTTTTAAGCTCCACTGACATCCTATTTATATTTTTTGCAAGAATCCTAAATTCATCATTTCCCTTTTCAGCCACTTGGAAGTCAAGATTACCTTTAGAAATCTCCTGCACACCGCTGGTAATTTCCTTTATGTATTTAATCTTTTTCCTAGTTAAAAAATGAAAAACCAAAATATAAGTAGGTATAGCCCAACTCCATGCTGCAGTGTAATTTCTATAGCTGATTTCTAAAGAAGTAAAGTACACACCTCCTGCTACAAGAAGGCTTATCACATTAACAGCAAAAACTTCAATATTTATGCTTCTCATAATATATTTTATATTAAATCGATATATGGCTGTAAAAAAACTCCCAATATTTTTAATTCTGCTGCCAAAAAAGAAACATACTATAAATATGGCAGCCCCACTTAATATATAGCTGTTAAAAAGCGGCCATTTATATACAAATCGGGTATAATATATAATATCATAATATATCAATAATCCGTTCACTACGAAAGTTATAGCAAGACTCATAATAAGCCTTAATACTATTGATATGGTCTTTAATGTTTTACCCTTCAATACAATTACTTTTTCTGATTCATTATTACTGCTCAATTTTATAGCCTACCCCCCATACAACCTTTATGTATCTTGGCTCTTTAGGATTTATCTCGATTTTTTCTCTAATATTTCTTATATGAACTGCTACTGTATTTTCAGATTCGTAGGCAGGCTCCTTCCAAACACTCTCATATATTAGTTCTGTACTTAAAACTCTTCCCCTATTTCTTGCCAAAACCTCAAGAATTGAAAATTCAGTGGGAGTAAGCCTTATTTCCCTTTCATCTACCTTAACCTGGTGAGTTGCTGTATTTATTACTAGTCCACTTATTTCAATTTCTTCGGATTTTATTTCCTTAGGCACACTCATCATGGAGCACCTTCTAAGCTGGGACTTAACCCTAGCCACCACCTCCAGTGGATTAAAGGGCTTTGTTACATAATCGTCTGCACCGGTATTTAAACCGAGTATTTTATCAATATCCTCACTCTTTGCAGATAACATTATTATAGGAACACTTTTTTCTTTCCTTATTTTCATGCAAGCCTGAATTCCATCCATTTTAGGCATCATTATATCAAGTACTATTAAATGGATTTCTTCCTTTTCAAGCGCCTCCAGAGCCTCAAAGCCATCAGCAGTTTTGATAACACTATATCCCTCATTAACTAGATATATTTCAAGTAAATCCCTAATATCCTCTTCATCATCAACTATTAGTATTCGTTGCTTCTCCACTTCTTAACCTCCTTTTAACTAGAATTTCATGTATTACATAACCACCTATAGTGCAAATCATGGGCATTACAGGATAAGAGTATCTTGCAAAAGTAAAATAAGGCAAATATATAAGATTAAAAAACAATGTTGTTAAAAACAAATATAGAAACATCTTTTCTTTTCTTCTAAATAAAATAACAGTTGAAACTATACCCAGTAGTAGAACTATATGATGATACTTTGTTACAGTGTTATAAGATATTCCTAAGACACTTATCCAATAGAATGGATGCCCCCAAAGATACGCAGACTTTCCTATGGTATACCAGTAAATATACCTTAAGGGTTCTTCTCTTCCATAGGTTTTAAGTCTGTATAAACCTGCATTTATTTCGTTTTGGTTTGATTCTATAGCTGTTTCTCCTGCTTCATAAGGAATATATTTCCCATCATCCTGGTAATTTACATAGGTTCCCTGAAGAAACGGGTTCCCTGAAGACAAAGTAAGAGGTATGAACCTATGAAATTCCTTATAGTTTCTAATCCACCAAGGTGCCATTATTAGTGAAAATACCAGGGTGGTAGCTATTGTATATTTCATTATTTCTTTAAAGGAATATTTTTTAATTATCCACATTACAAGAATAACAATTGGGTAGGCTGCAATGGTGGGTCTAACAAGGCATGCCAGCCCCCAAACAACCCCTCCTATAGTATATAGCATCATATTTTTTTCTTCAACGGCGCATATAGAAATGTACACCAGAAGTAACAAAAGAAATTTAAAAATAGTTTCCGTTAATACAAGAGTTGCTGTGAAGTATTCCACCACATATAGTAAGTTTAATATACATCCAATAAGTGCTGCTTTGCTGTTAAATATTTTTCTTCCAATAAGGAATAAAAAATACATGGATCCCATCTGTAGAAAAGCTTGGAACACTCTAAAGGCAGTAATTCCCCCAAACTTTCCAAATATCTTCATAAAAAAAGCGATGGTATAAGTTAACCCAGGCATTATGAAAACTGTAGGCTCATTAACTCTGTGGTATATAAAGTGTCCATTATCAATAAGTTCCCAGGCACTTCTAATGTATTTTACATCATCATTATCAAATTTTTCAAAGCTTCCAAGATAATTTAATTCTCCATATTTCAAAACCGAATATAGATTTATTATAAAAAACAATCCTAAAATAATAGCAAGGCTGATTTTAACCCATTTTTCCTCTTTTTTAATACTAAACATCCAATCACTCCTATTTCATAGCTATAAAATACGCTCCAAGAACTATAAGTCCAATGCCACCCCATCTAGTCAGTGGAATATTTTCCTTAAATACCAAAACCGCTGTCACTGCTGCAGCCACATAGCAAAGGCTCTGTAGCGGGTATACCATTGACAGTTCCGCTTTTGATAAAATATACAGCCATATAACTGTAGCTACCCCGTATATAATTAATCCACTAAAAATATAGGGATTAAAAAACATTTTTATAATACTCTGCATATTGAATTTCAGATCAATTCCCCTTAATCCTATTTTCCACAGGGTTTGCCCTGTAACAAGAAGTATTATGTTTATTGCTAGCAAAATGTATATCATCTTTATACTCTCCTTCATCCACGCAGCTTTTTAATATTCCTATTTCCTGAATTAAAAGTGTAATTTTATTTTGCATTTTGGATATAACAAGGCTTAAATAAAATAATAAAAAGAAAATAAATACGATGCCCGTTACAAATAAAAAAGCCGGTGCATAAGCTATGCTTACAGCCTCTGCCATACCTTCAGTAAAATCCTTATTAAGTGAAAGGATAATCATTAAAAGGCTTATTGAAATCCAAAATATGCTGTACTTAAAGTCAAGCACTCTTTTCTTTATGAAGTACAAAGTACCCGCTAAAAATAAAATTGAAAGCGCCAGACAATATTTATATGGATTCATAAAAACATCTCCTTTCATTATGGTTGAAGTAAAATTGCACAAGTGACCTTGATCATATAATAAATTGATCTTATTGGAGTTATAGAGGATTTTCCTCCCTGTCTTTCATTCATATCTACAGAGATTTCCTTAATCCTTACTCCTCTTTTGGAGGCATACACTATGGTTTCTACCTCAGGATAGTCCCTAGGATAATACCTGGCAAAAAGCTCAATAACTTTTTTATTAACCGCTCTATAACCAGAAGTAGTATCAGAAAAATCCTCTTTGCACATAAAAGAAACAAATCTTGAGAAGAAGTTGATTCCAAGCTTTCTCATACTGCTTGACTTATAATCGGTTTTCTCAACAAATCTTGAACCTATAACCATGTCCACCTTATCCTTCTCAATGGCTTCCAGCATCTTGGAAAGATCCTTAGGATTGTGCTGTCCATCTCCGTCAATCTGTATCACCGCATCATATCCTTTTTTCTTTGCATATATATATCCCGTCTGAACCGCTCCCCCAATACCAAGATTCTGTGGAAGATTTATAACAAAGGCCCCTGCTCGTTGAGCTTCACGTCCAGTGTTATCCCTTGAACCATCGTTGATTACCACCACATCCACCTCAGGATGATGGAATTTTACCGCTTCCACAACACTGAATATATTTTTTTCTTCATTATAGGCAGGTATTGCAACCATAGCCTTCATATGCCCCAACTCCCTTCTAAGTTTTTCATCAGCTTTATTCTAAAACATCTTTTTAAAGAACTTTCTTAGAAATTATTAAGAATTTCGAAAGATACTTATAAAAATTAAAAAGGCCCAGGACTTATTATAAAGTCCTAGGTCTATCCAATTAAGTTTATAAGGTTATTACAAAAATTTTATATAATTTTAAATATTTATCTATGCACTCTCATTATCATTATAATATTTTGCCTGAGAATGCCAAAGCTCATAGTACTTTCCCTTTTTATCTTTTAGTAATTCATAATGACTGCCTTTTTGAATTATCTTTCCCTTATTAAACACTGCTATTTCATCACAGAATCTACAAGATGAAAGTCTATGAGATATATAAAAAGCAGTTTTTGTGCCTACTATATCATTAAACTTTGAATAAATATCAAATTCCGATATAGGATCTAATGCTGCTGTTGGTTCATCTAATATTATAATAGGTGAATCCCTATATAGTGCCCTAGCTAGCGCTATCTTTTGAGCCTCTCCGCCTGATATTTCCACACCATTTTCATTAAAGTCCTTGTATAAAGATGTGTGTATACCCTTTGGCATTTTATTTAATCTTTCTTCTAATCCAACTTTATATAAAACATCCTTCACAACATTTTCATCATAATTAACAGATGTAGCAACATTTTGTCCAAGGGAGAAAGAGAAAAGCTTAAACTCTTGAAATACAATTGAGAATAATTTCATATATTCTTCATAATCATATTTTTTAATGTTTATTCCATTTAAAAGTATTTCACCTTCATCTGGGTCATATAACCTACAAAGAAGTTTTATAAACGTAGTCTTTCCAGATCCATTCATTCCTACTATTGCTAACCGCTCTCCAATATTTAATTTTATTGAAACATTTTTTAATGCATAAATATCTGCTTCCGGATATTTAAAAGATACATTTTTAAACTCTATCTCATATTCATCATCATCTCGTTTTTCTACTGGCAGGGTTCCTTTATGCTTCTCACCTTTAATATTTAAAAAATCAATATATAATTGTATATACTGGTTATTATTTACAATACTATTAATAGAAGATAACATTTCTCTGCTTCCAGACATAAACTGATTTATACTTCCTGCATACTTAACTATACTGCCTATGGTTATGGCACCTGATATAGCCTTTAACCCAACAAAAGCATATACCATTCCACCTAAAAATGATGCTATAAATGCTTCAAATCCAGAATATTTTGCATTCATATTACCAGTACTCGTAAATATCTTTTTTGCATTCTTACAAAAATTATCAATTTCATTACTGTATATTTCTTTTTGGTTGTATAATCTTACCCCTTTACCAATATTATAATTATATATTTGATCCGCATAAAAACAAAAAATTCTGTTAATGCCCATAAATTTACTAAAGTACCCGAAAAGTTTCTTATCTGCTTTTGTCTTTAGTTTCAAACTACATATTGTACCAGCTAAAATTAAAATTAAAAAAATATATGAAAATATAGCAGAATTCACGAAAGATATATGCCCATTAGATGTGACATTTATCTTAAATAAATCTATAACTAACACAATGGATGTAATAACTGTAACTAAACTCTTTGTCAAATCCCCTGTATGTTCTATAAGAGCATAAATACCTCCTCCGTTCAATTTCTCTGCTTCTCCTATTTTTGCTCTAAGATTGTGCACTTCAGGGTTTTCAACATATTCATAATCCATACTTATTATTTTTTCATTTAATTTCATCTGTTGATTTTCAGTGGTGATATTCATAAGCATGTCCTTTAAATGACCAAAGCCAGCAGAGACTAAATGAACTATTAAATTGATTCCAATAGTAATTGTTACTAATAATTTAAGTATTCCTATGTCCTTTTCTCCAAGTAATTCATTAATAATTCTTGAAGACATGTATATATTTATAAAAGGAGCTATTGATTTAAAGAAAGCATCAAACATAACCACAGGTAGTACCCAATGATGTAACTTATATATTTCTTTTAAGCCAATTTTAAGAGTTTTAATGGTTTTCCTTAAATTACTTTTATGCATTTCTTTCACCACCTATATTATCCTTATAATAATAGCTCTGCATATCAAACATTTTCTTATATTTACCATTAGCATTCATAAGGTCGTTATGATCGCCTTCTTCAATAATTCTACCGTCCTCAAGAAACACTATCCTGTCGCAAAATCTTGTAGAAGAAAGCCTATGGGATATAAATATCGACGTGCGTTCTTTAGTTAGTTCATTATATTTTTGATATATTTCATTTTCTGCTATAGGATCTAATGCTGCTGTTGGTTCATCTAACATAATAATAGGTGCATATTTATATAAAGCTTGGGACAGCATTAGCTTTTGCATTTCTCCCCCTGACAGTTCTATTGCATCATCATATATAGACTTAACCAAAAGGGTTTTCTTACCCTTTGGTAAAACTTTTACTTTTTCCATAAGCCCTGACATATTAAGAACCCTGTCCATCTTTTCATCATCAATGTTATCTTCTGTTTCAAGAGCAATATTTTTTTCTATAGATACAGGTAATAGATAAATATCTTGGAATACTACTGAAAACAAAGTATAATATTCATCCCTATTATAAAGACTGCTTTTCTTTCCGTTTATATATATTTCACCCTTTGTAGGAGTATATAACCCGCAAATAAGCTTTACTAATGTGGTCTTACCTGCACCATTAATTCCTACTAACGCTATTTTTTCTCCCTTTTTAATGTGAAGATTTAAATTTTTGATTGTATAATCCTGAGCTCCTGGATATTTATAATACAAATTTTTCAACTCTATATCACAAGGTAGTTCATAAGAAGAAGGTAATTCTACTCCATTGCCCCTATTCATTTTATCTTCCATCTCTAAATATTCTCTTAAATCACAGATACCAAGGCTAAATGTATTTAGTTGATTTAAATTTTTTACAATCCCTGACATCCATGTAGAAAAACCAGCTACTGCACCAAAATATAATACAAAATCCCCTATGGGCATGTTTTCATATACAACCAGATTTATTAAAAATCCATAAGTTATTACATCTCTAAAAAGAATAAGCATTCCATCAATAAAGTTACCAAAGTATCTGTGATTTAAATTCTTCTTCTCAAAGTATATTCTTTGCTTTAGAAATATGCTGTGCATATTCTTAAACCAATGAGACATCTTATAAAGTCTCATATCCTTTGCTGACTTAAAATCTCCTGTTTTTTCCCTAATATATTTAAGTTTTCTATTTATAGGAGCTAAATTATCTTTATTCTTATACTCAAAAATACTTATGTACCTTCCCACTAAATAATTTATAACTGATGAGACAATTATAAATATAACTATTAAAGGATGAATATTAGATATTATACCTGCATAAAGTATAAATCCTATGATATTAGAAGAGAATGATATAAACTCTTCTACTATTGCTTCAGTAGGAGAATTATTTGATCCAATAGTCATGTCTGCCTTCATAATCTTTTTTTGACCAGCTGCACCATCTATATTCTCATAATCAGTATCTAATATCTTTTCTAAAAATGCTTTATAATACTTTAGCCTATAGTTTACCTTTGTGTACTGTGTTATAGATGACACATAATTTAAAAAAGCATTTAAAAGAATTATGCATATAATCGGTATTCCTATATTTATCATTAACTTAGAGATTGATAAATTCTTAGTTACAGAATCTATTAAGATTTTTGGTAAATAAATTTGAAGCAAGGGGATTATTACTTTTACTGGAATTTCTAGTGAACAAAGTAAAAATAACTTTTTATCCCATTTCCAAATATTTTTTATTAAATATATAGTGTTTGTAAAGGTTGAATATTTAAGTTTGCTTTTTTTAGCTGCTATATCTGACATTTTTATCACCTCAACTATATGATATCAACAAAGATAATTTTATATATAAAAAAAGCACCAATGGTTAAAGTTATAACACCAACGGTACTATAATGGTAAAATAATCTCTGTTGCAAATACTCCTTCCTCACTTTGTCTATTTATAAATCCATTGTATTTAGCAACAATTCCATCTACTCTTTTTAATCCAAAGCCATGATTTTTTGCTAACTTTGTACTTATGTATCCGAGGCTTGTTTTCTTAATCTCTCCCCCTGCAGAATTTGTTATGGAAATATATAATTGCTCTTTCATCTCTCTTATATATACCCTTATAAACCTGCCTTGTTCATTTTCAATTTTAACTGCTGCTTCCATAGCATTATCCATTAGATTTCCAATAATAACACATAAATCTATATCTGATACCTGAAGATTTTTAGGCACTGTTGCCTTTGCTTTTATATTTATTCCCTGATTAACTGCTAAAGATAATTTACTGTTTAATATTGCATCTACCATTACATTTCCGGTTTTTACTAATGTATCTATATTAGTTAAATCTCTCTCTAATTCATTAAGATATTTTTCCATATCATCATATTTATTCAACTCAAGATAAGCCTTCATTATTTGTATGTGGTTATGATAATCATGCTTCCAACCTCTCATTTGCTTATATATGTTTTCAACTTCATTATAATGTATTGTTACAAGATCATTTTGATAGTTAGCAATACGCTTGTCTAATAATTTTAATAATATATATTTAAAGAAGAAAAATAATATGAAAGCTAAAACTAAAATAATCCCAATTATAATAAATACCTTCCAGCTATTCATTTATTTCACCTCTAAAATATCTTATAAATGCCATGTTTGTATTTGAATATTGCCTTCTGCTTATAGGAATTATATCCTCATTATCTAATTGCAATTCATTACTTCCTATTCTCTTTATATACTTTAATGAAGCAATATATGATCTATGACATCTTACAAATAATTCACCATCTAATTCTTTCTCAACTTCGCTTATACTTTTTCGAGCAGTGTATTTTTCATTTATAGTATTTATGGCTATAAAATGAGAAAAGGCCTCAATGTAAATTATATCACCTTGCTTTATCTTATGAATTTCTCCATCTACATTTATAAGAATTGTCTTTTCTTCCTTGGGAATCTTGGATATAGCCTTATCTAAGCATTCAAAAAGCTTTTTTTCATTTATTGGCTTAACTAGATAATTTATTGCCGAAACATCATAACCCACCTGAATATAATCAGTAATAGCAGTGATGAATATTATATTTACCCTATCATCTTCTTTTCTTATTTTCTTTGCAAGTTCGATACCATTTTTTCCTGGCATTTGAATATCCAATAATAATATGTCATATTTTTTATCCATACTGAAGCTAAAATCAAAACTTTCAGCACTGTAAAAGCTCTCTGTTTTAACTCTTATATTTTTCCCTTGGGACCAAATCTTCACATATTTTTCTATAAGCTCTACCTGTACTTTTTCATCATCAATTATAGCTATATTAATAATATCCATAATCTTTGTTCACCTCTCATTACATTGAATTATATCATAATATTTGTAAGGAGTAGCAATGTAATAGCTAAGCTCTAATTATTAAATCTTTCCATGTATATTATCAGCTTTGAACAATAAAAACTCTCGTCCTAAGAAATCAATCTTAGGAACGAGAGTTAAACTTTTTATAAACCCTGTAATTTTTACTTTCCTTGACCTACATGAACAAAGTGTACTATATATAAATATTAATTCATATACGGAGCAGCTAACTATTATACGCCTTCATTTGACTATTAACATATTCTTCACAGGAACGCATAGCCAAAATTGTTTCTTCAAATAACTCATCTAATTGCCATCCAAGCATATCTGCACCTTGTTTAATTACATCACGTGAACACCCCGCTGCAAATTTCTTATCCTTGAACTTTTTCTTAAGGCTTGAAAGCTCCATATCCATAACACTCTTAGATGGACGCATTCTTGCAGCTGCACCAATTAATCCTGTAAGCTCATCCGCTGCAAATAATACTTTTTCCATTTCATGCTCTGGTTTAGGTTGTTCTTCTGCACAAAGTCCATATCCATGGCTAGCTGCTGCTCTTATTATCCTTTCATCAACCCCATATTCTTTCATAATCTCTTGAGTCTTGCTGCAATGCTGCTCTGGATACATTTCAAAATCTAAATCATGAAGCAATCCAACTATAGACCAGAAGTCAGCTTCATCTGCATATCCTAATTTTTTTGCAAAATAATTCATAGTACCTTCAACTGTTAAAGCATGCTGGATATGAAATTCTTCTTTATTGTATTTAGTAAGTAACTTCCATGCCTCTTCTCTTGTTATCATAGTAATAGCCTCCTTGAAAATTTATAAAATATAATATCAGAATAAATCTGTATTTAAATACTGCTAACCTGTAATTCAAATATACAATTATATTTCTTTAAAATGCTATCAATTATTTCTTATTCTTGTTGTATACTTTAAACGATTATTATATAATAGTTTACGAACGTTAAGTATATTTAACATTTATTTTACTTTTGTTAATTATAATTGTCAACATAATTGTAGGAGGACGTACTCTAATGAACATAAATTCTATCATTGCAGAAAACTTAAAAACCCTTCGGACTGAACGAAATTTAAGTTTGGGTCAACTTGCTGAATTATCTGATGTGAGTAAAGTCATGCTATCTCAAATTGAAAAAGGTGACACTAATCCAACTATAAACACTTTGTGGAAAATAGCTAACGGATTAAAAGTTACTTATACTTCATTACTTGAACAAAAAGAACATAATACTTGCATTATAAATAAAAATAATATTGAACCTCAGATCTCTGAAGAAGGTCACTATAGGGTATATTTATACTACTCTAATACACCATATCGTAATTTCGAACTTTTTCAAATTGAACTTGATGAAGGATGCTCATATATATCCGTGGGTCACTCTAAAAAGTCAGAAGAATATATTATGTTATTAGAAGGGAATTTAACCTTAAAAGTAAATAATGAAACTTATAACTTAAAGCCTAATGATTCAATAAGTTTTCCAGCATCTAATGAACATATATATATTAATAGCGGGAAAGGTACTTTAAAAGCCGCAATAACAAATTTTTATCCTGCCTAATAATTAAGGTAGGATTATTTCTTCTGCCACTCTTAACTGTTTATAACTCTTCATAATTTATTTCAATCTCATTACCTAATTTCATATTTTTTATCCGAACCTTATTTTTTAAAACCTCATCCTCTCCAACTAGTATTACATTTTCTATATCTAGCTTATTAGCATAGCTCATTTTTTTCTTTAATGAATCCTCCTCAAAGTACACTGTTACCCCATATCCTTTTTCCTGTAAGCATTTCATTATTTTTGAGCAGTAATCTATTGTATCTCCAATGGGTATTATTAAATAATCTAGATTAGATTTTATTTTATATTTCTCAACAAAACCTATTTCTTTTAACACAAAAAACAGTCTAGTTATCCCTATGCAAATACCAACCCCAGGCAATATATTTTCCGTATAGTTTTCTGCTAAATTATCATATCTCCCACCAGAACAAATTGAACCATAGTTTTCATTTCCTATTAAGATTGTCTCAAAAACAGTTCCAGTATAATAATCTAATCCTCTAATAATCTTTAAATTTATTCTAAATTCTTCCCTAGCTACCCCTAAAACTTCTAACATTGATTTAACCTGCCCAAGATCCTTTATTCCTTCTATAAAATAATCATTTTTAATATCAAGCTTCAATAGCTCTTCTAAGATTTTTTCATTAGTTCCTTTGATATTAACTAGGTTATTTAAATATTCGCTTTTTTCATTACCAATAATATTAGTAAGTTCATCTTTAAAGAGTTTTTCACCAATCTTATCATATTTATCAATTAAAATCATAACATCACTAGCATTGTCTATATCCAATTCATCTAATATACCTTTTAAAATTTTTCTATTACTAACTTGAAACTCATAATTTGTTAACCCTATCTTCTTAAATGCCTTTGAGGCTAAACTAATAACCCAAGCATCGTTATTTATACTTAGCTTACCTTTACCAATGACATCCACATCGCATTGATAGAACTCTCTATATCTGCCCTTTTGATTTTTCTCACCTCTATATACCTTCCCTATTTGATATCTTCTAAAAGGAAAAATTAAATCATTATAGTATTGAGCCACATATCTAGCAAAAGGCACCGTTAGATCAAATCTTAATGCTAAATTATTTTTACCCTTTTGAAAGCTATACACTTGCTTTTCTGTTTCTCCACCGCTCTTAGCAAGTAAAACATCAGCTTTCTCTATTATTGGAGTATCTATAGATAGGCACCCATTATTTTTATAAACTCCTATGATTTTATCCACTATATCATTAAATTTTTCTTGTTCATCAGGTAATAACTCCATAAATCCTGCTAATATGCTTGGTTTTATAATGCTTTTTTTCATTTTATTCACTCCATATCTAATTTTATTTTTATATAACAAAAAACCATGTAGGCAAAATATCCCACATGGTTCAATAAATTATGATTACACTTAATTTATCATCACCTAGAGATACAAGCCTACCTTAATAGACTTGTATCTGCTTTTCACAGACCAAGTCTCTAGTGATGATGATGTAGTAAATTTATACTATTTACAATAAGTGCTCTCATAATATTCCTCCTAAATTTCTATTAATAACATGATATATTGGGTTACAATAAATGTCAACAAACTTAATTTAAAATATTATTACTTGCAGAGTTAATTAACAAGTAATACCTTACCTTCTTATGAAAATTATCATTAATTTTCATATATAAGCTATATCATCAGTTTATTTATTATGCTACATATGTTAACTTTATCCCTTACAAAAAACTTAAAAATAATCATCCAAAAAATTTAGATACTCTAATTATCTCTTCAGTAGAGGTCAGTGTAGCTTGGGCAATACTCTTTTTGCTGTTGGCTAAGTATTGTTTAATCAAATGGTAACCAATAGTATAACCTGTATTGGCCGATAAACCAACCGGATTATACCCTTGCTTTTTAGCTACCTCATCACCAAACATATAAGCTGATACTTCTCCAAAGCCTTTAATTTTTCGTCCTTCTTTTATCACTTCTGTTGAGTATTCCATTTCTTCTTCATCAAAATCTTCAATCCAAGGTCCTATGAATTCTTTACCATACATTTCTTCAGCAAAACATTCAGCTAGACCTTCCAATACTAGGTACTCTTCTACAGTCACATCCCCATGATTAAATGGTTCAAATGTAAAACGAACATTATGATTAAACTCGTGTGCTAAAGCAGATTTCAATCGTTTCTTATTAAAGTCATTAGGAACAACCATTAGAATAATATATCCCGGTATTCCGCCAAAACCTGAATATCCTTTATTCACCTGTATTTGTTGACTATCTTCATCACCTAAAAGAATATTTACGTTGATTTCCTCTAATGGAATTGAATAACCTATCTTTTCAAATTCATCAATTCCTTTTGATATCACCCCTTGATATTCTTCAAAAACTCCAGATTCTATAAGTTTTGGTAAGTTATCTTTAACTTGTTGAATAGATTTCCTTGGAGTCCAAATTCCTAACATCTCTGATGCCATAACAACATCGTACCCATTAGGTTCACTTGCTTGCAACGGTACATTTAAATAATCCCACATTGTTTTCATTGGCTTCATTAATTCATATCTGAATGAATTTTCACAAGCATTTCCTAATAAACACTTGTCATAAAAATCTAAGCTATTAATTAAATTGATTCTTACTTTTCCCATATTCAAACCTCCTTAGCTAATAGCTTAATGCTTTACGCAACGTCAATGTCAAGTTTTTTAATATTTTACATTTATATATGTAAACTTAGTGTATTGCTCAATATTTTTTATAATTCACTATTACTTATGATAATGTACTTTTACTAATAAAAATAACCTTAACCAATTTATATCAATGGCTAAGGTCATTATTTTCACTTAATATGGTAAGATTAATTATAGCGTTGTATCTAAGATTTTCAATACGTATTTAAGTGATTTACTTTGTTCCATCCCATACATCATTTAATTAAAAAATTTATTATAATAAATTTGTAAGAACATAGTCCATTGGATTACATCCTATAGAAGAAGCAACGGAACTGCATTTAGCTCTCAATAGATAGAATATATTCTTACCTTTAATATCACTCAAGGTCTCAAAATTTGCTTGTCCTTTACTTATAATAAGATCTGCTCTACTAAATTCCCTATTAAATGTATTTGAGCAATCTTTTAGTATTGTGCCTTGTGCAGAATGCCCATTGTCAATAACTTTTACTAAATCTATTATCCCTGTACTTATTGCGTCTTGCATAGTTGCATCATTAACTATTGGACCGCCCTTCACTACATAAATCACTTTACTTACTGGAAGCCTCTCTAACAAAAACTTATCAAATATTATTTCACCAGAGTTATCAGCAATATACATAATATTATTCGACTTTTCTACTGCTTCTCGTAGCGCTGCTGTCCCTGTACCAAAAATATCATGTTTGATACTATCATCAACCGACTTAACAATATCTGAATACTCTAGTTTTAGTCCAACTGAAAAATCTATAATATTTCCTGCAATAGCTAGTCTACAAGCCATATCGAAAGGATCTTCTGCATTATCTAACCACTTTTCCTCAATAATTCTGTCATAAATGTCTTTAGCAATCTCATTATAACCTTCCTTCAATTTCATATAAGGGTCATTAATACCAGTAATATTCTTAGCATGTTGATGCATCCTAAAGGCTATTTCCGGTGCTGTTTCATTGAAATTCATTTCTCCTAATTCTTTTAAAGACCTTTTTATTATATCTTCTTGCATTATTACATTGCTTGTGGCTTCTTCAGCAATTTCCACTGCTTGTCTAGCAAGACAATAAATGCATTCACGTGATACTTTCATACAGTACTCTCCTTAAGATTACATTCTAATAAATTACATATTAATAATTATACCTCTTAATTTTATGATAAAAAACCCTTCATTCTTGAAGGTTTGTAATTTTTGTTTAATTTGTATATAAAACCATGATATGATTTAATATAAACCATTTCTTAATTTTAGTACTATTTTTAGTAAAGATTACTTATATAATACAAAAAATCTACTATAAAACTCCAGGGAGGTAGAGTTAATGAAAAATGAAAAATATTCACAAGAAGAAATTGATATGTTTTGGAAAACATTTTTGAGGGAAACCAACAGAAATGAAACGACAAAATGTCTAGAGGTATTCCATTTTGAATTAACTGAAAAATGGGCAAATGAGCTGTTACGTTTGGTGTTAATTGGACAAAAGAGGGCTACAGCAAGTAGTTTATTGAGTTACGAAATTGAAGGTGAGCGTATACCTCAGGTTGGTGATTTAAGTATTGTCACTGATTGGGAAGGTGTGCCGCGATGTGTTATTGAAACTACTAAGATAACAATTATTCCATTTTCAGAAATTACTTATGACATTTGTAAGCGTGAGGGGGAGGATGATACATTAGAATCTTGGGTAAAGGGACATGCTCATTTTTTCAAAGAAGAAGGCAAACAGATAGGATATGAGTTTAGTTATAATATGCCTGTAGTCTTTGAAGATTTTAAAGTAGTTTATCAAGTATAGATATTATACAAAAATAAAACTAATCTATAATGCTATTGTTGAGACGTAACATTCTTAAAATACAAGCTATAAATCACAAAAAATGGCTTATTCCTTGAAGTAAGCCATTTTTTCTAAGATTTTAACAAAGGTATTTAAAACTACCACTTCTATCTTCATATTATTTAATTTGCGTATAATTTATAAAGACTTTTTATATTTCTTAAAGTAGGCTGAACTTGAAAAAATAAAAAAAGCACCAAAAACTATAAAAAATACTGCAGAAAAATATAGTTTCCCAATTAAATGCCATATTCCTACAGCTAACCATAGAACACCTGCAATTGCATATAATTTCCATGAACTTTTATTATCTATTGCTTTACTATTACACTTACCATATTTTTTTATTTGCTTAATTCTTGAATTATATGCTAAATAAGGCATAAAATTAAAGACAAGTATAAATATATCAATTATTAATAATCCAAGGATAATCAGAAATATAGGTTTAATAACAATTAAGGAAACAACTAGCAACCCCATTAGTACTATAGCTATTATTAAAGAATATAGAGTCCCTTTTCTTGTTCGATTTCTTATACTTGTATATTTATCTATTTCTGATTCACAATCACTATAAATAGGTTTAGTCCCAGCTTGTGCTGAAAAAATATGTATATAGTTTTCTACAGAAACGACAAGTTTCCATCCTGATTCTTTAAATATAGTAAAATATTCTTCATTCGCCTCGATTTGATAATCCAGGCTATATACTATATCTTGAGGCTTATCCTTTTTTAATTTATAGAAAAACCCTCCTACTATGTTTTCTAGTATCCAACCTTCACCTGCATATTTTTTTAGTTTTTCCATATCACCTTCTTCACTAAAGGCAAATCCATTAATCATTACATATTTACTTTTCATAAATATCTCCTTTTTCTACTCCAAAAAATTTTCAGCAAATTTAACCATCTTTTTTTTACGCTCAATCTCTTTTATGAGCATCTCTCGACCTTTATTTGTTATTTTATATACTTTTTTATTTTCATCCGTGTCGGAATTTAACTCCACTAATTCCGCTGCCAAAAGCTTTTTCAGTGTTGTATAAAGTGATGCCGGACCAATAATAACTTCATTATTAGTAAACTTCTCAATAGTTTTCATAATTAAGTATCCGTGCTTTTCCTCAATAACACTAGATAAAATATAAAAAGCAGAATCTGTTAGTTCTCCAATATCAATAGAATCTTTTCTTGGCATAAAATTCTCCTTCTTATTTTCTATATATCATTTATTGATATATCATTAAATATAATATATCAATAAATGATATAGTTGTCAAATGTTTATTTACTGCCTATTTTATTTATATATTCTTCTTAATAATAAGTAAGAGGTAAGAGCTAAGAAGTAATAGTTGTGGTAAAAGTTCAGCCCTGCTGAATTTCTTCATTAACTCTTACTTTTTACCTATTAGCTCTTACTTATTTTCTTACTTCTTACCTTTTACCTATTTTCTTACCTACTCCTACTTTATAAAGCAAAAATTAAATAGAGATATCAATTCCTTGACATCCCTAAAAATTTATTTTTCAATTAGATTTGATTTTTCCTCTTGCATTAGCAATTTCTAAGCATATGTGAGATAACTTCAAAAGAAATTAATGACCTATTATTGTAGATATCCATTAAACCACTTGGGTGGCAGGCAAAGATACCATGCTGAAGCATAGCTGCTCCAAAGCCCCTCTCTATTGCACCATTATAGGTTGCTATTACACAATATTCCGCTGCATTGCCGCAAAGTACAACAAAGTCAACATTTTTTTCTTTTAAAATCTCTTCTAAATCCGTCTTCCAAAAGCTATTACTAAACACCTTTAAGACCTCTATATCACTATCCTGAGTAACCAACTCCTCTACATTCTGAAAGGTATCATCATTACCGCCTTCAATATCTCTAATAACTATTACAGGTTTATTAGCCTTTCTAAATAATGCTGCTGTCTCGTTTATATATTCAAAGGTATTATAATATTCTTTTTCTCCTTTTCTATCTCCTATAAAAGCCTCTTGTACGTCAATTATTAATAATGCAACATTCATTTTGCATTGCCTCCTTGATTTTATCTTAAATTTGGGTATAAAAATACCCGGATGAAATAAGAAATTCTCCCGGATAATAATTATAAAAACATTACATTACTGGTTCTCTAATAAGCCATGCCGGGAGTCATGCTTAATTTTGTTATCATATTTAAATTGATCATAATACATCACTCCCTTCGAATAATTCATACCATAATTATACAATTACGTATATATCCAGTCAACCTTCTGTCTATACTTTTTTAGGTTTTAAAAATGTCCCTCTTAGTAAACATATAAAATTCCTATTTACGCAAAATCTTATCCATTGCTTTTCCCTTTGCTAACTCATCGATGAGCTTATCTAAATAGCGAATTTCCTGCATAGTTGGTTCTTCAATGTCTTCCACTCGGACACCGCAGACAACACCTTTGATCAAAGTCCGTAAAGGATTAAGCTTAGGAGCTTCCGTAAAGAAGGTCTCAAAATCTGTCTGTTTTTCCAGTTGAGCTTCTAATTCTTCCTGGCTATATCCTGTCAACCAACGGATGATTTCATCTACTTCTGTTTTCCTACGTCCTTTTTTCTCTGCTTTCATAACATAAAGTGGATAGACATTTGCTACACTCATTGTATAGATATGATGTTTGGCCATTATACACCCTCGCTTCCTCGCTTATGTGATTTTCTTTATTATATCACTTATATTATTTCATTAATTTAGCTCTTTTTTCTTTGTCCATCTTTTCTAATGAATATCTAAATGCAACACGTGGCATTGTGCTTTTGTGTTTAATTAGATAATTATAAACTGTGTCTGGCTCTTTCGTAGAGAGTGATTTTAACATCCATCCATATCCCTTACGAACTAAATCATGCTCGTCCATAATTAATTTATCCGTTATTTGTAATGGATTGATACCATCATAATTATTCCGTAAAATCATAGGAATCAAAATTACCGCTGAAGCTCTACGAATCCAAAAATCAGAATGTTTTGTCCATTGAAGAACATGTGAGAATAATTGCTTATTTTGCATTAGTAATTCACCAAAAGCATGGGTACAAAAATCATCACAATCCCCCCACCCCCGAACATATTTCTCCAGCCAAGAATAAAAAATATCGTATGTATTTTCGTTATATTGTTCTCTCACTTTAAACGCCCAATCAAATGCAATAACACCCATGGCCCAGTTCTGTTCATCCAAAAACTCCTGGCAAATAGCAAGCACATTATCAATGTTCTTATTACCCAAAGAGCGGAACAATTTTGCAGATAATCTTCTAACATCTATTGTTCTTATATGTGATTCACTCGTTAATGCATTTAGTAATATATTTATTTCCTCTCTTGCTTTTAATACTGTATCATGCATACTATTTCACCTCTATATAAATTCATCAATAATTTTAACAATTTTTTTCCCTAGATCCTTTAATTTAAAATATTAACAAGGTGTTTCTAACTTAACATATTTTATATCAGTAATTTCAGATTCTACTTTTGAGCTTTATATTATTAAATTAATTTTACAGTATAATCTTTTTATTTGTAAGATAATTATGATAATTTCTATGATTTAATAAGGCTGCTTAAGATCATTCCAATAATCACTATGATTATCCCTATTAAGCTAATAAATGTGGGACTTTTATCATGGAAAACAAATACTCCACCTAATAAAGTAAATATTACTTCCCCAGCCTGTGTTGACTCTATGATTGCTAATTTATATGTATCGCCGCTTACTATGTCTGTGGCTTTAAAAAATAATATGGTAGCAATAATTCCAGAGAAGATAGCTACAATTAATGATTGAATTACTTGTCCACCACTTGGCAAACCAGCAGAGGATAGTCCAAATGCTGATATAATTATCCAAAATGGCATACTGCATAGTGTCATGCCGAATACTCTTTGAAAGGTATTAAATTTATTATTACAAACTTCTATCATTTTTCGATTACCAAGAGGATAGGAAAATGCGGCTATAATAACAGGAATAATCCCTATAAATGCTTTTGTGATAGAAATATCCTTTACCTGTTGAATTTGCATAAGAAATATACCTAATAAAATTATTGAAGACATTAACAATGATTTCTTAGGAATCTTATTTCTTATTTTAATAATTCCATTTTCAGTAGGTACAACTCTATAAAATAATGGGGTGAGAAGTGCTCCTGCAATTATGGTTATTTACCAAGTTCCAGCCACTAACCAGGCTTCACCATATACTGATGCAAAGGTTAAAGGAGCATAGAATAAGCCGAAGCCCACTGTACTCCAGCCAAACCACTGAAGAGGTTTTTTTGCTATATCCTTTAGTACATCAAACAACTGATTTTTTATAATCATGATAATAAGCAGAATTGGTAACATAAAAATATATCTTAAAGCTGAACTCCACAGCCAACTTCCTCCAGAAATGTTCATTTGCCCATTAAGTATAAAGGTAAATGCAAAAAAGAAAGATGCTAATATTCCTAATATAAATGCTTTGGTCATTTTATCCCCCTATGTTTATTTATAGTAATAAATCAACGTACATTTGTATGTTATAATATATATTAATCTGTTATATTATACAACACAAACTTTACATAATCAATAAAGTAATATAATATATGTTATAGCATACAAGATTCTATAATTAAAAGGAGTTACGTTATGGAAGATTTAAATTTAATAATAGGTAGTAAATTGAAGGACATAAGGAATAAAAGAAATTTAAGTTTAGATGAAGTGGCTAAATTAACTGGTGTTAGTAAAGCTATGCTGGGTCAAATAGAAAGAGGGAAGTCAAATCCAACAGTTTCTACACTATGGAAAATTGCAACTGGATTAAAGGTATCTTTTTCATTATTTATTGACGAAAATCAAGAGGATTTAAAAGTAATACATCAAAAGAATATTACTCCAATAATAGAAGATAGCAATAGGATGCTTCTATATCCGATATTTCCATTTGATGCTAATAAGGGTTTTGAACTATTTACTATAGAATTAGAACCAGGCTGCAACCATATATCTACCCCTCATAATGATGGGGTTGAAGAATACATTATAGTTACAGAGGGTGAAATTGAGTTAAGTATAAATGATAAAAAGTATGTACTTCAAAAAGGAAATTCTATAAGATTTATGGCTAACAAAACACATACCTATAAAAATACAAGTGAAAACAAGACGGTATTTCAAAATATAATATTTTATTTTAAGTAATTCTCTATTTTACACCTGTATATATATTCTACATAGATACACTCTGTGAAAGTTTCTGTGACACAATCAAAGATTTTGATTGTAACTTTTAGTGTTACTTATAAAAAGAATCTCAAAAAATAGTAGCCCCAACTTGGATGCTACTATTTTTATTCTTATAAAATTATAATATTAATTTTTTACATTGTTATCTATCGCTCCAATTATATCCTTTTGCAAGCCTATGGAGATAATTGTTCCTAAGGAAATAAGCTATCATCAGAAGAACAAATAAAGCTGCCAAGGGAATCCATCCTATAACTTGAAATAAGATAACATCTTTTGATAGAAAAATATTATCAAAAAATAGGAGAAAAGCAAAAATTCCAAGGGAAATACAGGAAAAAAGTGCTTTTTTGAATTTACTTTCAAATTCAGCTCTCCCACTTAAATAATTTCTCAAAGGTATGACTATTAAAATCCAAAAAAGATAAAAAAAGCTGTCACGGAGAGTTACCTTTATAATTGGTGCACAGGAATTTATTAGGATATAGATAATTCCGTATATAAGTGTCAAGCCAAGTAGTGCCGAGGGTATAGCTAGGATTACAGTTTCTTTAAAACTTTTTTTCCTGCCATTTTTAATAATTTCATCGCAAAATGAGTTCATATCATTTCCTATTACGCTACTCAAGGTCTCTCCCCTCTGTTCCACTTCTAATGCCATTCCTATAAAATCCTTTTGGAATATTTGTATATCAAATGCTGAGAGTTTTGAAGCCGAAAGGCGGTTTATAAGTTTTTTAATGATACTCTTATTTTCAACGGAAAGATATTCAGATCTTAATTTATTCTCTTTAACTAAAATATCAAATTCATTGGAATTAAATATACTTTTAAAATAATTACCCACTGTTATTCCCCCAATTTTAAAATAGTATTAACGGTATCAGATACACTAAGCCAACATTGAGTAAAATCATACAAAAGGTTTCTTCCTGCTTCCGTAAGAGAATAATATTTTCTGCTTGGACCTAATGGAGAGGAACGAAACTCTGACCATATGATCTCTTTTTTCTCCAACCTCATTAGAAGCGGATAAATAGTACCTTCCTTTACATCCTCAAAACCAAATTTCTGAAGTGTCATGACTATTTCATAGCCATATGTGGGCTCACTGCTTATAATTTTTAAAATACACCCTTCTAATGTCCCCCGCATCATTTGTGATTTATCATACATTATTTGTTTGCCGCCTCCCTTGCACCACATAGTAGTCTTTAACTATATTGTACCACATAGTAGCTATAAATCAAGTGCTTTGCCAAGCTATATCTTATACTGAGCATAAAAGATCCACGGCATTTCTGCCGTGGATTTAATGGTGGATACTAATCTTGCCTTACTACCGATATCTTCATACAATTTTATTATCAAATCGCATCAAAAAAACTCAATTGATCCTTTTCAGGAAGACCGTTTAAACAACCAAATTTTCTAAGTGAATCTATTGCAGAATTACCAATCTTAGCACGTTTCTTTAGATTATCTATAGAGCTTATTGGCTTTTCTGTTTGTACTGCTTCTTGTATTGCATTGTATATGCCTTCTGCAGCCACATTTCCCATGCCGGATATACTGTTTATAGGTGGCCTTAAGCCATCCTCTTCTACCAAGAATTTTGTAGCGTGAGATTTATATAAATCAATAGGAAGGAATTCAAAGCCCCTCTCGTACATCTCCAAAACCAATTCCAAGTCATCATACATATCCTTATCCTTAGGTGGCGCTTGCATACCCATCATTTCAATTTCCTTCATCTTTGCTTTAACTTTATCTTTTCCAAAAATCATAAATTCTGCATCAAAGGCTTTTGCTCTAATGCTGAAGTATGCTGCATAATAGGCCTTAGGTATGTGAACCTTAAACCAAGCTATTCTAAAGGCCATCATTACATAGGCTGCAGCGTGGGCCTTAGGGAACATGTATTTTATCTTTTTACAAGAATCTATGTACCATTCAGGCACATCATGTTCTCTCATTAAAGCCTCATACTCAGGGAACTTTGGGTCCTTTAGGGCTTTACCCTTACGCACCGTCTCCATAATCTTGAAGGCAGTATTAGGGGGAAGGCCTTTTTTGATAAGATAAACCATAATATCATCTCTAGTACAAACCGCCTCACTTATGCTGGTAACCGTTCCTGAATCAATTAAGTCCTTAGCATTTCCCAGCCATACGTCAGTACCGTGAGAAAGTCCTGATATACATATTAAATCCATAAAGGCTTTTGGCATTGTATCTAAAAGCATTCCTCTTACGAACTTGGTACCAAATTCAGGGATTCCAAAGGTTCCTACCTTGGAATTTATCTGCTGTGGTGTTACCCCTATAGCCTCTGTGGATGAAAATATAGACATGGTCTCCTTATCATCCATAGGAATCTTTTGTGGGTCTACTCCTGTTATATCCTGCAGCATTCTAATAACTGTTGGATCGTCGTGACCCAGTATATCCAGTTTCAATAAATTCTGGTCAATGGAGTGATAGTCAAAATGCGTTGTTATAATATCTGAATTTGGATCATCTGCTGGATGCTGTACAGGGCAAAATTCAAAGATTTCTCTCCCCTTAGGTACAACTATGATTCCACCAGGATGCTGCCCAGTGGTTCTTTTTATACCAGTACAACCCTTTGAGATTCTCAATGTTTCTGCTTTATTTACTGTAAGGTTTTTTTCTTCAAAATACTTTTTCACATAACCAAAGGCTGTTTTTTCTGCTATGGTGCCTATAGTCCCCGCCTTAAAGGTTGTGCCCTTTCCAAAGATAACCTCTGTATATCTATGGGCCTTTGCCTGATATTCTCCTGAGAAGTTTAAGTCTATATCTGGTTCCTTATCTCCATTGAAGCCCAAAAAGGTTTCGAAAGGAATATCTATACCATCCTTAGCAAGCTCTTCTCCACAAACTGGACATTGCTTATCAGGCAGGTCAAATCCGATTTTAGCACCGTAATCGGAGAAATCCGAAAACTTACATTTCGGGCACCTATAATGAGCTGGCAAAGCATTTACTTCCGTTATACCAGTCATATATGCAACTACAGAGGAACCAACAGATCCTCTAGAACCAACCAGATATCCGTCCTCATTGGATTTCCATACTAGCTTTTGAGCGATTATATACATTACCGAGAAACCATTTTTTATAATGGAATCTAGTTCCTTCTCAAGTCTTTGCTGAACTAAATCTGGAAGTGTATCTCCATAAAGTTCATGAGCTCTTTCATAGGTAATATCCTTAATAGTCTGCTCACAACCATCTATATGAGGTGTAGCCTTTTCCCGTGAAATTGGGCTAATTTGTTCACACATATCTGCTATCTTATTGGTATTTGTAACTACCACCTCATAGGCCTTTTTCTGCCCTAAATAGGAAAATTCCTGAAGCATCTCCTCAGTAGTTCTTAAATATAATGGTGCTTGATTATCTGCATCCTTAAAGCCCTGACCTGCCTCCAATATACGCCTGTATATTTCATCCTCAGGATCCATGAAATGAACATCTCCTGTTGCCACTACAAGCTTATTTAACTTTTCTCCCAGCTGTACAATCTTTTTATTAATTTCCTTTAGATATTCCCTATGAGGTACTTGACCATTCCTTACTAAGTAATCATTATTTCCTAGAGGTTGAATTTCTAAATAGTCATATTCCTGTGCTATAGCTTCAATCTCCTCATCGGATTTTCCAAGAAGTATCGCCTGATAAAGCTCTCCTTCACTGCAAGCACTTCCAAGAATCAATCCTTCTGAATATTTTCTGTACATGCTTTTTAATATACGAGGCTTTTTATAGAAATAGTCTAAACTTGAATAAGACACTAATTTATATAAATTCTTCAATCCCACATAATTCTTAGCAAATATTATTGCATGATGGGTTCTAAGCTTTTTATATTCTTCCTTTTTAGCCACCTCGTCAGAACCGTATATATCTATCTCCTCAAGGGTTTGTGCTCCCCTTTCCTTTAGCATATCAAGCATTACCTTAAATACCTTAACGGTAGTATCTACATCATCTAATGCTCTGTGAGCAACATCTACACTTATGCCAAGATTTTTAGCAATTCTTCCTAATTTATAGCTTTTATATTGAGGGAAAACTTCCTGAGCCAAGGTCAGTGTATCTACATATGTAAAATCAAAATCGTAACCTAGAACTTTGGCATTATGTTTTAAGAAACCTACATCAAAGGCAGCATTATGTGCAACCAAAACACTTCCCTTAATAAACTCCAACATTTTAGGGAAGACCTGTTCTATGGTTTCTGCATCTCTTACCATGTCATTAGTTATATTTGTAATCTCAATAACCCTTGCAGGAATAGGTTTTTCAGGATTTACAAAGCAGCTGAACTGATCTATTACCTTTCCTTCTTTATATTTCATAATTCCTATTTCAGTAATTTTTTCAGTTACCGCTGAAAAGCCTGTAGTCTCCAAATCTAGCACGCAATAGGTAGTATCAATGCTCTGTCCCTTCGGATTTGTTACCGCTGGTTTTTTATCTGGTGCTAAATAGGCTTCCACTCCATATAGAACTTTCATATCCGGATTATCTCTTCCTAAAAGCTTATGGGCCTCAGGAAATGCTTGCACTACACCATGGTCCGTAATGGCAATGGATTTCATACCCCAACTCATGGCTCTTTTAATCAAGTCTGTAGCACTAGTCATTGCATCCATCTGACTCATCTGGGTATGCATGTGCAGCTCTACCCTCTTCACCTCTGCGTTATCCTGCCTCTTAACCCTCTTCACACCTTCTGTTTCTATTATAGTATTAGCAATCATCTCAACTTCCTCAGAGAATTTACTGAAGCCAGCATTTCCAGCAAGCCTGACACCCTTAGCATTTTTCAGTCTAGATACTACATCCTCTTCATCTGGTTTTAAGAAGGATTTACAAGTCATAGAACTTGAACCATCGTATAGATCAAAGGAAACTAATATTTTTCCACTTTTTAATTCCTTTGCTTCTATATTAGATATTTCACCTTCAATAGCTACTCTACCCTCATCTGGGGTAATATCAGTAATCTTTATTACCGGCTCCTTAATTTTAGAACTTCTGCCTAATATTAAGAATGGATCACCCTTTTTTCCACCCTTTTCTTCTTTTAAATATTCTTTATTCTCTGCATCTTTTTGAGGTGATTTAGCTGTATTATTATTTATATTAGCCTTAATTTCCCTGGTAATAGACAGTATTTCCTTATTACGTGCTTCACCTTGAAGAAGTAACTCCTCACTAGTTACCTTATCAACAAAATTAATATTATAAGTAATGCCATACAAGTTTTTTATAGCCTTACCAATTTTATTATCATAGTGCATGGATTTCAAAAAACCTGATACCGGTGCTTTAAAATTAAAGGTTATAGTATCTTTATCCACTTCATATTCACTTTGGTTTAGCATAACTTTTAGCGCAGGATATTTATCTGCCACTGTAAATACAATATCCATCAGTTCCTCTTCTGTGAGCTTTTTATCCATTCCCTCACCATAATTTACAGTAATTATAGAGTCTAGAAGGGCAAATCTTTTTCTTATAAATCTATTAAGTTCTTCAATTTCTCTTAATCCAATGTATTTATCTGAGCTTATTTTCATCTCTAAGCATTTACTTCTTTTATTTATAATTACACCTTCTACAATAGCAGCATTTATATTTCCCATTGAATTATAATCACTAAAAATTTCATTTATTCTTTTCATATTTTCGTAACCTTCTCCTTAAAATTTTTAGCACTCTACTATTATAATAGTAATAATTGCATTTTACTATATCAAGAGAGATGTTAATCTCTACCTAATACCCATATATATATTCTACATAATTATGGTGGAATATCAAACTTACAATAAAAAAACAAATAGTAAAATTAATTATAAACCTTAGTGCTTATGATAATGTATTTTCTCCTATATAAATAGCTTTAATAAATATGAAAAAAACACTATACTTAATAATATAATAAGTAATACCTACAAATAGAAAATACTAAGTCAAGGGGTTTATATATGAGAAAAAAAGATATACTTGAACTAAAAAAACGTTTAAAGAAAGACTATTGCACCTTCACTAAAATGTGTGGCTGCTATGTTAATGGGGAAAAGCATATTATTTTAAAATTTAGAGAAACCTTTCTAAATTTAGACGAGGATGAATACTTTAAGTACTTGGAAATTGCAAAAAAAGTACTGTCAGGAACTATTGGAAATAATATTTTAGAACTTAACTTTCCAATTAATGATGATCTTATAAATGAAAGACAAATTTCCCTTATGCAGCTTAAAAACAGTCAATTAAAGGACGATGCTCTCCTGGATGATTTTTATGATTCCATTATAAATAGCTATGATTATACAGGCAACTTTTTAATACTTATCTTTCACGATGCTTATGATGTTATTACTAAAACTACCGATAATGCTAAGATAGATGAATCTGAAGAAGTATATGAATATGTGCTATGTGCAATATGTCCTGTTTCCCTTTCAGAACCTGGTCTTAGATACTTTGAGGAAGAAAACAAAATAAAAGCGCGTATTAGAGATTGGGTAGTTGAATCTCCAACTAATGGCTTTGTATTCCCTGCCTTTATCCAACGTAGTTCAGACGTTAACTCTATTATGTATTACACAAAAAATGCAAAGGATACACATCCTGAACTAATGGAAAACGCTTTAGGCTGCTATTCAAAACAAACTGCTGCTATACAAAAAGAAACCTTTCAGTCACTTATTAAAGACTCCTTTAGTACTGATGAAAGGAAGGCTGATAAAATCTTTATGGAAGTGCAAGAAAACCTAAATACTATGATAGATGAGTACAATTCAACATATGAAGATACAGATTGCGAGCCAATAACCTTAACAAATAAGGATATACAAAACCTTTTAATAGAAAGCGGCGTCCCGGAAGAAATTACTACTAAGATTGAAAAATCCTATGTAGAAAGCTTTGGTGATGACCTTCCATTAGCAGAAAGTTTAATAGACGCAAAGACACTTAAGGCAAATGAACAAAGAAAAAGGGAAGAACACCTTCAAAAACAGGTAGAAATACTTCAAACTAGACTTGAGAAGGTTAAACAAGAGGCCGCTGTAGATAATGAGACTCAGGAATCTAAAGACGTTGATGATGATGTGATTTTAGAAGAACCATTAGGAAGTAATTTAGAAGAAACTCAGGATACAAATTCAGAAGATAATAAGGCTACTTCTAATTATGACGTTATACTTCAAGTAAAACCTGAAAAAATACATCAAATAAAATCTCAAATAATCGACGGCCAAAAATGCATAATTATTCCTATTAATGAGAATGAACAAACTACCGTTAATGGGTTAGATGATTTGATTTAAGTTCACTCTATTATAGATGTGATAGTAATAAATTTGGATCAATGCAAAAAACTACGTAGAAACATAATTCTACGTAGTTTTTATTTGGACTTTTTTAATATATTTATAGGTTTGTTGAAAAACATTAGTTAATTTCAGAATATAATTTTTAAAATTCCTCTTCTAATACTTCTTTGCAATAAATATAGCTTCTAGTTTTATAAATAGTTTATGACTTCTTAAAAAATAACTTTTTGTAGAATAAAAAAGGATTTTAGATTAATTTGTCGAATTTAATTGTCAAATTTAATTAATTTAAATAATAACGGGAGGAATTTGTATGAGTATTAAAAAAGTAATAATAGGAGGTTTTTCACTAATTGCTGCCTGCCTAATAGGCACTCTTGCTATTTTAATGTCTCTTAAATCATCTCAGACTAATCTTGCTAATGTAGAAGATATAAGGTATAAGAGCTACCAAGCAGCAGATGAATTAAGACAATCTTCTGATGATCTTACAAGACTAGCACGACTTTATGTTGTAACAAAGCAGTCAGATCCTACACAAGCTAAGGAGTATCTCAGAGAATATAATGCTATTCTTGACATAAGGAACGGAAAAGTACCACGTCCTGAAAAGTATGAGCAAATATTCTGGGATTTTGCAGCTGTTGATGGAAAGAACCCAACTCCAGACTCAATTATTAAAAAATCCCTTTTAGATATAATGAAAGACTTGAATTTCTCCAGTGAAGAGCTAGCACTTTTAGAGCAAGCTAATAAAAACTCAGATGGTCTTGTTAATACGGAAGTAATTGCAATGAATTTAGTTGATGGGAAATTTGGTACATCAGAAAAAAATGCTATGCTACCTGGTGAAACTCCTCAACAAACAGCAATTCGTATAATGCATGACAAAACCTATATGACTATCAAAGCAAATATCATGAAACCTATTAATGAATTTTTCGAAAAACTTGATGCACGTACTAAACTTGCTGTAGACAATGCAAAAAATAAAGTTTTAATCCTTAGCATTGCTGGTATAATTTCTCTATCTTTATCCTTTGCAATACTACTTATAATACTTTGGATAATGTTAAGATCAGTTATTCGCAGTATACATATACTTAAAGATAAATTAGATGAACTTTCAAAAGCTGGCGGAGACCTTACTACAAAAATTATTGTTAATTCTAAAAATGAAATGGGCGAGCTTGCCAACAGTGTCAATCTATTCATAGACAACCTTAGAGGAATAATAACAAATGTAGTCCATGCTTCCAATAAAGCTACAGAATCTGTAGAGACCTTAAATAATACAATTATTAAAATAAATGATGGTGTTACAGACATTTCAGCTGCTACAGAAGAACTTTCAGCAAATATGGAAGAGACCTTTGCCACAGCTAATGAAATGAATAATAACTCCAATGAAATTGACAAGGCTGTTGAATTGATAGCTAAAAGAGCTGAAGAAGGCGCTACAGCATCACAAAAAATTCAAAAAAGAGCTGAAAACCTTACCAATGAATTTGAGAACTCAATTGAACATGCAAATACTATATTCAATAGTGTAAAAAATTCACTTGAGGAAGCTCTTGCACAAGTACAAACTGTTAATAAAATTCATGCTTTATCTGATTCTATCCTTCAAATTACTTCTCAGACAAATCTTCTTGCCCTTAATGCGGCAATAGAGGCTGCAAGAGCTGGAGAATCTGGAAAAGGATTCTCTGTAGTTGCAGATGAAATACGTAAGCTGGCAGAAAGTTCAAAGAATACTGTTAATGAGATACAGAATGTTACAGGTGTTGTTCTTTCATCAGTTGACAATCTTGCAAACAATGCTAATAAACTATTAAATTTTGTTAATAACGATGTAATGAATTCCTACAATTCAATGATTAAAGGTGCAAAGGAATACCAAAAGGATGCAACATTTCTTGATGAGCTTATTTCAGATTTCAGCGCTACCACCGAAGAAGTATACTCATCCATCAATGATATTATTACTTCAATCGAAAATGTTTCTAAAGCAACAGATGAAAGTGCAAAAGAGGTCTCAAGTATAGCTGATAAAACATCAGAGTTCAATTCTGGGACTAATACAATGCAAATGCAATCTGCAGAAATCCTAAAAGAGCTTAAGAACATGAATGAAATAGTTGGAAAATTTGTTATTTAACAAATACAAAACAGTTAAAAATAGTATATAATAAATCAAACCTTCAAATGGATAAAATAATTTCTCCATTTGAAGGTTTTTAAATTCCTTAATTTTAAATTAAAAAGGTTGCATAAAGTAGAGTTGATTTAATTCTATTTTCAAAACCAAAGTTTTTGCCGGATACTCTTATAGCATATTTAGGTTGATATTTTTTTATATATTATTGCAAACTCTTAGCTCTAACATGTTCTGCTGCTTTTACTTCTATTGGTATTATTATCCATCAAGACTAATGGCTAAATTTAAAATTATTTTTCTTTTCATAATAGATTCCCCTTATTATCTACCATGTTTCGTTATTAGCTTAATTGGTATAAATGTTTCCATCTGGGCCCATCCCTGTGCCTTGATAATATCCTGTGGAGTAATAATATGACCCATACTATAATGGTTATTACGTTCATCCAGTTCAAATAACTCAGATTTATTAATATATTCTATAGCCTCATTATACAATTTACTACCCATTTCTTCATCGCCGTCTCTATATGTGTAAGTAAGATAATATCCGCCATCAAAGTCAACTACATCGTTATTGCCGCTATCCATGTCCTCATTTAGTGCCCACCACCAAACCAT
Organism: Clostridium amylolyticum; assembly: GCF_900142075.1. GTDB lineage: Bacteria > Bacillota > Clostridia > Clostridiales > Clostridiaceae > Clostridium_AA > Clostridium_AA amylolyticum. Next base: position 498,772 of record NZ_FQZO01000002.1, read on the forward strand.
ACCTTGCTTTACAGGGTCAAAAAACAAAAAATCTCGAGGCATAAAGTTATCTCGTGGCAATGGCTTAATGTCAGAAAAATATGCATCAAACTTTCCCAATATTCCTTCTGCAGAAAAATCAAAATTCTTATCAACGCCTGATGAAGCAGCTTTAAACGGTGGTAATGAAATAATTCTAAATTTCATAAGCTCATCTCCTTGCATATATTCTAATAATTTCATTTTATATAATTATAACATGTACCCAACCCCCAATGTACTATTTATTAAATATATAACATTATATCATTTTATCATACAATAAAATGATATAATGTTATATATTGGGTAATAGCCAGCGTATGGGGGGAGTAAAAAATAATGTGTAAAATTTATAAAATTAATCCTAAAAATTTGACAACAAATGAAATTGAAGATTTATATTTAATCAATAAGTATATGGTAAAAAAATATAATCTCTTGGATCGCTTTAAGAACATTGATAGCTATAAAGATTTATTTTTATCAGCCTTTATTGAAACTGATAATGAAATATTTATACTTGAAAAGAATTCTCTAATATGTGGAATATTAAATTGCACTAAGTCTGCTGATTGGAGTGGAAAAGAACAATATAGATTAAGTATACTCTTGTGTGATTTAACAATTGATGAACCTATACTTAAATCTATAAATAAATTAATTGAAGATAAGTTAAATCAGCATGGTGAACTTGCATTAGTTACATATAATAATGAACTAGAAGAAGTAATAGGAAAATATACCAACAAGGTAAACTTAAGAGGTAACTATTATACTTTGAAAAAAGAAGACATCCATATAGGAATACTTAATAAATCTATAAAAGAGTATGAAGCCAAAAATAACGACCTTACCATTAAATATACTAATATTATTTCAGATGAGTATATTAAACAATATTGTGACTTATTTATGGAGACTATGGAAGATATGCCAGATGTAAAGGAAGATGGTTATGTAAAATATATTATAACCCCTGATAAACAAAGACAAATTAACGACTCTAATAAAAAAAGAAATATTAGTCATCATTGCTATATGATTTTCAACTCAAGTAATGAAATGATTGCTAAATCAAATGTCTCTGTAAATAATAACGACCCTGGTTTTCCTTACCAATTTATGATTGGAGTTAAAAAATCCTATAGGGGAAGAAATTTAGGAAAATGGCTTTATGCATCTATGTATAAAAGGCTATTTGAAACTGTTGATTTTGAGCAAGCATTTGTATGTCATCATCCTGAAAATAAACCTGCCATCAATATTAGTAACTGGGTTGGGTATAAATTTAACTATTTAGAGACCATACATGTTTTATATAAATAGCCTATACTTTATTATGCATTATGGTGACAGTCATGGAGCATCTACAGAATTAATTTACACATTTCTGTGGATGCTCCCATTTATTTAATAAATTATCTACCTTAATACTAATGTAAAACTCATACCTTCCCTTTCGCACTCTGAAAAAATTTCTCCATCCATCTTTTCCATTATATATTTGCAGATATAAAGCCCCAGACCATTTCCTTGCTTGTCTTTTGCATTACTAGCTCTATAGAAGCTATCAAAAATATGATTGAACTCATTTTCACTTATTGTTTCTCCACTATTGAATATTTTAATAAGCTGGCAATAATCTTCTTCATAAAAAGATATTTTAATTTCCTTTCCATCACCGTACTTAAAGGCATTTTCTATGATATTTCCTATAACCTCAAGCACTCTGTCTAAATCCCCTTTAACTAATTTATTACTATAGTCTTCAACAATAAAATCTATCATTTTCAAATTACACTTTTCTTTATAAATTATTATTACTTTATCTATTAAATCCTCTAAATAAAATTCATCATTCTTAACTTCAATTTCAAGGATATCTTCACTTGATGTTTTAATTATTTCTTTTACGAAATTTTCAATTTCTAATGATTTTTCTTGTATTTGCTTTGCCGCTAACACCTTTCTTTCATTAGTATCGTAAACATTTTCTTCTATAGCCTTGGCATAAAGCTTAATTGTGTTTAGCGGTGTTTTTATATCATGTGAAATTGAAAGAAGTAAAAGTTTCTTTTCCTTTTCTAGTTTAAGCTCTTGTATTTTGTGATAATCTAAATTTTCTCTAAGTACATTAATTCCCCAAACGAACTTACCAAAATATCTATTTTTATTTTCTTTTATATCTTCTTTTAAATTACCTTTTGATAATTCGTAAGGCATTTCGCTTAGAACATTAAAAGGCTTGAGAATTGAATTTTTAACATACAATAGAACTGAAATTATTATTGCTGCAAAAATAAATAAAACAAATTGCATTTTTAACAAAATACTCTTATCTGAAACTGAGTCTGCATAATTAAATTTTAAATAACCTAATAATTTATCTCCATCATACCAAGGTTTAATCTCGTATTTTAATCCATTTGTACTTTTATAAAATTCATTAATATCCTCTATGCTTGTATGTACAGATTTAGGTAAAAATGACACTGATTTTATAAATTTATAAGAAGTTAAATCAGGCTCAGTAAAGGAATCCCCCTCTACTAAGCCTAAATATATTCTGTTTATTTCTACTTTATATTCACCGTTTGATTTATTATTAATTCCTTGAAATAGGGCAAGCAACCCAATGGAAGTTGCTAAATAAACAACAATAAGAATAGAGATTACTTTGTCAAATTTCTTCATACTTATAGCCTACCCCCCAAAGAGTTACGATCCGTTGCGGCTTTTTAGGATTATCTTCAATCTTATCCCTGAGCATCTTTATATGAACAGTTAGGGTTTGATCTTCACTAAAACTTTCTGCACCCCAGATTTTATTAAATATATAATCCTTTCTTAAAGTTTTACCCGGATTTTCTACTAGTAGAAGCAATAGCTCAAACTCCTTTGCGGTCATGTTTAATAGTTTCCCATCCAGATACACTTCATTTGCCTCTTTATTAATTGAAATAGCACCTGAATTTATAATAGTATGTTTAACTTTAAGCTCATAGTTTCTTTTCATTAATGCTGAAACCTTGGCGCTTAAAACATCAACGTCTACTGGCTTTTCAATATAATCGTCAGCCCCCAGTGTAAAACCATTAAGCTTGTCCTCTTTATCAATCTTTGCACTCATTATTATAATTGGTGTATTATGATTTTTCCTGATGTTGGAGCACACTGTAAAACCATCTATACCAGGAAGCATTATGTCTAAAAGAACAATCTTTGCAACATCCTTATGAAGAAATTCTAATGCTTTTTCTCCACTATCCACACTTATAATGCTAAAACGATCCTTTTTTAAAAAAGTGCAAATTAAATCCGCAAGTTCTAGGTTGTCCTCTACCAGAAGCAAATCTACCATATTACCATCCCATCTCCATTAGCCAATTATTGACCTTTCTCTCTCTTTCCTTAAAACTGCTTTCATGAGTAAATTTTTCTAAAGAAATTTCACCTTTTATTGATCCATCTTCAATATACATTATTCTGTCACTCTTGGCTGCAACCTTCATATCATGGGTAACAAGCATAATAGTTGTACCATCTTGATTAATTCTATTAAGCTCCTTCATAACTTCTTTAGAATTTTGCTGATTTAAAGCGCCCGTTGGCTCATCAGCAAAAATCATCTTTGGTGAGTTAATCAAGCTCCTGCATATACAAGCTCTTTGAAGCTGTCCACCAGAAACTTCGTTTGTATCATTTTCTGCTATTTCACTTATTCCAAGCTTATGCATTAATTCTCTTGCTCTATCATTGATTTCTTTTCTATCTTTACTTTTTTTTGACTGATATGCTGGTAATATAATATTATCATATATTGAAAGGTTTTTTAACATATGCATTTGTTGAAAAATAAATCCCATTTCATCAAGTCTTAAATCACTCATTTCATTTGCAGTAAGTGTACTGATTTCCTTTCCAAAATAATGTACTTTGCCCGCAGTTATATGATCCATTCCACTGACTGTGTAAAGAAGGGTTGATTTACCGGAGCCACTAGGCCCCATGATAGCCACCATTTCACCTTCGTTAATTTCAAAGTTTAAATTTCTCAAAACATTATTTTGCATTTTATTTATAATATAAGTTTTACATAAATCTTTAACCTTTAATGAACTCATCTCAAAACCCACCTTATTCCATATTATTAATTTCTTTCAAATCTACTTTTTTAACAGCTCCAGCAGTTAAGTATGCAATAGCTGTAGTTACTGCAAGCAGTATAACAGGATATACCACATATACTTCTAATGCCTCTACCTTAAATACAATGTTGTGAATCCCCATTATTGCAAATATCTGACCTATTGTAAATGGTCCCAGGAATTTAGATAAAATAATTCCTAAAATAATCGCAACTACAAGAACTATACTTATTCTGGCTGATTGCCAAAATCTAATTGAGCCATTTCTAAAGCCAACACTCTTAAGCATTGCTATTTCACCTTTTTCTTTAATAATGAAGGTTTTCATCATTAGAATTGTAATTAAAGCATTAATGCAAATTACTATTAGAACAATTAAATTCTTCATAGTATCCAGTTGGCTTAAGCTGCTTCCTATATATCTTGAAACATATTCCCGTGGATTTTTAAAGGAATATGTCGGATACTTATCCCTTAGTTTATCTATTAACACCTGGGGTTCTTCATTTCCTTCAAAATTACCTTGAAAAGGCATTGTGACTGCCAAATATTTAAAATCTATATCCATTTTAGGATTTAGTCTTACTGATTCTCCCATGTTGGTCATACTTTCGTAGAAGCCAGTTACTATTAATTCTTTCTTTTCCTTGTATATTTGTGTATAAATTGTATCTCCAATAGAAATCTTTAACTTTTTAGCTACAGTTTCAGTTATTGCTGCTTCATTTTTTAATTCCGGCATCCTACCCTTTAAAACATTGTAATTATTAGTATCATTTTCTTGAGCTTGGAAGGCCATTAATGTAAGAACATTATCTTTGTCATCAGCATAAAACTTAAGTCTGTACATTATTTCTCCGTAAAGTTTCATATCTATCCCACTATCTCTAAAGGATTTTCTAAGGTCCCCCATATCCTTTAAATATTCTTCTTTGCTGACTCCCGTTGTATATTTGTCCATTACATCTGTTTCAATTAATACATCACTATAATTAAGCCCAAAGGTCTTAATTATATTTCCGTCTTTTAAAGTATTTATTGTGTTTAAAGGAATAATTATTAAAATTGTTCCAATACAAAAGGTTAATATTAAAATTACAAATCTTTTAAGATTACATAAAATATCATTCAAAGCAATAAATACTGGCACTCTAATATTTTTATAATTCTTAAGCTTAAGTCTTGATTTACCTTTAAAGCTTTCACCTGTGCTTCCATTTCTAATAGCATCTATTGCTGAAAACTTATTTAATTTTCTTGTACATGTGTAACAGAATAGAAGAACTATTAAAACTACTAGAATAGAACAAGCTATATTAACCAGTATATTTCCAGAGGAAGATTTTATTAATATATTTCCTGAAGACTGCTTTAACATTGTATTTCCAAAGGGAAAGCTTAGCAGAAGCCCTATCACTACACCAATTATTGTTATTGCAAGATATTTTATTAAATAAACCTTTTTAATATCAAACTCTTTAATACCAATTGCCTTCATAACTCCTATCTCTTTAAAATCATCCTGCAAAGTAAAAATTATTGTAAATCTTAAAATTAAAAATGCAATTAATATAAGACAGAGGCTTACTATAATTAAAACTGCAGACGGCATCATATCAAGAATATAGCTTTTTTTGATAAAGGACTTATCAAGATTAATTATTGTATTACCATCTATGCCCTTAAATTCTTTTTCAAGCTTTTCTGTATCCTCTGACATTATATAGTAGTTATTTATAACGCCTGCTTCTTTATTGGATTTGAAAATCTCATAATCTTCATCGCTTATAAGGGTCCTTTTTATTTCATTCATGCTTGATCCAAAAATAGCATCCTTAGAAAACAGCTTTATTGTAAATTCTTTTTTAATGTTTCCAAGAGTAACAATAACCTTATCTCCAATTTCTAAATTATTTTTACTTTTATCAGCTAAAGAAAAAGCAATTTCTCCTGGTTTTAAAATAATTTCTTCTCCCTTATCATTTAGTAATTTCCCGTACTTCTTTGGCTGTACTTGAAGTAAACTTTCTCCGAAAGGTTCAAAATCTTTAATTTCATCCCCTCGCTTAATTTTGATAGCATCTTTTGAAAGTATTGTGCTTCTGTCAATATCATAAGATTTTATAAACTTAGATGTATTGATCCACTTATCAAATTCTTCATTTATCCCCCTATCATAGGCTGAAATTAAGTAATCAGGCGTTTTAGCCTTCTCCATAAAGTAATCAACAGACTCTGATACTGAAATTAAGTTATTTACGCTGCTTGCTAAAAATGTTGTTGCTAATATGATGAATATTAAAAGAATAATATTCATTGATCTCTTTCTTCTTAAATCTCTTTTCAAAATTCTAAAAAACATAATTCTTACCTCACATAAATTATTTCTTGGCCATGAGTTAATTATAAATTTCTAATTATTAAATAATCCTTAAATAAAATTGGATTCATAATATAGATTATCTTTATCAACTTTATTCTTGTGTATATATCCTAATGAACTACTTGGTAAATTAGACTATAAGGAAGCATCCATAGAATTGTGAAAATCAATTCTGTGGATGCTTCCTTATAGTATCCTCATGAATTAAAATAACTTTTAAGCTTTCTTGGCCCTGCTAATATTTCTCTTCCAATATAGAGGGTTCCATCATTTTTGGTTTTTACAAACCACTTTACAAGCATTATATTTCCCCCTGCAATTTCTATGGCGGTTATGCAACGAGGATGTACGCAGCTTCCGTCATTAAAGTAAGGAGTTTCTCCTACTTCTGGAAATCTAGGCCTATGAGTATGTCCTGCAATAATGGCATGCTTCTCTTTTTTTACCCACTGAGTAAGTTTCTTTTCTACTTCCGCCTTCTTATGATAGTTTTTCGCTGTACTTGTAGGATCATTTACTCCAAAGGATTCTAAAGGCTTCCATAAATACCTAACTAAAAATCTACTTAAAGTCCACAAATGGTAATTTAGAAAGTCTACTTGATGTCCATGAACTAAAAAAATCTTGTATCCGAGATCCTGATGTTTCAAAACCAATCCTTCGTGAATTTTTATACCTTTAAATAAAGGTATATTTTTTTTCCATCGCTCATCAAAATATTCATATAAATTAGCTTTTACAAATTCTTCATTGCGTTTTACTATATCATGATTTCCAAAAATGAGATACAGACTATTTTTATTATAAAACCTAGATAAAAGCCAAAATATATCTTCGTGAGCATGGACTATGTCATAAAATTTACTGTTCTCCCAAAGTTCATCTCCATCCCCTATCTCTATATAAGTATAGTTTAACTCATAATAATAAGTTAGTGCTGCAAAATAAATATTCTGGTTTTTCATTAAATTATCCGCCCAGCTTCCATCTCCTCTGTGACAATCGCTAAACAGAACAATTTTTGAGTAATCATTAAACCTTATCTCTTCTGATGATTGAAAAATCTTAGATAACCTTTCTAATCCATTCATTTTACACATTAAAATTTAATTGATATATAATAAAATATATTAATGTAAGGCTATAAATACCCCTATAAATGTAAAAAAACTATGATAATTAACTTTTGAAACTAAATTTAAGCTAATCATCATAGCTAAAAGTAAGTCTTAATCTAACTAACTCTTAAATTTTTTGAGGAATAATTCTTTGCCCTTTCCAATATTAATAATCTTTTTATAAATTTCAGGTGAAATTTCTCGAACTGCTTTAATTTTGTCAGGTAGTTTATCATAAGGTGCAGTTATTTCTTGATACTTTTCACATAACATCTTATTCTTCTTTTGTATTATCCTATCTGTTTCAGTAATCCTTGTAGCAGGTTGAGGACTATGCGGCTCTTTAAATTCTATAGCTACAGTGTTTCCACTTACGGCTATTTTCCTATTTGAGTATCCTGCTTTGTTTAACCCCTCTATAAAAGCATCTCTCATAGTTTTATCTTTTAGAGTAATATACAAACTCATAGTTAATTCCCAAGGCTCTGAAAACTCACCCAATTTAAATCCAGTTAACCACCAATGTCTAGCCCTTCTTGCAAATAATACTTCACCATTCTTTTTTAGATAAAAAATCATAGAGAGCATATCCTCATCTTTTACAGCACTGTAAATGGTATTATCAAAAATACCTGTGATACCTAAACTGTCTTTTTCAGCTACATAGACTCCTATTTCTCCACCAGTAACTAAGTCATATTGACCTTTCCAAAACTCTATAAGCCATCTTTTACCGTCATATTCAAAATATATGGGCTCACAGTCTATTATCATGCCTAAAGGCGCTGCAGCTTCATCATATAAACGACGATAGCCATATTCTCTTTGCCAAGCATCTATAGTTGAATAAAATATATCTTGATTTTTATCATAAGCATATCCTGCCCTTTCTATTAATTCATCTAAATTATTATCTCCTGTAGACCATTTTCTTTCGCTATTATGAGATTCTTTACTTATGACTTTATTTTTTATAGCACTATATATAGTGGCAGTTATAGCTATAACGCTTAAAACAGCAGATAAAATAATCAAAATATAAGCATGGGGACCAAAATCTATATTTCTCATTAATAAAGGCTCTATATAAATACACTTCAGTATATCTAACAAAATAATCACCTCCGATTTAATTACCTTATACATAATATTCTCTTTAGGCTTACTATGTTAAAGCTATCTTGGGTGAACTGCTCTATATCCTGTACATCAAAAGCTCCTTGAGTATTCTGTACTGTTACTGCTGTAATAACATTCATGCCATGAACCTAATTGGCATTAACGGCTTTTATAAATAATATAATTTACACAAACCTGTAGACCTTCTTAGCCTATCACTAAAGTAGCTATTCAAGATTTTGTTGAATAAAATTGATTGTTATCTTAGAAATTATCATGTGCAATAACTTTTTCTTTTGTTCTTTTGATTCCTTACTATTTAACAACTTATTGAAATTATCTAGTACACTTTTAATGAACTTATAAAATATTTCCTACTAATTATAATAGGGAATTTTATTTATAAAAATAGCCTTAACCAACCGAAATCAATGCTTAAGGCTATAAACCTCATTTATTTGTGATACGGTTCTCCATAATTATTACAAGTGAGGTTTTGCCATTTTATTCTTGTGTAAACAATCTACATAATTATGGTATAATTCTAAAGTACAATTTTATAGCTAAAAGTGGGCTACTGGTATCACTTACCTCTTCTATGAAGGGAGGTGATACATAATGAGTAATGACGTTTTAATGTTACTATTTACTGGTGGATTATTTCTATTAGCACTATTAACATTTATAGTGTTACTTATAGATAAAATATCAAAAAAATAGTAGCCCCGACTCGCAATTGGAAGCTACTATTTTTATTCTATAAAAATATAGTGATACCAGTTGCCTAAGCAACTAGAATTGTATATTTAGTAGAGTGTTAGCGCACTCTACTTTTTTATTTTCTGCATTTCTTACTTATATTATATCAAATTTTTATAAAAAATAAACACAAATAATTTTTTAATATTTAACACCCTATAAATCTAGAATTTGTTTAATTCATGAAATTAGATTATAAATTGTTCTCCCCAGACTATTTTTATTTCAATAACGAATGTATCACTTTAACAATGGTCAATCCGTAATCAACAAAGAAGTTCTTTTGATCTTCCGAATAGGAATTTCTTTCTGCTATTGCTTCATCTGTAGCATGCCTAAAGCAATGCATTTTCTTTCTATAGCTTGTCACTATATCGTTAGAAATATAATCAAAACATATCTTAGAATAATCAGGTGTGATAAACTTCCCATTCTTCTTTAATAAGTTTTCTATCAAGTTTGCTATCTCAGCAAGTTTTTCATCTGTGCTCATATTATTGAAAGATGCTTGTCGATTTGATATCTCAACAAACTTTTGATTTATCAAATTATCTATATCAATATGGCTAGATTTCAACTCGAAGGTAAAACTTGCAACAAATTTTCTTCTAACTGCATATCGAACGGTCCCATTATCATCATCTCCCTGAGCAATAATTCTGTTTCTTATTTCTCCACAAGTAAAGTCACTAGGGTCTACAGGTGGTCTCGCTAACACTCTAGGAAATTCTTTTATCTCATATCCCATTTTATATAAATAATACGTTATAAGATAAAACCAACATTTATTTTCACTACTAGAAAAGTTCACCTCTGGCTGACATAATTCCCTGAATTTTGTTATCGCTTCCTCTGCATCATACACTTCAAATTCATAATCATCTACATCCTCATATCCACTAAACATATTGTATATCCTATTAACATTCTTAATTGAATCATGAAAACGATAATGATATTCTGCTTCTTGTATATTTTGAAAATAAAATTCTTTTAAATCCATCCTAACACTCCAAATCTTTTAGGTAATTCTATAATGCGTCTTCATATAATCATCACTATAAATTCCAATTTATCTTTTACTTTAAACTTATTATAACATAATTTGTAAATGAAATCTTACTTATGATACGGTATTTCCACCTATAAAAATAGCCTTAGGCAAGTCATGTCAATGCCTAAGGCTAAAAACCGCATTTATTTGTGATACGGTTCTCCATAACTATTACAAGTGAGGTTTTGCCATTTTATCCTTATGTATAAATCCTCATAATTATGGTATAATTCTAAAGTAGAAATTAAGAATTCCGTAGTTATGTATGGCTGGGGTTTTGAACATTCGTTCTAGGATATTGCCTATATTCCCCATAAAGATTGTTAATATTTTATATAGAGGTGTTATTATGCAATTTAAAATAATAGATATGGAAAAATGGAAACGCAAAGAATATTTTGAGCATTATTATAATAATGTCCCTTGTACTTACAGTTTGACAACAAATATTGATATTACTATATTATTAAATACGATAAACAATCAAAATTTTAAGTTTTATCCAGTTATGATTTACTGTATTTCCTCTATAGTTAACGCTCATGACGAGTTTAAGACTTCTATTGATGATGACGGTAACGTCGGTGTTTTTGACATCATAAACCCAAGCTATACAATATTTGATAAGGGAACACAAACATTTTCAAGTATTTGGACTGACTACAACTCTGATTTTATATCATTTTATAAAAACTATCTCAATGATATGGAACAATATGGAATTATTGATAAACCTATAGCAAAGCCTGAAATCACCCCCAATCTCTTTAACATTTCTAGTATTCCATGGACAATATTTACGAGCTTTAATTTAAATATAGATAAAGGCACTAAGTATTTATTACCAATTTTTACTATAGGTAAATTTTTTGAACAGGATGATAAAATGCTTTTGCCATTATCACTCCAAGTTCATCATGCTGTTTGTGATGGCTTCCATGCATCAAGATTCATAAATGAATTACAAGAAGCTGTAAACTCCTTTCCATTATGAACACAACCAGGTGTTGAAAGATATAGTAAAAGTTTAAGAGTTTTCTTCTCTAAAAAAGGCGGTGACACATAATCACCGCCTTTTACTTTATTTCTCTACTAGCTTTTCCTAATATTACTTCCAGTTTTGAAGTAAATACTTTTCAGCCTCAGTGCACCACAAACCCTTATTCTTCTTTACTATAGCAGCAAGCTCAGAAAAGCGAGGATCTGTCTTTCCCTTTTCTTCAAAGTCTTCAATTGCAGTAAGCTCCATATTAATATGGGTATATATGAGTTTCTTTCCTCCAGGAATCTTGGGAAGGTTTAAGGTTGCTTCTGCAACGCTGTCAAGTCCTCCAATATGTGTTAACATAACTGCTGGATTAATCAACCTTTGTTCAGTTAGCTTTAAGGACTCGATTAAATCGTCAGTATTTCCCCCTGTTGTTCCCATGATGTGAGTTGATGCATAGTGAACATTGTAATAGTTAATTTCTCCTGAGAACTTTATATCTGTAGGTCCTGCAAAGAAGTTAAGGCATCCGTCTCTTCCAAGGATTTTATCCCCTTGTTCCACAACAGATTTTACTGGCGCAAAGGCAAATACATCATCAAAGCCTGTACCTTCAGTGATCTCCATTAAATATGCAGCTGGATTCTCTAAATTTCTGGTATTCACAAATACTAACTCAACTCCGCAGCTCTTAGCCTCTTCCTTAGAAAATATCTGCTCTGCCCTTCTTAGTCTTTTCTCATCTACGTCAGTAACTACCAATAATCCCGGTCTTCTATCACAATGAAGAGCGTAGTCTATTGCTCCAAGCCCCATTGGACCGGCTCCAGCAAGAATTGCTGTCTTTCCGCCTTCCTTTATTCCCATATGGTGCACATACTTTCCCATCTCAGTATGATAGTTTGCATGGAAAGCCCCAATTATGCAGGACATAGGCTCTGCAAGGGAAGCTTCATAGTATGAGTCTCCCTCATAGTTTAATAAACAACCTAGCTCCATAACCTCTTGAGGAATTACTGCGTAGGTAGCATCCCCTCCAAAGTACATATAGGAGTAGCCTGGTGATGCCATGCTTCCTTTATAGTTTAAGGCTGGCTGCTGAGCAAATTTTGTTCCCGGCTTAAACTGATGCTGCCACTTCTTACCCACCTTAACTATATTTCCTGCAAATTCATGTCCTATAATTATAGGATTTTCATGGACATCCTTAGGTACTCTTTTATGGTTCTCTCCAAGAATTGCGCACTTGTAGCTGGACATGCAAATGCTGTCTGATATGATCTCAACTAATATTTCATCCTCCTTTATTTCAGGAAGCTCAAACTCTTCTAATCTTAAATCACTAGCACCATATAATCTAACTGCTTTAGTCTTCATAATAATAACCCCTTTTCTATAGTTTTATATATTCAAATTTCACTTTCTTTTTTAGCTCTAAAATATCCTTAAGCTCTGCTGGCTGAGTTCCCGAAGTCATAACATTAGCAGCACTTACAGCAGTAGCCAGTAAAACAGTTTCCTCCATTGAATACCCTTTTTCAGAAGCTATTGCCAAGGCTGCTACCATTGAATCACCAGCGCCAACGGTGCTTTTAACAGGAACCTTTAGTCCTTCAGAGCGAACTATCTTATCCTTATCTATAAATAAAGCTCCATCTCCGCCCAGGGATACAACAATTCTCTCTACTCCATATTCATGAAGCTTCTGAGCTGCCTTAACTACCTCCTCAAGGCTTTCAAGTTTTTTACCGCAAAGCCCTTCAAGCTCGTGGATATTAGGCTTAATCAAGTATGGACCCGCCTTTAAGCCTTCCTTTAAAAGCTCACCATCAGCATCTAAAATCACCTTTGCTCCAAGCTGCCTGGCTCTTTTTATCCATGTGCCATATATATCCTTGGGCACTCCGGCAGGGGTACTTCCTGATAAAACTAATATGGCTTCATCCTTTATTGCCCCAAAAATACTTTCTTCAACCTTAGCCAAGTCCTCAGCTGCTACAACACTTCCCGGTTCATTTATATCTGTATTGCTGTGATTTGTGTTATCTATAATTTTCAAATTTGTTCTTGTTTCTCCTTGAATAAAAACAAACTCATTTTCAATATTCAAGGAGTCCAAATACGCTTTAATAAACTCTCCATTTTTTCCTGCAAGAATTCCAAGTGCTCTGCTTTCTCCTCCAAGACTTTTAACAACCTTGGAAACATTGATCCCCTTTCCTCCGGCATCTACTCTGATTGAAGAAACTCTATTAACACTGCCTATCTTGAAATCATTAATTTCAACGGTTTTATCTATTGCAGGATTTAAGGTTATAGTAATAATTTTAGTTTGCTGTGAAGGTTTCATATATATAGTTCACATCCTTTGTTGTCTTTAGCTTATTAAGCTTTTCCTCATCTTCATCGCCAATAACTGTAGCTATGGTTGAAAGAATATCCATGTGTTCATCACCAACACCTGCTATACCTATGACAAGGTAAGCCTTTTCCTCACCAAAATCAATTCCCTCTGGAAACTGAAGCACTACTATACCGGATTTTTTAATGAAATCTTTTGCTCTGCCTACACCATGGGGAATTGCAACTCCGCAACCAATATAGGTAGTCAGATCATCTTCTCTTTTTATCATTGCCTCTATATAACTTTCATCAACACATCCGCTTTCAACTAAAAGCCTGCCTGCCATCCTTATAGCCTCATATTTATTCACTGAAGGCTGATTAAGCTTTATATTATTCTTTTTTAACACTTCATTTTCTGTGATATCCCTTGCATTTCCTACTGCAACCATATCTTGTTCTACACTTCCTCTTTTATTATTAAAAACTGAGAAAAATTTAAAGCCCATGATGATCCTCCTTTGCTTCGCTTAATTTATATTCATATTGTAAAATTCCTCTAAATAGTTGTTAAGTTTTTTATAAACCTCTTTCTCTAATCCCTCTTGCAGGCTCACTAAGAAATCTGGCTCTTCCATTAACTTGCTGCTTAACAAACTCATTATTTCTATGTGCGGCTTATGACAGTGCTCTGGAGCAATCATTATAATTGCCAATTTTATCTGCTCATAGTCATTTTCAGTATTTAAGGAATACAATTCCTCATTAATCCTCACTGCTCCAAAATGCAGCTTCTTTACTCCTGAGGTCTTGCAGTGGAGAAGTGCTGCACCAAAACCGCTCAATACAGTACTGCCTTTTTCTTCTCTTGCTATTAAATCCTTTTGTATCTGCAAAGAATTCTCTTTATCTGTAGAAAGTTTGCTGCTTATTTCTTCAATTACTTCCTCCATGGTGCTAAAGCTTAGATAATCGTACAGAAAGAAATTATTTAAAACCTGCAGTATACCTTCTGCATAAATATTTAATCTTGAAAGCTTTTCCTTTAAATCAATTGTATTGTTTTGAGCTTTAACATTTGTTTCCGGGTTATTTTTTAGCTGCTTTATTAAAGCTTGCAGCTTATCCTTGTCTTTATCAAATAATAGAGGATTTACCACAACTACCGGAAGCAGTACTGCTTCTATAGGCACTGTAGAAATAATAAAATCTACACCCTTGTCTATTAGCCTACTTTCCTTTACATGCAACGATGATATGATTTCTACTACCTGAATATTGTCATATTCCTTTTCAATTCTTGCAGCCAAAAGTGCGGAGGTTCCCATTCCAGTAGTACAGGAAACCGCAGCCTTAAATACTTTTTTTCTTCCTGAGGGTGTTCTTTCCAGTGCTGCACCTAAGTGCATTGCAATATAAGCTATCTCAGAATCCGGCAACTTCATGCCTAAATAATTTTCAATTGGTACAATGCATTTTGCTGCCAGCATAAACAGCTCTGAGTAATGCTCTTTTATTTCCTGAAGCAGCGGATTTCTTATATCCATATTCATCTTAAGCCTGTTTATTGCAGGTTCCAGATGATTTATAAGTCCTGTTAAAGACTGTACATCATACTCTAAAAAGCTGCCTGTTTCAACCTCTGCCACCTGAAGCATTTCTTTTGCCAGGGCCTCAAGTACTGTGTTTTCCCCTTTGCTTTCGAAGCCCTTTGAGCCTCTTAGATGCATGGTAATATATCCTGTCTCTTGTTCTGGAATCTCTATATTAAACACCTTTGATATTTTTTCAGCCAGATTAGCTGCTATTTCAAATTCTCCATAACCCTTCAGCTCCTTAAGATAAGTCTTGTCCATGCTTATCTTTTCATTCTTTTTTATCCTTTGAATGGCAAGAGCTAAATGCACAAGCAATCCTATATAAGCGTTATCCGTTAATCTATAATCAAGTGCTTCTTCATGTTCAAATATCAAAGTCTCTAATTTTCTAATTGTATCTTTTTCTATTAAATTAAGCAGTCGTTCCCTTGTGTTAACTTCTGTAGATAGGTTCTCTCTAATCAAATCCAAAAGCTGTGCTTCATTTATATTTTCATATATTAAATTAGCTATAGCCTTTCTTATTTCAGATTCCTGCCCCTCCATATATACACCAAGGCCAGGTTTCCTCACAAGGTTCAAGCTATAGTCCTTAAGCCACTCTTCCACCTTATCAAGGTCATGACTTACAGTTCCTTCTGTAACATTAAGCATTTTTGTAAAAACAAAAAGTTTCACCGGTTCATTATTTTGCAGTAATTCTCCAAGAATCATAATCTGTCTTTCCTTTGGAGAATAGCTTTTAACCTCTTTGCCTTTTTCAAGGTCTTTTAATATATCTTTTCTTGCCTCAACACTTCCCTTAAGCCTTATGCCTATACCAGCCTTCTTTTCCAGGCTGCAGCCATAGCTTTCAATCCACAGATCAATATCTTTTAATCCTCTAAGCACCGTTCTGCTGCTTATGCTCAGCTTCTTGGCGATGCTTGAAATGGTCACATATTTATATTCACTGCAAAGTCTTATCAGTATTTTCTTTTGCCTTGCTGTAATCTTAATCTGACCCATATCAAACCACCACCTATTTAATAATTTAACCAGTTCTTCCAGGTCAGTCTCTAATCTCGCGAGAATGTATTAAATATGCTTCGTGAGCTATTTACTGCACATTCTATACATTCTCGCTGGATTAGTTTCTAAATAGCACAAAATGTTAGTTTAAAAAAAGTATAATAATTTTTTATGATAATCTCTTAACCAAAGTGTCATATTCCGGACTGTTTATGAAGTTCTTAATTGATATGTGCTCTGCATTTGGAGCCTTGCTCCTAGCTCTATCAGTAAGGTTTTCATGAGTTACAACTATTTCTGCATCAGCAGGAACTTCATCAATAGCGCAGTGAACTACTTCAATATTAAGTCCAGCTTTTTTAAGCTTGTTTCTTAGTGTAGTAGCTCCCATAGCACTTGAACCCATTCCAGCATCGCAAGCAAATATTATTCTGCTTACAGTTTTATTTCCAGAAACTGTCTTAAGTTCCTTAACCTTTTCCTTTGCATCTGCTAATTCTGAATCATCAAGCTTGCTAGCGCTTCTCTTTACAAAGTAAGAAGCAACCAAGAAGGAAACTACTGTAGAAATGATAACTCCGGCTAATACTGCAAAATGCCCACCCTTTGGTGTCATTGTCAATAATGCAAAGATACTTCCCGGTGATGGAGCTGCAACAAGCCCTGCTCCTAAAATACCAAAGGTTAATACTCCACTTGCACCTCCAGCTATAACAGCTAGCAGCAGCATTGGATTCATAAGAACGTATGGAAAGTATATTTCATGTATTCCACCAAGGAAATGTATAATAATTGCTCCCGGTGCTGATTGCTTTATCATACCCTTTGAAAATACCCAATAAGCTAAAAGTATTCCAAGTCCTGGTCCTGGGTTTGTTTCAAGGAGGAAGAATATTGACTTTCCTAATTCCTTAGCTTCATTTATTCCTATTGGTCCAAGTACTCCGTGATTAATAGCATTGTTTAAGAAAAGAATTTTTGCTGGCTCTATAAATATGGATGAAAGAGGCAGTAAGCCTGCATTTACTATTGTGTGAACGCCATTTCCCAAGGCTTTATTTAAAGTCTCTACAACTGGTCCTATTCCAGAATAAGCAAGCAGTGACAGAATCATACCTATAATTCCTGCGGAGAAGTTATTTACAAGCATTTCAAAACCTGCTGGTATTTTTCCTTCTAATGCGCTGTCAACCTTCTTTATTACCCAGCCTGCAGCCGGTCCAGCTATCATTGCTCCTAAAAACATTGGTATGGATGATCCAACTATAACTCCCATAGTAGCTATAGCTCCAAGTACTCCACCTCTTGCTCCGCCAACCATCTTACCGCCAGTATAACCTATTAATAACGGCAGCAAATATTTAATCATAGGGTCTACCAATTTTGATAAGTATTCATTTGGTGCCCAGCCAGTACCTATAAATAATGCCGTAATAAGCCCCCAAGCGATAAATGCACCTATGTTTGGCATAACCATACCGCTTAGAAAACGTCCAAATCTTTGTACATTTTCTTGAGTCTTCCCTTTTGTTTTACTTTGTGGGATAGTTTGTAGATTTGACATTTTATTTCCCTCCCATATATTAACTTCGTAATATATAAAATAGGCTTCTGCAGAAATCCCTTTATTACGTTAATTAAATTATAGTATGCAAAACGTTTTCACTCAATGTTAAGATACCATAGTGCAGTCCTTAGTCATTAGTGACAAAATTAAATAGTGGGTAATTGTCTACCTTTAAAGTTTAATTATGCCCAATTGAGTAGGAGGTAGATAATTAATTTATCTACCGACCTCCCAAACCAACACGCATACTTATAGCCTTCATTTAACTTATGATAGTTTTTTGAACTTCCTGTGACATATTTTTTAAAATTCCTTTTTCTATTGAATATGCTATTTTCATCATGTTATTACCTCCACTAAAATATAAAATCCCCCTATTTATTGCTTTAATAGCTAGGAGGCTCATTATAATATATATTTATTATGTTACTTAATTTCTCTTGTGTTACAGATAATAACCATAAATATATTAAATTTTTTGTATATTTTTTCAACTATTTTCTTCATTGAATTACTTCATAAAATATAAAGGACGCTTACCTAATAATTAATAAGCGCCTTATTATAAATTAGCTACTTTTACTTTAAGTTCTCTACTTCATATACTGCTCATAATCTTGCATTAATTTAACACGCTAATATTTCCCTATTATACTCATATAATAGGGAAATAAATATCTATCTGAGAATCTTCATTATCTGCTCCTAAAAAACGCTCTGTATAACATTCAAAATCATCATATCCAGAAATCTCAAAATTTGATTTTGGAAACCATGTACCCCAAATATATCGATAGGTCTGTGGTAAGGTAGCCACTGTCCCCGTATGTGTAAACCTTGCATATTTGCCACTACAAAGTATTTTCCTCTGCATGCCAGAAGGATTTGCAAAACCATCTGGAACTTCAATGCCAATAAATACACTACAATAGCTTTCATCATTAAAAGCATTTAGTGAGCAACTATCTCCCACCTCAAAAATTTCATATCTGCAAGAATTTGAATAAACAGCATCTAAGTTCATAAGTTTTTTGTTAAATTGTTCCCATATTACAACACTTTTGTTGTCCATAACTGTTGTTTCAAAACGCATACCAATGACACATATCTGTGATATTGAAACAATCTCCGGCACAAGCGTAATATTACCCAAGTATCTAAAATCCTCTTCTATATATGCCTTTTTGTTACCAATCAGCACATTGACACCGTTCATCCGATACTGTTTCGGTGTCATCTTATATCTTGTCTTAAATGCTCTTGTAAAAGCTTCATGTGACTCAAAACGAAGTGAAACCGCAATATCCATAATGTTCTTATCTGTGGTAATGAGCTCCAATGCTGCTTGCGTTAGTCTTCTAGAACGAATATAGCTACCCACTGTTTCGCCCATAACAGCCTGAAAATAGCGATGAAAATGATAATAGGAATAAGAAACTGCATCGGATACCTCACTTACAACAATGGAATTATATAGATTATTTTCAATAAAAATAATAGCTTTCCCGATGATATATGATTTATCCAATATGAATATCTCCTTCCTAATAAGTTATGTTATAAAAATCTTTTTCAGCTTTCTCATAAGGTAGGTTTACAGTAATCTCTTTCTCTTCCAATTCTTTTATCTCAAATATGCGCCAGTCATTTGCACGCGGTGAACCAAATGTCATTTCTATCTTTTTATCAGTCACATCAAATAACATTGAACGTAGAGTTCCAAAAAACTCCGGATAATAATGACAACACAAACCTGCTGGATATTGAGTTGAAAGTAAACATTTAAAATCATTTACTGATAGTTTTTCCTTGGATGCCAATGTTTTTTTAATTACTTCATTACGAATTACTGAGTTTTCAATCAACATTTTTTCATATGATTTTATTTCAGGAAGAATGACGTGATTCGTTATACTAAGAGACATATTTTCACTATTTTTGTCTAAAATACGATATGCCTTATGTCCATCTATACACTGTAACATCGCAATCTTATTGCTATTGTCTGCGAGCATTAAATTGATATTATAGCCGATAGGAGCATCCATTGTCCAAGCTATAGCCTCATCAACATTTTTGCAGTTTTCTAAAATACTTCGAATAACAATCCAAAATTGAAAGCCTGCAACTCCCGCTTTCTGTCCACCCTCAAAGTTTCCAACGGGCAAACCATTACTTGCTTTGCAAGCAGCTAATCCATGCTCATTCATTCCATCACATCGACCAAACAAGTTCAGTGTAGAACCAATGTATTTATACTTACCCTCTATTGCAGTATAAGCAAAACACATTTCCTCCATCTCATCATTGAAATCATAGTTGCGAGCCATAAGCGTATGTCCATTTTCTGTTTTAGAAGGTAATGCTGCCATTAAACTGCACCCACGCTCCAAATATGTCATTGCATAAAAAATAGCCTGACCATATTCTACACCTAAAACATCTGAAAAGCCTTTTATTTCCTCATTAATGCCATTACAATACTGGTCCAACAGACTCATAATCTCATCTAATTTGTTCTGCGGATAGGCTTTGGGAGGAAGCAATACCTTTTGTAATAAATCAGGATTTGATAATATCCATCTTCCAATCTGTGTACCAACCTCATAATTACTTCCTTGAAAATTTTTTAAACTTGTTTTTACTTGTTTCATAGCATTCACCTTACCTTTCATAATAAATTATAAAGAAAAGTAAAAATAAACACTTGATATTTTCTGCGGAGTTTATAAATAATCCTTAATAAAATTATATTTCTATTTTCTAACATACATAAGCTAAATTTACTGCATTTACTTGTGGTATGGTTCATCGTAACAGTGACAAATGATAAAAATCAGTTAATGAATTTACTACAACTGATTAACACTGGGGTTGTTAAAGTTTGCCCATGCTAAATCACTGTCAATGCATCTAGCCATTCTGTAAGCTATTGGTTTAAATCCACACTTCGGCCAAAATGTTGAGGAAGTAAGGTTGGTTATTCTCCAATCTGCTATTATACTGTTATACCCTTTTTCTTTCATAATCCTATAACCTTCGTTCATCAATTTTTTACCAACCCCATTTCCCATTTGGGAATAGTAAGTGCCCGCAATACTCAACTCCACCCCATTATCAGGTAGCATTAAATTTGGGGTAATAGGCCAATATGCTTGAAATCCTAACCCCTTCAATTCTTTTTCCGCAATAAAGATCATTGCGTCATTATCCTCTACCGCACACTTATACCCGTTCTTTATGTCTTTTACCACTTCAGGTAAAGCAGGTTCAAAGGAAGGTGATGAATTTTGATACGATTGGATTATAGTGGACATATTCGCCATTGTTTCACTATCCATTTTGTTAGCAACTCTAATCTTTGCATCAGATACATTTTCAAAAGGCTTGTACTCCTCTATGTTCATTACCCCATGTACTTGCTGGATAAAAAAACTTAATTTTAAGAAGGCCTCATAGTATACCTGGGTTCCAAGAGGTATTATAGTATAGTGCATAAAGCAACCTTGTTCAAGCCATAAAATAGCAACCTTCGCATAGAGATTCCTTATAAGCTCAGAGGATTGATCTAATCTGATGGCAATTCCCTCATACGGGACCCATACATACCTTCCTCTTCTATTATCAATCTTTATCTCTCCCATTATATAGCCTACTAGTTTATCATTATCAAATGATCCTATCCCAATAACTTTACTACTAGTAAACAATTTTTCAAGTGAATCTGTGATATATTTTGTATTAATGCAACTGTTCTTCAGTAAGGGAAACACTTCACTCTCAAGGTTTTGCCTATCTATTAGCAAATCAACCATTTCAGATATATCATCAATAGTAATTAATCTAAATTCATATTCGCTCATTTCTACCTCCAAATCGAATTTATATTATATTACATATTTTAACATAACAAGTTACCATTAACTATGTAAGAAACAATTCCTTATTGTTTTTTACCACCTGGGATTGTAATGAAAACATACACCAACTTGGATATTGGTTTCTAGAGGAAAGTACATAATATATGTCCCAAAAACGCTTTCAGTTTTTCACTTTCTAATATATATTCATGTCTCTTATATTCTTCAGTAATTCTTCTTTTTATAGAAATATACGCTAATTCAAAATTAGGCAGCTTACCAGATCTTAGTGATAAATTTATTACAGGATACTGCCCCATATGAGAAGTATACTTGTCTCCACTCTTCATTATATTTAAATTATCAAAAAGGTATTAGTTATCTTCTTCTCTCTCTTCAAAGAAATACTGAAGCATACTTATATTTAAAGTTTTACCGAACCTTCTTGGTTTTGTAAATAAATTAACATCTGCTTTGTTATCTAGCAAATCTTTTATTAGTAGTGTTTTATCTATGTAATAATAATCCCTGGTTATTAATTTCTCAAATTTATCTATTTCTATATTTTATTCTCTCCCATTTGGATTGAATTTTTGGATTTTCATTATCTCTTATATCTATATTGGCTATCCATTTATAAGTTTTAGGCCACATTTTAAATATTCTAGTTGCAAAATAAATGAATCTAAGTATGATTCTCTTCTCATTTGGAATCCATCCTCTATTTGGGATTGCTATTATTCTGATAAGTTTTTCTTTACAATATAGGCTATACATACCTTCTATTATACCAACTGACTTATCTCCACTTATAATAAAACTACCTTCTATCTTTTCCCCATCTTCTATATATCTTATATCTTTAATTGAAGGTGAAAACTTTACATTAACCCCTCCTCTTTTACCATCTAATTTCATACTTTTTATATAATAATCATCTTTAACACTTTCTAATTTATACTCAACGCCATTTCTACTAATACATCTATTATTTTCAACTTTCATTCCTTCTATAAAGCTATTTGTAGCTTTATTCCATTCACAAATAACAGATTCCTTTGAATACCGTGCAAAATACATTTTAGAGCCATCCATTCTTATAAATTTATCTAAGTTATGAATTTTATCTTCAATTTGTATATTAACGTCTGTATTCTTCTGTCTTATAAAATAGAATCCATATAAAAAAAATACAGGTAATGATACAGGATTAACTGATGAAACACCAACTGGAGCTAAAAGACTAAATGGATTTATCTTCTTACTATCATGTTCCTTTATTTTTAGTACTATTCTTCTTTCTAATTTATCTATGAATATTAACTCTAAATCCACCCCATGTTCATCAATAATAAATCTATTTTTCTCCATATTTAAATATATAAAATCTCCTAACCCTTTTCCAGCAACTTCAATCTTATCTTTTTCATCTCTAGGTAACTTTTTCTCCTGATAAACATCAACATACCCATCATTTCTATAACCTAATATCCTTAATCCTAATCCAAATTCCTTATTATTTATAGATTGAGGTTCAAACCCTTTATACACTTTATCTGGATCTTTTTCAATGTTTATTAATGCAAGACTTTCCATCTCAGATATTTCTAAGTTAAATGGTGAATAAATAATATTATTGTCCATTCCCTCACCCCTATTATTTATAATTTTCTGCTTCTTTAATAAGCAATTCAATAGACTCAGCCATATTATTAAGGTGCTGTGAATCTACATTTCTAAACAATCTATCTAAAAACTCATTTCCTTGTTTTTCTGTTGTTTCTAAATACCTCATACATTTTTCAGTTATCTGAACCATAATAGCTCTACCATCATCTAAAGATTTCTTTGTTATAATAAATCCTTTTTTCTCTAAAGATGATATCATTTGCTTTACATTCTGTCTTGTACTACCAGTAAACTTCGCTATCTCTTTGATGGTTGGGTTCTTATTCTCCATATTTAGAATCATAATAATCAAAAACCATTGTTTAATAGTAAGTTCCTCTAAAGTATTATCACCTAGTGTTTGTAGCCTATTGGCCAGCAATAAAATCCCCCCAAAAATAAATTGTTCCTTTAATTTTCTCATCTCATCTATCACCTCATGCATTTAGGCAATATATTGCCTAAATAAATCATAGCAACTTTGTCACAAAATTGCAATATTCCAATTTTGTCTTTTACAATAATCCTCTGATGTTATCTCTAAAAATGCAAAGTCTTTTCGCACTAGATTATCATACTTGAAAATCACATTAACATTTATTTGAACTCTTTGAAACATAATATATTTTGTAAATATTCACTACTAAACTTATAATAGTTAATTACATATAATATGGTGTTTTATATATAAAAACAGCCTTAGACAAGTTATATCAATGCCTAAGGCTAAAAATCCCCGTTACTTATGATACGGTTCCCCTCCAATAATCCTAAATCCCCTATAAATCTGCTCCAGTAGCATGACTCTGAATAGTTGGTGGGGGAAGGTCATTTTTGAGAAGCAGAGTTTATAATTTGCTCTGTTTATTATTTCCTGGGAAAGTCCTAGGGAGCCTCCTATTACGAAGGTGAAGTTGCTTATGCCTCTGGTGTTGGAATCTTGTATGAAGGAAGCAAATTCTTCTGAGGAGAGCATCTTTCCTTTTAGGTCTAATGCTATAACAAAGGAATTATCCTTGATGGCCTTTAGTATGGCCTGGCCTTCCTTTTCTTTAATTTGCTGTTCTTCTTTTGGCGATGCATTGTCTGGTGTTTTCTCATCATTTAACTCTATGATGTCTAGCTTGCAGTACCTTTGAAGCCTTTTGCTGTATTCCTCCACTGCTTGTTTTAGGTATTTTTCTTTAAGCTTTCCTACAGATATTATTGTTATGTTCAAAATTATCTCCCCTAACTTTCTTCTATGTCTGCTTTTTCTGATTTCTTTAGACCTTTAAATACTAAGTTATAAGAATGATCTATAAGATAAATAATTTTTTCATCCTCTAGTGTCCCGTCTATTTCTATAGTATTCCAATGTTCTTTATTAAGATGATATCCAGGTTTAATACAAGTATAATCCCGTCTTAAGTCTTGAGCCATAAAAGGATCGCACTTTAAGCTCACTGATAAGGAAGGGGATTTTATATTGGTTAATGCAAACATTTTAGAACCAACCTTAAACACCAAGGTTTCCTCATCAAAAGGAAAATTCTCCGTAACCCCTTTTTTCTTTAAACAATACTTTCTTAACATCTCTAAATCCATAAAAACCCTCCTTAATTATTTTTCCACAAACACCTTTCCATATCTATACATCCATTTTCTTTAAAGATAACTCCTTCTGAAAGAAGTATATCTCTTTGAATTTCAGGAGAACCAAAGGCATAGGAAGGCGCCATTTCGCCTTGTTTATTAACTACTCTATAGCAAGGCAAATTAAGATGCCCTGGTGAAGCTTTCATAGCCCAGCCCACTATCCTTGCACTCCTTGGCTCACCCATCATACAAGCTATTTGCCCATATGTAGCAACC
The DNA here is from genome assembly GCF_900142075.1 of Clostridium amylolyticum. Classification (GTDB taxonomy): domain Bacteria; phylum Bacillota; class Clostridia; order Clostridiales; family Clostridiaceae; genus Clostridium_AA; species Clostridium_AA amylolyticum. Next base: position 524,263 of record NZ_FQZO01000002.1, read on the forward strand.
TTTCCCTTTGGTATCTTAGCCACTATATCATAAACTCTCTCATAAAAATCCTTCAATCCTAATACCACCTTTCTAATTGGGAATTTAGAATTTAGAATTGAAAATGAAGGAGGAAACTCACAGAGTTTCTAAAAATATATTTCTTAGAAATTCCTAAAGGAATTCCCTATATCATTCCACATTCTAAAGTTTTTCTGACTCTTTTTCAGAAAAACTATCCTCCATTCTAAATTCTAAATTCTCAATTTTAAATTATTTTCCCCATTCTAAATTCTCAATTTTAAATTACTCTTTACTCTCTTCTTAAGTTTATATATACTACTAATGATAACAATTATCAGTATATCAAGTGATTCTTGATTTTTAAATTTATTATAAATTAACCTAATTTTAAATGCAAAGAATCTTAATTGGGTATATTAAAATTAACAGCTTTAACTTAATAAAGATAGAGAAATATTTAAATAAAAAATAATGGAATAAGGATGTTAATGAATGAAACATATTGTAGTAAATCATAACGAATTTGATGATACAAAATTTAATACTCATAAGGTAAGTATAGCACCTATGGTGGATGTCACAGATAAACACTTTAGATATTTTTGCAGACTTCTCACTAAAAGAGCCCTTCTTTATACGGAGATGATCACCTGTGAAAGTATTATTCATGGTGATGAGGAAAAAATATTGGGTTTTAATGATATAGAGCATCCTGTAGCACTTCAATTGGCAGCCAGTTCTCCAGAGCAGATAAGAAAAGCTATGGAGAAATTAAAGTATTGGGATTTTGATGAGATTAATTTAAATGCTGGCTGTCCTTCTGATAGAGTGTCCGGAAACCTTATGGGTGCTTGCTTGATGGCATATCCCGAACTGGTAAGGGATATGCTCTTAACCATAAAAGAATATACAGATAAGCCTGTAACTATTAAACATAGAATTGGAATTGACGGGAAGAACATACTTCCAGATACTTTTAATAGAATTCTTTTAGATAGTTATGAGGATATGGTAAATTTTATAAATATAGTAAGGGAAGCTAAACCCTATCGTTATACTATCCATGCCAGAATAGGTATATTAGAAGGGTTAAGTCCTAAGGAAAATAGGGAAATACCTCCTTTAAGGTATGAGGAAGTGTATAGGTTAAAAAAAGAATATCCTGAACTAAACATAGAAATCAATGGAGGCATTAAAACCATAGAGGAAATTAAAGGTCACCTGGAAAAAGTTGATGCTGTTATGATTGGAAGGGTAGCCAGGGATAACCCCATGCTATTAAGAGAATTGGATAGCATCTATGACCAAGAAAATCTTCACAAAATAACTAGAAAAGAAATAATTGAAGATTACATTCCTTATACAGAGTCTTGCGAAAAAAATGGAGAAAATGCTTACTATGCTATAAGGCATATGGACGGACTTTTTTCAGGTAAAAGGGGCAGTAAGCAGTGGAAGCAGATTTTGAACACTCCTGCTTCACATAACATAAAAGCATCAGAGCTTTTACGCATTGCATTAAAAGAACTTCCACAAGATACGCTTAATGAAGAGTAATGTTTTTTCAAAACACAAAACACACTGTGAATTACAAAACAGTGTGTTTCTCACTAAATATGTAAATTATTATTCATTCTTTTCTAAAATAATTGTTGCTTCATTTCCATCTACGGATGAAAAAACCGCACCGCCGCTTCCCTTTATATTTGTTATAATATTAAATACTCTCCAGCCTTCTTTTGCATGATCATTTAATGTATCTTCTAGTTCCTCTGCGCTACTTAAATCGAATCTCCATTTAAAAACTTTATATTTATACATTTATTTCCTCCTAACTCTAATTAATAGAAAAACAGGACTTAGTTACACCAAAAAAGGTTTCCTAAGTCCATTAATTCAATTTTATGCATTCTTACCGCAACACTTTTTATATTTTTTGCCGCTGCCACATGTACAAGGGTCGTTTCTACCTATCTTGTTTTCGTTAACTACGGTTTTTGAATCTTTATATGCTCTTTGAATTTCTTTTCTTTTTTCCTTTGAGAATATACCTTCCCATTGTGGAAGATTATATAGATATTCTGCCTTGGCATCTAGCATGTTAAAATATAGCTTTTCATAGTCAAGGTCAAAGCTTATTTCTGTATCCGCTTCTACTTTTTCTAAATCCATGGGCTCTTTAAGGCTGTCATTGATGCCGTCTACAAATCCCATAACAAATTCAATTGTAGTTTTAAACTCTGCTGATAGTTCGTTAATAGTAGCCTTTCTTATCTTTCCATGTTCAGCAAGAAGACTAGAATATATCTTTTCTTCCATTTCGCTATACTCATTCCAAAAAGCATCTTCTCCCTTATGCTTAACATAATCCACTACCATTTCGGTCCATTGCTTATATAAACTCATTTTTCCTTCTCCTCTTTCAGTTAGTATATAAGTTGAATTTATATTCTACTCACCTTATTAAGGTGAAATAATAATAACTATTTTACTCTGTCTTTACAGAATTTTCAAGGCAGTAAACCGCTTTACTGCTACAATAGCTGCAAATACATGTTTCTTCTGATTTTTTAAGTTCAGGCCAAATTTCATATTCCACTAAAAAATCATCAAAAGCCATATCTAAATGTTCTTCACAACAGCAAATACATTGTTTTTCCATGAAATAACCTCGATTCTAAACTAAAATTCAATATAGCTGCTAGGCTTTTTCCTGTCTGCCAATGAAAGAACCATGTCCTTTTCTATATTGACCTTATTTTCATTAAGCACGTTTATAACTGTTTGATATGCAAGCTCAGGATAATTGTTGGTATTGCTTAAGTGGCCTAAAATTACCTTTCTTGCCTTACTTTCATCATTTATTCCCACTAATGCTTCACCACAAGCATCATTGGAAAGGTGACCTATTTCACTTAATACCCTTCTTTTTAAAGGATATGGATAAGGTCCATACTTTAACATCTGTACATCATGGTTGCTTTCTAAAAGTATTACATCAGAATCTTTTATATTATATTTTACCTCTTCTGTAAAAGTCCCCAAATCTGTAGCTACACTCACCTTTTTACCCTTAGAGTTTAAAGTATAGCCCATGGGACCCGCTGCATCATGAGGTATATTAAAACTCACCACATCTATGTCTTTAATAGTGGTTACGCTTCTCTTTTCTATAATCTTTATGTTATGATCTTTCACTTTCCCAATACAATGGGCCATAGCCTTCCAAGTAGCTTCATTGGTATAAATGGGAATATCATACTTTCTAGATAAAACTCCTACTCCTTTAATATGATCTGAATGCTCATGAGTTATAAAAATAGCATCTATCATGGTAGGATTTTCATCAATTTCCTTTAAAGCCGCCTCTATGCTCTTTCCAGGCAGCCCAGCATCAATAAGTATTCTAGTGTTTTCATTAGCCACAAAAATACTATTGCCGCTGCTTCCGCTATATAGCGAACAAAATATCATCTGTTTTTCCCCCATTTAATCATCTATTCTATGTATATCTGCGCCTAATTTTTTAAATTTGTCTTCTATATGAGGGTAACCTCTGTCTATATGTTCAATATTATATATTTCAGTTTCACCTTCAGCTATTAATCCTGCAATAACCATAGCAGCACCTGCTCTTAAGTCTGTGGCTTTTACCACTGCTCCTGTAAGTTTATCTACCCCTTCAAGAATAGCAGTTCTACCTTCTACTTTGGCAGAGGCCCCCATCTTCTTAAGCTCATCTAAATGCTTAAATCTACTTTCCCAAATGCTTTCAGTAATGATACTTCTGCCTGATGCAACGCATAGCATAGCTGACATGGGCTGCTGAACATCTGTAGGAAATCCTGGATAAGGTGTAGTTTTAATATTTACCCCTTTTAACTTTCCAGTGGACTTTATAGTGATGCTGTCATCACCTTCATCTACAGTAACTCCTGCTTCTATAAGCTTAGCTGAAATAGATTCCAAGTGTTTTGGAATAACATTTGTTAGTGTTACCTCTCCGCCACAAGCTGCTGCAGCGATCATAAAGGTACCAGCTTCAATTTGATCTGGAATAACGCTATAATTACATCCCTTTAAGGATTTAACTCCTCTTACTTTTATAACATCAGTACCTGCTCCTTTTATATCCGCTCCCATGGTGTTTAAAAAGTTTGCCACATCCACCACATGAGGTTCCTTTGCCACGTTTTCTAAGGTGGTTACTCCTTCTGCCATAGTTGCAGCCATCATAACGTTAATGGTAGCTCCTACACTCACTACATCAAAAAATATATTAGCACCTATTAAACGCTCAGCCTTTAAAATAACAGCTCCATGTTCTATATTCACCTTTGCACCTAAAGCTTCAAAGCCTTTTATATGTTGATCTATAGGCCTTACTCCTATGGGGCAGCCCCCTGGTAAGTCTACCTTTGCTTGTTTAAATCTTGCGAGTAAAGCTCCATCTAAATAATAAGACGCTCTCATCTTTCTTACATCTTCAGTACAAGCAGTAGTATTAGTTAAATTTCTACTATCTATCTCTATAGTATTCTTACCAACTTTTACCTCTGCTCCTAGTTCAGATATTATTCTTTCTAAGCAGTTTACATCTTCTATGTCAGGAATATTTTCAATTACACATTTACCTTCACTGGCCATTATAGTTGCAGGCAATATTGCCACAGCAGCATTTTTTGCTCCGTTAATATCTATATCACCATAAAGTGGTTGGCCTCCATTAATAACTAATCTCTCCATATTTTTCACCCTTGCTCAAATTTTTATTATATATTTCAAATTCTCAAATTCAAAGTAAAAATCTTCAGTCATATTCATTTAATTTCCATTTATGTTTTGTTAAAAATATTATGCCTATTTTTTAAGTTTAAATAAGGCTTAATTCAGTTAAAACATGTCCAAAATAATTAAAATTTAACAACTTATTACTTTAAAAAATATTTTTTTTGGACAATCTCATAAGTTTTATTATAACATATTAATCCTAGGTGTTTGCAATGTTTTTTTAAGTATATTATGTTAAATCTATCAAGTATATATTACGAAATCAGTATTTCCAAATGTAATAATTAACAAATCCGTAATAAATTCTAATTTATATGATTTAAAGGTTTACTTTTTTATTAAAGAAAATTAAAAAGTACAAGCTATAAATAACAAAAAATGACCACTTTAATTTAAGTGGTCATCTTTTGTAAAGTAACTTTAAAGCTCAAAACTTCCGCAATCTGTGCTTTTTACATCTTCTGCTTTGGAGGTGTGCTTAACTACTTTGATGTAATCTAATGTACAGAAGTTATCATCCTTACAATGATATTTGCACTCTGAAACGGTACATCCTATGCTTTCATTATGTTTCATAAATTACATTCCCCTTTCGTAAAATACTACAAAAATAGTATTTGTATATATCTTTTATTTATTCATAGGTTTTTCTGTAAAGGTTTATATGCTATAATCAAATATAAATACACAACATAAGTAATACGGGGGCAAAAATGAGATATTATTTAGTAGCTTTATTTGATGACGAATCATATAAATCCATTGAACCAATTCAAAGGTCTCTGTCTAAAAAATATAAGCTTTATAAAAATCTTCCAACCCTTCATATAACTCTGGAGGTAATTGAGGACCCTGATTTAAATAAGTTAGATGAGGTATTATTTAAAATTTTTAAGCCTTATAAAAGATTCAAAGTAGAGCTTAATGAGGTTATATGCTTTGATGAACCTTATAAATCGGTAAACCTAAAGGTAGAAAGTAAAGGTTATATAAAGAGATTAGCAAGATCAGTTAATGATACATTAAAGCTTCATGGATTTAACGTAAGACAAAATATAGAAAATTGGGATCTGCACGTTTCATTAGCTAATACAAATTTTGCTTCTAGAGAATGGAGCAGAAATGAATTTGCCAAAGCCTGTACAGTTATTAAAAAAGAAGGTTATTATAATATGGCAAAGATTGATAGAATAGAATTGTGGAAACCTATAAACAATAAAAAGGATATGCTAGTTAAAAGCTATCCATTAAAAACTTATTAAGAAAATCACTAAAAAACATCATAAATATCTATGGTGTTTTTTATTATTCACAAATTTATCAAATTTGCAAGAATTTATGCATAAATAAATAGTCAAATAATTGTAAATTTATTAAAAATAAAATTATTTTTCTTGTATTCGTTTACTGAACTTTTCATTTTCATGAATCTTTTGTAGAATGTAATAAGACGACTACCCGAGTTGAGGAACAGGGGGATAAATAGGATGAATTTACAAAAGTTTTTTGAAACACAGGCAGAAAGGAACAAAACTCTCAATATACTTTCTAATCTTGACGAATATAAGTTAAATGCCAGAAAATTTTTAGCACTTAACGTAAGAGTGGGGGCTCTTGCTAATGCTTCTAAATGTTTTAAATATTGGCAAGACGATGAAGTTATAGATAGAGAGAATATATTGAAAAGGTATATAAGTACCTTAGGCTGCATCCTAACTGTGGGCATAGATAAAAGATACACAGATATTGAAAAGGTGCAGATGCGACCTAACGACTACTGTTTAAGTGATCAGTTCTTAAATCTTTATGTAGACATTAATGACTTACTTATCTCATCTTCAAAAGATCACTACATAACACTTATTGAAGACTTCCTTAGTATAGGTCTTACCATAGGCTTTAGTGAACAAGAAATTATTAATTCTTTTAATTCACTACATTAAAAACTCCTACTCTTGGGAGTTTTTATTTTTCTAATTTTTTCCTATAATATACCTTACTGCATTAGGTTAAACTATGTAGGAGGTGATAATAAATGATAGGAATTCTATTTTCTATTATAGCTGGAGCTTTTATGAGCTTACAAGGAGTCTTTAACACTAAATTAAGTGAAAAGATAGGCTCTTGGGAAACTAATTTTGTAGTACAATTAAGCGGCGCTGTTTTAACCTTAATTATTATGCTAATTTTCGGAAAAGGTGAACTCAGAGAAATAAAAAACGCAAATAAGCTTTATCTCTTTGGCGGAGTATTAGGCGTAGCTATTATATTTACAGTTATGGAAGGTATGAAAAACCTTGGTCCTACTTATGCTGTAGCAACAATCTTAGTAGCACAGCTTATTACTGCTGCCCTTATTGAAGCTTTTGGATTATTTGAGGCTTCTAAAGTAAGATTTACATTAAACGAAATTATTGGCGTAGTCATAATGATTATTGGTATAATAGTATTTAAGTGGAAAACTTATTAGTAAAAATATTGACATAACTATGTTTTTAAATTAATTACATATATAAATGCTATAATCTCATAAAGCTTATGAAATTAATACATTTATACGAAAGGTGTGTTTTTATGGATTTTAAACAGATAGAAGCTTTTATTAGCGTAGCAAGACTAAAAAGTTTCTCTAAAGCTGCTAATTCCATTTATTTATCTCAACCAACTATAAGCTCTCATATTTCTAGTTTAGAAAAGGAATTAAACCTTCAGCTTTTTGACAGAACTTCAAAAGAAGTAAACTTAACTCCTGCTGGGAGATTGTTTTTAAATTATGCCAGCGACATAATAAACACTAAAAACAATGCCATATCTGCCCTAGGAAGCTTTGAAAACGCTATAATGGGTAAGCTTTTTCTCTCTGCAAGCACCACCCCCTGTAATACTTTAGTTCCGGATTTAATAAAAAAGTTCAGTGAAATATATCCTGATATAAAATATGAAATTAAAGAGCAAGGATCATCTGATATTATAAAAGACATATTAAACCTAGATAGCGAAATAGGTTTAGTAGGTACTAAAGTTATAGATGATAAAGTAAACTGTTATCCATTGAAAGAGGACGAGCTGGTTGTTATCTCACACCCTTCTTTGAAATTACCAAAGCAAATATCTATAGACGAACTACTGGATATGAAACTTATAGTAAGGGATATGAATTCTGGTACAAGAAAAACTTTTGAAGAAGAATTAGTGAAGCAGGGATTATCTTTATCAAAACTCAATATAATCTGTGAAGCAAATAATTTAGATACATTAATCCAATGTGTAAAATCTAACATTGGTGTTGCAATAATGTCCAAGGATGTATCTAACCAATATGCAGATTGTAAACTTATAAGACAAAGTTCTATATTGGATATGGATTTAAAAAGGAATATTTATCTTATAGTAAATTCTAAAAGAACTCTTACTCCTACAGCAAAAGCTTTTTTAAACCTATGTAATGAGGAGTTTGCTATTAAATAGTTTTAATATAAAAGTAATGAAATAATTTTCTCTTTTTACTATTAATGTATAACCTTTCATGCTACTTTCATATAATATATACTGTAATCATTTCAGGAGAAGTTATATGTTGTGGCTGAAAAATAAATTAGATAATAATCTTAGACATGCTTTAAAAAATAATTACTATAAAAAATATCGTGTACTTATTTACTGCAGAAATCTTAAAAATAACATAGAAAAAAAAATAGTGTCCTATAAAGGAACTATCATACACTCCTTAACCTTTTGTAATGTAATATGTGCTTATGTTACTCCTAGAGCTATTGATCATCTTATAGAATTTCCTGAAGTACAATGGATAACTAAAGATTCATATTGCTTTATTTGTGGCAGCAGTGTTGAAGCCAGTAACAATGTCAGGTTTTCCCAAAAGATGAAGCTCACAGGGAAAGGAATAGGCATAGCACTAATAGACACTGGAGTATACCCCCATCATGACCTTATTAATCCTTATAATAGAATAAAGACTTTTTTTGATATTATTAATGGATATAAATTCCCCTATGATGATAATGGGCATGGTACCTTTATAAGTGGTGTTTTATGTGGTAATGGCGGATTGTCTAAAGGAATTTATAAAGGTATGGCTGAGGGTGCCTATCTACATTGTTTTAAGGCTTTTAATTCTAATGGTAAAGGCTTTGTATCGGATGTGTTATTTGCCATGGAAAGCGTTATCAATGTAGCCAAGGATCATAACATAAGGATTATGTGCCTGCCTTTAGAGCTTTATAATAATGATTTTTTCATTATAGATTGTTTTTCAAAACTCTTTGATATGGCAATTTCAAATAACATAATACCCATAGTACCCAGTGGCAGTAATGGTAATGTGGAAGGAAGTATGGAAGGAATATCCTGCCTTTCTAATTGCATAACCGTAGGAGGAATGGATACAACAAACAAAATCAAAGGTTATGAATTTTCATCCTGCGGACCTTTTCAAAGAAACACTAAACCCGATGTGGCTGCAGCCTGTGTGGATGTATGTTCATTAAATACCAACAAAAAATATATATCTGAAAGAAATAGTATGAAAATATACCCTCCTTCTTTGGAAGATCCTTACTGTACTTATAGTGGTACTTCTATCGCCGCAGCTTATGTAAGCAGTTTATGTGCTCTTATTTTAGAGAATGACCCTTCTTTGTCCTTTAAAGATGTTAAAGCTTTGCTTAAGGTTTCCTGTACCTTATTAGACCTTCCCAAATGGCAACAGGGGGAAGGGGTTATAGAAGTATCTAAACTTATTAAGTAATAATGGACAAACCAATGACATTCATACGAGTTATGAGTCATTCGTCAATTTAAAATTTAAAATTGACGAATGAAGGAGGAAACTCATGGAGTTTCTTTGAATATAAAGGAAAAAAGTTTTAAAAGAAGCTTTAGATGAAGCTCCTTGAACATAAAAAAACACCCTGCTTTAACAGGGTGTTTTTTTAACAGTGTGGGGTATTTTGTACGTAAAAATTATAGCTAAGAACCGTTGGTTTTAGGAATGTACTTTAAAGAATCCTTTGCTACACCATTAACTCTAACCTCAAAATGGAGATGAGGGCCTGTGCTTCTTCCGGTGTTGCCCACTGCTGCTATAATATCTCCTTTTTTAACTTTGTCTCCGCTCTTTACCTTTAGCTCACTACAATGCCCATAAAGGGTTTCTATAGAGTTACCGTGGGATAAGACTATATAATTACCATAGGTAGGTTCAAATGCGGCTTCCTTTACTGTACCATCCATAGAAGCCACGACGGGATCCCCTATGTTTCCGGCAAAGTCTGTTCCCTTATGCATTTTTCCCCATCTCATACCATAAAAAGAAGATATAGCTCCTCTAGAAGGTCTTATTAAAAGAGCTGTTAAATTTTCTTCTGATACCCTTACACCTTGGGTGATTATGGTTTCCTTGGGCTGCTTTACTATTACTTCTTTAATTATAGTCTCATTTACTTTTTTATCATTATTATATATTATCTTTTTCTCTATTTCTTTAAAGCCGTTTTCCCCTTGTTGGGTTTTGCTTTCTCCAACATTAAGCTCACTAGAACTTATTATTGAAACTGAAGGGCTCAATTCTTCTGTGTGTTTTTCTATGGCTGTAGTCTCAAGGATTAAATTATTATTTTTATTTATATTTACTAATTTATTTAAAGCTCCTTCCATGGTATCTAATTCCCAGTCATAAGCTAAAGCTTCTTTAACTTCTATGTTTCCTTTTAAATCCATAGCTGTTATAGTGCTCTTATTTATTTTAGCATTATTTAGGTAATAACCTTTAAGGTTATCTATAAGCCTATCTGCCTCTTCCTTATTATATAAGACAGCTGCTTCCTCATTGTTAACAATGACTTTTACAGTATTTATTTTAGCATTCATAAGCACTTTAAACTTAGTAGCTACATTGTTTCTTTCAGCGGAAGGCTTATTATTTATAACAAAAAAGTCAGCATCATTAGAATCTTGTAATTTATTGTTTAAAGTTGCTGCCAACACTTTAATACTAGACATTTGAGTATTGTTTTTAAATAATCCTACAATGTCTGAAAAATAAACTGAAACATAGGGAATCATAAAAGCTAAAATAAGCATAATAGATTTTTTAATTTTTTCTTTTTTACATGCTTTATCTTTCATTATCTTCACTCCTTTAAAGAGAAGCCTTGAGTAAAATCAGCACGTTAATTAATTTTCCCCAATATTTTTCCATATATTCATAGTTCATATAATTTTAACAAATTTATATAGCTTTTATATATTTTTTTGTTTGTTGAGTGAGACCTTTTACTCTGTTATAATAAATACACTGGGGTAATAGAAACAAAATTACTAAAACCATTAATGATTTTAAGAAGGGGTGTAATAGACATGAGTACATTCATGCTTAAGAACTCCACTATCAGTTTTACACCGGTAAGTAACGCCTTTATAGATAAATATATGCCAAAGGCTAGGGGTGAGTTTGTAAAAGTATATCTACTGATGCTTAAGTATAGTTCTTCTGGTGAACTTGGAGTTAGCTCAAATATAATAGCAAACAATCTCAATCTTTTGGAATCCGATATTATAAATGCACTTAACTACTGGAATGATGAAGGTGTGATTAAGTTAATACCTATAGATAAAATGGGTAATTTTAATATTGAATTCTTAAATCTCGAAGATGAATCTGAAAAAGCAGATACTAGTTTTAATCTTCTTGAAGCCTTGAATACTGATAGTACCAAGGAGATGCTTAAAGAAATAGAAAAACTCCTAGCAAGACCACTTTCCCCTAAGGAAATGAGTTCTTATCTAAGCTGGGAAAAAGACTTTTCTTTCTCTTATGAACTAATATTGCTTTTAGTAGAATATTGTATATCTAAAGGGAAAAGTGACACGAGATACATTGAAAAAGTTGCCATTGCATGGCATGATGCGGAAATTAAAACCATCGATGATGCACAGCAATATATTAAGAAAAACGAAGATAAATGGGTAAAAATAAGAAAGATACTCTCCTATCTTGGCATTAAATCCAACGAAGTAATGAAGCCTCAAGAAGATATGATGGATAAATGGATAAATACATATAATTTCCAAGTTGAGGTTATACTAAAAGCCTGTGATATATGTTTTGAACGTTTAAATAGAGCAGATTTTAAATATATCGATGGAATATTAAACAGCTGGTTTAAAGATAATATTAAAACATTGCAAGACATAGCTCTAAAGGATAATAAAAAAGATTCTAATAATTCTAAGAGAAAGGTATCGCCCAATATTAAAAATGATCTTAAGTTTAATAACTTTGATCAAAGGGTATACGATTATGACTCCTTAGAAAAGAAACTGTTAGGATGGGATAAATGATGGTGCAGGGATATCATAGCGAAATAATGAAAATTTACGAAGCTACCAGAGAAAATGAGAGAAGAGCTTTAGAAGCTAGGAAAAATGAAATTGAAAAAAATCATCCAGAGATAATGAACCTAGATAGACAAATTGCAAAGCTCAGCATAGAGATCTCTCTTTGCTTCATTAAAAACAAAGACACCGTTGAAGAGTCAGTAAAGTCTCTTAAATCTAAAATTAAGGATTTAAGAGCAAGAAAGTATGAGCTCTTAGTAGCTAACGGTTATGATACAGAATATCTAAATCTCCATTATAAGTGTGCTAAATGCCAGGATACTGGTTACATAGGCATTGAAAAATGCAGATGCTACAAACAAAAGCAAATTAGCCTTTATTATAGAAACTCAGATCTTTCAGAATCTGTTAAAGAAAATAACTTTTCTACCTTTAAGTTAGATTATTATGAATCCCATAGAATAGGGGATGAAAGATATTCTCCACGTAAAAACATGGAAAATATTCTAGAAAAGATTCAAGGGGATTATCTTCCAAACTTTAAGACACAAGGGGATAATTTGCTCTTTTACGGTAATTCAGGCACTGGAAAGACATTCTTATCCCATTGCATAGCTAAGGAGCTTTTAGATAGTGGCAATTTGGTTGTATACAGAACTTCAGAAGATCTTATGAAAAATCTTAAAGATATTAGGTTCAATAATAATCATGCTCTGGAGGAACTGCTTATAAACTGTGATTTACTTATAATCGATGACCTAGGAGCAGAATTAACCAGCGACTATTATGTAACAGAACTGTTCAATTTTCTTAATTTAAAGCTTTTAAAAAGAAATAAGATGATTATTTCCACCAATCTTACCTTAGAGCAGCTTACCAAATGCTATACGGAAAGGCTTAGTTCAAGGCTCTTCGGTAACTTTATATTATTTAAACTTTATTCTAACGACATTAGAGTAAAGAAAAATCTATCCAAGATTAGCAGATAACCTCCGGCATCCCGGAGGTTTTAATCCATTTATAACAAAAATAACTCATAACTTATATGGATACCATTACTCAGGAGGTAACTATGAATATTCAAATATTTGGCACTAGTAAATGCTTTGATACAAAAAAAGCAGAGAGATATTTTAAGGAAAGAAAAATTAAATACCAATATATAGATCTTTCTATGAAGACTCTTAGTAAAAGAGAATTAGAAAGTGTGAAATCCTGCGTAGGACTTAAGGCTTTGATAAATGAAAAATCAAAGGATTATGAAAAGTCAAATTTAAAGCATATAATAAATGACAGTGTAAAAGAAGAGATCCTATTAAACAATGCAAAACTTTATAATACTCCCATAGTTAGAAACGGAAAACAAGCCACGGTAGGTTATCAACCAGAGGTGTGGAAGGGTTGGGAATAATTATACCGTTACATAATGATTATTTTATACTCTGTAATTATTACTTTAAAAGAAAAAAAGGCAAAAAAAAATCTTGAATTTAAACATTCAAGATTTTTTGGAGCTGGCAATAGGAATCGAACCTACAACCTGCTGATTACAAGTCAGCTGCTCTACCGTTGAGCCATGCCAGCATATTGGCGACTCAGAAGGGGCTCGAACCCTCGACCTCCGGCGTGACAGGCCGGCACTCTAACCAACTGAGCTACTGAGCCATTATTATGGTGGGAACAACAGGGATCGAACCTGTGACCCTCTGCTTGTAAGGCAGATGCTCTCCCAGCTGAGCTATGCTCCCATAATATGGTGACCCCTAGGAGAATCGAACTCCTGTTACCACCGTGAAAGGGTGGTGTCTTAACCGCTTGACCAAGGGGCCTTATTTAATTAAATGGCGACTCAGAAGGGGCTCGAACCCTCGACCTCCGGCGTGACAGGCCGGCACTCTAACCAACTGAGCTACTGAGCCGCATTGTGGTGGGAACAACAGGGATCGAACCTGTGACCCTCTGCTTGTAAGGCAGATGCTCTCCCAGCTGAGCTATGCTCCCACAATATGGTGACCCCTAGGAGAATCGAACTCCTGTTACCACCGTGAAAGGGTGGTGTCTTAACCGCTTGACCAAGGGGCCTTAATACAGGTCGTCATGTCGACCCGACATAGACTATAATACACAAAATCTAAATGAGTGTCAACAACTTTTTTGAAAAAAGTTTTATGGAATATATAACCAAGCTATATAAAGTTACATTTACCTTATAATAGCTTGGTTATTCTTACTTTTAAAGCTGTTTATAATATTTAACTACCTCATCATAAACTTTATTATAATAATCCCTTCCATGAGGAACTAAATCTTCATAAGCTATGTTATATTCTGCTTTATGATTTTCTCCATTTTCATCTACAGATACTCCATATACCTTTACAGAATTTATATTTCCCTCTATAAGGGACTTCATACTTTCAATATCCATTTCTACAAGGGCAGTAATCTCTTCTTTTTGAATCCTATATTCCTTAATAGGTATATTGCTTTCATATAAATATAAGTAAGCAAATTGATAATCCATAAACTCTTTTTCTTCTTTCACCTGTTTTATTATGCCTATAGGAATCAGCTCATTATACTTAACCTCTATCCCCAGCTCTTCCTGAAGTTCTCTCACTCCGTCTTCAATTCTTTCTCCTGAGCTTAGATGTCCTGCAGAGGAAGTATCAAAAAGATTAGGATATGTATCCTTAGAATAGCAGCGCTTTTGAAAAATCACATATTTTTTATCCCCATCTTTTCTCATAAACCAGCATTGGAAAGCAAGATGCCAATACCCATTCTTATGAACCTCAGCTCTTGGAGCTGATCCAATAAGATTCATTTCGTCATCAAAAATGTCTAAATACTCTACTTTCTTTTTTTCTTGAGTTTTTCCTTTTAAGTTCATACTAAGCACTTCCTTATATTTCTGTTATTCTTGCGTACTTAACTATATCTTCTGAAGTCATTAATGATATCGCATCATGAAGGTATTGTTTAAAGGTTCTATTACCTTCTCCTTTTTTAAGCCTGTCTTCTGCAATTTCTCCTGCAATCCCCATCATGGCTACCCCTAAAACAGAGCTTAAGAAATAATCTTTACTATATCCTGCAAATACCGAAATAAGAGAACCTATAGTAGAGCCAGCACCGCATATTAACTTTAGCCTTGGATTACCATTTTGTATTTTTACTATCCTCTTACCATCTGTTATTATGTCTTCTTTTCCTGTCATTACAGTTATGCATTTTCTTTTTTCTGCAAGCTCTATACAATACTTTTCTGCATCATTTTCCTCTTCAAAAGAGTCTATTCCCTTAGATTTTGCTTCATATCCTAAAATTGATTTTATTTCTCCTAAATTCCCTTTTATTATATCGATATCAACTTCATTCAATATCCTTTGAAAAGCATTTAATCTAAAAGAAGAAGCCGATATAGCTGCTGGGTCAAGTATTACTGGAACTTTATAAGCATTTGCCTGTTTACCTGTATTAACCATTATGTCTAAATACTCTCTATTAATAGTTCCTGTATTTATCATAACTGCATCCACTTTAGCATACTCCACCATTTCATGAGTTTCAGATATTTCATCTGTAAGTACTGGTGATCCTCCTATAGAAAGACAGGCATCCACCAAATCAAGCTCCGTTACATGATTAGTTATAAAGCATACCAGTGGGTTTTCTTTATGATATTTCATATCTAATATCCTTGCAATACTCTCTACTATACTCATCTTTAGAATCCTCCTAAATAAGTTAAAACTGGGCAAAGCCCAAAAATTTTTAGGCTTTATCCCAGCTATTGTAATCAGAAATTTTCTGGTGTATTCACTAAACTATCCTCTCAAAGTGCCTTTTGCCTTCTTCAGAGATATCCACAATTTTTGCTTTATCTCTTACATCTTCTTCTGAGATAATGGATAACCTATCTAAAAGATGATTTTTAAATACACCATGTCCATCTCCTTCTTTAAGTTTTTCTTCAGCGATTTCTCCAGCTATACCCATTAGCATGGTTCCTGTTAATGCAGCGTAGAAGTGATCATTGGTAGCTCCACTAAAAGCTGCTATCATAGCACCTATCATGCATCCTGTTCCAATAACCATTGGAAGTCTTGAGGTTCCATTTTTAATCCTAACTACTCTCTCACCATCTGTTATTATGTCTTCCTTACCTGTCATGGCTACCACCGCATTTCTCTTTTTAGCAAGCTCTATGCAGTATTTTTCTGCTCCAGTTTCATCTTCGTTAGAATCTACACCCTTAGACTTGGGTTTTAAGCCCAAGCAGCCCTTTATTTCTCCTAAATTTCCTTTAATTATGGTTACACCACCTTCATCTAATATCCTTTGAACAGCCTTTGTTCTAAATGGTGTAATACTTGTAGCTACTGGGTCAAGTATTACAGGAATACCTTTTTCCCTGGCCTTTTTGCATGCTTCTATCATAGCCTCTAGATATACTTCAGTAATAGTGCCGATATTAAACACTACCGCATCCACATTGCCATACTCTATAACGTCTGCTGCATCTACAGGATCGTCTGTCATTACCGGTGCTCCCCCCACATAGGTAGCAATAGTTGTAAGATCATTTGCCGTTACATAATTTGTAACAAAATCCACTAAAGGATTTACTTCTTTTGTTTTTTTCATTAACTCTAAAACACTCTCTAAATGATTCATAATTAAATACTCCTTTTATTGTTTTCATTAGGGTTTTAGAAATAAAAGTCTAAGGGTTAAGATTTTATATAAGATAAAACTAAAATTCACATAATACTTAAAAGATGATAGCAGTTATATTATCAATGGAAATTTTACCAATAAACTTACAATGAAATCGCTTTACAAAGTATAATGATAATTAATATCAACTATATTGTCAATTTTAGTTATTCTCAATTTCTGTAAAAAAAGCACAGAAAATGAAGTTATCTTACTAATTTAGTACTTAACTTCACTATCTATGCTTTTTCTTAATATTCTAAATTTAAAAAATAATTAAAGTCACTTTTAGTAGGTATATTCATCTGCACCGCTTCTATCTTTGCTATTAGCATATCCGCCTATTTTCTTTCCGTCTTGTACACCAATATCTGCACCATCTTTTGGATACATCTTTCTTGTTTTTGCATTGCTTTTAGGTCTATCTTTGTGTCTATTTTTATTATTGTCCATTTATGGATTCCTCCTAATACTACAATTTTAATTTTGTAGTATTATTATGTCACCAAAGCATAAGTTTATCCTAGGATAGCATAAGAATTCCTTCCTTGTAGTCACGGATCAAAACTAGGACTCACTTGCTTCTACTGCTGTTTTCTATTTCTTATTTCTACTAAGGCACAGCCTTCCACTGCGTTTATACCATTTTCTTTGCAATAGTTTAATATTTCTTCACTTTCAGCTCCAGGCTGTATAAGAACATTTTTTATCCCCAGCTCTTTGGCATCTTTAACTATGTTTATTCCTACCTTTGGATTGATACATAAATCCAAAATCTCTATATCATAAGGTACATCCTTTAATGATTTATATGCTTCTCCAGTATCTACTTTAGGGTTAACTCCCTTAACTTTGTATCCTTCTGACTCTAATTTTGCCAAAATTTTATGGGCGTATTTTTCACTGTTTAATACATCTCCAACTACCACCCAGTTCATATAATTTAAAAACTCTGAAGCCTTCATATTTATCACCTCTCTAAATATTTAAGCAATAAAAATCTTTTTGCTTATTACTATTATTTCACCATAATATCTTTTATTCCTTTTAAACCACATATTAATATATTGTTAATTTAAGCTAATATTATACTAATTTTTGCATATGATATTTTTATACACCTATTAATGCTAT
The DNA here is from genome assembly GCF_900142075.1 of Clostridium amylolyticum. Classification (GTDB taxonomy): domain Bacteria; phylum Bacillota; class Clostridia; order Clostridiales; family Clostridiaceae; genus Clostridium_AA; species Clostridium_AA amylolyticum. The sequence goes on from NZ_FQZO01000002.1 coordinate 542,272, forward strand.
TATTTCTTAAAATAATAAAATTAACAGTAATTTAAGTATTTTAATAAATAATTATGAAATATTATTTATATGATAAAATATATATATAAAAAGTAAAGGATGTTGCATATGAAATTAGCACTAGGCCAATTTACCACAACTTGGCTTGAACCAACAAAAAATAAAGAAAATTGCTTAAAATTAGTTGAAAAAGCAAAAGACCAGCTTTGTAATATTATTTTTTTCCCCGAAATGACTTTAACTGGTTTTTCATGGGATATTAAATCTGTTATTAATTGTATATCCCCTAAAGATACCTTTAACTTTTTTAAAGAAATTGCATTAAAATATTCCATGTATATAGGTTTTGGTAGTGTGGAAAAAGAAAACTCCAAATATTATAATTCCTATACTATTCTTTCTCCTAAGGGCATTGTAATCAGTAAGTATTATAAGGTGCATCCTTTTTCACCGGGAAAAGAAAATTTACTAATATCTCCTGGGGATAGTATATCCTTTTGTCCTATAGACAACATAACCCTTAGTACTTTTATCTGTTATGATTTAAGATTCCCTGAAATCTTTCAAATAGCCTCTAAGAAATCACAGCTTATAATTGTAGCTTCTGCGTGGCCTAATGCGCGAAAAGAACATTGGCTAACCTTATTAAAAGCTCGAGCTATTGAAAATCAGTGTTATATAGCAGGCATTAATTCCTATGGCCATGATTTAGAAAATCAGTATTATAGCGGTGATTCTGTTATAATAAATGCTAATGGTGAAATACTTTCATGTTGTTCAGATAAAGAAGATCTGCTTACAGCTGATATAAAAGCAGAAGAAGTCTTCAATATAAGAAAGAAATTTAACGTTAATGAAGATAGAAAAAACCACACTTATCTAAAATATTATAAGCAGTTTATTTGAGTATAAAAGGAGACAAATAAAATGATCTATCATGATGTGATAATTGTAGGCGGTGGAGCCTCAGGGCTTTTAGCAGCCATCATAGCAAAAGATTATGGCATAGATGTAGCCGTAGTAGAATCTGGTGACAGAATAGGAAAAAAGATATTAACTACAGGAAACGGAAGGTGTAATGTAACCAACAAATATATTGACGCCCCCTATGACAGATATCACTGTGATAATACTGATTTTTTTAAAGCTGCATTATCAAAGTTTTCCGTTGCAAATACTATAAACTTTTTTGAAGGGTTAGGTCTTCATTTAACCACTCTAGAAGAGGGTAAAATGTATCCTATGTCACTCCAAGCTTCTTCTGTTTTAGATATATTGAGATTTGCTATAGAGGATAGAGAAATCCCCATATACTTAAACTGTAAGGTAAAATCCATATACAATAATCTTAAAGGCTTTAAAATATCCACAGAAAACCAAGAGATACCCTTTTTAAACTGTGGAAAACTTATATTAGCCTGTGGAGGAAATTCTCTTTCAAGCACAGGCTCTGATGGTTCAGGATATAACTTAGCAAAAGCCCTAGGACATAAAGTTATTCCACCTGTACCTGCCCTTGTTCAACTTAAACTAGATAATAAAAACCTTAGAGGTTTATCCGGTATTAAGTTTAATGGCTTTGCAGCAGTGTTAGTAAATGATGCGCCTATGAGGAAAGAGTTTGGAGAAATTTTATTCACAGACTATGGCATATCAGGGCCACCCATACTCCAGCTTAGCAGAATAGCTACAAAAGCCTTGAATGCTAAAAATAAAGTAACTCTTAAGGTAGATATGATGCCTCAATTTACTTTGGAAGAACTTACAGATTTTCTTGAAGGACAATGGGGCTTATTAGGACACAGAAGCCTCTATAACAGTCTTATAGGAATAGTAAACAAAAAAATGATACCTATTATGCTAAAAGAAGCAAAGGTTGATAATATCCACAAACCAGCCTCTGATATTACCTACGAAGAAAAAAATAACATAATAAATATAATTAAAAACTGGGAGTTTATCTGCACAGGACATAATGGCTTTAACAATTCCCAAGTTACTGCAGGAGGCATAGACACCACTGACATAAACCCAGAGACTCTAGAATCCAAATTAATAAAAGGTCTATACCTTATTGGAGAAATACTAGATGTAGACGGAGACTGCGGCGGCTTTAACCTTCAATGGGCGTGGTCATCAGCCCATGCGGCAGCCAGCAGCCTGATTTAATTTAGAATTTAGAATTGAGAATAATAGATTCGTTTTTATTATATAAAATAAAGCCTATATCTTATTTTACAAGGTAATTTAAGATAAGGCTTTATTTTCTTGCTGCTTATAAGTACTGATAGTTTTCCCTTAGTAAAATATGAAAAAGCTACGAATTAATCATTGAAGATACTGTACTCCATGAATAACATACGGATTGCGAGAAAATACGAAATATGTAATCTTTCCATCATAATTCAACATATATCTCGTCCTATCCCTTGTAAAATCTTCATCAATTAAATCTAAAACTTGATTTCTATCAACCCAGCTAACTTCTAGACTTTCTTCACTGGTAGTCAATTCACCAGAAACGGCTTTACCAGCAAATGCCAAAGTTACAATCGTAGGTATTGGACTCACACCATCATATTGAGTCCCAATTCCTATATTGGAACTAACTGATACTAAATTACTAATCTCTATATCTATTCCTGTTTCTTCCTTTACCTCTCTTTTAAATGCCTCTGTAACGGTTTCTCCTACTTCAACTTGTCCCCCCGGTACTTCCCATCCTCTTACTGGATGTTTCACCATGAGTATTTTACCTCTATCATTTTCTATTATTCCACCTACAGTGACAATATGAGTTGGAAAGTTCATAATATACCCCCTTAATTCACTTCGCAGACTCTAACAATTGTGAACTATAATTAATGATACTATCTATTAGAATTATAATTATTAATTTTGAAGTAAACTTCTCTAACCTACTCAAATAAACTCTCCAAGAGCTTATTAGTATATTTCTCAAAATTCTTCTAGGAATTTTTTCCTTCATTATAAATTTCTTTAAACCTCATTTCCCCCACGCACAGCAATTTACCTTCCCTATTTCTTATCTCATGAAGTGCTTTAACTCTTCCTTCAGCATTTTCAGAATTGTCTATTTCAATCTTAGAATAAATCTTTTCTCCATAAAAGGTTTCTTTAAGATACACTATCCTTATTCTTTCCATCCTATACCTGTCATAGTGCTCAAAAGGTAAGGTTTCTAGGGCCCAGGTAATGTATTTACTGTTGTTTACATGGCCGTTAATATCTATGTCGCTGTATCTAACTTCAAATTCCTTTGAGTAATCTTCTCTTTCTATAGCTTTAATGTGTTCAAAAGGAAAATCCTCTTCTGAAGGTCTTTCTATGCCGTAGGCTTCATAAATTTCTTTAGGGACTTCAGTGGGACGTCTGCTTTCTGTATTAACTAAATATACTAACCCTCTTCCCTTCACCACTGTATTCCCTAAGGAGTCTTCAGCTATTCCACTTCTATAAAAGCAAGGTCCTTTAACACCTTCTACGGAAGCAGTTACCCTAAGCTTTTCTCCTTGATATACAGATTTTAAGAATTCCACATCGTACTTTTGCAACATAAGGGTAAGATTGCTTTGATGAAGCTTCTCTAAAGGTATCTTACAAATATTGGCAAGGTTTAAATTTGTATCTGTAAAATAATTTATTATAGATGTTTCTAGTGCTCTTTTTTTATGATCTGCTTCATAATAATGCACTTCATATTCTTTGGTAAATTTCTTATTATTCATTACTTTCCTCCGGTTCTTTACTCCAATAGGTTTCTGCTATAGTTAGCTCCTTATCTTCATGGTTTACAATCTTATGTATGATTTTAATGTCATCCTGCTCCTTCACTATTTGTATCTTTGAGTTTATTGTATCTCCATATAAGCATTCCTTAACATATTTAATTTTAATCCTTCTTAAAAAATTGTTTTTTACTATTTCTAGTGGTACAGGCTCTATTAACCATTCTACATACTTAACGTTGTTTACATGGGTGTTAGAATCTATATCACTATATCTTACTGTAAAAGACTTTTCTTCACTAATATTATTAAGTTTTTCAAGCTTATCAAAATCAAGTTCTTCCTTCATGTCTTCCGTAAGGTCATACCCCTTATAAAACTCTTCTGCTAATCTAACGGGTTTTCTCTTTTTATAATCTATCATAATAAAATTTGACTTTGCTTTAGCTATTATTTCTCCATGCTCATCTTCTACTTTAAAAAGCCTGAAGGCAAAAAACTTTTTAAATCCATGGGTTGTGGTTGTAATCTTTACCTTCTCTCCATAATAGGTATGTTTAAAAAGCTCTATATCATATTCATATAAAACCCAAGCTAGATTCTTTTCCATTAAAAAGTCTAGACCTATATCACATTTATCTGAATGCTCCATAGCTATGTCTGAAAAATAATTCATTAAGTTGGTTATAAGAAGCCTTCTTTTATAATCTACTTCATAATATCTTACTTCATAATCTTTAACATAACTTCTCATTCCCATAAATATCACTCCTTAACTAGTAAATAATTTCATAACTAACTATAATTATACATCAAAAATTAAAGTAAATATTATTTACTTATTCATGGATAATTTTTATATAATAAAGTAAAAAAGTGCATACCTCATTTAAGTATGCACAATTATATATTATCTATTTAATTCCTGAAGCATCATGTCTAAGTCCAGTCCATGAACCATTGCTGATTCTTCTAAAGTTTCCACTTGTGAGGCAGGGCAACCTATGCATCCAAGTCCCATTCCCATCAATACATCTATAGCTTCAGGGTACAACATAATGATATCACCTATGGTCATATCTTTTGTAATTTCCATCTTATCATCCCCAAATATTATTTTTCTTACTAATAGTAAGTTACAACTATAGTATAATATAATTGATATCAAATATCAATTATATTATAAAACTTTGTCATAGCAATAAAAGTCCTCTGGTCTTCTTGTAAAATGGATTACCCCTCTAAATTCATAGCCGGATTTTAAGAATAATCTTTGAGCTCCATTATTTTTTGTATAAGTATCAGTTCTTATATAGTTTATCCCAGTTTCTCTAGCTAAATCCTCTGCAAAGCCTAAAAGCTTATAGGCTATTCCCTTTCCTTGGCTATGAACCTTTACAGCTATTCTATGAATTACTAAGGCCTTTGCATTTATTCTCCAGGATACGTCACTATACTCTGGAGCTTCATCTTCATTTATGCAAATAACCCCTAGAATATCATTTCCTTGGCAATAAACAAATAAAGTACCTTCTTTAATATCCTTTAAATAATCCTGAGCTTTAGGATAATCCTCACCCCATTGATCATTACCTAGCTCATTCATTTTAGCTACAGCACCTTGAACTATATTCATTATTTCTTCTATATCTTCAATAACAGCTTTACGAAACATGTTAGTTAATTTAGAATTGAAAATTTAGAATGCAGAATGAAGGTAAGAGTTATGGATAAAACTCACAGAGTTTTTTTAAAATTAGTTATAACTATTACTTATTATTTATTCTTTTTACTTCTTACTTATTAACTATTACTTCTTGCTTGTTCTTCTTACTTCTTACTTATTCATATTGTGCTTTTATTCCATTCTAATTTTTTGATTTTCAATTCTAAATATTCCCCCCTTTCATTTAATACTTGAAAATAATATTTTAATTATAAATCACTAAATTTCATTTATCAAATTTGTCACTCGTCAAGTGACTGGCACCATGGTATAAATTAACAACTTATAATTTAGAATAAAGGTGTAAAATCACAGAGTTTCTTAGAATGTATAAAAAAAAAAGAAGCTTCAGATGAAGCTTCTGGAATTTGTTTCTACTCTACAAATCCATAGCCCAATAATTTATTACTGTCTATACTTAAATATACAATCATATTATTAGGAATTGAGTTGCTTTCAGTTGGAAAATCTACAAGATAGACTTCTTTCCCCATGTAAGATTTATCTGTAATATTTCCCATTCCTTCTCTTAAAGTTATTTTAGATAGTTTGCTATCCTTCCAAGTTCTTGCAATTCTCTCCTTATCACCTGAAGTTAGTTGATTATATGCTAATTCTCTTATGTCTTGTTCCTTCACAGTGAAGTTTGCTTGCTCTTTATTACTTATGACATTTGTATTTTTTACAGCTGAGCAACCAGTAATTAATACCAAAGATATAACTAATGAAACTATAGGTAAAATTATATTCTTCATAGACATACCTCTCACATCATATTACATATTGATACGATAGAATCTGTAAAAAAGTCATTTCTAGTTTTATGCTTTTATCTTTTTATAATAAAATATTAATGAATATATACTTGGAATTATAATCCAAATTAAAATACAAGTAACTGATACTTTTTCAATATTAAAAAAGAATGAAGATGCAAACATTCCTATTGCAACAGGAAATGCTAAATAACCTAAAATCTTATGGGCTATTTTCCAGGTATCCTCATCTCTTATGGTCCAAGGAAGCCTTAATCCTAAATACCTGTTAAAGGGTATTTTTGGCGAAAGGTTACCAAAAATCATAATAAATATTGAAACTACCCCAACAATTAATATTTCATGTGTTTTAGAGTTAAGTAAATTTTCAATTGGTGATAACATGGCAAATATAAAAAAAGTAGTAACAAAAAATATAGCAAATCTATTTAAAAATCTCATAGTTTTAATCTTAGGGTTACTTTCTGATAGCTTGGCTATTTTTGGTGCTTGTATATCAAATACAACCAATGAAACAATAATCAATGCACCAACTACAGAAACCATTAAATTGCTCTCAGAAATAAAAAAACCTGCAGCTAATATCAATAGTGAAGTAATTAAAAATAATGCTCTTGTAAAATCGATATTTTTCATAGCAATCTCTCCTCTTTTATTTTGTGAATATTTCCAGAAAACCTCCAAGAACTTCTTGAATTATTGAAGTATTAATTGAATAAATTACAAATTGACCTTTTTTTTCAGAGCTTATTAATTCTGCCTCCCTCAAAATTTCTAAATGTTTAGATATAGATGGTTTAGACATATTAAAATGGTCAGATATTTCACCTGCACTCATATCTCTTTTATTAAGCATCTTCAATATTTCTCTTCTTGTTTCATCCCCTAAAGCCTTAAATGCTTTACTCATATGATGACTCCTTTCCATATAGTATAGATATTTAGTTAATTAACTAAATATCTATACTATAATTATATTTCATTTTTATAAAAATGCAAGCGCTTTTATAGTCTAATTATGCTATTATAAATATTTTTTTATTTGAATTTTATCTTAAAATAACTCTCATATTTAAGTTTAATTAATTAAAAAAGGAAGCCCCCACGGCTTCCCAATCTCCTCCAAGTTTAAAAAAACTCAAAGAGTTTTTTTAATGTAAATAAGAAAAGGCTTCCTTAGAAGCCCTTTTTATAACTAAATTCTGAAGTTTTTCTGACACTTTTTCAGAAAAACTATCCTTCATTCTACATTTTAAATTCTAAATTGTTCCCACTCTTATTGTTTGATCTCTCTTTGGTCCTACGGAAACTATAGCTACTTTTGTTCCAGTAAATTCTTCTATTTTCTTTAGATATATCTTAGCGTTTTCTGGTAGTTCTTCGTAGCTTCTTGCTTCTTCTATTTCTTCTCCCCAACCCTGAAATTCTTCATATATAGGCTCGCATTTTGCTAGGTCTTCAAGGCTTGCTGGAAAGTAGTCTATTACTTTGCCGTCAAATTTATAGCCTGTGCACACTTTTATTTTTTCTAACCCTGCTAAGGTATCAATTTTAGTTACAGCAAAGCTTGTTAACCCTGAAACCCTAGTAGTGGTTTTAAGTATTACCAAATCTAGCCATCCGCATCTTCTAGATCTTCCTGTGGTTACACCATATTCATGACCTTTTTCTCTAATCCAGTCACCAGTTTCATCGTTAAGCTCTGTAGGGAATGGTCCTTTACCTACTCTTGTAGTATAGGCTTTTGCTATTCCTATAGCTTTAGATATCATGGTTGGCCCTATACCTGTTCCGCTGCTAACTCCACCTGCTGTAGTGTTAGAGGAGGTAACATAGGGGTAAGTACCATAGTCTATATCAAGAAGCATGCCTTGAGCACCTTCAAATAAAACGCTGTTATCCTTCTTTATTTCATCATATATTACCACGGAGGTATCTTTAACAAAAGGTCTCATCCTATCTGCATATTCCATATAAGTATTGAATATTTCATCAAAGTTAAGTGCTTCTCCTCCTAGTACCTTGGTTATATAATCATTTTTCATATTAATATTTTCTTTTAATTTTTCTTCAAAAACTTCCTTATGCATCAAATCACAAACTCTAATACCGCTTCTCTCAAATTTATCTGTATAGCAAGGCCCTATTCCTTTTCCGGTAGTTCCAATGTCATTTTTTCCTCTAGCTTTTTCTTTAAGGGAGTCTAATATTTTATGATAAGGCATTATAAGGTGTGCTCTATCACTAATGGCAAGCTTATCTGGAGTAACCTTTGTTCCAAGGCCCTCAAGGTAATCTATTTCCTGAAATAAAGCCTGTGGATCCACTACCACGCCGTTACCTATTATGTTAATCTTGTCATCATATAATATTCCTGAAGGAATAAGATGAAGCTTATATTGCTTATCTCCTACTTCTACAGTATGTCCTGCGTTATTTCCTCCTTGAAATCTAACCACCACCTTAGCATCTTCAGCTAAGTAGTCCGTCATCTTTCCTTTCCCTTCGTCTCCCCATTGAGCGCCTAAAATTATAAATGCTGACATAACTTTTCCTCCTTTAGTTCATGATTAATTCATGAGAACAGAATTTTGCTATTTCTATGATAATTTCTTTTCATGAGATATCTTGTAGAGTTATTAGCTGTTACTGAAGTTTACATAAGGCGAACATTCCACATATTTTCTCACAATTATAGCCGGACTTTTTTACATTTTTAAACTTGGAACTTTGTCCACTATTACAACCTCTACATACATGTTTTACTTCCATAGCTTAACAGCTATAATACAAGTATTGGAGAAGAAACCATAATAATGAAATTAAGTTTATTTTTCATGAATATCGTCCCATAACATACTATCAAAGTATGTTTTTCCAGTCAATATAAAGTGCGAACAATTATAAAAATAATATTATTATAGTTCGAATTAAGGTAATGCTTACAATTTTTTCATGCTTTATTAAATATAACTATTATAATTTCCTTACATCATATGTATAATTAAAATAGATGTCTTTTTCAGTAAATTTAGCGAGGTGCATTTTGATGAAAAACTTTTTTAAATCTCTCCTCTTATCTTTAACATATTTTGCAATCTATTTTGCTAGCCAATTTTTAGTGATAATAATTGCTAGTATTTACTTAGCTATAAATTCTGCCCTACAGTTAGGTGGACTTAGCCAAAATAACATTGAAAAAATCATTATGAGCCAAATGGGGATTATATTAATAATAAGTTCAGCCATTTCTTTACTTATGTACATCCTAATATTCAAAATTCGTGATAAAAGCTTTATGAAGAACTTAAGCTTTAAGAAGATTCCAGTTAAGTATGCTTTATTTTTATCACTATTTTCTATTTGTATATCATTATTTACAATAAGCCTTGTAAATATACTTACCCCAGTATTCCCTGATTATTCTAAAGTATCTCAAGATATGGTTGCAGGCATGAATAGTATATTAGGAATTCTAGCTGTGGTACTATTTGCTCCTATCTTTGAAGAAATACTTTTTAGGGGCCTTATATTTAAAGAGCTATATAAAAGTTCACCTCTGTGGTTAGCTTTAATACTTCAAGCCATAATATTTGGTGTTGCCCATGGAAATAAGCTTCAATTTATATATACCTTTATATTAGGACTAGCTTTAGCCTTAACGTACCATTGGACCAAATCCATCATTACCCCTATTATTTTGCACTGCACTTATAATATTTTAGGTACATTACTAGTTCCCTTGCTAGTTTATTACACGCAAAACTTAATATATGTATATATGATATTAGGAGGTATTGGAAGCATTATCCTCATGATGCATCTATATAAGATTAGACCTAATAACTCTTCTGAACCCTCCATAAGTAGTATCAATAATGAAGGATAATAAATAATATATAAAGATACGGTTTTCATCACACTATGATGGATACAATTTATATAGCAAGAATATATTGCATAATTAATTTAATAATATTTGAAAGTAGTGGCATTCTATGAACTATAAAAAGATTATATTTTCTATTCTGTTTTTATTAATTTCTCTCATAAGTTTTATAATTCTAACTAACTGCAAAAGCAGTCAAAATTCTAATTCAAGTTCAGATGAAAAAATCATTAAAGAATTTAGATCACATCAAAAATACTCCTCATCAGAATTAAAAGCTATTGAAATAAAGTATTTAGGAAAGGTAGATAACTACAAAATTTACTATGTATCATACAAAGAACAAGTTAGTGCAAATGAAAAACCTTTTATAAAAGATAATTATATTTTTCCTATAGCTGCACAAACAAGAATAGTAGGTATTAAAGAAAAGGAATTATATACTCTTGGTAACATGTTATATGAAACTCAAATTAATGTTCAACAACTCTATAACCTTGTGCTTAAAGTAGATAATTATAAATAAAGATATATTAAAAGTGCCTTTGTCGAATTATGTCTATAAAATTTATTGAAATACCCCTTCAAAAACGTTTACAATATATCGTTGATTCCATATAATTGTAATTAGGAGAATATTTAAAACTCATAAATAGAGGCGCGGATAAATAGTGTAGTACAGGGATGTTAAGGAGAAGAACCTTCAATGCCCTGTATAAAGGGTTTGTCTGCCGAAAGATATGATGTGTTCTTGCGTCCTATCTTGGAAATAAAGTATACAGCTTTATTTTTGCCGTATTTTACGGAGCGCTATTTATGTAATGAAAAATTTTTCATTGCATGGATAGCACACAATAATAAATTGGTTATCCAGGCACTGAAATTTTCAGTGTCTTTTCTTTTCTCTAATTTAATCTGTTAAAGCTCTACAGTTCAACCGATAAGCTATTTTTTCAATACAAAAGCCCCACTATTTGTTAATTTTTTCACAATATTTTTAAAAGGAGGTTTATATTATGAACACCGTAATAAGATTAAGAATGAGCCTTCAAGATGCTCATTATGGAGGAAATCTTGTAGATGGAGCCCGTATACTTCAGCTTTTTGGAGACGTAGCCACAGAACTTCTCATAAGAAACGATGGAGATGAGGGATTATTTAAAGCCTATGATAGTATCGAATTTATGGCTCCTGTATATGCAGGTGATTTTATTGAAGCTACTGGAGAGATGGTTTCTTCAGGTAAGTCTTCAAGAAAAATGGTATTTGAAGCCAGAAAAGTAATAATTCCAAGAACAGACATTAATGATTCTGCAGCAGACTTTTTACAAGAGCCCATAGTGATATGCAGAGCTAGTGGTACTTGTGTAGTACCCGTTACCAAGCAAAGAAAAAAGGAGGATTGATATCTTTGGAAAAACTTATAATAACAGCAGCTATATGCGGTGCTGAAGTTACAAAAGAACATAACCCCAGCGTTCCTTATACTGTAGAGGAAATTGCAAATGAAGCCTATGCTGCTTATAAGGCGGGAGCCAGCATAATACATCTTCATGTAAGAGAAGATGATGGAACACCCACTCAGAGCAAAGAAAGATTTAAGCTTTGCATAGATGCCATTAAAGAAAAGTGTCCTGATGCTATAATACAGCCTTCTACCGGGGGAGCTGTAGGTATGACTAATGACGAAAGATTACAGCCTATAGAGCTTTTACCTGAAATGGCTACCTTAGACTGTGGTACCTGCAACTTTGGCGGGGATGATGTGTTTGTTAATACAGAAAACACCATTAAGTATTTTGGCAGCAGAATGATAGAACTAAATATAAAGCCTGAAATAGAAGTCTTTGACAAAGGAATGATAGATATGGCCTTAAGGCTTCAGAAAAAGGGCTATATAAAAACTCCTATGCATTTTAACTTTGTTATGGGAGTAAATGGAGGCATATCTGCCACTCCAAGAGACTTAATATTTATGGCAGGAAGTATACCTGAAGGTTCTACCTTTACTGTATCTGGTATTGGAAAGAGTCAATTTAATATGGCTACTATGTCCATAATAATGGGTGGACATGTAAGGGTTGGCTATGAAGATAATGTTTATCTTTCTAAAGGTATACTAGCAAATTCTAATGGTGAAATGGTAGAAAAAGTGGTAAGAATAGCTAAAGAATTAGGAAGAGAAATTGCCACACCAGAAGAAGCTAGAATAATCTTAGGATTAAAGTAGATTTTTTTAAAATTAATTATCTGAATATTGTCTATATAAAAATAATTTCAAACATTAAGGGGGAATAAATTATGCAAAAAGGATGTAAATACGGTACCCACAGGGTTCTAGAACCACAAGGAGTTTTAACTCAAGCAGCTTATAAAATAGATAATAATATGGAAATATACTCTAATGAACTTCTTATAGATGTACAATCTTTAAATATTGACTCTGCCAGCTTTACACAAATAGAAGAAGAAGCTCAAGGAGATGTAGAAAAGATAAAAGAAAAGATATTATCTATAGTAAAAGAAAGGGGAAAGATGCAAAATCCTGTAACTGGCTCTGGTGGAATGCTTATAGGCTCCATAGCTGCTATAGGAGATGACTTAAAGCATAGGGATTTAAAGGTGGGAGATAAGATAGCCTCTCTAGTTTCCTTAAGTCTTACACCATTGAAAATCTATGAAATTTTAGATGTAAAAAAAGATATAGATAGAGTGGATGTTAAAGCTCAAGCAATACTCTTTGAAAGTGGAATATATGCAAAGCTTCCTTCTGATATGTCAGAAGCTTTAGCCTTGGCAGCTCTTGATGTAGCTGGGGCCCCTGCTCAAACAGCAAAATTAGTTAAACCCGGTGACAGCGTATTAGTTTTAGGTTCTGCAGGAAAATCTGGAATGCTATGCTGCTATGAAGCTATGAAAAGAGTAGGCCCTACAGGAAATGTTATAGCCATGGTAAGAAAACAAGCTCAGGCTGATAAGCTCTTATCCTGGGGATTATGCCATAAAGCTATAGTTTCCGATGCCACTACCCCTATGGATGTATTAAATAAAACCCTAGAAGCAAATAACGGCAAGGAAGTGGATATATCCATCAGCTGTGTAAATATACCTAACTCAGAGATGTCCTGTATATTGCCTGTTAGAGATAATGGAATAGTTTATTTCTTCTCCATGGCTACCTCCTTTACAAAAGCTGCACTAGGCGCTGAAGGTATAGGAAAAGATGTAACTATGATCATTGGAAACGGCTATACTAAAGACCACGCAGATATAACCCTTTGGGAATTAAGAGAAAGTGCCACCTTAAGAAATATATTTGATGAAATGTATCTATAAATAGGAGGAGTATTATGAAAGTTTATAGGCGCTTTGAACTATTCAAAGACGTGACGGATACAGAGTGGCAGGATTGGAAATGGCAGACAAGAAACAAAATTGAAACCTTAGAAGATTTAAAGAAATATCTTCCGCTAACACCAGAAGAAGAGGAAGGTGTAAAGGAGTGCTTGGGAACCTTAAGGATGGCTATTACGCCTTACTATCTATCACTAATAGACCCTCAAGATCCTTATGACCCTATAAGAAGACAGGCAATACCTACAGCTCTAGAGATAAAGAAATCCTCTGCAGACCTCTTAGATCCGCTGCACGAGGACAGCGATTCCCCTGTAAAAGGCTTAACTCACAGATATCCTGATAGAGTGTTGCTTTTAATTACAGACCAATGCTCCATGTACTGCAGGCACTGCACCCGCAGAAGGTTTGCCGGCCAGCATGACTGCCCTCTACCTATGTCCCAGATAGAAGCAGCCATAGAATATATAAGAAATACTCCTCAGATAAGAGATGTGCTTTTATCCGGTGGAGATGCTCTTCTAATATCAGATGAAAAACTTGAATATATCATAAAGAAACTTAGGGAAATACCTCATGTAGAAATAATTAGAATTGGAACTAGGGTGCCTGTGGTTCTTCCACAAAGAATTACTGATAACCTGGTAAATATGCTGAAAAAATATCATCCTATATGGGTAAATACTCATTTTAACCATCCTAATGAAATAACAGAGGAGTCAAAAATAGCTTGTGCAAAGCTTGCAGATGCAGGCATACCTTTAGGAAATCAGTCTGTTTTGCTACGAGGAGTAAACGATTGTGTTCATGTTATGACTAATCTAGTTCATGAACTGGTTAAGATAAGAGTAAGACCTTATTATATATATCAATGTGACTTATCTTATGGTCTTGAGCATTTTAGGACTCCAGTTTCCAAGGGTATAGAGATTATTGAAGGTCTTAGAGGACATACTTCAGGTTACTGCGTTCCTACCTTTGTGGTGGATGCACCTGGAGGAGGAGGAAAGACCCCAGTAATGCCAAACTATGTTATATCTCAAGCTCCTGGAAAGATAGTACTAAGAAACTTTGAAGGGGTTATTACCACCTACAGCGAACCGGATAATTATAAGGAAGATTGTAATTGTGACCATTGCAGAAGCTTAAAAACCTCCAAACTTACCGGAGTTGTTTCCTTGCTGCAAGGCAACAATTTATCCCTTGAACCAGAAAATCTTCCAAGAAGAAAAAGAAAGCTCACTGAAAATCCAGAACTATTAAAAATATAAATATAAGGAGGGCTGCTGCATGAATGCTTCTCTTGAAAATTTAATAAAGGACTATAATTCCTTATGCATTATGGGCATGTGCAAAAATGCTGGAAAAACAGAAGTATTTAACTATCTGTTAAGTAAGACTTCTCATAATGACATGGTCCTTGGAACTACCTCCATAGGTAGAGATGGAGAGGAATTAGATGCAGTGACCCTCACTAAAAAACCCAGAATATTTGTAAGAGAAAACACCTTGCTGGCTACCTCTAGACAGAGCCTTTTTCTTTGTGATTTTACCAAGGAAATATTACATTCCACAGGGATAAACACTCCCATGGGAGAGATAATAATAGTTAGGGCCTTAAGTGGAGGCTATGCTGATTTGGCTGGCCCCTCTACCCTTTTTGAACTTTCTTCTATTATTGAAAAGCTCTATGAACTTGGTGCTTCAAAAATAATGGTAGATGGTGCTTTAAGCAGGAAATCTTTTTCCTCCCCTTTTATAACAGAAGCTTGCATTTTAGCTACAGGTGCAGCATTAAGCAGCCATATGGAAAAAGTTATTGATGAAACAACCTTTACCGTTAGATTATTTTCCCTAGAGGCTATAAAGGACAACCAAATAATTAGAGTAGCAGAAGCCCATGGAGAAAATAATGTGGTGGTAGTTATAAATAAATACCATGAGCCAAAAATTCTAAAGGTAGTAAGCTCACTACACTGTTCAAAGGAAATAATAGAAAATGTAGATTCCTTTACCCGTTACATACTGGTTAATGGTGCTGTTACAGATAAGCTTTTACTAGATTTATTATCTTTAAGGGAAGGTTTAAAAAATATTACTTTATTAGTAAAAGATAGTACTAAACTTATAATTTCTGAAGATACTTATAATAAATTTATATTCCTAGGGGGAAATATTAAAGTGCTTAAAGAAACCTCTTTATTGGCAGTTACCATAAACCCTACCTCTCCCCAAGGCTATGAATTTGACTCTCACATATTTAAAGAAAAACTTCAAGAAAAATTAAATGTACCTGTTATTAATATATTTAACCCGTAAATTATTTTTAATGAATTTAAAAATAAATAAACTAAGGAGGGGTTACCTATGAAGGATTATTTCATGAAATTTATCTCACCCAGCGTACTTAACCAGATAGGCTTTAACTTTATTATGGATGAATTTGCCCCCATAACCCCTTATGGTTTAAACATAAAAAATTCTCTCACCATATATAAACCCGGTGAAGAGGATAAGCTTCAACATGAATTTCTAATACTTGAAAAGCTTATTAAAGATATGGGACAAAAGGAAAAAGAATATAATGATTTAAAATTATGCCTAATGAAATTTAAAGATATTTCTGGCTCTATAAAACGCTGTATAAATAATAATATATTAGATGAAGTAGAGCTATTTGAAATAAAAAATCTATGTATAAACTTAACTAATTTTCAAGGCTTGTGTATGGATATAAAGCTTAAAAAAATAATACCCACTTTAAAGCTTAATGATATTCATCCTGTATTAAAGCTTCTAGACCCTGAGGATAAAAAGCTACCTACTTTTTTCATCTACGATGCTTATAGCAGTACATTAAAGGATATAAGGGAAAGAAAAAAATCTATAGAAAATAAGATGTTCACCTCTTCACCCAAGGAATTAGAAAGCTTAAAAGCTTTAAGACTTAATATTGTAAATGAAGAACTCCAGGAAGAACTTAAAGTAAAAGAATATTTATCCAATATGTTAAATAAATACATTGAAGATATTATAGAAAATTTAAAGAGCCTAGCTGAAGTGGATATACTCCTTGCTAAAGGTGAGCTAGCTATTAAATATGGCGGGAGAAAGCCTGAATTATCTAATGATTTAATCATTCATATGGACTCTGCCTTAAACCCTTATATCGCAAAGATTTTAGATTCTAAAGGTAGAACTTTTACCAAGCTATGTATAGAGCTTAACCAAGGCTCTACAGTAATTACAGGAGCAAATATGGGAGGTAAAACCGTAGCTTTAAAAACTCTCATACTAAATATTCTATTAGTGCATTTTGGTTTCTTTCCTTTTTGCAAAAGTTTAAAGCTTTGTTTATTCAACTTTGTTTATTTTAGCTCTGAGGATAAACAGAATCTCTCCAAAGGCCTTAGCAGCTTTGGGGGAGAAATAATGGAGCTTAATGAAGTATTGAATGAAGCTGACAAGGGTAGAGCACTTATAGTTTTAGACGAATTTGCCAGGGGTACAAACCCTAAGGAAGGGGCTATACTCTGTAGCTCTGTTACCTCTTATATGAATAAATTAAATAGTATAGCTGTTATAGCCACTCATTATCATGGCATAGCTAAGGAAGGTATTTGCCATTATCAGTGTATAGGATTAAAAAAAGCAGATTTTAACACATTAAATAATAAACTTAAGACCTCTAGAGAAGACTCTATAGAAATAATTCAAGAGTATATGGACTTTAACTTAGAAAAGGTATCTGCCTCTTCTGAGGTTCCTAAAGATGCATTAAATATATGTAAGTTATTAAATTTTAAAAAAGAAATAGTAGAAAGTGCAGTAAAACTATACGAAAAGGGGGATTAGTATATGGAAAGCAAATTAAACTTAAATTTTCAAAAAGTAGATGAAGCAAGAAATTATGCAAAAAACATCGCATTAGAAACTCAAGAATTTATAAACAAACATACCACCACCGCTGTAGAAAGGACGGTATGTAGACTTCTTGGCATTGATGGTGTGGATGAAGTAGGGGTTCCATTAGCTAACATAGTGGTAGAAAACATATGTAAGGGTGGAGGTTTATCCTTAGGCGCTGCTTATTTTATAGGTAATGCTATGATAGAAACTTCTTTAACTCCTCAAGAAATAGCAGAGAGAGTATCAAAAGGAGAGCTAGATTTAACTAAGCTTAAGCAAGAGGATTTATTTAATATACAACTTGCTTTAAACCCTATAGTAAATAAAACCGTAGAAAGAATAAAAAACAATAGAGAAACTAGAAACATGCTTTTAAATAAGTATGGAGATAAAAAAGGTCCTCTTATTTATGTAATAGTGGCTACTGGAAATATATATGAAGATATAACTCAAGCTAAGGCTGCTGCAAGACAAGGTGCAGATGTTATCGCTGTAATAAGAACCACAGGACAAAGCCTTTTAGACTATGTGCCCTATGGAGCCACCACTGAAGGTTTTGGCGGAACCTTTGCCACCCAAGAAAATTTTAGGCTCATGAGAAAAGCACTGGATGAAGTAGGAGAAGAGTGTGGAAGATATATAAGGCTGTGTAATTATTGTTCAGGACTATGCATGCCTGAAATAGCTGCCTTAGGAGCTATGGAAAGATTAGACGTAATGCTTAACGATGCTCTTTATGGAATTCTTTTTAGGGATATAAATATGAAAAGAACCATGATAGATCAATTCTTTTCAAGAGCTATCAACGGTTTTGCCGGCGTAATAATAAATACCGGAGAAGATAATTATTTAACCACTGCGGATGCCGTAGAAGAGGCCCATACCGTGCTGGCTTCTCAACTAATAAATGAACAATTTGCACTGCTGGCTGGTCTTCCTGAAGAGCAAATGGGACTAGGCCATGCCTTTGAAATTGATCCTGAGCTTAAAAATGGGTTTCTCTTTGAATTATCCCAAGCTCAAATGGCCAGGGAGATCTTTCCTAAAGCTCCTCTTAAATACATGCCACCTACTAAATTTATGACAGGAAACATTTTTAAAGGACATGTACAAGACGCTCTATTTAATATAGTAACTGTGATGACTTCCCAAAGGATACATCTTCTTGGAATGCTTACTGAAGCTATTCATACTCCTTTAATGTCTGACAGAGCTCTTTCTATAGAAAATGCTAGATATATTAATCACACCATGGAAGATTTAGGAGATGAAATTTGCTTTAAGAGTGATGGCATAATTCAAAAAAGAGCCGATGAAGTGCTTAATAAGGCCTGTAATCTTCTTGAAGAAATTCAAGGGCAGGGACTGTTTACTACCTTAGAAAAAGGTATCTTCGGTGGTGTAAAAAGACCAATAAACGGTGGAAAAGGCTTAGATGGAGTTATAGAAAAGCATGAGAGTTACTTTAATCCCTTTATTGAGCCTATGCTAAGGAGGAACTAATATGAGCAGCGGATTATATTCTACAGATAAAAAAGACTTCGACAAAACTCTGGACTACGAAAGAATAAAACCCTATGGGGACACTATGAACGATGGAAAAGTGCAGCTTTCCTTTACCCTTCCACTACCTGATGGAGATAGAGCTTGCGAAGCAGCAAAAATACTAGCAAAAAAAATGGGCTTACAAGAACCTAATGTAGCTTTTCATAATGCCTTAGATGATAACTTTACCTTCTTTGTGGTTTATGGAAACACTTCTTATGAGGTAGATTATAATTCCATAAAGGTACAATCTGTAGATGTGGATAAGATGTCCATGGAAGATATAAATACCTATATAAAGAGTAACATTAAAAGAAAGGTAGTAGTGCTAGGTGCTTCTACTGGCAGTGATGCTCATACCGTAGGTATAGATGCTATTATGAACATGAAGGGCTATGCAGGTCATTATGGTCTTGAAAGATATGAAATGCTTGAAGCCTACAACCTTGGAAGTCAAGTTCCTAATGAAGAGTTTATAAAAAAAGCTATAGAGTTAAAAGCTGACGTACTTTTAGTTTCACAAACCGTTACCCAAAAAAATATACACATTCAAAACTTAACAGAACTTGTAGAACTTCTAGAAGCGGAAGGCATAAGACACAAGATTATTCTTGTCTGCGGAGGTCCAAGGATAACCCACGAACTAGCTAAAGAGCTTGGCTATGATGCTGGTTTTGGCCCTGGAAAATACGCAGATGATGTGGCAGCTTTTGCAGTGACAGAAATGGTAAATAGAAAACTACTTTAAAAGTATATACACTATAAATCCTATATAAAGCGAGGTATAAAATTGTGAAGGAAAAGGTCTGCCAAAACTGTGGCAAGACTAACAGTTATGAGGATATATATTGTCAGAGCTGCTGGTCACAGCTATCCTTATGCCAAAAAACATCTCAGCTTAAGATAAAGAACAAAAGATTAATGTATTACAGCAAGCTCTCTGCATATTTTTCTATAATAATTTCACTAATAACAGCATTGCTTATATGGACTATAGGAAGACCTTTAGGAAAAACTTCTTTAATTTTAGGATTATATGTAATGGCTCTAGGAGTATTGCTGTTCTTTATATGTTTATGCTTCTACAGTATAATTAAAATAATTGATAAATAATATAAAAGACTAAGAACGCAGTATTGTAGCGATTCTTAGTCTTTTATATTATTCTTCTTTTTTCTTCTGAGAATTTTTAATCATTTCTAAAAGATCTATTCCTGTGGTAGCCTTTACGGTTTCAGGGAGCTTGGTCATTATATCTGTAACATAACCTGTAACCTTAGAAGCTCCTCCAGAGGTGGAATTTCCTCCATCCATAATAACAATCTTTTCTGTCTTTGAAAGTGGCTCTGCTATTGACTTTGCAATCTCTGGCAGCTTTTCAATGATCATTTGAGCCATAGCAGCATCATTGTACAGCTTATAAGCTTCAGCCTTTTTAAGCATAGCTTCTGCTTCTGCCTTACCGGTTTCTCTTATTATTTCTACCTTTGCTATACCTTCCATCTTCATAGCTTCAGCTTTTGCTTGTCCTTCAAGCTTTATTGCCTCCGCCTTGGCTTGAGCTTCTTGTATAGCTTCAAATTTCATAGCTTCTGATTGCTTTTTAACAGTACCTTCAAGTTCTTTTTCCTTCCTTAAAGCTTCCTGTTCAGCAAGTTCTATCTCTTTTTGCTTTTTAATTATCTCAACCATCATAGAGGTTTCGGTAACTTCTTTATTAACTTTATTTGATTCTATCTCATAAGCTAAGTCAGCCATAGCTTTTGCTGTTTCCTGTTCTTTTCTATAAGCTTGAACCTTTAGCTCTTTATCTTTTAAAGATTCGGCCACAAAAGTTTCAGCTACAAGCTTAGCAGCTTCCCCTTCTTTAAAAGCTTCTGAAGTCTTTATCTTAGTTTCCTTTTGAGCTTCTGCTTCAGCTATTTCAGCATCCCTTTTAACTTCTGCTATTCTTCCCTTACCCAAAGCTGCAAGATATCCATTGTTATCAGATATATCTCTTATGGTAAATGCCTTTATCTCTAATCCCATTTGATCTAAATCAATGGCTGCTACCTCTTGAACCCTGGAAGCAAATTTTTCTCTATCCTTGTATATTTCCTCTACAGTAAGCTTTGATACTATTTCTCTTAGCTTACCTTCTAAAACGTCCTTAGAAGTATCCTTGATTATGTCTATGGTCTTATCCTCATTGCCTGTATTAAACTGTTCAACAGCAGCTAATACAGATTCATGATCAGACTTAACTTTAATAACTGCAACTCCATCAGCAGATATACCAACCCCCTGCTCTGTAAGAGCATTTCCTATCCTTATTTCAATTTTCATATTTTCTAAGGATATTCTATCGGTCCTTTCCAGCATTGGTATTACTACTCCACCGCCTCCGGAAATTACTCTCTTTTTAAGTCCAGTAACTACTATAGCTTTATCTTGCGGAACCTTTCTCCACATGGACAATAGCCCTATAATTAAAACTATAATAACAACAGCTATAATGATAGGAATTAAAAAATCTGGATTCATACTTATTCCCCCTTTTTTTATTTATTATTTATATAACCCTTTAGGATTATTTTAAGATTACATAAAAAGTATTACCTTCAATTTTTACAATTATCACATTACTTCCTTGTTCTATTCTTTCCCCTTCTAAGCTCTTTGCTGGAGATGTATAGCTATTTCCTTTATAACTGTAAGCTATGGTGCCATAAGAGTTTTCTAATATAGTACTTATAACCTTAGCCTCCTTGCCTATAAATTCAGCTCTTTCTCCAGAACTGGTATTTTCAGATTTATAAAGTGGAACTACAATAAACTTATTAATAGAAAAAGCTATAGCTAAAGCGGAAACAAATGAAATTATAATACTTAAATACCAAGGCATCTTGTTTAAAGTTATAAGTCCTAACCCACCAAAGATAGTTATAAATGAAATTATTACCGCTGGCTTTAAGGCTGAAAATACTCCCTCAAAAGCACCATCTCCTCCTATATCAAGGCTGTCAAATATACCGCCTAATATAAATGTAATAATGGTGTAAACTACCCCTGCACTAAAGAATAAATAATACATAAATTTCATCTGCTGTCACCCCTTCCATTATATACATATTATACCACAGAATAATTTAGAATTTAGAATTTAAAATTGAGAATGTAGGAAAGTTTTTCTGAAAGAGCATCAGAAAAACTAATGAATATAGTTGAAAATCTAAAAACTCCTGAGGAGTTTTTAGATTTTTTAAGAAAAATAGCCCAAAGGCCTGAGGCCTTTGGGCTATTCACATAAATTCTCAGAAACTCCGCTAGGAGTTTCCTCCTTCATTCTACATTCTCAATTCTAATTTTCTTTAAACAAACAGTTTCAGTAGCGTGCTGGCTAGAATGAGTATAAACGCTCCTCCAAGCCTTGAAGAAATCTGTGCGAAAGGCATGAGTTTCATTCTGTTGGCTGCAGAAAGTACTGCAACGTCTCCTGTTCCACCCATGTTAGCCATGCAGAGTCCTGCTGTTATAGCAGATTCTATAGGATAGAAGCCTACAAATCTTCCCACTATTCCAGAACCTATTATAGCTCCTATAACTGTTACCCCTACAAGAACTATGTAGGTTAAGCTGAACGCGGCTATAACTTCATTTAAATTAGTATATGCCACACCTATACCCACAAGTAATGCTGGTGTAAGATTCTTCATTATAAAGGAGAACCATTGATGACAAGCTAATTCGTATTCTCTAGGAATAAGTCCAAAGGCTTTTACTAATGCCACGGAGATTATCATCCAAGCATAAGGATGTATGCCTCCTGGCACTAATTTTCCCACTATATTACCCCAGATAAAGAAGGATACTGCTAAGAATAAGCCTTTTCCCATAAGCAAGAAGTCTGGTGCCACTGCATCATCTTCTTCCACTACTGCTTCTCCTTCGATTCTCATAAGGTCACCATTACCTGTTAAAGCTGGCTTTACTTTTCCTAACTTATCTAATAATCCCCCACAAACTATAGATAAAGCATTACCCATGGCTACTGCTGGAACCATTATGGATAACATCTTAGTTGGATCCTGAGTCATGGCAGTACCGAATATTTTTGCAAGAGGCACTGCTCCTGCTCCCATTCCACCACCCATAATTGGAATTCCTATGTAGAATATGGCTTCTTTTGCACCGTATCCCATAATAGCACCAAATAAAGCTACTAGTCCTAGTGCAGCAACCACACCACCTAATATAGCAGGTAAATATCTTAAGGCTGCTTTTATAAGAAGCTTTCTATTCATACCCAATATGCTTCCAGTAATAAGAGCTGCTATATAAAAGTCTAAGAAACCTTCACCCTTCATAAAATTTGTCATGATTTTAATTGAACTTTCTGGTAGCAGTTTAAACATAACTAAAGCTGCTGAACCAAATATTATTATTATTGGTCCTCCACCAAGGTAGTCCTTTACAATTGGCATATTATCTCCTACTAAACCAAGTACGCTTCCTAGTACCATCATAAGCGCTAAAGCACCTATCATGCCTGTAGGAAGAACTTCTAAGAAGGTTCCTATAAGTATAATTGCAGAAAAAATTAAAAATACCGGTAAGGATAATCCCATGATTCTAAAGGATTTTGCTTTGTTGTTTTCCATTATGACCCCTCTTCCCTTTATGTTTTATAATATTGACTATCATCCTTAACACTCCCTGAAAAGATAGAGTGTTAAGGATGTTGTGTCCCTATTCATATATTCTTAGCTTCACTGGGAGAAGTATGTTCCACTTGAAGTTAATAATATCCTTTAAATTAAAGCTACTCCGCTTTCTCTGGCAGCTTTAGCTACTGCTTCTGCTACATTCTTAGCTACATTTCTATCTAAAGCATTAGGTATTACGAAATCTTCCTTTAAATCTTCAGCCTTTACCATATTAGCTATAGCATAAGCTGCAGCTATTTTCATCTCTTCATTGATCTCTTTTGCTCTCACGTCAAGAGCTCCTCTAAATAATCCTGGGAAAGCTAAAACATTATTAATTTGATTTTGGAAGTCTGAACGTCCAGAACCATATACTCTAACTCCAGCTTCTAATGCTTCCTCAGGCATTATTTCAGGTACAGGGTTTGCCATAGCAAATACTATGGAATCTGTATTCATGCTCTTTATCATTTCTTCAGTTAAAGTGTTAGGTGCAGATACCCCTACAAAAACATCTGCCCCTTTAACAGCATCTTTTAATGTTCCTGTTTTGCCATGTTTGTTAGTTACTTCAGCCATTATTTCTTTGTATTTATTGCCTACAGCATTCTCTTTAGTTATGATTCCTTTTCTATCGCAAAGTATTACATTACCTGCTCCTATGCTGATAATCATCTTAGCTATAGCTATACCTGCTGCTCCAGAACCATTTATAACTACTTCTATATCTTCTATTTTCTTGCCAGTAACCTTAAGAGCATTGATTAATGCAGCTACTGTTACTATGGCTGTACCGTGTTGGTCATCGTGGAATACAGGTATATCCAATTCCTTTTTAAGCCTTTCTTCTATTTCAAAACATCTTGGAGCTGATATATCTTCTAAATTTATTCCTCCAAAGGTGGGAGCTATTAATTTAACAGTTTTTATTATTTCTTCTGGATCTTTTGTTCCAAGACAGATAGGAAAAGCATCTACTCCACCAAATTCTTTAAATAAAAGTGATTTTCCTTCCATAACAGGCATACCTGCCATAGGTCCTATATCACCTAGTCCAAGCACTGCTGTTCCATCAGTAACCACAGCTACAAGGTTTCCTTTACTTGTATACTTATAAACGTTTTCAGGGTTCTCATTAATTTTTCTACAAGGTTCTGCAACTCCAGGAGTATATGCCATACTTAAATCTTCTTTTTCTTTTAATGCTACCTTTGAATCTACAGATATTTTACCTTTGTTCTCTTCATGCATTTTTAGACTTTTTTCGTAAATATTCATGTTATTCACTCCTTGACTCTTTCTTATTTTATATTAACTCATTATGAGTATTAAAAGTAATTTAATAAATAAAAAAAATTATGATATTTTATTAACGAATTTTGTAATAACTAATTTATAACTTCCCTATTATACCTATATAAATAACCAGGTCTTCCTACAGTACCATATTCCATTTCTTTAATTACCCTTCCAGTAAACTCTAAATAATCAAGATACCTTCTAATGGTAACTCTAGACATTTTTAAGTTTTCAGAAAGTTCTTCGCTGTTAGTGAAATCCTTAACGTTATTTTTCATAAAATCTTCTATTATTTCCAATGTGTTTTCATGAAGACCTTTTTTTAACCTCTTAAGCTCCTGATGATTTTGGGTTATAAGCGTATCTATATCTTCCTGTACAAATAGCTTTTTTTCCCTTAAAAGATTATATCTCTTTTTGTAGATTAAAAGGGATTTCTTTATTCTTTCGTATTCAAAGGGTTTAATAAGATAATCCACAACTCCTGATCTTAAGGCTTCATCAATATGCTCCACA
The DNA here is from genome assembly GCF_900142075.1 of Clostridium amylolyticum. Taxonomy (GTDB): domain Bacteria; phylum Bacillota; class Clostridia; order Clostridiales; family Clostridiaceae; genus Clostridium_AA; species Clostridium_AA amylolyticum. Next base: position 567,723 of record NZ_FQZO01000002.1, read on the forward strand.
TCGTGAGCAGCAGTTACCATTATAACATCAGTTTTAATTTCTTTTATTCTAAGCTCGTCTAAAAACTTCATTCCGTCCATTCCAGGCATATAAACATCCAGAAGTACTAGATCTATTTTGTTAGAACATAAATAATTAAAAGCATTCCAACTATTATTAAATACCTTTTCTACTGAAAAACCATCTACACTATTGACATACATCTCATTTACTTCTGCCACCATATTATCATCTTCTACTATTATAACGCTTATCATTTTATCCCCCCTTTGGCAGATTAATAGTAATTGTTACAGGCTATTTTTTAACACATTATAACACCATATTTATTATATCAAAATTAAAGAATAAATGTAAAAAAACTGCCCATTAAGGCAGTTTTTAATTTAAATTGTTATTTTTTGCCTTTAGTATCATTTATACCAGGCTGTCTTGCAGAATTTCCTCGGGTAGTGTACCCATTTTTTGCATTTTTAGAATCGTTACTTTCATCTATCATGCTTTGCATTTCTTGCTTGTTTTTATTTTTTCCCATATCCATTCTCCTCTTAATAATTTTTTCAGTAAAATCTTTCCCTAATTTAAAAATTATTATTCAGAGAATTAATTGATGGTTACATGTTTCTAGATTTATCACTACATCTTTCTACAGCCTTTATTACCGCATTTCTAAAGTCATTTTCCTCTAATGCGGTCACAGCTTCTATGGTAGTGCCTGAGGGTGAACACACCATATCATTTTGTATTAAATAATATATGTTTTAAATAGTTTATATTTTAAATAAAATTTTCAAGCTTGTACATAAAACAATTTCTAAATAACCAATAATTAATTAGTATAAAGAAATATTATGCTTCCTTCTTATTATTTATATACTTCACCACTAACACCATAGCATAGCAAGGGCTTAAAAAGCAAAAGCTATTAGTGAAGATATAAGAAAGGAGGACTTATATGAATGATTTAATCCCTTTCAAAGTATCTGAAAATAAGTTTTTAACCAGCGAAGAATTCTTTAATGAATTTTTCGAAAATTATTTTATTAAAAAGAGTTTCAATCTAAAATTAATCAATGAAGATTTTAAAGTTAAACTAGAGGAAACTCCAAAAAAATATTTTGTAGAAGCAGACCTACGGAACTTTAATAAAAAGGATATTAAAGTAGAATATGTTAATAAATTTCTTGTAATTTCTGCTGAAAACAATACTAAGGGTAAAAGCAAAAATTATGTAAAACAAAGAATACCTTCAGACAACTTTCGTAGAATGTTTTATTTAGATAACATCCACGAAAAAAGTATATATACTAATTATAATAACGGGTTTTTAACCATTGTTTTATCAAAAATTTAAAATAAATATTAAATAAACTATTAATAAAAATAATGTTCTACCATCCACTAATCCATACTTGTTACTGAAAAAGGTATACAAGCAGGTAATTTTAACCCTTCTTGTATACCTTATTTTAACCGTTTTTTATATTTCTACAACTATCCCTTATTACCAACTTTGTAGGTAATACCACCCTTTTACATATTTTATCTTCATTTTTAATTCTATCCAAAATCAGTTCTACAGCGGTTTCGCTCATAAAGTCCGTATAAATTTTTACTGTAGTTAAAGGTGGTACTATATATTGTGCCGTAGATATGTCATTAAATCCAATAATGCTTATATCATCAGGAATCTTTAATTCTCTTTCCATTATAGCCTTATAGGCACCTATGGCCATAGAATCATTGGCTATAAAGAAGGCTGTAGGATACTTTCCTGTATTCAATATCTCTTTCATGAGATTATACCCGCTGGCAGGAGTAAAACTTCCAATCCTTACGAAATCTTCATTAAGCATGGAATTTGATTTCATATATTCATAATAATATCTCTCTCTTGAGTCTTTATCTTCTTCCCTAATTATCTCCGTAACATCTCTCCCACCAATAAAACCTATAGACTTATGACCTAAAGAAACTAAATAATTTAATGCTTTTTTTACGGCCTTTTTAATATCTACTACCACGCAGTCAAAATCCTCTTCCTCAGGGCTATAATCTACAAATACCATATTGCATTGCCAGCTTCTTAGGTTATTCATCTCAATATCCGTAAAGCCTCCAATGGCTATTATTCCATCTAACTCCTTTACCCTATCTGAACTTTCTTCTTTAGAAATATTAATAAACTCAATATTTTCTTCTTCTAAGAGCTGCTCTATGGAATGACTTATAAAAAGATAGTAGGTATCTTCCATCTCTACTACATCAGAATAGCCTTTTATTATACCTATCTTTAATTGCTTCTTTTTGTTTTTCCTATGCTTAGCTGTTACATATTCCAGTTCTTGTGCTATTTCAAATATCTTTTTTCTGGTTCCATCCGCTACGTTTAAAGTTTCATCATAATTTAGCACCCTAGATACCGTGGATAAGGATACACCTGCTCTTTCAGCTATATCTCTAATGGTTGCCACAAAAATCACCTACCCTTTTTATAACTGATTTTAAACTTATTCCATATATTATTTAAAGTTACCTTCTTATAAAAGAAAGTTTCGTTTCCGTAATTATTATTGCTAAAAAAATTATACTACATCCTATAATCATATTTGAAGTAAGCTTTTCATTTAATAATATTACCGAAGCCAAAGTTCCAAACATGGCTTCTGTAGATAGTATTATAGCTGTTTTTGTGGCATTAGAATATTTCTGTGCTATATTTTGAAGTAAAAACGCCAAGGTGGTGCTTACCACTCCTAAATATATAACCGCTAAACTGGCTTTTGTAGTGAGAGGCGCTGCATCCTTTGTAAATAGTAATGAAATAGCTGAAAATATAAAAGCTACTATCATTTGAAGGATAGTTAATTTTATAGGGCTATATTTTTGAGTATAGTAACCTATAGAAATAATGTGCATAGCAAACCCTAAGGCGCAGATAAGAGTCAATAAATCTCCTATACTAATGGCCAAAGAACCCTCTAAAGTTAAAAAACTTATACCTGTAACCGTCAATATGGCTCCTATAAGGGAGTATTTATCTGGTTTTCTCCTGAGTATAACCCAATATAAGAAAGGTACTATTACCACATTGGTAGCGGTAAGAAAGGCATTTTTAGAGGGTGTGGTATATTGAAGCCCTATAGTTTGAAAGGCAAAAGCTGCAAACAAAAAGAAACCAATAATACATCCTGCTTTAATTTCTTCAAGGGTAATCTTCTTAAATTCCTTCCAAAATATTGTTGTCATTAACAAACTTGCTATAAAAAATCTATAGGTCATCATTTGAAAAGGGGACATGTTTCCATCTAAAGCCATTTGAGATGCTACAAATCCTGTTCCCCATATCATCGCTACAAAAGCTAATACTAAATCTGCAGTTTTCTTATTCATAATATCCCCTTTCTAAGTGTCATTTTCTTATTTTTACTTCTTCATCAAATACCTATTTGCTAACATTAAAAACACGCTGGAAGTCCAAGTAAAGGCGGGGTCTACCAAACCTCTACCGGTTAAAGGATCAAAGTTTTCTGCCATACCGCCTAGGAGTGTGGCATTACAAAATCTTTCTGCCAGCTCCTTAGAGAATTCCTCTTCTCCACATTCCTTTAAAGAGTCAATGACAAGCATCATTACTGGTGCCCATATAGGTCCAAGCCAATAGCCATTTTCCTTATATAATGGACTATCCATAGCTTCGGTTGCTAGTCCATATTTACTTAAGTATTTACCTTCTTTTTTAAGTTCTTCTAAAAGTTTATCTTTTATTTCCTTAGGAAGCCTATTTCCAATAACTATTGGTAACAATAGTATTAAGCTGTTTCCTTCTTCTATAACTTCTCCCGTATCAGATTTTATAGCAACAAATTTATCTTCTTTCCATAGTAATTTAATTAATTCGTCCAAAAGCTGTTCTGCTTCACCTATCCAGTACTCTTCTTCAGACTTTCTATTTAAATCCTTAGCAAGTTCAGATAAAATATACATTTGCTTTATCAAATGGGCGCTTAAATCTGGAGCCTGTACTGGTAATCCTTTATGGAATATGGAAGCATTATCCCAGCCTGAGTCATTACCATGCTTATAAAAAGGAAGTCCCTGTTTTTCATAGGTCCTATAATTTAACCAATATTTTGTGTTAAGGCATAAAGCTTTATAAACCTTTTCTACCACTTCTTCTTGCTTAAAATAATCATTTTCCTGCTGCATGTATTTAAATGCCCAAGCATGAATAGGAGGCTTAACACAGCTAAATGATAAGTACTTATCATTTATAAAATCTGCAAAGGCTCCGCTTTCATCTTGATGATCTATAAAAATCATAAGCTGATGTAAGGCTAGCTCAGGATTATTCCTGCTTAAAGCCATGGCGTTAAAACAATTGTCCCAGCTCCAAATATTATACATCCAATTTTTAGACATATACATAGCAGGTCTTAAAAGCATACCTTCAGGTTTTACTACAGAGGACCAAGTTATATAGGAAGCCAAATCCCTGCTTTTTTCATATTCTTCAGGCACACTTAACACAAGACTCTTCCAACGTTCATATTCTGCCTTTACTTTATTTTTGCTTTCTTCAAAGTCCAAGTATCCTTTGGGCTTCCAAACAGTTTTATAGCTTTCTAAGGCTATGTCTATTCCCTTATGCTCCTCTTCATTAAAATCCATAATCACATGATTATTTCCTATTATATCCCAAGGTGCATCTAAATTAATATTACCTTCTAAAAGGCTTAACATCAACTTTATTTCCTTGGAATAACTATGAAATTCCAATTTATTTTTTTCATAAATCATAACATGATCATATTTCTTTTTAATCATGGTAAGTCTAATGCCGCAGTTATTAGCTCTTATTCTCATCACTTCATAGTCAGGGATACAAACTTCTATATATTTTTCCTTATCTGAAGGGTTATATAGCTTTAAGCTATATTCCTCAGCCTCTACTAAGAAAGGCTGAGGGATTTCTCCCTCAGTAAGCTCCAATTTAAATATTTCACTAGGAGTTTCATCCCCTCCGTGCACATCCCTTATATAAACTTCTTTCCCATCCTCAGAAGAAGAAAGTGCAAAGTAAGAGCCAAAGCGGCTAAAAGGAATTTTTTCAATATCAAAATTCAAATATAGCACCACCTTTTAGTAAAAGTTATCCTAAATAATAATTAAATTATTCTTCTCTTCTATACATGACTTTCTTGCTAAGCTCAATGTCGCTTATCTCTTGATTAGAAAAAGCTGTTAAAGATAACTGAAATTTAAAATCTTGTGGATTAAGCTTGTAAGGTGGCAGCTGATCTTGACCGCAGCTAGCACTGCCTAAGCCATTTTGTTTATAATCTAAATTCAGCACAACAAAATCTTTTTTCTTAAGCTCATATTCATGCTTTGCTTCTTCTAAATCCTCTTTTGTATAATCATGTATGCTAAAATTCATAAAATCTTTGCAAGAAGCTAATATGCCTAATTCTCTTAAGTTTGTTACAGACACCCATTTTGTATCAGTTCTATTACCATTTTCTTGGGGATAAATGTAAGGAGTATGCATTTTTTCAACATTACTTCTATATACTCCAAACTTTCCTGCTAATTTACTGTCACTGTAACTTTCTCCTGGTCCTCTTCCATACCAGCCAACCTTATTAAATTCTTTTTTCAATATTAGTTCTAAACCTATTTTAGGAAGCATTTCTGGGGCATTGTATTCACTTCCTGTATTTTTTCCTTCTATGGTTAGCTGAATATGTCCATCTGAGTATATTTCATATATATACTTAGCTTTAACAGCCCAAGCTTGATTAGGAGGAGCTATATGAACACAATGCTCTATATTAACCTTATATTCCTCTTCTTGGTTCCAAGAAAAACTTTCTGTTATTTGCTGCATCTTATGAAGGAAGTACTTATTCTTCCAATCCTCCAACACATACATATCATTATCAATAGGTGCTCTCCAGAAGTTTAACTTTGGCCCATTTTCTATAATATCTTTACCTTCATAGAAATATTTCTCTATATTGCCAAAGATATTGTTAAATATAACTTTAAAGTTACTTCCAGCTATGTGAAGGTAAGCTTCATTTTCCTCTACCTTTAATACTCCTTTTTCTACTTTTCTTTCTTTAATAACTGCTAGAGGTAACAAAAATTGCTCAAAGGCTATTTCATGGCCGCATTTTGCCCAAGGGGTATCCTGCTTTAATCTATAGCTTATATTTAACCAATAGTCTGTGTTAGCTCTTATACTATTAGGAAGCTTATAAGGAATGTTTAAGACCTTCTCTTCTCCAGGTCTTATATCTTCAGCTTCTAAAATTCCTGAACTTAATACCTTGTCATCATAATTAATGCTCCAATGTATTAGACCATAGCTTAAATCTATAAAATCATATAAATTTGTTATTTTGATTTTACCTTCTTTTAAATCTCCTTCTTGAAACTTTACTGGTTCTATGACCTTTTTGTATTCTATAAGTCCTGGAGATGGTGTTCTATTAGGAAAGAGAAGTCCATCTATACAAAAGTTTCCATTATGAGGATACTCTCCAAAGTTCCCTCCATAGGCATAAAACTCATTACCTTCTTTATCTTTAGTTAATATACCATGATCATACCATTCCCATATAAAGCCCCCTTGGAGCTTTTTATATTTTCTAAAGGCTTCTTGGTATTCTTTAAGTCCACCGGGACCATTGCCCATGGCATGACCATATTCACAGATTATATGAGGTTTATCTATTTTTTCATCCTCAGCTATTTCTATAAGCCTATTAAGTCTTGTGTACATGGTACTATATACATCTGCTATTTTTAATTCTCTATCCTCTTCATAATGAATCAATCTTGTATCATCAAGTTTTCTACAATGCTGTGCCATCTTTTCAAAGTTAACACCAAAACCTGATTCATTTCCTAAGGACCACATTATTACGCTAGGATGATTTTTATCTCTTTGCACTACTCGTTCTATTCTATCTATATATGACTTTTCCCAGTGAGGATCGTCCGTAATCCAATTATATTTACCTGTTAACTCAAAGCCATGACATTCTAAATCCGCTTCATCTATTACATACAATCCATAAATATCACATAGCTCATAAAAACAAGTATTATTAGGATAATGAGAAGTTCTTACGGCGTTAATATTGTACTGCTTCATAAGGATAACGTCTTCTTTCATTACCTCTTTGGGCACTGTTCTTCCCATATGTGGATGATAATCGTGTCTGTTTACACCGTTTAATAAAATTGCCTTCCCATTAATTAAGAAGTTACCATCTTTTACTTCAATCTTCCTAAAACCTACTCTTTGAGGTATCATCTCTAAAATCTCTTCATTCTTTAGGATAGTCACTATAAGATGATAAAGATTGGGTTCTTCTGAACACCACTTCTTTGGGTTATTCACCTTTTCATTAATATATAATTCTTCTTCGCTAAAGGCTTTTATCTTATTTCCTTCTAAACTTCCTCTAAGTACTTCATTAAAATCTTCATCTATTAGCTCGTACAAAATCTTTATATTACTTAAATCTTCAGCTGTAGTATTTTCTAAAGAAACTTTTATCTTTAATAATGCATCTTTATATTCCTCATCAAAATCAGTGGTAATAAATAAATCTCTTACCCCAACTTTATTTTCTTTTATAATTTCTACATCTCTGAATATTCCGCTAAGCCACCACATATCTTGATCTTCTAGATAGGTTCCATCAGACCATTGGTATACTCTTACGGTTATATCATTTTCACCTTCTCTTATAAACTGAGATATGTCAAATTCAGAGCACATCCTGCTTCCCTTGCTATATCCTACTTCTAAGGCATTTACCCAAACATGAAAAGCGCTATCCACTCCGTTAAATCTTAAAATAGTTCTTTCTTTAAGCCAATGGCTTTCCAAAATAAACTTTCTTTTATAAATTCCCGTGGGATTTTCTGTAGGTACATAAGGAGGGTTTATAGGAAAGGGATAATAAAGGTCTGTATAATGCATGTTCCCATAGCCTTGCACCTGCCAGTTGCCTGGAACATCTATATCATCCCAATAATCACAATTAACTTCTCCAAGATAAAAATCCTTGGGTGATAATTCTGGTGCTTTCAAAAATAGAAATTTCCACTGTCCATTAAGCCCTTTAAACCCAAGAGAATACTTATTCTCATAAGTTAAAGCATCTTCTTTATTTAAATACTTATTAAAGTGACTCCTACTTTTTAATCTATTCTTGCAAAGTAAATCTATATCTTCCCATTCCTTATACATTCTAGTCATTCTTACTACTCCTTTTTATACATTAATTATAGGTAACACTATCCTCTACTCTTTTACAGATCCTATCATAACACCCTTTACAAAATACTTTTGTAAGAATGGGTAAACACACAATATAGGAATAGTTGAAACAATTACAGTACTATACTTAATTAAAGTTTTATATGCATCTGCCTTAATAAACTGAGCTGCTCCCTTTGGCATATTCATCATCTCTCTAGTTTCATTGGATATTAAAATTTCTCTCAATATTAACTGAAGAGGGTATTTGCTTCTGTCCCTTAAAAAAATCATAGCATTAAACCATGAATTCCACTGGCTTACAGCATAAAATAACCCTATAACCGCTAAGGTTGCTTTAGAAACCGGTATTACTATTTTAAATAACACTGTAAAATCATTGGCTCCATCTATTTTAGCAGATTCTATAAGACTTTCTGGTATACTCTTAAAAGCAGTCCTCATAACTATAAGGTTCCATACGGATATAGCGGAAGGAAGTATTATTGCCCATCTGGTATTAATAAGGCCTAATCTTTGCACTTGAAGATAAAATGGAATTAGCCCGCCGCTAAAAAACATAGGTATGGTAACCATTAACATTAAAGGCTTTCCTAATAGTAAATCTTTTCTTGAAAGTACATAGGCTGACATGCAGGTTAACAATAAGTTTATGCCGGTTCCTGCTACCACATAGAACATAGTATTTAAAAACCCCTTCATAATACTAGGGTTACTAAATACTAGTGAATAACCATTTAAGGTGAATCCCATAGGCTTTAAAAGTAACCCTCTATGTTTCATTAGTTCATAAGGGTCACTTAATGAAGCAAATAAAACATATAATAATGGATATATGCATATGGCCATAAATAATATCATAAGTATTATATTTACTGTATCGAAAATTTTTCCCCCTACACTGTTTTTAACTTTCATATATTCCACCTCACCATAAGCTTACTTCAGAAATCTTCTTACTAAATTTATTGGCAAGTACTAATAGTACAAAGCCTACAGCTGATTCTAAAAGTCCTACCGCTGTACTAAAGCTATAATCCGCTCCAATAAGTCCCTTTCTGTAAACATAGCTGGATATAACGTCTGAGGTTTCCCAGGTCATAGGGTTATATAAAAGAATTATTTTCTCATAACCTACACTCATTAAACCACCTATATTTAATATCAACATTATAACTATGGTAGGGGCTATACCTGGAAGGGTAATATGAAGCAGCTGCTTCCATCTTCCAGCACCATCTACCGTAGCCGCTTCATATAGCGAAGGGTCTATACCGGAAAGAGCTGCCAGATAAATTATGCTATCCCAGCCTATGCTCTGCCACACTCCAGAGCCTATATATATAGTTCTAAACCATTCAGGCTTGGTAAGCCAGTTCACAGGTTCTACTCCAAAATTTACTAAAATGGAATTAATTAAGCCATCGGTAGAAGTAAAATCTATTAACATTCCGCATATTACCACTAAGGAAATAAAGTGAGGAAGGTAGGTAACGGTTTGAACTAACCTTTTAAATTTCTCTCTACGTATCTCATTTAATAAAAGTGCCAATATAATAGCTGCTGGAAACCCCCATAAGAGAGAGTAAAAGCTCATGAGTACTGTATTTTTTAGTGTTCTAGCAAAATATATACTGTTAAAAAATGCTTTAAAATGCTTAAAGCCTATCCAAGGACTATTAATAATGCCTAATTTAGGACTGAAATCTTTAAATGCTATGGTAACCCCATACATGGGAACATAACTAAAAAGTATAAAAAACACAATCATAGGGATTGCCATAATATAAACATATTTATTTATCCTAAAGTCTTTCTTTAATCTCTGCCTAAAGCTTATTCTCTTTTTAGTGGTAACAATATTATTAGCCTGTAACTGTGTCATGAATTAGACCTCCTTAATTACTAGCTTGAAAATTATAAAAAGACTGTTGCAAAACAAATATATTGTGGATAACATTAATTAAGCAACAGCCCTTATAATAATTACTTGATCTTTCTGTTGTTATATCTCTCTAATGCAGTTTCTTCTATCTTTATAACTTCTTCTATACGCATCTTTTTAATTTGTTCTACATATTTATCAAAATTGCTTAAAGGTTCTTTACCAGTTATAAATTTAAGTATCATCTCATCCTTATAAGTATCAATATCACTCATAATATTTGAATAAGTATCGCTTTCTTCAGCAGTTAGGTTTAATGGTGGCATTACATAATCAGTGTCAGCCTGTGTCCATTTATCCATAGCATCTAAGGAGAATTTTGTAAATTCAGGCACTGCTTTATAATCTCTTAAATATGGTCCAACTTCTAGCTTATACTTGTTGCACACTGTCCAGAAATCTAATCCATCAGGATTTTTTACCATAACATCAGTAAACTTTGGTTTTCCATCTACCATGGTATAGCTTGTACCTTCTATTCCATAGTTAAATAGCATATATCCATCTTTACCGTAAGCATAATCGAACCATTGTACCAAACGTTCTGGATTTTTGCATGCAGAGGTTATTACTGCTTCATAACCACCATTACGATTATTAACCACTCTATACTTAGGCTTTTCCCCTTCTTTCATGGAAGGTTGTACAGTTGGTGAAAAATCCGCTTTAGGGTCAGTGGTTTTTATGGCAGCTACATATTGATCTACCAAAGCATATTCTGTAAAGAATGCTCCAGTTTTACCTGAAGTAATCATAGCCTCTCTGCTCTTTTTGTCTCTTGTAGCAAAGTCTTTATCAATTAAACCTTCCTTATACCATTTGTTCATAGTAGTAAGGTATTCTTTAAATTCTGGTTCCATTTGCCCGTACTTTACCTTATTACCTTTTTTGTAAAAACCATTTCCTATATCAAAAGCACTTAGTAAAGTTCCATAAGCATCAACACCTTTTTTATTGATAATAAGCGGAGCTTGAGCATTCTTCTTTTCTTTAAACTGCTTTAAGGTGTTATACCATTCGTCTACTGTGGTAGGTTCTTTTAAGCCTAACTCATCTAGCCAATCCTTTCTAATTACAGGTCCCCACCAAGCAGGTTCATTTTTATCTTCACCAATAACAGGAAAAGCATATATGTTTCCTTCATCAGTGGTTACTTGTCTAGCTAGCTCTGGATCCTCTTCTAAAAGCTTTTTAAAGTTAGGTGCATATTTATCTATTAAATCATTTAACCTTAGATATACACCATCTTTTATAGCCTTATCTACTCCACCTTTATACTCTCCTGCATAAGTTTGTATTACATCGGGCATGTCCTTGGAATTTACAAGGAGATTAAATTGTTCTAACTCTTGTCCCTCAGCAGGGTGGTCAAATTCTACATGAACATTTGTCCTCTTTTCTAACTCTTTGTACATTAAACTTTCGTTTAAGTCCTTAATATATTGATTTGCGCTAAAAGGAACCCAATACTTTATAGATATCTTTTCACTGGTGTCTATTTTCTTATCCGTGTCTTTTTGATCTTTTTCCCCTTTGCCGCAAGCCATTAAAGGAATGGTTAAAAGTCCAGCTAAAGCAAGCGTTAACAAACGTTTACATCTCATAAATATCTCTCCCCTGATTAATATTTTTACTAAATTCTCTATTTTAAATATATAACTATTTTACTAAAATGTCAACGTTTACTTTAATTATTTTACTATGATTTTACTTAATTTTTAGTAAAATATATATGTGTGCTTTTAAAAGGAATATTTATCTTTAATATATTTAAAAACACATATGTATAATTAAGTAAGATATCTATAAAAATCAAAAATTAATAAATAAAAAAGTATTCACTTTGAAAAGTTTCCCTTCAAAATGAATACCTCTTTATTTGTTTTAAAATTAATAATTTTTTATTATTCTCTATAAACTACATCCAAATTACCAAATTTACTGAATTGACCAAGCCATGCCATCTTAACCGTTCCTACAGGACCATTTCTTTGCTTGGCTACTATACATTCAGCTACATTTTTTTCGTCAGTTTCTTTATTATAATATTCATCTCTATATAAAAACATAACTAAGTCAGCATCTTGCTCTATTGATCCAGATTCTCTAAGGTCTGAAAGCATAGGTCTATGATCCGCTCTTTGTTCTGGAGCACGAGAAAGCTGGGATAAGGCTATTACAGGACACTGCATTTCTTTTGCTAAGGCCTTTATAGATCTAGATATTTCAGAAACCTCCTGCTGCCTGCTTTCTTGACCACTACCTGACATAAGTTGAAGGTAGTCGATTAAAATTAAGTCTATACCATGCTCTATTTTGATTCTTCTGCATTTAGATCTCATTTCCATTACTGAAATACCTGCGGTATCGTCTATATATATCTTTGCAGCCGCCAAGGGACCTGAAGCTCTAGCTATGTTTTCCCAATCCTTATCTTCTAAGTTACCGGTTCTAAGCTTAAGCATATCTACATTAGCTTGAGAGCATAAAAGTTTATAAGCTAGTTGTTCTTTAGACATTTCTAAAGAAAATATAACTACACTCTTCCCTTCCCTTAAGGAAGCATGCTCTGCTATGTTAAGGGCAAAGGTGGTTTTACCCATGGAAGGTCTTGCAGCTATAAGTACCATGTCACCCTTTTGAAATCCTGAGGTTTTAGCATCTAGCTCTTTAAAACCAGAACCTACTCCTGTAATTTCACCCTTATTATTAAACAATCTTTCTATCTCTAAAAAGCCTCTCTCTAAAACCGTACTTAATGCTTCAAAATCACTATTACTTCTTTTTTCTGCTATATCAAATATTCTTTTTTCAGCATTATCTATTACTTTTTCCACATCATCTTGCTTATCATAACTTTCTGCAATTATTTCATTAGATGCTTTTATAAGTTTTCTAAGCATAGATTTTTGAGCTACTATATCTATATAAGTCTTAAGATTAGCCGTAGAAGGTACAGAAGTACTTATTTCTGTTATATAAGTAATGCCACCTGCTGATTCTAACTTTGCAAGCACCCTTAAATGCTCTATGAGGGTTATCATATCTACGGGAATATCTTTTTGAGACATTTCAATTATTACTGAAAATATCACCTTATGAGAATCTCTATAAAAATCTTCAGCGCTTAATGCCTCTGCTGCTCTTGCAATGGCCCCTCTATCTATTATCATAGAACCTAAGACAGACTGTTCAGCTTCTATATTTTGTGGCAAACTTTTCATAACAGGAATATCCATTTAAATCTCACCTCTCGTCTTCCTCTATTCATTATGCATAATATATTATGACAGTTGAAATAACATTAATCAAGTTAATAATAAAGGCTATCCTGTATAAGCGATAGCTTTTATTTTAATCTTCAAATACAATTTTCATAAGCTCTTCAATATTGCTTACAGAATTAACCTCTATATCTGTTAATCCTAAAGGAACTTCGTTAAGATTATCCTCTGGAACTAGTACAAGTTTTATGCCTTTTCTTCTAGCTCCATACACCTTTTCAAATATTCCACCTACAGGTTTTATATTTCCTCTTAAAGAAATTTCCCCTGTAATAGCTACATCTTGTCTTATAGGCTTGTTCATTAATGCACTTATTATACATATGGTGATGGCAGCACCTGCAGAAGGTCCATCTATATTACCTCCACCTACCACATTTACATGTATATCATAATCTCTTATATCCTTATCGGTTATTTTACGGATTACTGAGGCTGCATTAAAAACGGAATCCTTGGCCATAGAACCTGCAGTGTCATTAAACCTTACATTGCCACTGCCTGAATCCTTAGCTGGAAATACAGAGGTTTCTATTTCTAAAGTAGAACCTAGGAAACCTGAAACTCCTAACCCATATACATGTCCTACTTCTTTATTTTCCACGTTGTCTAATCTTTCATAAGGAACATATCTACCTATGGATATTACTTCATCTACATCTTTCTTTGTAACCTTAAGATTTTCAACACTGCTATTTTTAAGGCTGTATAAAAGATATCCGTAAGCATCAGCTAGTATATTAACCGCTTTTCTTCCTTCTATTGTGTATCTACTTATAAGTTCAGATACTCCTTCTTCCAATTCTATCTCTAGCTTTTCTGCTGCATCTTCCACTATCTGTTTGATATCATAAGATGATAGTGGTTCAAAGTATACCTCTGTACACCTAGAACGCAAAGCGGGATTTATTTCAGAAGGATCTCTGGTGGTTGCTCCAATAAGCACGAAATCTGCTGGAGCCCCATTTTCAAAGAGATATTTTATATATTTTGGCGTGTTTTCATCATCAGGATCGTAATATGAAGATGAAAATTCCACCTTTTTATCTTCTAATACCTTTAAAAGTTTATTCTGAAGTATATCATCTAGTTCGCCTATTTCGTCTATGAATAATACCCCTCCATGAGCTTCTGTAACTAAACCAGGTTTTGGTTCAGGCACTCCAATTTCAGCCAAGTCTCTTTTACTTCCTTGATAAATAGGATCATGCACAGAACCTAGTAATGGATTTGTTATTTCTCTAGGGTCCCATCTAAGTGTAGTACCATCCACTTCTACAAATTTTGAATTATCATCAAAAGGAGTAAATTTTAATTTTTTAGCTTCTTCTAAAGCTAATCTTGCAGCAGTAGTTTTGCCTACTCCTGGTGGTCCATAAAGAATTATATGCTGAGGGTATGGAGAAGATATTTTAGATATTAGGGACTTTATAGCCCTATCCTGTCCTACCACTTCTTCAAAGCTTTGAGGTCTCAAAAATCCCATAAGATTTTTGGTGGTTTTTCTAGAACCCAGCACTTCTAGTTGAGCATATTTCTTTAAAGTCTTAGCATTTTCAGGTCCTTTTTGTTTCTTTATTATACTAAGTCTCATCTCATCTACATATTTTTCTTGTCTTTCAAGTAGTGCTTGTTCTACCTGACCTTCTATTTGGTTTTGAATGTATCTCCTTGCCAGTTCTTCAGATATCCACTTATATGTATCTTCTAAAGCTTTTGGTATATCTTTTTCTTCTGGCACCGTCTTTAATCCCTTACCATCGCTGGCAATTTTATTTAAAGCATATACTCTTTCATTAGTATTCTTTGATTTCATATGCTTTTGAACTTTATGTCTTACCGTTCTTGCTCTAACTGCACCATCATCTAGTACATTTTTAAGAACTTCATATATAACATTTACTTGAGAATCGATGCTTAATCCGCTATCCATAATCTCTTGTACTTTGTCTATTTGCAAATTTTGCTTCAAATGTGTATCCCCCTTATTGCTCTGCCGCAATAACAACCTTCATCTTAGTGGATACCTCTGGGTAAATTTTTACTTCTATATCGTAAGTCCCCACTTGCTTTAAAGTATCCATAACAATTTTCTTTTTATCTATTTCTACCTGGAACTGTTTTTTAATAAGTTCTGAAATATCTTTGCTTGTTATTGCACCAAATAATCTTCCGCTATCACCAGTTTTTGTGGTGAGTTTCAGTTCTTTATTCTTTAGTTTTTCTGCTACTTTTTGAGCTTCCTCAATTTCAGCTAATTTTTTTCTTCTTTCTGTTTCTTTTTTAGCATTTAATACATGAAGATTTTCCTGTGTTGCTTCTTCTGCTAACTTTCTTGGAAAAAGAAAATTTCTTGCATATCCATCTGAAGCATTTATAACTTCACCTTTTTTACCTAAATTTTTTACATCTGCTAGTAATATTACCTTCATTACTTGTCACCTTCCCTTAAGTATTTAGCTATAACATCTTTAAGTTTCTTTACAGCCTCTTCCATAGACACGCCTTCCAACTTTGCTCCAGCTATGGTCATATGGCCACCTCCACCTAAGGCTTCTAATATTACTTGCACATTTACATCTCCAAAAGATCTGCCGCTTATATTTATGTCATCTCCTATTTTAACAAAAACAAAGGAGGCTTGAATACCTGTAATATTTAGCAGTTCATCCGCTACTTGTGCAGCCAATACAATTTCTTCTATACTAGGTGGACACACTGCAAAGGCTATATTATTTTCCACTTTAGCTGAGCGTATAATCTCAGCCTTCTTTATATAGCTATCTAAATCATCACTGAACATTTTTTTAATATCTATAGTGTCTGCTCCTAATCTTCTTAAAAAAGAAGCGGCTTCAAAGGTTCTTACACCGGTTTTAAAATAAAAATTCTTTGTATCCATGGTTATACCAGCCAACAGACCCTCAGCTTCAATTTGTTTTAGTTTAGGCTTTTCAAACATATACTGTATTATTTCTGTAACTAATTCTGAAGTAGAGGATGCATAAACCTCAATATAGGTTAACAACGCACCTTCAATAGAATCTGGACTTCTTCTATGATGGTCTATAATCACTACCTTATTAGCTTTTTCAGCAATAGTCACATCTTGTACATACCCTCTACTATGAACATCTACCATTATAAGTAAATCCTCAATGTGTATATTTTTTTTGCATTGTTCAGGGTTTATAAAAAGATTATCATATTCTTTGTATGTTTTCAGCTT
This sequence comes from Clostridium amylolyticum, assembly GCF_900142075.1. Lineage (GTDB taxonomy): Bacteria > Bacillota > Clostridia > Clostridiales > Clostridiaceae > Clostridium_AA > Clostridium_AA amylolyticum. The sequence goes on from NZ_FQZO01000002.1 coordinate 584,483, forward strand.
ATTTACAAAAAAATCTACTGCTTTATGTTCTGTAGGAAGAACCACAAAACAAGGTTTACCCATTTGAAGTACTGCGCTGGCAACCCCTATAGCAGCTCCAATACAATCCATATCAGGATTTCTATGTCCCATTATATAAACAGTATCACTTTCACTTACTAGATCCTTAAGGGCATGAGCTACTACTCTAGCTCTTACACGAGTACGTTTTTCCACTTCTTTAGTGTTACCACCAAAAAAGGACACCTTATCTCCTGACTTGATTACCGCTTGGTCACCGCCTCTTCCTAAAGCCAGTTCCTTTGCTGTACTTGCATATTTATGATTTTCTAGAGGGCTAGTGCCACCTCTTCCCACTCCTATGCTCAAAGTAACATCATATTTATTACCTAAGTTTATTTCCCTTACAATATCCAGTATATCAAACTTTTTATTCATTTGAGCTTCAATATATTTGTCTTGCACCGACATAACATATTTGTTTGAATCATATTTCTTAATCATAGCATTAAAATTTTGAGCATAATTATTTATGGTTCTTTCAATTTCAGCAATTAAAAGTGGAGCATTATCATTCTCAGTGCTTTTAACAACCTCATTAAGATTATCAACTTCTATTAGAACAATGCTTTCCTTAGTAGCGATAATATCTGTAATGCTGCTTATATCATGAAAATATAGCATCACCACTTTTTCTGATGCTTTATCTGTGCTTCTATTCATTATTTTAGTATAAATATTATAGTGTCTCTTATTTATTATTATATCCTGATATACTTCTTTTTTTCTTTTAAATATTTCTTCTACGTTTACTGATTTTACAAAAGCATTTAGATTATTTCCTAAGGTAACTTGCTTTTCAAAAATATTATTAAGAAGATTATTAAACCAATAAATTTCTCCCTCATCATTTACTATTAACAAAGGAAAGGGCAATTTTAAAAGAGTATCTTCTGCTGCAACACTCATGTCCTTTGAAAGATTCTTGATATAATTATCTTGCTTCTGTTTTTTGTCTTTTGCTTCTTTTATATAATAAAGACTTAAAACTATGAATATTATTAATCCAGCTAAAGCTAGATAATTATGATTATATATAAATAAAATTATTATCAAAACTGCAGCCAAAACCGCATGTAGATTATTATTTATATTTAACTTATTTTTCACTACTCCACGCCTTCCTTTTTACATATTAAGGCTTCTATTTCTTTTTGAATCTTTTTGCCAAGGTATTTTTAATACTATTGGGATCTAATCCTCTCATGTCCATTATACTATCTGTAAAACCTAATATTGCATAAAAATATCCAAAACTTCCAATGGTAAATAATATTATAACCACTAATAAAGCTTTAGGCACTTTAAACCTATCCCTTAAGAAAAAGGTTAACACACTAACTCCTATGATTAAGAATATCATCTGAAGTACAGAAATGGCTGTAGCCGTTATATACTCCCCTGCCTTAACGCCTGAAGTGCCTAAGATTATTCCTAAACATGCTATTATAATGATAACAGCAGTAAGTCTATTGTCAAAATACCAATAATTGAATTTAGGTAAAGCAGCCAATTCTATTTTCATCTTTTTAAATATTTGTTTAGTAATTACGTAGTTAATATATGACATCATAAAAGCTGACATAATTAAAATTGCAGGAATCATTAAAAATAACATATCTACGTTAAAGACTTCCATAGCTTTAAATAAAGGATTGCTTTGAATATCCACACCTATAGACTTATATAGGTTTTTTGAGGTTTCTATAGCTTCCTTCATCATATTAACATTCATTTCAGCTACCTTATATAGTGTGGAATTCAGCGTTAAATATATATAAAGGCTTGCATCTATTATAGTTCCAATAATAATAGCAACGCTCTGAATTGCTATGGAAACCACAGCATTCTTATTAGATTTAATACAATACCCCAAGGTAAGGCCTGCTAAGCCATAACGCAATAAAGTGCCCACCGCAGTAATGGGATTTAATATAAAGGAAATCAATATAGCGCTTGCTACCACTGAAATTGAAGCTACTTTTAAATTATGCCTAACTACCAGCATGGTAATGGGAAGTGGTAATATAAACAGTCCCATATATCCTAGTACTGGAACATAGGCATTAAGAAGCATTAAAACCAATACCATAGCTGACATAAGTCCTGCTTCTACTATAGATCTAGTGGAATTTTTATTTTCCATATTATATTCTGTCCTCCATCTTTAGTTTATCTTTCTTTAAGATGATTATATAGCTTTGATAGATTTCTACCTTCTTTTTCAATGTAGTCCTCTTCTATAATACCTAATTTTAATTTCGTTTTCATGCTCTCATCTACTGCTGTGTGTGAATATCCTAGTTTATCTGCTAAAAGGTACAGTATAATTATTGCCCCGGAAATACATTCTAACACCGCTTCTTGAGCAATATTGCTTCCCTTTGTGAGGAGCCTAAAAAATTCACCTATAATACACAATAATTGTGCCTTTAATTCTTCAATTATTTTAACATCAGACATTATATTAAAATCATCTTTTCTCATATTAACCCCCCATACCATTAATGATAACCCAATGTCCTTAATACTCATAGCAATATATATTAATTGTAGTTTTTTTTTCGTATTTATGCAACCATGTATGTAATTTAGAATTGAGAATGTAGAATTAAGGAGGAAACTCCTGGCGGAGTTTCTTTGAAATTGTAGATAATACAAAATTAAAACTCTGTAAGGAGTTTTTGTTTTGGAGTATGTTTCTAATTTCTATTGAATAAAATTAGGAAAACTTTAAATTGGTATTTTCTATGTTGAAAAAAAGAAGCTTCATCTGAAGCTTCTTTTCTCACATATTCAAAGAAACTCTGTGAGTTTCTTCCTTCATTCTCAATTCTAAATTTTAAATTCTAAATTGCTTTCTACTCAGTTGTGAAAGGCAATAAAGCTATGTTTCTTGCTCTCTTAACAGATTCAGTTAACTGTCTTTGATGTTTAGCGCAAGTACCAGAGATTCTTCTTGGAAGAATTTTTCCTCTTTCAGTAACATACTTTCTTAGTTTACCGATATCTTTATAATCAATGCTATCAGCTTTATCTACACAAAAAGCACATACTTTTCTCTTAGCTCTTCTCATTCTTGAATTGCCTCTTCTTGGTTCTCTCTTTTCGCTCATCCTTCTTACCTCCTTACCTTTTTTGAATTAGAATGGTATATCTCCATCGTCAATTGGTGTCATATCATCATCATAAGAAGCTCCGCCAAAATCATCCTTTGGCGCATTATAACCTGAATTTCCAAATCCACCATTACCACCACCACTGTTGCTTCTTGCTCCAGCTCCGTTTCCAGAGTCTATGAAGTCAAAGCTATCAACATATACATCTGTGGTATATCTTTTTGTACCATCTTGAGCATCATAGCTACCTGTTCTAATACTTCCAGAAATAGCTAGCTGTCTTCCTTTTGTAAGATACTGAGCAATAGTTTCTGCAGTTTTTCCAAAAGCTACGCAATTAATAAAATCTGCTTCTGACTGCCCATCTTTTCTTCTAGGTCTATTTACAGCTAATGCGAAGTTGGTAACAGCAGTGCCGCTTCCGGCAGCAAATCTTAACTCAGGATCTCTAGTTAGTCTACCTATAAGAACAACCCTGTTCATTTAAGAACACCACCTTATTTTTCTTCTTTAATAATGATGTGTCTGATAACACCGTCTGTAATTCTGAAGATTCTGTCTAACTCTTTTGGTAACTCAGGATTTGAGCTAAAGTTTACAAGAGTATAGTAGCCTTCGTTAACTTTGTTAATTTCGTAAGCAAGCTTTCTCTTACCCCAGAAATCTACGTTGTCAACAGTTCCGCCACCATTTTCAATTACACCCTTAAATTTCTCGATTGCAGCTTTAACAGCTTCCTCTTCAAAGGATGGATGTAATATGAATATAGTTTCATACTTTCTCATCTATTCCACCTCCTCCCTCTGGACTAACGGCTGTGAATTTTCACAGCAGGGATTACAATATGTTATTGTATCACTGATTAGGTATAATTGCAACAAAATGTTATTTATCTTTACAAGAGTATACTTAAACTTCTTGGGATAATACTTTTTTAATATCCTTTTCAAATTTACTTCTTGAAAGCATTATAATTCTTCCACATCCAGTACACTTAATTTTAATATCTGCCCCCATCCTTATTATTTCCCACTTATCCGTACCACAGGGATGCATCTTTTTCATTTGTACAATATCTCCCATGTTAAATATCTTAGGCAAAATTTTACCTCCCTATAAAGTATTAGTGTTACTACCTTCCCTTTTATTTAAAATATGAGTCTTCTGATAAGGTATTTCAATATTATGCTTATCAAATGCTATTTTAAGCCTCTTTCTAAGTTCGTTTTCGCATCCCCAGTGAGTCATAGGCAAAGCTTTACCCATTATTCTTATAGTTACACTGGAACTTTTTAAGTTTACAACCCCTACAGGCTTTGGTCCATCCACCATATTGGTATTTTCCTTTTTAAACTCTTCACATATTTCTTCAATTACTTTAATAACTTCATCTATATTTTCTTCATAGGCTATCTCCATATCTACCATAACTCTAGACTCGGATATAGAATGATTTGTAACCTGTGAGATAACACTATTAGGTATAATATGCACGTCTCCAGAAAAATCTTTTAAAGTAGTGGTTCTAAGACCTATGTTTTCTACTATGCCGTTATAATTTCCTATAGTAATATAATCCCCTACGGAAAATTGATTTTCAAATAATATAAATAATCCATTTATTATATCCTTAACTAAACTTTGTGCTCCAAAGCCTATAGCCACCCCGCCCACGCTGGCAAAGGTAATGCTTATAGTTCCAAATAGAACTGTAAGTATGGCTGTAAGTCCAAAAAAGTATGAAGTGTATTTAAGTATACTCTTAAGAACACTACCAAAGGTGTAAGCCTTTTTTTCATCTAAGGTAAACTTTTTATTGCTTTCTATCTGCCTTTTAACTATTTTGTTTATTATGGAATACCCTACCTTTATTACTATAGCCATAATTAAAATTATAAATAAAATTTTAACTAACTTACCAATCCAATTTTGAATCATGTCTATGGGTATGGGTACCTTACCTATTTTTATAATACCTTTTTCCAAATCCATACCTAAAGAAAAAATCGACATAATTATCACCTTTTCAACCAATTTTTCTTAAATTATTTTTATAAATTGCCCTTCCTTCTTATTATATATATTTTTAATATGTAACTTTTCTTCCTGAACCATATTTTCAATTATATTTAGATCTTTTTCTTCAAATTTTATACTTATACCGCAGCTTTGTGTTATCTGAGATGGAGTAGGCATTATGGTTACAGCAATGTTTTCCTTTTTTAATGTCTTTTCTCCTTCTATGGCGTTATGTGTATTGTTAAATACAATAATAAAATAATTATCCATACTTAATGCTTAAAATATATGTGATATTTCAAGCCTTCACCTCCTGTTATTTTTTACAATAATTGGATATACTCAATATTATATAGTATATAATATGATACTATTTTTTCAAAGTAAATTCTAACCAATTATTAATCATTAATAAAGTCTCTTTATACTAAATAATCCACAAGATAATTAAATAGTATATTTTGTATTTTATTAATGAAAATTTTTATATATTACCTTATAATTATACTATATTTAGTTTTGGAGGTATTGAAGTGAATGTTTATCTAGATAATGCTGCTACATCTTTTCCTAAACCTCCAGGCGTTGCTGAAGCTATGGTTTATTTTATGAATAATATCGGTAGCAATGCTGGAAGAGGAAGTTATTCAAGCTCTATTGAAAGTAGTCGAAATATATATGAATGCAGAGAATCTATATGCGATATTTTTAATTTTGATAAAGCTGAGAATGTTATATTTATGCCTAATATAACCTACTCACTAAATATACTTTTAAAAAGTATACTTAAGAGTGGATGGCATGTTATCACTTCTTCCATGGAACATAATTCTGTACTAAGGCCACTATATCAAGCCAAAGATACTCTTGGTATAGAATTAGATGTGATTAAGTGTTCCAAAGAAGGTTTAATATCCACTGAAGATGTAAAGAAGGCTATAAAAAGTAATACTAGGCTAATAATATTATCCCATGCTTCAAATATTATAGGAACCATACAACCTTTGGAAATTATTGGGAATATGTGTAAGGAAAATAATATTTTCTTTATTATAGATTCTGCTCAAACCGCTGGTGTAGTACCTATAGATTTTTATAAGCTTAATGCTAATGCTATAGCTTTTACAGGACATAAAGGGTTAATGGGTCCTCAAGGTACTGGTGGCTTTATTTTAGATTCTAATTTAGAAAGCATTGCTACACCTATAATTGTGGGAGGTACCGGTAGTTTATCTTCTAGTATATATCAACCAGACTTTTTACCTGATAAATTTGAAAGTGGTACACAAAACGCACCTGGTATTTTTGGTCTTTATGAAGGACTAAAATTTATCAAAGATTTTGGAATTAATGCCATTGCACAAAAAGAAGACCATTTATGTAATACTCTAATGAGTGGACTTCTTAATATGGAAGATGTAATTGTTCATGGTACGCAAAATATTAATGAAAGAACAGCAGTGGTATCTGTAACTTTTAAAAACCATGATACATCTGAAATTGGATATCTATTAGATAATGAGTTTGGAATTATGACTAGGACCGGTCTTCACTGTGCTCCTTTAGCACACGAAACCATCGGAACTTATCCAGTAGGTACCCTTAGATTCAGTCCAGGATTTTTTACCACAGAAGAGGATATTAAATATACCCTTGATTCTTTATATAAATTAATTAGGAGGTGACCTTTTGGAAAATATTATTGAGAGAATTGAAAAAACCTTTATTTTTTTCCTAGTTTATTCATTAGTGTTTTTCTTGTTTTTTTCAACATTATCTTATACCTTGCCCTTTGTTCTAGCTATTTTATTTGCTTTGGCATTAAAAACTCCCACTAGAGCAATGATTAATAAGCTAAAGATGAAGCCTTGGATTGCTTCACTGATTACTACTATACTATTTTTTGTAATTCTTATTACATTGATTACTTTAGGTATGACTTCCATAGTAAATGAAACTATAAGTTTTACGAAATATGTACCTAACTTTATAAGTACAAATTCTAATAAGTTTTATGAGTATATACTGGAATTGAGTAATAATCTATCTTTGCAAATAGATCCAAACATTTTAAATTCTATTAAAACATCCTTTGCAGAGTCCACATCCAGTATTATGAAATCCACATTAAACTTAAGCACTTTAATGATTCAAAAGACTATAACAGTACTAAGCTATATTCCTTATATAGTAATGGTAATAATTTTCACTTTAATTACAACTTACTTTTTTACAAAAAGCGTATCCACATCATCTTCTGATGCATTTCACTCCTTTGCACCTAACAAAGGTAAGAAAATCATAGAGATATTTGGACAAATAAAAAAAATGATAACTAATTATATTTTATCCTATATGCTTATCATATTTATTACTTTTTTAGTAACCTTCATAGGATTCTTGGTTTTAGGAGTTAACTATGCATTAATACTAAGTATTTTATGTGCATTATTTGACTTGCTACCTGTTATAGGGATGCCTGTTATTTACTTTCCTTTAGCAATATATAATTTAGCTAACGGCAATTATTTTGCTGGAGTTGGGCTGCTTATTTTATATGCATTAGTATTTACAGTAAGACAAGTAGTAGAACCAAAAATAATGTCTTCATCCCTAGGTTTAAACCCTGTGGCAGTACTAGCTGCAATATTTATTGGATTAAAAGCTAATGGTGTAACTGGTATGATATTCTGCATGTTTTTAGTAGTTTTTTATAACATTCTTAGAAAAGTAGAAGTAATTTAAAGTATAAAACCTCCTTTTATGGTTATAATTTCAATAAAGGAGGTTTTTTTATGACTTTAAAATTAACTATAGATTCTTTAGACAATAATTCTATTCCCATAATTAGAGACTGCTTATATGAGAATTTATTACCTGTAATTAAACAAAGAAGACCTATTGTTTTAGTATGTATTGGAACGGATCGTTCTACAGGAGATAGCCTTGGACCTTTAGTGGGTGATAAATTAAAATTTTTAATTAGAAATAATATATCACTGTTTGGCAATCTAGAATCACCTGTTCATGCTAAAAATCTTTCCTCCACTTTAGAACATATTAAATTAAACTTTAATAATCCTTTTATTATTGCTATAGATGCTTGTCTTGGAAGTGTTCAAAATGTAGGAAAAATAGTAATAGAAAACTCTCCAATACTACCAGGAGCCGCAGTTAATAAGAATCTCCCTCCTGTAGGAGATTTAAGTATAACTGGAATAGTAAACATATCAGGAGCCTTAGAATTTATGGTTTTACAAAATACTAGGTTATATACAGTTATGACCTTAGCTGATATTATATCTAAAGGAATTTATCATTTTGTACTAAAAACTTATGGTGGAAAAAAATCCTCATTTTCTATTAATGAAGAAATAGCCAATTTATCTAACTCATAATAAGTTATATAATGTAGTAACTTCAAATTTAAATATATTAGATTTAAAAAAGTGCTGAATAAGATCTATTATTTATAATATATTCTATATCGCTAATACTTTTACTACCTGCATCGATAATTAATGTACCTTCATTCTTTACATTACTTAATATATTTAAGGAAGAGAAATCTATTTCTTTAATATTGCATATTATAGCATCATAAGGTATATTATTTTCATTAGCAATAGTATATCCCTTTTTCTTTAGCTCATATTTTATATAATCTAGTCCATCACAAACATATATATTCATAAAAAAACCTCCTTTTAGGGTATTATTCCCTAAAGAAGGTTTCATATACTCTATTTATTTATAGCTTCTTTTAGTACTTTTTCTTCTTCTTCAGATAAGTCATATCTGGATATACCTTTATCTATGGGCTTTGCATAAGTTGTGCTTTCATATCTTGCATATATTCCAGTTAGTATTATTCCATCATTTTTATCATCTAATAAAGCTATAGAAAAACTCAAATCGCTTCCCACATCTTCAAAGGCCTTATATCTTATCACAGCAAACTTTTGAATGCACTTACCTAACTGAGCTTTCATTGCACCACTAATTTCTCTAGCTTCTTCAGCAATTAGTAGGGAAGAATCAACTTTATCTAAATATGTATTTATCAACTCTTCAAGATTTTTATTATTTATTCCTCTCATTAATTTTCTATATCTTTTTTCTACTTTGCTTACTGAATTGAATAGTACTATTACCATAATAAACAATAATAATATTATTATTGCCATAACTGCTGTAATATAAATATTATACTCTTGAAAAAGATCTAACACTTGCTGCACTCTATATTCATTCCTTTCATTGTTTCACGTGAAACATTAAACTTCCATCATATCTAATATTCTTTGCAAATCATCCTCTGAATAATACTCTATTTCTATTTTACCTTTATTTTTCTTTGAATTAATATTTACTTTAGTACCAAAATAGTTTTGTAGCCTTTCCTTTATATCATTATAATAAGGATTCAAGTCATTATCAGTTACTTTTTTCTTATCTTTTCCTAAACTTTTAATCAATGATTCTAACTGCCTCACTGAAAGTTTTTCATCTATAACTTTTTGAGCTAAAGTATATTGCATATCTTTATTATTTACAGCCAACAAAGTTCTTCCGTGTCCTTCGCTTATTACACCATCAATAACATAATCCTGAACTCTATCATCCAGATTTAATAGCCTCATAGTATTGGCAATAGCTGTTCTAGATCTTCCAATTCTCATACTTAATTCATCTTGAGTTAAATTAAAATCAGAAATTAGCTTTTTAAAGGCTAGTGCTTCTTCAATAGGATTTAAATCTTGTCTCTGTATATTTTCTATAAGGGAAATTTCAAGCACTTCACTATCTGTTAAATCCATCACTACAGCAGGCACTTCACTAACTCCTGCCTTTTTTGATGCTCTCCATCTTCTTTCCCCTGCTACAATTATATAATTATCATTTTGTTTTTTTACTACTAAAGGTTGTATAAGCCCATGTTGTTTAATAGACTCACTAAGTTCCATGATTTTAGCTTCATCAAAACTTTTTCTAGGTTGTTCGCTGTTAGGTTTAATTTTGTTTATATCAATTAGTATTGACTGTCCATTTTGAAATTCTTCTTCCATCATATCTTGTTCAGGGATTAAAGCACCTAATCCTTTTCCTAAACCAAATTTCTTATTCAAAATTCTTCACTTCCTGTCTCTTTAAGAATTCCTTTGTTAAGTCCTGATATGCTTCTGCACCTTTACATTTATCATCATATAAAATAATAGGGAGCCCAAAGCTAGGCGCTTCAGCTAATCTAATATTTCTTGGAACTGTGGTTTTATATACCTTGTCTTTAAAATATTTCTTCACTTCACTATAAACTTCATTACTTAGATTTGTACGAGAATCATACATAGTCATAACAACACCTTCAATTTCAAGATTCTTGTTAAGTGATTTTTTTACTAATTGAATGGTGTTTATAAGTTGTCCTACTCCTTCTAAAGCGTAAAATTCGCTTTGTATAGGTATAAGTACAGATTCTGATGAGGTAAGAGCATTGATAGTAAGTATTCCAAGAGAGGGAGGACAATCTATAAATATAAAGTCATATTCATCTTCTATGGAATTCAATTTATTTTTTAATATCATTTCTCTGTTTTTGGACATGGTCATTTCTACCTCTGCCCCTGCCAATTCCATTTTTGATGGTGCTACATAAAGGTTTTCTAATACCTGACTTTGTATAATGACATCTTTTAATGAAATTTCTGAAGTTAATACATCATACATTGAGTATTTTAAGCTTCTTTTATCAATTCCAATACCACTAGTGGTGTTACCTTGAGGATCAATATCTATTGCTAAGACTTTGTATCCTTCCATGGCTAGGTATGAACAAATATTAATATTTGTAGTGGTTTTACCTACTCCACCTTTCTGATTGAATACACATATTTTTTTCATTAACGTACCTCTATAATGCTTTAATTGCACATATGTAAGGTAACTACACCTCCTCTCAATTTGCATAATCTAATTATAGCTTGTTATAATGAATAATTAAAGTGCTAATATTATTAAAGTAACTATTATAATAAAAAAAACAGCTAAAAAGCTGTTTTTTTGTTTCACGTGAAACATTATTACCATTTTTAATTGTTTTTAGGTATGTTAACTACAATTTGAACATAATCACCACAATCTTTTGATTTATATTCAGCAGGTATTTTAAATTTATCAAAAACTTGCTTTATAGAGTTAATATATATCTTGGCAGAAAATACACCCTTAATTTTCTTTTTTCCTCCAGAAGAAAGCTCTTCTCCCTTAAGTTTAAGTAACTCTTTATTTACTAATTCCTCAGTTGCCTTAACATTTAAATTCTGCTTAACAACTTTTTTTAGAACCCTTAACTGACAATCCTCGTCAGGTAATACTAAAAGTGATCTAGCGTGTCTTTCAGTAAGTTTATTTTCTAATAAAATATCCATGACTTTATTCCCGAGCTTTAACAATCTTAGTTTATTAGCTATAGTAGACTGTTTTTTACCCATACGAGTAGCAAGTTGTTCCTGAGTAAAACCATGCTCATTAATTAAATTGAAATAAGCTTCTGCTTCTTCAATAAAGTTTAAATCTTCCCTTTGGAGATTTTCTAAAAGTGCTAGTTCAGCAGCTTGTTTATCAGTTATATTTAAAAGTGTACAAGGCACCTTACTTAACCCTATAGATTTAGCTGCTCTCCATCTTCTTTCACCTGCAACTAATTCATATCGCTCCCCCATAACCCTAACTGACAATGGTTGCAATATACCATTATGCTTAATAGATTCAGAGAGTTCTTTCAAAGCCTCTTCATTAAAATACTTTCTAGGTTGATATATATTAGGTACAATTAGGTTTACATCAATTTGTAATATCTCGTTTCGCATCTCCACAACAATCCCTCACCAACACAATTTCCTATTATTAACATTTTCTCTATAAAACAAATTTTTCCTTTATTTTACACTAAAAATCGTACGACATTTTTTTACAATTATAGACATTTTCTCATCTTAAGCTTTATATTAGCGGCTTCTTTGTAATTGATCCAGCTTTTCTAGGATAAACACTAGCAGTTCCTTTTACTTTTTTAACAATTACTAGATTATGTTCCATATCACTATCTTCTATATTAACCTTAACAACTTCTTGTAATTTTCCTCCTAGTTTTTCTATGGCACCTTTACCCATAGCTAGCTCTTCATCTATAGCTGGTCCCTTTAAAGGAATAAAATATCCTCCTACTTTAGTAAAAGGGATACAAAATTCACTTAATACAGCCATATTTGCCACTGCCCTAGAAGTTACTACATCGTATTTTTCTCTATGCTCTTTGTTTCTAGCCAATTCTTCAGCTCTACCATGTATAGCTTCTATATTTTTAAGCTTCAATGAGTTAATCACTGTATCTAAAAAATTAACCCTTTTATTAAGTGAATCCAATAAGGTTATGTTAACCTCTGGCCTCATAATGCTTATAGGAATACCAGGAAAACCTGCTCCAGTACCTACATCTATTAAATTATTACACTTTTTGAAAGCTTCTATCTTAAAAACTTTTATGGAATCTATAAAATGCTTTTTAACTATATCTTCATCTTCAGTTATAGCAGTAAGATTTATTTTTTCATTCCACTCTTTTAACAATTTCATATACTCCATAAACATATGGTACTTTTCTTCAGAAAAATCCATACCTGCATCTAAGGAGGCTCTTTCCATTATACTATAGTATTCCATATTACTCCTCCACTTTCAGCGCATTTGTTCTATAATAGTGTTCAAGATATATAAGCAGCACGGATATATCTGCTGGTGAAACACCGGATATTCTAGAAGCCTGACCTATACTTAAAGGTTTTATTTTAGTAAGCTTTTGCACTGCTTCAATTCTAAGTCCCTTTACTTCATTATAATCTATATTTTCAGGAATTCTTCTATTCTCTAGCTTTTTAAATTGATTAACTTGTTCTAATTGTTTTTCAATATAACCTTCATATTTAGAAATTATGCTAACTTGCTCTTTAACATCCTCTGGAAGATCCGGTCTATTTATATCTAAACTTTCCACTGAATAATAATCTAGCTCTGGCCTCTTAATCAATTCATATAGGGATATTGGCTTTTTAAGCTCTGCAGAATCTAAAGAGAGTAAAAACTCATTTACCTCTTTTTTATTTGTTATTTGAACACCTTTAATTCTTTCTACTTCTTTTTCTATATATTCTTTTCTCTTTAAGAACTTAGAATATCTTTCTTCAGTTACTAGTCCTATATTATAACCTATTTCTGTTAACCTCATATCAGCATTATCCTGTCTTAATAAAAGCCTATATTCTGCTCTTGAGGTCATCATTCTATAAGGTTCATTGGTACCTTTGGTAACTAAGTCGTCAATGAGCACCCCTATATAAGCATCTGACCTTGTAAGAACTATATTTTCTTTTCCTTTAGCTGTTAGCGCCGCATTAATTCCAGCAATAAGTCCTTGGCAAGCAGCTTCCTCATATCCAGAAGTACCATTTAGCTGACCAGATCCAAATAAGCCCTTGATATTTTGGAATTCTAGAGTTGGATGAAGTTGTGTTGGGTCTATACAATCATACTCAATAGCATATCCTGTACGCATCATTTCCACATTCTCTAATCCGATTACTGTTTTTAACATCTTAACCTGTACTTCCTCTGGAAGAGAACTAGACATACCTTGAACATACATTTCATCAGTATTCTCTCCCTCAGGCTCTACAAATATCTGATGCTGTTGTTTATCTGGGAATCTCATAACTTTGTCTTCAATGGAAGGGCAGTATCTAGGCCCTACCCCTTCAATAGATCCATTGTACATAGGAGACCTATGAATATTTTCTCTAATTATCTTAAGAGTATCATCTGTAGTATAGGTAAGATAGCAAGAAATCTGTTCTCTCTTTATATCTTCTACATTACTCATAAAAGAGAAAGGAACTATTTTTTCATCTCCCTTTTGCTCCGTCATTTTTGACAAATCTACAGATCTTTTATTTACTCTAGCTGGAGTACCAGTTTTAAATCTTCTTAATGAAATACCTAAATCTAAAAGGCTCTGAGATAGATCATTGGCAGGGAAAAATCCATTAGGGCCGCTATTGTAGCTAACCTCACCAATTATTATCTTTCCTTTTAAATAAGTCCCTGTAGCTAATACCAAGGTTTTTGTTTTTATGTATGCTCCAGTTTTAGTTATTACTCCCACAACTTTATTGTCTTGTACATCTATTTTAACTACTTCAGTTTGTTTTAAATACAAGTTTTCCTGAGCTTCTAAAACATGTTTCATTCTTTCTTGATATTTTCTCTTATCTGCCTGAGCTCTTAGAGAGTGTACTGCTGGTCCTTTAGAAGTATTTAACATTCTAGATTGAATAAACGTATGGTCTATATTAATACCCATTTCTCCACCTAAAGCATCTACTTCTCTAACTAAATGACCTTTAGCAGTACCTCCTATATTAGGATTACAAGGCATAAAAGCTATACTGTCAAGATTCATAGTGCACATCAAGGTCTTACATCCCATTCTAGCCGCAGCTAAAGCAGCCTCACAGCCAGCATGACCTCCACCAATAACTATTACATCATATTCACCTGCATTATAATTCATATGTTCCACCTACTTTCCTACACAGAAACTGGAGAATATCTTATTTACAAGATCTTCTTGTATTTCTGCGCCTGTAATTTCACCAAGAGCTTTTAAAGCGCTGGTTACGTATATAGAAACAAGATCTAAATAAGCTCCGCTTTCAACTTGTTCCAAGGCGGTAACGCAGCCTTCTTTTGCTCTATATAGCGCTTCTTTATGTCTAGAATTAGTTACCATAACACTTTCAGCGTCCACTTCACCTTTAAAGAACATATCTTTAATTTTCTGCTTCAAAGCATCTATTCCAGTACCTTGCACTGCTGAAATCTCTATAAAGTTATGGAAATTCATACTCTCTTCTAACTGAAGTTTTCTTTCTAAATCCACTTTATTTAAAATAACTATATATTTTTTATCTTTAATAAAATCAATTATTTCTTTATCTTCTTCCTCTAAAGGTCTGCTTAAATCTAACATTAAAACTATGAGATCCGCTTGATTTATTTTTTCTTTAGAGCGCTGTACTCCTAACTTCTCTACCAAATCTTCAGTTTCTCTTATACCTGCTGTATCAATTATCTTCACTGGTATACCATCTAAATTTATATATTCTTCTATAACATCTCTAGTGGTACCAGGAATATCTGTTACTATAGCTCTTTTCTCCATTAGAAGTGAGTTTAATAAAGATGATTTTCCCACGTTAGGCTTACCTATTATTACCATATTTAAACCATCTCTAAGTATCTTTCCTTCTGAAGCAGTATCCAGTAAATTATTAATAACTGATATTACTGACTTTAAATTATTAGCCACTGCTATAGGAGTATGTTCATCAGGTTCTTCATCATCTTCAGTAAAATCTACTACAAACTCTATATGAGCAAGAACATTTAAAAGCTTCTCACTGAGAATATTTATTTCCCGGGAAAGTCTTCCTTCACTTTGCATTAATGCAGATTTCATTGAAACATCTGTTTTTGACCTTATAATATCTATAACAGCTTCCGCTTGACTTAAATCTATTCTGCCATTTAAAAATGCTCTTTTAGTAAATTCACCTGGCTCTGCCACTCTAGCTCCTGCCTTTATAACTTCTTCTAAAACCCTATTAGTAGAAGTTACTCCTCCATGGCAATTTATTTCAATGGTATCTTCTGCTGTAAAGCTCTTAGGCCCCTTCATATAACTTACTATAACTTCATCTATAGTTCTCTGTGTATCTTTTTCCACAATATGTCCGTATCTCATGGTATAGCTTTTTATATCATCAATGCTTCTATTTTTTTTCCCCCTAAATATAGAGGAAACAATGCTTAAAGCTTTATCTCCTGAAACTCTTATAATAGATATACCGCCTTCTCCCAATGCAGTAGCAATGGCAGCTATGGTATCAAAATCTTTCATTGGTTACCTCCTTATTTCATGATATCTATATAGGCTTAAAATTACTTTTAAGATATGTTCTCTCTCACTTTATACTAATATTCATATATGAAAAAGTATATATTAAAATCTCCATTAATTAAAGGTTTAAAAAATTTAAAAAGAAAGCCTTAAGGCTTTCTTTTTTTAGTTCTTTCTCAAATCTATTACTACTCTTCTATGAGGTTCGTCCCCTTCACTAAAAGTATATACATAAGGATTACCTTGTAATGCAGAGTGAATTATCCTTCTCTCATAAGGGTTCATAGGTTCAAGCTTAAAGCTTCTTCCACTTTTCTTAACCTTATAAGCTGTTTTATCTGCAAGCCTTCTTAAGGTTTCTTGTCTCTTATTTCTATAATTTTCAGTGTCCAGAATAACTCTCTTATACTCTGTTTCATGTCCTTTATTAACTACAAGACTAACAAGATATTGAAGTGAATCTAAGGTTTCTCCCCTATATCCAATGATAATTCCCATGTTAGGTCCAGTTAAATTAATATTTATACTATCTTCTTGTTCTTTTATTCTTATTTCTGCTTTTATTCCCATGGAATCTAAAACATCCCTTAAAAACTGCTTTGCCTCGTAAATATAATCCCTCTTGACCTTAATACGAACCTTAGCTGGCTTTACTCCAATAATTTTAAATAAACCTTTGCTGCCTTCTTCCAGTACTTCTACTTCTACTTTATCTTCAGTTAAATTAAGCTCTGATAAAGCACTTTTAACTGCTTCTTCAACGCTTTTACCTGTTTTTTCTATGATTTTCATACCCTATTCACCCACCTCTAAGCATACGCTCTAAATATTAATTTAGGTCGTTACCGTGCTATTAATATTTCTATTTAGCTTCTTGAGCTTTCTTCTTTGCTGGTAATATAACTATAAAATATGTTTGCAACATCTGAAGAGCATTATTTAATACCCAATAAAGTACTAAAGCTGATTTAAAATTAAAAGACATTACTGTCATAAATATGGACATACCTATGTTCATTCCACCCATATTCATTCCACCAGGTTTTTCTCCATCCTTTGCAGGGGCAGTAGTGGTTTTTGAAGTCATATAAGATGAAAGATAAGTAGTTAAACCAGATAAAATTGGAAGTATATATAAAGGATCCTTGCTGTATAAGTCTGGTAACCATAAAAATGATACCCCTTGTATGGCCTTTAGCTCATTAAACACATAGAAAAGTGCAAAGAGTATTGGCATCTGAATTAATAAAGGTAAACATCCACTTAATGGACTAACACCATTTTCTTTATATATTCTCATCATTTCAGCTTGAGCCTTTTGAGGATCATTTTTATACTTAGTCTGAAGTCTTTGAACTTCAGGCTGAATTTCCTGCATCTTCGCTTGAGATCTCATCTGTTTAATATTTAAAGGTAAAAATATTATCTTAATAATTATAGTAAGTAATGCAATAGCTAAAACATAAGCCCAGCCAGTATCAGTTACCCCTATATTAGTTAATACACCGTGTATAAATTGAAAAAATTGACTTAATAAATTTTTTAGTGCTCCCAAAACACAAACCTCCTATGGCTATTTAACAGGATCATATCCACCGTCATGAAAAGGATGACACTTTAATATCCTTTTTATGCTCATTAATCCCCCTTTTAAAGCTCCGTACTTTTCAATTGCTTCTAAAGCATATTGTGAACAGGTTGGATAAAACCTGCAACTGGGTGGCTTATTAGGCGAAATATATCTTCTATAGAATTTAATCAATGCAATTAGTATTTTTTTCATTAATATATAAGCCTGCCTTTTTAAATAAATTTGTCATAGCTTCTTCTACCTCATGATAGGAACTACTACTAGCAGCGCTTCTAGCAACAAAAACAAAATCATATCCATTCTTTAAACACTTATTTTTTAAGCGATAACTTTCACTTATCAATCTTTTAACTCTGCTTCTAACTACACTTTTACCTACCTTTTTGCTTACGGAAATACCTACTCTGTTATAATCCCCTTGATGTTCATCTCTATTTCTTCTATTCTTCATAATATAAAGCACTAAAATGTTGTTAGAAAAAGATCTGCCTCTTCTGTATACTAATCTGAACTCAAGGTTTTTTCTTAATTTATACTGTTTCATTGAAATCAGATTCTCCTTTTTTCTGCAATTGCAGAAAAAGGCCACAAAAGCGGCCCTTATGCTGTCAATCTCTTTCTTCCTTTTTGTCTTCTTCTTTTAAGCACGTTTCTTCCAGATAATGTACTCATTCTCTTTCTAAATCCATGCTCTCTTTTTCTTTGCTTCTTCTTTGGCTGATATGTCATGAACATATTATCTACACCCCCTTCGCTATTCAATAATTATAGCAAAAAAACTACTATACGCATATTATCATATTTAAAAGTTTTACCTTCTAATTATATATTTCCATTATACCGATGTCAAGAACTCATTAATTGTTAATAGTTTATAGCAAAAAACCAACAATTTGTGGATAAGTTATTGAACGCTTCTGTTTTTTTATGTTATTATAGATATGGAACTGTGAATAACTTTAAAAAAGCATGTTTTTATCCACACCTGTGTATAACTTTGTGTATAACTTGTTTAATATTGTAGAAAAATATGCATTTATTATTATATTTTTCTCTTTTTTTCATTGTTTATACAAATTAATTTTTGTTAATTATTTAAAACAATACACTGTGGATATTTTATTTTAGTCAGAAATTATAAACAAAGTTATAAACATGTGAATATTTTTATTTACATAAGTCAATATCAATAGATAGTATCTTTAATTTGTTTATATTCTGTTTATATATATATATTTAATAATTTTTAACTTATTTTTTTATTATTTCTCAAATATTTGACTGGAGGATAGGAAATGAATGTCCAAATAAAAGAGCTGTGGGAAAAAACCCTAACCATTCTTAAGGGTGAGATGACAGAGGTTAGCTATAATACTTGGATTAAAAGTTGCGAGCCGCTTTCCATGTCCAGTGATACTATTCGACTTGGAGTTCCTAATGATTTTACTAAGGATATTTTAGAAACTAGATATAAAGAATTAGTATCTAATGCTATTAAACAAATATCATCTAAAAAATATAATATAATTTTTTCTATTTTATCTGAAGAAACTATAGAAGAGCAGGCTAAAAATCTTGAAGATAATTCTAAAAGAAGAAGCTCTATTGTAGTGAATGATGAAATGTCTGCTACCCTTAATCCAAAGTATACCTTTGATTCTTTTGTTATAGGTAATAGTAATAGATTTGCTCATGCAGCTTCTTTAGCAGTAGCAGAGTCACCAGCCAGAGCCTATAATCCTTTATTTATATATGGAGGAGTTGGTCTTGGAAAAACTCACTTAATGCATGCTATAGGACATTATATTCTTCAAGTAAACCCCAATGCTAAAGTTGTTTACGTTTCTTCTGAAAAGTTTACCAACGAACTTATAAATGCTATTAAAGATGATAAAAATGAAGAATTTAGAAATAAATATAGAAATGTAGATGTTCTATTAATAGATGATATTCAATTTATAGCGGGCAAAGAAAGAACCCAGGAAGAGTTCTTCCACACCTTTAACGCCCTTCATGAAGCTAATAAACAAATAATTCTATCCAGTGATAGGCCCCCAAAAGAAATTCCTACTTTAGAGGATAGGTTAAGATCTAGATTTGAATGGGGCTTAATAGCAGATATTCAAGCTCCAGATTTCGAAACTAGGATGGCTATCTTAAAGAAGAAAGCTGATGTAGAAAATTTAAATGTAGCAAATGAGGTTATGGTTTATATTGCAACAAAAATAAAATCCAATATAAGAGAACTAGAGGGTGCACTTATAAGAATTGTAGCTTACTCTTCTTTAACTAATAGTGAAATAACTGTAGATTTAGCATCTGAAGCATTAAAAGATATCATATCTAACAAACAAGCCAAGAATATTACCATAGATACAATAAAAGATGTGGTTTCAAGCTACTATAATCTAAGAGTTGAAGAGTTAACCTCTCAAAGAAGAACGAGAAATGTAGCTTTCCCAAGACAAATAGCCATGTATCTAGCACGAAAGCTAACTGATTTATCCCTTCCTAAGATAGGAGAAGAATTTGGCGGCAGAGACCATACTACTGTAATTCATGCCTATGAAAAGATTTCTGAAGGAATAAAGAATGACGAAGGTCTAGAAAACGTAGTTAATGACCTTACAAAAAAGCTAACTCAAAAATAATACACACCTGTACATAATAGTATATTAATTAACTGTGGATAAAAATTATAGGTATGTTACGTTAATAATTATGTGGATAAGATGAATTTTAAAAGTACTACTTATCCACACTATTTTTTGCACACATTTCCTTGCTGTATAAGGGCTAGAGGTACTTTTCCACAAACCCACAGCCCCTACTACTACTGTTACTAATTTAAAATACTATTATCTATCTAAATATAGGGTAAAAATCATGTGGATAATTTAAGGAGGTTTATCGCTATGAAACTAATATGTGAAAAGAATAAATTACAAGAAGCTATATCAACATCACAAAAAGCTATTACAGGAAAATCAACTATGCCTGTACTAGAAGGACTTTACATAGAAGCAGTAAATAATGTTCTTACCTTCATTGGATCTGATATAGATTTAAGCATAGAAACAAAAACTCAAGCTGAAGTAATAGAACCTGGAAAGATCGTTGTAGATAATAGAATATTTGGAGAGATTATACGTAAACTCCCTAATGATAAAGTAATCATAGAAACAATAGATGGTAATATAATACAAATATCTTGTCAAAAATCCGTATTTAATTTAGTGCATATGAATGCTGATGAATACCCTTCAGTACCAAATATCAACGAAAATATTGTATTTTCAATAAATCAATCTATATTAAAAAACATGATAAAAGGTACTATATTTGCTACTGCTCAGGATGAAACAAGGCCTATACTTCAAGGAGTTTTATTCGAAGTTAATAATAAAAACCTTAATTTAGTGGCTTTAGATGGATATAGACTGGCAGTAAAAAGTCAGGTTATAGACACAGATAATAGTATAAATGTTGTTATACCTGGAAAAACTTTAAGTGAAGTATCTAAAATATTGGAAGAAAACGAAGAAAAAGTAAATATTACTTTTACTGAAAATCACATATTATTTAACTTAGGGGAAACTAAAATAATATCCAGGTTACTGGAAGGGGAGTTTATTAAATATTCTTCTTTGCTTCCTCAAGAACATAAGCTTCTAGTTACTGTTAACCGCCAAGAGCTGCTAAACGGTATTGAAAGAGCATCCCTTATGGCAAAGGATGGTAATAGCAATCTTATTAAATTAAATATTGAAGAAGATAACATGGTAATAACTTCTAATTCTCAATTGGGAAAAGTTAGAGAAGAAGTTAGTATAAACTTGCAAGGTGAGTCTTTACAAATTGCATTTAACTCAAAATATCTTTTAGATGTTCTGAAGATAATGGAAGATGATGAGGTGCTACTAGAGCTAAGTAGCAGCGTTACCCCTTGTGTAATTAAAAATAAAGAAATAGATAATTGTAAGTACTTGGTTCTACCGGTAAGGTTAGTTAAATAGATAAAAAGGAGGTTTAACTTGCAAGGTTTTGTGAATAGTCACAATACATTATTTGCAAGTTAATAATTTAACATGGTGAAAGAAGTTAAAATTAATACTGATATAATTAAATTAGATTCTTTTTTAAAATGGTGTGGAGCTGTTTCTCAAGGCTCTGATGCTAAGTTTTTAATACAGTCTGGAGAAGTTAAAGTAAATGGGGAAGTTTGTACACAAAGAGGGAAAAAATTAAAAAAAGAAGATGAAATAGAATTTGATGAGAATATTTATAAAATTATTTAATTTTATTAGGTTCCCTCAAAATAATCCTCAAATGTGATATAATTTTAATGGGTGTTTTTTATGTTAATAAAATATCTTCAACTAATGAATTTTAGAAATTATACGAAGCTTAATATAGAACTAAGCAAAAATGTAAATGTATTTATGGGAGATAATGCTCAAGGTAAAACAAATATTCTTGAAGCTATCTACTATTGCGGTTTTGCTCGTTCTCACAGAACCAATCGGGATAAGGAACTTATACATTGGAACAGTGACAAAGCACTTATTAATCTTTATGTAGAAAGAGAAAGGTTAGATAAAAAAATAAGTCTAGCTATTTTCAAAGATGGAAAAAAGGCTATTAATGTCAATTCTATAAAGATAAATAAAATATCTGAACTTATAGGTGTTTTTAATGTGGTGATGTTTTCCCCAGAAGATTTAAGGATTGTAAAAGAGTCTCCTGGCATAAGAAGAAAATTCATAGATATGGAACTTTGTCAGTTAGATAATAAATATTATTACAACCTTGTACAATATAATAAAGTGATAAATGAGAGAAATTCTATATTAAAAAATAAAAAGCTAGATGAAAATATGCTGGATATATATGACCTTCAACTTGGTAATTTTGGAAAGTACATCATAGATAAAAGGTTGAAATATATAGAAAAACTTAATAATTATGGAAAAAAGATTCATAAGGATATAACTTCTAACAAAGAAGATATTGAATTTAAGTATCTTAGTTCTATAAAATTAAAAGAGTCTATTGAAGAAGGCATTATTTCTTCACTTAAAGCTAATAGGCAAAAAGATAAGGAAAAAGGTTTAACTTCAACGGGTCCTCATAGAGATGATATTTTAATCTATATAAACGGTATAGATGCTAAAAGTTTTGGTTCTCAAGGTCAGCAAAGAACATCAGTTTTAACTATAAAATTTGCCTCTTTAAAAATTATTAAAGAACAAACGGGTGAATATCCTGTCCTTCTTTTAGATGATGTTTTGTCTGAATTAGATTTTAGCAGAAAAAAATATATATTAAGTTCTATACAAGATATACAAACTATTATTACATGTACTGGTATTGAAGATATAAATGAGTATTTGGATGAAAGATCAAAAGTGTTTAGAGTAAAAGAAGGAAATATTGTCCTTTAAAGGAGGAATTAATGTGTTCTTGCATTTAGGAGAAAATGTAGTAGTTCCAATAAAAGATGTTATAGGAATTTTTGATGTAGATACTACTATGTATAGTTCTGATACCATACAATTTTTAAGAATGGCAGAAGAAGATGGCTTTGTAGAGAGAATAACCAAGGATAAACCAAAATCCTTTGTTATAGCGGAAGTAAATAAAAAAAGTAAGATCTATCTATCACCTATATCTTCCTCAACCCTTACCAAGAGAACAAATGTAGATTATGATCTTTAGCTGCTTTATATTAAGCAGCTATTTAAGTTGCTAGAAGCAAAGCTATAGAGAATTTTCAAATTTTAGGAGGAAACTAATGGTAGAGAATAATAAGCAAAACTATGATGAAAGTCAAATTCAAGTACTAGAAGGATTAGAAGCAGTAAGGAAAAGGCCTGGAATGTATATTGGGAGTACTAGTTCAAGAGGACTTCATCATTTAGTTTATGAAATAGTTGATAATAGCATAGATGAAGCATTAGCAGGATATTGTGATAATATAAAAGTTGTAATTAATAAAGACAACTCTGTTACAGTAGTGGATGATGGTAGAGGTATGCCTGTAGGCATGCATCCTAAGATGGGAAAATCAGCCATGGAAGTAATTATGACTATACTTCATGCAGGTGGAAAATTTGGTGGTGGAGGCTATAAGGTTTCTGGAGGTCTGCATGGTGTAGGTGCATCTGTGGTAAATGCTCTTTCGGAAGTATGTATAGTAGAGTCTAGAAGAGAAGGATATTTATGGAAACAAGAATATAGGAGAGGTATACCCGTTGCTCCAGTGGCAAAGGTAGAAGAAAGCCAAGAACAGGGTACTACCACATATTTCAAACCAGATCCTCAGATATTTGAGGAAATAAATTTTGATTATGAGATACTTGAACATAGACTTAGGGAATTAGCATTTTTAAATAAAGGAATCAATATTGAACTCATAGATGAAAGAGAAGAAAAACAAGAAAAATTTCATTATGAAGGCGGTATTAAATCCTTTGTAAGTTATTTAAATAGAAACAAGGAAGTGCTTCATTCTGAACCTATCTATGTAGAGGGAAGTAAAGATGACGTAATAGTTGAAATTGCACTTCAGTACAATGATAGCTATGCTGAAAACATTTTTTCTTTTGCAAATAACATAGATACCATAGAAGGGGGAACCCATCTATCAGGATTTAAAAATGCCCTTACTAGAGTGTTTAATGATTATGCTAAAAAGTTTGGACATTTAAAAGAAAGCGATAAGAACCTTCAAGGAGAGGACATAAGAGAAGGTCTTACAGCAGTAGTATCCATAAAGATATCAGAACCTCAGTTTGAAGGTCAAACTAAGACTAAGCTTGGTAACAGTGAGGTTAGAGGTATAGTAGAAAATATAATGGGGCAAGAAGTAGCAACCTTTCTTGAGGAAAACCCAAATATAGGTAAGGTTATAGTGGATAAAGCTCTTATGGCAGCAAGGGCTAGAGATGCTGCTAGAAAAGCAAGAGAACTTACAAGGAAGTCTGTTCTAGAAAGATCAGCTCTGCCAGGGAAGCTTGCAGACTGTTCTTCAAAAAATCCAGAAGAATGTGAGATATATATAGTTGAGGGAGACTCTGCAGGTGGATCAGCAAAACAAGGCAGAAATAGAAGATTTCAAGCCATACTTCCACTAAGAGGAAAAATAATGAATGTTGAAAAGCAAAGGCTGGATAAAATTCTAAACTCTGAAACTATAAGATCAATGATTACTGCCTTTGGAGCTGGAATAGGAAAAGATTTTGATGTAGAAAAAATAAGATATAACAGAATAATAATAATGACTGATGCTGATGTGGATGGAGCTCATATAAGAACGCTTCTTTTAACTTTCTTCTATAGGTATATGAGAGAGTTAGTTGAAAATGGTCACGTATTTATAGCTCAACCACCTCTTTACAAAGTAAGTAAAAATAAAAAGAGTTATTATGCATATTCTGATAGTGAATTAGATAATATCATTATAGAATTGGGTGGAAAAGATAACAGCGTTTCCATTCAAAGATATAAAGGACTTGGAGAAATGAATGCAGAACAGCTTTGGGATACTACTATGGATCCGGAGCAAAGAATTTTACTAAAGGCAACTATAGAGGATGCCATGGCCGCTGATGAAATATTTACAATACTCATGGGAGATAAGGTGGAACCTCGAAGAGAATTCATACAGCAAAATGCTAAGAGAGTGACTAACTTAGACATATAGCAGTTAGATGAGGTGAATATTTAATGAATAACAATGAGGGAAAAGTTATACCTGTAGATATAAAAAATGAAATGAAAAAATGCTACATTGATTATGCTATGAGCGTAATTGTAGGTCGTGCTCTTCCAGATGTAAGAGACGGTCTAAAGCCTGTTCATAGGAGAATTTTATTTTCCATGCAGGAACTTGGGATTACTCCAGACAAAGGATATAGAAAATGTGCAAGAATCGTTGGAGACGTTCTTGGTAAGTATCATCCTCATGGAGATTCTTCAGTTTATGATGCTTTAGTTAGAATGGCCCAGGATTTTTCTATAAGATATCTTTTAGTGGATGGGCATGGTAACTTTGGATCAGTAGACGGAGACGGAGCTGCTGCTATGAGGTATACGGAAGCTAAGTTAAATAAGATAGCAGTAGAGATGTTAAGAGATATAAATAAAGATACAGTAGATTTTGTTCCTAACTTTGATGGTGAAGAAGAAGAGCCTTCAGTACTTCCTTCAAGATATCCAAATCTTTTAGTTAATGGATCTTCAGGAATAGCTGTAGGTATGGCGACAAATATTCCACCGCATAACTTAGGTGAAATTATAGATGGAACTATTGAATTAATAGATAATCCTG
This sequence comes from Clostridium amylolyticum, assembly GCF_900142075.1. GTDB lineage: Bacteria > Bacillota > Clostridia > Clostridiales > Clostridiaceae > Clostridium_AA > Clostridium_AA amylolyticum. The sequence goes on from NZ_FQZO01000002.1 coordinate 610,618, forward strand.
AAGCTACTGTTCTTGACCTTATGAAAAATATAAAAGGACCAGATTTTCCTACTGCAGGGATAATAATGGGTACTTCAGGCATAAGAGAAGCATATGAAACAGGAAGAGGAATAATTAAAGTAAGAGCTAAAGCAGAAATAGAAGAAGAGAATGGTAGACACAAGATAATAGTTAATGAGATACCATATCAGGTTAATAAGGCTAAACTTATTGAAAACATTGCAGACTTAGTTAAAGATAAAAAAATAAATGGAATATCAGATCTAAGAGATGAATCAGATAGAGATGGTATGAGAATAGTAATAGAGCTGAAAAGGGATGCAAACCCTAATGTAGTTTTAAATCTTTTATACAAACATACAAAAATGCAAGATAGCTTTGGGGTAATAATGATAGCTTTAGTTGATAATGAACCTCAGGTTTTAAATTTAAAACAGGTTTTAGTTCACTATATAGATTTTCAAAAGCAAGTTATAACTAGAAGAACTTTATTTGAACTTAATAAGGCAGAAGAAAGAGCACATATTTTAGATGGATTAAGAATCGCTTTAGATAATATAGATGAAGTTATCAATATATTGAGAAATTCAAAGACTACTGAAATAGCTAAAAATACACTTATGGAAAGATTTCAATTAAGTGATAAACAATCTCAAGCAATCTTAGATATGAGACTTAGAAGGCTGACAGGTTTAGAAAGAGAAAAAATTGAAGAAGAATATAATGAACTTATGAAAGTTATAGAAAGATTAAAAGAGATATTAGCTAGTGAAGAAATTCTTCTTGGAGTTATAAAAGATGAATTGATGGAAATAAAAAGGAAATATTCTGATGAAAGAAGAACTTCTATTGAAAAATCTTTAGAGGATATAGATATAGAAGATCTTATTCAAGAGCAGGAAGTGGTAATTACTTTAACTAATTCAGGATATATTAAGAGGATATCAGCTGATACTTATTCCTCACAAAGAAGAGGTGGAAAAGGAATTCAGGCCATGACTACAAAAGAAGATGATTTTGTAGATCATGTTATTGTTACTTCTACTCACTCAGATTTGTTATTCTTCACTAATAGAGGAAGAGTATACAAGATAAGATCTTATGAAGTTCCAGATGCAGGAAGAACAGCAAAAGGTACTAATCTTGTAAATATGATACCTATAGATCAAGATGAAAGAATAGAAGCGGTACTTTCTATAAAAGATATTCAGAAAAAAGGATATCTATTTATGGGAACAAAGCTCGGTATAGTTAAAAAGACTCCATTAAAACAATTTGCTAACATAAGGAAAAATGGTCTTAATGCTATTACCCTTAAAGAAGGGGATGAACTTCTAAAGGTGAAGGTGACTTATGGTGATGCAGATATAATAATAGTTACTAGAGATGGATATGCTATAAAGTTTAATGAGCAAGATATAAGACCTATGGGAAGAACAGCAGCAGGGGTTAGGGCTATAAGGCTAAGAAAAGGTGACATAGCTATGTCTATGGATATTGCTGTGGAAGGTGAAGATTTAGTTGTAGTAAGCCAAAATGGTTTTGGAAAGAGAACCAGCCTTACAGAGTACACTCGTCAATATAGAGGTGGAAAAGGTCTCAAGACTTATAAAGTAACAGAAAAAACTGGTAAACTCGCTGCAGCTAGAGTATGTAAAATCGATGATGAGTTAATGCTTATAAACAATAAAGGCGTGGCTATAAGGATAACAGTAGAAGGCATTTCTCAAACTGGTAGGGCAACTATGGGAGTTACACTTATGAGAAGTGGCGCTGATGAAGAAATAGTAGCTATAGCTAAGATAAGCAATGGTGACGAGATAGATCAAGATATCAATATACCACAAATTGCTGAAAGCGAAGATTATGATATAGATGTAGAAAATGAAGATGGTGGTATAGACGAACTTCTTGAAAGAGCAGAAGAAGATGATGATGATATTCTAGATGAAGAAGACTTTGAAGATGAAGATTCTGAAGAAGACTCTGAAGATGATGATAATCTAGAAGAATAAACACCACAATTTAATCTTATAATTAAAAGAGAAGCGCTAAGCTTCTCTTTTTTTTATATAAATTCAAAAGTTTTTCCGATCTTTTCCTAGAAAAACTCTCCATAATTCTAAATTACAATATATACTTAACCTGGTGTATCCGTATAAGAATATTGTAGTATTAATAAGATAAAATTAGATAATTGCTATAAATATTATTATAGTAGCTATATTTAAAATAATAGAATATAAAAGCTGTGGTACTATAAATAAGTCGCTGGTGGCAAAAGCGACACCAAGTCAAAACACTTGATACATTGAAAATTAGTTAGCAAGAAAATCTAACAAATAATTTTTAAAAAAGTGTTGACAAGGAAAACCCACCGTGGTAAGATAACTAAGCGGTGAGGGAAAAGCCGCACTGGTCTTTGAAAATTGAACAGAGGAAACAAAGTTTAAATAATTATGTAACCAGCAATTCTTTTGAATTAAAGTAATGAGTAACAGACAAACTTTTTAAATTGAGAGTTTGATCCTGGCTCAGG
>NZ_FQZO01000004.1 GCF_900142075.1 Clostridium amylolyticum
CCTGAGCCAGGATCAAACTCTCAATTTAAAAAGTTTGTCTGTTACTCATTACTTTAATTCAAAAGAATTGCTGGTTACATAATTATTTAAACTTTATTTCTGTTCAATTTTCAAAGACCAATTTATAAATCGACATGTATGTTGTCGCTTTATTATAATATCATTAACCTTGACCGTTGTCAACAAATTTCTTGTTGCAGTCACCGCTGATGACAAGAGATATCGTACCATGTATGTACCATTATATTATTTTAACTTATTGCTATTTTTTTATATTAAATTATAATATCCTAATTATATCGTTTATATTCTGCTTATTTCATATAATGATACACGTGGTAAGGTATACACTGTATTACTGGCTAAAATATGATTTTTAAGTATCTATATAATAAAAATATTAAAATAAGGAGGCTATTTTACCTCCTTATAAGTTATCATTTATTTTCTTGTCAAAACTTGAAAAGTAAATCCTATATTAGCTTCTTCGTCAAAAATCTCTTCTTCTTCTTTTACTTCCCATTCTTTATCACTGATATGAGGGAAAAATGTATCTCCTTCATATTCCTTATGAATTCTAGAAATATATAACTTTTGAGCATAAGGGAGTAGTAATCTAAATATTTCTCCTCCACCTATAACAAAATATTCATCAGTATCTTCTATATATACTTTTAAGTCTTTTATACTGGTTAATACCACTACATCATTATTTTCTATCTTAAAGTTAGGATCTCTTGTTAAAATAATATGTTTTCTTCCTTTAAGAACTCCCGGCAAGGAACCAAAAGTTTTTCTTCCCATAATTATGGTTCCACCATAAGTTATTTTTTTAAACTTCTCCATGTCTTTTGGTATTTTCCATATTAACTTGTTGTCCTTACCTATCACTCTGTTTTCAGCTACTGCTGCAACAAAACTAATCATTTTATACTGCCACCTCCATTTTAATTCCAGGATGATGCTTATAGTCTACTATCTTTATGTCTTCAATAGTAAAATCATAGAAATCCTTTATTTCCGGATTTATATATAACTTTGGTGCTTCATAGGCTTCATCTTTTCTTGATAGTTGAATTTTCATACCTTCCACTTGGTTTTCATATATATGGGCATTATTTATTACATGGGTGAATAATCCAGGTTTTAGATCAGTTACTTGAGCTATTAAATGAACTAGTACTGCATACTGTGTCATATTAAAAGGAACACCTAAGGGTATATCTCCGCTTCTCTGCACTAGCATACAGTTAAGTTTATCTCCTGTTACATCCCACATAGTCATAAAAGCACAAGGATAAAGCGAACCACCTTCTAAGTACGGTATTTGCCATAAGCTCATTATATGTCTTCTGTTTTGTGGATCTTCTTTTAACCCTTGAATTAAATTATCTATTTGATTATACTTTTTAACAATATAACCGTAGGAAGTACCTATAGTGCCATCTTCCTTCATCCACTCATCCCATATATGTACACCTTGGGCTTGAAGCTTTTTAACATCATTACTTTGTTCTTTATAAATCCATAAAAGTTCCTTGACAGCTGTCTTAAACCCCACCTGCTTAGTGGTTAATATAGGAAATTCTTTTCCAAGGTTAAATCTAAAAATCTGATGAGGTAATTTATAAGTAGGAATTCCTGTTCTGTTTTCTTTTTCATAATATCCGTTTTTTAAAATATCTTCTACTACATTTAAATACTGAAGGTCTGCATTGTTCATTAAAATTCCTCCATCAATCTATATTGTTTTTATATTAATTATACCAAAAAAAAGTTTTTTACCAATAGTTTGTGTATTGCTAATTTATTAATTTTATTTTCTAGATAAATATTTATATAAAAATAAAGCCCTTATCCATCCCATGGACTCAGGCTTTAACTCTATTTTACTGGATCACCCTCTAGGTTTTCAAATTTAGGAGGTATTTCTTTATTTCCTTTATTCTTTGCAAGATTTTTAACACCTATTCTTTTTCTGCCTTTATTATTACCGTTGTTAGTCTTATCCATGCAAATCTCTCCTTTCCTAGAATTATTGTACCCATTATTTCATTTTATATAAACATTCTAAATTATAACTTCTTCTATCTTTTTAAGGCGAATATATTCTGGGCTTTTATGGTGTGTATATTCTAGGCTTTTATGGTGCGTATATTCTAGGCTTTTATGGTGCACATCTTCAAATTCCATACATACAACAAAGGGCATGAATCCCTTTATTCTTTGAAACTCATCATATTTAAAACTTTCACAATAAAAATTTATGATAGTACTTAGGGCAGTGCCATGTGTACCTATCACTAAGTTTTTATCTTTATTTTCCTTTAATATTTCCTGTAAAGCAGCTATATTTCTTTCCTGAACTTCCCTTAAGCACTCCCCATTAGATAGCTTGTACTCAAAATCTTCCCATTGTTGTCTCGCAAAGGAATTAAAATCTTCTATCCAAACATCATCAATTTTTCTTTCTCTAAGATTGTGAACAGTATGAATTTCTAAATTAGATTTTTCAGCAAAATCCTTTACAGTATCCATAGCTCTTTTATAAGGACTTGAAAATACTTTATGAATATCTTTGTCCATTAAAAAATCCGTCACCTTTTTAACATCCGAAAGTCCCTTATCACTCAGAGGACGTGTTAAATCGTCCTGAACAGAAAAATCCGGATGAGCATGTCTTATAAAATATACTTTTGTCATTATAATTCTCCTTCCAAATATATTAGTCTTTCAAAATCATGTACGGCTTCTATAAATAAAAGCATTAACTATAGTATAATCATTAATTGCTAATTAGTATTTAATATTATTTTTCTTTGCTTATTAATCCTTTTGTAGCATGTTGTATGTATAAATAATATTATATATTGTAAGGAAAAATATTTCTTACAATTTTTATATGTAGGTGATGGTTGTGTCGTATTATAACAAAAGAAGCTTAGTGGAAGTATCCATGGAATACCCATTATATCAATCTAGAAAAGGTAATTATTTTATTGGTCAAACGCCCACTTTAACTGGTGAAAATGAACATGCTTTAGTAGCATTACTAAATCCAATTAAATCAAATAGAAATATATATATAAATGCCATGACTATAACAAATATTTCCGCTCTTAATGTATCAGCGGAGTTTTATCTAAGATCCAGCTTTAACAATGGGATTATCAGCGACTTAGTTAGCTGTGTTAATACAGCTGTTTTCCCTGAACCAACTCCCAAAGGTCAAATTAGATATTTAACTACAACTCCCAAACCACCAAGTGATGGTGTCCCTATATTTAGCAGAATAGTTTCTCCATATTCTACTTTAGTAGTTGATGGCGGCCAAATTATTCTTGGCCCAGGACAATCTATTATTATTTTTCTAGGTGGATTTTTACCCGTTGCCTTTGACAGCGCAAAGGTTGCTATGGGATGGTGGGAGGAAGAAATATATCATTCTCCAAATTATTCTTGTTAGTGTATAGTAAGTGGATTACTGATTGAATTATAGGGTGCACAAGCACCCTATTATAATTTTCAAAGCAGTATTATATATATTTGCTTTTATTTTTGTTAAATTTGAATTCTTGGTTTTCGCTCTTGTAATATATATTTATCAACGCCTTAAAGGCTTTGAAGCTTTTGTTTAGTTCATTTAATTTCATATAACTGATTTTTCACTTTGGTATATTTACCTGATAAGGTTTTTATTCCTTTAGAACACTCTAATGTTCCAATTCCTTTAAACTCTCTTGCCATGCCTTCTGATAGATCATCAAGTTCTTTGGTTATAGCATTTAGCTCATAGATTATTTCATCTAACTCTTGCTTTGTTCTTGGATTCACCTTATATTCACCTCACTAAATTGAAGTAGCTTGTCTTAACAAACGACGTTCTGTGTTTTCCAGAAGTTCTGCTGTTTTATTTAAATATTTAATATGCTGCTGAAGTTTATAGTTATATTTCATTAATAAATCAGTTCTAACCAAGGAATAGCTTCTTTCTAATTCACCTTTAAGGTATAATATTTCAAGTCTTCTACTTATATCTGATGTTCTTCTTGCTATATATGATAGTCTTTGTGAGTAATAATAAAGTCTTGGAATATTTACATATATATTAGGCTCATTATCTATGGATTTCCCTCTATTTACAAACTCACTAGTTCTACTTTTAAGATCCTGAAAGAATGACTCCACACTCTGAAAAACAGTGGCTCTAACTTCGAAAACATCCTGTCCTAACTCCTTTAATTTATCCATAAGAACCTGCGCCATATAAAGCAACACTCTTTTTATGTTTCTTAATAAATCATTGGCTTTCTGCAACACTTCATTTCCCAGATAATAACCTCCTAAAAGGAACAATTCCACCAATGCATGAGTAGCAAAAAAAGGCAGTCCACTTAATGCAATATAAATACCTCCTAATTCGTAAAGTGCATATTTTCCATCTAAAATATTGAATACTGCATCTATTAAATAAAGGCCTGTATTATCTGGAAATAACGTAGAAACCCTTATGGTATAACTTTTTATGGCCATACATATGATATCTTTTTTTGTTTCTCCATAAAAATTACCTTGAGCATCTAGGAAGATATTAGGTTTATGATGGCTTAAAAAATCTCTTTGATCTTCTGTATCAATAATTATAATCTTTCCTGCAATGCCAAATAAAAGAGAGGACACAAAATCCATTTTCCCTTCATAGGATATAATTTTATCTCTAGCTTTAAGAATTTTTATAGAATTATTTCTAATAAAATTATCAGAAAATCCAGGTCCATCAAAGGAAACACATTTTTTCACATCATCAGACATTACAGCAACGTACTGGGCACTATTTCCCCCTTTTGAATGTCCTATAGTTATAAAATCCCTGTAATTGTACTTTTTCTTCATCTCATTAAGAAACTTAAGAGCTGCTTCCTGCTGTACAGTTTTATCAGTAAATCCCGTTTTAAAATTATCTTTCCACTCTTCCCTTCCAAGACCTTCTCTTGTTTCACTACACCTATATGCAATTATCGCTTCTTTCTCTGGTGTTTCAAAACAAAATGCACCTAGTCCAGTTTTTATACTTTTTCCTTGGGTATTGTAGTCCATTCCTTTTTCAAAATTCTCGTTAATATATCCTTTAATTTTCAAATTACATAATCCAGGATTGTTGGAGATTTTCATAAAGGTTTTTCTCCATTCCTCAGTATCCATGGCACATCTATTCCCTTGTGCTTTTAGTGAATCCTCATTATTAAGATAAAACCGCACCATATCTCCAATGGTATAATTTGTTTTATCTAGCTTTTTTAAAATATCTTCTGAGCCATGAAAATCAATATATGCTAGCTGACTTAGTAAATTATATTCATTATCATTAATATTAAGCAGTTTAATCACCTACTATCTTAATTCTGAAATTTATAAATAATATCCTTTTCTGAATCATTAATTGTCATATCCTTATTAACCTCTGAGAATGTAGAGTTTTTAACATTCAATTTAGTCTCCACTTCCTCTAATTTCATAAGCGCTAATTTTTCATATTCAAGCTTATTAAATACATCAGATTCAAAGTATAAGAATGTCATAAATCCCCAATACTTATTTTCTTTTATCTTATTCATAAATAAGTAAATTTTTTTAGCCTCTTTATTTTTATCAATTATATCTCTAGAATTTATATAGACTCTAGCGGAAATCATAACCCTTGTTTCCTTATTTAACATTTCATTAAGATTTAAATTTTTATCATAGGAATACTTTGTAAATTCTGGAGCTGTAGTTGTAATGTAAGTAGTTAACATATATTCTTGAAAAAAATCTTTAGCTATTTTATCTATTTCTTTTAAGAACTCTCTTTCTGCAATGCGAAAAGCATATCCATCTGTAAAATAATACCCTTTTCCCTCTTCGTTTTTGCGTCTTTGCACAGTAAACTTTGTTAATTTATCATCTTCTAACCTAACAAAGCCTTGTTCATATGTAGGTCTATTAAATCCATTACCTAAAGGTGTAAAATATTCCATAACAAACTTTTCATTATATTTTTTCTCTAAATAATCTATCATCTCTTTTTTACCTTCATCTTCGTATTTTTTTATAGACATGCATCCACTCACCCCCATAAACAAAATTATAATAGATAAAATTAAAGCATTTTGCTTTAACTTCAAGTTTAATTTCCCTTAATACTCTTCTATTTTTTTACATTAATTCCAATTATATAATCATTATAATATAACATTTAAACTATTTAAAGTTCAAATACCATTTATTTGTAAATAAATTATGGCACCTTAAGGTGCCAGTCACATGACAAGCGAAAAACTTAAATAAACCCCTCAAAATTATGAGGGGTTTATCTTAATATTAGTTTTCTTTTCTTGTTTTTTTTCTGATAGCTAGGAACACGCCTACAACTAGAAGGGTTGCTCCACCAAATACTAACAAGTTCTTGTTAATAGAGGAACCTGTTTTAGCAAGCTTATCATTATTTGTTGTTCCAGTAGAAGGTTTTCCAGTGTTATTGTTATTTGTATTGCTGCCGCCTGTGTTGCCACCACTGTTATTATTGCCACCGTTATTTGAAGCAGCTTTTATTTCAAATTCTACTACTAAATTTGAAGTATTACCTGCTAAGTCTGTAGCGGTTATTTCAATCTTGTGCTTTCCTATTTTAGATATAGGAGATTTTCCATCATATTCTTGTCCATCTAACATGAACTTAACTGCTGCATCTTTTTCATTTACAGATATTATTGGAGTAACTTCTTTATCATAAACCTTTCCAGCTTCTATACCCTTAACTTGTATAATTGGAGCTGTTTTGTCTATAACAAATTTTACTAATACTTCTGTTTTATTATTAGCCTTATCCACTGCGGTTACCACTAATTCATACTTTCCTTCTTCAGATATTTCTTTTCCATCATAAGGTTTTCCATTTAAAGTAGTGGTCACTGTAGCTTCTTTATCATTTACCTTTATTACTGGATTTATGGAAGTATTATAAGCTTTTTCATCTTCTACTCCTGTTAATTCAACCTTTGGAGCTGTCTTATCTATGGAGAATTTCACTAATACTTCTGTTTTATTTCCAGCCTTATCCACTGCACCTATAGCTAATTCATAGTTTCCTTCTTCAGTTATTTCTTTCCCGTCATATTCTTTTCCATTTAAAGTAGTGGTTATTGTAGCTTCTTCATCCACTTTTATAATTGGAGCTATGGAAGTATTATAGGCTTTTCCGTTTTCTGCTCCTGTTACAGTGATCTTTGGCGCTGTCTTATCTATGGAGAATTTAACCACTGCTTCTGCCTTATTTCCTGCCTTATCTACTGCTGTAATAACTAATTCGTATTTACCTTCTTCAGTTATTTCTTTTCCATCATATTCTTTTCCATTTAACACGGCTGTCACTTCAGCTTCAACATCATCTACCTTAATCACTGGTGCTACTGAAGTATTATAAACTTTTTCATTTTCCACCCCTGTTACTGCTACTACTGGAGTCTCTTTGTCCACTATAACTTTTACGGTTTTAACAGTTTTATGTCCAAATAAGTCTATGGCCTTTAGTTCTAGGATATCTCCATTTTTAACACTTATAGTTTTTTCAAAGTTATAAGCTGTGGCTTCATGTCCATAATTAGCTTCAACTTCTACTCTCTTTACTACTTCACCATTAATATAGAAGGTATAGCCCATACCGCTGTCAGAAACAACACCTTTTAAGGTTACTTCATCTTTATTAACAGAAGCTTGTCCACTTTTATTCAATAATGGTGCTGTTAAGTTAATTATAGGAGCTTCAGAGTCATAATATAGCTTTACAGAGTAATTAGCTGGAGATTTTTCACCCTCTACTAAAACATTAGCTACACTGCCATCAGAGTTTTCTGCATATACAGGAATATAGTTTAATCCTTGTTTAAATTCTTTTCCATCTAGTTCTATACTAAAGGTTAGATCTTTATTTATTTTTACATCTTTCTTTGCTATGGTGAACACCTTAGGCTGACTAGTGAGTTTTCCTGTGATAATATATTTTCCTGCTGGGGTTAATCCCTTTTCTGTTAACTCCATACTTGCTGAAGCAAAATCATTATTATCAAAGGTTATAACGCATGGAACTATCTTTCCTGCTTGAACAGTTATTTGTGAATAGCCAAAGTTATTGGCATTGTCTAGTGCAACTACCATAACATCATTAGCTACGCCATCTTTTAAAATTACATCTGCACTATAAATTTTTGTATCCTTGTTATAATTGATCTTGGCATCTCTTATAAAATTACCATTTACAAATATACCTCTTACATCCACTCCTGATAAGTTGTCACTTTCTTTCCACTGAACATTATAAGTTGTTGTTTCACTATTTTTAGGAGAAAGGATCTCTATATTCGGAGCAGTTACGTCAACTTTTACAGGAATTACAAAATCTTGTGATTTAGCTCCTGGTAAGTCCACATAAGATTTTATATTTAATTTATATTCACCTTCTGGTACAACTTCATATTCTCCTTTAGAGCTATTATAAATTTTCCCATTCCATTTTAAGTTTTCTCTTAAAATTGGGGACTTTCCACTGCCATTGGAAGCATTGTAAATTTGCTTTCTTACATTGTTATCTTCACCGGCATTAACCACAACATTTCCATTTTTATCTAAAACCTCTGTTATTATTTTCTTAGAGTTTCTTAACATATATAAATATGGTATTACTTCATCATAATCTCCATCATCATTAGGAGAAATTGCTATGACATCAGGATCTGCTATGGCATATCCATCTCCATTAGCAAGGAATAAAGCTGCTTTAGACACTAAGGCTGGTGCACCTTCAAACTGTCCATTCTTGTCTATATCTGCCATTAAGGTATCAGCATTTTCCCAAGCTGTATAGTTTACTATTTTTTCTTTGCTCCAGTCACCATAATAGCCCATAAAAGGTACTACTAAGGATGGATTTTCTTCGCTATTTGCAGAATTAAATTTAATATAACCTTCTAGGAACTTTTCTGTCTCTAAATCATTTCCTATATTTAGAGTAACATTAACCTTAGCACTACCATTAGCTTTCACGGTTACTGATTCGGCATCAAAACTCATGCTAGCATCCTTTGAATCTAAAATTGTATCACTAGCCATTTCATTAGTCTTACCCATCTGTATAGAAGTTAATACTCCTTTAATAGTTTCCAAAGTATAGGTAACATCTTTATCACCATAGTTATTTAAATCTATGGTAAAGCTTACTTTCTTCTCCTTAATCTCTTTTAATGACACAGCAGCATTACCTTTATAGGTAGCTGTAACTTTATTTTTTATAGCATTTGATATCTGAATTACTCCAGATCCTTGTCTTCTAGGGGAGTATGGAACTCCTTTGCTGTCCATTTTTACACTTGAAGTATTCATAGCTATATTTTTAGCATAGTCTACAAGTCCTCTTCCATTTAAAGTATTATTATAAGCTTTTATGGATTGTAATATTAGTGCCATTCCGCCTGAAACATGAGGTGCTGCCATAGAGGTTCCACTCATATTTTCATATCTGTTATCATTTACTGTGGAGAATATATTTCCTCCTGGACCTGCTATTTGAGGTTTAAACTCTAAATTAGGAGCTGCTCCCCAAGAGGTACTATCGTCATAATCATTAGCTTCTGGATTATCTTGACTCATAGTAGCTCCAGTAAATATAAATTTAACAAGTTCATTTTTATCTAATTTTTCAGCTATACTTTTCCCAACGGTATTACCTATGAATATTGCTGGTATGTTTATAGCCGGATCTGTTGCCATATTTAATAAAGCATCTCCATTAGCACCATTGTTATATATGATGACTCCTATGGCATTTGCCTTTTGAGCATTTAATATTTTTTCTGTAAAGGCAATTTCTCCCCTAATTATAAGGGCAACTTTACCATTTAAATCTTTTCCAGTAAAATTCTCTGGTTTACCAACACCACAATTAACCATTTCGTACTTTTTATTATTTTCAAAGCTAAAAGTATGATTAGTGTAAGGTGTCTTAGATAGTTCTATTTCTGATTCATTTAAAAAGCTTACAGCATATGAAGTCACTTTTGGGTTCTGGTAATTTGCCACCATTAAAGCATCTTTTGAAAGAGCTGGAGCTCCTACTGTGGAAATATCTTTCATAGTTGAATCTCTATATGGTGCTGTAGAGTAACTAGAGTTTCCTGCTGAAACTACTACTGTAACACCTTTATTTGTGGCATTGAATATTGCTTTTTGTTCAATATCATCCTCATCTTGGAATCCTGCTGGAGAACCTAAACTCATATTTATTATATCTGCTCCTAAGGTTACTGAATCTTCTATAGCTGCAACTATATCATCAGTATAAGCAGATTTGCCTCTAGGACCATTGGAAAATACTTTCATAGCAAGTAATTGAGCTTCTGGAGCTACTCCTTGAACTGCTTGTCCATTTTTAACTTCATTTTCGTCTCCATCTGCTCCAACTATACCTGATACGTGCATACCATGTCCGGCATCTGGTCTTTTATCTATAACTTCATTATTTTTGTCTGCATAATTATATCCATAAGGAATCTTATCTGTAAAATAAGTTTCAGTGTCTTTACCAGCTTTCAAAACTCCAGACTTTTTTAACTCATCTATATTAGCCTTAGTTAGCTTAAGTTTTGATGAATCTTTTGGTGCTTTCATATCTTTATGTCTGTAATCTACACCTGTGTCTACTATGGATACAAGCATACCTTCGCCCTTTAAATTGTACTTTTCCCAAGCTTCATAGGCTTGAGTTAAATTTTTAGCTGAAGTCATATCCAATTCATACCTATTTACTTCTTTTACGCTTTTTACCCCAGCCATTTTTTTAAGCTTGTCTATTTCTTTTCTTTTAACATCCATACTAAAACCATTTACTAAGTTGCCATAGCTATGTCTAATGCTTGCTCCTTGTAAAGTTTTAGCTTTATCTTTAACTATTTTCTGTGTTTCCTTAACTGAATTTATTTCCTGCGGTGATGCCTTTAATGACTTACTAAATTTTTCAGCAGCAGGTTTTTCAGTCATTTCAACAATGACTCTTACAAGTTCTTCAGGATTCTGCTTTCCTGCTTCAATCTTGCTAACCTTTTCCCTTGGTAACTTAGAAAGCTCCTCCTTCATCCTTTGTATTTTAGCTTTGTCAAGCTTTTCAGGAGTATTTTCCACTGCACTTACCCTTGTAAATCCCCCAAGTCCTAAGAGTAAGGCTAAAACCAGGCTAAAAAGCTTTAACGTGGTCTTTCTGAAATTTTTGATCATTTAATGACCCCCTTTTTATTAGTACATTAAATTTAAAAATAATAATTACTAAATTATTATTTTTAAATTTCAACACCTTCATTTTACCATCATTGTATATAATTTACAACTATGGTAATCTTTTTTATTGATAAATTGATATTCTGTGATACACTAAAAAAGAGGTGTTTTGGATGAAGAAAGTTATAAAGGTTGTAGGGGCAATTATTGAAAATGATCAAAAGGAAATACTGTGCGCCCTTCGTTCTACAGAAATGAACTTGCCAAATTTCTGGGAATTTCCTGGTGGAAAAATTGAAAAAGATGAGTCCGTTAGTACTGCTATTATAAGAGAAATTAAAGAAGAGCTTAAATGTGATATTGAATTTATTAATGAATTTAATAACAATACCCATGAGTACGAAAACTTTATAGTAAACCTAATTACCGTAAAATGTAAAATTAAAAGTGGTACACCCATTGCCAATGAGCATGATAAGCTAATATGGATGCATAGAAAAAACTTACCATCTTTAAATTGGGCTCCAGCAGATATACCTGCTGTAAAATTATTAGTAAATGAAGAGAAAAAGGTATAGCATATTTAAACGCTATACCTTTTTATTAAACTCTAAATATATACTATTTGGCACTTCATTCTCTAATTCCATTGTAACTGTTATAGGTTTTTCTCCATGATATTTAATAGTGTTTCCTTCTCCTATATAAATATATGGCTGTACTTTTCCATCAATTTGCTTATACTTTCTAATGAATATATGCAAGTTAATCTTTCTCTCTTGGTTAAATATTATATTTTTCCCTCTATGTGATTCTTGGGATATATTATTTGGTGTTTGCCACTGAAAGGCTTTACTGTTTATAAATTTATCTTCATAATTTATACTTTGCTTTATATCCTCTTCTTTATGTAAGTCTATAAATAAGAAAAAATCATTTTCATTAGTTAATAATCCGCTGCCCCTAAAGGAACTGTGTATTTTAGTATAGTTGGATAAAAGAGCTATATCTACCATTTGATACTGCTCATAAAGTTTTAGGAAAGGCACACCATAGTATTGGTTTTCAAATTCCTTTTCATATCTAATTAAACCATAGTTTATAATATCTTCTATGTATATCTTTAAGTTTTCATCCCTAATTACTTTTAAATATTTTGTTGTAGTCTTTAATATTCCATCATTATAATCAAAGGATTTTAGATTGCTTTTAACTTGTCCTGAATCATAGTAATCTTGATTTAAGCACTTAAAGGCATGTTTTACACTATCATCATCCACAAATTCTATGTATTTTAATATCTCTTTCTTTCCTTGCTGTAAGTTTATTTCATCATGTTCCATTAAATATTTAATAATTGCAAATTCATAAACTCTTTTTATTGGAAGCATACCAGATAGTTCTTTACTAATTGTAAAGAAATCATCCTTTGTCAATAAGCTTTTAAGCTCATCATCATTTTCCACTTTGGCTACAAAATTTAAATATATTTTTTCTTTGGATATGAATTTGATAGGATTTGGAGCACCATCATAATTTATATAATCCATTAGCAAATAGGGGGTCTTACCATTTCTTAACTTTTTAAATTCTTGATATTCTTCCTTTAAATATTTCATAGAATTAAAATTTTCTTTGTCTATCTGATTAAGTATTCTCTCTTTAGAAATTCTATCCATCTGAATATTAGTGCAGCCTGGTAAATTTGCAAATTCAGTTGCCACAGCTACTTTCAAACTATCTTTATCATAATATCTAGCTCCATTTAAAGCTATGGCTATTAAAAATGCTTTATTGTAATTGCCTATAAAATCTAATACTGTTAAGAAACTTTTATCCTTATACTTTCTTAAACCCCTGCCTAATTGTTGTATAAATACTATAGGTGAATTTGTGGGCCTAAGCATCAGTACTAGGTTAATAGATGGTATATCTATCCCCTCATTAAAGATATCTACAGTAAAAATCACTTTAAGCTCATCTTCATCACATTCTAACCTTTTTATATATTCTTCTCTTTCACTAGGAGAATTTTTTCCTGTTAAACTTATGCTATTAATACCTCTTCTATTAAATTCTGCTGCCATATACTCTGCATGATCTATACTGGCACAAAAGCCTACACATTTTAATTTATCTCCATCATGTCCGTAAAAGTTCATTTTTTCTATTATAAAATCAACTCTTTCATTGACTTTTAGCCTTTTTGCTATCTCATTGCCATTATTTAAATTAACATCACTTAAATCTATCCCCTCTATATCCGTTATACCAAAATAGTGAAAAGGTATCACTAAATCTAACGCTAAAGCCTCACGAAGCCTCAGCTCTAATGCAACATTATTATCAAATATATTAAATATGTTTCCATCATCACTTCTCTCAGGGGTGGCAGTCATGCCTAATAAAAATTCAGGTTTAAAATAGTCTATAACCCTTTTGTAGGAAGGACTTGAACTGTGATGGGCTTCATCTATTACAATATATTGAAATTCATCTTTATTAAAGTCATATAAATTATTATTCATAGATTGTATGGTGGAAAATAAATAATCTGCATTAATATCTTTTCTCATACCTGTTAGAAGGCCAGTAGTTTTTGTCTTGTTCTTAACTAATTTTTTAAAGGTTTTTTCTGCACTTTTTAAAATTTCTTCTCTGTGCACTATAAATAACATTTTTTTAGCCTTAAACTCAATAACATCAAAGGCTGACATATAGGTTTTTCCTGTTCCAGTAGCCGCTATAACTAGCGCTTTGTCTTCCCCAACGGTTCTTAATCTTTGTAAATTTCTTACGGCCTTCTTTTGCATTTCATTTGGTTTAATTTGCTTATAATTCTCAAATTCCATGCTTTTATATGAATTTACTTTTCTAATTTCTTTAATAAAACTTTCATAGGTATTAAGAAATTTTTCATCTACAATATCTGTACAATCCCAAAGCTTATTATACTCTTTAAATACATCTTTAATAAAGCTGTTTTCCCTCTTAGAAATTACTTGGACATTCCACTCTACATTGCTCTTTAGTGCCCTTTGGGTAATATTTGAAGATCCTATGATAATTTTATATTCATCTCTATTTTCGAATATATATGCTTTGGTATGAAAGCCATTGTCATTATCTGCTACAAAAACCTTTAAATCTATATTACTAAAGGTTTTTATTTTTTCTAATGCCTTGGGTTCAGTAAAATTCAAATAGGTAGAAGTTATTATCTTACCTTTAACGCCTTTTAATTCTAGCTCTTTAAATGTATCTAGTAAAAGTTGCAAACCGCTGAAATTTATAAAAGCTACACTGAAGTAAAACCTTTCACACTCATTTAAGCATCTTTTTAATTCATTTAATAAATTACCTTTTTCTGAGTTAACTATTAACTTGTTATTTATCAAATAAGTAGTATCTTCAATACCCTTAGGATTAATTATCCCTTCATATTCAAGAACTTTATTATCTATTACATTTAAACCTGAATTATTCATTTTATATTTACCTCATTCGTATAATCACTATATTATATGTGCATATCTTTTCTCCAAGTTTCTCCATGAAATATACCCTAAGCATAATCCATAAAGAATTGAAACTACGACAAAAGCACTTACTCTTTCTTTAAAGCTTTCATTTTTTATAAAATCCGAAGTAAAATTACTATTTATAAATGGCACTAAAAATACCCATATTAGAAAAAAATATAAGCCATGGTAAAATAGCCCCATTTTTATAAGGTAAGATATTAATCCTTTGCTTTTAATTTTTTCCCATTTGGCTAAACGTCTTTCTTCTTTATTCATAGCCGTCCTCCTAGATCTTATTATTTATAATATAATAATTTATTTAAAATCTTATTTTTTCTTTTTCTTGTAATTCTATGATAATGATATATAATTATGTTAACATTTACAATAAAAGAGGTGTTTAAATGGACGAAAAAAGAAAATTTAATTTTTACCCTCGCTTTGAAATGTTAGAGGGCAAAAAAGGCATTACCGTTGAAAACAGCCATAAGCTGCTAAACCCAATTGTGAAAGAGCAAGATTTCAGTCTAGGAAATATGCAAATTGGAAACAGAAGTTACCATGTTTTTTACTTTAAAAACCGTAACTTTTCTGTTTACTATCATGGTGGTGGAACTGATTCATTATACTCTTCTGAATCTCTAGATGAGGTTTTAGACTACCTATATAGCCTAGATCCAAAGGATTTCACCTAAAATGTAATACTATTGCCCGCTTTTAGTTCCAGTGATTGTAATGTGCAAAGCACCTTACAAAACTGGAACTATTTTATTTACAACTATATTTTACCATAAATCTGTAAAGCTTTATAATATTGAATTGCAATATATTATTTATTATAAATATTTTGGTTTCCTAGGATAAATTTGCTATATTTTTCTTAATTAAGTGTAACATAATTTAAGTACTATCGTTTATTAAGTGAAAGGGGTGATTGACTTGTGAAAAATGATGAGCTGGAAGCTTTATACAAAAGATACTTTAATGAATTATTCATTTATGCCCTTTCTTTATGCAAGGATCATCACTTAGCCCAAGACCTAGTAAGTGAAACATTTTTTAAAGCATTATTGTCCATTGAATATAATGAACAGTATATTAAATATTGGCTATTTAGGGTATGCAAAAATTTATATCTAGATCACTTAAGAAAAAATAAGTATTTACAAGATTTAGAGTCACATCTAGACAAGCTGTTTGTAGAAGATGACTCATTAAATAAAATTATAATAAGTGAAGAGAAAAAAAGAATTTATTATGAAATTTTAAAATTGCAATCATCCTACAAAGAGGTAATTATCCTATATTACTATTGCGCTTTTCCCCTAAAAGAAATAGCCTCAATAACTGGAATTTCTCAAGGGGCAGCTAGAACCTTATTATTTAGAGCAAGGAAAAAATTAAAGGATTCATTAAAGGAGGATTATTCATGAATTTTAAAGATTTACTGGATAAATATAAAGCTGGTTCGGCTTCTTCTGAGGAAGCTAAGCTAGTGGAAGAAGAGCTGAATAAACATGAGGCCATACAGGATTATTTATCTGAAAACTATAATCTGGACTTTGAAAAAGACATCTTAGAAGAAAGTACTACTAAGGAAACCACCTTTGTTAAAAAAAGTGTAAATAAAAAATTACGTAAAGTAATATTGGCATCTGTGTCCATTGTATTTTTAATCATATTCATTATTTTTTGTGTAATTTCTCCTATAATAAATAATCTTTACTATGATCCCTCTAAGAAAACCGTTGGTAAAGAGCAGCAGGATTTGTATTTCGACTTAAAAGTTATTACTGAGTTAAATTATCCAGGATATCTATTAACAGGGCCTACAACCACAGAAAATCTTGGTTTTGGTACACACAATATATATTTTCAACGTAGAAATTTATTTACTAACGAAATAAAAGAAATCAGTACTAAGATAAAAAGAAATAATAAGATAGGACTATCTCAAGATTTCTTCCCGGGGGATTACTCAGGCTTTACTACTCTTAAATTCTCAAGTCAATCTAAAGGTCAATCTGCTGAGAGAGTAAGAGACAGGCTATTGAATAATATTAAAGAATTAAACCCTATTTCATATATTTCTGCTTATATAATTTTTGAAAAGGATTTATCTATGAATGAATTTTATGAGTTATCAAGAAAATATGAGGATAAAATAGCTTTTAAATGGGTAGCCGTACGTACAGGAAGCGAAACAGTCCGAGGTGGATACAAAGGGCAGCCCGCTCCTTCCATGTCCGGTTTTAATCCTAATGAAATTGGTGGTTCCTTTAGTGACGATAGGGCAGATGAAAATAAATATCCCTACTTACAAATGTCAGATTGGATGACAGATGGAAAAACTATTAAATCTGATTTTGCAGAATATTATACTAAACATTTTACTTCATTATTAAAATATATGGCTGATAGAGAAAAAGCAGTTACTGCATTAGATCACAATGATTCTAAATTCCAATACTATAAAGATTCCTTAAAGTATATAGAGGAAAATGGAGTAAAAACCTATGGTGTACTGGTTTATGCTGAAGCAAAGGATTTATTAGAATTTATAAATAATGAAAATTTAAAGTTTATACAAATTGATAACGTCATTCCTTTTAAAAAAACACCTTAATTAAAAATAAAAAATAAAATGGCTCCCCAACTAGGGAGCCATAATACTATTTCATTATTTTACATATATCGTTGGTAAATTCTACAGGGTCACTAACTGGTAGTCCTTCAATTAATAACGCTTGACTATATAATAAATTAGTGTACAAGTCTAATTTTTCTTTGTCATTTTCGTAAGCATTCTTTAAGGAGTTAAACACCTCATGATTAATGTTTATTTCTAGTATCTTATCTGCCTTTATGTTTTGGCTGTTTGGCATGGCATTTAATATTTTCTCCATTTCTATGGATATTTCACCATCATTGGAGAAGCATACTGGATGATGTTTTAATCTCTTAGAGGCTCTTACATCTTTAACTTTGTCCGCTAAGACCTTTTTCATATATTCAAAGATTTCTTTATTATCTTTTTCTTGTGCCTCTTCTTTGTCATTTTCTTTGGTGTCTTCTATACCTAGATCATTACTAGATACAGACCTAAATTCTTTTTCTTTATAATTCATTAGCATCTTAATGGTAAATTCGTCTATATCTTCAGTAAAGTATAATATCTCATATCCCTTTTCTGAAACTAATTCAGTTTGTGGAAGCTTTTCAATTCTTTCATTAGACTCTCCCACAGCATAATAAATATACTTTTGATCTTCAGGCATTCTAGAAATATATTCATCTAAAGTTACTAGCTTTTTCTCCTTAGATGAATAGAACATTAATAAATCCTGTAACATTTCTTTGTCAGTTCCGAAGTCATTATAAACACCATACTTTAGTTGTCTGCCAAAGGATTTATAGAACCCTTCATATTTATCTCTTTCATTCTTTAATAAGTTTAATAATTCACTTTTTATTTTGTTCTTAATATTTTTTGCAATAAGCTTAAGCTGCCTATCATGCTGAAGCATTTCTCTAGATATATTTAAAGATAAATCTTCAGAATCCACCATACCTTTTACAAAGCTAAAATAGTCTGGCAATAAGTCTGAACACTTATTCATAATAAGCACTCCATTAGAGTAAAGCTCTAACCCCTTTTCATATTCTCTTGTGTAATAATCAAAAGGTATATTTTCTGGTATAAATAGTATGGAATTATATCTTACAGCACCATCTGCAATAATATGAATATGTTTCACAGGTTTGTCATATCCATAATGTTTTTCAGAATAAAACTTCTCATAATCTTCTGCAGTTAGTTCGCTTTTATTTTTTCTCCATATTGGAACCATACTGTTTATGGTTTGTTCCTCAATGTAGCTTTCATATTCATCTTCTGTGCCTTCTTTTAACTTACTGTTAGTTATATTCATTTTAATAGGATATCTTATAAAATCGGAATATTTTTTAATAATTTCTCTTAATTTATATTCTTCTAAATATTCTTCATATTTTTCATCCTGTGTATTTTCTTTAATCTCTAGTATTATTTCAGTACCTACAGAATCTTTTTCCCAAGGTTCTATGGTATAACCCTCTGCTCCTTTAGATTCCCATTTATAAGCTTCATTACTGCCTAAAGCCTTGCTGATAACTGTAACCCTATCTGCTACCATGAAAGCAGCATAAAAACCAACACCAAATTGACCTATAATATCATAACCATCCTTAGCATCATTTTCTTTTTTAAAAGCTAAAGATCCACTTTTTGCAATAACTCCTAGGTTATTTTCTAACTCTTCTTTTGTCATACCAATACCGGTGTCAATAACCTTTAATACCTTATTCTCCTTATCTGAAACTATCTTTATGTAATAACTATCTTTATCAAAAGTAAGGTTCTCATCCGTTAAAGCTTTGTAGTAAATCTTATCAATGGCATCACTGGCATTGGATATAAGCTCTCTTAAAAATATTTCTCTGTGAGTGTAGATTGAATTAATCATTAGGTCCAGCAGTCTTTTAGATTCTGCCTTAAATTCTTTTGTTTCCATGTAATTCGCTCCCTTCATAATAAAAACCACGCATACATAACATAGGCGCAGTGGAAAATATTATAGTGTAGAATAAGCATTTACTAAGTTTAACACCTTAATAAGGTTATTCTCTTATTAGCACTCTATCCGATTGAGTGCTAACCACTAACTTTTATATATCATATTTTAAAAATAATGTCAATATTATTGGAAATTAATTAAATAAAAAATGGAGGATTGGTTACTGTTATCCAATCTTCCATTCCTCTTCTAATTAAACTCAATTATTACCTTTAAGCACCTAAATAAGCGTCTTTTATATTTTCGTCATTTAAAAGTTCTAGGGCATTTCCTTCTATTTCTACCACACCATTTTTTATTACATAAGCCCTATGGGCAATTTTAAGAGCCATAGAGGCATTTTGTTCCACTAATAATACAGTAGTTCCTTTTTCATTTATATCTTTGATTATGGAAAAAATCTGTTTTACTATTAAAGGTGCAAGTCCCATGGAAGGCTCATCTAAAAGAAGTAGCTTAGGTCTTGCCATCAAAGCCCTTCCTATCGCTAACATCTGCTGTTCTCCTCCAGATAAGGTTCCTGCCATTTGCTCCTTACGCTCCAATAACCTTGGAAAGATTTCAAATATTTTCTCATAATCTCTTTTAATCTCCAGTTTATCCTTTCGGGAATATGCACCTATTTCAAGATTCTCCATAACAGACATATTCTTAAAAATCCTTCTTCCTTCTGGAACATGAGCTACCCCTAAGCTTACTATTCTGTGGGTTTTTGCCTTTCCTAAGTCCTCCCCTTGAAACAGCACTTTTCCCTTTTTAGCCTTTAAGGTTCCTGATATGGTTTTTAAAGTAGTGGTCTTACCTGCTCCATTAGCTCCTATCAATGTAACAATTTCACCTTCACATACCTTTATATTTATTCCTTTCAGTGCATGTATACCTCCATAATATACATTTAAATCAACTACTTCTAGCATAGTTCTCCTTCACCCCCTAGATAAGCATTAATAACCTTTGGATTTTTCTTTATTTCTTCTGGTGTTCCTTCTGCAATAACCTCACCATAATCAAGCACAAAAATTTTACTGCATAAAGACATTACAAGTGACATATCATGTTCTATTAAAATAATAGTAATATCAAATTTATCCCTTATCCATTTTATTAAATGCATAAGCTCATTAGTTTCCTTAGGATTCATTCCTGCTGCAGGCTCATCAAGTAATAATATCTTAGGCTCTGAAGCTAGAGCTCGTGCTATTTCTAGTCTTCTTTGATCTCCATAAGGCAGATTTTTAGCCAATTCATCCTTCTTTTCTAGTAAATTAAATATATCTAAAAGCTCCAAAACCTTTTTTTCAAGTATTTCTTCTCCCTTATAATATCTATTAGTTCTAAAAAAAGAAGCTAAAAGTCCATACTTTATTTTATTATGATAACCTGCCTTTACATTTTCTGTTAAGGTCATATTGCCAAAAAGCCTTATATTTTGAAAGGTTCTAGCAACCCCTAGGTTCCCTATCTTATATGGCTTTAATTCTTTTGTGCTTTTTGCTCTTTGAAAGTTATATATTATATCTCCTTCGGTAGGTTTATATATCCCTGTAAGTAAATTGAAAAGGGTAGTTTTTCCTGCGCCATTGGGCCCAATAAGTCCTAAGATTTCTCCTGGAGCAATATCCATATTTACACCAGATACCGCCTTTATGCCTCCGAAAAATCTAGACACATTATTTAGTTGAAGCACTGACATTTTTACTTCCCCCTTTCTTAAATAACTTTAATTTGGTATTACCCAAAAGCCCTTGAGGCCTGTATACCATTATTACAAAAAGTATTAATGAGTAAATAACCATTCTAAGCTCTGGTATATCTTGAAGCAATAAAGATATTAATGATAATGCTATGGCTCCGGCAATAGACCCTAATATACTTCCCATACCTCCAAATACTACTATAACCAATATATCTATAGACTTCATAAAACCAAAAGCGTCTGGTCTTATAAAATAAAAGTAACCGGAATATAATGCCCCAGCTATACCGGCAAAAAAAGCTCCTACTCCAAAAGCTAAAACCTTATAAAAGGTAACATTAATTCCCATGGATTCCGCAGCTATTTCATCTTCTCTAATGGAAATACAAGCTCTTCCACTTTTAGAGTTAATAAAGTTGTTGATAAGTAAAATAGTTATGAAGGTCATGAAATAAAGCCATGTCCAATTTGTTTTTTGCGGTATATCATTAAAGCCGCTGGCACCACCTAAATATTCATTATTTAGCAATAAGATTCTTACTATTTCTCCAAAACCTAAAGTGGCTATGGCTAAATAATCTCCCTTAAGCCTTAAGGTAGGTATGCCTATAACTATTCCTGCTAAGGCCGCCAATACTGCTCCTAATAATATGGCCACTCCAAAAGGCAAATCAAATTTTGCTGTAGCCACCGCTGAAGTATATGCACCAATAGCCATAAAGGCAGCATGTCCCAAAGTAAATTGTCCTGTAAAACCAGTAACTAAATTTAGGCTCACCGCTAGTATTATGTTAATTCCTATAATTACTATATTAAGGACAATATAAGAATCCAGTACACCTGCTTCTATAAGTACCTGTCCTAATGCATATACTATAAGTACTAGGAAGGCTGTTATTATATTTTTTTTATTAAAGATTTTCATAGAATACCTCCCTATACCTTTTCCTTTGTATTTTTTCCTAATAAACCATTAGGTTTCACTAAGAGTATTAAAATTAAGATTGCAAAGGATACTCCGTCCTTATACAAAGAACCACCATATGCACTTACCATAGTTTCAGTCATCCCGAGAAAATATCCACCAAACATGGCTCCAGGTATAACCCCTATTCCTCCTATTACCGCTGCAATAAAAGCCTTAAGTCCAGGTAGTATTCCCATTAAAGGGTTAATGGAATTATAATATACACCTACCAATACTCCAGCAGCTCCTGCTAAAGCAGATCCTATGGCAAAAGTAAAAGATACGGTTTTATTAACGCTTATTCCCATATATTCCGCAGCATCTCTATCCATTGCTACCGCCCTCATAGCCTTACCTACTTTAGTTTTATAAATTATATATTGAAGCAGTAACATAAGAACTATGGTTATTAAAATTATATAAATATCAATTGAATTTAATATTAAAGAACCGCTAAATAGCTTTATACTTTTATTTTCTAGCACTTTTGGAAAAGTTCTTGTTTCTGCTTTTACAAAGTACATAGTGCCATACTCTAAAAATAATGAAACGCTTATAGCCGTAATTAAAGCAGCGATTCTTGTTGAATTTCTTATAGGCTTATAGGCTATTTTCTCCACAATAATTCCAATAATTGCGCATAGAAGCATGGTCATTATCAAAGAAGGCAAAAATCCCAAGTGTAAGTAAGTAGTCACTGCAAAGCCTATATATGCTCCAAGCATATATATATCTCCATGGGCAAAATTTATTAAGTTTATAATTCCATAAACCATAGTATATCCCAAGGCAATTAATGCATATATACTTCCTAAAGAAAGTCCATTAATAAGCTGTTGTAAAAATTGCTCCACTGTTTTCACTTCCTTTCAAATATTTTGTACAATGTACAATTTACATTTAGGTTCTGAAAAAACCATCTGTTTTTTCAAAAACTTTACGCTGATAATATAAATTGTACACTGTATTAAATAAAGTTATTAAAAATCTCAATTACAATATTTTACTGTGGAGACAACTTCTTTAGGAAAACTTGTTCTCCTTCTTTCATTTGAAGTATAGTAATAGCTTTTACCGGGTTGTGCTTTTCATCTATGGAAAGCTTACCTGTAATAGCTTTAAAATCTTTTGTAGCTTCTAAGGCTTTTTTAATTTTTTCAGGGTTTACCTCTCCGCTTCTCTTTATAGCATCGGCTAAGAAATAAGCTAGATCATAACCTAAGGCGTTGAAAGCATCAGGATCTTTTCCATATTTTTTGTTAAATGCTTCTTTAAATTTAACCACCTCCGGAGAATTATCTTTGGAGGAATAATGGTTAGTGTAGTAAACATCATTTAAAGCAGATTTTCCTGCCAGCTCGACAAGCTTTGGAGAATCGTATCCATCTCCTCCAAGTATAGGTACATTTAAGCCTAATTCTTTAGCTTGTTTTATAATTAATCCTACTTCTTCATAATATCCTGGTAAGAACAGTACTTCTGGATTTGTTCCTTTTATCTTAGTAAGAACAGCTTTAAAATCTGTTTCCTTTGCTTGATATGCCTGTTCTGTTACTATTGCTCCTCCTAATTTTGAGTAAGTTTCTTTAAAGTTTTTTGAAAGCCCTTTGCTGTAGTCACTAGTGCTGTCTACTAACACTGCTGCTTTTTTCTTTCCTAAATCTCCATAGGCAAAGTTAGCCATTATTACTCCTTGGAAAGAATCACTAAAACAAGTTTTAAACACATATTCTCTCACTTTGCCATTACTGTCTACAGTAACGTCATCTGCAGTGGCTGAAGCTGATATTAAAGGCACTTTGTTTTGCACCGCAATAGGCGCTGCAGCTTTGGTATTCCCTGAAGTAGCTGGACCTAATATAGCCACTACCTTATCTCTTGTGGTAAGCTTAGTAGCCACATTGGCAGACTCTGCATTATCGGATTTATTATCTGCTTTAACCACCTCTATTTTCTTGCCTAAAACTCCACCATTATTATTTATCTCTTCAAAGGCCAACTCAATTCCACTTACCAAACTTTGCCCATAAGTGGCTACTTGTCCAGATAATTCATAGTTAAGCCCTACTTTAATAGTATCGCCGCTACCAGATTTTGATTTTTGAGCACAGGCAGTTAATGAACCCACAGCAAACATTGCAGCTAAAAGCATGGATATTTTTTTCTTCATCTTCTTTCTCTCCTTAATAACAAATTAAAATTACACTTTACTAAAAAACTATTTTTTATAATACCTTCTTCCTCCGCTTGCGATATAATACCCAAGCCTATCGCCCCCTTTTCTTTTGTAAGAAAGCCCATTTTAGCCCCATTTTCAAAACAACTCTTCTTACAATTCACATGTTTGATTATAAAAACGCCTCTATAGGATTTTTACCCTATAGAGGCGTTTATAACGCTATACCACTCTACTTTACTAGAATATATAATTCCAGCCTTATTACAGGTTCTAACAAACCCTAGCCTTTAACGCAGAATTACGGTGCAAATTACTTAATTGGTTTGCACAACTCTGAAGTGATCATTGCTATCAAGTTAATAGGGTTCTCAGCTTTCCCCTTCTCTGTAATTAACTTTAAAATAGTTTTGTCTTCGTCATAATTGTTAACTTTTTTTAGTTTTAAACCCAAAATAGTTATTTTCCTGTTTATTAGTATATATTGAAAATAATTAATGATTTATTAAGAATAATAACAAGTTTATAATTATATGTCAACTATTTTTGAAAATATATATTAAATTAAAAACTATGTTTTTAAAAAATTATTATTTACTTAGAAATGTGTAGGTTTTAAAATAAAAAAAACTATGAGCTTACCTAAACTCATAGTTTAATCGTTATCTTGATATTATTTTGTATGCTATGGGATCAATACAAGCATCACTCAGTTATACCTTTATCACGCACTTTCTCTGCATTTATAAATAATCCCATGGCTGTTTTCATTTTCTTAAAATTCAATTTTTCATAAAAGGCTTCTTTACCTGGGGAGGCATATAATATAAAGTTGCATGTTGGAATACACTTAATTATATTATTCACTATTTCTTTCCCTATACCTTTACCGTGATATTCAGGCAATACTGCTACATCATAAATTACAGCTTGGTAAACTCCATCTGAAATAGCACGGCCAAAGCCAATTAGCTTATCCTCATGAAAAACAAATACCACAGTATGACTATTCTCAAAGGCTTTCTTATGAACTTCACCTGAAAAGTATGCCATCTCCCCTTTTTTCAATATTTCCGATACCAAATCCCAATTAATATTATTACAATTATATTGAATTTTTAAATCCATATTTATCTCCTTAAGATATCAATTATTATTTGTAGCTCTTCAATCCAGCTTAGAATCACTTGAGAATTATCTTTTAATTTTTTTACATCCTTCTCATAGCCTTGTAACAGTTTATACTGATGTTCATAGTATTTTTTTAGACAGATAAATAGATTTTTCTTTTTTCTTAAGGAATCAAATTCTCCTTGCTCCATGAGATTTTGTATAATTTCAATTTCACGTTTAAACTGATCTGCTGATAATTTTACTTCTTTCTTAAAATCTCTTAGAACCCATTGTCTTTCAAATATATTTCTTTCAAGCCACCCTTGATACTGTTCATTGTATATTTTAATCACATTTGTAATATGCAATTTTAAGGTTTCCTTACTATAATTTGAAGTATTATTGATTACTTCTTCTTTCTCCTGCCTTATGATCCCTGCATCCGTCAAGGCCTGTATTGAGCCTACTTCTTGTCCATTATACTTTTCTGCAAAAGCAATAGAAACTGCAAAACCTACGCCTGCATGTTCAGCATCTAACATATGTGATTCATTCATAAGATAAAATTCCTCGGTGGAAATATTCATTAAGGCAGCTACTTTTTCAATTCCTTGATGCGCTGTTTCTGTTTTTACAAGTCCTGGCGCTATGCAATAAGTATATATGTTTGTATTTTCAAGTTCACCAGCAAGAATATTACATAACTCAACTTGTGATGTTTTAAAGATTTCATATGCTCCCATATAGGGAGCTGCTCCAGAAGAAGATACAAATACAATTGTTCCTTCATTTTTATATTTCATATCAGGTAAAAACTTTTGAACCAATAATATGGGACCTCTTAAATTAACACCATAGCTTTTATCCCAGTCACTTATTTTAACCTTATGAACAGCGCCTAAAGATGTTATTGTAGCATTGTTGAAAATTACATCTAAAAACCCATATTTATTTTTTATAAAAGAATAGAGTTTATTAATTTGTTTCTCATCTTCAATGTTGATTTCATAGAACAATGCCCTATTCGTATTTAATTCTTCATTTATTGCTTTCTCAGCCTTAAACCCTTTATCCTTGTTAATTTCAGCAATGATTACATTTGCCCCAAGCCATACCAGAGCCCGAGCAGCCTCAAAACCAATTCCACCACCGGCACCAGTTAATAATACGGTTTTTCCTTTTAAACAATTTTTCCCGATCTTAGCTTTCTCTATTAGCATACTTATTACCTCTCACTATATAAATTTTGCTTAACTCACACTTTTCAACCATCGCATAATAAACAATAACTATACTTTAGTCTATTATTAGTGTAGTACTAGTTTTTTACAAATTTATTCTTATGCAAAATTTCATCTTAATTATTAAGTTTAGTGAAGATTAAAAGTAAGCTTAAAATAAACTCAATAGGCCTTTAACCATGGATACTTCTAAAATAATAGTTATAATGCATAAAAATATGAACATACCTAATTTAAATTCTGCTAATCTATCTTTAATGTATTCGCCTCTAAAGAGTGAGAATAGATCAGGAATAAACGAGTATTTGACAGACTCACTAAAATCATCTGCATCCTCAAAAAAGAAGTTGAAATAAATCTTGAATAAACGCAAATCAAGCCATACTAATAAAGGTATTATAACTATTAAAAGCCACATAATAATTCCCCCCATAAATATATTATTACTTTAGTTCCCCTTCACTTAGTAAATCAATATATTCCTTAGCTTCCTTTAATCCAATTCCAGTAACCATTCTGTATTTTTTTATTGCTTTAACTTTTTTCCCTTGGGAAATAAGATCTTTTAATTCACCATCTATATTTTGTATCGCAGTGTCAGTTACTCCAACTTGTTTAGCAATTTTATCTAAGGTTATATTTATTCGAGCCACATCGTTTCTTAACTGGCTAATAACGCTTGATAAACTTAATATTGCTCCCATTCCAAAAATAAGCCAAATAATTTTATAATCCATGTTAAAAATTCTCCTCTAACTGTTAATTTTGAAATCATTAGTTTTCTTTAAAATCACTCTCTAATAGTATATGATATATAAAGTTACTTCAATTAATGCCCCTATGCATGAGACAACATAGGAAATATTAATTTATTATTTTGAAATAAGTCCTCTTTATCCTTCATAACAAATAAAGTTGTACCCTCTTCTTTCAATAAATTCACACAATAACTGCCTGAGTCATTAGGTGTAAATCCTAAAACTACTTTTTTTACTTCCTTATTGGTGAGTGATTTAATAATATCGTCTATGTTAGCTTCTGATGAAGAAAATATATCCTGTAAATATAATGTATCACCATCAAGCTCAGCAATTACAATTACATCTTTTTCTCTCAAATAGTAAACATTATCCATCATAAAAGAAGTACAATAAAACATTATAAGCTCCGGATTTTTAAGCATGCTTAGCTTTGCAATTGGCACTGAGCTATTAATTTTTTCCACAACTAATTCTCTATTGCTCACTAAAGACATATCTAATTTTTCTGCTGCTATGTTTTCATTATCATTGGTAATTCTTTTAAAATACTGATATTCCTCCACAGCTGTAAATCCGAATTGAGGATAAAAATTTAATACGCTATCATTGGCAAATAAATATAGCATATGACATTTAACCTTCCATTCTTCTATGACCTTTTCTATAAGATATCGAGATAATCCCTGATTTCTATATGAAGAATCTGTCATTACTGTTCCTAATTGTACATACCCTTTACTTTCTCCTAAAACCAAAAAATCAATAATACTAATGGAAACATTGGCAACAATATTTTCTCCATCCAAAAGTGAATAGGGCACATACCAATCTCCCCAATACCCATCCTGATACCACTGTTCAAAATCAAATCCATAAGTTTTTTTAGTTAATTCATTATAGCTTTTTCTAAACATAGTATTTTCTTTATAGTTTTTAATGAAGGAATACTCCTTACCGTTAATTAATACTTTTTCCATTAAGTGATCCTCTCAAAATATGATTTGCTACATAACTATTGCAGTTTTCAATACTGCTTATTATTTCTGATACTTTTCTAAACAAGACTTACATATACAAGCTTTTCCCTTTTTATCACTAGGCACTAAGTCTAAAATATACTTAGGAAATTTAACTGTATCGCACCAACATCCACCTTGACCATGTTGACAGTTATTATCTTTTCCACAAAGGGGACATATTCTCTTATCTATTTCATCCTTTTTTAATTCTTTATATCTAATAGTTTCCAATGTACATACCCCCATTTGAAAAAATTCTCCACCGTGCAACAATCACTATGGAGAAGAAATAGTTTATAATATTATTAATATATAACCATCATCAAATTTATTTGTCTATATAAAGATTGTATAGTAATTTTAAGGGAATTACCATATACATTAATATATTTATCTATTTCTATAATAACTTCCTTTATAAGCACTCCACATAAAGAATTACTTTAACAACTTCATTAATCTATTGTACTCTTGCAAAGATAATGCTCTCCTATCTTTCTTTCACTTTTTCACCATGCTTCATAATCCTAATTAGAAACAATGCTATCCCCAAAGCAAATAAAATCAAGAACATCCAAAAAAACACCTGAAGCTTATACTGGGAAATAAAAGGCCAAAAGCTATAATCTAAAACATCACTACCACCATAGTACATTTTTGTTCCATCTGGCATAATTCTAGATTTTACTACAGGAACTTTTTTAGTCCTAGATAGCACCAACAAAAAAAGATTTCCAAACACACCGATACCACTAAGCACGATTCCACTCACTAATAGTCTCTTATCACGATTATTCATCTTAATGAGAGTGGAATTTTCTTTCACAGTGGGAATGCTAGTATCACTTTTAATATCATCCTTAAGTAAATAATCAATGGAAACTTCAAAAAAATTACTTAATTGAATAACATTATCCGTATCTGGCATAGATTCGCCTAATTCCCATTTTGAAATTGCCTGTCTTGAAACTGTAATCTGTGAC
This sequence comes from Clostridium amylolyticum, assembly GCF_900142075.1. GTDB lineage: Bacteria > Bacillota > Clostridia > Clostridiales > Clostridiaceae > Clostridium_AA > Clostridium_AA amylolyticum. Next base: position 29,398 of record NZ_FQZO01000004.1, read on the forward strand.
GCAAGATGTTCTTGAGACATACCTTTTGATTTCCTAAGAAATTGCAATTTCTCTCCAAAATTCATTAAGGTCACCCCCTGTTTTTTTGCATATAGTTTAACATTTTTTCTAGTTGCACTCTACCAAAGTTCCGTTGAATTTCCGCAACTAACTATTGCAATGATTATTTTTTGCCATTTATATGTTTTAGATAATTTCATTTTCCAGTAAAGGAGTGTACTTTTGCTTTATAATTTCTATTATTTCTAGTTCGCTCTCAACCTCTGCTTTAGCTGGATATGTTTTTTTAACCACATCAACTTCCTTCAATATCTTATCTGCTTTTTCTGAATTTTTTTCAATTACAAGAGCATAAGCATACATCAACCTTTTTCTTGTTATGTAACAATTGGTTATTTTTATATACTTTTTTAATTCTTTAGTGTATAAATTGTCAATTGTTTCTTTTCTAGCTTCACCTATTATCTCATAGAAAAGCAGCTCGCATTTGATTTCATTTTCATATACCTTAATTAGTTTTGGCACCTCATTTAATAGAGTTTCATAACATTCCTTCGCCTTATGAAATTCTTTTCTATCGTGGTAATAGGTAGCTTCTAGAAGTTTTATACTGCTAATTAACGGATTATTTAAATCAGCTTCATCATGAATCTCAAACCATTGAAGTGGCATGTCCTTTATTCGAATTCCTTGATAAATAAGGCCATTTGCTCTAAGCTGTATATATAATCCATATCTTGCAACTTTATCTTTTCCTAAGGAAAGCATATTATATCCGTCATTGGCTATACCACCTATTTTCATAGGTATACCATTCATAATTAAATCGTAAAATCCTGAAACAGCAGTAAACAATAAAAATGCTGCAAGCATTTTTGGAATAGGAATTAATAAATACACTGCTACACATAAACATGATACTAATGTATTCATTAATATACCGCCTAAATTATAAAGAAAATATGGACAATCATAACCGTTCCCTTCTGGTGGCATCATAAGGCACTGACCACCTGTTCCCATAACTTTAAATTTTTTACGAACTATTTTTCCATTTTCTTTGATAAATGTTAATGATCCAACTCTAAAAGATACAAATTCGTATCCTGACCAAAGTCCAAAAATCAAATGTCCTAATTCATGGAGAATCAATTGAAGTAAAAATGAAAATATAAAAATAACAAAACAAATTACGATTGTAAAAATATCTCCTTCAAATATCCTTGAATTACTAAAAGCAATTATCACACCAATGCCCAAGCCAATTATAGCCCCTACCACAATACTTAATATAAAAGAGCCTGTTTTCTTTACTGACTCTTTAAAATTTCTTCCCTCTACTTCTTTACCCATTTGTGTCTCCTTCTTATATTTATCTCATAGTAATTTTTCATATAGCTTAAACCAATCCAACCCGTAGTTCCCAAGTCCCAAGTCAACTGTATCAATATATTTAAATCCACATTTTTCATACAGCTTGATGGCTGGTATATTTTTTTCGTAAACATCCAACCGAATTGACTTAGCCTGTGACTTAATACCATGTTCAATAGAAAAGTCCATTAATACTTTGCCCACACCACATTTCAAAAAATCTGGGTGAACTACAAATGTATATATAACAAAAACATCTGAATAGTCAGACTCAAATTCCCATTTAGCTTTATAATATGCAGGTTCAGGTTTCTGACTTAAAATAAGGGAACCAACTATTTTTCCATTATGTTTTGCTACATAGAGATTACCATTCTCCACTCCATCAATGGCATTTTCCCTAACAGGATATATCCCCTTTATCCATCCAGGGTAGTTTACTCCTTTTGCTAAATGGTCATTCAAATGGTTATAAAGTTGTTCTAATTCATCAATATCCTTTACTTTTCCTAATTCAATAATAATATCCATATGTATATCCTTCCAATCAACATAAAATTATAGCAAATCATTTTGTTCATTAAAGTAGCCTATACTCCAATTGACAATCACAGGGTTCTTCATCAACTAGTTTAGCATTATATTCCATAGCTTCTACACAACCCATGGCTTTATAAAAGGCCTGTGATTCTTCAGATGAATGAGTAGATATATACAACTTTTTAGCTCCCATATCTTTTGCTTTTTTGCAGGCAAGAGAAAATAAGTTTTTACCTATTCCCATGCCTCGGCTCTCGTAAGAGGAATGAATGCATGAAAGCTGCAGATATTCCTTTTTTGAGCCAAAAAACTGATTTTCCACTGAGGTAAATCCAACAAGCACATTATTATGAAAGGCCCCAATTACTGTGCCACCTGTTTTTATAGTGTTTTTCAGACATTTAACTAGGTATTCATATTCAGCTGGCCCCCACTGTTCCGTAAATGCAATATCTTTTAATACCCATTGTTCATTTTCTTTACGCCAACATTTCTTTACTTCTTGATAGCGATTAAATCTTGCAAATAATGCTACATTTATTTCAGTCATTTTTAATTCTTTATAAATAATAGTTTCCAATATAGTTACCTCCATCTTTTACATAAAATCTTACAACTGTGACACCAAATAAGAATATATTAGAAAAAACTTATTTTGTAATGTCCGACTTTAATAAAGAATATAATATCAAATCAACAACACCTTTACCTTTCCAAACAGTACCTTGACGAATTATTCCTTCTTTAATAAAACCATTTCTTTGTAGTACATTCTGGGATTTAATATTTTCTGGCATCACAAAGGCTTGTATACGGTTAATGCCAATATCATTAAATAGGTAATCTGTCATTGCCTTAACAGCTTTTGTAGCTATTCCTTTACCCCAAGATCTGTCATTCAGTCTATAACCTATTGTTATCATATTTACATCATGAGAGTAGTCAAACATTTCAGCCACACCAACAATATCGTTTGGTTCGCTATTTAAGCAGATTCCAAGAAATATCTCTTTTCTTTTATGAAAATCTCTTTCAAAATGTCCTATCATATTGGCAACGGTATCTTTATTCTTTTTAAGCATTACAGGAGAATATTGAAAGAGCTTTTCATTGCTATATATTTCAAAAAGGTTGTCAAGGTCAGAAGCTACAATTTTTCTTAATGTTATTTCATCTGCCACAATATGTGGAAATTCTTCATATGGACTTTTACTCAAAATTATCATCCCTCTCTAGTAATAAAGTAAATAGTCTTACTTCTCATAGGTTTACGGTTATAAAGTAACTTTATCCTTTTTATACTCTAATTTAATGCTTTCGCAATTATTAAAATTAGAAAATCTCTTAATACAACTATAAATCTCCTCATTGAATTGGAAGTGATTAGTAACAGAATTTTCAAACCAGAAGTTCTTTACTATAAGCTGCTTTAGCTTCCTATCATTCACTATTTCAATTCTACCAATGAAACTGTCTCCACAGAGAACAGGTAAAACATAATATCCGTATTTTCGTTCAGCAGTAGGGGTGTATATCTCCCATTTATATTCAAAATCAAAAATCTTTTTCACTAGCTTTCTATCCCAAAGCATATTGTCCAGGGGAGCAATGAACTCAGTTCTCCTTGGAAATACAGGGTTACTTAATACTATGTCAATTAAATTTATATCTTCTGATAAGCAGTATAAGGAATCAGGTATACCTTCAATTACAATTTCAACAATCCTGCCTTCTTCCACTAACTTATGAAATATGCTCTTCCTATTAGCTGCCTTTAATCCATTAATTCCAAGCCAAGCATCCGATGGTTTGTTCCAAAGTATTCCTACTGCTCCAATGCGCCTTAGAACCCTCCACTGTAAATGCTCTTCCTCTGTGAAATTAGGATCACTGGCATTTAGAATTTCATCAGCTATATGATCAGTAGAAAGGGCATAATGCTTGATGGTTCCCTTTTTATGATAAATAATAAGCTCTCCTCTGAAATACATGGTTTCCAGAGCTGCACGAGACAATGTAGTAGGACTCCAAGTCCAATCAACCTGCTCCTTGAGATTAATATCCTTTGATGAAGCGAAACCTCTTTCTTTAATAATTGACTTTATCTCCTCTGAAACTGCATTAACTTTATCCTTGCTTCTGCCATTTTCACAGTGAGTTGCCCTCTGACGTGAAAAGTATTTCCAATCATCCAAGCTTAATATAGACATGTTCTTATCAAAATAATCCATAAGCTTTCTGTCACTATACAAGAGCTTATCTAACATTTCTTTAGAGAAGCCTTCTACTCTGGATTGCAGTACTAACTCAGCATTCTTGCCACAAACATCAATGGGATCAAACTGAATGCATCCCGCTTGTTTTATATATTTACAAACACCCTTCTCTCCAATGAATTTATAATCACCTAATAGACCTTGCTTTAACAATATGAATTGACGAGCTTGCTTTTTTGTAAGTTTAACTGGACTCATCATTCTGTTTCCCCTCACTATTTATTAATTATGTATCCCTTTACTTAATATTATCTATTTTTATACCTATCATAACTTCCTTTATATATCTCACTCTCAATATTTGTTCTTCTCATTAAAAATAAATTTACTGGTTCATAAAAATTAACCTTTGCACTATTAACTCCATAGTATGAAACTTTGCTATTACTTTTTCTGCATTGTGATCTACAACAACTTTATAAGAATATCTTTCATTTACTTAAACCATATATCTATATGTATTTAAGCAATTCCGAAACACATGATATTTCAATATCCGGTACAATTTCACTATTTATTCTGTTATTTTTATGATTAAGCCAAATTGTTTTCATTCCCAAATCTAATGCCGGTTTAATATCACTTTCTAAATTATCCCCCACCATTACAGCTTCTACTGGTGTAATTTTCATTGTTTCAAAAGCAGTTTTAAAAATTTCTTTATTGGGCTTACCAATCCTTAATGAGTAACTAAATGTAAAACTGTCAATTAAATCATAGATACTTGCTTTTTTAAAACATTCTTTCATAACCTCATCATAATAACAAGTATTTGATATAACTCCTATTTTAAAGCCCTTATCTTTTATTGTTTTTAAAGTATCATATATATCCTTTTCAAAATATACTTGTTCCCTATAATCTGTATAGAATAAATTAATCGCTTCTATGCATTGCTCTAATTTAAGACTAAATTCATATTTGTGAAGAAAATTATTTAGAAAATCTTCTATTGGGTACTCTGTAAGTGTTACTCTTCTCTCTTTTATCCCTTCCATCCAATTTTCATAAAATCCTTGCTTTACTTCATCAAGTTTAATCTTTGTATTAAACTTATTTAGATATTCAGTTAAATATATTAAACCTTGCATATCTTTTTCATCATCTGATTTTCCATAATGAAAATGTAATAAAGTATTACCCATATCAAAAAATATTACCTTAACCACATCCATAATTTCACCTCAATTTATATTAATTTACTTCCATATAATTTACTATTAAAGCTCAATATAAATATTAAGAATTAACAATTTAATTCCTCTTCCAACCCATTATTCCTAATACTTAAATTATATTTTTCTCCTTCCATGGTATTTATATATTCCATAGAATAAAGATTTGTAAAGTCCTGACCTAAATCCATGTGCGCAAGTAAATGATATAAAATATCTATATGGAGTGTAGTTTCAAAATGAAAAGTCTCATTGGACAATATATTCTCCTCCTTATGAATATAACATTCAATCACCATATAAATTACATGCCATATATTAGAAAGTAGGTGATAGGAAAGGAGAACCTATATGGCATTAATTTTGTCTGCTCTGTTGTTTAGCTTGTCCTCTAATTTAGATAATATAGTAGTAGGTATGGCTTATGGCATTAAAAAAATAAAAATAAGTATAATTTCAAATATTATAATAGCTATCATATCTTCTACAGGGACATTTTTATCTATGAATTTAGGGATTTATATATCAGAAATTTTGCCTTACTCCGTAACTAATAGGTTAGGTGCTTCCGCTATTATTATCTTGGGAATATATTTTATAACCCAAAGTATAATAAAGCTTATAAATAATAAAAGTTCCAAGGAGCTTGCTTTAAAAGATATCACAGATATGGTGGAATACGCAGAAAAATCAGATTTAGATCATTCTGGAGATATTAGCATGAAGGAATCTATATTTGTAGCCTTTGGTTTAACTTTTAATAACCTAGGAAACGGAATAGTAGCCAGTATAACTGGAGTTAATATTAAAATCACTGTGATTTCTACATTTATATTAAGTATTGTTACTATTATCTTTGGAGAAGCTGTAGGTAATCATGTATTAGGTAAATTTTTAGGCAAATATTCACCATTATTTTCAGGTATATTACTGATAATACTTGGTATTATTGAGTTTCTTAATTAATATACAGAGGAATGTTTCTATAAACCCATTCCTCTGTATTTTCTTTTCAGTAGAATATTATGCATGTCTTGGATTTTCAGATACAATATTTATTGCTATAACTATCTCTTTTACTATATCCATTTTGAATTGAGTAATAAGCTCATTGGTTTTAATATATAATAATCCTTTTTCACTAACGGAATATTTAGGTGGAATCCTGTTTAATGCTATTGCTTTTATATCTTCCACACACATAGGGCATTTACAAATATCTGTATACTCATTTAAGATTTCTGGTACTAGTCTTTCCACCACATCTTCAATATAGTTTTTAATCATTTATTCCACCTCTTCTAAAAATTGTAGATCTTTATTTAAGTTAATTATCCGTATAGTATTATTTACTTAATTCATAGTAATTCATGGTGCTTGTTTCCTGGAAGCCACAGGATTTATATAGATTCAAAGCCCTTTTATTTGTCACTACTACCTGGAGCATTATGTCTTTTAAATTCTGTTCTTTTAACTTTTCTATAGCGCTAATTAATAAATCTCTTCCATAGCCCTTTCCTCTATATTCTGGTAAAATACCTAGCCCGTATATGCCTCCTACCTGCCCATTTATTCCTAGATGAACTTTTCCTATAATCTTACCCTTTACTTCAGCTATATAAATGGTGGTTCCTAGCTTTTCTTCTTCTTCAGGAATAATAGTAACCTCTTCCTTAAATTCAATATTAAAATATATAGAATTTTGCCATGCGATTTCTTTAGCATCAGCATTGGTGGCTTTTCTTAAGATTAATCTAGGGGTAGAAGTATTTTCTTTTGTATTACTCTTCAAAAACATCTCATATTCTGAATTGCCATAAATGGCACCAGTAGAGTTAATAAACTCCATCCCTGATGTAGAATTATTATCACTTAGTAGCAGCATCTTTTGTGTTTTTCTTTTTTCCCATTCATCTTTTACTAAAGAGAATAGTTTTTTAAATACACCCATCCTTCTATATTTAGGATGCACCATGCCATTTACTTCTAAGGCCTCGCCTCCAAAGTCGCATATACCTATATAACCAATGAGCTTATCTTCCTCATAATACATAAATTCATTAATAGCATCTAATTTATGCTTATCCTCGCCTTTTTTAAGCTTATAATCCAATTCTAATTTTAAAGCAATTTTATACTCTTCTAAACAAAGCTTTTCAAGTGCATTTATATCTTTATAATCCTTTTTATCTATTCTGTCTTTTAATTTTATATAGCAGCTTTTTCTTTCCATAATACCCCTCATCAATCCCCTATCACTCTATTTTTTATTTAAGTATTTAAGTACATCTTCCCTTTTCTAAAAGCCCCAGCAATAAATAACACTGCAAAAAGTCTTATAATCAAAACTACTATCATGAACATGCTGAAGTCTGAAGGAAGATTTATGGAAAAAGGAATATAGAATATTGTTATTAAGGAAACTATAAAATAAAATTTAAAGCGAGACTCTATTGATTTTTCATACTCCCGTAAACCTCTTTCCTTACATAGTTCATATATGCCCTTACTTATTATATATATCAAGTATAAATTAATTACAGAAGCTGCTGCTTCTATAATCATGGGTATCAATCTTATATCATGAATTTCTCCTAATAGAATGTTATTATTAGGATAATGTATTATACTCTTTATAGTTAGCAACACAAGTATAAGGGCCGGCATTTTTCCTTTTTCAAAAAACTTATTTTGAGGTGTTAAAATGCTCAAGCCAGCATAAATAAACATATATCCAATAAAATCTGGAAGTATATTTATAAAGCCTAGATTTAAGTCAAAGATAATAAATAACATGCCAATAAATATTTTATTGTAGCCTGACTCGTACATTTTACTCCCCTCCTTTTGAATTCTTCAATGTTTTAATATCATAATTATGAGGAGAGTAACTATTATATCCTAAATAGCAAGTAGTTACCCCTTTATTGCCCTGGAAATCTTCCGTTAAAATATCCAAGGTAAATAAATAAGCATTGTTTTTTCTTATATCATTTTTATTAAATTTAAATGCATAACTTATATCAAAGGGTTCTCCTTTTTTTAGATTAATAGGAAAAGTAATATCAGAAAGATTCTTTCCTTCAATACTTACTCGAAGTACATCTTTTATCTCTTCATAAATTTTACCCTTTATTCCTATAACCTTAATATCTCTATCAGCATTAAATAATTGACTTCCTGTGTAATCACTGCTGCCTGTAGTACCAAATGTTTTTAAATGGTTCTCTTTAGTTTCATCGCTATGGATATATATTTTTCCTAAATCCACATTAATATTTTTTCCATTAGATAGCATAACCTCTGCTTTTGTAATAAGCTTATTTTGAAATTCCTTTGGAAGGACATTCATATTTTCATTCGGAAAATCAATTTTTATAGTTTTTAATGCATAATATCTTCTGTCGGTATTTTGAGATAATTCACTACAATAGAATTGCCGTCCTATTTCAGGAAACATTATAGATATAACCCTATCCTTTGAATTTATATTATCAATATAAGATAACCTAAACTCCCCCCTACTATTATCAATGTCATAATAATGTTTCATAAACAAAGGTTCTTTTAGAATTTGATTTTTGTAATAGATTATATTCCCTGTCCAAGTTAGTATAAATAATATAAGCCCACAAGTAACAAGCTTTTTATTAAACTTCATTATGTCCCTCCATATTATCGTTATAATCTTAACAAGTTTTAATAATAGATTATAAAGTTACTCATAATCTACCATATTATATTTTCTATATATTTTCTTAAATTCCTCTATTTACAATAAAAGTTGTTAAAATAATAAAGGGTAGCTATTAGCTACCCTAATCTTATAAGCCTAGCAGTTTTCTCCAAGTATTTTTACCTACTATGCCGTCTGCTATTAAATTATTATCCTTTTGAAATTGCATTACAGCTTGTTTAGTTTCTTGTCCAAAAATTCCGTCCGCTCCATAATTTAATGAATAGCCTAAGGATATGAGCTTTTTCTGAATCCATTTAGTTATATTTCCTTTAGCACCTTGTCTTACTGTGGGAGCTGCTGCCAAGGTTTTAGGTCCGGCAATATTGTCTACTACTAGATTTCCAAAGCCCTGCTTGTTTATCTCCTCTTGAAGCTCACTTATGGTAACTTCTACTACTGGTGGAGGCTCAGGTGTTACTATCCCACCATTGCCTATTCCTAAATGATCTACCACAGCCAGGGTAATCTGTTTTATTATACTATCCTTATGCTTATCTAAGAACTCCATATCTGAAGCATTGTCTATAAACCCTAGCTCTACAAGAGACGCTATAGCCACAGTATATTTTAGCACATAAAATCCTGCGGACTTTATGCCTCTATCACTAGTAGCCAATCCATTAGTTACAAGAGAATTTTGAATGGCAGAAGCAAAAGACTTTCCCTTTTCACTATTGTAATAATAGTAGGTCTCTAAGCCTGTTCCCCCTCCACTGTTTATATGAATAGCTAGGAAATAATCACAGTTATTGTTATTGCTTATATTTGCTCTTTCCTCTAGTGATACATCAACATCGCTGGTTCTTGTATATATAACTTCTACCCCATTATAAGCTTGTAAATTAGCCCCTACTCCTAAAGCAAAAGCAAGGGTATAATCCTTTTCTAGTCTACCACTGCCTACAGCTCCTGAATCATTTCCACCATGCCCGGCATCAACACAAATTTTAACCATAGTGGTCAACCTCCTTATATTGGTTTACTTTATTCTTATCTTTAGTAGTATCAAGATATTTTCTTTCAATACCTCTTCCTTTTATAATATTATTTCTAGTCACTTCTAGTGCAATATTTAATGCATATATATTAATTTTACCTCCCATTAATATATATGCATTAAATAACTATTTTCAGTAATAAATAAAAACACCATAAAATCCAATTCTGAATAATACGGTATTTTAAGAATTTACTGCATCTCACTATTTACATTAAGAAATTTTAATTTGCAAAAACTTTATTTCTCAATAAAATTTATCAATTCTTTATTGAATTTATCTCGTTCATCATAAAACAATCCATGACCGCTATATATAAATTGTACAAGCTTTGAATTTTTAATGCATTGATTTTGCACTTGAGCTAGTGGGAATAAAACAATTTTGTCATGAATTCCATGAAGAATTAATGTTGGAACATTTATTTTTTCTAAGTCAGAAAACAGTCTTTCTTCACCTAACCATGTATTTGCAATGGCTGCAGTAGACCAACCTGCTGCCTGTAGTCCTAATTGAAAAAACCAATCTGAGAATGGCTCGCTTATACTCTGAAAGAAAAATGTATCTCCGAAATTGCGTAGCATTTTGGGACGATCACTATATGTCCCTCTAATAATGTCATTTACAGCATCTTTTTCTAAACCATATGGGAAATTATCGCGTTTAATGAGGCTAGGGGCTGCAGCTGCAAAAAGCGCCAGCTTAGATACTCCATACCCATGATGCCTTGCCATGTAGCGAATTGCAATAGCTCCCCCGGTGGAATGGCCAGCAATGGTGAAGTCCTGTAAATTAAATGCCTCAACTACACACCTAACATCATCTGACAATGTATCGTAATCGTAACCTTCCCAAGGCTTATCTGATTTTCCAAATCCTCTAGTGTCTAATCCTATGCATCTAATCCCTCTCCTTGGAAGCTGATCAAACTGATACTCAAAGAGCTTATGACTTCCAGGCCAACCATGCAAAAACAATATAGTATTCTTTCCTTGGGGGTTAATATCCTCCACATAAACTTTAACATTTGATTCTACCTTTATATAATATCCCATGTAGCGCCTCCATTAAAAATATCTATATATAAGTTTATTCCTTTTACATCTAAATAATTAGCAATCTAAACTATTTGTACATTCCTTATTATTTAGTTATAAGAAATATAATTAGAGGTACAATACTTATATATAAACAAGAAAGCCCTGGATTGCATCCAGAGCTATTTTTATTTTAAATTGAATTGGGATTTAAGAGATAACTTTCCACCTGTGAAAGTAGCATTCATGTTTGAACCACCTTTATTGGTCCATGAATACATTATGGATTCAATCTTTCCTATTTTACTATGAGATATAAGTTCTCCTTCTCCTAAAATAGCTTTCACTTGGTCATATGACATACCTTCTTTAACTTGGTTATATTTATCCATATTTACGTCTGCATTACCTTCTTTTAAACCAAGCTGGGTTTTGTTTGTTACGACTTTATTTTGTATTGTAACATTCATGGTAGATAAACCTTTACCTTTCCATGCATACATTGCTGTTTTTGTTCCGCCAATTTCTGATGAGGTTTCTTCTTTACCCTCACCAAGAAGTTTATTTACGTTTTCAAGCGAATCACCCATTTTTATATTTAAGAAGTTCTCATAGGTAATTTTGGTATCTTCTTTTTTTTCTTCCTTTTTAGTGCTTTCTTTTTTAGTAGAATTAGCTGCTAAATCTTTCTCGTCTTTCTTACCACCATTTGTACTTAAGGCAACAATTCCTATAATAACAATAATAGCCCATAACCACCACTTTTTATATATTGGTTTTTTCATAATATTACCTCCTCTGTATGTATGCTTACAGTTATAATTGTAAACCATTTGTTAATTATTTCAAGAGTTTCGATAAAACAATACATAATATTACATATATAAATCTGATAAATATATAAATAATTATAATACCTCTTATATTTAATTTTTATATGATGATTAGTAGGGATTTATGTAGGTTTAAACTTACGGTTTTTTAACTATATTTTGAGAGCTAATGTAAAAGCACTTGAATCTAATCAAGTGCTTTTGAAATCCTATTTTCACATATTTTTTTCTTTAAGATTTCTGAAAACGATCTATCTTTATCATAAGCCTTTTCCTTTTTTATTGTGGGTTCAACTCTTCCTCTTTGATAATAGTATTTATCCACTTCTATCACTTTATTAACTCTCATATTAAAATCCCTCCATATATTCATACGTAAGTCTTTTAATATTTAATGGGGTAACTAAGCTTTAATATCGCTTGTAATTTGGAAAAGTTTTTGTATATTAAATATATTATTCCATATTATATTGTTTAAATCTCTTTAGCATTCTTATATAATGGTTTGCTTCTCTAACTACGTGATCTCCAAGGAGCGGAAAAGCAATGGATTTAATATTGCATTGTATAATCCCTTCAGTGCCCTGCTTTTTAAAATCTCTAATACCAACAGTATTCTTAAGGCTACTATCTGTTACTGATGGTAATAACCCGATATCTTGGGATAATTTTCTAGCCTCTTCTGTAAGCTCATCAAACTTTGCTCCAAAATTATTTGCAGTATCAAATAGTTTAACTTCAGTTGGATCCAATAACCCTCGGATAAACTTTGCATGTTCAGCCATAATTCTGTTCCAGAAGCTTTCTTGGAAAGCAACTTCTCTAGCTATATCAAATTCTTCTCTACTCTGAAGCTTTCTAAGCATTCTTAAATAAAATTTAGCTTCTCTTAAAATATGATCTATGAGTAACGGGTAATTGGTTGTAAACATTCTGCATGATAATACATTTTTAAGCACATTGCTTTTAAACATAGCTATTTGTTCCGCAGCTCTTATGGCTCTATTATTTAAATTTTCTACCATCCTTACGGTACCCATATTAATCTGGCTAGGAGGTTTTATAGCTAGCGCTGCTTCCATCTTTGTTATGTTCCTATCAATCTTAATATTGGTATAAAATTCTGTTTCTCTTTCGGCATCTAATGTTAACTCCGTTACTAATTCTCCTGAACTTAATGTTTCTTGGCTTATTAGCCCCTCAGACATTTGTATAGTTTCTACCAGCAAGCTGCTAAAAATATTCTTAAGCATTTCTGCTTGCTCTATAAATGGATAGTCTCTGGTAGTAAAACCTGCTTCTAAAAATATCGAGTGCTCTTTAGCTATTCTCATAAAGAACAAGTTTAGTTCCAACGATTGTGTTACAAAATCTTTGTTTGAAAGCACTTTAGACTCCTTGAAATTAATTACTATATATAGTATGTCCTATCTCTTTCACTTGCTACTGATTATACTTTTTTCGCTGTTAAAATAAAAAGCCTTGTATAAAAAACTGTGCTAAATATGCTTCGTATAAGGCTTTGTTTATATGGCTTTATCTTAAATTCACGTATGTCTTTTTCATAATTAGATAATATAGATTTAATGCTATTATTCACCTCATCCTTAATATTCATAACTTCAACTTCATTTTTAGATCTTAAGTAAGCTTTAATATGACCTTCAATATTAATATCTACTATTTCATATGAATATACCATGCAGTTTAAAGCTATCATTTTACTTACTGGTAGTCCCCTATAATTTCTGTAAGCTTCATCCAAAGCAGAATCAAGATAATGTTCTTCATATTCTGCTTCTTTTCCCTCCCAAAGTCCAATTGCAATGTAATTAATTCTATATTTTCACAGGATTTCTTCTAATGTAGAAATAGTTACTAATCACAATACTATATTAAGTTATAAAGAGTATGGAGAACTATACTATAGCTTAATGATTTGCTTCTCATATAAGCCATACCTAATTGGTAAACTATTGTAGTATTTCCAGTTAAGAACCGATCCTCCATAGTTTAGGCTTCATGGTACCATTACTATATTTTTTAAAGAACAAGGAAAACTCATTTTCATCAAATTCTCCGTTTTTTATTAGGATTTCCTGTTTTTTCTTTGAAATTTCTACTAAGTATCCAGTCTCTATATATCCGTTATTAACATAAAATTTCTTACGTCTTAATCTTTGCTTAATGTCTTTTGCATCTTTATCGCATCTTTCAATAGATATTATAATTTTACTATAGGGATGTATTGATTGAATTTTGTCTAAAATACGACTGCCATATCCCTTCGAACGAATGTTTTCATTAACTGCCAAGAACATTACAAACGTCAGGTCTTGAACTGTAGCCATATAAGCAAAGCCACATAGGGTATCCTTATCATGAAAAGATATAAATTCAGTGTTCTTCATCTTTGCCATTATAAGCATCAACCAAAAAGGTATACGATCTTCTTTAAGAAAAGAGGATGTATAAATTTCCTTTATTTTTTCTTTCTCTTTACTTCTTCCTGTGACGCATTCAACTCTTAAATCCATTTTTCACCATCCTATTATAGGCTTCGTTAGCCTCATCGCTTTATTGCGAATATTCGAATATATAAACAATCTTTGTTTTAGTATAACATAAAAAGTTAGGACAAAGCAGATGTTTGATTACATCTATTTTGTCCTAACTTTCGTGGTGCACCCAGAGGGAGTCGAACCCCCGACCTTCGGATTCGAAGTCCGCAACTCTATCCAGCTGAGCTATGGGTGCAGGTTACAGGATCACTTATCCAGGAGCGCTAGGCTATAGGATAAAACAAAAGACAACTAAATTAGTTGTCTTTTGTATGGAGCGGGTGATGGGAATCGAACCCACGTAGCCAGCTTGGAAGGCTGGAACTCTACCATTGAGTTACACCCGCAGGTTATGTTTTAAATAAAATGGAGCGGAAGACGGGATTCGAACCCGCAACTTTCACCTTGGCAAGGTGACACTCTACCGTTGAGTCACTTCCGCAAACTTGGTGCAGGTGAAGGGAGTCGAACCC
Organism: Clostridium amylolyticum; assembly: GCF_900142075.1. GTDB lineage: Bacteria > Bacillota > Clostridia > Clostridiales > Clostridiaceae > Clostridium_AA > Clostridium_AA amylolyticum. The sequence continues at coordinate 44,404 of NZ_FQZO01000004.1, forward strand.
CCACGCCGTAGGCGCTAGATCCTAAGTCTAGTGCGTCTGCCAATTCCGCCACACCTGCATAGTTTTTCTTTTGTTTGGTTTATCTTTTGTATAAATGGTGGCTCACCGGGGAATCGAACCCCGGACACCATGATTAAAAGTCATGTGCTCTACCGACTGAGCTAGTGAACCATTGGCTGGGATGGCAGGATTTGAACCTACGCATGACGGAGTCAAAGTCCGTTGCCTTACCGCTTGGCGACATCCCAATATGGGGTGAACGATGGGACTCGAACCCACGACAACCAGTGCCACAAACTGGCGCTCTACCAACTGAACTACGTTCACCATGTGGTGCTCCGTCAGGGACTCGAACCCTGGGCACCCTGATTAAGAGTCAGGTGCTCTACCAACTGAGCTAACGGAACCTATAAGTGGTGCGTCTTAAGGGATTCGAACCCCTGGCCCACGGCTTAGAAGGCCGTTGCTCTATCCAACTGAGCTAAAGACGCTTATGGAGCGGGTGATGGGAATCGAACCCACGTAGCCAGCTTGGAAGGCTGGAACTCTACCATTGAGTTACACCCGCTTATGTGGTCGGGGTGACAGGGATTGAACCTGCGACCTCATGCTCCCAAAGCACGCGCGCTCCCATCTGCGCCACACCCCGAACTTGTCTGAGAGCTTATTCATCTCTCGGCGACAATGATTATTCTACACGATATACTTTAATACGTCAATAGTTTTTTTATAATTTATTTAACTTCTTTAATAACTTCCAATATCAACTATAATGTGTAAATATATGGGTATATGTTTTTATTCTCCTCTATTTCCATAAACGCTATGCTTTTCTTACTCAATCTAGGCAATGCTGGGCTGCCTGGATTGATTATCCATATGCCCTCCACCTCTTCTATATGAGGCATATGAGTATGTCCATATAAGGCTATATGAGCCCCTAATTCCTCTGCTCTAAATTTTAGCATCAGCGGTCCCATTTTAACCCCATACCTATCCCCATGAGCTGCAAATATCTTCTTACCATTAAACTCCAACATACTTTCAGAAGGCGCTGAATTATAAGGATCACAATTTCCCCTTACATAATAGGTCTCACCTTTAAAATGCTTTTTAATATATTCAGCATCCTCCACATTATCCCCTAAATGAATAAGTACTTCTGCTTTTTCTGTACATTTCAAAATTTTATTTAATGATTCTTTATCGTGATGTGTATCGCTAACTATTGCTATTAACACTTTTTTCCTCCTGATTATAGCTATCTAATTATAGTGAATTTAATTCCTTCTTAAGTTTATTTAGAGCTTTTCCTCTATGGCTAATGGCGTTTTTATCCTCAGAGCTCATTTCAGCAAAAGTCTTTTTAAATTCAGGCACGTAAAATATAGGGTCATATCCAAAACCACCAACTCCTGTAGCATTGTCTATAATATATCCCTCTGCTTCTCCTTGTACTTTTATGATTTTATTTTCACCATCAATTAATACCATGGCACATATGAATCTAGCCTTTCTATCTTCATATGCCACTCCCTTAAGATTATCTAAAAGCTTTTGATTATTTTTCTCTGAATTACCGTGATCACCTGCATATCTTGCAGAATATACCCCTGGTTCACCCTTTAAAATGTCTACGGATAGTCCTGAATCGTCAGACATAACCATATAATCCCCCAGTTTATTTTCCACTATATAATCGTATATCTCTTTAGCTTTTTTATAAGCATTTTCCATAAAGGTATCCCCATCTTCTACTACATCTATATCTATACCTAGATCCTTTAATGAAAACACCTGTATATTATCCTCTTTTAATATCTCTCTTATTTCACCTATCTTGTGTGCGTTATTACTAGCTACTACTAACTTTTTCATATTATTCACTCTCTCCTGTTCCAATCCAAAGACAATCCATTTTTAATGCATCCTTCTGTGCTTGAACTAAGCTCTTAGCACCTTTTTCTCCTAATTGAAGCAATTCATTTAATTCACTTCTGGAAAATGGGTTTTCTTCCCCTGTTCCCTGAATTTCAACAAACTCTAAAGTATCCGTCATCACTATATTCATATCTACCTTTGCCTTAGAATCCTCTTCATAACACAAATCCAATAATTTAACTCCATCTACTATACCTACGCTTACAGCAGCTACAAAGTTTCTTATAGGATATACATTAAAAGGCTGACGCTTATGAATTTTATTTACCGCATCCACCAAAGCAACAAAAGCTCCTGTTATAGAGGCTGTCCTAGTACCCCCATCTGCTTGTATAACATCACAATCAATCCATATAGTCCTCTCGCCAATAACCTTAAGGTCAACCACAGACCTAAGGGCTCTACCTATAAGCCTCTGTATTTCCATAGTTCTTCCATCTATCTTTAACTTTGCTATATCTCTTGGCTTTCTGCTAGCTGTAGATCTAGGAAGCATATTATATTCTGCAGTAATCCACCCTTCTCCAGTGCCTTTTAAAAATGGCGGTACCTTTTCCTCTATACTAGCGTTACATATAACCTTTGTTTCACCCATTTCAATAAGCACAGAGCCCTCTGCGTATTTTGTATAATTCCTAGTTATCTTTACAGGTCTTAAAGCATCAACTTTTCTCCCGTCAAATCTCACAATCATTACCTCCATTACTAATTATTTATTATTAAACTTTAAATAATTCATCCCTTTCCGGTGGATTAACCAAAGTCTTTTTACCATTGTATATAAGATAGCCTTCGGTTTCTGTAATTTTCCCAATTATCTTAGCATTAATTCCTTTTATTTTTAATTCTTCAATAAGTTTTTCTCCATTTTCTGTTGTAATAAACATGCTACCTGAGGATATTAATTTTAAAGGATCTATGCTAAAATATGTGCATACTTTATTAGTTACCTCGCTTATGGGCAACAAATCCCCATATATTAAAAATCCTTTTGAAGATGCTGTAGCCACCTCCCAAGCGGCTCCTAATAATCCTCCTTCGGTGATATCGTGCATAGAATTCACTTGCAACTTTGCTGCTATAGTACCTTCTTCTAACACGCTAATTTCTTCTATATATTTTAGAGCCTCTTCCATCTCTTCTTTAGTAAGAATATGTTTTAACTCTTCCTTATGTTCATTAACTAATATAAAAGTTCCTTCTAAAGCTAGGCTTTTGGTAATTATTATATCATCTCCAACCTTAGCTCCAGAGGTGGATATATGTTTACCTTTTGAAGTTTTTCCTATGACGGTACAAGAAACCACCATTCTATTTACCGCAGAGGTAACCTCGGTATGGCCTCCTATAATCTCTAAATTAAGTTTTTCTGACTCTTCATGAATTTCCTTCATAATAGATTTAATTTCATTAATTTCAGTATCTTCAGGTGCTAATATAGTAACCATTATGCCTAAGGGTTCAGCCCCTGTAGAAGCCATATCATTGCAATTAATATTAACAGCTAGTCTTCCTATGTTTCCTTCAGCCCCTGTAATAGGATCTGTAGAAATAACGCAATTATCCTCTCCAAAGTCTATCACAGCACAATCTTCTCCAATGCCATTTCTCACTTTAACCTCTTCTCTAATGGCACCTTTGTGATTATCAATAATATATTTTAAGTCATCCCAATTCAGTTTCCCTGACTTCATAAAAAAATCTCCTTTATTTACTAAAAGTTGCACTAATTTATCTAATTTATTCATATTATTTATATAAGGATTATTTAATGAGGTGAAAATTTTGAAATATATAGGTCCCTTTTTAAGAATGAATTCTCTTACTTTAGAAAACTTAGAAAATCAGTTATTTTTTTTCGCAAAAGAATCACTAAAGCATATAGTATTAAAGTCCCGTTGTGGCATAACTCAAATGCCAAAAAATTTCAAAAAAATAATTCCTAACAATGATATTAACATAATAAAAGATTTTTCTCCACTTTTATGTATCTATAGAAAAGCTAATCCTAAACTAATAAAAGAGAAAGATTATGCCTACTGGGATAACAGTACCTTTAAGAAGGAAATTTTGCCTACTAGCTGTGCCTTTATGACCCTTTCAATCATGGAACTTATAGATTATTATCAGCAGTTTAAAGACAAGGATAATAGTTTGTACACTTTATCAATTTTGTACAAAAGTATGGCTAAGCATCAACTAGATTTTTATACTTCCTACCTTAGAAACCCAGAAGGTGTATTTATTACCAAAAAGAATGTTTCAGAAGATATATCTGATGATTTAAGATTTGAAGATAAAGAAAATAAATACAAATTTTCAGATCAAGCTTTCATGATGGCTGCCTTTTTAAGATATTCATATATTGATGGAACAAAGGACAGTGAAGCTTATAGAAGTTTTTCAAAGGATATATTAAGGATGCTAATTCATTATAGAGATGCTATATATGATCTTTCTTTTGAAGAGATTAATAGGATTTGCTTTGCATTAAACATCGCTTACTCCTACAGCAAAGATGAAGAAATAAAATATTTTATCATGGATATCACAGATTTATTAGTACATTATTACCATGAAAATTCTAATATTAAAGAAAAAATAGATCATTCAAGTTTGTTTATTATTAACTTAAATCTATCCTATAACATATGTGATATAGAATATCTTAAAGATATGAAAGATGATATTAAAAATTATATGTTTTCACTATATGATAAGGAAAAAGGAATATTGATGAAAAATACTACTAAGAAAGAAATTAAGTACTCCTCTGAGGATTTAATTATGTTTATGGTGAGTGCTCTTATGGAAGAAGAATACGAAGAGGAATTGGGAAGTCTATTAGTAGAAGTATATAAACATCAAATTGTTAATTCAAAGCTAATTACTAATTGGCCTGAAAGTCCATCTTTAGATAATCCAGAGCGATATTTAGGCTTTACCCTGGACTCCGAGGATCTTATGGATGAACAAAACTTTAGGTTATCTACCCTAGACTCTCCTGAAAGTAATGAATATGCTCCAATTTTTTTAAAGTCCTTAGAATACAATGTTAAAAAAGACATATTTACCCCCAGCAAAACTTCTTTTGATAGCTCTAAAAATATGAATTTATTATTCATCATAATATTTATACTTAAAAATTCTGTTTATAAAAATTATAATATTACTAAATAATATAAGGGCTGTTATAACAGCCCTTATCCTATGGGTACAATATCTTTATCATGAATTTCTATTTCCTCTATGCTCTTATTAGGAGTATTATCTCCTTTAAACATTTCTTTTAATATTATATTTCCTTCTCCGTCAAAGGTAATATTTTCCACATTTTCTCCTTTGCATAAAACATCAAAATCAAAGAATAAAGGCATAAATATTTTATTATCTTCTATATGTTTTTGTGCTTCCACTAAATAACTCTTTTTAATTATTTCATTTTTTTCTAAAGCATATTTGTTTATTAAGGTATCATACTTAATATCTAAGAATTTAAATATATTTTTATCGGATTTAGAATACCAGGTGTATATAAAATCTTCATTGCTTTTTGTAGTGATGCCGGTTATAAACACACTAAAATTATTCTCTTTTATAGAGTTATTGACTTGATCCTTTTCCACATAAGTAACATTGCATTTTATAGAAAGTATATCTTTTAATGCTTTGGACACAAAAGCAGCTATAGCTTTATTTTTTTCATTATTTTCAACCACAACATTTAAATACTTCGTATCTTTAAAACTAGAATTATTTAATAGGCTTTCAGCTCTTTCTGATTCTGATGTAAATCTTTCTTTGAGTTTATTATCATCCTTTATGCCATTGGAAGAAACTCTTATATTATCATCATTAGTATTTTTATTATAAAAAGTATCTCCATAGGAATATTGTGTCCATTGTAAGCTTTTGGTATCTTCTTTAATTATGGCAGCATAAAAAGCTGCTTCTAATGCTTTTCTAAAGTTCAAATCTAATTTGTTATCTTTATTATTAAAATATAAACCTATGGTAGTGCCATTAAAACTCTTATTTATATATCCGCTACTCTCTAGCTGCTGAAGCTGACTTAAGGGGGGATTTTTAAATATATGACATTTACTTAAATTAAAATCTGCCAAAGCACTTTCTGAACTGCTCTTTTTTTCCATAATAATATCATTCTTTGATGCATTTTCTAAACTTCTATACTTAGGATTTCTTTTAAGGTAAAGGGTATCTCCATTATAGTTTTCTACTTTAAATGCACCGCTATAAAGGATAGATTTATAATTTTCTTTTAAATTCCTTAAATTATTAAAATCCTTTCTTAAATAATATTCACTTTTGCATAAAGCTTTAATAAAATTGTTATCTTTATTATTTAATCTTATTACAAGCACATGTGGATCTGCTGCCTTTATTGCCACGTCATTAAAGGTACCTTCACCCTTTTTATAATTTGATGCTCCATATATAGATTTTAGCTCTGAAGCAAATTCCTTGGGAGAGCTAGGGCTTAATAGCTCCTTAAAAAGCTCCATAAAGTCTTCTGAAGTAATTTCACTGCCATCGCTCCAATATAAGCTTTCTCTAAGTTTAAATCTATACTCTATGCCATTATCTGTTATGTCATAGCTTTCACATAATGCTGGTACAACTTTTCCTGTTTTGTCCAGCTCAACTAAGCCTTCAAATAAACCGTTAAAAATATCCTTGTTATCATATATATCATTTTTGTTATATGAAAAATCTGAAGGAAGATTATATACTCCATATCTTATATTATTTTCTATTGGTGATGATCTTATATTTTCATTTTTATAAACACATGCAGTAAGTAAATTTAAAAAGAATAACATACTTAGCATAATGGAAATTTTCTTAGTCATATATTCTTTCTCCTTAAAGAGTAATGTATTAAGAATTATTTCCAATAATGCCATAAAGTAATCACTTATAATTTAATCAGGAAGATATCTGTAAAAATCTAGCTTTTTAAATTTAAACACTGAATTATAAGGTTGTTTCAGCCATTGCTGATGAATTAAAAAATCCACATTACTTATAAGCTTTACTCTGGTAGTTCTCCACAATAAATCCTGATGATTTAGTTTTTCTATGTTTCCTTCAAAAACTCCGTTAGTTATATAGTAAGCCTTGCTATAATCAGCATCTTTTACCACACTTTCAAACCTAATATAATCTTCTTTAAAAACCATGTAGGTTTTATGGAATCTTAAATATTTAGTTTGTTTCCTCCCTATTAATATTATTTCTAACACAAAGGGGGTCTTTATCATAAGATGATATTGAATGCCATATTCCCAACAGTTCTTTTCAATTATATTAAACACCGTATCAATGTTTATTTTATTAAATTTCATTATGGCTTTTTCCATGTGTTTTCTTTTAATCCTATAAATTAATCTGCTATAAAGATGCATATTACTCTCCTAGATATTACTCTAATATAGTATATGAAGGTTATAAAAAAATGTATAACTAGAGTTATTTATATTATTTATACACCCAAGTTATGGTATAATTAATATTATTCTTGTAATATATGTTTTTGGAGGTATAAATATTATGGTTTTGGTTTTAGAAATAATAGGTTTATTGTTTATGGTAACCCTTATGTTTGTAGGAATTTGGGGTTTTATATTAGCCAATCAAGCCTACAGTCAATTAAGATACCAAAATTATCTTTTAGAAAAGCTCACTCAAAATATTTATATGCTTACCTGTAGAAAAGAAAGTGCTCCTGCAGAAAATAAAGATGAGGAAACTTTAACCCCTAACTTGGAAGATGAGGAATTATAAGCATCAAGTGATTCTTAGTTTCAGATGGAATTACTTAAAAGAAATACCTACTTCAGCTGAAGCTTAGAAGAACTTATCCAGGAGCTTAGCACCCCTTATAAACCCACTTAAAGAAGTGAGGGTATTAGGGGTGATTAGCTATCGGATAAAAACAAAGCTGCTAGTATAACAGCTTTGTTTTTATACTTCATTAAGTTTTTTAAGTATTATATCTTTAACTAACTCTGGATTGGCTCTGCCTTTAGATTCTTTCATAACCATGCCTATAAGAAAGGTTATAACCTTTCTCTTTCCATAGTTATATTCTTCCACAGCTTTAGGATAAGAATTAAACACCTTCTGTACTATTTCACCTATGGCATCCTTATCGTTATTTTGACTAAGGTTTTCTTCTTCTATTATATCTTTAGCACTTTTTCCCGTTAAAAACATTTTTTCCATAAGCACCTTTGCAGTACTGCTAGATATAACTCCTTCTTTTAAAATCAATATGAGTTCTCCCAAATCATATCCTGTTATATTAAAGCTTTGGATTTCTTTTTGCCTCTCCTTTAATATCCTAAACACTTCACCTAATATCAAATTTGCAGCTTCTTTAGGTTCTCCACTTCTAAGGGCAGCCTTTTCAAAAAAGTTAGATATATTTATATCTTGAGATAAAATATCAGCCTCATAAGAGCTTAATTCATAGTCACTAATAAACCTTTTATACTTACTCCTAGGAAGCTCTGGGATACTTTGTGATATTTTATAAATATAGCTTTCCTCTATTTTATATGCTGTAAGGTCTCCTTCTGGAAAGTATCTATAATCTTCTCCTTCTTCTTTATCCCTCATAGCAATAGTTATTCCCTTATCATTATCCCATCTTCTAGTTTCTAGCTTTATATCCTTATCCATATTCATCAATTGTATTTGCCTGTCAATTTCATAGTTTAACGCCTTTTCTAAGGATTTAAAGGAATTTATATTTTTAAGTTCCACTCTATTTCCTTGTATATTAAGTCTTTTATTTTTAATAGATATGTTGCCGTCTACCCTTAAGGAACCCTCTTCCATCCTGCAGTCAGATACACCACAGGTTGTGAGTATTGCTTTTAATGTCTTAACAAATAACACTGCTTCCTCTGCGCTGCATAAATCTGGATATGTAACTATTTCAATAAGAGGCACTCCTGCTCTATTAAAATCCACTAAGGTCTTGTCTTGAATATGAATAAGTTTTCCTGCATCTTCTTCTACGTGTATTCTTTCTATATTAATGGTTTTAATATTTCCCTTATAGTCTTCAATATCAATATATCCTTTTTCACATATAGGATAATTCTTTTGAGTTATCTGATAATTTTTAGGGTTATCAGGATAAAAATAATTTTTTCTATCCATGGTAAAGAAGGGATTTATAGTACAATTTAATGCTAAACCGGATTTAATGGCGTGCTCTATTACCTTTTTATTAAGAGATGGCAGGGTTCCTGGAAGAGCCAGACATATAGGACAAGTATTCATATTAGGCTTTGCCCCAAAGTTTGTAGAACAGCTGCAAAATGCTTTGCTTTCAGTATTTAGTTCCACATGAACTTCCAGTCCTATAACTACTTTATAATCATCTTTCATAATTAGTCACTCCTTTACTTTCTTCTATAGCCTGTGCAAATTCAAGGAGGATTTCTTCCTGGGATGTAATTATTTGAACCCCTATAGGCATATCCTTTATGTAACCTATTGGGATAGAAATAGCAGGTAAGCCTGCCAGATTAGCTGGCACCGTAAGCTGATCCATACCGTAAAAGTCCGTAACCTTCTTAGGATCATGGATATTAAAAGCAATGTCTGTAGTACAAGGGGATATAAGAGCAGTATTGTACTGTAAAATTTCTTTAAAAGCACTTTTAATATGGTTCTTAACAGCTAAAGCTTTTTCATAATAACCCTCTTTACCTTCCTTAGATAGTACATAATTACCTATTATTATTCTCCTTTTCACCTCATCACCAAAGCCTTTACTTCTAGTGAGTTTATATATACTATCTATGTCCTTTACCTCACGAAGGCTCATACCGTACTTTACCCCATCAAACCTAGCTAAATTAGAGGAGGCCTCTGCGGAAGATATAACATAATATGCAGGCAGGGAGTATTTAATTTCAGGCAAGGATATTTCTTCAATATCCATTCCTTTTTTTGATAAAGCTTTCTTGTACTTAATAAAATTTTCTTTCATATCTATGCTGCAATACTCTAACATTTCTTTAATATAAATAAGTTTTTTATTATCTTTATTAAATTCTAAATAATTATTAGCCTTAGTACTTTTCCATGAGGTTTGATCTTTATCATCTTCTGCAGCAAGACACTGATAAAACAATTTAATATCACTTAAACTTCTCGCAAAGATTCCTATAGTATCTAAGGTTGATGAAAAGGCAGTTAAACCATACCTAGATATTTTCCCATACCCAGGTTTAAAGCCTATAACACCACAAAAGGAGGCAGGCTGTCTAACAGAGCCTCCGGTATCAGAACCTAGGCTTAAAGGCACCATATTGGCAGCTACTGCCACTGCAGAACCGCCTGAAGAGCCTCCAGGAGATTTAGCTATATCTAGAGGGTTTTTTATAGTCTTAAAAGCACTATTCATTCCTGAGGAACCCATGGCAAACTCATCCATATTGGTTTTACCTATTATAATGCCATCTTCTTCTTTAATCTTTTCTATAACAGTAGCATCGTAAGGTGCTATATAGTTTTCTAGTATATGAGAAGCACAGGTCATAGGCATGCCTTTAACAGAAATATTATCCTTTACAGCTATAGGTACCCCTGCCAGCCTTCCAAGTTTTTCACCATTTTTTCTCTTTTTATCTAATGCCTTTGCAGCTTGTATAGCTTCTTCTTTTGCTATATATAGAAAAGCACCATACTTATCCTCATTAATTATTTTATTTATATGTGCTATTACTATATCCTCTGCAGAAATTAATCCCTTTACAAAGCTTTTATTTAATTCTATAGCACTATATTTAAATATGTTCATGGTTTTTCTCCTGAGTTTTTAATATTCCTGGAACTTCTACAAAATCATTATCCCCTTCAGGAGCTAAGGCTATAGCTTCTGCTTCTAGATTTCTTAGCGCCTTATCCTCTCTTAAGCTTTCAAAACTCTTGATACTAGTAAAATGTTTTGTTTCTTCCATATTAAATTCCTTAAGCACCTCAAGGAATTTCTCTATATCTGATATTTCTTTTTCTAATTTAACTATTTCCTCATCCTTCATTTGTAATTTACTTAATTCCAATAATTTTGTTATTTCAATGTGAGTAATGCTCATCTATACTCTCCCCCTTTGTTATTTTTAAAAAGAGAGAGCAACGCTCTCTCTTAATGTACTGAAGAAAATATAAAAAATATACAACCCATAATGAAAAATAAGCATAAGGATACATAAATAGTCCTCTTTCTTCCTCTTTCATAAAAGGCAAATCTCATACCTAGGAAAAGCATGGTCATTAATAAACCTATTTGTATAGAAAAATAGTTTGTAAAAAAGGGTATATATATGAACAAATAAGTAGTAAGTAAGGTAAATATAACCGCAAATATGGTGTATATTACAGTTATCCACCCGAATATATTTAGTAATAACTTCATTACTTACCACTCCCTCCAAGGAGTTTATCAAACTCTTCTTCATTTAAAATATTTATATTAAGCTCTTTTGCTTTGTCATATTTAGAACCTGGATCTTCTCCTACTATTACATAGTGAGTTTTTTTGCTTACACTTCCAGATACCTTGGCACCTAGGCCTTCAAGTTTTTCTTTTATTTCTGTTCTGCTATAGTTTTTAAGTGCCCCCGTTACCACCACAGTTTTATCCTTAAAAGGGTTTTCTACAGTTTTAACTTCCTTGTAGTGAGGTGTAACCCCTAATGCTAAAAGTTCTTCTATAATTTTCAAAACTCTTTCCTCTTTGAAAAATTCCACTATGCTTCTAGCTACTATATCCCCTATGTCAGGTATAGTTATAAGTCTTTCAAACTCTGCACTTTTAATAGCCTCAAGAGTTTTAAATTCTTTTACCAGGTCACTGGCGGTTTTTTCACCTACGTTAGGTATTCCTAGGGCATAAATAAACTTATCCAGTTCACATTGTTTACTCTTTTCAATGGCATTTAACAAATTCTGTGCCTTTTTTTCTCCAAATTTATCTAAGGTAAGAAGTTCTTCTTTCTTTAATCTATATAAATCTGATACAGACTTAATATCTAGTTTTTCAAAGAGTTGCTCTGCGGTTTTTTCACTAAAGCCCTCTATGTTCATAGCTGGCCTGCTGGCAAAGTGCACTATGGTTTTCACCAGTTGCGGCTTACAAGACAGAGTGTTTTCACAAAAATAATGTGCGCCTTGCAGTATAATATGCCCCCCACAAGCAGGACACCTATCTGGTGGTAAGATTTCTATGCTGTTTTCTAAGGATTCTTCTATTACTCCCATTATTTCTGGAATAACATCATTAGATCTCCTTACAAATACATCTGCACCAATCCTTACATTTTTTCTGTTAATGTCCTCCATGTTGTTTAAGGTAGCCCTTTTCACCGTAGCCCCAGCTAGCTCTACAGGCTCTAATAAAGCTGTAGGGCTTACTCTTCCGCTTCTACCTACGTTCCATTCTACCTCTAATAGCTTCGTAGTGGCTTCTTGAGCTTCAAATTTATATGCTATAGCCCATCTTGGAAACTTTACTGTGTTTCCTAAAAGCTCCCTGGTTCTTATATCATCTATGGCGATTACTACTCCATCAATATCATAATTTAAATCAAATCTTATGGCTTCTATGTATTTAATTTCTTCTTCTATTTCTTCTAAAGTTGTGCATAGCTTAATATAATCATCCACAGGAAAGCCTTTATCTTTTATGAAGTTCATCATATCTTCATAGCTTTTAAAGCCTTCTCCTTCATCATAGCCAATATCATAAAAAAATGCAGAAAGGTTTCTTCTGGCGGTTTCTCTTATGTTTAAATTTCTAAGAGCACCTGCAGCACCATTTCTAAGATTTTTTAATGGAATTAAAGCATCTGCATTATAACTTTCAAAGGCCTCTTTAGTCATTATAGCTTCACCATGAATTTCCATAACATGATAATTGTCTATCTTAAGGGGAATGGTATTTATAGTTTTTGCTTGAAGGGTAACATCTTCTCCCACTGTTCCAGTACCCCTGGTAGCTGCTTTAATGAGTATTCCGTTTTCATCATAAGTAAGATTAATGGTTAATCCATCAAATTTTTTTGTTAAAACATATTTAAGGGGTGGGAGTTTTTCAGAATTACTGCCATTATGGGCATTTACAAACTTCACATTTCTTTCATGCCATTCCTTAAGTTCCTGAAAACTCTGAGCTTTATCTAGGCTCCACAGCCTTGCTTTGTGAGTATACTTTGAAAATTCGGGTAGTATTGTATCTCCAACCCTTTGGGTGGGAGAATAGGGCAATATATATCCTGTTTCTTTTTCTAAGTTTGAAAGCTCATCATAAAGTTTGTCGTAATCCTTATCTGTAACGGAAGGATTGGCTAGCACATAATATTCCTTAGCATACCTATTTAGCTGCTCCACTAATTCTTCTATTTTTTTATTTTTATCCTCCATGATAACACCTCTTTTCAAATAGCTAATTCATTACAACATTTCTAGGGGTGCAATAGATAGAAGCAATGTCTTTAACCCTTGATTGTCAAAGGCAATAGTAAGCTTCACATCATCTTTTTCTTCTATAACCTTTATAATAGTACCCACTCCAAATTTGCTATGCTTTACCTTAAGTCCTATAGAGGCATCGCTAGGAGTAAGTTTTTTGCTTTCTCCTCCTTCTAGAATCTCTTCTATGGATCTTAAAGGAGATTTATTATAATTTGAGTGATTATAATTATTTCTAAGGCTATGAGGGTTATTATAATCTCTATAAGAGCTTCCATGTTCTTTTTTTGCTGGCTTTTCAAGTTTTTGTCCACTTTTATTTACATGTTCTTTTAATGTTACAGATATTTCATTTAAAAAATCAGATTGAGCATAGGCTACTGTTCTTCCAAATACCCTTCTCACTTCTGCAGAGGACATATACAGTATTTCTTTGGCCCTGGTTATACCTACATAACAAAGTCTTCTTGACTCCTCCATCTCTTTAGGGTCATTTAAAGAAGCTGTACCTGGGAATATACCATTTTCCATACCTACCATAAATACTACAGGAAACTCCAAGCCCTTGGCGCTATGTACAGTCATCAAAACTACAGAATCAGAAGTTTCATCATAATTATCCACATCAGAAACTAAAGTAACTTTCTCTAAAAATGCCGATAAAGTTTTATCTTCTGAGGACTTTTCAAACTCCACCGCCGCAGATACCAATTCTTTTAAGTTTTCAATTCTACTTTCATCTTCAGGGTTATTGGATTTTTTAAGGTCTTCCATATAACCTGTCTTTTCTAATATATATTCTATAAACATAGAAACGGATAACTGTTCCTTCATCACCATAAAATCTTCTGATATTTCCACAAAATTATTTAGTGACTTTATATTTCTTGAGGTTAACCCTGGTACAGTATTTATATCCAGCATAACATTATAAAGATTATCATCTATAGAATTAGCAAAGTCTTGTACTTTAGCCACCGTGGCATCCCCAATATTTCTTTTGGGAACATTTATTATCCTTCTAAGACTTACTTCATCTAAAGGATTGTTGATAAATTTAAGATAAGCCATTATATCCTTTATTTCTTTTCTGTCATAGAACTTTAGTCCCCCTATTATTCTATAGGGTATATCCTTTTTTATAAAAATATCTTCAAATACTCTAGACTGAGCATTGGTTCTATAAAGGATGGCAAAGTCACTATACTTTTTGTCACTACTTGCTATTAATCTATTTATCTCACAAGCTGCAAAGTCTCCTTCATCCATATCTGAAAAAGCTCTGTAGACCTTTATCTTTTCTCCTGCCACATCTTCTGTTCTTAAAACCTTACTTTTTCTTTCTAAATTGTTTTGAATCACTCCATTGGCAGCATTTAAAATATTAGCTTTAGAACGGTAATTTTGCTCTAATTTAATGACTACAGTATTAGGATAGTCTTTTTCAAAATCCAGAATGTTTCTAAGGTCTGCCCCTCTCCATCCATAAATGGATTGGTCATCGTCCCCCACCACACAGATATTTTTATACTTGTATGCAAGTAATCTTATTAACTCATACTGTGCTTTATTTGTATCTTGATATTCATCTACCATAATATATTTGAATTTCTTTTGGTAAAATTCTAATACCTCTTGTTCCTTCTTAAATAACTCTATAGTTTTGCAGATAATATCATCAAAATCTAAAGCATTATTAGCTTTAAGCTTTTTTTGATATAGTATATAAGCATCTGCTATTTTATCTTCTCTAAAATTAGTTTCATTTTGTTTTTTAAACTGTTCTGGAGTTACAAGATTATCCTTTGATCTTCCTATCTTGCTTAGTATCTCTCCTTCAGCAATATCTTTATCATTGATGTTTAACTCAGCTATAACTTGTTTTATTAAAGCTTTTTGATCATAAGTGTCATAAATAGTAAAGTCTTTTTTGTAACCTATTTTATCGATTTCTCTTCTTAGTATACGCACGCAGCTAGAATGGAAGGTAGAAATCCACATATATTCCGCTTCATCTCCCACTAAAGCACGTACTCTTTCTTTCATTTCTCCCGCTGCCTTATTAGTAAAGGTAATAGCAAGTATCTGGGAAGGATATATGTTAAGGTCTTGAATCATATGCGCCATTCTGTAAGTTAATACTCTAGTTTTTCCTGATCCTGCACCAGCTAATATAAGTAGCGGTCCATCGATGGTGGTAGCTGCTTTATACTGCTCTTCATTAAGTAAATTTTTAAGGTCCATGTAATCACTCCTAAAATTTTAAGGCAATAATATTAATATTTATAAGTCTATATTTATAAATTATAGCATAAAAAAAACTATTTAATCATTTCATTATAATTATTAAAAAAGAAAAGCTTTACATATATATGTAAAGCCTAAAAGTCTATTTCTTGTTTTCTTTCCAGTCTACTCTTTCAAAAATTAGGTTATATCCATCACTACCATAATTTAATGCTCTATTTATCCTTGAAATGGTAGCGGTACTTGCACCCGTTGTACTAGCAATATCGAGATATGTACGTCTTTGTTTAAGCATTTTTGCAACTTGAAGTCTTTGTTCTAATGCTTTTATTTCGTTAATAGTACAGATATCATCAAAAAATCTGTAACATTCCTCACGATCTTTAAGACTTAAAATGGCATCAAACAGGAAATCCATTTCTTCGCTTTCAAGCTTTGACTTATAATCCCCCATAACCTCACTCCCTGATATTTTAATATACTATTATTCTACCACTATAAACCAAATCACGCCATATGTAAAAAACATTTCATTCCAATAATTATATTGAATTAATTTATTCAATAACCATATAATTTGATTTTAGAAAAAACAAAACGCAGCCTTTGGGGCAAAGCTGCGTTTAGCATGTTAATAAATAAAAAGGGGGCTATTATCCTTTTATTTATCCTTGCATCAATATTATAGTTTACCCCTAAAAATTTTGCAAGTATTAAAAGACTAAAAGTGTAATATTTTTATCAAATATGCAATTTTTCCGTTTTTTTTAATATAAATAGATTTTTAACATTCATTTTATAGACTTTATTTAATCATCTATATAGATTTTAATATATTAACTTCTTCTTCTGTCAGCTCTCTATACTCTCCTTCTTGTAAATTTTCATCCAAGTCTAGAGAAGCAAATCTAATTCTCTTTAAGTAAGTAACCTTTTTGCCTAAGCTTTCAAACATCCTTTTAACTTGATGAAATTTACCTTCTTGAAGGGTTACTTCTACCTTAGAACCTTCACTTAAGGCTTCTAATATGCTGAGCTTTGCAGGTAAGCACTTATATTCATCATCTAATATAACCCCTTTATTAAAAGCCTCTACATCTGAAAGCTCCACCATTTTATCTATCTCTGCATAGTAAACCTTATCCACATGCCACTTGGGAGATATAAGCCTATGGTTTAACTCACCATCATTAGTTAGAAGTAAAAGCCCTACTGTGTCTTTATCCAATCTACCTACAGGAAATGGATTAAATACTGAATGGTCTGGATGAAGCAAGTCTACCACAGTTTCATCATAATTATCATAAGTGGCAGACACCACTCCATCAGGTTTATTCATCATCAAATAAATATACCTTTTATAAATTACTTCTTTGCCATTTACATGAATTTTACATTTTTCAGGATCTACCTGCATAGATGAATCTTTAATAGTTTCTCCATCTACTTCCACCATACCTTTTTTAACTATGGTTTTTATTTCTTTTCTTGATCCATATCCAAGATTAGATAATATTTTGTCTATTCTCTCCAAAGCTTTCACTCCTTTTTCTGGGTATGCTCTTTTGTACTTTACTCTGCCACCTCTAAAGCTAATTCAATCATCTTAAGGAAAGTAAGCTGTCTTTCCTCTGCTGTGGTTTCTTCTTGAGTTATTAAAGAATCACTTACAGTTAATATGGATAACGCCTTTGCTCCTTCTCTAGCTGCATTGGTGTAGAGCTCTGCAGTTTCCATCTCTATTCCCATTACTCCATATTTAGCCCAAAGCTTCCAATCTTCAGCATTGTCATTATAAAATAAGTCACTGGTTAGAACGCTTCCACCTTTTATATCTATGCCCATTTCCTGAGCTTTTGAATATGCTTTATGTATTAAATCAAAGCTTGCTGTAGGTGCATAATCCATGCCATTAAATCGCATTTTATTCACTCCAGAGTTTGTAGAAGCACTTAAAGCTAAAAGGGTGTCTCTTACCTTTATATCTTTATTTATAGAGCCACAAGTGCCTACTCTTATTAAATTCTTAACACCATAAAACTTAATAAGTTCGTTTACATATATAGAGATTGAAGGTATTCCCATACCAGTTCCCTGTACAGATACTCTCTTTCCCTTATAATAACCTGTGAAGCCCAGCATACCTCTTACTTCATTATAGCAAGTACAGTTTTCTAAATACTTCTCTGCAATAAATTTTGCCCTTAAAGGATCTCCAGGCAGCAATATACTTTCTGCAATATCCCCAGGTTTTGCTCCAATATGTGTACTCATTATTATTCCTCCTATTAACCTTTAAATGTTTAAAGTTTTCCGTATATGTATTATATCATTGAAGTAGGTATAATAATCAATGTATTTATAAAAAAACAGTTACTTCATTAGAAATAACTGTTAAATGCATATTATATCACTTTTGAATTTTTATTATAATAATTCATTACTTTTTTTACATAGTTTTGTGTTTCCTTAGGCATTTTATATATATCTTGTAAAGAAGTCACCCCTCTTCTTCTTACGGTGCCTGGACCGGCATTATAAGCCATAAGGGACATTTCTATATTCTTATACTTATCTAAAAAGCCTTTTAGCTGCTTAATGCCTCCTCTAATATTGTCTTCTATATCAAAGGGATTCTTTACTCCATCCTCTACGCAGTTTTCCGGCATAAGCTGCATTAAACCCATAGCTCCAGCACTAGATACACACAAAGGATTGTAGTCTGACTCTTGCTTTATAATAGCATGAATTAAATTACTATCCACATCAAACTCCTTAGAGTATTTTTCCACCGCACTATTTATTAAGTTCATTTTTTGTGAGGTGCTTTCTTTTATCTTATTTGTACTTTTATAAGCAGCTTCTTTTATAGCAGTGATGGTTTGTAAGCTGCTATCTTCTTGTAAGGTTAAGCTGTTCAAATTTTCACCTAGAAAGTTAGAACTTAACCCTGAAAGGTCAAAGTCAGGATTTTCTGTTGCTGCTTTCATAAGACTTTCTAAAACTATTTCAAAAGCAGGTCCATCTCCTAAAGTCTTTTTCATAAATGATGATAAAATTTGAAGTCCTAAAACATCTTCAGGCTTATTTATATTCATTTGTACACCACCTTTAGTAAAGCTAAGTTATTTATCGTATAGTTTTTTATTTAATTAACCTCTAATTTAAATATATCATAATCTTCATAAGATACTTTTTTATAAAAGCTTCTGCTTAAGGCTAGCAATCTATATGTCCCGCTTATAAAAGGTATAAAGGTATAATAATTCTTTTTACTATATCTTTGAACCAATTTCCAGTTTTCTTCTTCCATTAGATAAAATTCATAACATACATCCTTACCGCCCTCACTATTTACCACGAAAGTTACTTCTTCATTTCTCTTAGCCTTTACTAAGCTGCTTTTTATCTTGGTATTAGTTACAGGTAAAGCTTCATGGATATAAATTTTGGTTTCCTTCTTTTCATCGTAACCTTCTTTACATTGTATATTTTTAGAATAAATCTCCAAATTATACTTTCCACTTACCTTGGGAGTAAATTTGAATTTCTTAACTTTACTATACTCTGTAGATTCAACAGGATGCCCATTAATGCTAATACAATATTTTAAAAGAGTTTCTTTAGCATTTTGAGTTATCACTTCAATTTCTATGTCATCTTCCACCATATAATATTCCTTAGAGGGTATGAGTATATAGTCTATAATACCTGGTATATAGTCTCTTACATTAAAAAATATAAAGGTATGACTATCATAATCCTTGTGAGAATATTTATCCCTTACCCTTATTTCTAGTTCATACTCTCCTGACTGTTCCGGAGTGAAATTAACCCAATTGGCAATGCCAAAATTTATTTTTTCCACTTCCTCCTTATCTTTATATACTATAAAGGAGTATCTTAATTCATTGCCACCATCTGCAGAAACTGTAATATTAATAGGTTTATTCTTCACATAATTTTTATCCTTGCTAAGGGCCACATCCCTTATCTTTACCGGTTTAAACAGCTTTTCTTCCACTAGGTATTCAAGGCTTGTACACTCTTCATAATCACCTGAATAACTCTCATCCTTTACATATAATGAAAGCTTATATTCACCAGGATATTTAGTTTCCCAAAGAAAGCTGTTATTTCTTATAAAGCCGCTGTCTTCACCATGTTTTCCTTCTATCATGTATCTATATAAAAGGTTACGCCCACCTTCTACCATGGCTTTTAATAGAATCTTGGTTCCTGTGGTTTGAGGGGAGGTAAAATCCGTAGTGAAACTTTTTATCACTATAGGCTTATATGGCTTTATATCATAAACTATAATTGCTCTATCATCAAAATCTTCCGTAGAATACATATCTTTTGCCATGCATAACAATTTATAGCTGCCCGGCTCCCTTTCTGTGAAGGATATCATTCTTTTACTGGAATAATCCTGGATACATAGAGCTTTTCCTTTATTGTCTATTTTAACAAACTTATACAGCACCATTCGGCTATCTTCATGTCTTGCATCCACTTGAAATATTAGTTCCTTATCCGTTAAAAGTTCAGTAGATAAACATTTAAAATCAGTGATTTGTACTTTTTCTATCTCAGATACTATGAAACTTATAGTCCTGAAGTCATCAAAATTATTTTTTGATTCAATGGTTTTGCATTCTACTAATATCTCATGCTTACCAGGCTCATTAGCTGTGAATAGAAATTCATTTTCACTGTTATAATCTCTAATTAGCTCCCACCCATCTTTTCCACTTATCCAATACTTATACATTACTGGCTTAACGGTGGTTTCTACCATGACACTTAGTTTTTCCCCTTGTAACAATTCTCTTCTGTCTATGTTTACGCTTTGTATTATGTCTTCTTCCACGGCACCAATAATATAATCTGCTTTTGCTGCAGCATCAAAGGATTTTTTGCCATCTTTTTTCTTTCCTTGAATCATTAAAGTATATTTACCATCTATTTTTGGCTTCCATATACAAAAGTTTTCTTCACTAAAATCCTGGATAGTTGTCCAAATCCCATCTATTCCAGCATTAAATTTATATAAATAATCTGGCTGAACATCTATAACAGATATTTCTATGGGAGTGTCCTTAACCTGTGGACTCTCTTTACTAAATTTTAAAATAATCTCATTCATCCCTTTTCACCCTTTTCCATAAGTACTTTCCCAAATTAATTATACTATACTCCCATAATTTGTCACTATATATATTGATAATTGGGGAATAATTTTAATAATAATTTAAAATTATTTTTTATTAAACTAAAATGAAGGAGGAACTACATTTTGAAAAACTATGTAGAAGATACCAACAATCCAGATAATACCCCTAATAAAATCACCTTAGGCATCATGAGTAACGCTCAAGGTCCCGGTCTTCCCTTTATAGCTCCAAAAACCTTAGGAGGAAATATCTTTCTACCAGATGGGAGTATTGAAGATAATAAGACACCTAGAGGATTTAAACCTGGTGATTAGAAAAATTAAAGCATAAGGTAAAAACTCATAAGAAACTTCAATTAACCTCATAATAAGTAAAAAGCCCTCAAAGAATATTATTATCCCTTGAGGGTTTTCCTATTTATTTTCTTTTTCTATTAAAAAAATCAAATTCTTGTATAGTCTATAATCATCTTCGGTACTTCTTTTTTTAATAGAAGAGGTTCTTCCACCACCTCTTCTAACCTTTTGGGATAAATGTCTTTCAAAAAGTAACCTATCTATGTTTTCTTCATCATAGATATATCCTTTAGGACCTATAGCAAAGGCTTTCTTACCTAGTGCCATAGCTGCTACCCCAAAGTCTTGAGTTACTACAATATCTTGTTTTTCACAGATATTTATAAGGTGCATATCTACACTTTGAAAACCGCTATCCACATATACCACTTCGCTATAATCACTATGGAGAGAATGGTTTAGGTCACAAATCATAATAACCTTTATATTATTCTCCTTGGCAGCCTTTTCAATGACATCCCTACCTGGACATGCATCTGCATCCACCAGTATTTTCATATTACAATCTCTTTTCTAATTCTGTTTTCATATCTTCATAACCAGGTTTTCCCAAAAGAGCAAACATGTTCTTTTTATAAGCTTCTACTCCCGGCTGATCAAAAGGATTTATTCCAAGCAAATATCCGCTTATTCCACAAGCTTTTTCGAAGAAATATACCATTTGTCCAAAATAATAAGGTGTTAAAGCTGGTACATTGATAACTATATTAGGAACGCCTCCATCATTATGAGCTAAAACTGTTCCTTGGAAAGCTTTTTTATTAACAAAATCCATAGTTTTTCCTGCTAAGAAATTTAATCCATCTATATTTTCTGCGCTTTCTTCTATGATGATTTCTTTTTTAGATTTTTCCACATTTATTACAGTTTCAAATATGTTTCTTATACCTTCTTGGATATACTGTCCCATGGAATGAAGGTCTGTGGAGAAATCTACTGCAGCTGGGAATATACCTTTATTATCCTTGCCTTCACTTTCTCCATAAAGCTGTTTCCACCATTCTCCGAAATAATGAAGGTTCGGTTCATAATTTACTATTATTTCAGTGGTTTTGCCCTTTCTATAAAGAGCATTTCTAGCAGCAGCATATTGATAGCATTGGTTGTCTTTTAAACTGCTGGTAGAATACTCTTCTCTAGCATCTGCTGCCCCTTTCATCAGCTCACCTATGTCTATGCCTGCACAAGCTATAGGTAAAAGCCCTACTGCAGTAAGAACTGAAAATCTTCCTCCCACATCATCAGGTATTACAAAAGTTTCATATCCTTCTGCATCAGCTAAGGTTTTTAATGCTCCCTTCGCTTTGTCTGTGGTAGCAAAAATTCTTTCTTTTGCCCCTTCTTTACCATATTTCTTTTCCAAATACTCTTTAAATATTCTAAAAGCGATGGCTGGTTCTGTGGTGGTTCCAGATTTTGATATAACGTTGACGCTTATGTCTTTTCCTTCTACAGCCTCTAGCAATTCACTCATATATGTAGAGCTTATATTATTCCCTGCAAACAATATTACTGGGGCATCCTTTTTATTATTTGGAAGCAAACCATAAAAGCTATGGTTAAGCATTTCTATAGCTGCTCTTGCTCCTAGGTAAGATCCTCCAATGCCTATAACCACTAAAATTTCTGAGTTTTTTTTAATTTTTTCAGCAGCCTTTTGTATCCTTTGAAATTCAGCTTTATCATAATTTATTGGAAGGTCAATCCAACCTAAAAAATCACTGCCTGAACCTGTTTTATTGTGAAGCATATGATGAGCAGCATCTATCATTTGCTGAAGATTATGGGTTTCATGCTCATTTAAATAAGGTTTTGTTTTGCTTAGATCAAGTGTTATCTTATCTGTCATAATATCCCTCCATAATGTAAATATTTTATATAATTTTTATTTCGTACTACCTGGAATTTTATACTATTAAGCTTAATAAATCAATATTTCTACATTAACCTTGTGAAATATCATAAAAATTAAACTTAATATAAAGGTTTTAAATCTATCTTAGCCAAACCTTAGTAATGAACAGCATCACAAGTATAGCTATAATAACTGCTATAAAGGTCATAGGCAAGATAATAACATATTGAGCTATCACCAGTGCCAGTAAATCTTTAAAGCCTAGTTTTTCCTTTGGTAGGTCTTCTGGAATCTCAGGTTTATTATCCTGCAAATCAGGACGTTGTCTAAAATCAAACAATAAAATCACCTCAAGGATAGTTTAAATTATAATATTATTAATTATACCATAGCATTAATTAAATATATATTAGCACTTATAAAAACAAAACCTAAGCAGTGTAATTTCTCTGCTTAGGTTTTAAATTACTTAACTAGATGACAAGCAACAAAGTGCTCATTTCCAACATTTTTGTATAATGGAACTTCCTTCTTACATATATCCATAGCATAAGGACATCTTGTATGGAACTTACATCCTGATGGAGGATTAGCAGGGCTAGGAATATCTCCACTTAATATAATTCTATCTCTCTTTAGGGTTGGATCTGGTATTGGAACTGCGGAAAGCAGTGCCTTAGTATATGGGTGCAATGGATTATCGTAAAGCTCTTTCTTTGGTGCAAGCTCTACTAAGGATCCTAAGTACATAACTCCAACTCTATGACTTAAGTGTTTAACTACGCTTAGGTCATGGGATATAAATAGATAAGAGAATCCCATCTCTTCTTGAAGCTCACTCATAAGGTTTATAATCTGAGATTGAATAGAAACGTCCAGAGCTGAAACCGGCTCATCCGCTACTATAAAGCTAGGGTTTAATATAAGAGCTCTAGCTATACCTATTCTCTGTCTTTGTCCACCTGAGAACTCATGAGGGTATCTTCTTATATGATAAGGAGCTAGTCCACATCTTTCTAAAGTTGCTAAAACCCTATCTGAAACTTCATTTTTATTGCAAAGATGATGATCTATTAAGGACTCACCTATGATTTCTCCAACGCTCATTCTTGGGTTTAGAGAACTATATGGGTCTTGGAATATCATTTGCATATGAGGTCTCATTCTTCTAAGTTCCTCTTTTTTAAGCTTAAATATATCTTTATCTTCAAAATATACATTTCCAGCAGTTTTGTCAAATAATCTTAAAATGGTTCTTCCAGTAGTGGATTTACCGCAACCTGACTCACCAACTAAGCCTAACGTTTCTCCTCTTTTTAATTCAAAAGAAACATCATCTACAGCTTTTACATTACCAACTACCCTAGAGAACACTCCAGCTTTGATAGGAAAGTATTTTTTTAAGTTTTCAACTTTTAAAATAACATCTGACTGTGCCATAGCTTACTTTCCCTCCTCATATAGCCAACAAGCAACTTTATGTCTTTCATTAACATTTATTAAATGTGGCTGTTTTTCTTTACATACCTTCATGCATTTATCGCATCTTGAGCTAAAGTAGCAATTATCAGGCATACCTATAGGATTAGGAACTTGTCCTGGTATTGAATATAATCTATTTCCTGTTTCTTTATTTAGTACAGGTTTAGATTTTAATAATCCTACAGTGTAAGGATGAAGAGGATTCTTAAATAACTCTTCTACTGGTGCTTCTTCTATAACTTTACCAGCATACATAACTACAACATAGTCAGCCATTTCAGCAACAACACCTAGATCGTGAGTTATTAACAGTATGGATGTATTTAATTTCTTCTTTATATCTCTCATAAGATCAAGGATCTGTGCTTGTATGGTAACGTCAAGAGCTGTAGTAGGCTCATCTGCAATCAATAGTTTTGGGTTACAGGATACAGCCATAGCTATCATAACTCTTTGTCTCATGCCACCACTTAATTCATGAGGATATGCATTCATTATTTCTTCCGCTCTTGGAATACCTATAATTTTAAGTACTTCAATAGCCTTTTTCGCTGCTGCTTCTTTTGAAAGCTTTTGATGTAGTATTATAGCTTCACAAATTTGATCTCCTACCTTAAATACAGGGTTTAAAGAGGTCATGGGCTCTTGGAATATAACAGATACATCATTACCTCTTATATTTCTCATTTCTGCCTCTGTAAGCTTAAGCACATCTTTTCCTTCAAATAATATTTCTCCACCTTCTATTCTTCCAGGAGGCGTAGGGATAAGTCTCATAAGAGACATAGCTGTAACTGATTTACCGCAGCCAGATTCACCAACTACACAAACAGTTTCTCCCTCTTTTATTTTAAAGCTAACGTCGTTAACCGCTTTTACCACTCCATCACTAGTATGGAAGTAGGTTTTAAGATTCTTAAATTCTACTAAGTTCTTTGCCATCTTCTCTACCTCCTACACTTTCAACTTAGGATCCAGAGCATCTCTTAATCCGTCACCAAAAAGATTTATGGACATAACTGTTAAGAATATGCATATTCCTGGTGGCATCCATAACCATGGCATATTCTGAAGTGTATATGAATCATTAACAACTTGTATCATATTACCCCAGGTAGGTGTAGGTGGTGTAACCCCTAGACCTAAGAAGCTTAAGCTTGACTCTGTTAGTATCGCTCCACCAATACCAAGGGTTGCACTAACTATTATAGATGCAAAGGTATTTGGTAAAAGGTGACTAAACATTTTTCTTCTATCTCTTAATCCTAATGCTTCTGCAGCCTGCATAAACTCCTGCTCTCTTAAGGAAAGGATTTGTCCTCTAACCAAACGACATAGTCCTGGCCAGCTAAGTAAGCCTATAATAAACATAACTATAAATATTCTTTTTTCTGGAGTTACTTTAAGGTCTGACATAACAGCCCCAAGCATAATTAGAAGTGGAAGGAATGGGAAGCATAAGAATATATCAACAATTCTCATGATAATAGCATCTACTATTCCACCATAATAACCTGCAAGTACTCCTAATGAAGCTCCTATAATAACTTCTATGGTAACTGCTACAAAGCCAACAGCTAAGGAAATTCTGCCAGCTTGCATCAATCTAGCAAGGACGTCTCTTCCTAAGTTGTCAGTACCTAAAATATGTTGTGCAGATGGTGCTGATTCGATATTTAAGAAATCCAGGTGATTCATATCATAAGGATATATCATAGGTCCAAAAACAGACACTAAAGTTAGGATCATCAATATGATAAGACCTGTCATTGCAAGCTTATTTTTTCTAAGCCTTTTCCAGGCCACACGCCAAGGGCTTTCAATTTTTTCTTTTTTTATAGCTGCTTGTACATTAGCTTCGCTCATCTTGGCACCTCCTACTTAAGTCTTATTCTTGGGTCAACTAATGCATATGCTATGTCAGCTATTAAGTTTCCTAACAGTGTTAAGAATGCTAGCATTATATTAGTTCCCATGAGTAGATAATAGTCTCTTCCATTAACAGCATTTAACTGAACGGGACCTATTCCTGGCCAGTTAAATATAGTCTCAGTAAGTACAGCTCCTGAAAATAATCCAGGGATTGAAAAACCTAATAAGGTTATAACTGGTATTAAAGCATTTCTTAGAGCATGCTTATATATAACAACTTTTTCTTTAAGTCCTTTTGCTCTTGCAGTTCTAATGTAATCTTGTCTTATAACTTCTAACATACTGGAACGGGTATATCTCATCCATCCAGCCACACTTCCAAGAGTCAAAACAGTTAAAGGTAAAAGCATATGTTTTAATTCATCTAAGAACTTTGCAAAGCCTACAAAGTTTGATCCTGGTGTTGATATCCCAGATACCGGCAACAGGTGTAAATCTACCGCCAGCCATTTTATAAGTAAAAGTCCAAAGAAAAAGGACGGCATAGAAATACCAAATAACGCAAATACTGTAAAGAAACTGTCAAAGCCTGAATATTGTTTTGTCGCTGATACTATTCCTATAGGCACCGCTATTATAATTCCTAAAATTAAAGAAGTTATAGCAAGTTTAAATGAGTTAGGTATAAAATCCTTCATTACAGAACTAACGCTTTTCTTGTAATAAAATGATTCTCCTAAATCCCCTTTTATAGCCCCCTGTGCCCAATAATAATATTGAACATATTTAGGTTCATTTAAGTGCATTTTGTCTCTTAATTCTTTTTTTGCTTCAGCACTCATGTGTGGATTAAGGTTTCCTGAAATAGCATCTCCTGGCGCTAATGCAAAGATTAAGAAGATAACTAAAGATATCCCTACTAAAGTAGGAATCAATTGTAGCAATCTTCTAACAAGATATTGTCTCATCGTACCCCCCCTATTTTTTAAGTGTGTTTAAATATCTCTAAACACATATTTTATATATATAAGCTGTCATTGCTGCAATTCATATTTACATTAATATTTCAAAAAAATATCATTGTAAATACTTCAGGCTTTTTTAGATTTAGGAACCACAGCAATTAACTTCTTATTCAAAATAAGTTTACCTATTGTGTGCTTAAATTTGCTACTTCATAGGTAAAAAACTGTAGATAGAATGATTTTTAGATACTAAAGTATTAATTTATTGTAAACACGTATAAACAGTATAGTAATTACATCTTCCATTTATGTCAAGTCCTTTATCACTTTAGCATAATAAAAAAAGCCCGGTATTCACTTAAAAATCATCTCTTTAATTTACCACAGCATTAAGGCGTAAATCCCTGGTTATAATTCACTACATTTTATTCAATTACAGTGTTTACTTTTAATTTTTATATATTTGTATTATATATCTTAACAATTAATTTGTAAATATATTTATTTATTATCAAGTTAGCAATGTATAGCAAAAATGCTAGGGATAAAATTATGAGGTTTTTAATAAAAGTGCTTTAATTAAATGAATTTGCTAATTTTATACCTAGTGTAATTTACAGATTATTCAATTTATTATGAAAATGACAATGCAAACCTTTACTAAAAAAAGTTTTTTGATAATGTAATAAAAAAGATTTTTTTGTATTATTTTATAATAAAAACCATATCTATAAAAGATATGGTTTTTATTAACTTTATTCCCACTCTATAGTGGATGGTGGTTTGGAAGTTATATCATAAACTACTCTATTTACATTTTTAACTTCATTAACAATTCTAGAGGATATCTTTTCTAATATTTCATAAGGAATATGAGCCCAGTTTGAGGTCATACCATCTGAGCTGGTTACTGCTCTTAATGCTATGGTATGGCAATAGGTTCTTTCGTCTCCCATTACGCCTACGGAGCGTATATTAGGGAGTACCGCAAAGTACTGCCATATACTGCTTTCTAGACCAGCTTTTGCTATTTCATCTCTAAAGATGTGATCTGCTTCTCTAGTAATCTCTAATTTGTCTTCTGTGATTTCACCAAGAACCCTAATTGCTAAGCCTGGTCCTGGGAACGGCTGCCTCCACACTAGATTGTGAGGGATTCCAAGTTCTTCTCCCACTGCCCTAACTTCATCTTTAAATAGTTCTCTTAATGGCTCAATAAGAGTGAATTGAAGGTCTTCTGGCAGTCCTCCTACGTTATGATGACTTTTAATCACCGCAGAGGTTCCAGTGCCGCTTTCCACTACGTCTGGATATATAGTTCCCTGTACTAAGAAAGATATCTCTCCAAGTTTATTTGCTTCTTCTTCAAACACTCTAATAAATTCTTCTCCAATGATCTTTCTCTTGGTTTCAGGGTCTTCTACTCCCTTAAGTTTGTTTAAGAATCTATCTTTTGCATTAACCCTTATTAAGTTCATATCAAATTGTTCTTTAAATATCTTTTCTACATTATCTCCTTCATCCTTACGAAGAAGGCCATGATCTACAAAAATACAAGTAAGCTGTTTTCCCACTGCTTTATGTACCATTACAGCTGCTACAGAAGAGTCTACCCCTCCAGATAAAGCACAAATAAGCTTTTTGTCTCCAACTTTTTCTTTTATTTCATTTATTTTTTCTTGTGCAAAGGATGCCATGGTCCAATCTTTATTAAGTCCACACACTTTGTATATAAAGTTTTCTAGCATCTTTTTACCGAAAGGTGTGTGCTCCACCTCTGGGTGGAACTGAACTCCATATAGATTATTTTCTTCATTGGACATAGCTGCTGCAGGGCATTCACTGGTAGAAGCTATTATCTTAAATCCTTCTGGCACCTTTTCCACAAAATCTGTATGGCTCATCCAGCATACTTCCTTTTCATTTAAACCTGTAAAAAGAGGGCTGGTGGTATCTAATTTTATTTCAGCTTTTCCATATTCTCTTATAGACGCTGAAGTTACCTTTCCGCCTAGAGAATGTGCCATTAGTTGATCTCCATAGCATATTCCCAGTACAGGAACGTTCATACTATAAATTTCTTTATCTATTTTAGGAGAATCCTCTCCGTAAACACTGTTAGGACCTCCGGTAAAAATAATACCTTTAGGGTTTCTTTCCATTATTTTTTCAGTTCCATAGGTGTAGGGTATAATTTCGCAATATACTCCCAGCTCTCTTACTCTTCTTGCGATAAGCTGATTGTATTGTCCTCCAAAATCCACAATAAGCACTAAATTTTTGTTCATTTTTTCCTCCCGCGGATATATTTTTATAACTTGTAATATAGTTTAATTCCTGTCTACACTGTAGTTAGGGGATTCTTTTGTAATATAAATGTC
Source organism: Clostridium amylolyticum (assembly GCF_900142075.1). Taxonomy (GTDB): domain Bacteria; phylum Bacillota; class Clostridia; order Clostridiales; family Clostridiaceae; genus Clostridium_AA; species Clostridium_AA amylolyticum. Next base: position 74,194 of record NZ_FQZO01000004.1, read on the forward strand.
ATGAGGATGACTTTCCTTTAAACCAGCAGAGGTTTGAACTACGAAAGTAGCATTTTCATATAGGTCTCTTAAGGTTTTCGCACCTAAGTATCCCATACCGGATCTTATTCCGCCTAAAAGCTGATAAATAGTGTCTGCTACATAACCTTTGTAAGCTACTCTTCCTTCTACACCTTCTGGCACAAGCTTCTTGTTTCCTTCTTGGAAGTATCTATCTTTGCTTCCTGCTGCCATAGCTGCTAAAGAGCCCATTCCTCTATACACTTTATAGCTTCTTCCTTGATAAATTTCCATTTCTCCAGGGGATTCTTCGCAACCTGCAAACAATGACCCCATCATTACCACTTTAGCTCCTGCTGCTAGTGCTTTTACCGCGTCTCCTGAGTATTTAACTCCACCATCAGCTATAACAGGTATGCCATACTTTTCTGCCACTTCTACGCAGTCCATTACTGCTGTAAGTTGAGGCACCCCTACTCCAGCTACCACTCTTGTTGTGCATATGGATCCTGGTCCTATTCCAACTTTTATACAATCCGCTCCAGCTTTAATTAAATCTTCTGCTGCTTTTGGTGTTGCAATATTTCCTGCAATAACTTGTAGCTCAGGATATTTTTCTTTTATTTTTTTAACTGCTTCCATAACTCCTTGGGAATGTCCATGAGCTGTATCAATGGTTATTACATCCACCTGAGCTTTCACTAAAGCATCTACTCTATCCATCATATCCATGGTCACGCCCACCGCTGCAGCCACTAGTAGTCTTCCTCTTGAATCTTTAGCTGCATTAGGGAAGGCCTTAACTTTTTCTATGTCTTTAATGGTTATTAATCCTATTAAATTGTAGTCCTTATCTACTAATGGAAGCTTTTCTATCTTATGCTTTTTTAATAATTCCTTAGCTTCTTCCATAGTAGTTCCCTCTGGTGCTGTGATTAGATTTTCACTGGTCATAACTTCAGATATCTTTTTGCTATAGTCTGTTTCAAAAACTATATCCCTGTTAGTAACTATACCTACCAGTTTACCATTTTTAGTTATTGGTACACCGGATATCCTATATTGGCTCATAAGGCTTAAAGCATCTTCCAGCTTATTATCTTCTGAAAGATAAAATGGATCTGTTATAACCCCATTTTCCTGCCTCTTAACCTTATCCACTTCTTTAGCTTGAGCTTCTATGCTCATATTCTTATGTATGGTTCCAATACCACCTTCTCTTGCCATAGCTATAGCCATTTTAGCTTCGGTAACCGTGTCCATACCTGCACTCATTAGTGGAATGTTAAGTTTAATAGTCTTTGTAAGATTTGTAGATAAAACTACATCCTTTGGTAAAACCTCGGATTTGTTTGGAACTAAAAGTACATCATCAAATGTGTATGCATTTTTCAATATGCGTGCCATACCATCACCCTTTCAACTCTTTTGAATTTTTTCTTTCATATTATAGTATAAAAAAAACCTACATTATATATAGTGTTCCCGAAAAAGGAAAAAAATAAAAGACATATGGGTTTTCTACAAGTGAAACCCATATGCCTTAAATAGCATAGTAAAGTTTCACCCATAGTCGGAAATTTACGGTTTCCGGTAGAGACTCCCTGCCATATTCAGGGGATATACGAGTGGTTAAATACCCATATTAAATTAAAAATATTATAATGCTTCAAAATAAACTTGTCAATTAAAGAGTTAACTATTGTAAATTTATCATAATGTAAAGGTTATACTCACCATATTCATTAAAATACATCCGGCAGCATTACAGATTTTAGTATAAAATCATTGCTCCTATTAACTTCTTCAATAACCGCACTACAATTAATATTTCCACCTTCAACGCCTTTATTTGTGGTAGAAAAATTATAATTTATAATAAAGTGATTATATTTTGAAGTATCTCCTGGAGGAAGGCTAACTGTTATCTCTCTATAATTGTCTAAAACTTTATCATTTGTAAAATTAAAATCCTTTATCTCTTCAAGTTCATTTTTTTCTGTTACTTTAAATAATCTTATGGAATCCATATTGATATTCTGAATATTGCTATTTTGATCCTTGTTAATGATTATTTTAACCCTTGTAGGCTGCCCAGAAGTTCTCACATAAGTACCTACCTTAGCGGTAAAATCCTCAGCAATCTCCGATACTTCATTAGAATCATTAAGAAGATAATTCTCTCCAAGGGTTCCAAAGCTAGTAGCTTTATTAGTAAATAGTCCTTGTTTTAAGATGTATTCATCTACAATAGAAAGCTGCAATGGATGAAAGGTAAGACTTCTATTAATCTTTTCAATATCCGTATAGTTAATAGCGGCATCCTCAACTAAATTATAGGTACCAATTTTATTTCCTTTAAGATCTAAAGTCGCTGTAATGCCTTTAGATTCATATTGCTTAGTGGCATTATTATAAATATAAACTAAACTTGGAAGAACTATCTCCATCTTGTTGGCTCCCTGTGAGCTGGTTATTCCTTCTGGAAGGGTTTCAATAAGCTTAGGGTTCTTAATTACAAACTGAGCTCTAACTTCATCTGCTATATCTAGCATAGAATTTTGGAAATCTAATTTATTAGTTCTTCTATGATCTATATACATACCATTAGTTTTTGAAGCTAGTTCGCTAAAAAGATTATTATCACCCTTTTCTCCTAAGGTGATAAAATAAGAGCTAATGCGGTAATTCTGATTTACTATCGCTCCAGCCATAATTCTAGCGTATTCCTCCGAAAGGATCTTATTATCCTCATTAGGAACAGTGCTAGGAGCATACTGTGCTTTAGTGCCTAAAGCTTCATTATTTAATTCAGTATATAAATTATTGGGCTGATCTTTCTCATGGGTATAGTAATCAGTTTTGTCATCTCCAATGACCACGATATGCTTATCCGCATCATTATTGTTGGCTAGAACCCATAAGGCCTTTCTAATGGCATCTCCAGTATTTGAGCCTTCACCTATAGTAAGGTTTTCTATGGCATTTTTAATTTGATCTTTATTATTACTGCTTATAAGATACTGAGATTTTCCAAAATCCTTTACTATAGCTCCAGAATTATAGCTAACTAAAGCTACTTTTACATTAGTGTTTCCATTAAATCTATCTATAACTGCCTTAGCGGTTTCCTTTAATACAGATGTTTTTTCCTCGCCATTAAAACCTTCAAGCATACTCTTTGAAGCATCCAACACAAGCACAACTTCCTTAGGCTTTGATACGAAACTATCAGATGGCTTAATAGGATTTGGAGTTATTTTATATTCCATTTGAAAATCCTTATATAAATTTATCTTATTGTTATTTTCCACTATATTTCTATTCATAATAAAAGTCATATTATACTTAGATATATCAATGTTTACCGAAGGGAATATTTTATTTATTATATTAGAATTAACGCCCTTATAGCTAATATTCCACCCTTCATTGCTTAAATCATAGACTCCACTTTTAGTAGCCTTTAAAGTAATGGAAATATCAAAAGGATCCGCTTCATACCTCTTGGCCTCCTTATTAAGCTTATACTTAATATCAGGTATTCTCTGGGCAAAACTTGTGCCATTTACATCAATATTTTTCATAGAACCAGCATACTCAATTCCTTCCGGCAAATTAAAGTTTATCTTCACATCTTCTGTAGCAAAATCCGCCTTAATCTGATCTGCAATCTGAGAATAAACCTCGTTTATAGCATTAGCATCTGTAGCCCCATAATACAATCCATTCGCGGCATTAGTAATATCCATAAGTTTCTTCTCACTAGCTCCTTCACTAAATCCTATAACAAAGTTTTTAATTCCCATATCTTTCACATTCCTAGCCATTATTTTAGCATATTTAAGAGCAAAACCTTTATCAGCCGGTTCAGAAGTACCACCATACACACCATATTTTATATCATAATCATTTTCATAAATATTATAATAATAGTTCCATCTCTTGTTTTCAGTATTATCTTTTCCCCACATATATTCCTTGGTTCTTCGTCCAGCAAAATTTGTACTCTCTACCACTTGATACCTTAAATCTCCCCACCAATCGTAATAATAATATCCTCCATCACCTGTATAAGTTAATGCTGTTGGTTCTCCATCTGACATAAATACCAAGTATTTTTTAGTTGATGGATTAGTGGAAAATAAACTACTTCCAGTTCTTAGTCCATCACCAATATTAGTTCCTCCATCTGGAGTCATCCCTTTAATTATAGCCTTAAGATTGTTCTTCTCTTTTGAACTAACCATTCCATTTTTTGAGTACTTAGTAGTTTCTATTTTAGATTGGGTAGAATAGGTAACAATACCTACTTTAACATTATCTATTTCTGAAAACTTGTCTATAAAATTATTTGCTGCCGACTTGAGGGCATTCATCCTTATAGTACTGTCATTTTTGCCTATAGGGTCTTTCATACTTCCAGAAGTATCTATAACCAACACTATTTCTTTATCGGTTTGAGGGCTAATAAGCTCCATGGGGATAGGCTGGGGTTCAAAATGGTAATTTATAGTGAATTCTTCGTTAACCCCTGCTTTTATCGAATTTTGAGATACTATAACCTTTATGTCAGGAACGTTAATATTAGAGCTTGCCCTTTGAGAGAAGGCTATGAGGCTTAGGGTGAAAATTACGACTAACATCAAAGTAAACTTTACCTTAAATGGGTGATGTTTTTTCATGTGGTCACCTCCTGTTTACTATTTAGATTTATTTCTAAAATTAATTATATTTTCTATAGAATATTCACGTTTTTCATTTTTAAATTTTATATTTAAAGTTACTCCTTGAGTTTCTTTGAAGGCTTTACCTTCGGATAAAGGTTTTATAAAGATGCTTTCTATATTTCCTCCGGTTGCTTTTCTGCTTGCGGTGGAGTTTTCGATAAATTCTAGTTTGTTGTTTACAAGTTCTAGTTTGTTCTCTTTACGCTCACCATCAAGATAGATTAAATATTTTAGATTAACTTCTAAACTACTATCTATTGCATCTAAATTATGTATGTCCTTAATTTCTTTAATTTCTTTTACTTCCATGAGTTTTTGCGATGTAAGGGAATTTACCGTCTGTGCTTCATGCTGCAGTTCAGACCTGGCACTGGTTTCATCTAAAGACTTATAATTTCCCAGGAAAAAAGGTAATATTATGGCTGAAACCAGCGCCATTATGCCAAGGGCTATAATAAGCTCCAATAATGTAAAAGCCTTTCTTTTTTGGGTGATTTTCTTCAATATGCTCACCTCTATTTAATTATCTTCCAATTTTGTGTGGTTATATAGTTATTTCTAAGGGTGCTGATTACTTTATTATCAGATTTAATATCAGATCTTATCTCCACCATTTGATAATCGCTGGGTGCTGGTTTTTTAAATAGCCCTTCAAACTTATTTAAATTTAATGCTATAAGCTTTTTTAGATATTCAGCATCATAATTAAGTTCTTTCTTACCAACGCCTGTAACTATAAGGTTACCTTCTGTAATAATGGTTCCTGAAAAGTTTATAGGACCATCTAAATAAACATCCCCTTTAGTTATAATTATACCTTTTCCTTTACCATCTTTTAAATAAACCTTCTCTCCACTAGCAGAATTGTAGCCTTCTTTTGTAAGCACTATAGCTTTGTTATCATTTTTTACATAAATAACTTCCGTTTCATCCTTTGAGCTTGTAATGACCTCTATAGGTTGATTTATTTTATTAAAATCTATCTCTTGAGTTATAGCATCAACTTCCCCCACGGCTTGTGAGTAATTATCCTTCTTAGCCTTGATATTAGAAAGTTCATCATTAGTGTAGTTTTCCCCTAGCACCACAGCTTTCCCCTTAGAATCAGTGCTTATTATGCTTCCACTTCTAATAGTTTTATCAGGAAGGGAAATTCCGTTAATCTTTAGCTTATTCTTTTCTGTTTTAGAGTATAATTCAAAATATTTACTTTTATCTTTAAAATTCAATTCAGTATTATCTTTAAACTTTGTTACTAATTGCAAGGGACTTCTATATTCTAGTACTACATTATCTTCATTTAGATTTTTATCAGGGTCAGATTGCAATGGCGCGGAGTATGCCCTATAGTTACCCTTTATGGCTACAGACTCCCCTGTTTGGTAGTTAGGGTCGGTTTTTATATAAGCTGTTCCCATAAGCATGGCCTCTCCGCCTATGGTTATGCTAGAGCCATTGCCTATGTCCCTAGCATTTACTAATATGGAGCTGGAGTTTTTCTCCTTGTTGTCGACTTCTTTTAATCCACTGACATCGTTAAATCCATAAAAACCCTTTTCTATGGTAATATTAGACTGCACGCCATTAAGAACCAAGTCATTATTAGCATACACCCTGCCTTTTATATTAATTTTAGAATCTGAAGCGGATTTTTGTATGGATAAACTTCCTGTATAGAGATTTCCGTTTATATTATTCATATTGAAAGTGTTTGATGGTGAGGATAATAAAGTATCTTTTAAAGTTACTGCATTACCACTTATATTTATAGAATTATTTCCCCCGGAAATAATAATACCTTCATCTCCACCGCTATTGGTGTTACCTCTTACAAAGATATCCCCATTCACAGTTAAGTCACCATTAGCGTTTAAATTTTTCTCCACTACTAAGGCTTTGCTCCATATACTTCTCATGGGTACAGATATCTTTTCAGTTTCCACAGCATACGGATTATTATAGTCAGGAGTTTCTATATTATAAGTGGCTTTAATTATCCTTTGCTGCTTTTTACCCTCAGGAGACTCCGTGGTAAAGCTAGACTGTAACACTAAGGTCAAAATTCCTTTATCATTAAATTTTATATCTTCTTTTAAGGTAATTATCTTAACCTCAGGAGAATTCTCATTATGATTTAAAATAATTCCTGAGTCTTCTTCCATAATCTTATCTATATTGGATTTCACGTTTTCTCTATAAGAAGGTTTAAATACAGAATTTTGTACCTTTACTATGTTGTCTTCTTTTAATACTTCATTAAGGTTAACCATATATTCGTCCACTTTTTTATTGCCTTCATCAACAGCTTCATCTACAATACTTCCTAAAACTCCATAAGCTTCTTCTAATCCTGACTCTGATTCATAAAGGTTTTTTACCCTTTTACTTTCCAAGATCCTAGATTTATAATCAGACACAGATAGGGACATAACAGCAGTTCCCACTGTTATTAATATCCCTAAAGTAACCAGCACAGATACCAAAGAAGAACCTTTTTTAACCTTGTTAATCATAGTATCCCCCCCTACTGCTGCACTGATTTATAATTTGAAACCTCATAGGCTTCTCCTTTTTTGTCAGTGGCTTTAATTAGAATTCTATAAATTCTGCTGGTATTTGTATATGAATTATTGGAGGTGTATAAGTTTTTATATGCCTTTAATATCCCTCCATTATTTTCTACATTTATATTTGCATTACTATTAACATCCTTATAACAAAATATACTTAACTCTTTTTCTAATTGATTTTTTCCCTTCACAGTAAAATCGCTTTTAGTGTTTTTATCCAAGGATATTTTTATCATATTATTAAAGTCATTTGCCTTACTAAAACTTCTTCCGTTTATTACTATTTCATTTTTATTATTTACTATATCAATAGTCTTTGTAGTTATACTTTCAATAAAGTAATTGTCTTTATACTTAACCTTAATATCATGGGATCCTTGTCTACCTACAATATCTATTTCCACATCAAATTTTATGGGTTCCTGTGGATTTTTTGCATCATTAAATAAGTATTCTTCCACAGGGGTTACTTGTCCTTCTATTAAATAACCATCTTTCTTTCCGCTAATACTAAAGCTGTCTTTCTTCCCTTCATCTTTAACTATGTTTAAATCAAGCTTTGAAGCATAGGTAACTAAATTGATAATCTCTTCTTCTGGCACAGCTTTAACCCCTTCCATAACCTTTTGAGCTGCTATCATAGCCTTCTGCTTATTTTCCGCAGCTTGGTTTATGGTAACAGTTTTTATTACCATGGTAGCTATAGGGGTAGCCACTATGGCAAAAATGGCAAGGCTAATGAGGACTTCCAAAAGTGTTATCCCTTTTTTTACTTTATACTTTTTGTTCATCCTCACACCTCCTTTAATTTCTCTTAACATCCACATTACCCGCATCACCAGTGATGGATATCCTAGGTTTATCTTTGTCATCACCTTCAATAAATACAGTGATATTCTTATCTGTTTTATTTATGATTTTAATATTTGCGGAAGCCTTGTCTTCTCCATTGTTTCTTTTAGATGAAAAAGCCTTTATTATGATTTCTGAAGTTAAAGGGGTAAAGCTTGCTCCTTCTCCTTCATAATTTAAAGGATAGCTTCCTTTGCTGGTTTTGTATTTATAGTAATAATTATTATCTTTCTTAGTAAAGACTATCTCTACCTCTTCGGTGTTAGCATTATCCCCATATACATAGGTCTTTTTCCCCTCATCCTTAGCTTTCCCCAGCATGAAGGTAGGAAGATCAGAGTTTATTCCTCTGGCAGAAAGGGCAAAGTCGAAGCTTTCAGCCTTTGGTTTTGATGCTTCTTCTATAGTGTTATTAAAAACTCCAGTGGAACCTCCTGCAAAAGGATTTACTTTCCCATAGGAGTTTTCATATCCCCATTTCATGTACTCTGCATCTTCATCGGTGATTTTTGGCACTGCAAAGACTTCTAGAGCAGCTGTACCAGATATCTCATTTACAGTGTTTTGAGATATAGAAAGGTTTGTTACTGCTATCTTTCTATTATAATTTTCAAAGCTTTCTAAAAGCTTATTAAAGTTTTCATAGGTACCTTTGAAGCTTAAGTTTATCTTTATTTGCTCCGCATTGGCAGCTGTTGTTTCCTTAGCTTTGCTTGGTGCTCCATTAGCAGCTTGTGTTTTTCCCTTAGAAGTTAAGTTATTATATTCATTAACTATAGCTGTTAAGGGGCTAGTTACAGCTTTCTTAACTTCTTCCTTTGGTTTTACTTCCACAGCTTCTAAATTTATTTCTGAGAAGCTTAAGTTTCCATCTATCTTGTTGTCATTTAGTAGCTTGTCTATTTCTATGATTATCTTTTCCTGCTCTATGGAAGGGTATAATAGCATGGTTTTGTTTTCTATCTTGGAGTTTAAAATCTTAATATCGCTTTGCTTTTTATCAATGGAAGCAATTTGAAGCTTCATATTATCTAGTTTAGATTTCATCTGAGTTTTTTCAGCACTTAATTTACTTATCTTATTTCTTTGAGGTGTAGATACAAACTTATAATAGCCCACAAATATAATTAAAGCCCCTAAGAATATTAACATTGCTTTTTCTCTCTTACTTAGATTCATTTACATCAACATCCTTTAATGTACATTTTATACTGAAGCTGTATTCCCCTTGGGCATTTCCTTCAGAGCTAGAGTTTATATTGCTTACATGGGCTTCTTTAATAAAATTTAAATTCTTTACGTTGTGCTGAAACTCTCCTATGTTTATCCTACTTTTAGAAACAGCATTTATGCTTATAGCTTGTCCATCAACCACTAAGTTCTTAAAGTATACATCTTTAGGAAGTGAATCACTTAAGCTTTTAATCATGTTGCTGTTTACTATTTCTCTTCCCTTTATGGCGGTGTATATCACATCAATTTCATTGTTGTATTTAGTTAATAGTTCATGTCTTTTAAAAAGTACTGTGGTTTTATTATAGTTTTCCTGTATTTCTGGGGTTTTAAGTTCAGAGCCTAGTTTAGCTATATCTCCTTTTAGCATGAATATGCTTATACTATTCCAAATAAGGCTTATTAAAATAAAAGAAGACATAAGTATTGCTAGTCCCCAAACATAGTGCTTTTTATTTTTAGATTCTTTTTCAATACCTAAATAAGGCTGAAAAAAGTTAAAATCTCTCATTTTCTCACCTTCCTAAAGCCTTATAATAGTTCCTAAAGTATTTAAATATAAATCTATTTCTTCGGTGTTGCAGGTTTTTGAGTAGGTTATATTTTCTAGGTAGCTTATTTTTTTAATGGGGACGGTTAATGCATTCTCCATATATTTAGCTAGTCCACTTATTCTAGAGGTACCTCCATAAATATATACCTTATTGATATTATTCCCCACATTCTTGTTTCTGTAGAATTGAAATATCCTTTGGAGTTCTTCTAATAAGTCTTGAGAAAATTGTTTTACCAAATCATTTAGTAATATATCCTCTTCCATAGGATATATATTTTCAAGGTTGGCTTTAGTTATTTTTCTTTGTTCCGCTTCTTTTAGGTCTATGTTATAAGATTTGGATATCTCTTGGTCTAAAGCATTTCCACCAAATTTAACTATTCTAGTAAAATCCGGAACATTATTTTTGTATATAGTAACATCTGTAGTATCTGCTCCCATGTCTACTACAGCTATGGTATCTTCTTTTTTATTTTTTTCTCCATTAAATAATATGTTTTTATTCATTAACTTTTTTATAGCATTGTAATTTACATCTAGGGCATTAGGTTTAAGCTTACTATTTAAAGCTAAATCATAATACTGCTTGGCCATCCTTTTGGGATAGGTAACCACCAAAACCTTAAGCTTGTCCACATTTTCACTTTGTAACTCTTCCAGCACATCATACTGAACTATGTAATCATTCATATTTATAGGTAAGTATTGCTGTATTTCATATTGGATTAAAGTACCTAATTCACTTTCCTCTGCCTTAGGAACTACTATTTCTCTGTTTATAATAAGAGTACTATTACCTGTTATGTTCACATCTTTAGCTTTAATACCTGCATTTAATAATGCATTTTGAATCATAGTAGTAAGTCTTATCTTATCAGAAATCTCTCCATCACTAACAGTGTTCCTAGGAGCCTCCAACTTAAAAAGCTTGTCCACCACTAGCCTCTCCCCATTTTCCTTACCCACAGCAAACTTAATATACCTGCTACCCAAATCCATAGCAATAAAAGTCTTAGGAAACAAGGATTTTTTCTTTGAGGTCTTTGTCTTATATGTAGTCTTCTTTCCACCTAATGTGGATAAGTTCGAAGTCAAAATCTTCTTAACCCTAGCAAGCCTTGAAGCCTGAGTCATGGAATCACCCCTTTTGAGAGAATAAATAATAGAAATATTTTTATATTAGATAATTCTCCACCCTAGAAAGATGGAGAATTTAATCAAGTTATTTTGACTTTACGTCTGGATCTGCAGATGTTACATTTACATTTCCTGAACCATCAATTGATACAATATAATTTGTAGTGGTACCTAACTGAGGTTCCTTAACATCCTTTAACGCCTTTGCAACTGCAGTTTGTTCTTTAACATCAGCCCACTCATCAGAAAAAGTTACCCCTGTAACCTTATCTGCTTCAATTACGAATTTATCCCCTGAAACAAATGTTAATTTTTTGCCATTTAATGGTTTAATTGTATCATCAGCTACTAAAGTTAAAACTGTTCTTTTAATAGTTTCACAACTTTGAATATCAGCCTTTTTCTTTGAACTATCTCTTACAGCAGCAAAGTTTGGTATAGCAATAGCAGCTATAATTGCCATTACAGCTAGAACTATGATTAGTTCGATGAGGGTAAATCCTTTCCTCTTTTTCTTTTGATTTTGTTTTTGAATGTTATTCATTTATATGGCCTCCTTCAGGCTAAGAATTTAATAATTTATTGTTAATGTACTTTACATGGTATTGTACATTCCAAACATTGGTTGGATTATGGATATTATCATGATTCCTATGATTATTCCCACTACTGCTATCATTATGGGTTCTAGGAGGGAGGTGAAGGTTTGAATTTCTGCCTCTAGCTCTTCGTCGTAGAAGTCGGCGGTTTTGTTTAGGATTTCGTCTAGGGCGCCGGATTCTTCTCCTATCTTTACCATGGAGGATAGCATGGGTGGAAATATCTTGGTTTCTTTTAGGGGTTCTGACAGGCCTTCTCCTTTTATGAGTTTGTCTTTTACATTGAGAAGACTTTCTTCTGCTACTTTGTTGCCCACTACCCCGGATACTATTTGAAGCCCCTGAACTACGGAAATACCGCTGGTGATTACTGTAGCCAGGGTTCTGGTAAATCTGGATACTATTATTTTTTCATTAAGCTTTTTAATTATGGGGAAGGATAATTTCATTTTATCTTTGGTTAGTTGTCCTTCCTCAGTTTTAAAATAGTATCTTAATCCCATAACCATTAAAATAACTATGAGTAATATAAGTAGCCAATAATTTTTAATGCCCTTGCTTAAGCCTAACATTATCCTGGTGGAAGCAGGGAGATCGACACCGCTGCTTTCAAACATGGAAACGAAGATGGGCATTACGAAAGATAGTATGAAAATTATTACAGATAAAGCCACCACGGACAGCACCGCTGGGTATATCATGGCATTTTTTATTTTGTTGTTTATCTTGCTTTCTTTTTCATAATGAATGGCCATACGGCTCATAATTATATCTAAGGTACCGCTGACTTCTCCTGTTTCTACCAGACTTATTAAAAGATCAGGAAATATCCCTTGTTGATTTCTCATAGCCTGTGACAAGGTTTCCCCTTTTCTAAGTTCTTCTTCAATGTTATTTAAAGCATCTCTCAGCTTTTTATTGGTGTGCTGCTCCGCTAATATATGTATGGAATTATTTATAGTGGATCCGGCATCTAGCATAGTATAAAACTGTCTGCAAAACACCGCTATATCTTTAGTGGTTACCTTTTTAAAACTCTTAAAGTCAAACTTTATCCCTTGCTTTACTTCCTCCACCATAAGAGGGTAGAAATTGTTGCTGCTTATCATTTCTATAACTTCATCTTTTGAATTTGCTATGTAAGTGCTTTCTAAGCGCTCACCTTTGCTGTTCATAGCCTTATATTTATAGTTAGGCATTTATACACCCCATTTCCCACCTAGTCTAGTGAAAATGCTATATTAATTAATTCATCTATAGTAGTAACTCCACTTAAAACCAGTTCTTTACAAGACGTTTCTATGGTTTTCATACCATGGTTTATGGACAAGTCTTTTAAAGCTCCACTGCTATTGCTGCTTAATATAAGCTCCTTATGTTCCCTTGTTACTTCCATTATTTCATATATGCCTGTTCTACCATAATAACCTGTATTATTACAATAAGCGCAACCCTTACCTTTATGCAGAGTTAAAGGCTTATCTTTATCCACGCCCATTATCTTTTTTTCATAACTTATTGCCTCATAAGCTTCACTGCATTTAGGGCATATCTTTTTAACTAATCTTTGTGCGATTACACCACTTATTGCTGTGGACACTAAATATGGTTCTAATCCCATATCCACCAGCCTTAAAATAGAAGAAGGGGCATCGTTGGTATGAAGAGTACTGAACACTAAGTGTCCAGTGATAGCTGCCCTAACAGCTATTTGAGCAGTTTCTCCATCTCTAATTTCTCCAATCATCACCACATCAGGATCTTGTCTTAAAATAGAACGAAGTCCAGTAGCAAAGGTTAATCCTGATTTAGTATTTACATTAACTTGATTTATTCCTTCAATCATATATTCTACAGGGTCTTCAATGGTAACTATGTTTTTGCAGCCCTTATTTATTTCATTTAATATTGTATATAGTGTAGTAGACTTTCCACTACCCGTTGGTCCAGTAATAAGTACAATGCCATGAGGACTATTAATTATCCTATCTAGCTTATTAAGCTCTATTTCGCTCATTCCTAGCTGTTTTTTGTTTATATTGTAGCTATCTCGGCTTAGGACCCTTATAACTACCTTTTCTCCAGTTACTATGGGAAGTATAGAAACCCTTAGGTCTAACTCTTTATTACCTATCTTAGTAATAATTCTTCCATCTTGGGGTAATCTTTTTTCTGCTATATTAAGATTGGCTAATATCTTTATCCTGGTTATTAAAGCTGGTAGAGTATCTATGGTTAATGTAGATACCTCTTGTAGCTGTCCATCTATTCTATACCTTATTCTTATTATTTTTTCATAAGGCTCTATATGTATATCACTGGCCCTAGATTCCACAGCATCTTTAATAAGGTAATCTACCATCTTTACCACAGGAGCATTTTTTATATCATCAAACTCACTTACTTCAATTTCTTTTACTTCCATGAGTTTTTCCTTAGAAAGCTCTTCAGCAGCTTTTAAAACCTGCTCTCCAGAATAATACCTTTCTATGAAGGTTTTAATTTCTTGTCTAATACCAATATAGGACTCCACTTCAAAGCCAGAAGCTATAGAAACATCATCGATAGCAAATATATTTAAAGGATCCCACATGGCCACCATTATTTTGTTGCCATTAAAACCGAAAGGAAAAAGTTCGTGCTTTGAACATATGCTTTCTGGTACTACCTTAAATACTTTTCTATCCACTTCTATATCATTTAAATTTATTCTTTTTATCCCTGTCTGCTTTTCTAGTACTTCTATAATATCTTCTTGACTTACAAGTCCTTCATCTATAAGTACCTCTCCTAGCTTCTTACCTAATACCTTTTGCCGTCTTAAAGCTTCTTGAAGCTGCATCATGGAGATTTTTCCTGACTCTACTAGCATATCTCCTAATCTTTTCTTAGTTATTCCTATCATGCTTATCTCCTTTAAACATTGAAAATTTGCATAATATTAGATAATAGTCTGTAAATTCCAATATGTTAACAAATAATTCAAATTTCTCCTAATATCATTATATAAATAAAGTTTTAATTTTACAATTAGAAATTCTTAAGAGAACACGCAATTTTTCGACATATTACGCATATTATTTTATAATATTTAAAATAATAAAAAATACCATAATATAATATCGTTTCCCCACATTATTGATAGAAAAGTGCCTATAGCTATATAAGGTCCGAAAGCCATATAATCTTTTTTATCTTTTATTTTAAAAACTATAAGCAAACCTCCCACTAATCCCCCTAACACAAAGCTTAAAAGTATCATAAGAATAGATAGTCTAAATCCCAAAAACAAACCACAAAGTGCAGCGATTTCAATATCCCCTTCTCCCATACCTTTAGTGGTAAACACTATTAAGGAAATAACTGCTGCAGGTATTAAGGCTCCTAACAAATTATCCATAATACTATGATTGTATAGAAGTTTTTCTATTAAGATAATTATTACACCAAATATTCCTCCTGTTACAGTAGTAGATAAATATACATCTTGAGTTTTAAAATCTATAATTCCAATAACTATAGCTAAAGATGTGAATATAAGATATTTTATAAGATTAAAACTTAATCCAAATTTTAAATACAGTAAAGCAAATAGAAACCCAGTAATAAGTTCCACAATGGGATATTCTAAAGAAATTTTATTTTTACAATATCTACATCGTCCTTTTAAAAATCCATAGCTAAAAATCGGTACCAAGTCTAAAGGTTTCAATCTTACCTTACAATTAGAACAATGAGATGGAGGATATACAATAGATTCTCCCGAAGGTATTCGTGAGATGCATACATTAAGAAAACTTCCAATAAAAAGTCCAAAGAAAAAAATCATAATTACCATTAATTACTACCTCCACAATATATATTTTCCAATTTATTCAATTCTAAACATAAATTATTAATTTTTCTTGACCTTTTTATAATACTTCAGTAAAAGATATTTTTAAAGTTTATTATAAAATTTAAGCTTATTTTAAGTCTGCATAAGTCCTTTATGTGAGACAAAAAGAATAATACCTTGTAGCGCAAAAATACCTCTAGATTAATCTAGAGGTATTTAAATATTTATATTAAACTGGTAATTTAGCCAAATGACATTTGTAACTTGTCACGTGCCTAGCACATTTTTTAGTACATACCGTCCATGCCCATTCCTGGTGCTCCAGGCATTGGTGCTGGGTTCTTTTCTGGGATGTCTACTACAGCTGCTTCTGTGGTTAAGAAGGTTGCTGCAACAGAGGCTGCATTTTGTAGTGCAGATCTTGTAACCTTAGTTGGGTCTACTATACCTGCTTTTATCATGTTAACATACTCATCACGTAAAGCATCGTATCCCATACCATTTTCGCTGTTTTTAATTTTTTCTATAACTACTGAACCTTCTACCCCAGCATTTATAGCTATTTGTCTCATTGGTTCTTCTAAAGCTTTAACTATGATGTTTATGCCCACTTGAGTATCAGAATCTTGTGATGTTAATGAAGCAACACCTTTAATAACATTTACGTAAGCTACTCCACCACCAGGTACGATTCCTTCTTCTACAGCAGCTTTTGTTGCTGCAAGAGCATCTTCTATTCTTAGCTTTCTTTCTTTAAGTTCTGTTTCAGTAGCAGCTCCAACTTTAATCACTGCAACTCCACCTGCTAGTTTTGCAAGTCTTTCTTGAAGTTTTTCTCTATCAAACTCAGAAGTTGTTTCTTCTATTTGAGATTTTATCATAGATACTCTGTTATGGATTTCGCTCTTATCACCTTTTCCATTAACAACAGTGGTATTTTCTTTGGAAACTTTAATGCTTTCAGCTTGACCTAGCATTTCTAATGTAGTTTCTTTTAAATCATGTCCAAGCTCTTCGGAGATAACTTCTCCACCTGTTAATATTGCGATATCTTGAAGCATTTCTTTTCTTCTGTCACCAAATCCTGGTGCTTTAACTGCTACGCAAGTAAAGGTTCCTCTTAACTTGTTAACAACTAATGTAGCTAATGCTTCTCCTTCAATATCTTCAGCAATTAAAAGAAGCTTTCTTCCTGATTGAACTATTTGCTCTAATACTGGAAGTATTTCTTGAATGTTGGTAATTTTCTTATCAGTGATAAGTATATATGGATTATCTAGCACAGCTTCCATTTTTTCTGTATCTGTAACCATGTAAGGAGATACATATCCTCTGTCGAATTGCATTCCTTCAACAACATCTAATTCAGTACCCATAGATTTGGATTCTTCTACGGTGATTACACCCTCGTTTCCAACCTTCTCCATAGCATCTGCTATAAGCTTACCTATTTCTTCATCTGATGCAGAAATAGCAGCTACTCTTGCTATATCTTCTTTTCCTTCTACAGGTCTTGAAATACCTTTAATTCCTTCTACAGCATTATCTACAGCCATTTTAATACCATTCCTAAGCTGCATTGGATTTGCACCAGCTGTAACGTTCTTTAAGCCTTCTCTTATAATAGCTTGAGCTAATAATGTTGCTGTGGTAGTTCCATCACCTGCTACATCATTGGTTTTAGTAGCAACTTCTTTTACTAGCTGAGCTCCCATATTTTCAAATTGATCTTCTAACTCAATTTCCCTTGCTATAGAAACACCGTCGTTTGTTATTAATGGTGATCCAAATTTCTTATCAAGTACAACATTTCTTCCTTTAGGTCCAAGTGTAACTTTAACTGTATCAGCAAGTTGGTCTACACCACTTTGCATAGCTCTTCTTGCTTCTTCACTGAATTTAATCATCTTAGCCATTTTAATTCCCTCCTGTTAGTAATTTTAAACTTAATATTATTCTACTACTGCTAATATGTCTTCTTGCTTTAAGATAACAAATTCATCGTTATCAATTTTAACTTCTGTTCCAGCATATTTGGAGAATAATACTTTATCTCCAACCTTTACTTCCATTCTTATTTCCTTACCGTCTATTACTCCGCCAGGTCCTACAGCTACAACTTCTGCTTCCTGTGGTCTTTCCTTCGCGGAACCAGTAAGTACTATACCGCTTTTTGTTTTTTCTTCTGCTTCTAATCTTTTAATTACTACTCTGTCACCAAGTGGTCTAATGTTCATTTAAACCCCTCCTTAATTTATTTGAATTATTATTATAAATCACTATACCTTTCCTTGTTAGCACTCCTTAGTAATGAGTGCTAATACAATTATTATAATAATCAATGAAATATTATATTTCAAATCATACATTTTAACTAAATAAGGAATTAACTGATATTATATCTATTTATATCAATTTATTAAGAGAATACTTACTTTTTCTTCAGTTTTCAATTTATTACATATACCTCTATATATTATAGCAAAAATCTCCTATTTAATATATAATTACATTTATAATTATCTTTCAATTATACCCTGATTATGAGGTGTTTATTTATGAAAAACAAAACAATTAATGTAGTACTAGCTATTTTGCTATCCTTCTTTGCTTTGGGCTTTACCATTAAATTCACATTAAACTTTACTCCTCTTTATGCTTTTGATGTAAGCTATTTAAACTTAGATAAAGAATTAGGCATGGATAAAGTTACCTTAGTAAAAAACTATAAAGCCGTTACAGATTACATAGAAAAATCTTCTATTAAAAAACTATCTATGCCAGATTTTAAGATGTCCAAACAGGGAGAAATTCACTTTGAAGAAGTAAAAGCCATCTTCAATAAAATAGACTTTATGTTTTACTTTAGCATTATACTATTTGCCCTAATATTTATAACTTCTAAAAAGAATAAAAAAATAGATTATAAATTTCTTAATATATCCTCAATATTGATTATTATGCTGCCTGCACTACTTTTAATTCCCTTTGCAGTAGATTTTAATAAATCCTTTGTTATCTTCCACAAAATGTTCTTCAACAACGACTACTGGCTCTTCGATCCATCTACCGACCCCATAATAAACGCACTACCAGAGGCTTACTTTTTTCATTGTGCATTGTTGATATTATCTCTATTATGTTTAGAGTTTATAATATTAAGAATAATGAAAAAGGTAGCAAGGAAGCAATTTAAAATTGAGAATTGAGAATTTAAAATGAAGGAAAAAATTCCTACGGAATTTTAATGAATATAGTATTATTTATAAAACTCCTTAAAGGCGTTTTATAAATAAAAAATAAAAGCGCGAAGCTGAAGGCTTCACGCTTTTTCTTTAGCTGAATTCAAAGAAACTCCGTCAGGAGTTTCCTCCATAATTTTAAATTCTCAATTCTAAATTCTAAATTAAATTAAGTGTCCAATTTACAATATATTAATTTTCAATTTCTTCGTCCGACATGGAATGGATAATTTTCTTTCCATAAACTACTCCAATTAAGAACAAAATGCTCATAACCACAGCTATTATTATGAGGAGTGGGATATTGTCTTTGGAGAATTTTTCTCCAAAGTATACGGACACGAACAAAGCTGGGATTCTTCCTATGAGAGAGTAGATAATAAAATCCCTAAAGCTTATTTCAGAAATTCCGCATACATATCCTAGTATATCTTTTGGTACTCCTGGGATAAGGTAAAGTAAAAACACCACCGCATTAATTTTTTTCTTTTGCTTTTTACTGCTACCTAGCTTATCTAGTTTTTCCAAAATCCAAAAATTGTTGCGGGAAAGTATTTTGTGCACAAAGGGTTTGCCGAACCTATGGGCAATCCAATAGGTAATTGTGCTTCCTATGGCTGTGCCTATAAGTGATAAAACCCCTCCCCATAGGGAACCATAAATATATCCTCCTGCAATTTGAAATATTTCACCCGGGATAAAGAATACTACTATTTGAATTATTTGTAAGAGTATATATACCAAAAATCCATAGGATCCATATTGAAGTATAAAATTTCTTATTTCTGATGGGTTTTTGAATATTCCATATTTTCTATATAGATGAATATATATAAGCAAAAAAGCTACCGCACACAGTATATAAATAATCGTTTTAATTTTTTTCTTCTTTGACCACTTTTCCATAAGAAATTCCCCTATTAAATATATATTTAATAAGTATTATACCATTATACGCCAAAATAAAAACATGCAGTCCTTAACTGCATGTTAATATTACATAAAATATCCCTTAAATTTTTCTTAAATTATCTATTTAGGTTAATATTATGAAATTTTTCTATCTTTTCGTTATCTAAAACAGATTTTCTTGAAGCTTGGGCATTATATTTTGCAAATACAGCCTTGGACTTATATGCAGGTGCTATAACAGCAGCTCCATTTATGCATCCACCTTCACACATCATACCTTCAATAAAGTTGCCATCTAATCTTCCAACTTTTGCCATAGTCATAGTTTTCTTTATCTCTGCAGATCCACTTACTCTAACAGGTTTAAATTCTAAATCTAGGCCTTTTCCTTTAACGTAATCTTGAATAGCAGCTGTAAGACCGCCGCCTGCTCCAAAACCTCTTCCATATATAGAAGCATCATCCACTTCAATATCTTCACAGTTTGCAGGGTTTACATCAAAAGCATCCATTAAAGCTATTATTTCTTCAAAGGTTAAAACATAATCTACTGCATCTTTTAAATTTTCTTTTACCGCTTCATTTTTCTTTGCAGTACATGGTCCAACAAATACAACTTTTGCATCTGGATCCATAGCTTTAATATATCTTCCTGTAGCTATCATAGGAGATACTGCTCCAGAAATTCTTTCCACTTGATCAGGGAACTTCTTCTCAATATAGCTTAGGAAACCAGGACAGCAGGAGTTAGTCATATACTTATCTCCATTTTCCATTCTTTCCACAAACTCTTGTGATTCATGCTCTGTTACAGCATCAGCACCACAAGCAGCTTCTATCATATCTTCAAATCCTACCTTTAAAAATGCATCCTTTATCTGTCCATAGGTTACTTTCATTCCAAATTGACCAGCTATGGCAGGCGCTACTACAGCATACATCTTTCTATATCTTACCAAGCCTTTAGCTACTGGCACTATTAAACTCTTGTCAGATATCGCTCCAAACGGACATGCTGCCATACATGCTCCACAATTTACGCAATCTTCTTCATTAATTAATGCTCTTCTATCCTCAGCATTTACAGTTAATGCACCTGTAGGGCATGATACCTTACAAGGTCTTATAACTTCAGATATAGCATTATAAGGACAAACTTTCTTACACATACCGCACTCTTTACAAATCTCTTGATTTATATAAGCTCGTCCATTAATTCTAGTAACAGCTTTAGCAGGACAAACTTCCATACATTTATGTGCAAGGCATCCTCTGCAAGCTTCTGTTACGGTATATTTATTAATAGGGCATCTGTCACAGGCAGCTTCAATAACATATACTATCTGCTCATCAGGTCTTATGTCGATAAATTCTTCATTAATCTTATCTCCATCAGGGAAGTAACCAGCAGCAAGTTTTACTCTCTCTTGCACTATAGCTCTTTCTTTGTATACACAACATCTATATTGTGCCTTGTCTCCTTGAATTATGTCATAAGGAATCTTTTCTAATTCCTCTTTGGTAAGTCTATCTTCTTTTGCTAAAACAGCAACATGCTTTAATACTTCGTGTTTTAATTTTTTTAATTGGGTTTCAAATTGAATCATACATTAAACACTCTCCTATTTAATATAGTACACCCATAATGTTAATTACCCATTAATTATAACACATAGCGTTAATTTTCTAACAAAGTTATAATAATAAAAATTTTCTGACTATAAACATTTACAATCATTGTAAATAGCCATTTGTCTATTTTATACAAAAAAAAATTTTTTATATTTTTTAAGCAAAAAACCCTCACTAAAATTTCAGAGGGTTTAAAGTTTCACTTTAAATATTAATTTGAGGTTTATCATCTATATTAATATGATTTCCCCTAGCATAATAAAATAAATATTGCTGAGCAAAGCCTGATAAATCTCCAAACTTTTCTCTTGCAAAAACTCTTATTTTAGGGAGAGAAACATCTGGTGCTAAATAAAAGAATTGCATAGCTCTCTTAACCCATACATCCACAGGAAATGCAGAATACTTATTCATAGAAAACAGCATAATGCAATCTGCAACCTTAGGTCCTATACCTGAAAACCCTTGAAGAGCAGTGTGGCACTCATCAGCTTCCATGGCTTTTATTCTATTTAAATCATACTTCAATATCTCATTAAGTTCTTCTTCAGATCTTGTAAATTGTCCTTTATCTTCTGCCTTTGTATTGTCTATAACCATATTAATTTTATCCACAGTATCTTTAAGGTATTTACTTCTAAAGGATCCTCCACAAGACTCATAATCCTCTACTTTTAGGTTTCTAAGTTCCTCAGGAGTGGGGAAGGCATAATAGGTTTCGCCTTTATACACTATAGCTTTTCCATATGCTTTGCTTATATTTTTAATAGTTCGCATTATTATAGGAATGCTGTTCCTTGCAGATATTATAAAAGATAGAGTTATCTCAAAAGGATCCTGTTGAAGCAGCCTAATGCCATAACCATATTCCACAGCTTCACTTAAAAGAGGGTCTTTACTCAATTTATCTTTTATACTTCCATAATCCCTGTTTAAATCAAAATAATTTACCCATAAGGAATTAAAATCTTCTATATTGGTGTTATAGATTATAATATCATCATCTTTCTTTTCAAGCTCTATAACCCTTCCATAAACTACCCCTATGTAATTTCCATTTTCTTGTCTTTCCCATCTAAAGCATTGACCGCAGTCAAAGGTATGATTAAGTTCAAAATTTTTAACACCCTTAATTATCACTCCACCATGAAAGCTTTCTATATTTTTAAAATCCATATATATCACCTATTTTCTTTCTCTATTTATTATATCCTCCAATATATCTGCTGAGGTTTCTATCATTTTACCGCATCTAACTTCATCATCTTTTTTATATTGTGCTTTTAATTCTGCACAGTTATTCATATTAAGTTCCTTTTTAAATCTTTCCATAAGCTCTTTTGTAAGTTCTTTTATCTTTGCACTTTCATGAGCTCTCTCCTCAGTAAACATAATACCTAAAACCGCTGCTGCACCTGTAATTGCTCCACAGACCTCTTCTACAGCGAGCCCACCTCCAAAAGCAGACATAGTCTTAAAAACTTCCTTAGGAAGATTTAAATTGTAAGCTTCATTAGCAGCATACATAATGGTTTCCGCACAATTTAAATCATAATTCTTATCATAGTATTTTAACGCATATTCCTTAAGCATAAAAATCCCCCTTATGAATAATTAATTTCCATTAATATAAATTATAATATATCCACAATGAAAATGTAATAATAAAATATAATAAAAACTAAAATAGAACTCTAAAATAATAAAATCTTATAATTTAATATAAAAAAATTTAAATATAAAAGTTTAATATAAAAGCCCAAGCATATAAAAATATAAAATATAAAAATATAAAAAGGTGAAGATTTGAAAATCAAATCCTTCACCTTATAGTATTAAATTATATTCTTACTTTGATCAAGTGATTCTTAGGTTCAGGTGGGGTTTGTTTTTTGACCCCATCTGAACCTTAGAAGAACTTATCTAGGCGCGTAACAGTGCTTATCCCCCACTTTGATAGAAGATGGGGGTATTAGCAATGGTAGCGATCAGATAAAAATTCATCTATAGCCTTGGCTGCTTTTTTACCTGCTCCCATGGCAAGTATTACTGTAGCCGCACCTGTTACAGCATCTCCTCCAGCATATACATTTTCTCTTGAGGTTAGTCCAGTATCTTCTTCTGCTATAATACATCTTCTCTTATTTACTTCTAATCCTTTAGTAGTAGAAGCTATAAGAGGATTTGGAGAAGTACCTAAGGACATGATTACTGTATCCACATCCATTATAAATTCAGACCCTGGAATTTCTACAGGCTTTCTTCTTCCTGAAGCATCCGGTTCTCCTAGCTGCATCTTTATGCATTTCATGCCATTTACCCAACCTCTTTCATCTTGAAGTATTTCTATAGGGTTGGTTAGAGTATCAAAAATTACTCCTTCTTCTTTTGCATGATGAACTTCTTCTAGTCTTGCAGGCAGTTCTGCTTCACTTCTTCTATAGACTATATGAGATTCAGATCCCAGCCTTAAAGCTGTTCTTGCAGCATCCATAGCTACGTTACCGCCGCCTACTACTGCAACTTTTTCCCCTAATCTTATAGGAGTGGAATATCCTTCTTTAAAGGCTTTCATCAGGTTATTTCTAGTTAAAAATTCATTAGCTGAGAATACGCCGTTAGCATTTTCTCCTGGTATCCCCATAAAGTTTGGAAGACCTGCTCCTGAACCTATAAACACCGCTTCAAAGCCTTCTTCTTCAAATAACTGATCTATCGTTACAGTTCTTCCTACTATAACGTTAGTTTCTATGTTCACACCTAATTTTTTAACATTTTCCACTTCATGCTTAACTACGGTATCTTTAGGTAGTCTAAACTCAGGAATTCCATATACTAAAACTCCACCTGGTTCATGAAGAGCTTCAAATATAGTAACATTATAGCCCATTTTTGCTAAGTCTCCTGCACAAGTAAGACCTGCAGGGCCGCTACCGATAACTGCCACCTTTACGCCTTTGCTAGGTGCCACTTCAGATAAATCTATGTTATTTTCTCTAGACCAATCTGCTACAAATCTTTCAAGCTTTCCTATAGCTACTGCCTCACCTTTTATACCAAGGATACATTTACCTTCACATTGCACTTCTTGAGGGCATACCCTTCCGCATACCGCTGGTAAAGCACTAGACTTTGCTATGGTTTTTGCTGCTGCTTCAAACTCACCATTTTTTACATGCTGTATAAATTCAGGGATGCCTATGGTTACTGGACACTCCGTTACACACATAGGTTTTTTACAATTTAAGCATCTTGAAGCTTCGGCCATAGCCTCTTCAGGTGTATAACCTAAACACACTTCTTCAAAGTTTGAAGCTCTCACTTTAGGCTCTTGTTCGCTTATGGGTATCCTTTTCATTCTGTCCACTATTTGTCACCTCCGCATCCGCATCCACCATGATGGTGAGTGTCTCCTTCTTCTTTTTTTAGTATTTTTCTGCCCTCTTGAGATTTATACATAGTCTGTCTTCTCATAGCTTCATCAAAGTTAACTAAGTGTCCATCAAATTCCGGACCATCCACGCAGGCAAATTTAACTTCGCCGCCTACAGTTACTCTACAAGCTCCACACATGCCAGTACCATCTACCATTATTGGGTTTAAGCTAACCACTGTATTAATGCCTAATTCTTTTGTAAGTATAGTTACAAACTTCATCATTATCATGGGTCCTATAGCCACCACTAAATCATAATGTTTTCCTTGATTTTCCACTAAGTCTCTTAGCAAATCAGTTACCAAACCCTTAAAGCCATAAGATCCATCATCTGTAGCTACGTAAACATTTCCTGCTACGCTTTTCATTTCTTCTTCTAATATTAAAAGTTCTTTGGATTTAGAGCCAACTATTACGTCTGCTTTTATCCCTCTTTCATGAAGCCATTTTACTTGAGGGTAAACCGGTGCTGTACCCACCCCCCCAGCAATAAACATTATTTTCTTATTTTTTAATTCTTCTATATCTTCATGTACCATCTCTGAAGGTCTGCCTAAAGGACCTACAAAATCTGCAAAATATTGTCCCTCTTCATATCTTGCCATTTCCTTTGTTGATTCTCCTAAGGTTTGAAACACTATGGTGACACTGCCCTTTTCTTTGTCATAATCACATATAGTAAGCGGTATTCTTTCGCCTTTTTCATCCATCTTTAATATGACGAATTGACCTGGCTCGCAAGATCTAGCTACTCTTGGAGCTTCAATATCCATTAGATAGATGTTGTTAGCTAGTAGCCTCTTACCTAAAATTTTGTACATTATTCATTCCCCCATACAGTTATATTTACTGTGCTTAAAGTCCATATATATTGTAGCATATTTTTTTAAAAATTATAAAGGAAATTATTAAATTTTCAAAGTTTTCAACCTATTAATGTTTTCATTAATTACAATATCCTTGAAAATTTTAAAATAGAGCTTGAACATCTCAAGCTCTATTTTATTATAATTAATACCTATTATTTTACATTACGGTTTCACTGAATTCTAAAAGAATTTTTCATTAGAATGTGCATTTGTCCCCATAATATACACAAGTATATAATTTTTTCATCTCTTCTACGGTAATTTCTCTTGGATTTGACCCTGTACAAGCATCTGCCACAGCGTTAGTAGCTATTTTGTCTAAGTTAGCCTTAAAATCTTCTTCTGATATTCCGTATTCTTTTAAGCTTTGTGGTATGTTCATCTTTTTGTTCATATCTTTTATCATATCAGTTAATGCATCTACCAGCTCATTATCACTGTTTCCTTTTAATCCTAACTTCTTAGCTATTAATGCATATCTATCACCGCTAGCCTTTTTATTAAAGTCTATTACATAGGGTAAGTATACAGCATTAGCGCATCCATGAGGTATATGGAATACAGCGCCGGTTTTATGAGCCATACTATGAGTTATCCCCAGTAAAGCATTGGTAAATGCCATTCCTGCTAAACATTGAGCTATGTGCATCTGTTCTCTTGCCTTCATATCTCCATTATAAGAATCGAATAAATATTCATTGATCATCTCTATAGCCTGCATAGCAAGAGGGTCTGAGAAAGGTGATCTTAACCCTGCTACATAAGCTTCAATAGCATGAGTTAATGCATCCATTCCTGTGTAAGCTGTAAGTTTAGCTGGCATAGTTTCAGCTAAATCTGAATCTACAATAGCTACGTCAGGGGTTAAATTAAAATCTGCTAAGGGATATTTTATACCTAGGCTATAGTCAGTGATAACTGAAAAGGCAGTTACTTCTGTAGCTGTTCCACTAGTAGATGGAATAGCTGCAAATTTAGCCTTGTTTCTTAATTCAGGTACTGTAAATGGATCTTTAACATCATCAAAAGTCACTTCTGGGTGCTCATAGAATATCCACATTGCTTTTGCTGCATCTATAGGAGAGCCTCCGCCAATAGCTACTATCCAGTCTGGACCAAATTCTCTCATGGTTTCTGCGCCCTTCATAACGGTTTCTACAGATGGGTCTGGTTCAACGCCTTCAATTAACTTTACATCCATACCAGCTTCTTTAAGGTAGGCTTTCACCTTATCTAGAAATCCAAATTTCTGCATGGAACTTCCACCAGTTACTATAACGGCCTTTTTGCCCTTTAAATTCTTTAAAACTTCCATACTGCCTTTTCCGAAATAAATGTCTCTTGGTAAAGTAAATCTGTTCATTTTTGTACCTCCTAATTAATATGTTTAGATTTATATATATATTTAAATAGCAAGTGCCATGCCAACTTAGATATTTATTTAACAATATAGTCAATATTTTTATACTCTTAAATAAATTCGAAGGTTATCACCTATTAAATTAAAAGCTTTTTATTTAATTTTTTCCATATATAAATTAAAAATAAATAAAAACGCTCTATAATCGAACACATAATCAAAATTTTTATGTTCTATTATAGAGCACTGTATTTTTTTCGAACAAGTTAAATTATTAACTTTATTATATTATAAACAACACTATCAGAACCAAAATAATACCGGAAAACATACTTTTTTTCTTATAATCTTCCCAATTAGTACTAGTTTTCATAGCATAAATATCTACAAAATAATTAATTACTATAAATGCAAATACCATAATAGCATAATTCTTATTGTTTATAGCATTATACTGTCTAAAACTCATATATAAAAACAATCCAGCTACTATAATATCTGCTATGGGGTCTGATTTAATAAACTTCTTAAATTCTTTGTCCTTTTGTATGTAAATATTGTATTTATCTATATTTATCAGTTTTTGATACTTATCAAAAGCCTCTTTGCTTTTTATTTGTATCAATGCTTTTATAAAATATACTAAAGCGAAGATTATAAAAGCATATTTTACATTGTAAAGGGCTAATAAAGCAGCTAGGGTTCCAAATATTAGTGAGGTTAAAACTCCTCTTAAAGACATTGCTATTCCTCCATATCATTAATTAATGTTGTACTTTCTAATCTTATTATACAATGTATTTCTACCTATACATAGCATTTCTGAAGCTTTAGATATATTACCTTCATACTTGTCAAGGGCATGTATTATAGCGTTTTTTTCTACTTCCCATAAAGGCTTTACACTTTCTTCTTCCTTAAGAGACATATCATGGTGATTAATAACTGTAATAAGTTCACTCTGCTCTTCTTTAATAGAAAATTCAAAATCTATGCTTCCTTCCAGGTTTAACACTTTTTCTATAAAATTCTCCAATTCTCTCACATTGCCTTCCCAAGGACTATTTATCATTTTAAAATAATTTTCTTGAGATATTACAGGTATATCCTTGTTTAGCTTTTGAGATTTAACCTTTAAAAAGTGCTGTATAAGCAATTTTATGTCTTCTTTACGTTCCCTTAAAGGCGGTATGATAATGGGTATGACACTTAATCTATAATAAAGATCCTGCCTAAAAGTGCCTCTTGCCACTTCTTTTCTTAGATCCTTATTGGTAGCGGCTATTATCCTTACATTCACAGGTATGTATTTATTACCGCCTACTCTGGTAACTACCCCCTCCTGCAATACCCTAAGGAGATTCACCTGCATTTCTAATGGCATTTCCCCTATTTCATCTAAAAATAAGGTACCTCCATTAGCTAGCTCAAATTTCCCAGGCTGCCCGCCTTTTTTTGCTCCGGTAAAAGCCCCTTCTTCATAACCAAAAAGTTCACTTTCTATTAGATTTTTAGATATAGCACCACAATTTATAGCTACAAATCCAAAGTTTTTTCTATGGCTATAATTATGTATAGACTGAGCTAAAACTTCCTTACCTGTGCCGCTTTCCCCTTCTATAAGTATAGTGGAGGGGCTGTTAGCTACATTTTTAGCATACTCTTTAATCCTTTTAATCTCATAACTTTCTCCAATAAAATCCTCAAAGGTATATCTAGCGTTCATACCGCTGTATTTATTAACCAGTTTTATAACATTTTCAATATCTTTTAATAATATTACCGCTCCCACCATATTCCCTTCCTCTGATAATATGGGATAAGCATTCATATTATATCGCTTTCTAACACCTTTTATTGCAAAGTATATTTCTTCATCTTGTATCTCTATACCTTCTTCCAGATTTTCAAAAAGTTCTTTCCAACGCTTTATTATACTTTCAATAGAACTGTTTAAAATAGCTTCCTTACTTACATTAAGAGTTTTACAAGCTTCGTCATTTATGCTGTTTATAATTCCTTCTCTATCTATAGCTATTATTAGAGAGGATATGGAGTCCATTATGGTATTCATATAATTATAAGCTTCATTAAGCTTCTTTTGAGCAGCATTTACCTTAAACTGATTTTCAATAAATTTAACCGCCGCTACCACCATGCCTAAAGTGTGAGGATGTACCAAATGGCTTCCCCCGGTTAAATTTAATGTACCTATTATATTACCCTCAGTGTCATGAATAGGTGCTGCAGAGCAGGTCCACCTATGATAAGCAGTTATAAAATGCTCTTTGGCTGAGATTTGTATAGGAGAGTCTTCTTTTATTGCAGTTCCCATGGCGTTGGTACCTATGCTTCCTTCATCCATATAAGCTCCAATAATCATATTTAAAGCCTTAGCAGCCTCTACTATACTATTATCACCTATGATATTTAAAATGCATCCATCTTTATCTGTAAGAAGTAATATAAACCCTGAATCCTGCAATAGGTTATATAACATTTGCATAAAGGGAGCAGCTATATCCATAAGCTTTTTGCTTTTCCTTAATGCTGTGGATACTTCACTGCCTTCTAATATCTTTTTAGGAGTTACCCTTTCTTTTTCTATGCCATAACCCCTGCTTCTTTCATGAGAATTCTTAATCATCTCTTCTCGGTTCTTTTTACTATACAATTTACCACCCCAACTTAAGATCTCAGTATATGCAATTAATTTCCTCTAACCCATTTTATCACAAAGAATCCCCCTAATGCAGAAAATTCAATTTAAAATTGAGAATTTAAAACGAAGGATGTTTTTCTGAAAAAAGAACCAGAAAAACTTTCAATATATTTAAAAAAAGAAACAAACCATTTGATATCTAAAACAGAAAAGAAACAGGTCACATAAAATGTACTATGCCTCTTTGTTTATATATAAACATCGTTAATTTTTATAATTGATAAATTGATTAATCACCTATTACTATTTTATAAATGATTAGCCAAATGAGAAGATTATGCAATAAATAATACAAAGTTTATATATACTTTCTCATATGTAATACTAAAGTTCCATCGTCTTGTAATTCTGGTTTAGAGATAACTTCATAACCAAGACTAACCCAAAAGCTGATTCCTTTAGTATTATTTTCTTGAACAGAAATAAAAACATTTGTAATTCTATATTCCTTATTCAACCATTCCTCAATAATCTTTATAACTGTTTTACCGATATTCTTGTTTCTATATTCCTCTTTTATCATTATTAGGTTTATATAAGCATCACCTCGTTGCTTTTCATACATATCAGGTATAAAATCAATAATTCCTATTACACCGTTATCACAACATATAGTACAGTAACAGCCTCCATTCCTTTTTGAATATTCTATATCACTTAAAACCATTTCTCTTGAGGCATACGGTTCCGGGCCTAAAGATAAGAAATCTTCACTCCTTTTATATACACTATAAACTTTATCAAAACCATGTACATTAAAATCTTCAATTTTAATATTCTCCTTAATAATCATCTCTTTACCATCCCCATGCTATTAATGTTATCTTACATTGATTTTACGACTCATTTTTCTACAATTGTTTATTAATATAATTATACAGAATCTCAATATACAACGGGGTTCCCTTTCTTTACTTTTTTAAACTCCAAAGTAGTTTAATATTATATTCTCCAAAATTCCACCAGGAATTTTCCCCTTCATTCTCAATTAAAAAAGAAGTGCCGCACCCCGTGCAACACTTCTTATCGTAGGTTAATTGCTATTTTATTTAAACTAAATATTATCTAGTATAATCGTGGAATCCTTTTTTAGTCTTTCTTCCAAGCCATCCAGCTCTTACATATTTTCTAAGTAAGCTGTGTGCTCTGTATTTGCTGTCTCCAGTTTCACTATATAGAACATCCATAATAGCAAGACAAACGTCTAATCCTACTAAGTCACCTAAAGCTAAAGGTCCCATAGGATGGTTTGCACCAATCATCATAGCCTTATCTATATCTTCTGCACTAGCAATACCTTCTGCAAGTATTCCCACTGCTTCATTAATCATAGGGATTAATATTCTGTTTACTACAAATCCTGGAGCTTCTGCTACTTCTACAGGATCTTTACCTATAGCCAAGGATAATTCCTTAACTTTATCGAAAGTTTCTTGAGATGTAGCCATTCCTTTAATTATTTCAACAAGCTTCATTACTGGAGCTGGGTTAAAGAAATGCATTCCTATAACCTTATCTGGTCTTTTAGTTGCTGAAGCCACTTCAGTTATGGATAATGAAGAAGTATTAGAAGCTAAAATAGTTTCTGGTTTGCATATGCTATCTAACTCAGCAAATATTCTCTTCTTTATTTCCATGTTTTCTACTGCTGCTTCAATTATAAGATCACAATCTTCAGCTAAGTTCATATCCACAGTTCCGCTAATTCTTGAAAGTATTTCATCTTTAGCTTCTGCAGTGATCTTGCCTTTTTCCACTAATCTGCTTATATTCTTGTTGATACCTGCTAATCCTTTATCAACAAATTCATCTTTTATATCTCTTAGTATTACTTCGTAACCTTTTTGAGCAAAGGCTTGAGCAATACCTGAACCCATGGTGCCCGCACCAAGAACAAATATCTTTTCCATTACTAAACCTCCTATGTTAAGATCATTTTTTAGTAAGCATTACCATATAATTATAACTCTTATGCTTCTTCTTTCATAGCCTTAACTTGAGCTATCATTTCTGGTATTACTTTATTTAAGTCTCCTACTATACCTAGGTCAGCTACCTTCATTATAGGAGCAGTTTCATCTTTATTAATAGCTATGATATAATCTGATTCTTGCATACCAGCTAAGTGCTGTATAGCTCCTGAAATACCACAAGCTATATATATGGTAGGTCTTACAGTCTTACCTGTTTGTCCAACTTGGTAATCTCTATCTAACCATCCATTTTCTACAGCAGCTCTAGAAGCAGCTACAGTTCCTCCCATAACCTCTGCCAAGTCTTGTAAAAGTTTGAAGGTGTCTTTATCACCTACTCCTCTACCTCCGGAAATGATTATGTTAGCTTCTCCGATATCTACTATATCTTTTTTCTGTTTTATAACTTCTACTATTTTAGTTCTTATGTCACTTTCTTCTAGTGAAACAGCAACTTTTTCTATAATAGCATTATTTGCTTCATTTTTGTGCATTTTTTCAAACACACCTGGTCTAACTGTAGCCATTTGTGGTCTATGATCAGCACAAGCTATAGTTGCCATTAGGTTTCCACCAAAAGCTGGTCTTGTAGCAAGAAGATATTTACCTTCTTCATCTATGTCCAAAGAAGTACAGTCTGCAGTTAATCCTGTGGATAATCTTGCAGCTACTCTAGGTCCTAAATCTCTTCCTATAAATGTTGCACCTATGAATAATATTTCTGGCTTTCTTTCATTAACTAAGTCACAGATAACCTTAGTGTATCCATCTGTAGTGAAATGTGATAGTAAAGGATTTTCAGCTACCAATACTTCATCAGCACCATGACTAGCTAAATCTTTTGCTAATTCATCTACTTTGTCTCCTAATAAAAGAGCAGTAAGCTTAACTCCAAGCTTATCAGCCATTTTTCTTCCTTCACCTAAAAGTTCCAATGAAACCTTTTGAAGTTCGCCGTCCCTCTGCTCAGCAAAAACCCAAACGCCTTTGTAATCAGCTATATTCATTATTTTTACCTCCTATAACTTAGATGTAGTGTTTTTCCTTCATTTTTTTAAGTACATAGCTTACCGCTTCTGATACAGGCTTATTAACTACCTCTCCCTGTCCTTTGGCTTCTTTGGTCATGGACTTTTTAACTTTAGTTGGTGATCCTGAAAGTCCTAGTTCTGCCTTATCTACATCTATGTCATCTGCTGTCATGATTTTGATTTCTTTGTTAGCAGATTCAAATATATATCTTGCATGCATATATCTTGGAGCATTTAATTCTTTTATTGCTGTAAGAAGCACTGGTGCTTTAACATTGATTATTTCATATCCATCTTCTAAGGCTCTGTTAATATAAAGGTCTTCACCTTCTATTTTAACTTCTTGAACATAAGTTACTTGAGGAATATCAAGGTGTTCAGCAATTTCTGGTCCAACTTGAGCTGTATCACCATCTATAGCTTGTCTACCACCAAATATTATGTCATATTCACCTATTTTTCTTATAGCTCCAGCTAAAGCTTTAGAAGTTGCTAGTGTATCTGCTCCTGCAAAAGCTCTATCTGTAATAAGAATAGCTTCATCAGCTCCCATAGCAAGAGCTTCTCTTAAAGCATCTTTAGCTTGTGGAGGTCCCATGCTTATAACTGTTACTGTAGCACCATAATTATCTTTTAATACTAGTGCTTCTTCTAAAGCATGTTTATCTTCAGGGTTTATAATTGATGGAACTCCTTCTCTAATAAGTGTTCCAGTTTTAGGATCTATTCTAACTGCAGTAGTATCAGGTACTTGTTTTAAACAAACTATTATCTTCATTAAACTGCCTCCTTATTTTAAAACACTACCAGCGATAACCATTTTTTGAACCTGTGAAGTTCCTTCATAGATTTCAGTTATCTTAGCATCTCTCATCATTCTTTCTACTGGATATTCTTTAGTGTAACCATATCCACCAAAGATTTGAACAGCTTTAGTAGTAACTTCCATAGCTACCTCTGATGCAAATAGTTTTGCCCTAGCTGCATCTAAGGAATATGGCATTTTGTTATCCTTCAGCCAAGCTGCTCTGTAAACTAAATATCTAGCAGCTTCAATCTTAACATCCATATCCGCCATCATCCATTGAAGTCCTTGGAAAGCTGAAAGTGGTCTTCCAAACTGTTTTCTTTCTTTCATATAGTTAGCTGCTTCTTCAAGAGCACCTTCTGCAATTCCTAGTGCCTGTGCTGCTATTCCTATTCTTCCACCATCCAGGGTTTTCATAGCTACACCAAAACCTCTGCCTTCTTGGCCAATAAGGTTTTCCTTTGGTACTATACAATTGTCCATAATAAGTTCAGTAGTGGAGGAAGCTCTTATACCTAACTTATTTTCAACCTTTCCAATGGAGAAACCTGGGAAGTCTTTTTCTACTATAAATGCAGAGATTCCCTTGGTCCCTTTTGATCTATCTGTCATAGCAAATATTATGAACACATCAGCATATCCACCGTTGGTTATAAATATCTTTGAACCATTTAATATATAATTGTCTCCATCAAGACGAGCCACTGTCTGTTGTCCAGCAGCATCAGTACCAGCACCTGGTTCAGTTAATCCAAAGGCACCAAGCTTTTCACCTTTAGCTAGTGGAATAAGATATTTTTGTTTTTGTGCTTCATTACCGAAACTTTCAATTAAAGATGCACATAAGGAAACGTGAGCAGATAATATAACTCCAGTAGTACCGCAAGCTTTAGAAAGCTCTTCTACTGCAAGTATATAAGATAGTGTGTCTCCACCTGCTCCACCATATTCTTTTGAAAAAGGAAGACCCATCATACCATATTGAGCCATCTTTTTAACATTTTCTATAGGAAATCTTTCTGTTTCATCTATTTCAGCTGCAATGGGCTTTACTTCATTAATGGTAAATTCTTTTACCATTTGTTTTACTAATTCTTGTTCTTTAGATAAAGCAAAATTCATCTATTTTACCTCCTTGAGATGCTATTTATTTTGGAAGTTCTTTTCTGATCTTTTTTCAACGAATGCTGTCATGCCTTCTTTTTGGTCATGGGTGGAGAAACATTCCCCAAATACTTCTGCCTCATAGCTTAATGCAGTGTCAATATCCACTTGCATTCCTCTATTTATAGCTATTTTACTAAGTGTTACCGCTACAGGAGCTTGATTTGCTATAGTGTTTGCCATAGCTTTAGCTTCATTCATAAGTTCTTCTAAAGGAACTACCTTATTAACAAGCCCTATTCTATAAGCTTCATCAGCTTTAATGATAGCACCGGTATAGATAAGCTCTTTAGCTTTTCCTAAACCTACTATTCTTGCTAGTCTTTGGGTTCCTCCAAAACCTGGTGTTATTCCAAGTCCGGTTTCAGGTTGTCCAAATTTAGCTTTTTCAGAAGCTATTCTAATATCGCAAGCCATTGAAAGCTCACATCCACCACCAAGAGCGAATCCTGAAATAGCTGCTATTACAGGTTTTTCTAAGTTTTCTAATCTTCTGAAAACTTTGTTTCCAAGTATAGAGAATTTTCTTCCTTGGATGGCATTTAAGTCTTTCATCTCTGTGATGTCTGCACCAGCTACAAAAGCTTTTTCTCCTGCGCCAGTTAGAATAACTGCATAAATGCTGTCATCTTCTTCTAGATTTGCAATAACCAAATCAAGTTCTTTTAAAGTCTCGCTATTGAGAGCATTAAGAGCCTTTGGTCTATTGATTGTTACCATGGCAATATTTCCTTCTTTTTCAAGAAGAACATTGTTTAATTCCATAGCGGCATCCTCCTTAAATTCTATTTTAAAAGAAATAATAATTTAATTGCTGCTTCAAGCAATTGCTTTGAAGGGGAGAAATCACTTGAAACTTACACATTTATATGTGTTTTGAATACCTTTTAGATGCATCTTTGCATCAAAACAAAAAAATAATTGAAGTGAAACACTTCAATTATCATTATATTACTTTGTTAAATTTTTTGCAATAAATTATTCAAATTAATATGAAAAATTTTACTTTCCTTCATTCAATAGATATACTAGAGTAAGTAAACTCTCGCTTAAATGTACATTTTCTATTATTACATCTTCTGGAGCTGTGAGATCAATAGGGGCAAAGTTCCATATACCTTTAACTCCGCCATTTACAAGAATATCACATACCTTTTGAGCACTGGTTTGAGGAACGCATAACATTCCTATATCCACAGGATTGCTCTTAAGGAAATTCTCCATTTCATCAATATCAGCTATCTCTATGTCCCTTATCCTTATGCCCACAAGCTTAGGATTAGCATCAAATATGCCCTTCAAATTAAATCCTAGCTTATCGAATCTAGTATAATTCGCAAGCGCTTGACCTAGGTTACCAGCTCCGATTATCACATAGTTATAATCCTTTTGCAGCCCTAGTATAGCACTGATTTGGTTGTAAAGCTCTTTTACATTGTATCCATAGCCTTGTTGACCAAAGTCTCCAAAGCAGTTTAAATCCTGTCTTATCTGAGAAGCAGTAAATCCAATCTTCTCACTTAATTCCTTAGAAGATATTCTATCTACATCATTTTTTAATAGTTCCATTAAGTATCTATGATACTTAGGCAGCCTTTTAATAACTGCCATAGAAATGTTTTTCTTTCTATCCATCTCCAGAGCACCTCTTTATGTATAATTATTAATCTAAATATATCATTTTTACTGTATATATTATTTATAAAATATATATTACCACAGTTTATAATATTATATCTATATTTACCTATTAATTATACTTAATTGATAAATAATAAGCAATTATTTTTAATATTTTATCCAAAACATTGTTAATAATATAACTATTTTCCTGTAATCTCAGTATAATTTATAGCATTTTTTGTATATTTTTCCTTACACTTTTTGCTGGTAACCGGTTACACATTGTAACCATTATAATGCTTTGCAATGATTATTTATTAATAATTTTCTGTATAAATATAGTCAATAATTTTCTATTTATATCAAATTTTCTAATTTTTTCATCTTTTATTGTAGATAAAAAAACAACTTAATAAATATTTCATTAATATATGTACAATATATTTTCATTATTTAAAAAAGCTTAATAATACTTCCGAAACTCCAAGATGTTCAATTAGTATTTTCACTCCTATAAATATTAATAATAAACCACCTAAAACAGTAGCCTTATTCTTTACTAAGCTTCCTACCTTTTCTCCTGTTATTACCCCTATGAAGCTTAGCACAAAAGTTATACTTGCTATAAAAGTTACAGCGGTTAATATATTTACATTTAAAAATGCAAGGCTTATACCTACGGCTAAAGCATCTATACTTGTAGCAATAGCTAAAGTCAAGTAAAGCTTTGTGCTATAATCCATAATACAAGCTTCCTCTTCTTCTTCCTTAAATGCATCTATTAGCATTTTTCCTCCAATAATGGAAAGAAGTGCAAATGCAATCCAATGGTCTATTGAAGTTATGTACTCAGTGAAATTTTTTCCTAACATCCATCCAATCAATGGCATAAGACCTTGAAAGCCTCCAAAATACAATCCTGCTTTTATGCCTGTGGTAACTTTATTCTCCTTACAAGCCCTTATTCCTAAAGTTAAAGATACTACCGTGGCGTCCATAGCCAAACCTAAAGCAATTAAAAAAATTGATACTACACTCATGATATACCCCCAAGATATATTATTTTTGTATACTTTCAGCTCTTTTAATAGAAGTATTACAAATAGTCAATAACTCATAACTCATGTGGCTGCAACTTTACTTGTTACAATAAAAAAGAGGCTTATGTATAACGCAACCCCTCGTTATACATAAGTCTCACTTTTTAATACAAAGCCAGATGATTATCATCAGTATGTTGACTCTGTAACAGGACACAAACCGTCCTGCATGCTACTCCCTTATGCCTGAAAGTAATCTTAACTTCTCCATTATAGTTAAGTTAAATACTACTGTCAATATAGATTTTTTAACAGTAAACTTTTTCTAACTTCCTTACCTTTTTTATTTAAATATATTTTTTATATTCAGCATATTCGCTTAATTCATTTATTAGATGCTTTATTTCTTGATCTTTAGTTTTGTCCATTATTAGTATGACATCTTTAGCGTTTACAATTACCAGATCCTTTATTCCGAAACCTATAACCAAGTTATCCTTATTACCAAATACAGAACAATTTTCACTTTGATCTAGGAAAACATTATCCCAAACGAAATTTCCACCATATTGTGTTAAAAATCTACTTAAAGCAGAAAAACTGCCTATATCATCCCATATAAAATCACATTTTATCACAAAAGCTTTTCTTGTTTTCTGCATAATTCCAAAATCGATGGATATACCATCAATAACATTGTACTGCTGCTCAATAACCTCATTTTCTTCAGGATTATCCAGTGACTTATAGATTTCCATTAAGCTTTTATACATTTTAGGAAGATACTTATCAAACTCCCTAATGATAACATCTGCTCTAAATATAAACATCCCACTATTCCAAAGATATGACCCTTTTAATAAAAAGTCTTTTGCTACCTCAATATTAGGTTTCTCAGTAAATCTCGCAACTTTATAAGTTGCAATATTACCCTGTGATCTCTCTCCCATTTCAATATATCCATAACCTGTTTCAGGTCTTGTAGGGGCTACACCGATAGTTACTAAGCCTCTCTTCCTATCAGCAATTTCCACCGCCTGTTTCAAAGTTTCTTGAAATGCCTTTTCTCCTTCTATATAATGATCAGAAGGAAGCACCATCATTATGGCATCCTTATCCTTTTTCAGGAGCTTAACCGCAGAAAGACCTATACAGGTAGCAGTCCCCACATTTACGATATTGGACTTTTTTATGATTTTAGACTTGAAAATTCATGTTTATCTTATGAAGATGGTTTATTTAATTTAAAATTTAAAATGCCAAATTTAAAATGAAGGTTGAAATTCCTGCGGAATTTCTTAAATTATATTCTATATTTCAAAAACTCCTTTGGAGTTTTATCCTTAATTCTAAATTCTAAATTTTTAATTTTTAATTCTCAATTGTATTGCACTTCTTTATTATGCTACTTAATATTCTACATATCTCATTGCATTCTTTTAAAGTTACATATGCTTCTTTTTCTGTTAAAATATCTGTTGCTATCATTAATTCCAACCAGTATTCAGTTTCCTTTGCTTCTTTAAGTGCTATGCCTAATTTATTTTTAAAGTCTGCTCTACTAACTCCATTTACACCTTCTCTAGTATTTGCACCTATACTAGTTCCTGATCTTAGTAATTGCTTTGATAGGATATATTCTTTTTTCTCATTGACTAATTTTTTATATAAATTAACTATTTTTATAGCAAAAGAAAATGATTTGTCTAGTATTATATTGGTTGCCATAGTAATCTCCTTTAATTCGTATACTATGAGTATTGACAATATTTATTTAATTTAGAATGTAAAATTTAAAATGCCAAATGAATGTTGAAATTCCTGCGGAATTTCTTCAATTTTATTTTTCTAAACTAGGCTCTGCCTAGTTTATTCCTCCATTTTCAATTTTAAATTTCCAATTTTAAATTGATGTTATTTCTTAAACTTAAAATAAATATCCACACTCTTCTCTTTCGTTTCTTTATCCTCATTGACAATAATTTTATCCACAAGTGCTTCTACAAAATTTCTATCTATTTCATTTAATGATAATAATTTATCTATTTCACATCTATAAATTTTAGTAATATCAATATCACTGCTATTGTTCTGAACTATTTCTTCTAATTCTTTTTTCCTTTTAATGAGACTTTCCTGCTTAGTTTGTATAGTTGTACTCATATTGCTAAAATTACGCTCTGATATTACTTCATTTAATTTATCCTCATAAAGTTTTTGAAACTTTCCATCCAATGTTGATAACTCTTGCTCAACTTTGTATAATTCTTTTTCAAATTCATTTTCTATTACTATTCCATCTACCTTTTTATGATATTTATCTTTATCTATACATTTATCAATAACATTCTTTATATATATGCTTATTTCTTCAACAAGATAATCCTCCTTAATAGAATGTGGGGTACATCTACCTCCTCCCATTTGAGAGTTTGTACATTTATATCCTTTATATTTCTTTCTATAGGACATGCTTCCCCCACACCCACTACACTTTAACACAGTGGTAAATGGATATATTCTATCCTGTTTATATCTATATCCGTGTTTTCTTTGCTCCATATTTTTTTGTACTTTATTGAAGGTCTTCTTATCTATAATCCCATCAAATTCACCGCTCCATATCCATTCCTCTTCTGGTGTCGCTTTTACCTTTTTAATTTTATAACTTACTTTCCTCCATCTTTGTTGAACCATGTATCCACCATATTTAGGATTCTTTAAAATACTCTGAATTGTATTATTAGTCCACATTCCAAATTTTTTACGCTTAAAATTCTTAAGTCTTGCTGATGGTGGGAGAATCCCTTTTTTATTTAGATAAGTAGCAATCCTTCCAAATCCCCACCCCTTCTGATATAAATCAAAGATTTCTTTAACTACTTCCGTAGTTTCCCCACCTTCAGGAACTAATATGATAGTTTTCTGATTCCCTTCATAAAGTTCTTCAAATTTATATCCATAAGGTGGCTTGGACGCTATTGAACTACCTCGTTGCATTCTATCTCCAAGAGCACTTCTAACTCTTTTACTACAGTCTTTTATATACATTTC
Source organism: Clostridium amylolyticum (assembly GCF_900142075.1). Classification (GTDB taxonomy): domain Bacteria; phylum Bacillota; class Clostridia; order Clostridiales; family Clostridiaceae; genus Clostridium_AA; species Clostridium_AA amylolyticum. Next base: position 114,575 of record NZ_FQZO01000004.1, read on the forward strand.
ATTTAGAATATTTTTAAATGGAATTATATCATTAAATTCTGTTTCTGTATCAACATTATCTAATACAGATATAAATCGAACATTATTTACTTTAAAATAATCTTCTAAATAATATCCTGCCATTATATAATCTCTAGAAAAACGAGATAAATCACGAGTTAAAACCATATTTATCTTCTTATCTTCAATATCCTGTTTCATTCTTAAAAAAGCATCTCTATCAAAGTTAGAGCCAGATTGCCCTTGATCCTCATAGATATTTACTAAATTATATACCGCCTCCTTATCTTGAGTTGACTTCTCTATTAACCACTTCTTAAGATTTCCTACCTGCGCAGGAATAGATTCTGATTGTGAATCTTTATCTGTACTTACTCTAGCATATATTGCTACATTCCATATTTTTCTCACTTTTTAACCACCTCTTGCTCCTTTTTGCAATTAGTGGATAGATTTTTGTTTACCTTATTATTATACCGCGCTATTTCTCCCTTTTTTATATCTTGAGTAATTTGAATAATCTTTTTATTGATAATTTCATCAAAAATCCCTTCAATATCTTTTGCTCCGTAGTAAATATTTGATCTTATCTCTTTCATTACACTCTTTCCATTTATATTGCTATAGTACAATCTATTCTGAAATTAACGCTTATATGTAAAAAAGGATTAAGCACAGCATCTTTAAAGCCATACTTAATCCAACTACTAACTATTTAACAAATTTAAATTTCTTAATTATGCATTAATAATATTAAAATCTCCACATAACCTCTATTTTATTATCTTCATATACTTTAATTTCATCAATAAATAATGCTAATAATGAATTTTTACATGTTATATATTTATCTAAATCTAATATAATATTCTCTCCCTTTTCTAATATTGAAAGTTGATAATTTATGATTTCATCTTTTAACTTAATTTGTTCTCTAAGAGAGTGTCTTTCTTGCTTCAACTCTAAAATCTCTTCATTTAACACCTCTACCTCATACTCGTCGACTTTCAAATCAAGTTGTCTTTCTCTACTAAGAATTTCTTTAGTTATATCCTTTACTTCTAATTCTAATCTTGTTTTTTCACTGTTGTGAAATGACTTTTTATTGTTAGCACCTATAATTTTTTCTAAGATCTTATCTATATTTAAGTTATTACATAAATTAATTTTATTTAACAATAGATTTTTAATTAATGTAAATAACTCATCCTCTTTAATTAAATGTGTAGTACATCCTGAACTTCCTTTACTATTACTTAATGCACAAACATATCCTTTAGATTTATTCTTATATACTAATGCTTGTCCACAATCACCACATCTTAATAATCCAGCAAAAGCATGCTTATCACTTGATTTCGTCCTATTATTACCATTAGTTTTTATTAATAGATCTTGCACTAAGTCATAAGTTTTTTCATCAATAATACTTTCAAATTCTGCTGTTGTCATCCAATCGTCCTTTTCTTTTTTAGTTATCCCACTGAATTCTCCACTATTTATAAAACTATTTTTTTCAGTTCTAAACTGACTTAACTTGCCACAATATAGAGGATTCTTTAATATCGCTGAAACAGTTTGTTTACTCCACTTCATCTTTCCCGTTGGTGATACTATTCCTAATTTAGTAATCTTTTCAGCAATATCATTTAATGAAAGCCCCGATATATAATCTTCAAATATTTGTTTAACTATATCCGATCTAATTGATTTTTCTACTCTTAATTCAACGATTCCCCTTGAATTCCTATACTTTTCTAATCCAAATGGTGCTTTAGATCCAATATAACTTCCTTTTCTCGCCATTCCATTTAATCCTCTTTTAGTTTTTACAGAACTTGCTTTTACATAATCTTGAGCAACATTACTTACAGCCTCAATTTCATCATAAGCCCTCATAGAATTTATTATCATGTTATCCATATCAATGTATAGTAAGTTAGCCTCTCCATTATTATATAGCAAGTTCATATTATCATTAGTCAACCTACCTAATCTATCAATATGAGTTGTTATTATGCAATTAATTTCTTTTGATTTCAAAGCCCTTAACATTTCACAATATCCCTCTCTCTTATCACTTGCTGTTCCTGAAACTCCATTATCATAATATTCACTTATTGCTTCTTCAGGTAATTCTAAATCTTCTGTAAAAAATCTAAGATTATCTAATTGTTTAGTAATAGCATTATTATCTTTTTTAGACACCCTCGCATAAATTCCAACTTTAACTTCATTCTCTTTATTGTCCTTATAGAATTTCCAACTTCTATAATTTCCAATCTTAACACCTAATTTTTCTAACCTGTTAACTAATTCTTTTAATTTCATATCTAATTCCCCCTATGCTGTTTTTCTTATATTTTCTTCATCAGTATTTTCTTTAATAACATTTACTATAAATTTTTCTATTAAATTCTCTATATTGAATTTACCTAAGTTTACCTCTTTAACTTCACAGTTTTCTATTTTTATTCTAGCCATAATTTTATCCTCCTCTGTTACTCAACTTTTTTACTTTCCGGAAAGTCTTGCAAACAAAGGCTTTATTACCTTTGTATTTATACTTAACACAGGTAAAATAAAATCCGCCAAAATTTTAGAAACTTTTTTAAATTTTTTTACACAAAAAAAATACTATGAAATTAATCACAGTATTTATATTTATTAATTTATTATGTACACACTATTACGCCTAAATTATTTAATATTTGCTTTGTATCTTCTCCGATAGCATTTTCACACGCAATACATAGAAATTCTTTTGCTCTACTAAATGCTACATATCCTAAATGACATGAATCACTTACTTCATCAATCCTCTTATTCCTATCACATTCCAGCCACTTTCTAAGTTCATCTTCATTTCTTGCTAATACTAAAACTGCATCGGCCTCTAATCCTTTTGCCTTATGAATTGTTAAACAATACTCTCTACACTTGTCTATATTCTCTTTAGTCGAAATAAATATCCCGCTAACTACATTATAATATTTATTAATTATTTCATTATTATCTATAGAACATTCCTTAATTGATTTTTGATAATTATTAAAATCTCCAAATTTAACTTCTACTTCTTTTCCCCAATACTCAATATTATTTATATTTTTTCTAAAATAATCTATTAGTTCTATACATTTCTTTCTAAACTCAATTATAGTTATGTTAAATTCATCCATAATTTCACTTTTACTTTTATTATATAAACTCTTTATTAAATCCATTGTAATACATAAGCACTTAGAATAATCCTCATTCTTTCTAATGTTAGATACACTTCCCTTAAACTTATTATTTTGATACGATAAAAAGAATTTAGTTTTAGGACTACTTGCTAAAAATTTCTTTTCTAAGCATAGCAAATTAAATTTTTCTACTATCTCATCAATATCACTCAAATCTATAAACGTAACCTCATTCATTGATGTAATTTTTTCACATCTATATACCTGTTTTATATTACAATGAAAATTGTTTAAAAAATTCACAATAGTCTTACTAGACCTATAATTATTTTCTAATTTAACCACCTTATAACTTTTTTTCTCCTGTAATGATATGATAGGATGTTGCTTTAGATCGCCCTTCCTATTTCTCTTTTTTTCTTTACTAGCGAAACTCATTATCTTTTGTTCTGGATCTCCTACTAATATAACATTAGTTTTTTTCCCTTTTCTTAAAGTTTCTAAAATGTCAAATTGTTGTTTAGTTGCATCTTGAAATTCATCTACTAATACATAAGATATTCTATTACAAAATCTTTCTTTTACGATAGGATCACTTAGTAATTTATTAGAAACCGTTGCTATTTGATCGTATGTCAATATTCCCTTCTTGGAAAGTGAACTAAGGACTCTATTTTTCATTATATAATAATCTTTTCCTTTAGCATTCAAATTTAAGTTTATATCATTTACTATAATATCATCTTCAATAAGTCCTTTAGATTTCGCGAAAGGCTTAATTAAATAACTTAGCAAAAAACTATGTATAGTACCGATAAAGACATTACTTGGAATACTAACAACTTCTTCTAATCGTTTAATTAATTCTTCAGTAGCAGAATTTGTATATGTTATTACTGCTATTACCCTCGTAGAATTAACACTTTCTATTGCATGCAATACATTTCTTACTAATTCTGTAGTTTTTCCTGATCCTGCCGCAGCAATTATTAATTCTTTTCTTAACTCCATACAACCTACTCCTTAATAAAATTAAAAATATTTAATATATATTGAGGCACTTTAAAATCATAATACTCTTTACCTTCTTCTTTTAACCTTAATTGCTCCTGTATTTTTTCTTCAAGTAAAAAAGCAAACTCTGATTTTTCATCTTTAATTTTCTCAAAATATACACCTGTATCTATTTCTTTATTCCATTTATCTTCATATGTTTTACACAATCTTGGTTTCATTGATTTGAAAATGTCTAATAGTATATTTTTTTCGTCATACTTCTTGTTATTGTAAATAATTTCTTTTTCAAGAGTAAATTGATTATCTTCTATAAGTATTACATTAGAATTATATTCTTCTTTTAAATTGGTAGATCTATTTTCTACCGCTGTACCCTCGTCTTTATCCGTTATTACTCCACACTTAATAAAATACCCATTCTTAACAATCTCTAAAAAATTTTTAAAAGCGACACCATTAACATTTACCACATTACATCCAATGCTCTCCAATGTGATTCCATAAGTATATCTGAAAAATTGTGGCACTAAAATTTGTTCTGCAATTCCTTCAACCAATATTAATTTCCTTGCAAAAAACATCTTAGAATTTGTTGCATCTAAATATTTTCTTAAATATTTTTTATACTTTTCTTTCTCCCCAACTAACCCTTGTCCAATATAATAATTTTTAACTAATCCATTTTCATTGTATAAAACAACTATATTATCTAAATTAGTAGATGATGAAATATGAGTAGAATGTGTTGTTATAATCACTTGTGTATCTTTAATACCCTTTTCTATTTTATCATTTAGATCATTAAATATATTTCTAACTAAATGTGTTTGAATATGTGGATGTAAATGTGCTTCTGGCTCTTCAATACCTATAACCCTAAATACTGTTGGAATATTATTATTCTCATTGTTTAAATGTGACATTAACAGCGATATAAATAATAAGTTATTTTTACCTAATCCATTTCGCTCAATTGAAATTGGATCATCTCCGTACATCAAACTTAATTTCTTTATAATATCCTTTATCTCTGGGGATGAAAATGAAAAATTAATTTTATCATTTTCGTTATATAACGATATCTTCTTTAAGTAATTATTTATTTCATCTTTTAACTCTTTAATTCTTATATTCTCTTTAATTCCCTCATCTAAACTATCTAATATTTTTTTAACCTCTAAATAGTCCTTATTTTCACCATTATCTAAAATTTTAAACAGCAATTTAGAATCTCCATTGGCTATTAATTCCCTTTTAGCATCCCTTAAAGCATCTAAAATTTCAACTTTTAACATTTTCAAATAATAATTATCACATTTATTTGAAGTTAAATCTCCACCAAAAACTATATATTCATATTCACTAATTGGAAAATCTATGTACTTAAATAAATCAATATCACTCCCACTAGATTCTTTTATTTGTTGTAACTTTTCAAGTTGATTTTTTATCCATTCTTTCTTATTAAATCCACTCCTAGGTTTAAAAGTATATGTTAATTTTACTTTTGATAATGTTTCTTCAAAATGCCAATCTCCTACAACCGCCAATTGTTCATCATTCATATCATCTATAATTAAACTTATGTTTACTAAAGGAAATATATCTAAATCTTCATCTTCTATATTTTTATCAATCATACCTAATACTTTTTCTTTAAATTCCATTCTTGTTCTATAATTTATATCTTCTGTCTCTAAAACCCTTTTCTTAAACATAGTTATATCTTGACTAAGAACTAAAGCAATTGAATCTAAAAGATTTGATTTCCCAATATTATTTTCTCCTAACACTAAAGTAAATGGTTTCAACTCTAAGGAAAACACTCCATAAAAACTTCTATAGTTCTCTATCCTTATATTTGAAATATACATAACTCTCTCCCCCTATTCACTAAACCCTAATTAGATACCTTTCTACAATATTATAAATATTGTTTCCAGTTTAGTTATTATAAGTATAATTTTAACATTATAATCATTAAATAAGAATATAAAAATTGGATACAATACTTTTTACACTAAAAAAATACTTGATTGAGTGTTTCATATACAACCTCTTTCTACAATTCATACTAAAATAATTTTGATTTAATAAATAGTTATTATATATAATTCCTGTAAATAAATTAAAAGGAGTTAATATATAATGAAGGATAATATAACTAATACAAATTTATGTGAATTTAATTCCTATTTATTAAATAGGGATTTATCTGAATCTACCATCTCTCTATATATTAGTAACGTTAATCAATTCATTAATTATTTTGAGGAAACTGAAGATATTGAATTTAACTTTTCTAAAGTTACAATTATTGATTTAAGAGATTACCGCTCTTATCTAGTTAATATAAAGAAACTTAATATTAATACTATAAATACTAAGATAATGTGTTTAAAATCTTATTTTAACTTTTTATATAATAGTAGCCTTATCAACACAAATCCATGCAAAGATTTTAAGAAGATAAAAATAGCCACTAATTATAGCGTGAAAAGTTTTAATGAACAAGTTTATAGAAAATTGAGAAGGGAAATTTATAGATCAGCAAATACACTTCATATTGCCATATTTGAAACTTTTACTAAGACCGGCTGTAGGGTTTCAGAACTTTGCAATTTAAAATTGTCATCATTAAATTTAACTGATAGGACTGCTAGTATAAAGTTTTTAGGTAAAGGAAATAAACTTAGGGAACTTAAATTACATTTGGATGCTAAAAAAGCAATTTTAAATTACATTAAAATTAGAAATTCAACTCCAAGCAAATCAGATTATCTATTCTTAAGTGAACGTAATGATAAATTTACTAGAAGTGGTATATGGAAGATATTTAAAAAGTATTCTACTAGAATTAATGAAGATATTACCTTACATTCATTTAGGCACTATGTTCTTAGAAAACTACTTAAAGAAGGGGTAGACCTTAGCACTGTTGCAGCAATCGCTGGCCATTCTAATCCACTTGTAACTGCTAAAATATATACTACAGCATCTAAAGAAGATCAAGATACTGCATTAGACTTACTATAGTTTTATATTAATTATTAAGATATGCTCAATATTTTTAACATACATATTGAGCATATTTTTTTATTTAACACCTATATCCTTACTCTTAATTCTTATTTCTTTTAACCCTCTTTTTAATATTCTTATTCGTTTTGCATAAAATTTACTTTTCTCTATTTCTGTTAATTTATTAATTAAATCTGCATCTATCATTAATACAATATAATCTTTCACGTCATTAACTAACCTACTACACCTTAAGTAATATTGTGAATTATTATATTCCTTTTTATTGAATAGAACTAGATTAGTAAATATATTGACATAATAAAATAGAGTAAAACATACTATCAGTTGAGTTAATATTGTTGTTGTTTTTCCAACAATAAAATCACCTCTATCATCTGTTATTGATATTAAGGCTAATATATTATTATGGGCTATTAGATTTAATGCTGCATAAACTTGATAGTTAAATCCTGTATCCTTCTTTTCAGTAATCTTGCTTCTTATAGACTTAGTCTTATATATCCTTCCTCCTAATGTATATTTATTATTCCTTCTAGTACATTCTTCTTTATAAACATTAATAATGCCTAAGCATGTCTGGTTTAATAAATCTATACTTTTCAAATTTGTATCTCCATAAGCCTCAACTAAATTTTTAAGTATTAATGCTGCTTCTAATTCCAACTTACTATTTATGAGTGTTTTAATTGCTTTTATATCCCCAAGTGCCCTGCTTAACAAATAATTATTTACAACCTCAATAACTTGTGACCCGCTTTTAATAATTATATTTTCTGGTTTTAAATAATACTCTGTTAAACTAATTAATCTATTAAATAATTTATTTGTATATTTTATATCCATACAGCGTCCTCTCTTTTTTCTTTTACTATACCGCGCTATATAAATTAATACAGGACTTAAAATTTAAAACTCCCTATAGAAATTCTATAAGGAGTAACTTGTTAGAAATATTTTAAGAAATATTGGTAAAAGACGATATTTATATATAGAGAGGTGAAACAAATGACAAATACACATCACTTAATAGAATATATAAAACTGAACCTTAAAGATAAACCACAATGTAAAATGATGGTGAAAACAATAGTATCAAAATGCTACTGCAAAAAAAGAAGCACTAATTTAATTAATGATTTAAATGAAGCCTTAGATGAAAATAATATAATTGTTAGTCCAAGTTTAACATCTAATTCACCAGCACTTAACTCATGGGTATATTTCTCTTATGGAGATAATAATAAATTACTTGTAACTCCAAAAGTATCCTTTAATCCGTATCCACATCAAACTTTGGCATGGAATTCTATGACTTCACACTATTCTAAGCACAAGCGTGGAATGATAATAGTTCCAACTGGAGGGGGTAAAACTACAATAGCGGCTAAATGGTTAACAGATAACTATTTATCTAATGGATATAATGTTCTTTGGTTAGCACATAGAATAGAATTACTTGAGCAAGCCCAAGAGACTTTTATAAAATTTGGAGTTTCTAAATCATCAACTTTAATTACATCTTCACAACATAATTCTTGGACGGATATCTCAAACTTCCACAAAATAGTTCTAAGTACAGATAGAAGTTGCTTAAGTAAACTGGACTATGTAAAAAGATTAATTAATCAAGGTGAACGAGGTCTTTATATAGTAGTAGATGAATGTCATCATTCTGTATCTAACAGTTACCTAAATCTTATAAAAAATATATTAGAATTAGATGATACCAAAGATATAAATCTTTTAGGATTAACTGCAACCCCTATAAGAATGAATTATGATGAAACTCAAACTTTATGGAAAATGTATGACGATAAATATAATCTAGATAGGTTACATAATTATTATGTGAATGATGAATCTTTCAATAGTAAAATATTTGAAGTCAGTTTTTCCGAACTAATTAGTCGTGGTATACTAGCAAAACCAATACCATTATCAGTAGTAACTAATGTAACTATAGAAGATAAATTAAGTGAAGAAGAACTAAAATTAATAAATACATTTGGTGATATATCAGAGGCTGCTATTAATAAGTTAGCCAATGATAGTAGCAGAAATAAATTAATAGTTAATCATTATATACAAAATAAAGAAAAATACGGTAAAACTTTAGTATTTGCATTAAATATTGAACACTGTAAAACCCTTAAAAATGAATTTCTTCATAATGGTATTTCTTGTGAATATGTTGCTTATGGTGAAACTAATAATAAAAATATTATAGAAAACTTTAAAACAACAGATACGCCTCAAGTGTTAATAACAGTTATAAAATTGACTGAAGGTTTTGATGCTCCTTGTATCCAATCAGTTTTTTTAACTAGACCAACTAATTCTGAAACTTTATTTAGACAAATGATTGGTAGAGCCTTAAGAGGACCTGCTGCTGGTGGAACTCAAGAAGGCTATTTAGTAGATTTTAAAGATATCTGGAACACATTTACTCCTGTTAATTCAGATTATGCATTAACCCCTGAACTTTCAAATATAAATACAGATGGCTCAAATTCAGGTAATACATCAAAAAAATATATTAATGATAAAATGTTGGATATTGCATACTCCATTCTTCGTGAAAAGTTCAAAGGCGAGATAAGCAATATAATAGAATCCTTACCTGTTGCTTGGTATCAATGGACCGAAATTACAGATGGCGAGGAAACAGAACGAATTATAATTGTGTTTTCTAATTATAGCAATCAATTCACTGATTTAATTAAATATATTGAGACTAACTTTACAAGTAAGGAAATAACTACCCAAGATGCTATTAGTTTACACGAAATGTTCTTTAGAGAATGTCCCGATCCAAGACCAGATATTAATGAAATATATAATGTTATAACTGCCGTGAAGAATAATATTGAAATTAATAAATTTGAATTCGAAGAGTCTGAAAAATTTAATCCAATAACTCTTGCTAAAGAGTTCAAAGATTATAATAGACGTGATTTAAGAACACATTTATCAGTAATATTTAATATGTCTCATTACTGTCAAAAAATTTATAAATATCAATTTGAAAATTTTTATAGTGTAATTAGTAGAGAAATAGATATTCTTCTTTCTAAGGAAGATATGGAAATGGCTATTAAAAATTCGCATAGTCCTTTAGCAATTCCATCTAATATAACTCTTTGTAACCCAGAATTCAATCTATATCAAATTAAAGATGAATTATTAAATATAATTGATGCTGATACTAATAAATCACTATTCCCAGAAAAAGAAATACCTAATTTAAAATTTATATATACTAACGAAATAGTTAAAAATTATTTTTCTAAATATAGACCTAGTGATAATACAATAATAATAAATAGAATTTTTAACTGCACTGCAATACCTGGAATAATAAGAGAATATATAATATATAGCCAAATTTGCTTTAGTCTTATGCCTCATAATACAATTGATCGTAATTATAGAGAACGATTATTTAAATTTATCCCTACTCAAAATTCTATACTAGAAGTAAGTGAATTAGGACTAGATATTAAAGATACTCCAAACTTTTGGTATAACGAGTGTGATAAATACTTATTTAAGTTATCCAAAATTTATAGCATAAATTATTGTTAATAAGAACATCTCCTAAAGTTAGATTTTAGGAGATGCTTTTATTTAAACTCAATATATAACACACCTTTTTGTAAAATCACCATAGTTTTTTAACACTTATATTTTATTTTTCATTCGTATTATTTGTATCATATTTTTTAATGCTAATTTTTAATATTTTAAAAAAACCATAGTTATTCTATTTGTTATTTAATTTAAATACCCTTTAATTTTTACTATTTTATTAATTTATAAGCAACTGTAAAATATAACTGATAATTTTTTTGCTATTTTTCATTAAATCAATGCTATATATAATATTTTTATAAACTTTTCTTGAAAAGTCTCTCTAAGATTTATTATATTTTATTATCAAATCTTAAGGAGGAATTTATTCATGAATAAACAAGAACTTATTAGGATATATAATCTTTATATCCTACAAGAAAATAATAAAAAGGAATTTAATACAAATTATCTAGAACAAGAGTTACCAAAGGAAGATCTTACTGAAATATTAGTTAATAATTTCGATGAACTTCAATACCTAATACTAAGTAATCCTAATTACCCTATTTTTCAGTTGTGTGCTGAAAAATACCCTATGATTTATTCTGGGTACTTTAGTCTAAATTTTAATAAAAGTAACCTTCAATATATTCTTAGCAATTTTTTAGGAACTTTATTCTGTAGGTATAAAACTACAAATTTTAATGAAATCATTGATTATTATATATATGATTCTGATAAAAATCCTTTGAATACTGATATGATGAAATTGAATACTTTAATATCAATGAGACATTTTGACTTGAATTTTCTAAATCAAATTATTGCTATGTCAATTAATATATTTAAAACATATGAAGCAGAAATTGCCCTCTTTGAAGATCTCCAACTTAAGAATAGTCTAGATTTATTTATGGAAGTAACTACCAAACAATGTAAAATTGATATACTTAATACTTTAAGAAATTCATTTAAACTAATAAATTCTGAAAATGATAAGAAACTTATGACTAAGTTATTGGAAGATTTCAAAATTTATTCTGATACAAATGACCCTAAGTTTAAAGATGATATCGATTCATTGATTATTGAATTTAATTACTTATTTAAAAATTAAGGGCAAAAAGAACAAGGATAAATTTCCTTGTTCTTTTTGTATCTATCTTAACCAGTAATATACTTTTTAAATAAATAGTTTGTATCATTCTTCTTTTCTTTAAAAAGATACTCATTTTTTATACTATTATATTCATCTGCCATTAATATTAATGTTAAACATTCAATTTCATCTAATTTTTCAACTTTATCAATTATTCCTACTTCCCCTTCAATAAAATCATCAAGCATCATACTAACCCCTAAAGTTCTTAACATATCTTCCTTTTTTATACTTCTCCACCATTCTGGCATCTTACCAAAATGATAATTAATTATTGTGAAATCATGATCAGTAAAATTTATCCTTTTAATTTTTAATCTAGCCTGTTTCATCATATTAGCCATTTCCATCAACATATATCTAAGAAATAACTTTTCATTACCTTCAATATCATCCTCTTCAACTTGATATAAATCTTCTCCCATATAATTAATTAATAATTCTCCTCTTAAAAATTTTGGAAATTGTTCTCTTACAAAACTCATTCTAATCCTCTCCTTTTTTCTTTAAAATTATTTAGTTAAACAACTATATTTATATCTAACACCGTTCATTAATAATCCGCCAAATTTTTTAAAATTTTTTAATAAATATATCTCTAATATTAAAGATCATATGGCTTCTCGCTTGTTATTGTATCTTCTTCTATTTTATCTAATTCAAATACTAAAGCGTTATTACTCCAAAATTTATTAACTCTATTAAATTCATCAATAGATTTTATATTTTTGTCACCAACTTCTTTTATGTTAACATCTCCTGGAAACATAGTTATGAGATGATATTCATTTTCATTATAATAACTTTGCTTTAATGCAACTACAACCTTATTAGTTAATCTTTTTTCTCTATTTAATTCAAATTTGCTATATAACTCTCTTCCTTTTCTCTTAGCATAAACTATGTTATCAGGATTCTCTATCCTATTAATATTTGAATATCCAACATCTGTATAATGTTGATAACAAAATTCAATAAATTTTTCCCCTCTATGATATTCATTAATTATTGATCTTATATCTCCAATAAAACTCCAATATGGAATAATAAAATCTTTATGGTGTTGCTCCATATGTTTTATAAATCTTTTAGTTTGCTTTACTCTTATCCTTTCTTTCTCAAACTTTTCCATCATCTCTGTTGTTTTCATATTAACATCTCCTCTACTTTCTTTTTAATTCTTATCTTAGTAATTTTTTTAATATATTTATATCTAACATACAAAATTAAAAATCATCCATTTTCACAAAAAAAAATTAGAACATTTTTTTATGTTCTAATTTTTTTATATATCTAGTTTTATTCCATTATTTCTTAACCACTCTTTTCTCACTTCATAATCAGGCATTACTGCTGCCATCCTATCCCAAAACTCCTGTGAGTGGTCTTTATATATCATATGGGTCATTTCATGCAAAACAATATAATCTAATATATTGGCTGGTGCCATAGAACACCTCCAATTAAATAAGAGTTCATTATTAGATGTACAACTAGCCCACCTTTTCTTTTGCTCTTTAACCTTAATGTCCTTAGGTCTAATATTAAAGTATTGTTTATAGTAATTTACTCTTTCATTAACTCTTAATAATGTTTTTTCTCTATACCAATTTTCTAAAGCAAGTTTTATTTTATCTTGATTTCTTGTATATGTAGATATTATAAACTTACCTCTAAATAGTTTGACATTAATATCCTTTGTATTTATATATTCAATTTCTAATGAATAGTTACGACCTAAATATAAATAAGACTCCCCACTTACTACTTCTCTATTAATTTTATTAATATTAATAGATTGTACTTCATATTGCTTTTGAACTATCCAATTTGCTTTTGATTTAACTTTATCTAATATTATATCTTCAGTAACTCCAAGTGGAGAACTAACATTTACTTCTCCACTTGGCTCTACTTCTATACTCATTGTTTTTCTTTCTTTAAATACTACATTAAAATCTATATATTTTGTTCCATATTGAAATCCTAATTTCATTTTATCCCTCTAATCTATGTTAGCATAATGTATTTTAGCGAGTTTAGTTATACTCTCTTTTAACTCTTTTACTTTATTTATCCCATCCTGCCCATAAATTTCTCTTATCTTTTGTGAATTACTTAGTAAGAACATAAATATCTTTTGTTCAATAGCAGATACCTTAGTTGGATTCTCTGCCCAACCTACCATATACCATTCATTAATCATTTTTTCATTAAATGCCTTTGTAATATCTTTAATGATATCAATAGATGTATCTGAAATATATACGGCAGAATCTTCCTTAACTATATCCTCTGTATCCTTTTCACCTTCAAATGTTTTTCTTAATGTAACAAATATAGGAAATTCTCTCTTAGTTAAACCTAATTCTTGTGCTTCATTTTGTTCACCTTTATTCACATCTCTATTGATAAATTCACTAAGTCTTGCTTTCTTTTCAACCCAGTCATTTTTAGTTTCTTCTAATATCTGCTGTAGTTTTTCAAATAAACTTGTATAATAAATTGGGTTCTCATCCATCTTTACATTAATAACATTCTTAATAGCGTGCTCCATAGATGATGCTATTGCTTCATCAGACATATTACTTTCTAACTTCATCTGAAAATCATCTTCAAATAATGTGATTGGCTCTATCCATTGGATAACCCCTGATGATGAAAGATGTTCTGATATTATTTGCTTAACCTTTTCTCCACAATCTCTAATATCTAATTTTTGCTCTGGATTAAATCTCATTTTTGCGGCTGCTCTAATATAAGATAGCCACTTAACATCATTTAATATATCTGTCCCAACATGACCAGGCATTAAAGATTCAACTGTACCTAAAAACTTCTTATATGCTACTTCAAATTCAGCCCTTTTATCCTCTGGCTCTAACACTTTTACTAAATCATCTATACTATCTTTATTTATCCCTGTAAACATCCTCATTACATTTTCCCTATAGGATAACATTTCATTATATAATCCATCCATAGATTCCATTGGAGATCCCAACTCTTCTCTATCGAATATGGCTAATGCTTCTTCCAAGAAGTCTAACACTCCATAATAATCTACTACATAACCACACTTCTTAGTATCACCACTTGTTCTATTAACCCTTGCTATAGCCTGCAGTAGAGTATGCTCTTTAAGTGGTCTATCTAAATACATTACTTGTTCAATTGGGGCATCAAAGCCAGTTAATAGCATATCTTTAACTATAATAAAACATAACTTGCTTTCTGATGTTTTCTTTTTGAAATTAGTAAGTATTGTTTTTTGCTCCTCTTTAGATGTATGATGTTCCCTTAAATAAGGCTCATCATTATTAGATCCAGAGAATATCACCTTACATTCTAATTCTTCTCCCATTATATCCTTCATATACTTATTTAAAGCATTATAGTATTTTACACAAGCATCACGTGATACACATACAATCTGCGCCTTAAAGCCATTAGGATAAATATATTCTTTATAATGGGTAAGAATATCCTTTGCTATTTCTTCAATTCTTTCTTCTGATTCTACAACTGTTCTTTTATTAGCATACTTTTGTTTTATTGCTTCCTTTTCCTCATCAGTTCTATCATCAAAGGCTTGATCAAATAATTCTTCTAAGTTATCTCCACTAATATGAAGTTCAGGCTTTCTTCCTTCATAAACAATCTTTACTGTTGCTCCATCTACAACTGCATCCTTTATAGAATATTGATCTATATAAGATCCAAAGGTCCTTGGTGTAGACTTGTCCTCTTTATCTATTGGAGTACCTGTAAATCCTATAAAAGCAGCATTAGGTAAAGCCGTTCTAAGATTTGCTGCAGTACCCTTATATTGACTTCTATGTGCTTCATCTGTCATTACTATAATATTATTTTTAGTAGATAAAATTTCATATTCCTTCTCTAAGAATAATCCTTCAATATTACTCTCTTCCTTATCACTTTGGAACTTTTGAATAGTTGTAGTAATAATTTGAGCACTAGAATTTCTAAGTAAAGTTTTCATATCCTCAATACTCTCTGCTCTAACAGGTACCGTATTACTTAAAGTATTCTGGAAAGTTTCAAATATTTGCTCATCTAAATCTGTTCTATCAGTAACCACTACAATAGTAGCATCACTTAATTTCTTTAAACTTCTTATTTTCCTTGCTAAGAAAACCATAGTTAATGACTTACCAGACCCTTGAGTATGCCAAACAACTCCACCTTTCGCTAGTGGTGTTTTACCTTCCTCTAATCTTTTAAGGCATTTTTGTACTGCTCTAAATTGCTGATATCTACAAACTTTTTTAACCTTTCTAGAGTTCTCTTTATCTAAATCATAAACTATAAAGTTTTGCATTATATCTAAAAGATTATCCCTTTTAAATACACCTTGCAAAAAAATATTTTGAGGTGTTTCTTTATAATCTTTAACCTCTATATTATTAAGCGGATAAGCATCCTTCCATTCAACATAATGCTTGTACCCACTAGAGATAGTACCAATAAATGCAGTGTATTTATTTAATATACCTGTAATAAAATTAGTATAAAATAACCTTTCAGAACCTTCTATTATGTTACCTTCTCTTCCATTCATATATCTTCTTAACTGTTGGAATCCATCATACTTCCCTACATTTTCATTAGAATCCCCCTCCTTAAAAGGAGATTTACATTCTAACACTACAATAGGCATACCATTAATAAATATAACTATATCTGGTCTAATAGTTTCCTGAGGTCCCTTAACAACAAACTGTCTAGCAACTAAAAATTCATTATTATCTATTTTATCTTTATCAAATTCAATTAATTTAACAGTTTTAGTCTCTTTCCTACCATCAATAACCTGATCCACAGTAAGTTGTAAATTAACTATATAATCATATATCTTTTCATTAATCTCTAATAAGCCTGTCCCCAAAGACTCTGCTCTTGCAATTTTTCTAATAACTTTATTAACATTATCATCTGATATCCAAGGATTAAGTTTCTTTAACGAAGCCTTCATTCTCTTACTTAAAATAACTTCACTTAAAGTATCCCTTTCACCGTAAGCAGGAGTTAACTTGTCCCCTTCAATGAAATTGTAACCATGAATTGTAGTTAGATACTCTATGGCTGGTAGTTCTACTAAGGTTTCTTCATTACCTAAATAATTACCCATTTGATTAAACTCACTTCCTTACTTTATATATTGTTAAAATTTTATTTCTTATATGAATTACAATATCTTTTTAACATTAAATTATTCATTATTTTCCGTTAAACAATTTCCTATTTCTTAAATTATTGTTATAATATGTTTAATAGCAATTTTTAGGAGGTATTTTGTATGAAAGCAACAAAAATTAAAATGAAACCTGGATGTGGAACATCTAACAATCTATTAGAAATTGATTCTATTTACCTTACTGGCTGTACTGAAGATGGATTTTATAAAAAATCTAGTGTACACGATTACGTTAAAGCCAATCCAAAATCAATTCAAGTAAACATATCTCCATATCCTTACTTAATTGATGCGATAAGCACTAATGGTGAAAAATATGTGAAATCCAGCAGCAATAATACAACAAATGACAATCTTTTAAACCTCCCAAGGGAATAAATGTAAATCTAAAAATCAACTAAAGATTTTAGTAAATATATTAATTCTTTAGTTGATTTACTTTTGTTATCTTATAATTCAAATAAATCGTATGATACTGGTTCAAGCATATTATAATATTCATCACTAAATGATGAGTATAAATCAGCCATACCATAAATAAGCATTCCAAACTCTTCTTTTTTATATTTTTCAAGTTTATCCCACGCTTCAGGATTAACCGTAATATTTTCTGTTATTACTGGTAATAAATTATTTATATATATCTTTCTCCCATGAATATCTAACTCGTTAAGTTGTTTCTTATAACCTTCAAATAATGTGTCATTGCTTTTTAACCATGAAATTATACAATAGGATTTTTCCCCCTCTGGAAATATAGTTACAAATATATGTTTCATTCTTGTATCAATATCAGTTAAATCTTGAATTTTATTGCCTTCTAAATCCTCTGCTAAAGCCGTGAATCCAGATGCTGCAAACTTTATAGGCTTATCAAATTCCCATACTACACTGGAGAGAATATCGTATTTTTCATTTAACAATGCATTATCAAATTCTATCCTGCATACTTCTAAATCATCTTTTGCTAATTCAAAGCCACTAAAATTCTCTTGAATACCTTTAATCCTAGATGGTAACTTATCAGTTAATATTAATTCCATATTAATAACTTCCATCTTTTTATGATATTCAATTGCAAAGCATCTATAAATATATAAAAATATATGTAATTCACTTTTATCAAACTCTTCATTTTCGATAGGTTTAAAAACTTCATTGTCATGATATCCACAAAACCCAGTAAAAACAGTTGCTTGTTTTCTCCCCCACTTAGGCATAAACTCAAATGGATTATCATTTTTAGGACAAGGCATATAAACTTCACCTTTAGTTGATATTCTCTTTAAAATCTTATTATTTTGAATAGAATGTGCACCTATTATCCTTTCACTACAACTAGAATTATCAGGATATAAACATTGCTTTATTCTTGAATCTTTTTTAATATTTTTATAATTTTCTAAGAACTTATCCGGTTGTAAAAATTCTTTATCATCAACTTTTTCCAAGCAACACTTCTTATACTTTCTGCCACTTCCACAAGGACATTTCTCATTTCTTCCCAACTTCACCTACTATCCCCTACCCTTTACCTAATAAAATTTATTCTACTCGCCTAAATTCCTTGCTGGTATATTACATAACAACTCCTCTAACCTATAAAAATCCATTCCATTATATTGAACTACATGGCCTTTCATTATCTCAATAAATGCCTTTCCTCTTAACCCTTCTTTATTTATATCAGTTGCCTCCATTTTCATATGATACTTTTGTAAACTTAATCCACTTATACCCAATCCATTTAGTGACATACACATATCTGCATTGGCTGGTGGAGTTAGTTTAAACTTTCCACATAATTTCTTGCTATACTCATTTTTTAATCCATCAATATACTTTTCCTTATTATCCGATATAAAAACATAATTTATATATACAGGATTTGGTTTTACATTTGCACCATACTTACACTTAACAGAAAAATATTTTATTCCATCAAAATGTATCTTATCTGATTCATCCGTAACATTTCTTATTACTTGTAATAATAATTGAGGTAGTACATATTCTGATTTAAATAACCTATTTTTTTCATCTATAATAAATGAACATGCACATATAATAGGCCACGTATATATATACTTTTGTATTATCTCGCTAATCTCTATACCTTCTCCATTACTATATCTTTTTAAATACTCATTTCCGTCCCCTAAATTACCATTTATAATTTCTCTAGGTAATAGTGATAAATCCAATACCTTAAGTTTTTCTTTCACCTCATATCTACTTACATAAAAATTATTAATATTAGGTTTATTTAATTCTAACCAAGAACCATAAATAGAACCACTTAAATATAAACAAGGATATCCCGGAATACTGTATCTCTCTGTTGCAACATATTGCCTTTTATTAAATGGAACATGGAATATTTCCGATAACTCAAATATATCTTCACCTATACGTCCTCTATATAATTGCTTAGTAAAATGATTACTTTCTTCCTTTTCTAGAATGCATGAAAATAAATCATCACCAATATCTTTTTCCTTAAACAACTTTTCAACTGTATTAATTGCTTCTATTGAATTTCCATTAAGTTGACACTTTATAGATTCAATAATTATTTCACAAATTCTTTTAACTCTATTTTTATTAATAATAACATCAATAATACTAAAATCTACTTTATCTAATTCTTCTTGATATTCTTTAAAAATATCTTCTAATACCTTAAGATAATCACTATCTGAAAAAATCTTCTTAGGTAAAATGTTTATACATTTATAAAATTTATCAAACTCACTACTCTCTATAAACTCCCAATACTCCATTCTTATTCCCCCATATTAAATAACTCTAACTTTCCCAGTTAATAATTGCTGCATCAATCCCTTTTTAAGTTCTTCTAACTTTATCTTTTTATCTTCATATTCTTCTATTTGATTATCTATTGATGATAAAATAGAACTTATCCTATTTTGCTCATCCAAAATTGGTAGTTGTATTTTTAACTCTCCATACTCATTGCTATTTATTCCTGGTTGACCACTTCTAGTAGACATAACCTTAATCCAATCCCAATATCTTTTAGTTTGCAATACATACTTTATATAATTCTCATTTACTAACTCCTTATTAATTCTAAATCTAATTAAGAAGCCTGCATAAACTAACTCACCATCATTAGTATTATATACATATGATTTACCCGTTGTATTTCCTGTTCTTGCAAAAACAATATCTCCTTCTTTTAATATAAAACTTTCATAATCGCTTTCTTTAAATCCTCTGACTTCATTATTAAGTAACCTACTGTCTTCTCCTATATCTGTTATCCTTAAATATCTTGGTTTACCTAAAACATATTCTGTGGCAGAAGCACCTATACCATATTCTCCTTTTGTTAAACTTAAACTAAGCAAATTTCTAACTTCCCACTCAACAGGAATCTCCCCAACTTCTGTTTTCTTGAACTCTGTATGTCCAATCCCCTTAGTTAAAAGCCTTTGCATTAATCCTTTTTTCAATTCCTTAGTCTTTTCAATAAGTTTATCAGTATCATCAATTTGAGAATCAACTGTAGAAAGAATATCTGCTATTTTTTCTTGTTCTTTTAATGTAGGATATGCAAATTCTAGTCCTTCGACTATTTTATTATTTAAACTTTGTTGTTTTGTACCTTGTGTGTATCTTAAACCTATAAAATCCCCATATAGCAGATACCAATAATACAGATACTCTGTATTAACTTCTTTAACTTTTCTAAATGCAAGACATGATTGATTAGTTGCTGAATCAATAGCATTTATACCACAACTTCCTCTTGTTCCTTCTGCCTCTAATCCCGTTATTGCAATAAAAAATGTACCTTTAGGATAAATTCTTAAATTTGCACTTTCTAAGCCTTCCTTAGATATTTTTTCATATGTATTATATATAAATTTACTTTTCAATTCTCCACTTGTTATCCAAGGAATATCACCATTAAAATATTCTGGATTACTTCTACTTGGCGTAGCACCTGCCTTTAAGTCTTTATATATTTCTCCTATTCTTTTAACATTCCATTCATTCGGAATATATCCAAATTCATATCTTTTATATCCTTCTTTCACTCATCTTACCTCACTTCTGCACACAATTTAAAATTCCTAATTAAAAATGGAGTTTGAAATTCTTTCAGAATTTCTTTAAATATAATTTTTCAAAACTCCAAAGGAATTTTATCCTTCATTGCACATTTTAAATTCTAAATTGTATCAAATCCTAACTCTTCCAAATACCCATTCAACTTCTCTTCACCATCTACTATCTTCATCTTCAACTCTCTTATATCTTGTAATACTGATTCTATATCAACTTCTTCTTCCTCTTCTGTTGTATCAACATACCTACTTATATTTAAATTAAAATCATTTTCTTCTATAGTCTTTAAATCAACTACTTCTGCATATTTTTCTACTGTTTCAAACTTATCAAAAGTTTCAATTATTTTATTTATATCCTCATCTCTTAACTTATTCTTATTTCCATCCTTAATAAATCTATTAGATGCATCTATAAATAGTATTTTTCCTTTTCTCTCTTCACTCTTATCTTTATTTATAATAAATAACGCTGCTGGTATACCCGTTCCATAGAATATGTTCTGTGGTAATCCTATAACTGCTTCTATTAAATCATCCTTTAACATTCCTTGCCTTATCTTTCCTTCTGATGAACCTCTAAATAAAACACCATGTGGTACTACTGTTCCCATTCTTCCTTTTGAATTTAAAGACGCTATCATATGCTCAACAAATGCTAAATCTCCATAAGACTTTGGTGGTAATCCATATACAAATCTATTGTACCCATCAGTTTTTGCTTCATCTAATCCCCAATTCTTTAATGAGAAGGGAGGATTTGCTAGAACTACATCGAAAGTTTGTAACACTCCACCATTAGTATGTTTAGGCTCTCTTATAGTATCGCCCTTTTTAATAACTGCCCCTGTAGCATCATGGAATAACATATTCATCTTACATATTGCCCATGTTGAAAGGTTTATTTCTTGCCCATTTAAAGATACATTTTTAGGATTTCCACCATGTTCTTCTATATAATGAGTTGAATGAATTAACATACCTCCTGAACCTGTTGTAGGATCATATATTGACTCACCTTCCTTAGGCTTTACTATTCCAACTAATGTTTTAACTACTTGCTCTGGAGTATAGAATTCCCCTCCTTTAGTACCACCTTGGTCAGCAAATTGTTTTATTAAATATTCATATGCATTTCCTAATATATCTTTATTTTCTAAGTTTTCATTTGCAAGTGATATTCCACTAAATAATATTAATAATTGTGCCAACTTCTTATCTGGTACTCTTTCCTTGTCATTATAATTGGCAGTAGTAAGTACCCCTATTAATTCACTATTCTTTGGCTCATCTTCTATTGCTTTAAAAGCCTTATCTAATTCTGGCCCTATATTTAAAGTTAAATCCTTTAATCTACTCCATCTTGCTCTTTCAGGCACAAAGAAATTCTCATAAATACTTGAGTCTTCTATAAGTGTATTTATTTCATTATCACCTAACCCCATTGATTTAAATTCTTCCCTCTTTTGCTGTTGCTCTATTTCAAATTGATCATTCATTCTCTTCAAAAATAATAATCCAAATATATAATCCATATATTGTGCAGCATTTAATTCACCTCTTAAAATATCTGCTGCATCCCATAAAGTTTTCTCTAGTTTTTGCAATGTTAACTTTTCCAATATCTTCACCTCTTATATTATTTTATCCATACTACTATTGTAACAAATATCCCCTTGTTTATATAACATATATTGAAATTATGTAACATTATTATTTATATTTATATAAAACAAAAAGTTATACCTATTCCCATAAGTATAACCTTCTATTAAATATCTATTTTATTATCTTTACTAATATATTATTTTTTTGCATTTGCTCTCCATACTTCATCTACTTCATAACTTCCAAGATTCACTTTAGTTATATTGCCTAATTCAAATACTTTTTTATTGTACGGAAGTTCATCTTGGAAGTATAATAATCACTTTTTTACTCCTTGTCAAATTATTAGAGCATTTTTTTTAATTTTCTGCACTATTTTTTAATTTATGTGTTATCTATTGATATAAAACATATCTAGATTAATAAAAAATATTTTAAGTGCTATATTTTTAAAATCTCATGTTATATAAAAATACAAATTAATCTTAGGAGGATGATACTATGAATAAAAAACTAGAAAATTTAATTGATAACTTAATGAGAGGAAAATGTGGATTATTATATCAGTATTTGAATGAAATTGAGGATTTAATATATGATAACCTAACTCCACAAAAAATAATGCTACATTACAACATTCAAGAAATTCACAAAAATCGTTGTAAATGCATAATTCATAATGGAGATAATAATACATCTTTACAATTTACAAATAAAGGTTTCAAATGCCACTCCTGTAATACCACAGGCACATTATTAGAATTTATTCGTTTGGCTAGTAACTTAAAAACCTTAAATGACGCTAAAATATATGCTGCTAATAATTTTACTAATATAAACTTACCATTTTATGATGTAGAAGATTATAAGTCTAAAACTAAATTAGCCATTATAAATAAGTTTGAAATTACTGGCTCTTATATTACAAAAGATTACTATGATATTTCATTACTACCTAATGGATATTGTAACTTTAAAGATAATAAAATTGAAAAGTCTACTGAAAATATTATTATCAAATCTAATGCCAATAGCAAAGTATCATTAGATCAAGAACTTACTAAAATAGAACAAGAAGAAATAAAAAAATATGGTATGCCTAAATACATTAAATCACTCAATAATGCTTCTAGTAGTAAATTAATATCATTTTGTAAAAATTCATCAAAGTTCATTAACAAAGAACTTCTTTGTAACTTTATGAGTTATCAATATAACTTATCAGAAGTTGATTATGTTGATAATGATTTATTTTTAATAACTAAACCAGATGATCTTCCTAGCAAATCATTTTCTGGAATATTAAACAGAATCTTATTTCCAATAAAAGATCACTTTAGTAATACTGTAGTAGGATACTTATGTAGATCAATAGATAAAAATCATAATACTAAGTGGTTGCTTGTTACTGATTTTAATGATGATGGTACAATAGTAGAATTTAATAAAGGTAACTTCTTATATAACCTTAATAAAGTTAAAGACAAGCAGCCTAAAGAATTATGGATTACAGAATCTATAGTGGATGCTATTAAGTTAGAATCCCTTGGATACTCTGCTATATCTTCTATGGGGGTTAATCTTTCAATTACTCAAATTGGATTAATTAACAAATTTTTTGGAAAAGATATTGCTCTAAATATCTTCTTTGATAATGACTCTAACAATAACTCCAACACTGGAAAAGAAATGTCTTACAAACTATGTCATCAGTTATATGACTATGGATTTAAAAACTTAAATATAATAGAAATAGATTCACTCTATGGTAAAGACTTAACTGAATGGGCAATTAACATAAGAAATAATATACTACTTAAAAATTTAGTAGAAACTTGGTATAAAAATAGATATACATTTAATATAAATGATTTTTCAGAAATTAATATTATTAAAGATAAAACTAAAGCAACTACCAACTCATTGCAGTGTTCATCTCCACTTCAATTAAATAATATTTATAAACTAATAACTATGTTGGAAAATTATCTTGAAAAAGAAGACTTGAAAAATTTAGAACTATCTAAACTAATGAATATTGATATAGAACAATTTAATCTTTTTTCAGAATTACTAAAAAATAATATTATAACTAGGACTAAATGCTTCTCTGAACTTAATATTATAAATTTAACAGAAGGACAATATAATTTATTAGTTAACTATTACAAAACTGAAGAAATACTATCAATTGATAGTCACTGCAACAAAAGACAGATTAGTTCAATAATATTCAATACAAAAAAATATAAAAAATCAATTGATTTGAGTAAATATATTCCTAGTATTTATAACAATATTGAAGACTCACTTTACGAAGTTGTTGTAGATAACAATATTCCTTTTTAATCTTAATGGAAGTTATAATAATTGAAAATTGAAAATTGAAAATTAGAAATGTAAAATGATTGATGAAACTCCTACTGGAGTTTCTAAAGTAATATATTCCTTATTTTTTAAATTTTATATTCTAAATTAATGTGTCTGTATTAAAACTATAAATTGTTTTTATACAGACACTTCTATTTTGTAATAATATTATTTTGTTATTTTAGAAAAAAGTAATAATTAAAATTTGATATTAATACCAATCTTACTTATAATGCTTTCAATAAAACAACAAAGGAGTGATTGTTATGAAAACAATAAATAATTATATACATTTTAATAAAAGTGATTTTACAATTAATATAAATGACGTAGAATTTGAAAAACCAAAATACTTTAATAGGGCCATCAAATGTTTCAGATACAATATTGAAACTCATCTTATAGAAAGGTATTGTAGCAAGTGCAAAAATTGGTATCCTTGCTTAGAGCCAAATCTAGATACCTTATCATTTAATATAATTTCATCTTACTTCCATTTTCATGGTTTAGGCTCTGGATTTAAATCTACCTGTAATAACTGCTTAAATAGTTCTAATTTATTAAAAGAAAATGCCCATAAAACTTGTACCAATTATTCAAATATTAACATTAAAATAAGCCAAGATTTAAAAGACTACTGTTTCATTAAAAGTAGGTTAGAACGAAAAAATCTTACCGAATTTGTTACATGCATTTTGGAAGATTATAAAAATACTAACCCTATCTCATTATAGTAAGAGAAGACTTATGAACCGAAATAATCCTTCAATTCATAAGTCTTCTTTATTATATAATTCTTCAAATAAATTTACTATATAACATTTATACTCTATTTTATTCGTTAAACTTAACTAAATCCATTTAAGTGGTTTCTCCCCCTTCCATGCTGGTTCTATAGCCTATAAAATTGATTCAAGGATATAATCAGGTATTTGTCATATATGCACTGGTAAGTATTACTTCTATAAGGAAATGGCTTCTAAAATCGACTTTTAGTTTAATTAATAATACTATAGTAGTATCGATATATTATATATATCACTAGTAATCTTAAAGTTAACTAATTAGATATATATTCTTGGTGCCAATTAATAACCTCAAACTTACTTTCCTTTAAATTAAAATAAATTTTTTCTATATTTTTATCATTAGATCTTTCTCTATATGCCTTTATAATAAACTTTCTTACTATATCCATTTTCCCTTGAATAAATGCCATATTAGCAACCTCTAGCATATAACATATCTCTAATTTATTAGGTATTCTAATTTTGTTTTGTTTAAATCTATCTCTATCATATTTATCATATATATTA
Source organism: Clostridium amylolyticum (assembly GCF_900142075.1). Lineage (GTDB taxonomy): Bacteria > Bacillota > Clostridia > Clostridiales > Clostridiaceae > Clostridium_AA > Clostridium_AA amylolyticum. The sequence continues at coordinate 141,166 of NZ_FQZO01000004.1, forward strand.
TTAAGAATATCTAAGTTCCAAGGAAACCTTAAACCTAAAACTATAAATATCATTGCATTTTCAATATAAGGTTCTTCTACAATATCACCATAATTCCCCTCGAATTTTTCTAAATTTTCACATCTATATTCTTCCCTTAATAAAAAATTATACAATAAATAAAAATCTACTAACGCTATTTTTTTATCATTATTATTTAATCCTTTTATCAATTGTTCAATTTTTTTACAGACATTTTTTAAATCAATGAAACCTGATTCTTTATACTCCCCTTTAGATATATACTCTAATAAACCTTGATAGTATTTAAATGCAGTTTCTATTGAATATCCTTTTTCATTATGAATCCAATATTCTGATGCTACTCTTGCCTGTATCATTCCTGGTAATCTATTCATATAATCTATATCTTCTTTTTCCATTTTTTCTTCTGTATAAATAAACTCCTTTATAACAAATTTTGTAAGTCTAGTTATTCCGTTAAATGTAAAAAATATATTTCCCTTAATATCAGTATACACCTCTGAATCACTACCATATTTAATTAAATCGGGCATACTTTGTAAAGCATGTACATAAGATGATCTTATTTGATAAGAATTCTTAATTGCTTTTTCCAATAAAGACTCCTTACATTTCGGTATATCATCCCATACAATTTCTTCATAATACTTATCTGATATATATTTTAATATAAACATTCTATATCTCATCCCTAATTTAGCATGAGTGTCATCAATAATAATAGTCCTAATATCACTCGCACTATTTTCATCTACATTCTTTAATATATTATCAATATCTTTCCTTCTATTTTTTTGTGATAGGCAATCTTCCCATTTTGTTTTATACGAATCAAATTCTGTGGCTAATGATTCTATCGCTGCTACAAACATAGTATATGATAACTCTAAATTATAATTTATTGTTATAATAGCATCCTTCACTTGTTTTATTGATGCTATTACTTTTATATACTTTTTATTAGGTAAACCTAATAAGTTATTCACGAACTTACTAAACTCTTCTGTTTTATCTTCACCTATATAAATATTCCTCTTAAAAATTTCTGGCAATAATTTTTTAGGGATACTTTTATCAGAAATATTTTTTTGTTCCTCTCGTAATAAATTCTCAATATAATTCCTATCAGTTTCAAATATACCATTAAAATAAAAAGAAAGACATGCTAATAAATCTTCTACAATCTCTCCTTGCCCTACTGCAACTAATTGAAACCTAGGATCTTTTTGATACTCCAAAACATTCTCAAATGTCAATAAATATGACGTTATTCCATCAAATGTTTCAATAGGTTCTAATGTTGCTATATTAGTTTCTAATTTATAAAATAAATTAACATTGGAGTAAATAATAGTTTTTTCTAATGTACTATGATAATTATCGCTTTTAAAAAACTTTTTTGATATTACTTGTAACATCATATAATAACTCCCCCTTATATTTCTATTATATAGATTTAAATAATATATTCTTCTATAAGAAATATAAGTTGTGATGCAACTAAATTTATTTGTAACTGTGCTTGTACCTTAGTCGGAATAATTTCATTAGTTCCTTTCCCATGTGGTCCTAATTTATTTCTTAAAGTTAAAGTCGGGCTTATAATTCCTTCATACCAATTTGGTGATTGACTTTTTTCTATAATATTTTTTATTAATGGTAACCCTGTTGCATTATCACTATACTGCCACTTATTAATTGAACTTATTATTTTCATTACACTTTCCAATGCACAACAGCAACTTGCAATAGATTCTTTATATCTTTTATGTTTATAATGCTCCAGCCCTTCTAAAAATTCATTATTTGCATTTTTAAATCTATCATCCATTAATAATTCTATAGCAGGCTCTATTAACTCTGAATTAATAAAAATATCCTCTTTACATATTATTTTAGGATATGTAGTTGATTCTAATACTTTCCCTCGGCCCTCTTCTCTCCAATACTCCTTATATTTTGTTAATTCAAATTTAATTCCTTCAATAGAAAATATATAATTAATATTTTCTATAAATTCATTCTTTTTATCAATCCAAACCTTTCTGAATTCATTACTTTTAAAGGAATCTTCTATAAAATCTAGAAACATTTCTCCTTCACAATTTAATAAAAATGTTCCGACCCCATTCACAATCCCATCATTTCTATCAATCAAATCAAATTTACCTAATCTCATCATAAATACTCTTAATATTTCATCAAAAAAAACTTCTACATTGAAATTATTTCTACCCCATCCATATTCTCTATCATTATTTGATAAATCAATTAATAGCATAATTACTCTATTTCTAACTTCTACACTTATCTCTATTGGTTTTTCAATTTTATTTCTCTTAGAAAATACCTTAAATACTTCTTTTATCTTTAACACTACTATCAATCTCCCCTTAAACTATTTTAAAATATACCTTAAATATTATTATATAGAAAAAACTACCTATTAACTAGGTAGTCCTTATGTAAAGTTATTATTTAATTTGCAAACTAATCTATCCACCAACTGTTCAATTTAAAATGCCGAGTTTAGAATGTAAAATGAAGGTTGAAATTCTTTCAGAACTTCTTAAATTATATTTTTCTAAACTAGGCTCGCCCTAGTTTATTCCTCAATTTTTAATTTTAAATTTTCAATTCTAAATTCAACTCCTCTCCATTTAAATCTATAATTTCATCTATAATTTTAATACTCCTATAACCAATAACGTCTAATACGGGGTCTCTTTATTAGCAGGCTCTATAAATATATTTTCATGAGGAATATCAGGAAGCTCTTCTTTTATTTTGTCCACATAATCTCTGTTTGTAACCACATAAATATTTGATGTCTCAACTAATGGTTTAATTCTTTCTACTGTATTTACAAGAAAACTCTTATTATTCACTACTTTAAGAAATTGCTTAGGGGTATCGCTTCTTGAAAGGGGATAAAGTCTGGTTCCTTTTCCTCCTGCTAATATAAGCGCATATAGCAAAGGTCTTCACTCCATAAAATAACTATGATTTATAATATGTGTATCCTATAATAGTTGTGATTGAAGTTTTTTGAGAATAACTTTTACAGAAAAAGCTGTTATTATCAATTGGATTTTACCATCCATAAATATCAAAATGTACACCAGATATATAGTTTTCTATCGCTCTTTTTATATATGGTATAGTATTACAAGGAAGATTATCTATCTCAAACCATGATAGGTCATCACACTTTTCTGATTGAGTAGTTTCTTTCTTTTGTTTTGTAACTGCTTGATTTCTTCTTCTGTATTTATGATTTGTTCTTCTATGTTTTTCATTTTTTCTTTTCCTTTCTTCTTGTTTTTGAGCAACAAAAAACAGTAAACCGTTTTTGATTTACTGTTTCAATTACTATGCTTTATCCCTTATTTAACTATTATTCTTCATTTTGGATATTGTTTTTCTTTACTTCTCGTTTTCCAATAAAATAAAAACTTCCCAAACAAATAATAAACATCTGTACAAATATTATTAGAATAGCAATCCAGAAATGAAAATCTAATATTCCTGTATACTTGTTGCCATATAATGTATAGTTATTAATTGCAAATATTACCGTTAATGCGATACTACTCACTATTGTCGACAATAGAATAACTTTTTTATCGATCTTATCAGATATTACAATTAAATTTCCCAACCATAAATTTCTTAAAAAGATTTGTATTATTAACACTGATAAACATATAAGCTCTATATAAAAAGGTGAATTGCAAAGCGAAATTTCCGTTTGTATTACGAGAATCCAGTTTTGAAAATGAATTTATTATTTTGTAAACAAAAATCTCGATTTATAAATGAAAATCACATTTTGTAAGCAAAATTCTCAGTTGCATTTACTTTTTATCTTAATCCTCTCTTATCAAAAAAGCCTGTACATATCATGCACAGACTTTATTTAATCTCAATATTAATAATGAAATAATGTGTATCCCCCACCATCATTGAAGCATAACTAAATATTTTACTTCTCATGCTATTCTCATACTATTGAATAGTAAAATTGCATTGACTTATATAATTCAGATATCATTTTATATTAAAATACTTTATATATTCTTTTTCCAACTCATCTAATTCCTTTCCAAAGGCTCCTTTAAAGTCTAGTTTTTCAGATGAATAGTACAATTTTTTTATCTTTTCTCTCCCATAAACCTTATCTAGAAAAATAAAGAAAGTTCCTGCTTGTATATAAGCATTCTTCCTCTTAATCTTCTTCTCTGCAGTAAGATTTTTATCTAGGCCCTCGTAAAACTCTCCATCATTATCTATTAACTGCTGTAAAGACGTATAGTTAACTTTTATAAGGTCTATGGAATCTTCCACTGAAACTCTTGCAAATTCTTTAGTAGAGCCATCTATAAAGGGTTCAACCGCTTTATCACCATATTTTTCTTGCATCAAAACAGCTATTCCTTCTGTAAAAAATTTACTTCCTGCACTCATGGATGTATTACTATTACATAGTACATGGGTCAACTCGTGAACTATGAGCGCATGATTACTCTCAAGCATCCACTTGTTTAACATTGTAATGTTTCCACTAGAATACCCAATACCGTTTTCTCGAACATGTACGCTATAGTCATCAATTGTATCAAAATCAAAATATTTAACAACATCTAATACCGCTTGTTGAGCTTTTTTTCTAGTTTCGTTAATTAAGTTTTCTGAAAGTTCTACATTAACAGCTGTTATATCAATTTTTATATCTTCACTCTTAAGGGAATTGATTTTTGCATTTTTTTCTTTTGATTCCTTAACTGTTTGTCCACCACTACATCCAAATAAAAATACACAGGTTAACATCGGAGCTATTATTCTTTTAATAATTTTCTCCATAATATTCCTCCTATAACACTTTATTAAAAATAGTAGACCTTAATTCAATTAAATTTTTCCTGCTATAACGCATGACATCATCATGACTGCTGCCACTATCAAAGAATTAATCAATATTGAAAATAAATCCCAAATTTCATTAAACCTGTTATTATTACTTTTGTTAATTCCTCCTTCAGTAAATGAAGTTACAGTTCTTTCACGATAACTATTGACTCTTTTATTAGATGAAAAAACACTGGCAACTCCCATCAGTCCAGTAATGGATCCCACTATAAACAATATATTCCTAAGTGTTGTTGAGTTCCTGACTCCCACTATCCAAGAAATTAAAATTATTAAACAAGATAACATTAATCCTAAGATAAGTAAGTTTATACAAATTTTTAATTGTAAAAACAGGGCTCTTTTTCTTTATTATTGTTTCTAACAATTAAGTAAAGCTCAATTATACTATTCTTTATGTTGAAATCAATTTATTATTAATTTACAATAATAGTAATATATAATAATTTAACATTTATTACTTTATTTAGCAATACAAAAAGTAATCTTAAATGAAAAAACAATACTGTACTTATAATTTCTTATGATATAAACTTTGAAAATCAGTAAAATTGCCAATTTACTTTAATAGGAGGAATATGGAAATGATAAATATTACACATAATAAAAAAATACATAGGAAAATAATTGAGTATATCTTTGTCTCAATCCTATGTATTTTAAATATTATATATTTTATGGAATATGGTAATTATAATATCATCAGTCCATCTCAGATACCTAAACAAATGCTTTAAACTTATTAAAGTCAATATCAATGTACGGCACTCGATGTTGGATATCATATCTCATATTTTCTAAATAGTCTTTCTGATAATCATTAAGCTCACTTTTTTTCCATAATTTTAAAATAAAGCTATATGAACAAATCCTTCTATATTCTAAAAGTAATGGTATTTTAACTATCCATTTTTCTTCAATTTTATTTTCTTCTAAATATCCTTTTAAAAAGCTTTCAATAAATTCAACTCCAAATAAGCTACGCTCTTGTACATTATCTCTAGGAATTGTTTGTAAAGAATGATAAATAGCAATGGCAATATCACAAGCATACCAGTGATATAAGCAATCATTAAAATCAAAAACTGTTATTTCATCATCATAAATAAAAAAATTGTATTGATGAAAATCATTATGTATCAAACCATAAGAGTTCTTATCTTTTGGGAAAGTATTCATTTCGTTTATTATTTTATTCCATATATTGTAAATAACACAATCTCTCTCAGCAAATGAATATTCTTCTTTAAAGTAAATATCTTCATTCCATTGTATCCGTTTAGACATTCGTTCTTTTGGCCTATAATCCTTTGTTATACTATGGATTTTCCCCATTGCCTTTCCCCATTTATAAAATAACACTTCATTCCATTCATTAATGTTATGTACTCTTGGTAGATGACCCTTAGCTTTTTCAAATAATGAAACAAAATAACATTCATTATTATCATATACAACTTCTACAAGCTTATTATTTATAGATGGAATAATTTTAGATACATTTGTTTGCATATGAAATAGGTAGTTTACATAATCCATTTCAGCTTCATATTGTGGCAAATTACAAAAAGATTGTTTTGAGATTCTTAGAATATATTCATGGTTTCCATCTTGTAACTCATAGATTAAATTAGTTGAATTACCAATCTCATTAATATTAAATTGCAATATCTTTAATTGAAAAAGTTTAAAAATATCGTTTAAAATTAAATTATTATTATTCATTTTTCCTCCTAATTTGCAGAAAATAGAAAAATTATTCAGACAAAATAAGAAAATCGCCAAGTATACATACTTTGGATTATCTACAGAATATGTATTTAAGAATATCTGTTAAATCATCTGTATCAACTGCATATATTGCACTTTTTTTAACTTCCGCAGAACTGTTTATAGCTATAGACTTTTCGCAATATTCAAAAAGTGGAATATCCGTTGAACCATCGCCTACAGCAATGCATTCTTCAGGTTTTATACTGTTATTTTCACAAAAATGTTGTAAACATGAAATTTTTTGCTCAGCTCCAATGTAATTAAGAATTTTTCCAGTAAACTCCCCTTCAATAACTTCGTAATCGCTGCCATAATAATCATCAAATCCCCAAATATTACATACAACTTTTGCTACTTGCTTTGGACCCACAGTAATAACAATGCATTTAATATTTTCTTCATGTAACGCTTCAACTACATCCTTGATATTTTTTAAAGGTTTTGCAACCTCAAGAAAATATTGAGCAATTTTGCGTTCTTCAAGACCTAAAAGTAATTCTGCTCGAAGATAATCTGCTGATATGTAGTTAATCATACCTTTTTCTTCCTGTTCTTGAATGAAAGAGTGCTCTTTTTCTTTTCCATTTAAAATGCATGGTACCATAACTGAATGAATTTCTCTAATAAGAGTATCATCCAAATCAAAACAAACGAGTTTCAAACTTTCCATTCTTAAATGTACCTCCACTAAATAAAAAGTATGTTAATTTTCCAGTATATTGCTATTACATAACTTACAACAAGCGTATTTATAATTCAAATATTCAATATGCTTCTATAAATTTCCTACACAAGATGTATTCTACAATTTCACTTATATTCCTTTATTTTCAACTAAACTTAATTATATCTTACAATAAAATGCATATGCTTCCTCTAAAATTAGTAGGTTTAAAACCAATCCTATAGCTTACATTTACTTCAAATAACCTACGTCATGCATAAAGTTGCTTCTTTATTATCAGGCTCCTTGAAAATATTTTCATGAACGATAGCTTTAGTAGAGATAATGTATAAAGTTACTAGGCATGAATAGTGTCTTTCGTAGATATTAACTGTAAAGTATATGATATTAAGAAGCTTTAAGTAGTATTAAGAGCCTCAATAGGTTTGTAAAACCTATTGAGGCTCTTGTATTTTTATTTTAGCTTTTTCTTTCTTTTTGTAGAGCTTAACATCACCGCTCCAGTTAATACTGTCAATATAGCTACTATTAATAAAGCGTTATAAGAACTACTTCCTGTTTTAGGTAAGTTTTCAACTTTATTATTATCTTTGTTGCCGTTATTTTCAGTTTGGTTTCCACCATTGTTTGATGGATTTTCTGGTTTATTTTCTTCAACATTGCCAGGGTTTTCTGGATTGGTTGGTTTTTCTTCTTCAGGAATTATTACAGGGGCTTCTCCTTGAAGGGTAGCTGCTAGCAGTGTATGGTTTCCACTAGTTGCATACTTTTCATCCACATGGCTTTTTACATATAAAGTTTGTCCATCATTTTTAGCCTTGTATCTTATTTCAAAAACCTTATATTGTGATGTAGTTTTATTCTCAATGGCATCTACTTTTATATCTGCGCTGTTATCGCTTAAATATGCCATTATAGATGCTTTACTCTTATAAACGCTGGTATAAATTCTTAATACTCTTTCTTTAGTATCTGCTGGAGCGGTTATAAGCCATCCGTCACCTAATCCATTTAAAGTCTTGTCTTCTCCATTAAATACTAAACCATAGATTGAATTAGAAGATTCCACTTCTTCTGTTCCATCCTGCCATATGAAATTAACTTTTGAATCTTTAAGTACAGCTATAGCATTTTTTTGAAGTACATCGAAGTTTATATAATTTTTAGTATTAGCTTTTCTCTCTACCTTAGTACTTTGAGTTTTACCATATCTTACCCAATCTAAGGTTCCTTCTTTAGTTAAATCCACTATAGCTTCTGGATCATTTATTTTCATGTCTATGCTGCCACCTTCTACCAATTTAGGCAAGGTAACCTTAAAGTTAATAGCATTAGATCTTTTGCTTTCAACATTACCTGAGTAAGCATAAACCTTAAACTCATAATTTACTTCTGGATATAGTTTATCTAAGCTTATAGAAGAGTTTGTAGCATCTTTTACATCTACTTTATTAATTTTGTAATTATCTGTTTTATACTCTACCACATAACCTTCAGCATTTTTAACCCCGCTCCAGGAAACATTCACGCTCTTTTCCTTTTGTTCCACTTTATTTAATACTGGAACTTGTATGGTTTGTGAAGGTTGCTCTTTTGCCGCTTCATTCTTTAATGTAATGGTTACTTCCTTAGTATCCTTAGATATTTCTACTATTCCCTTTTCATTATTTATAGTACCGCTGGTAACTGAAGCTATATTATTCTTTAAAAATGGCATTTCTATGCTTATGGTGTTTTCAGGAGTATCTTGCAGCATGGAAACCTTTATGTTCTTACCTTCAGATACCATGCTAAAGCCTGTGTGTTTATTATTACCTATGCCATAGTTAGATACCTTTATTTCTTCCCCTTTAGCCAGCCACTCTGTAGGAATTCCTCTTCCTAATATGATCTTACCATCTATTTTTTCAGCTATTAGAGAATCAAATAAAACTTTTGTATTTACTGATTGTCCCCACATATGCTGGTTGGAACCACCCCCGCCTGGTGCATGAGGTATATTCCATAATGAGCTCTCTTTAGGATAATTTATTCCTTCCCACCATCCAAAAGGACCGCTCATACTCTTGTTTATCATGAACTCATAAGCTTTTATTCCTGCATCTCTGTATTTTTCTCCTACTAATGCAGCACTTCCATAACCAGCGTTATAAGCACTGCTATATATACCGTGAGGATATCCTCCAAAATTGTATGGCTCTAAAAGATCTTTTAATCTATTAAATCCATAAGCATAAGTGTCATCTATCTTTTCAAAGGATACACCTTCCTGACTTCCATTAAATAGATATCCATCCCAAGCCCATCTTCCAAAAAGGAACATGGAAGCCCAGTTAGCATCTCTTGGATCTTCACAACGGTTAAAGTCATTTGGCTCTACCATAGAAACAGGGATATAGTTTAATGAATATTTCTTCATAGTATCTGATAAAGTGTTATTGACTACCTTTAATAAATCATCATACTGTGCTTTAGCCCATTGAAGTTCTTCTTTTTCCCCTAGCTGCTCACAAATATATCTATAGGATAATAGCCCAAAAAGAGCAGACCAGTTATCTATAGTCCAATGACCAGTAGAGTCTATGGCATAGGTTTGTTTAATTATACCTTTACCATTATCTATTCTATCTTCTTCTATTTTGTGGGTATTAGTTTTTATCACATCAAACTTCTCTTTAATATATTCTATATCTCCTGTTTTACGAAGATATATTGCAAAAGGCCAGCTGTATTTCCACTTAGCATCATCAAATTGAAGCTTTGCAGGAAGCGTTCCTAATAAGTCCTTAGCCTCTGAAAAATCCCCTAAAGTAAATAGGGTAGCAACAATACCTATGGTATCATGGTCATAAATCTTGTCGTAGCCATTTTCTCCAACGTTTACATTTTTACCGTCTTTTACGATATGAGTGTAAATATATCCTGCTTTATATGCATTTATTAAACTTTTATTAGGAAGTTTTTCTATCTGTGCAATGGAACTTAATTTTGTATCCCAATAATTTCTCATGTTAGTAAAATGAGTGTCATAGGATCCAGCAGCAGCTATTTCTGCATCGCTTGGCCAAGCATAGTCTTTACCAAATCTATCTGCAGCTATAGCATAATCTCTTACCACAGTTTCACCAGGGTTTATTACAAATTTATCTGACGCTGCTTCATTTAAAGGAATGAGCTCAGGAGACACCACTGGTAATAGCTTTGCTATATTAGATTTATTGGTAACAGTATATCTTGAGTAAGCAACTTCAAAGTCATTGCCATTTAAGTTTACCTTATCAGCAAAACTTTCAAGTTTAATATCTAATTGATCCTTATTATATTCGTTTACAAAGCATGGAAGATATTCAGAGTGGTTGTACCATTTTATTTTAGTTTCTACATTTGTAACTCCAAATCTTACAATTAAATTACTCCTATCCCTTAGTTTATAACTTCCGTCTATATAAGCTATAGGAGCATGCTTATCTCCGTCCCATCCAAAGCTGGAAACTAACCCTGGAGAGTTTTTATCGCTATAATCACCAGTGATAACTAAGCTCCTAACAGAAGTTTTTAAGGTTTCATAAGCTTTAACTATAGTATCCTCTGATGGGGATGATGCTTTTTGAACTTCCTTAGCATCTGCTAAAGCTTTTTTAAAGTTAGCAATACTTTCTTCAGTATAGCCTTCTACCTTAACAGCTTCTAAATCCTTAATAGTATTAGCTAATACTTCAGAATTAATTACCTTTACACCTGCTTGCGGTTCTACTGCAAAAGCAAGTACAGGAGGCACTTGGGTTAAAGCTATTATAAAACTTATAATTAATGATAATAGTGCTTTCATTTTTCTTTTCATGAAACTACTCCTTTAGAATTAAATGTTTTAATTTCTTCGAGTTATAAATAAATCCCCATTATTCTAATATAAATGGGGATTTATTTTTTAATTTTATTTTTTACTTACTTTTAGCTGCAGCTTCTGTCATCTTTTCTGCCATTTTTTCTGGTGTTATATTACCAAAAGCAAGTTCTGGGTATAGTTTTGCAAACACATCCATAACAGTAGGATTTGAGGTATTATCAAGATTTGAGTATTTGTATTTAGCATCTGCGCTAAGTTTAATTAAATCCACTATAAGAGGATTATTCTTTTTATATTCATCGCTCATTTCAACGTTAGCTGTAAGTGGTAATGCGCCACCTTTTTCCAACATAATCTTTTGAGTAAATGCTCCAGTTTTGAATTTTAAGAATTTCATTGCAGCATCCATCTTAGCTTTATCAGTAGTACATACCATATAACCTATTTCATATTGTGAAACCAATCCATTTTCTGGATATAGAGCCACTCCTACTCTTTCTGCTAATCCTGGCTTAGATTTCTCTTTATCTGCGAAATCTGGAGTCATCCAAGGTCCATTTGCTATAATTGCAGCTTTTTCTTGGTTGAAATTATTTGCTGCATTAGAATACATAGCTCCTATAGCATCCTTTGTAGTGTAATCCTTAAGCATCTTTTGCATCATGGTAAGACCTTTAATTACAGATGGATTATTATAATCAGCAGGTTTCATAGTATTCATGAATTTATTCCCTGCTTCTCCATCAGTACCAATTATTGAAGCCAATAAAAGATTTGATGTCCATGCATTTTCTCCAGTCATCAATGCTAGAGGTGTAAATCCTTTACCCTTAAGCTTTTCATTGTTGCTCATGAATTCATCCCAAGTCTTTGCTGGTGTAATTCCTGCCTTTTGGAACATATCCTTATTGTAGAAATATCCTATAAGCTGACGAGCATTTGCTATGGAGTAAAGCTTTCCATCTCTCATGTTAGCTTTAATAGCTTCTTCGCCTATTTCAGCTTTATACTTTGCATCTTCATTAACCATGGAAAGCAAATCCACAGCTTGGCCATTTTTAATAGCTAAGTCTATTATTCCATTTTTACCTTCTACTATGTCTGGTAATTGTTTTGATGCAGCTAAAACTTTCATTTTTTCCACATAAGCTTGGTCACTTGGTAGCTCTTCCACTACTAGTTCAATTTCATCACCATATTGCTTCTTAAAAGCTTCTATGATTTCTTTTTCAGCAGCAGCTGAAGCATGAGAACCAACTCTATAGGTTGGATATGTTATTTTTACCTTTTCTTTTTTTCCTGAAGCTTGATCTGCAGGTTTTGAACATCCTACTGCTAAACCAGACATTATAACTCCGGTAAGCACTAAAGATAATAACTTTTTATATGATTTTCCTTTCATACTGTACTCCCCCTAATGTTTTTTTGTTTGTTGCAAGTTCATTGTAAACCTTTTAATAACTACCTTGAATACAAAATACTTACCTGTTATTGTATAAATTTTGCTTATTTTCGTAACACAATGAATAGCATAGAACTATAATTGCTATTTCTTTTAATATTTTTTCTTTTCTTGTATTTTTTCTACTTCAAATTGGAATTCTATAAACAAAATCAAGTTCTTCTTAGCTTTAAATGAAGTTTTCTTAAAGGAAATACTTCTCCATGAAAAACTTAGAAGAACTTATACTTTGATGTTTTTCTACTCGTCAATATCTTCAGGTATTATTACCTTAATATTTGTTCCTTTATTAATACAGCTGTTTATAATCAATCCATATTTTTCCCCATAGATTAATTTTAATCTTTGATCAGTATTTTTTAATCCTATCTTGTCTCGCTCTATATTACGTTTAGTAACGTCATCGTGGGTTTCATTTATAACCTTGTTCACATCAAAACCTATGCCATTATCAATTATCTCAATACAAAGATCCCCTTTTACCCTATATACATTAACCTCTAAAGTAAGGTTGTCCACACTATTCTCCACCCCATGTATGATAGCATTTTCTACTATAGGTTCAACCGTAAGCTTTGGAATATATAAATTAAGGATATCCTCCTCTTCAATGTGTATCTTATATTCTAACCTTTCTTCAAATCTTACCTTTTGCAGGTATAAATAAAATTCCACATATTCTAGTTCCTGCTTTAATGAAATTTTTGCCGTGGAATTTGTATATATTCCTGCTCTCAATAAAGTAGTAAGTGCATTTACCATCTTATAGATATCTTCGTCCTGGCACATTTTTGCTTTCATTTGAATGGTAAGCAATACATTAAAAAGGAAATGAGGATTCATTTGATATTGTAAGAACTTAATATTCATCTCCTTTATTAAGAGCTGCTTTTCATAGGTTTCTTTAATAAGATAATTTAACTCCTCCGTCATAGAGTTAACTGCTATGCTAATTTCATCTAAAGATGCATCATTGTATATAGGCATTTTTGTATCATACTTTTTATTTTTAATATTGTTAATGGAAACTAATAAATCTTTAATGAATTTTGTTGAGCTCATCATAAGCATAACCACTACACTGGTTAATACTATTATCAAAAATATTGAAAATACAATGAAATAAGTCATACTTTGAAAAATTTGATTTACTATGTTCTTTCTAGGTATGGTCATAACTAGGGTTAATCCATTGCTTTCAATTTCTTTAAACCCTGCTATGTAGGCTTTACCATCTATTTTAATCTCATTGATTTTTTTCAAGTCTATCTTTTCAATTATTTCACTATTAATCTTTTTGCCTAACATATCTTTATTATTGCTAGATAAAATTACCCCCTCTTTATCATAAAGATATATGTTAGCATTGTTATATCTAACAAGCTCTTGAAATTTATCTGCTATAAGCTTTTCTTTTGTAGCCACAAGAAAGGTAATAGTTTCATTATTATCGTAAGGGTTAATTAACCTTCTCACATGATATATGTTATCGTCATATATTGTAGGTGGCACATCAAACACATAACTTGTTGCCCAATCTTTAGTATTATTAAATACCCTATCAGAATTAACTTTAAATTTTTCTATAGGCATTTCCTTGGTAAATATGTAACTTATACCTTTGTCATTTACATAGGTAGAAACTGTAGATATAAGCTTTAGATTCCATGCGTTATTAAATAAAAGGCTTCTCCTAAGTTCATCGTCAAAGATAGTTATTTTACCATAAGTATCTTCATTATACTCATTAAGATAATTTGCATCAGCAATCCATTCTTTCACCGTGTTGCTAGAAGTTAATCCCAAGGTGGTATACTTAATTATACTAAAGGAATCCTCTAGACTTTTCGAAGTATTACTAATCATCAGGGATATATTAGAATAAGTACTTTCTAACATGGAATTATACATTCTGGCATACATAAAGCTTCCAAAGATTGATAATGATATAATGGTACTAGCAAATATATATATTAGTATTTTATTTCTTACTGACATATCCCTTAAATAGGGTATTTTATTAATGAACTTTCTAATCCTGTATTTAGATTTAGAGTATTTCTTCAAAGGTATCACATCCAAGATTATATTTTATTTTCATTATTAATGTTCTTATTTAGATTTATATTCTTTTGGGCTGCATCCACAATACTTTGTAAAGACATGGGTAAAATAAGCTGGGTCCTCTATACCAACTTCTATACCTACCTCAAATATCTTTGAAGAGGGCCTTTTTAGCAGTTTTTTTGCTATTTCAATCCTATATCTATTTAAAGCTTCCACCAGGGTATCTCCTGTTTCTTTTTTATAGAGTCTACTTAAATAACTATTGTTAACATGCAAATAACCCGCTATGGTATTTAAACTAATATTCTTATTATAATTTTCTCTTATATACTTATTTGCTTCTCTAACTATCAAGCTTTTGCTACTTTCGTTATTTTTTGATATATCTAAAATATGTTCAGCTATAAATAAGCTTACCTCAAAAATACTTTGCAAGGATTTGCTTTCATTAATTTTCTGGTAAATTATTGTTTCTTGTTCTTTTAAATTATGCTGAACTATATTGTAATTTTCAAAAGCAGCCAAAGAAGCTGAAAATAACAGTATCATTTTTGTTTTTACCTGCTCTAGGGATAAACTACTATTACTAAAACTTTTAAATATATTTACTAAGGATTTTTCTATCTCCTCTAAACTTCCATAGTTCATAAGGCTTTTAAGGTCTTCCACGCTCTCAGAGTTATTTGTAAAAATATCATCCTGTTTTTTATAGGTATTCAGATAAAACTTTGCATTACTGGAATAAACCTTTGAAAGAGCCAATAATGCTTCTTTATAAGCTTTTGAAAGATTTTCAACACCTTCATGTTTATCACTTATGGAAAACTTAATACTATAGTTAGTAAATTGATTAACCATATTATTAACATCTTTTAATAACATCTCAACCTTAGATACCTGAAGATTAGTATCATTCCAATATAGAATTATCATCCCTAGGTTTCTGTGCATTTTCACAATATTATATTCATAGTCCTTGAAAACCATATTTATAAAATTATTAATAACCTTTATATCTCTATATTCATGGTTATATTCGCTACTAAAAAAACTGGTAAGAAGAGTGGTTTCATAATTTATTACACAGTAGCTCTTATTATGAAGTTTATATTCCTGCAACTTTTCTTTTATCTCTTCTTTATCTGTTAACATATCTTCTGCTAATTCCGTAAAAAACTTATACTTTAAGTCTTGTTGTTTTTCGTTAAGAATCATTCTTAGGACTTCTACGTTATTCTCCTTTTCTCTTTGCTCAATAATAACTTTTTTTACTTTTTCTATAGCCGAAGGCAATTCATCTATGAACTCCGTCTTCACCACATATTCAGATACATTATGTTTAATTGCCAGTTGTGCATTATTAAAATCAGAGTAGGCAGTAAGCAAAATAACTTTAGTTTTAGGCATGTTTAACTTCACATATTCTGCCACCTCTAGTCCATTCATCCCTGGCATTTTTATATCGCAAATTACTATGTCTACCTCATTATTTTTTAAATATTCTACAGCCTCTAACCCATTGGCACAGTCCTTTATCACTTCACATTCCATAGAGTTCCAATCAATAATAGATATTATGCCATTTCTTATATGCCTCTCATCATCGACAATTAATATCTTAAACATTTCCATGCCTCCCTTAAAAATTACTACAACGTTTACTATATAGATTATTAAACCTGCATTCACTACATAAACTTACGGCACAAATATTATTATGGTTTATAGCAAAACCTCCTACAGTAAAACATTATACTATAGGAGATTATATTTTTTATATCTATATTTTATTAAAATATGTTTTAAATTTCATTTATCCTTGTATAATTTTCCATAGCTTCAATCTTATAGGTTTTCCCCTGCCATATAAGCTTAAATTCTACTTTTTTCCATCCTTTAGGTAAAGAGGTTTTTGTTGATATAAGAGAGGTTTCATTCATGGCAGTATCTATGCCAGCTACACCGGTCATTATAAGCTGCCATAAACATCCACAATTTGCAATGTGTATACCTTCTTCTGCTCCACCAAGCCTTTCATTAAAATCCAAAGCCAAAGCATAATCCGTAAATTTATCTAAATGCTCTGTATTGTCCACCCAAGATGCTACTATGGCATGATTTACTGGTGATAGTGATGAATCATGGGTAGTTATTGGCTCATAATAATTATAAGTATTGGTAATTTGTTCAAGGGTAAACTCTTTTTTAAATAGCATGGTAAGAGCCAAAGCATCTGCTTGCTTTAAGCATTTTGAACGATATAACTTTTCTTGGGTAGCAAAGAATCCAAAAGGTTTGGATTTATCCTTCCAAATCCCTTGAATATTTATATCCGCATAATCTTCAAAATCTTCACTTTGTAATATATAATTATTTTCTTTATCCATAGGAACAGGTAACTTTTCAGCTATTTCTTTAAAAAGTTCTAGTTCTTCTTTTGATATAGAAAGCTTATTCCAAAGCTTTTTATAAGCCTCTTCATCTTTACCTTTTATAATTTCTAGACTTTCCATAGCTTTATTTAAATTAAACTTTACCATTCTATTGGTAAAAGCATTATTTCTTGTCATGGCAGAATATTCATCCGGTCCCATGATGTTTATTAAGTCATAACCGCCTTCTTTATTCTTGTCCACTCTATCACGCCAAAATCTTGAAGTTTCTATAAGGATTTCTGCGCCATAGTTAATTAAAAAGTCATAGTCCTTTGTGGCAGAAAAATAATGCCATATCCCATAAGCTATATCTGCTGTTATATGAACTTCATTATCTGCATATTCCCATAAAGAGCACTGCTCATCCCCTCTTAAAGATGACTGCCATGGGTACCTAGCTCCATTACAATTATAACTTCTAGCATTTTCCTTAGCCCCTTCTAAAGTATTATATCTATACATTAGTAAGTTTCTGGCAGCTTTAGGATTGGTATAAATATAGAAAGGCAATAAGAATATCTCAGTATCCCAGAAGTATCTACCGTAGTAAGCCTCTCCTGCAAAACCTTTGGCACAAACAGCCATACGAGGATCATCTTCATTATTGCTCCTTAAAAGATGATATATAGAAAACCTCATGGAAAGCTGATGTTTATCATTACCTTCTATCTTAACGTCACTAATACCCCACTTCTTTTCTAGAACCTTTCTATGCTCTTCATAAAGTTCTTCATAGGATATATTAGCAGCATTAATTAAGTTTAATCCTCTTTCCTTTAAATCTCCATCTTCAAGATCCCTATCTGTTAATATAACTGATCGCTTTTCAAACACATAATTTTCTCCAGCACTAACAGCTTTATCTCCTTTATAGAGAATTTTTTTCTCATCTTTTATTATATTGAAATTTATGTCTTTGGATTGAAGATTGCATAGCTCCATAACTCTATTACCTATGTCAGTTTTACAATCTAAGGTTATAATATCTGATATTACATTAGTATTCATTTCAGTAAAATGGTTATAACCATTGGTAGTTACATTACCATCTATTCCTGATTCTAAGGATAACAAAGCTTTTCCCTCTAATACTTCAGCTTCAATTCGCTGAACAAATAAGTGTTTTTTCTCCATGCTAGCAAATCTTATATATTTTAATTTTATTTTACAGCTATTATCCTTGGGTATCCAAATAAATTCTCTTATAAGAGTTCCCTCTTTTAAGTTAAGCTCCCTCTTATAATCCACTATGGTAGATTGGTGCATATCTAGTTTTTCATCTTGTATACTAAAGGAAAAATCCATAAAGTAAGGTAAGTTTATAATTACTTCATTCAAAGCAGGATGGCTTCCCATTATGGTAGGCACGTAAGTCCCCCACTTTGATATAGGATTCCTTTGTATTTCTGTAGTCACACTCTTAAAGCTTCTTTCATAGATGTCTCCCTGACCTGCTCCTTGAAGCCCTTCCTCAAAGCTTGCTCTAACAGAAAAGTAGCCATTTCCTTGGCAAAATGCACCTTCATAATGTTTGTTTTTATTAATATCAAAATTTTGTTCCTTTATAATCCAATTATTTAAGTCACTATTCATGGCTTATCCTCCTATGCTTATCCCTTTACTGAACCTGCTGCTAATCCGGAAACTACCTGCTCTTGAAGAGCAATATATACTAGTATGCTTGGTATGGTTACAAGAACTACTGCCGCAAACATAGCACCGTAGTCGCTGGCAAAGGCGCTCTTAAAGTAATATAGAGCCAGTGGAAGTGTCCTTTTGTTATTACCTGTAGTTAAGGTGAGGGCAAACTGGAACTCATTCCAAGATAATAAAAATTGTAATACTCCAGCAGTAGCAAAAGCTGGTTTAGCTATAGGAAGAATGATGGTAGAAAAGGTTCTAAAAAATCCTGCTCCATCTAAATATGCCGACTCTTCCAGCTCCTTTGGTATGGTAAGAAAATAGCTCATCATAATAAATAAGGTGGTAGGAAGTCCAAAGCCTGCATATACAATTATGAGACCAATCAAACTATCATATAATCCTGCCTTATTTACAGTGATATAAAGAGGTTGAAGAAGAGCTGCACTTGGTATTAATAAAGCTAGAGAAAACATCAATTTAAAGAATTTCTTACCTTTAAAATTGTGTCTTGCTATAACATATGCTGCCATGCTAATAGCAACAAGGTTTAATGCTGTACTACCTATGGCTACTATAATACTATTAACATAGAACCTAGCAAGGGGTGCTATCTTAAAAGCGTTAGAATAGTTAGCTAACTTAAGACCATTTCCAAATCCTTTAGTGGAAGATAATATGTCCGCATTTCCCTTAAAGGAAGATATTAACACCCATATAAAAGGTCCAATAGAAAATGCTATAATAACTGTTAAAAATGTTCCTATAAGTATTTTATTTATATACTTCATCGATTTCACCACCCTTTTAATATGACTCTCCTGTTTTGTATATTTTGCTTATAAGTCCTACTGAAATAAGTCCTAATATAATTAAGTACACCCCACCAGTATTGGCAAGACTAAAGTTGTTTTCTGTTAAAGCTGTTTGATAAATAAACATAGGCATGTTTAAGGTTTTATTACCTGGACCACCTGCTGTAGTCATCATTATAATATCCAATTTTTGTAACATACTTGTAGCGGAAAGTATAGTTGCAGTTCCAATAATATTCCTTAATAATGGTAATGTTATTAAAGTCATAGTCTGAAACTCTGTAGCTCCATCCACCTTAGCAGCTTCATAAACATCCTCTGAAATAGATGCCATTTCTGCCATTATAAGTATTGCCACCACTGCTGCAAAAGGCAGCCAAGTTATGGTTACTGTAAAGAATGAGGTTTTAGGGTCCATAAACCAGTTTTGTGAAAACTCCGTAAAACCTAAAGCTCTAATGGTATTATTCACCATACCAAATTGAGGATTAAATATAGACAAGAAAAGTAATCCTAATGCTGCACTAGAAATAATATTAGGTATCATAAATGCAGTTCTTGCAAACTTAAAATACCACTTTTTCCTTGAAAGTATTAAGGCAAATATAACTCCTATAGCTACGTGAACTGTAGATTGTAGCAATATCCATATTATTGTGTTTATTAAGCTCTTAATAAAATCTGCATTCTTAAAAAGCTCTATATAGTTCTTTAACCCCACAAAGCTAAGCTTTGATCCTATGCTCCAGTCAGTAAAGGAGGTTACAACCAATACTCCAATGGAAAAAGCATATACAAATGCAAAGATAAGCGTTGCTGGAACCAAAAATGCTATTATCCATTTCTTATTATTATTCATAAAGCCACTCCCTCTATAAAGATTTCACAGTTATTGTAAACCTTTTAACAGATGCTTTGAATCCAAAATACTTACCTGTTATTGTATTAATTTTGCTTATTTACTTCTCAATGATTTTCCCCTAGTTAATCCACAGAATCTTCTTATAATATTTTTACTTTTCTTGTAATATTTTTGCCTAAAACGCTAACTTTGGATTTTATCCGCTCTCTAGCCACTCCATTATGTGTAAAATAAAAAAGCCTTTAGAATATTATTTTAAATTTTATGAGATTATTTCTAATAAAAAGAGTATCTATGTGAACATATATTCCAAAGTATAAAATCCGCCATCTTAAAACAATAAGATGGCGGATTTTATAACTGTTCACTTTTATTCAATTAACTATATAATTGCATCTTCTAAATTCATAAATATATTATTTTCACCAATTAAATTTATAATATCTGATTTTTCTAAAGCTAATTTAGGCTGCTCTTTAATGCCTGAAATAATGATTTTAATATTTTTGTCTTTGCACATGTCTATCATCCTCTGGAAGGCATGTAAAGCTGTTGCATCCATGGCAGGAACATTCTTCATGTCAACAATTAGAGTCTCCACTTCATTTCCTACCTCATTCATAGCCTCCATAAATTTATCTGCAGCCCCAAAGAAAAGTGGACCATTTATTTCATAAATCTGCACATTATTATTTGATATAAGCTTTGAGTTTATTCCTCTTAGGTTATCCCCATCTTCTTCATCCTCTTCTTCGGCAGAATCTAATAAGAAGGTTTTAACATTAGAAACTTCAGCCATACGTTTCATAAACAAAAATGCAGATAATACCATACCTATTTCAATAGCTTTCACCAAATCAACTAACACAGTAATAAAAAATGTAACTACTAATACCAGAGCATCGCTCTTTGGAGATTTTAGCAAGGATTTAAATTCACGCCATTCGCTCATATTATAGGCAACCACTATTAGAATTGCTGCTAGGGATGCCAAAGGAATCATCTTTGCAAAAGGCATAAACACCACCATGATAAGTAAAAGTGTGAGGGCATGTACCATTCCTGCCACTGGAGTTCTTCCACCATTTTTTATATTAGCCACGGTTCTTGCAATGGCTCCAGTAGCTGGTATTCCCCCAAATAAACCTGACCCTATATTAGCAATTCCTTGAGCTACTAACTCCATATTTGATCTATGTTTTCCTCCAATCATACCGTCCGATACTACCGCAGATAGTAATGACTCAATAGAACCTAATATGGCAATGGTAAATGCCGGTATTATCAGAAGTTTAAATTTGTGCATATCTATATTAGGTATATTAATGCTTGGAAGCTTAGATGATAACTCTCCATACTTGCTTCCAATGGTTGCTACCTCCAACCCTAAGGTTTTTACTATTATTGATGTAATAACCAAAGCAATTAAAGCACCAGGTATTTTTTTATTAACCTTAGGCCATAAAACAATAATTAAAAGAGCTAAAACGCCAATTAGTGTGGTTTGCACATTTATTGTATTAAATGCTTTAAAGTAGCTTCCCCATTTCCCCAAGAACTCCACAGGAACCTCTCCCATTTGAAGCCCAAAGAAATCTTTAATTTGAGAAGAAAATATAACCACTGCAATACCGCTGGTAAATCCAGTGGTTATAGGATAAGGTATAAATTTAATTAAACTTCCTAGTTTCAACAGTCCCATAACAATCATTATAATACCAGCCATAATGGTGGCAATTACTAGACCATCAACACCAAATTCAGATACTATACCGTAAACAATAACCATAAAAGCACCGGTTGGTCCTCCTATCTGCACCCTGCTACCACCTAGCATTGAAATTAAAAACCCAGCAATAATGGCAGTATACAATCCTTTTTCAGGTGTTACCCCAGAAGCTATAGCCAGAGCAATAGACAAAGGCAACGCAATTATGGCAACTATAATTCCAGCAGTTACATCTTTTAAAAACTGTTCTTTAGAATAGTCTCTCAATGTTGTAAAAAGTTTTGGTTTTAATGTAGACATTTCTTCACTTCTTCCTTTAATAAATCTATCAGAACAGCAAATAATTTAACTTAAAATAGCATATAAAAAGCTTCTCAATATGTATTTCATAAATAATACCTATTACAATATGTATTAATATAGCTGCTCTGAATGTAAAAAAACAACTCTTGTATTTTACTCCTGTTATTATCATTTATCAACATCAAAAGTGAAGGATTAAACAAATAGCTTGCAGTTATGCTATGATTCTTTAAAGAATATTAGAAATTTTAAACTTTCCTATTCTAATTTGTTTTGACTAACTAATATTATCTTTAAAACATATGAAATATTCTAAATCCAATAAGGATAATTGCACTATCTGCCATTATATGAAGTATCCAAGAGTTTATGAAATTTTCTGACTTAGTATCCAGCCAGTTAAACACAAACCCTACCACAATAAGTCCTAACAGAACCAATATGGTTATCCATAAGCTAAACCAAGTTTTAAAAATAGCAATATGGTAAAGTCCAAAAAGTAAAGAGGAATAAATATAAGCCGTTTTCTTATATTTAAGCTTATACAAATTAAGAAATATAAATCCCCTAAAAAAGAACTCTTCTAAAAAAGAATTTCCAAAAGTAACATAAGCTCCTATTAAAGCAAAATTTCCCGGAGTAATCTTAGACTTATTTTGTAATTCCTCAGTTATGCTTTGAAAGTCAATAAAATGTCCTAATAGATAATAAGCAACTAGTATAATAAAAAATGAACTTACTCCAAATATAAACCCTAATTTTAAATGCCTTTTGTCTATTTTCTTAACATTTATAGCCTTATTTAAAACCTTATCTCCTAATAGGATTATGTATAAATATGGAATTAATATAAATAATATAATTTTTGATATAGTTTTTATTCCATAGTTTACCTGAAGAAATTGTTCAATAAAATATAGTAATATACATGCTGCCAAGGAACTTATTATTATATAGATTCTCTTCATGCTTTACTCCTAACTCATAATGGATTTTTAATAATCCTAATTATATGAAAATATCACCATATTACGTCATGAACTTATTATATTAATTATAGTTCAGTATATTTTTTGCTATTACCCTTAGACTTTTCCACTGGATACTTTTTTTCATTCTTATTCATTTTATCAAGTATTATTTCTTTAATATCAACTCCCATAGCATCTGCCATATGAATACAATAAATCATTACATCCGCTAGTTCTTCTGATACCTCTTGCTTATGATAGTTACTGTCCCATTGGAAATGTTCTAGCAATTCTCCTGCCTCTATACTTATAGATTTAGCTAAATTTTCAGGAGTATGAAACTTGTTCCAATCCCTATCTTCTCTAAACTTACGTATTCTATCCAATATTTCTTCCATATATATACACCTCAAAGTAAAATAAGATTAGCTAATCTTAAATTTATAAAATTAACTAATCTTATTATATAATAAATTATTACATATTACTTTTAAAACAGTACTGCTCTAACTTAAAATTTGACTTTCATGCTTTTTAAAGAAATCCACACGGGGTTCTAAATATTTTAGTTTATGGGTAGATTTATCTTCCATAAATGTATAAATTGGTTCAAATATATAATCCCATCTCCAAAGCTTCTCATTTACATTTAGATATTCCCTTACCATTTCACAGCTATCTGGTGCAATAGGATGTATTAAAGTAATAGCAGTTCTTACCGCATGAAATGCATCTATTAAGACTTGCTTACGAAGAGTATTATCTTCACTAGCCTCAGCAGCTTTCATGTTATTTGCCCAATATTTATTCATTTTACGAATGTAATCATCCAAAACATAAGTAACACTATGAAATTCGTGGTTATACATGTGTCTTTCATAGCTTAAAATAGCATCATTGGATTCTTCTATAATATTAGCGCTAATTTCGCCTTCTGGTATGTTACCATCAAAATATTTCTGTGCGGTATAAAAGCAAGAACGAAGAAGTCTGTTAAATACATTAGTAAGCAAATTACCATCCTTTAAAACCGTATCTGGTCCTTGTTTCTCTTCTTCTTTCATATAAACCTGAGGCATGAAGCTGACACTTTTCTTAGCCAGTCCAAGACTTAGGAAATGCATACGCAATTGCTCTGCTGTGTAATATTCTAATAACTCTTTTGCCATAGGAGGTTTAATATCACTGCTGCTGCTTGCCTTTTTATCCATAAACAGTACATGGTTATTGGCGATCAACTGTGGAAGAGATATATTTTCAAAGTTTACTTTATCCTCGCTATTAATACCTAATAAAGCCATGAACAATGCCATCTCTGCAATACCATAGAAGTATATATTATCTTCCCCAATAAATTGATAAACCTTTGAATCCTTAGAATTCCAAAACTCTTTCCACTCACTAGAGTCCTTTCCAATGGATTCAAGATACGCTTTGGTAAAGGAAATAGGCGCCCAAAGAGATTCAGGCCAAACCCAAAAGGTTAGATTTTCAAGATTTTCCTTTTCAGGAACTTCTATTCCCCATTCCACATTTCCTGATAGCCTAAAAGGCACCAATGTCTTACCAGTTCTAAAGCGTATGCCAAGCTCATCTAATACCTTTCTAGCCTCATCTCTATTCTTTAGACTTTCAAATACATAAGAAATAGAAGCTTTCTTTGGATCATCTATGATGGTATGCTTAGGTAATTTATCTTCTAAATCTGTGATACCTTCTAATTGCTTACGTTTTACATATATAATTGGAGACTTCAAGAATTCTTCAATGGTATTTAATAAATATTTTCTCCAATTTGAATGGGTTTTTAAATACTCTACTTTTTCTTTCAAAATATCATTATACTCATCCAGTTTAAAATACCAGTTTGTAACATCCCTCAATTCAGGTGTTTTACCCGACAAAATGCTCTTTGGCTCAATTAATTCCATTGGCATATACTGATGTCCTAAAGCACACTCATCCGCATAAGCCTTATCTGAATTACACCCCTCTATAGGACATTTACCAATCACTTGTCTGCCGTTTAACAGTACTTTAAAATCAGGATCGTAAAACTGTGGTGATGACAGCTTAAGTAAATATCCACCTTCATATAGTTTATTAAATATTTCTTTTGATAATTCTTTATGGATTTCACCAGCTCTATCTAATGCAGAAGCCCCATATAAATTTAAACTCATTTCATATTTATCTAATACTTCTTTTTGCTTATGATGATTTCCACGAACATAATCTTCTATGGTACCTTCATACTTATGTTCATCTACAAGCTTTCTATAGCTTGCTGAAATGGGTGAACCATAGCAGTCTGTTCCAGATACAAATATAACATTTTCCCCGCCGATTCTATCCCGTAAAAACCTTGCAAAGGTATCCGCATGTACAAAAACCCCGCCTACATGTCCAAAATGCAATTCTTTATTGCCATAGGGCATACCTGCAGTTATAACAGCTTTCTTAGGAAATATAGGTCTTTCTATTTTTCTCTCTTCCATAACTTACACTCCTTAAAATATATAGTGTTCAAGGCACAGTTTCCTTGTCACATCTAATCTTATACATATAATCACTCTAAAAATATGGTTATATGTTTATAATTATAATCTCTTGTTAACCAAGTGTTTCCTAGCTTCAGATAAATTCCCCTTAAAAAGAATAACTTCTCCAAACGAAGCTTAGATAAACTTATTCAGAAGCTTAGAACTTATTATGTTGCCACTTGAAAAAGCGTCGAGATAGGTTCCATTGGTTACTAGGTAAAAAAGCGTATAAAAAAACACCTCCTACAATATTCTGTAGGGGCGAATTCTGTCGCGGTACCACCCTATTTCATCAGCATGTCACCATACTAACCTTGTCGAGTACAAAGTATACTCTAGTTCTGTAACGTGAACCAACGTCATAGTATCACTTATCCCTTAGAATAAGATCCGTATGCAGCTCCGAGCCTTGTTTCGTTAAATCTTCCACCGCTCCCTCTCACCCACAGGAACTCTCTGTAAATATCCAAAATAACTACTCTTCTCTTCATTGCCTTTATTTTTTTAAGTTTATTAAATGAATAGGATTTTGTCAAGGGGTATGAAAGTCTCCTTTGTTTATTATATTATTCACCATTATAATACTCTGGGAGTTTTTTTGATTTTATTAGCGGAAAAAATGGCTTAACTATTTCAGTATAAGCCATTTTAATTATTTTATATCATTAAAACATCTTTATCCTAAGAAAAAGCAAAATCAAGTGATTCTTAGCTTCGGAGGTCGTTTCCTTAAAAGGAATACTTACTCCAGCTGAAGCTTAGAAGAACTTATCCAGGAGCTTAGTTCCCCTTATTCCACTACTTAAAGAAATGGGCGTATTATGGGCGGTTAGCTATGGGATAAATTATAATTAATTTTTTTAATTAAATAAATATGTACTAATATTTTAATGCTTAACCTTAGGATCCAGCTACTTTTTCTGAGGTTTCACTGTGGCCTTAATTATCTCCTCCATTTGCTGCTTTGAAGCTTGAGGTATTGTATCTCCGAGATAATTCTTATTAATTTCCTGCATCTTCTGATTTTCCTGCCTTATCCTCTCATTGGTTTCTTCAATCTCAACCTTCAATTCTCTGGCGGATAATAACAAGCATCCTTGCCCCCGAACGATTATTTGCTGCAAACCATCTGAGGTTGCTACAGATATATTATATTTTTTATTATTGTCATAGGCAAACCTTTCAATGTACTGGTCTGCTGTTTGTGCCTCTCTGGTATATACCAGGTGAATATTATGATAATCCATTGTACCTTCACCATGCCCCTGAACACGATAGGCATCAAACACAAGGATAATTTTACATTTTCGAACACCTTGATAATTACTCAAGATATCCATCAATTTCATTCTGGCACCTTCCATATTTTCATCTGCAAGCTCTTTCAATTCTGGCCATGCATGGATAATGTTATAACCATCCACAAGAAGATACTCTTCTTTCATTGTTCTTTCTACGCTGGTATTCACTTGGTTAACAGGTTTATAATAGCTTTCACCTGCTGTTTTATGTGTTTTCCAGACAGATTTCTTTCCCTGATTTGTATAGAAGGTTTTATTGATAATCTCATCAATCTCTTCAGTACTAATAAAGCGTTCTTCCGTATATACTCCTTGATTTTTGGATGTTTCTTCCCATAAATCTTCTTTTTCCTGAAAATAGCTTTCTAAATGCATATATTCCTTCACTTCGTCCCATTCAACAATAAAACCTGCACCTTGTGCGCAAAATACTGAACTAGTGGGATTGTTAGTGTCTCTATCCGGATCATATCCTATGCTCTCTATGAGCTCATGATCATTATGGCAGGGTTCATAGCCTTTTAGACTACAAAACAACCTACCCTTACCTTTGGTATAGGCAACTACCTCTTTCTGATAATTCCTCATGCCGCTTACAGGGGCCTTCCCCACAAGAACTGCCATTTCACCATCAGAATGAGATATTTCGCAAGTTCCATTGATTTTGTCTATATCGGTCATAGCTCTTCCTACCATTTTCTCAGGCAATTCCAGTTGGAAAGAATAGTATGGCTCCAATAAAACGGATTGTGCCTCCATTAAGCCCTGGCGCACCGCACGCCAGGTTGCCTCTCTGAAGTCGCCACCTTCGGTATGCTTATGGTGTGCTTTACCAGAGACTAAAGTAATTCTCATATCCGTAATCTCTGAACCTGTTAAAACTCCTTTATGAGTCTTTTCCTCAAGATGATGTAAAACAAGCCTTTGCCAACTCTTACCAAGGATATCCTCACTGCATTTGCTTTCAAACACCAGACCACTTCCTGGTTCCCCTGGCTCCAATAGAAGGTGTACCTCTGCATAATGCCGCAACGGTTCGAAATGCCCTACTCCCTCAACAATATTAGCAATTGTTTCTTTATATACAATGCCTCCCGTATCTAAGGCCACCTTAATGCCAAAACGGTTTTCTATTAGACTCTGTAAAATTTCAATTTGAACTTCTCCCATTATACGAACCTGAATTTCCTGTAGCTGTTCATCCCAAACAATATGAAGCTCTGGCTCCTCTTCTTCAATCTGACGCAGCTTTGGAAGCATGGCTCTTGGATCACAGCCTTCTGGAAGTATCATCTGGTAGGAAAGTACAGGCTCAAGAATGGAAGTATATGAAGCTTTCTCTATACCCAAGCCTTCTCCAGGTCTAGCCTTGCTGATTCCTGCCACTGCACACACGGAGCCTGCTCCTATCTCATTCACTGCTTCAAACTTCTCTCCTGAATAGATGCGAATCTGATTTACCTTCCCTTCCCAGTGATCATTGGTTAAAATATCCTTTACCTTCAGCTTTCCACCTGTAACCTTCAGGTGTGTAAGGCGATTTCCCTGATCATCTCTTGTTATTTTAAATACTTTAGCTCCAAATACATCGGGATAGGAAGGTATGGTTACATAATGGGCAATACAATGCATCAACTCATCAATACCTTCCAATTTTAAGGCTGACCCAAAAATGCACGGAAATACCCTTCTCTCCTTAACAGCTTTTTTTATTTCAAGGGTTTCAATATGTCCTGTTTCCAGAAAGGTTTCCAGCATGCTTTCATGGCACATAGCCAGTTGCTCATAAAAACTCTCTGTTTTCACCTGCCCAAATTCAATACATCCATCACTGAACTGCTTTTTCAGTTCTTTCATTAAATTGTCCTTATCCGTTCCACTCTGATCCATCTTATTCACAAATATAAAAACAGGAATGTTATAAAGGTCTAAGAGTCGCCATAAGGTCTTTGTATGACCTTGCACTCCATCTGCGCCACTGATAACCAAAATGGCATAATCCAGTACCTTCAGTGTCCTCTCCATTTCAGCTGAAAAATCCACATGCCCCGGGGTATCCAACAAAGTAATCTGAATTCCACCGGTTTCAAATACAGCCTGCTTTGAGAAAATCGTAATGCCTCTTGCCTTCTCCAGCTGGTAGGTATCTAAATATGCATCCTTATTATCAACCCTTCCCAGTTTTCCAATTTTACCACTCATATAAAGCAAACCCTCTGATAAGGTCGTCTTGCCCGCATCAACATGTGCCAATATCCCAATTACTACTTTCTTCATCTTTATATCAAATCCTTTGTTTTTCTACTGCCTTGTATGCCTATGCTCTAAATAATCTAAAAGTAAAATTATAGTTCTTCAAAACTACATTGCCTATATGTATTTAGCATTATATTGTCCAAAAGTATACCTGATTTATTTATAATTCTAGTATAGCAAACATAACTATTAAATTTAAAGTTATATGCTAATATGTCTCCTCATTACATCTTTGTATTATATCTTTTATTTCTAATGTAGTGAATTTACTATCTCTTAATAAAACAATTTTTTGAAGCACTGGTATCTGTTCTTCAGAATACATTCTATATCCTCTAAATAAATCGACCTTTACAGGTTTTAATAATCCAATCTTATAATAGGCTTGTGTCAAGCAATAGACTAAACTTTTTTAAACACCTTGCAAATACGCCAAAAACCCAACAATAAACTGTTTAATGTTGGGTTTCAGAAAACTAAGTTAGAAAATATTGATAATCAAGTAGTGGTGTTTTTTGGCTCTCAAGTTAGAAAGTGCTTATTCCTTACGGATTTATTTCGCCGTTTTATTGATAAAGTCAATTTCATACTGACGTTCACCGTATTTTTTTTCGTTGTCAGTAATAATACCCTCTGTGAGGTTGATACGCAGAACGATTGAGTTCGGATTGTCTTCGTCACCAACTTCATCGAACCAGTTGAAGATTTTTTTAAATTTCGCTCTGATTTCCGCATTCTTCTCGTCCTTGACCCAACCTAGATTTTCAGCCGTGCCATGGAAAGCGTACCAATCTAACCCAGCCACGGAAACCTCGTTGTTCTTCTCAATTTCCAGCATTTTATTTTTTTGAGCGTCTGTAGAAACATAAAATACACCCTCTTCATAATAAGCGCAAACCATACGGACAGCAGGGCGGGGATTACCCTCAGTGTTTGGGGATAGTGATATTGTCGCAAGTGAAATAACTTCTTCTTTACCATTTCCACAACGTTCCTCCATAAGTTTCATGGCGTTTTCGTATTTGCTCATTTCAAATTTCTCCTTTTTTAAATTTATTTTTTCATGCTGTAACTATAACCAAACCACTTGAAACGCGGCTCAAAATTTACAATTCAAGCTTTAGCCACAAAGCGGGACGGACGCCGCCTGTACATTTGCCATCGCTGATGTTGCCTTTCAATATATTGTTGCCTTGAATACCTATATTACCGTCAGTGCCAAAGATGTACACGGCTTTTACATTAACGCGGCCGGGCGACCGAAGCCACCACCACCAAGCCCATTCTTTACCCAGAAGTTTTGCTATTCGCTTACTATTGTTTTCATCTTTTCTTTCAAACCAATATCTTTGATTTTTTCCTCGGTTTTGCAGTTTTGCACGGCTATCACCGAAATATTTGCACACTTCCTCAATGCTTAATAAAAATATACTGTCTTGCGTATCTGCTCCGCCATTTGAACCATACCACTGGTTGTCAGGATTTTTATTTAACACCGGAATTATTCTTGATTTATCAGTTTCGTTGAATTTATCATAAAATTCACCATTAAGATATTTTCTTAACGCGCAGTCAGCCCATGTTATATCTTTATAAGCATCATGGTAAGAACGTTGTTCTATAATATCTTCGGTTATAATTAAAGCCGTATTGTTTTGTATGTCAAGCACACGCCAATTATAGACACTGAATGATAATGATGAGTGGATTTTAATATCTTCCATTTAACCACTTCTTTCTTTGTAATAGGTAATCTTCCTTCTCCTTCGAACTTATTCTTAACCCTTCTCCTTAGTCGGAAACAATAAATCAAGCTGTAAATCTTCCATTTTACCGCCTTTTTGTACAAAATTATAAAAATTCAACGTTTTTTCAAACCCTTGTCCCACAACAGTTTCCGGCGATGTTCAATGTGGGGAATCCCAGTCATTATCATATTTATCGCTTGCGTTAACCCATTCTTTTAATAAACGCCAATCCTGGAAATCCCATGTCCTCAACACATGTGCTACATATAACCCGACGTCAAAAGTTTGCATTAATTCACTCCTCATTTTTGTTACTGTACTTTACTGTATACCATAGGGATATATCGTATCTCGTTTGTTTTTTCTTCGGGAGCAATGTCGACAAAACCTAATCGGTGATACACCTCAACTGCATAAGGCGACGAATTCACTGTGATTTCTTTTGCGGTGCTGTTTTCTAATACAATCTGAAAGAGCTTTTTTCCTATTCCCTGTCTATGGTGCTTGCCATCCACAAAGAATAGAGCGATATGGTTCCCCTTATTTCTCGTTGCAATTACTCCTAAAAGGGTTTCACTTTCATAAGCGCCATACATATTCAAGCTATCTAAAAAATCGTTATTATAGATTGTCGTGCGCTTGAAAGTCTCCACACCTTCCACGGAATAATCAGGCGCTTCAAACTGCATAAATACAGCCGAAACTAATTGAATGGCGGTATCTCTTTGATTTCTATCTATCTTTTTAATTTCCAATACAATACCTCCCTGCAGATGCAGATTAGATACTAGGCGCTGCTATTCATTTGTAAACAGTACAATTAACAAAGTAATACCCATAAAAATCTTCTTCGTCCGTTATGTTTATGGTTTTATTTTAGTTTGGCTTTCACTCAAACACAAGGACATTGCCCATGTTGCGTTTTTGGGGAGTAAATTGTATGATTACTCTCATTACCGCCTGCAAGAGAAATTGGAATTTTGTCAGCTTAATATATTGCTTATTTTGAAAAGTACTACTTTAACCGCTTCCTCATGACAAGCCCTTGTTCAGTCTCAAAAGACACATTAAATCCACTTTTTTTATACATCTCAAAATGGCCGCCAAAATCTGATGATTGATAATTAGATTCTTTGTATGGGTATGCCTCCACGAAGTCAAATCCATCCTGGACCGCATCCTTACACACACGCTCCAATAGCAGTGTGGCAATGCCTTTTCTTTTCATCTCCGGCGCAATCACGAAACAAAATATGGATTTCACCTTTATGCCCGTGTTAGATTCCTCTAAAGGTACATAATCCATAAATCTTCGCCAACTAGCGCATTTCAAGCAATCTGATTTCGTATTTGCGTTGCACCATCCAACGACCGTATCACCACTATAAACAAGATAACCTTGAATGTTATTGCCTTTAACATATTGTAAGGCACATTCTCTTCTTTTTTCTACTGTTGAAAGATCTTTGCCCTCATAATCATCGTTACACCAACACACACAATAACATTTATGCTCGTCCACATTGTTATCGTGTGGAGTAGTGTCAAAAAAATGCACGTAATCTTCTGCAAGCTTTGGTATTAACTTGCGTATCTCAATATCCATTCATTTACCTCCAGTAATATAAATAATTTACAATTCAAATTCCTATTTTCCACTGTGCAAACAATTTTCTATCTCTTAATGCAACACTTCCCAACCAATATTCTGCTCTTCTTCTATTTTTTCGCTTCTTATATTTTCTGCGAACCCATTTAACTAAGCAGCCATTGATATATCTAAGAACTCCATAAATCCTGCCATTAATCTATGGTCAACATAATACCAGTGTATCACTATAATTGGTTTACCTTCACCAATTATCTCATAGTTAATTGATATATCTTTTACCTTACACTCAACTCTATTTTAATAGTTCCCAATAAACTAAGCTGCAGTCTCGTTTAATTTCTTTCATTGCAACTTTTTCCAAAATCCTTATGGAAGGAGCATTATTTATAAGGCAATCTGCTTTAACGGCTCTAACCTTATCCTGGGAAAAAGCCCAGTCAATCATTGATTTTAATGCTTCAAAGCCATAGCCTTTCCCTTGTTCATCTTCAATAATCCCATAACCAATCTCTACATCCCCATTTTCATCAGGTGTACCCTTAAATCCTATGTCACCAATTATTGTCTTGTTATCTTTTAAAACCATCATCCATCCTTCAAAACCAGTAGGTTGTCCATTTCTCTCAAAATCTTTGATGATAAATGGTAATACATCCATAGTATCCTGTCTTGGCCATTTACTATTTGTCTTTAGTCCTAATTCTTCAACTTCCTTAACACTTCCACTAGCTAAAGCTTTAGCAATATTATAAGTAAAGGGGATTAATATTAGTCTTTCTGTATATATATTTTTTAATTCCATTTTTTCCTCCATAAATTACATTTATTAACGACTGTTTTAATTATTACACTCATTTGTGAAGATTACAAAGGAAAGATTAATTATAAAAATTCTTTCTTTACACTTTTTATAGAGCTTCAAACCTCTCCACGTCTTCCTCTATTATTATTAGTGAGCTTCTCCAAAAGTCTATTGAATGTAAATTTA
The DNA here is from genome assembly GCF_900142075.1 of Clostridium amylolyticum. Lineage (GTDB taxonomy): Bacteria > Bacillota > Clostridia > Clostridiales > Clostridiaceae > Clostridium_AA > Clostridium_AA amylolyticum. Next base: position 175,157 of record NZ_FQZO01000004.1, read on the forward strand.
TATCCATTAACTTTCCTAAATAAAAGTTATTCATCTTTCCTGTAGCCGCTAGCATTTTGTCAAGTTATAACTAAGTTTATGATACGACTTAACCACTACTTTTTCTTTTAAACTATTCATATGAAGGGATTCGAGGAAAGTCTACGCTATTTATGCTACGGTTTAGCATCCCATATCCTAAACTCAAGTACTGGTAAAAACTAATCACATTATCTTTTCACTTCCATCTCATCTATACTTACATTAGGATTTTTATATCTCCCTTTTTTCTCTGTACCTTTTCCATATTGAATTGCCTTAACCGGGCAAAGATGTAGACACGCCAAACACTGAGTACATTCCCTTCCCCACTTAGGATTTCCTTCAACCTTTATTGTATTACTGTTACACACCCTTTCACAAATACCACAACCTATGCATCTATCATCAGCATAAAACTTTTTTGTATCGTTGGTACTTTTATTAAATAGAGGATTTATGATACCACTTAATACCTCGGGCATAAATCCCTTAACAACTTGAAAAACATCCCTTTTTCTCTCTTCTATAATTAAGTTTATATTTTTTAAAGCTTCTTCTGCCAATAAAAGTTTTTTTTCTTCGATGTCCTTTGAGTCCACATCCCCCATAATAATGTAATTATTAGGCATTACTACGGAAAACCCACTGTTCAAATTAAGATTCCTTTTTCTTAAAGAATTATCTAAAACCTTCATAGTATTTCCAATATTCTCACCACAGGTAGCTACAGAAAAAACATAATTATCCTTATAATTATCAAAACTCAATTTTTCTATAAAATTAAGCACCATACTTGGTGGTGCCCAAGCATATACAGGATAAACAAAACCTATAGTTTCCCCATCTTTTAAAGTATACCTAAACGTTGGATCTTGAGCATCTTCAACGATTTCTCCTGTCCCCCCTCCATCTTTTAACGCATACATAAACTCCGATTTCTTACTATTCATTTCCCTCGCTATAGAGATGAGCTTTTCCTCATTATACTTCCCAATACTTTTTGCCACCTGTAGAGAATTTCCTGTCCCTGAAAAATAAAATATCATACTATCTCACCTATTTCCAATTATATTATTTTACTATTCTTAATATTGATAAAAAATAGCTGTTTCAAATTTAATAATTTATTTTGAAACAGCTATGATACTGACTAATGCATACTAAGCTAAAATACTTATACTAGCCTAATACATACTCAGCTAAAACACTTTGTAATTCATATATGTTTAAGCTCTTATTAAATTGTTTCTCTATAGGCATCTGTGTTCCAGATATCCAAATTTTAAGCTCTGCATCTAAATCAAAGTTTCCTGCAGTTTCTATGCTAAAGTGGGTTATGTTTTTATAAGGAATAGAGTGATATTCTATCTTCTTTCCTGTAACACCTTGTTTATCCACAAGTATTAGTCTTTTATTTGTAAAAATAAACATATCCCTAACTAACTTGTATGCTTTTTCCACAGTCTCTGTAGATGTCAAAACATTTGCAAATGCTTTTTCAACTTCTTCAATTTTCACTTCAGAAGCATTGCCCATTAATCCATCAAATAAGCCCATAATATTCCTCCTAAAAATTAGTTTCTATTGAATATATTCTACACACAATTATATTAACCTTCTTATATGTGGAAATTATGTTATAATTTATATAACCATCCTTTACATATATTACTATTATATGAATTATTAAGGAGGCATGGGTATGGAGAATTCAAAAGATGGTTTAGAGATTAATAATTTTACTGAAGATGAAATGTGGATGTTTATAGGTGACAATGCTGAGTTTTATTTGGACAAATGGAGGACAGCAAAAAATCCTAAAGTGTATGCTGGATGGAATTGGGCTACATTTTTTGCAGGTATATTTTGGTTTGGTTATAGAAAAATGTACAAGACTCTTGCAATTATTCTAACAATTGATAATGTTTTAATGAACTTGATATTTTATTCTAATCCATATTTAAATACTTTTTTTATTAAACTTTATGGATTCCTCATGGAGTTTTTATTGGCATTTTTCGGTAACTCATTATACTATAATTATTCTAAAAAAACTCTTAGTGATATAAAGAAAAAATCTGAAGATGAATTACCCTTTCAAGGTATGCTACTCAAAAAAGGTGGAAATAACTGGGGTGGAGTAGGTATCGCAATTTTATTAAATATTTGTATTTCAGTTGTTATTACTGCTTTGTTTAAATATGTTATATTTCGTTGATTACCAAGTAAAAAGATAGCTCTAAGCTATCTTTTTATACTTCTAAATTTACTTACAAACTCCTCATCAGTTATAAAAACTTCTTTATATCCTAAGTTTTTGCATAATTGTGTAACATGGGGTGGTTCTAGAAAGGCTTTTATTACTTCTTTTTCCTTTCCATATACATATCTTGTATCCTCATGTAGGATTACTTGTCCTTGTGTAAATACGATGGTCCTTTCAAAACTTTTTTCCTTCTTACCCCATTTTCATCTAATGACCAAACTTGTGTAAATAAAATGGTTCTTTCAAAACAACTTGTTAAAGATTCTAAACTCTAAATGGCTCTTTTCCTCTCTATACTCTTTTTCCACGCATACATACCTAAGGATACCCCAATAACTCCATATACTATGAAAACTCTGAAATACTCTCCAATTTGAGGGTTGTCAAATAAATTCTTTCCTGCCATAGGAGAGATTATAAATAATGTGTGAAATAATATTATGCCTAAAAGAGCTTGTCCGTTTGTTGCTTTGGAAACTGAAGCCCCTCCTATAAGTAAAGCTGCTATAGCAAACATACCTACTTGTTCATGACTCCCATAGGTGTTTAGGGTTCCTATATTTTGGAGAAATATTAGTTGTCCCCAAGCTGCTAGTACTGTGGATATTATTATAGCTACTATTCTTGTCTTATTAACCTTTATTCCTGAAGCATTAGCTACATGCATATCTTGTCCTACAGTTCTTAAATCTTGTCCAAGCTTTGTCTTTACTATAAATGAATTAAATAAGCATACTAATCCTATTACCAAAAGAGTAATTATTGGTACATTAACAAATTTTAATGCCATGTTAAACTTTGGAATAAAAAGAGAACATGCTATTACTACTATGGCTAAGAATATATTAAAAATATATTTTACATTAATATTTATATGTTTTACTTTAGCCATAATAATTTTAATAACATTAAATAGTATTACCCCTCCTAATAAAATTAGAGCTGTAACTAATAAATCCAATTCAAAAATACCATCTAAGGCATATTTTATACCATTGTTTAAGTCCACGGTGTTTTTTATGCCTATTCCCCCGCTTAGTACAAGCACAGGATTCTTCATAGGAATAATGGTTCCTACAAAAAATAGAAATAAAAGCTGATAAAGTCCATTGGCAAATAGACCCAATATCATACTAGCTATCATCTCTTGACCTTTTGTCTTATTAAGCAACTTTCCAGTAAAATATCCAAATATTATAGCTATAGGCGTGCTTAAAAGTACACAGAGCATAAAACCTGCTAGGCCTGTTACTTTCCAATGGGTTACAGCTATAATGGCTATCTGACCCGCCATGGCACCAATAACTATACCAAAGTTTAATCCCATTCCAGCAAGTACTGGAATAATTAAGGAAAGTACTAGGAATAGATTTCTAGATATTCTGGTAACTAATTCCCCTAGTACAAAAGAAATTGGCTGCTGAGAAAGTTTTATACCTATAGCACATAATACTACAAATAATATTGTTACCATATTATTAAATAACCATGCTTTAATTTTTGAGAAAACATCTAATTTTTCTTTCATTCCTCACTACCCCCTACCTTAGTTAAAGCATATAAAATAATTCCATTGCTTATGATAATTCTTACTACCTCCGCAAGGTTTCCTTCAGTAACTATTTTATTTGCCACAGGAAGTCCTATGGTAAGAAGTCCTTGAAATAATATAGTGCCTATAATTACATGTGATATTTTAGCCTTAGTTGCTGAAGCTCCCCCTATTAAAATAGCTGCTACTGCTGCAAAACCCATCATCATAGGAGCTTGATATAACTGATAGAAGCCGTAGCTTTGTGCATAAACTATTATCCCCACAGCTCCTAATATAGTTGAAAGCATAGTTCCAAATATTCTAGCACTTTGTATATTTATACCAGAAGCCTCTGCAAACTTGGGATTGCTTCCTGCTGCAGACATGGATATCCCCTTTTTGGTCCTTAAGATAACCCACATAATAAAGCAGCATGCTAAAAACATTAATATTAAACCCGTAGGAACCACTACTCCAGCAATTTTAAAACTAAAAGCATGATCTAGCACCTTATCATATCTATCGCTAAGGGCTATGGTGGTCCTTAGTCCTTGTCCAATAGGCCACTTTATTTCTGAACTTTTAAAAGGAAGAAGTAGCCATGCTATACACATTAATGACACTGCAGAAAAACCCATATAAGTGGATACCATCATTTCAGATCCTTTAACTTTGTTTAAAAGAACTCCATAAAAATATCCCACTACCGCAGCTATTGGAATAGCTACTAGTATTGCTACAAATAGAGCTATACCCCCTGTTAAATTCATCTCTAAACTTATTAATCCTCCTAAAAGTCCGCATAATATACCTAAAGGAAGACCAAAGTTTAATCCTATACCGCAAAGTATTCCTGGCACCATAGCCAGCACAAGAACTCCATTCATGCCTGTCCTTACTAAAGTATCGGATATAAGCATATTTATTGGTAAACCTAAAATTATGGACAAAATACAAAGAATTATAAAAAAACAAATTATTATAACCCTTGGAAGGCCTATACTTTCATACCAATGTTTAAGTTTTTCTCTCATTTCTCTTCCTCCTTTTGTGATGGATTTTTACTTGTAAAAAGTGGACTGACGGAGTAACTTTTGCCCCTTTCTTCATCCTTCTGTATATGTGGCTCCATGAGAGTATCACTTGAATTTGGTTTGATCCATATTCTTTCTTCCTTCTCCTGTACTTCAATATCAATATGTCCAGCTAGTAATAATCCATATTCTGCATCACTAGCTTCTGGCTTTAATATGCCAGCAATCTTTCCTTCAGATACTATAACTACTCTTTCGCATATGGATCTAAGCTCTGCTAATTCAGAAGAAGTCATGATAATAGTCATACCCAATTTCTTATTCAATTTAACCAATAAATCTAGCACCAGTTTTTTTGCTCCTACATCTATACCTCTGGTTGGCTCCGATACGAATAGTATCTTAGGATTAAGAGTAAGTGCTCTAGCAATACACACCTTTTGCTGATTACCTCCACTAAGCCTTCTTGTAATCTGATTAGGTCCAGTACATCTAATATCCAAATCTTTTATCATTTTATTGCAATGTTCTCTAACCTTTTTTTTATCTAATTGTGTAAATAGCAAGTATTTATTTACAAATGCATCATTTATGTGCATAGAGGTTATAACAATATTATTTTCAATACTATCATCTAATAAAAGCCCAACCCCTCTTCTATCTTCAGATACAAAAGCAATTCCGTGTTTTAAAGATGCTTCAGGTTTATTAAGAGGTATTTCTGAGCCTTCCATGGTTACCTTACCAGAACTTCTGAAAAGTCCCATTATTCCGTTAGCTATACCAATTTTACCTTGTCCTGCTAACCCTCCTATACCTACTATTTCCCCCTTGTATATATCCAAGTCTATGCCTTTTACTTTTTCTCCTGGCATGTCTACATTTAAATTTCTAACCTGGAGGATGGTTTCCTTATCTTTATCTTCCTTACTGGTATCGCTTACTAACCTCTCTATTTTTCTTCCTACCATTAGCTCAGCCAGTTCCACAATATTAGTTTCTTCAGTATTTCTATGGGCTACTACTTCACCATCCCTCAATATGGTAATTCTATGTGCTGAATTTATTACCTCATCAAGTCTATGAGTTATAAAAATAATAGCTATACCTTGGTCAGCTAATCTCTTCATAGCTTCCATAAGCTTTTCAGCTTCGCTTTCTGTAAGTACAGCAGTAGGCTCATCAAAAACCAAAAGCCTTATGTTTTTCTTATCTATTTCTCTAGCTATTTCTATAAACTGCATATAGCCAACTGGGAGCCCTTCTACCTCTACATACTCTTCCACACTTAGTCCGGCAGTATTTAAAGCTCTTCTGCTTTCTTTGTTCATAACATCATAATTTAAGCTTTTTAAAGAATGTCCAAGAAATCTGCTTACGATATTATGCTTAGTTATTTCCCTGTTAAGCTTTATATTTTCTGTAATAGTAAAGCCTGGAATAAGCATAAACTCTTGATGTACCATGCCTATTCCTGCATTCATAGCATCCTTAGGGTTCTTAATATGAGAAGCTTTACCTTCATATAATACTTCTCCTTTAAATCCTCCTGTATTATGGATTACAGGCATCCCAAAGAGTATATTCATTAAGGTAGATTTCCCTGCACCATTTTCCCCTAGTAGGGCATGTATCTCACCTTTTTTTATATCCAAATTGACATTTTTAAGCACCTTATTACCAAAATACTCTTTTTCAATATTCCTCATTGAAAGCACTGTTGTTTCCTGCAAGTTTCTCCCCCTCCTTATTTTATAAGGTTAAGGAGTGAAGACAAGCTTCACTCCCCTTAACTACATATCATCAAGTGATTATTATATTAATTAGAATGTTATATAGTCTGAAAGTAGCATGTAGAAATTATCTAGCTTTTTCTTTGTTTTTTCATCATCTAAAGTAGTAATCTTAACAGGTTTTTTTGATATATCTGTGAATATTGCTTCCAATTTAGCCTTGTCATTCTTTCCATTAGTTTTGCCTTCTAAGAATTCTTTAGCATATTCTACTCCGCCTTCAACAAACATCATATTAATTGGAACAGGCCATGTAGAAAATCTTCCTTTTCCACCTTTTTCAGCAATTATTCTAGTTTCTTCTTGTACTATATAATCAATGTTACCTTTCTTATCTTCAGGTATGCTTATACCTAAAGCTCCTGGATATCCATGATAAGGTGATGGACAACATTGCTGTGGGAATATTGCTCCTTCTTGTAATACCGCTTTGATAAGTGGCTCTTGCATAGCACAGTTAGTACTAAAGAAAGCAGTATCTTTGCCCAGTTCCTTTACCTTTCTAGGTACATCTTCTAATATAAACTGTTGAGCTCCTGGAACCCCAGCATCACCAGTGGGATCTGGAGCTGTGGCATCAACAAATTCCAAGCCTAACTTTTGGCATGTTTCTTTTAGTAAATCTCTTCTCATGGCCAACATTTGATAAGACATATGTCTTGGGAATGAATAGTGAACAAATTTCTTTGCCCCTAACTTTTTAGCTTGCTCTATAATAGTGGTCCCCATTCCTAACTCATCCGCTTGAAGTACTATATCAGCTTTTGATGCTATCATATCTGGATCTTCCCCTGGAACTCCAGCTATAAATAGCATGTCTTTACGTTTTTCTCTTACCTTATCTATAGCTGCAGAGGCTCCCGGAACCGCTTGTACAAATATAATAGCCTTAACATCTGGGTCTGCTGCAAGACTTAAAGTATTAGCAATAGTTGTCTCTTGCTCCTTAGTAAAATTATCCGGATATGTTTGAAGTACAATCATATCGCCATACTTATTTTTCATTTTTTCTGCAGCCCTATACTCTTCTTCATTTTGTGATACAGTTCCTGTTATAATACCAATCTTAAACTTCTTAGCAGCATTAGAGCCTTCTGATTTTTTCACACACCCCACTAAGCCTAAAGTCAAAATTCCAGCAAGAACAAAGGAAGCCGCTTTTTTAAACATCCATATCCCCCCTAATTAAATATCATCGCATTTTGATATTTTATAATTATTAATATTAATAAAGTTCAAAAGATATTCTTAATTAATTAAGAATTTAAAATTGAAGGGGACGGTTAATGAAATTTCACTATATATTTAAACTTTATATGGGGACGGTTAATGATAGTTTCATTTAAAGTACCTTTATCAAGTAATTTAACACACAATATAAAACACATACTTAAGCATACTATTTTATTAATTTGCCTGATTAAACAATTTACTTCATGTTAATAATTGAAATAGTTTAATAAATTAAGAAATGAGGTGTTTTATTTGCCAAGATGTCAAAGAATAAAGTCTGAAGATGCAATCTATCATATTATGGTTAGGAGTATATCAGAAATTTCATTGTTTGAAGATGATAAAGACAAAGATAAATATCTATTCTGTATAAAACAGTACCAAGAAATTTACAATTTTAAAGTATATGCTTACTGTATCATGCCTAATCATGCTCATTTAATAATCGATTCCAATGGTGCAGATATTTCAAAAATAATGCATAGCATAAATCTTAAATATGCGCTCTCTTATAATTATAGTCACAATAGACATGGACACTTATTTCAAGACAGATTTAAAAGTAAGATAGTACATAATGAAAATTATCTAATCACCTTATCTGCATATATTCACAACAATCCTTTAAAAGTAAAAGGTTATGAAAATCAACCTGAGAAGTATAAGTATTCTAGCCTGAAAACATATTTAGGGTTAGAGAAAGATAGTTCTGGCCTTTTAGATGAAACTTATTTAATGAATATATTAGATCTTAATGTTGGGAGGACTAGGAAAAATTATTTAAAGTTAGTATCTTTATGTAATGAAGAAAAATGGAATAAAGAAATAGAATTCCAAGATGAAAAAACAGAATATAGAAGTGAACGAAGAGTATTAATAAGGGATTTTAATCCTGAAGATATATTAGAATTTATAGCAAAAGAAACTCAAATAGATAAACTGTTGTTTTGTATAAGATATAATAAAAAATCAAATGTTGTTAAAGCTTTAGCTGCTATAATGATGAGGAGTTTGTGTAATATTAAAATAAAAGATATATGTAATATACTTGGTAATATAACTCAATCTACAGTATCTAGACTATGCACTTTAGGTGTAAATTTAATATCAACTAACGAAGAATATAAAAACTTGTTTGATAAATTAATATGTCAACAGGTTAGCCTTGTGCCTTAAAGAAACTAATATTAAATTTTACTAATAGAAATATATAAAACTAAATACCTCTCATTTTCAAAAATCAAATAAGAGGTATTACTGATATGCAAATATTTATTTTGTACAAGCCTACAAAATATATAATTAAATTATTTAAAGTTAATAAAACCTTTTTAATTAAAAATTAAATTACTTCATATCTTTTTACGCTTCTTTACTTGAGAAGTTTAATCTGTTAATTAAATTAACCGTCCTTTTTAAGTTAAGGTTTAACTTTTAGGTTAACCGTCCCTAAAATTTGAAGGTGGAAATTACCTCCTGCAGCTCCTGTGCCTTAAGGTTAAGATTTTCTGATAGTTCATTTATCTTTTTATTTTCTTCAGCTTCATCTTGAATTACAGCATTTACTTCTTGGGTTACTGCTGTGTTTTGTTGTGATACAGCAGCTATGCTTCCTATGGCTTCTACTAGTTGATTTTTGTCTTCTGCCATTACTTCTATAGATCTTATAGCTTTTTCTACAGATGAAGATACCATTTCAATGCTATTTTTTAAGGTTACAAAGGTCTTTATGGTCTTAGCTACTTCATCTAGCTCTTTACTAAAGGTTTCTTTAGCTCCTTCAGAAATATCTAAGGATTCTTTAATTGAGTTATTTACATCGCTTATAATGGTTTTAATATCTTGAGCAGCTTCTTGTGATTGTTCTGCTAATTTTCTTATTTCATTGGCTACCACTGAAAATCCTTTTCCAGCTTCTCCAGCTCTAGCTGCTTCTATGGATGCATTTAAAGCTAATAAATTAGTTTGATTGGTTATATCATTTATTTTACTTATTATTTCAAGAATATTATTAGTCTTCTCACTTAATCTTTCTACTGTAGAGGAAACCTTCTCCATAGAGTGGGAATTTTGATAAGAAGCTTCACTTAATCCATTGATAACCTTGTCACTATCATTAAGGGCTGATAAAGCTTCTTCCTTAGAATCATCTACTTCTCTAAGCCTGCTTATGGTATTATTTATTTCATTATTAAGTTTGTTAGACACTTCTGCACAGTTCATGGTGTCTTCAGCTTGTCTAGTAGACCCTTCCGATATTTCTTCCACAGATTTAACTATATCAGAGGACTTTTCAAACATACTTTGGGATAGTGCTAATAAGTTATCTGATGAACTATAGGTTTCTTGGGCTAGACTCCTAGTTTTAGATAAAGCATCCTTTAATTTATCCACCATATTATTAAAGTTTTCACTTAATAGATTCATCTCAGCTATGGAGTATTTTTCTGTCTTAACATCAAAGTCTCCTGAGGAAAGTTTTTTAGTAATAAAGATGATATCGTATATAGGTTTTGTTATCTGTCCCGTAGTAAATATAGATACAAAAATAGAAATTATTATACAAACTACCATCACTATAAGTGAAATTATTGTTATGTTCTTTGCTGATGAATATACTTCGTTGCTAGGAACCTCTGCAATAAATTTCCATCCTGTTTCTTCCATAGTAGTATAAACCACATAAACATTTTTTCCATTTTCTACATAGGTATTTGATCCAGAAGGCTTTCCTTCAATGTCACTTAAATAATTAGCTGAAAATTTTTCTCCAGATTTTTCTTCATTTTTACTTGCTATTATATATCCATCCTTGTCAACTATGTACACTTCACCATTTTTTCCTATATTGGTATCTTTCACAGATTTTGATAATAGCGTTGGATCAACGTTTATCTCTATCATAGCTAAGGGCTTTAATGAAACCGAACTCTTTAAGAGCCTTACATAACTAACACTTTTTTCTCCCGCATTAATTAAAGATTCATGTTTTGGAACCCATAATCCTCTTCCTTCAGCTTCCATAGCCTTTTTAAACCAATCTGACTCATTAATCTTTTTCCAGGTATCATTCTGATCATGCATAAAAGAATTATTATCAGAAGATGAACTAAATCCTGAAAAAGTATGTAAATATATATTTTTAATTATTTTAGTGTTATTAATACCCATAAGATTAACTAGCATCTTGTTAGTATCTAAAGCAAGAAATGCTGTAGAATAATCTTCTTTATTAACTGTTGATATTTTTTCACCAAGCTCATTGTTTGCCACTATTTGCATAGAAGTCTGCTCTATAGTTTCATTAATTACACTGGCATAATTTTTATTTTGATTTAGAATTTGATTGGTAAGATTTTTAAAATCTTCTGTTACCGTATTTTTCGTTATTATGAAATTTCCTACAGTTAAAACTGTTAAGGACAATAAAATAACTAATGAAAAAGTAACCACAAGTTTTCTTAATAAGCCATTTCTTGTAAAAAGTTGCTTTTTGATACTTATTTTATTAATTTCTTGAAGTTTAATGCTGCCTTTATCCCTTTGCCTTTTTAAAGTATTCTTTTTTTTAGCTCTCATACCCTATCCTCCAAATAAATTAATATTGCACTATATTATCGTATATATACTTCAATATCTTAAGTTAATTTGTAAAAATAAGAAATATTTACATTAATATATATACATTATTTGGTATTTTATGATAAAATTATCTTTGTAAGAGTATAATGAGGTGGATATTATGAAGAATCATGTGCATATAAGTAAAATAGTAGTAATTATCTTATTAAGCTTTATAACTTTTTCATTTATACCTATTTCAAGTAATCTAGATTCAGACAATTATCAAGGTCAAAAAAAGCTTAAATTTTCTTATGAAATCCTTTTCTCTGAAAATGATAATGCTAAGTTTAAAGCAAATGCAGGTAATATGGCAAAGCTTATTTTACAAGATATGAAAGTTTCTAAAGAGAATGGATTTTATCATGAAGGATTTTATATGTTCTTAATTGGAATTTGTATTGTTATGAGTATTTATAATTTTACTCTTTACAATAAGCGAGATAATGAGAAATCCCCTCTTTTACTAGGGATATTTTGTTTGCTCTTAATAATAAGGCTGCTAGTAACTGATAACGTTCTCATACTAAGATTTATTCCCTTTATCTCTTGGAAGATGCATACATTTTTATATTCCTGCTCATTTTTCACTTATATTCCCACATATATAATATACCTAGGTTTTTTATATCCTAAATTAATTAATGAAAAAATTCTACTTATTACAAAACATTCCTTAATTTTTTATGTTTTATATTTAGCAATTACTCCTGTTAAATATCATTTTATAGTTTTTGTATTATATCAATCTATCACTTTATTATTAATGATCCATGTTGTGACAAAACTTTTCAAAAAATGCTTTTATGATTTGAACTCATACTTATTAATTTTTTTATCTGCACTTACATTGCTTATAACAAACTCATACGAACTCTTAAGAAAATACGTTTTAAATAATAATTTTTTCATGGTAAATGTAGGATTTCTAATATTTTTATTGCTTCAAAGCTATCTTATTGCAAATAAATATGTGGACAGTTTCAATAATATAGAGAATTTATCAGAAAAGCTAAAACGCCATAATAAGTTAAAAGATGAATTTTTACTGTACATTTCAAAAGAATTGAAGTCTCCTATGAATAGTATTATAGGTCTTACAGAATCCATAGTTTCCGATGAGAATAAATTAAGTTCAAATCAACTTCTAGATACTAAGCTTATAAATTACAGTGCTGTTCAACTTTCTAAGCTAGTAGATGATATTTTAGATTATTCTAAACTTAACAATACAGATATTGTTCTAGATAAGCATCCTGTAAATATAAAACAACTAGCAGACATGATATTTTTAATTGCTAAGGGATCATTAACTAATAAAAATCTCATACTTAAAAATGATATCTCTAATGATCTTCCTTTAGTTTATGCTGACATAAACAGATTACAGCAAATTATAAATAACTTATTAGAAAATGCAATAAAATACACCTCTGAAGGAATAATAACACTAAATGCTGTAGTTATAAATAATTTTGTAAAAATATCTGTGGAAGACACTGGAATAGGTATACCTATTTGGAAGGTTAATTCACTTTTTGATGCCTATACTATTAAAAATAGTCAGGATGTATCTTCTACTACGGGCTTAACCCTCCACCTTACAAAAAAACTAATAGAGCTCCATGGAGGTAGTATTAACGTATCCTCTCACGTGGGAAAAGGTTCTAAATTTAGTTTTACTATGCCTTTATATGAAGAAAATACTGAAGTAATGAATAGAGATAATCATTTTGAATTCGAAAATATTATAGAAAATTATTCAGTGGCTAAATCATCTATGCCAGTTAACCCTCAAGAAAAACAAAAAAATTATAGAATATTAATTGTAGATAATGAACTACCTAGCAGAAAGGTAGTGGAAAATCATCTTCTAGCAGATGGCTACTCCTTAACCTCAGTGTCCTCTGGAAAAGAGGCTATGGAAATTATATCTAATGAAGATGCTTTAGATCTTGTTATACTAAATTTATTTATACCAGATATGATTGGCTATGAGCTTTGCAGTAACATAAGAAATAAAAAATCCCTTTATGATCTGCCAATTTTAATGCTTACTTCCAGTACAAAAACTGATAGTCTACTTTTATCTTTTGAGTCTGGTGCTAACGACTATCTTATTAAACCTGTAGATAAGGTTGAACTTTTATCTAGGGTAAAGACTCTAATTAAGCTAAAACACTATGTTAAAGAATCCCTTGAGCTTCATAACCAAATAAGTTATACCACAAAAAAAGTAGCAGATCTTACTGACGATATAAATAAGGTAAGGGAATTAGATAAATTAAAAACAGAATTCTTTTCCAATATATCTCATGAATTAAAAACGCCTTTAAATGTAATATGGACAAGCGTCCAGCTATTGAAATCATTTGATTATGAAGGTTACCAGAACAGCGTCAGTATTCCTAGATATTTAAATATAATGAACCAAAATTGTTTAAGACTTATTAGGCTTATTAATAACATAATAGATATAACCAAGATTGATGGAAATTACCTACAGGTGGAGATGTCCAATAATGATATAATATTCACCATTGAAGAAATATCTCTTTCAGTTGTTAACTATGCAGAATCCTTGGGCTTAAATTTAATATTTGATACTGAAATAGAAGAAAAATATATGGCCTTTGACCAAGATAAAATTGAAAGGATAATATTAAATCTACTTTCTAATGCTATTAAATTCACACCTAAAGGTGGCACTATTGAGGTACTTGTAAAAGAAATTGAAGATAATATAAGAATTATAGTTAAAGATAGTGGTATAGGTATACCTGAAGACAAGCTAAAAGTTATCTTTGATAGGTTTATGCAGGTAGATAAATCTCTTTCAAGAAAAACAGAAGGAAGCGGCATAGGTTTATCTCTAGTAAAATCCTTAGTGGAGCTCCACGGGGGCACTGTAAAAGCAGAAAGCACTTATGGCAGTGGAAGTTCCTTTATAATAGACCTTCCTGTAAGGGTATTAGAAGATAATACTATCCCTGTTATGAAGGATAAACTCATACCTCCTTCAAATAAAATTGATAGAATCAATATAGAATTTTCTGATATCTATACCTATTAATTTTATGTATATTTTAGCCTGTTAACCTCTTCTTTTTTCTAAAACCTTAATTCTAAAATACTAAATGGAAGATTTGAAATTGTTGTCTAAGTCCATGTTATCTAAAAACTTAATTACTTAATAAAAATCAGACATATCATTAACAAAAAACCAGGCATTTCGTAAAGTGCCTGGTTTTTTAATGGGATTATTTAAAAATCTTTTTTAACAATTTCATATTATTTTTATATGGAGGGTATCTAAAATTAAAATCTAACACATTACCTCTTTTAATAAAACTCTTTGAATGGGAAAATGTTTCAAAGGTCTTCTTACCATGGTAACTACCCATACCACTATCTCCCACTCCTCCAAATGGAAGTGATGTAGATGCTACATGCATTATGGTGTCATTTATACATCCTCCTCCAGAAGATGTGGTTTTAATTATATTTTCTCCCTTTTCCTTATCTTTAGTAAAATAATAAAGTGCCAATGGCTTTGGTCTGCAATTTATGAACTTAACAGCTTCCTTTAAATCCTTATATTCTAAAATAGGAAGCAAAGGTCCAAATATTTCATCTGTCATAAGAGGTGAATCTTCTGATATATCTATTAGTGCTGTAGGTGCTATATATAGCTTTTCGTTATTATAACTGCCTCCCATAACTAGCTTTCCTTGAGATAAGTATCCAACTAACCTTTGAAACTGCTTGTTGTCTATGATTTTAGGATAGTCCTTACTAAGCATGGCTTCTTTGCCATAAAACTTTTCTGTCCAAAACTTTAACTTTTTAATAAACTCATCTTTAATACTATCATGTACTAACACATAATCCGGTGCTACACAAGTTTGTCCTGCATTAATAAATTTTCCCCAGGCTATACGCTTCGCAGCTAAGGATACATCACAATCTTCATCTAAAAGTGCTGGACTCTTGCCTCCCAACTCTAAGGTAACGGGAGTAAGATGTTTAGAAGCGGCCTCCATTACAATCTTTCCTACTGCCACACTACCAGTAAAGAAAATATAATCATACTTTTCTTTAAGTATAGCTGAAACCTCTTCTCTTCCTCCAAAGGGTTCTATAACTGCTGCATATTCCTTTGGGAAACACTCTTCTATAATTTTCATTATTACTAATGTGGTTTCTTTAGAATATTGAG
Source organism: Clostridium amylolyticum (assembly GCF_900142075.1). Taxonomy (GTDB): domain Bacteria; phylum Bacillota; class Clostridia; order Clostridiales; family Clostridiaceae; genus Clostridium_AA; species Clostridium_AA amylolyticum. The sequence goes on from NZ_FQZO01000004.1 coordinate 190,878, forward strand.
ATGGCTTAATAAGGGCGCAATTTCCAGCAGCCATGGCTCCCACTAAAGGTGCTATGTTAAGTTGAAAAGGATAGTTGAAAGGTCCAATAATTAAAACTACTCCATAGGGTTCTTCATAGATGTAGCTTTTACTTGGCCAGTTGTATATTGGAGTCCTAACCCTTTTAACCTTTGCCCATTTTTTTAAATTTTTTAGTATATAATCAATTTCATCATATACTATTCCTACTTCTGTGGCTAAGCTTTCAAAGGGTGACTTGTTAAGGTCAACTCTAAGTGCTTCATATATTTCTTCCTCATGATTTTTAATACTATTTCTAAGTCTTTTAAGCATCTCTATTCTAAAGTCTATATCCTTTGTTTTATCAGTTTCAAAAAACTCTCTTTGCTTTTCAATTATCATATTAAAATCCATATGACATCCCCCTTTTGTTCCAATAGCATAACTATATCATTTAAATGATTTCTTTACTCTCAAAGCATATAATCTAATGATTTTCATATGGTAGCTATATCACTTAAATGACTATTTTTACTCTTAAAGCATATCATCTATTAGTTCCCATATCATAGCTATATCAATCAGATGATTCTCTTTATTCTTTAAGTATATCATCTATTTGTTCATATAACATAACTATATCACTTAAATAAATTATTAAAAAGGAGATACATATATTGTAATGTTTCATTTTAATTAAATTTCACCTTTAAGCCTTGGTTTATTTTACTGTAAGGTATTAAAAACTCTGGATTTCCTGCAGCAAAAGGAGCTATTTCATAAACTTGAAAGTATACTACAATACCATCCTTGGTAAAATAAAAATCTTGATTTTCCTTTATGGTTTTAAAAGCATCTTTAAAATAATTGTCAGGGTGCTTTGATATTTCAGATAATATTTCTTGATTTATTATGGACTTATAGTCATAGCCTTCCTTAAAAATATCTTTGATTTGCAACCTCTCACCGGTTTTAAGATTATAGTTATAGGGTACCACCTTGTATATTCCATGAGCTCCCCCTCTATACTCGTAATAAGTTACTATAAGACTTAAATAATCATTTAAATAATGCAAATTATACTTGGTTATCACCTGGAAAGGGGTTACGTCTAACCCTGCTTTTAATAAGCTACTATAGTTTTCTAAGGCTGAGGCTTCAATGGAACTTTTGAAATTCATAGCATCATCGTATAATGTTTTATTAATAGATTTTTCTATATTACTGTCTAAAATCCCTGAAATCACTGGAATGTTGAGTTCAGTGGTTAAATAAGGTTTTGAATCTTTAACTATCTTAGGTGTTACTTTAATCTTACCTTCCTTTAATATAAATTCCGCACCTTGTACATTAACACTTATAATGTTTATAATAACTATTGCAAAAATCATAAATGAATAAAAAATATTCTTTGTATTTTTCAAAGATATCACCCCCTAATTATTACCTTAATATTATTACCTTAATATTTTTTTTTATTTATCCTATAAATAATTTGCTATTAAGCTTATAATAGATTTGAATAATATTGTATATGAGGTGTAATAATGAATTATAATTTTATACTTCAAAAAAATAAATACAGTTTTTCCTATAGTCCACCCATAGCATTGGTGGATGAGAAGTTAGCTAATGAAAGAGCAAAGGAAATATCATTTTTTATAAGGGAATTACAACTATACGGCGTAACCTTAAAAGACCTCTATAAGAGTACACCTAGCTTTACAGAAAAGAATCAGCTACTAAATGTAACATTAGCTATATCTAAGGAAGAAAGTTTTATTAGGGAGTTTAAAGCTGTAAGAAAATTAAATATTAAAAGATTAAATAAGTATACGGAAATCCCAAAGAGGCATCTAGAAAAATGGAGCAGTTACTTAATAGCCTATATACTTTTGTTTTCTAATACTGCCTATGATAAAATAACAAAATATATAACCATACAATTAAATGACGATCCCTCTAATTCCTTAGCTTTATATTCTCCTAATTCTATAGAGATAAATACGGGTATCGTACTGGAAACCTCTAATAATAATGCCGTTATACTTACATACCATGGAGAATTTTTAAATATTAAGACTACTGATAACCCTGATTTAGGTACCGTATCTTCTGGTGATCTTAAAAAGAGTTTAGTAGATTTTAAAGTCCCCATAGCTTTAATTGTATTTGCTTGTGTAGTGTTTTTGCTATTTGGTTTTACTTATTATAATATTTCAAAAAGCACTGTAATAGTTCATCATAAGAGTGATTATATTATTACGGTAAATAATTTAAATAGAGTAATTAAAGTTACCTCTTCCACTAACAAAGGGAGGGATATTTTAAAAAGTAGTAAAATGAAGCACAAGAATATAGATAATGCTATTTTGTCTTTGCTTCAAGATATGGAAAAAAACAATATTTTAATAACAAATGACACTATTACCTTTATAGTTTCAGGCAGTGCTTTAGACTACAATAGTTTAACTAAAAGTGAAACTTACTTAACAGATAAAAAAATCAATGTAGAAATAAACAATTCAGGAAGAAATCACACAATTAAATAATTATATTTTAGAAAGGATTACTAGTCTCTTATGAAGCCAAAAAATATAATAAAGCATGAAGAAAGGTCAGAAGAAATAAGAATAAACAAATATATTAGTGAAAGTGGCTTTTGTTCTAGGCGCCAAGCTGACAGATATTTAGAAGCTGGTGAAGTTACCATAGATGGTAAAATAGCAAACCTAGGTGATAAGGTAAAACCTGGAGAGAAGGTATGTATCAAAGGGAAACCCCTTTATAAAGAAGAAGAATTGGTATACATAGCCTTAAACAAGCCAGTGGGTATAACTTGTACTACAGATAGAAAAACGCCAGGAAATATAGTTGATTTTATGAACTATCACAAAAGAATTTTTCACATAGGAAGATTAGATAAAGATTCTCAAGGCCTTATATTACTCACTAATGATGGAGATATAGTAAATAAAATATTAAGAGAAGGCAATAACCACGATAAAGAATACATAGTAACGGTGGATAAATCTATTACAAATGATTTTATACTTAATATGTCGCAAGGTGTTAAAATTTTAGATACTGTAACTAAAGAATGCTATATTAAAAAAGAGGGCAGCAAAGTATTTAGAATAATATTAACTCAAGGTCTTAATCGCCAAATAAGAAGAATGTGCCAAGCTTTAGGTTACAATGTAACAAAATTAGAGAGAATACGTATAATGAACATTAAGCTCGGTTCACTTCCCTTAGGCAAATGGCGCTACCTAACTTTGGATGAGCTTAAAGAATTAAATACACTGATTTCTAACTCTATAAAAACAGAAGAGGCTTCAAAATAAGCCTCTTCACTTTATTTTTAATTTCTTTATATAACTTTCTAAGGTATCTTTATTTTCTATGTTGATTCTCTTTATTTCAAAAACATTATCTTTTTTATTTGCTAATCCTTGTAAAGTGGTAAATCCAAGATTAAAGCCAAAAGATTTTACTGCATTTATAGTATCAGCATTATACTTTTTATCATCATAAGAAATAAAACTAACAGGTTTCTTTGTTACCTTTTCTAATTTTTGTTTTCCATCGCTGATTATCCTTTTCTGCTGCTCCATAGTCATTTCTGCAATATTATTAGAAGATACATAGTACATACCTATTTCCATACCGTAATCTTGCATCTCATTAATCTGAGAAGAAGTCAAATAACCAGTAACATTATTAACTTTGCTTCCATCAATAAAACAAATTGCTTTAAATCCATACTTTTTTAGTATAGGGAGTACCAGAGTATATTTGTCATTGTAGCCACTATCAAAGGTAATTAAAACAGGTTTTTCAGGTAAGGATTTATTATTTATTAGATATTCACTAAGCTGCATTGAAGTTATACTATTATATCCATTTTCTTTTAAGTGCTTCATCTGTATTTCAAAATTATTCTTTGAAACCGTTCCTTCAATACCCTCTTTTTCCTTAACGGAGTTATAAGTCAATATAGGAATACCTGAACTTTCAGTAGTTTTTTCAGAATTTATGTTTCTCCCCTCATCTTTTGTATTCTTTGTAGAGGATACAGTGCTATCTTTTTCTTTCCCCTGGTTTTTTGAGGTTTTATCTGAAGTTTGTATAATTGATTTCTTTGCATTTTTAAGTTTCATTTCACCAACTGCAGCAGTTAAAACCAATGCAGCGGCTAGTCCCATTGCTATAGTTATGAGAAATCTTTTATTACTAATTTTCAAGCATATCATCCTTTCCTAGCTGTTTGTAATGTTTATATTTAAGCATGCCTTTGATAATAAGCCCTTACTCTTTAACCTTTTGTATACATGTATGGACCTCCATTTTACTACTATTCATAATTATACCATAAATAATATATATTCATTATACATAAATATAAAAACTTCTATGCTTTTTATTAACTTATTTCCATTATGATGGTATAATATAATAAAAGAGTAAATGGTGATGTAAATGAAAGATAACATTATTTATGTAGATTTTAATTTAAAAACCAAAAAAAAATTCTCTTTTAAAGCTTTTCTAAAATTTATAAAAAGAAAATTTCTAAGCATATTTAGAAAAAATAAAAATTCTAATAAAACCATAAGTAATTTCAAGAAAAATTTACTGTAATTTATCCAATAATACATTAAGAAACTTATTTACCAGGCAGGAGTGAAGTTATGAGAATTGGCATGGGTTATGATGTACACAGATTAGTAACAGATAGAAAACTTATTATAGGAGGGGTTTGTATACCTTTTCACAAGGGCCTTTTAGGACATTCCGATGCTGATGTATTACTTCATGCAATTATGGATGCACTTTTAGGAGCAGCTGCTTTAGGCGATATCGGAAAACACTTTCCTGATACAGATGGTAAATTTAAAGATATTTCTAGTTTATTTTTGCTTTCAGAGGTAAAAAAATTATTAGATTCCAAGGGATATAAAATAGAAAATTTAGATGCTACCATAATAGCTGAAAAACCAAAAATGGCTCCTTATATCCCAAACATCATTGAAAATATAAGCAAAGCACTTAGTATAGACCCTAGTAAGATAAATGTAAAGGCCACCACTGAAGAAGGACTAGGTTTTACTGGACAAGGAGAAGGCATAGCTAGCCAATGCATATGCTTACTTATATAAATTAAATCCTATAAAACTATACAGTTTATATAAAAAAGACTTCCTAGGAAGTCTTTTTTATATATTAAACAATGTGGAGGTTTTTTGAATGATATACTCTGGATCGAAGGGCATGTAAATACAAAAATCAACTATACTTTGCCACAATTCTCTTTCCTTACTGTAATTGAACTTTTCTGTGAAAAGTATCTTATAACAATGCTCTAAAGTTTCATCCTTTTCTAATAACTCCATAAGCTCTATATGTAAATTGGAATTAAGTCTTACATCAATAAAAACAATATCAGGTACTTCTCTTTTAATAATGTATTGAAATTCTTCTTGATTTTCAGGCATTATTAATTCCATATTATTATTCTTTGAATAATTTAAAGTTTGGGATAAAAGAATCTTAAACTTTTCTTCCTGGGATGCAATAAATATCTTTTTCATAAAATCACCTACTACAAATTGGCAATGACAAAAACACAGTATCGCCCCTTCCTTCTATATTTTTAATCCATAGTTTACCTTTATGATTTTCAACAATAGATTTACAAAGCCTTAAATCTATGTCCATGTTATTTTCTCCACATATCTTCCAGTCCCCTAAAGATATGATAATATCTTTTTCTTCCTGTTTAACAGTGCAATAAAGGTTACCTGATTGAGTATTTTCAATAACTTTATAAAGTAAGATTTCTATGACCTTACTTATTTTTTCTTCATCCACTTCTATTTCTTTTATATCATCACCTATATCATCTACAATTTCTAACTCCTTTTCTTCTAAAAGACCATAGCTTGACAATATTACTCTATTTATAATTTCTTTTATATCTGATTTCTTCATATTAAATTTTTCTAACTGTATTTCAATATTAGTAAGTTCTACTATATTCTCTATAATATTATTCAGACTATTAACTTCCTCAACAACAATATCAAAATTTTTATTCATTACCTCGAATTCTTCTTTAATCATAGAAACATCCTGAAGATTATTCAATTTTTCTATTAGCTTACTGGTTGTCATCTTGTTTATTTTAGTAAATCCCATAATATAAGTAATACAAGATAAAAACTCATGGTAAGAAGAAAATACCAAATGGTTATTAGTTTTACTTTCATTTTTTAAATTATCTATCAATTCGTTATATTCATTTTCTTTTAATGCTGTTACTTTATGTGTATAATTTTTAATTGCCATTATATTTATAATATAAAAAATTATAGAAGATATAATAGTGGCAAAAATTACTGCCATTAGTATAATATTAATTTCCTTACCTTTAGTATTATATAAAATAATGCTATAAGTTAATGATAAAATTGTGAATATTATAGTATTTAAAATTAATGTAATATAAAGCTTTTTATGTTTTTTCATATTCAAAAGTACCCCCATATTATCATCGTAATTATTTGTATGAAATTTATAGATATTGATTAAATAGGTACTTAATAATTATGTATAAGCAAAAAAGAGCTATCTTTATATAGAAATAACTCTCTATTTTAAGATAAACTCTTTTTATTTTAATGATGGAGCTAATACAGGCTTTGCATTATAGGATTCAAATAAATTTATAGTTTCTTTATAGGAATCTTCAGCTTTTTTTATGTTTTCTTCATCTATAGGTATATTATTATCTTCCTTTACCTCGTTAAGAGGTATAATTTTATAGGTAAATTTAGTATTATCTATAGGTTTTCTGTAGACCCAAGTAGGTACATAGCTTACATTATCCAGCTGAACCTTATTGCTATCTTTATCTTTAACAAAGTCAATATTCACTATAATTCCATCTTCAGGATATTTATTGTTTATTATTTCTCTTCTCTGATTGGATAAAAAGTTACCTAAAGAATATAAAACCAAAGTATTTTTCTTAGAAACATTGGAACTTATATATTCCATAGGTTGAATTACGTGGGGGTGACCGCCTATGATAACATCCACACCTAGATCTGCTAATTTTTTAGATATCTTTTTTTGATATTCATTAGGTTTTCTTTCGTATTCATTGCCCCAATGCATAGAAAAAACTATCACTTCTGCCCCTTTTGACTTCATCTCATTTATTCTTTTTTCCATTTCCTTATAATTTGCTTCCAATTCAGAATAGTTGAATCTATCAAAAAGCTCTAAAGCATTATTAGAGATTTTTATGGAATTTAATGTTCTTGAACTACCCTTTTTATCCGTTTCAAAAACATAGTTAGAAAATCCAAATTTTATTCCCTTTACCTCTTTTATTACATAGGTGGGAACCTTAGTGTTTTCCCTAATTCCCATAAGATCAAATCCCTTAGATTTAACTACTTCAGCAGTTCTTATAAGCCCTTGAGTGCCTTTGTCCATAATATGATTATTAGCTGCAGAAAGCACATCAAAACCGCTAAACCTTAAAGCATCTAATATTTCATCTGGAGAATTAAATACAGGGAAACCTGAGTATTTTTCTTTACTCCCAGCTAAGGTTGTTTCTAAATTGGCTATAGCTAGGTCAGCTTCTTCAATATATGGCTTTACATATTCAAAGTTATCCTTAAAATCGTAACTCTTAGTGGAAGCATCGTAATGTGATATAAGTTGAGTTTCATGAAGAATAATATCTCCTACCGCAGTGACCCTAATCTTGTTAGGATCTTTCTTAATACTATATTTTTCTTTAGAATTATCCTTAGATTGATTTTTCTTTGGTGTTTCATTATTTTTATCTTTTGAAAGGTTTATATACTTACATCCACTAAAAATGAACATAAAAACAAATATTAAGCTTAATGCTTTTTTCATTGAACTAGCATACCTCCATAAAAATTATTTACCTTGTAATGGTATATCTTTCTTTTATACTAGGAATCATGACTATTGCTATCAAAGCACATATTCCCATTAAATAAGGATAGTATAGGTATTTCATTATGCTGAAAGGTGATAACTTAGATAAAGTAGCTGCAGACAGCATCTGTGCCCCATAGGGTATTATACCTTGAAATACACAGGAAAACATATCTAGAATGCCTGCCACCCTCTTAGGCTCTAAATTAAACTCATCAGATATATCCTTGGCTATAGGTCCTACTGTTACAATAGCTATAGTGTTGTTGGCAGTGCAGATATCCACCAAACTCACTAATAAAGCTATACCTAGCTCTGCACCTTTTTTAGACTTTACTTTGGATGTTATGACGTTAAGTATAAAATCTATGCCACCATTATTTTTAATAAGCTCTACCATACCGCCTATTAATAAGGATATTATTATGAGCTCAAACATGCCTTGCATTCCTTTTGCAGAAGCCTGCATAAATCCTACTAGACTAAAGGCTCCCTGCCATATACCTATCACAGCTGAAAGCAATATTCCTCCAGTTAAAACTAAAATAACATTTACTCCCATTAATGCTCCTAATAGCACCCCTAAGTAGGGTATAACCTTTATTACGTTATAAGTGTAGCTTTCGGTTACATGAAAATTATTTCCTCTAGAAATAAACATAAATATTAATGCGGTTAATATAGCTGCAGGCAAGACAATTATAAAATTCATTCTAAATTTGTCCTTCATCTCACAACCTTGAGTTTTTGTTGCAGCTATAGTGGTGTCAGAAATCATGGATAAGTTATCTCCAAACATAGCACCACCTACCACCGCTCCTACCACTAGTGCCACTGGTATCCCAGTATGAGAACCTATGCCCATGGCTATAGGCACCATAGCCACTATAGTTCCCATGGAAGTTCCTATAGAAATAGCTATAAAGCAAGATATAACAAAGACTCCAGCCACTAAAATATTACTTGGCAAAAGAGAAAGTCCTAAATTAACCGTGGATTCCACAGCTCCCATGGCCTTTGCAGACTCTGCAAAAGCCCCAGCCAGAAGAAATATTAGACACATTAGAATAATATTGCCCTCTCCTGCCCCCTTACAAAATATGTCTAACTTTTCATTAAAATTAACCTTACTATTCATAAATAAAGCTGTCAGCGCCGCTATTAAAAAAGGTACTATTACCGGCATAGCATAAAAATCCTTTAAAACCACAGAAACTCCTATAAAAATTACCACAAATACCAACAATGGCAAAAGAGCTAAAAAACTCCCCTTCTTTTGTTTATTATACATTCTGTCCACCCCATCATTATTTAATCAAGATTAAATAAAAAACCTCTGCCCAAAAGCAGAGGTTTTTTCTCTTATCTCTCAGGTATACCTGCAGGATTTAGCACCTTAAAGCTATGCTTTTGGTTGCTGGATTTCATAGGGCCTGTCCCTCAATCACTCTTAATAAGATATTTATAAATTTCTTAATAAGAATATCAATATTATTCACTATTGTCAATAATAATATATTTCCAATGCTAAAATGATGGCGGTAATAATTAAAAATTTAGAATTGAGAATTTAAAATGAAGGTTAGCTTTTCTGGAAAAGCACCAGAAAAACTTTAAAGTTAGTTAAAAAATAAATCTTCTTAAAAATTTATTTAGATTCATCCTACTAACAGAATTCCTAAAGGAATTTTGTTAGTAGTTTTTTATACATTATTGTTTTTTCTGATGTTCTTTCAGAAAAAACCTCCTTCATTTTAAATTCTAAATTCTCAATTCTCAATTAAAAAGAAAGCCTAACGGCTTTCTTTTTACTCAAAGGCTATTTCTAAAATTTTTGTTATATCTTCTTTATATAGTGGCATTAGTGTTCCTAGAGGTTCTAGCATAGCTGCGTTATTGGCTATGAAATCTATTTCCTCTTTTTTTACTCCTGATTCTTTTAGAGTTATAGGAGCACCTAGACTCTTATAGAATTCTCTTAGTTTTTCTATGGCTTGTAGACCTATTTCTTCTTTAGAGCCTTCTGTGATGTTGAATACTTTTTCACCAAAACGTGCAAATTTATCCACTGCTTTATTTTGTACATACTTCATCCAAGCTGGCATTACTATGGCAAGACCAGAACCGTGAGCTATATCGTTAAGCACTGACACTGAGTGTTCTATGGAGTGACTAGCCCAATCTCCCACTCTTCCTGTACCATTGATGCCATTTAATGCAAGTGTTGCACACCAAGCTAGCTCACTTCTTGAATCATAATTTTCTGGGTCTTTTAATAAAATTGGAGTATGCTTAATTATAGTCCTAATGATACCCTCAGATAATTCATCCATCATATCGGTTTTATCAGTGCCGCCAAAATAAAGCTCAAATACATGACTTAAAGCATCTATAGCTCCATTAGCAGTTTGTATTGGAGGTAATGATGATTGAATGGAAGGATCTAATATTGATACTACAGGATATAATAACGGAGAGCCAAAACTCCATTTTTTCTTTTCTTCTTCATTGGTTATTACACCGCCGGAGTTCATTTCTGAGCCTGTAGCAGATATAGTTAGTATGGTGAATATAGGTAGAGCTCTTTTTACTTCTTCTCTTTTGCCAAAGAAGTCCCATACATCCCCGTTATAGTAGAAACCTGCGGAGGCTGCTTTTGCTGAGTCTATTACACTGCCTCCACCTATGGCTATAATAGCTTCAGTATCATTTTCTCTCATTATATTGATGGCTTCTCTTACTTTTGATACCACCGGGTTTGCTTTAACTCCTGTTACTTCTACATATTGTATGTTATTATCTTTTAGTGAACTTATTACTGTATCATATACACCATTTTTAAATATTGAACCTTTTCCGTATAGCAAAAGAACCTTTGTTATGCCATAACTTGATACATGCTGTCCTATGGAACTTATAGTATCTTTACCAAATACCATTTTAGTAGGATTGTAAAATTTAAAATTACGCATGAAAATCCTCCTTAAGTTATTTATATATTATTTTCATTTTATTTACATAATATTCTATATAAAGCATATCACAAAATAATATTTCTAACATTAAGAATTTGTAAATAAATTATGATAATTATTTTCTAATTTCTTTAAGAAAGGATATTCCATTTTCCGGGGAAATAATATTAAAATACTCTGCCACAGTGGCTCCTACATCAGATAAAGTTTCTCTTGTTCCTAACTCTACTTTGTTAACATTTTTTCCATATACAAGAATTGGCACCATTTCTCTGGTATGATGACTGTGTCCTATAGTTGGATCATTTCCATGGTCCGCCATTACTAAAAGTATATCTTCGTCTTTTAGCATTTCCATTATTTCTCCTATATATTTATCCGCTATCTCCAGCTTATTGGCATAAGCTTCCACATTTTCGCTATGTCCACTGAGGTCTGTCTCTTGAACATTGGTACATATGAATCCTTCTTCCATTTTATTTAGTTCATCTATGGTAACTTTTAGTACCTCTTCAGTATCCACACCAGTTATACTTTTTCCATAATCATTAATTACTATATCAGCCACTTTTCCTATAAGGGTTACTTTCATTCCTGCCTTTCCCATTATAGTAGGCACTTGAACTTCTGGATCTATGCCATAACCTAAGTGGATTACGTTATACCCTTCATTATAAACACCAGATTTGGGAGCATTTATTCCTATATATCCATTTTCCTTTTCTTCTTCAGCACTTAATATGTCTTCTATAGTAACATTTTTACCGCCAAAAGTTATTACCCTAGATACATATACTTTACTTCTTACTATTTTACCTATTTTTAATACTTCTTCAAAAGGAATTACATCTAGAGCTGAAGTTATATTATAAGCTTGCCCTGGATCTGCTTCTATATTGTCCGCTACAGTAAGGGCATTATTTACCTTTAGATATTTTCCTCGCTTTCCATAAACATACTCTACTTTATATCCTTCTTTTACTAAGGCTTCATATACTCTCTCTGCTGCCTTATAGAAAGGTTCCTTAATGGGCATTTTAGGGTTTGTTCCCATAATCTCCTGATGACCGTAAAAGGTATCAGCTCCGAAATGCATAAGCTCAGCTCTTCCAAAAGTAGCATTGGAAGAAAACTTCATAGAACTAACTTCCTCTCCTAAGGCATTCATAAGTCCTAACCTTTCAAGATTAGGAAGTTTAAGTTTTTCTTTTTTTTCTAAAATATGCTTACAAGTATTTGAACCTACATCTTGTGGTCTTACTTTTTCAGCGTCCTTCATATGTCCTATACCAAATCCATCTAATACTATAACTAAAAATCTTTTCATAATTTCTTCCTTTCATAAATAATATTTTTTCAATATGAAATAAGGCTGTGTACATATGTCACAAACCTCATTAAGTAAATTCTTATTTGATTTTTCTCCCTTGAGAATCATAAATTCCTATTACCTCAGGAGTATTTTTGCTAATACCTTTAACTATAGCTACATGACTTCTTGTAACAAATATTTGAGTTCTAAATGCCATAACTACAGTATCTCCTACATTAGTATTAGACTTTAATGTAAAATGATAATCAATACTTTCTAAACTTGGTTCTTCTACTTTTACTTTAATAGCCTCATGAAAGTTTTTTCCTACCAATGCGTTTTCCATGTGAGATCTTCTATAATACCCTCCACCAAAGCAGTAACTTTCACCCTTTAAATTATGAGACACCTCGCTTACATAAACCATACAAGGTATTTCTTCAGCATCATTATATGCATGATATGGAGTAGTTCCTGTTAAAGCATGTCCAGGTTCTCCGTGAGTTCCTCCCTGAAGGGCTATTCCCTTCATATTTACTACAGAGGTAGCTGAAGGCATATTTATTTCAGTTAACTTTATATTAAAATTTTCTTCAATTAACTTTTTAGCCTTATTCAGTGTAACTACATTATGGGTTGGAATTATATTATTTTCTTCTTCATCATACAAAAAACAGGGGAAGGATGTTATCCCTGTAATATTTATATTAGGAAGAGATATTATTTCACTTACCTTCTGAAGCAGCTCATTTATGTAGAAGCCCCCATATTGAGCAGGATAAAGCATATCTTCTTCATCTAGAACTCTTAGCATAATGTTTTGGGTTAATTCTAATCTTTGTGCTGCTTGTGATATCTGTTTAGCTTTTTCCACAGAATATACGGTGATTATTTTAGGTTTTGCTTTAAGTATATCCTCAATGATATTTGCAGGTATTTGAACTAAATGTCCAACATGACCTATGTTTATATGGTTATCTATGAGTCCCATGGCTTCCTTAAAATCTACCACTACAGCACCCTCATAGCCTAACTTATCTAATTCCTTAGCTACCATTGGGTTTCTTCCTATTTGTTTAGTCATATAATAAAGCTTTATTCCATATCTATCCGCTTCATTTTTAATATTTTTAGCATTTTCCAGCAGGGTATCTATATCTAAAACGTAGGTATCAGGGTCAATAAGCCCTTTCTGGTGTAGTTCAAATGCTGCTTTAACTATATTTTCATTTCTTCTTACAGTCTTATCCAGAAACATATTCATACCTCATTTCTTAAATCTGCTGTTTAGCTTTTTCAATACTTTCCTTTAAAATTCTTAAAATAGTGTCTGCACCGCTTCTCATAGGATTTATTCTTATCATTCTCTTTTCTAGGGACTTATCTGCTGCTCTAAAAGTACCTGAAACCCTATAAAACATAGGTACAAACTCGTACTTTGATTCTGCCCCTACAGGGTTAGGAGCTGCTCCTAACTTTTCAGCTTGGTTTAGTACCTCATTGGCAATTTCTTCTTCTAATTCTACTAAGAGAACTTTAGATTGGGCATTGGCCAAAAAAGCATTTTTAACTCCAGGTATTTCCTTTAAATTCAATCTAGTTACCAGCTCTTCATTAACTTCCGCCTGCAAAGCTAAAGATACTGGCGCATATATTAAACCTCGCAACATTTCCATAGCCTCAAAGCCTTGAACCTGGCTTCCTCCAGAATAGTTAAGACTAATAACTTTATCAATTAAATCTTTCTTTCCTACAAGAACTCCTACCCCTTCAGGTCCTAGTAACTTGAAGGAAGAAAAGGCTGATAAATCTGCTCCGCATTCAGTTCCAATCTTTCTAACTTTCATAACTGCATAGTTATCATCAGTGATTATTTTTATATCCTTATGGCTATTCTTTATCACTTCTATAACTTCTTGCATATCATAGCTGTCATCTATCTTTTGTCTGGTATATTGTATCAAAGCTCCTTTTAAATCCTCATGGTTTTTTAACACTTCATTTAATGCATCCTTGTCATTAAAATTAGCTTTTACCACCTGAATACCCATAGTATTAATGGTAACCTCCGTGGTAGGATAGATAGGTGCATCATGCACTAGTATTTTATCACCGGTTTTAAGAAAACTAATTATCCCCCATCTTATAGCCCCTGTACCAGCTCCTCTTACTAATACTGATTTTTCTGCACCAAAAAATTCAGCTATTACCTCTTCAGCTTTTTTTGTATAGGTTGGCTTATTAAGTCCTTTTACAACACCTAAATCTCCCAAGGCTAAAATCTCAGAGCCTTGGAATTTTCTTGTGATTATATCTATTAATTTAAACTGTAACTTTTTTGCTTCTTTAATGTTTATTGATTCCAGTGGAAATGTCCTCATGTATATTACGTTCCTTTCCATGTAAGTTAAAGTATTCTTACCCTAAGATTCTTGCAATATTGCTTCTTGTCATTTTATCTATATCCTTTTGCTTTATCCCTTTTTCTATCATTAAAGGAATAAAAGTATCTATTAAATATGCATATCCAATGCCACCTCTAGTTCTAAAATTAGATTTTCTAGTTATATCCATAGAAAGTAAAACTCTATCACTAAGTCCTCTACTGCAAATTTCCTTTAAAAAATCTATTCTAAGGCCATCTGGCTGATAATTTTCTTTACCAATAGTATCAAAGGCTACATTTACGCCTCTATCAATCATTCTCAATATATAATCTAAATTACCACTTAAATCCACGTGGCTTATTATAACCTTATTTAAATCTACTTTAAATTCATTAAATAAATCTATTTGTTCTAGTCCCAAGGTCCCTAAAGTTGTATGGGTTATTATTGGTGTACCTGTTTCAACGTGAGCTAGAGCACCAGCAACAAATACTTTATGTTCCATTTCAGTTATCTTATCTTTACTAGTACCAATTTCTCCAATAATAGAAGCTTTATACTTACTACCTTCAATACCATTAATAATTTCTGACACCATAAGCTTTGAAAGATGCTTTTCATCTAAATCATAAGCTTCTTTAGGCAAAAAAGGTTCTTTATAATAGCCTGTAGAAAATAGTATATTCATATCTGTTTCTCTAGACACATTTACCATATATTCAATATTTCTACCCATTCCTCTATTAGTTACATCAATTATATTATTTACACCTTTGCTCTTTAATTCTTTAAATTCTGTTAAAGTTTCTTCATAACAGTTTAAATTACAATCATCATCCTTTTTAATTCCAGATAAGTCTATAGTCACATGCTCATGGGTATAGGTGATTCCTTCTACTAATTTCATGTAATCACTCCTTTTATAGTCATGGGAGGTGAACCCACCTCCCAAAACATTTCTATTCTTTATTTAGGTGGCAGATAAAGACCTATTAGATATAGTATATTTATTAGCACGCCTACAAATATTGCACCTACTGGACCAACAGCCATGTCCACAATAGGTTTTTTGGAAGTTTTGTTTAATACGTATATACCTACTACTACAAATAATCCTAAACCAGGTGCCATAGCGTTTGCCGCCATCATACCTCCCACTAAAAGAGCTACTTCTAGCACTTTACCCATGGCAGTTCTAATGTTGTCTCCACACTTTCTGATACCTGGGAATTTGTCCATGCCTTTAGCAAGTATATCTAAAAGAAGTATTTCTAATGCCATTACTACGGCACCAGCTAAGAAAGCTAGAAGTGGATTCTTTATAAGAAGTCCAACTACAAATACGAAGGTCATTCCCGCAGGAGCATATACCCCTGTAGTTATTGCTGTAGTTGCTACTAGAGGAATAAATCCTATGCCTCTTGCAAAAGCAGTCATAGCGGCTTCTACATTTTTTCCTTCTTTTAGTAAATTTAAAGAGATTGGGTCACCAGCTAATATAGCCATACTGGTAGCTGCTGAAATTAATCCACCCATAACCACTAATATAGGTAAGTTTTTCTTTATTTTTGCAACTCTTTCGCTAAATATAGCTGTAAGATCTACCTTTGGTGCATTAGGATCTGGTTTTTCTCTCATAGCAAATATAAGCATAATTATCATACCTGCAAGAAGAGCCATTCCTTCTGGGTTTAACGCAACTGTTGCTCCACCCAGCTTAAATTTACCCCAGTACTGGATAAATTGTCTAACTAAGAATGAAACTACTAGTGTTATAATTCCATTCTTTACTCCAAATTGATAAGCCACCACTAATGCTGGGAATACAGCAAAAGCTGCTACAATAGGAGTACCTACTTGACCAAGATGTGGTAGGAAATTAACAGGTAATTTAGCAAATAAGTCCACTATAAATTTAAGTCCTGCAACTATACCAATACCGTATGCTGCACCTATTACTGCAGAAAGAATAATTCCTGTCTTTCCTTTTGGACACCAAGTTCCTATAATATCTGTTCCCAGTAATATACTGTGAATCAATATTATAGTTGCTGCCACTGATACGGGAATTCCAAAGCCTATAACTAGTCCAAAGCTTAATGCAAAGGAAGTCGCAGCCAATGCCTTCTTATCCATTCTACCTTCAAGATATTCTGGCATTATTGGTCTTAAGCCGTCGTTAAAAACAGCTACTCCAAGATTTGCAAGCACTGCTGCCAGTGCTCCCAATAGAGCTATTACCACATAATTTAGATAACTCATGATTATCCCCCTTTTGTATTTTTTATGTTAATTAATATTAACCGTTAATAATGGTATTTATTATAACTGGTATTACAGTTTCTGCATGCTGAGGAGTAAATCCAAAGGCTTTCTTACCAGATTTAACTTCTTGTATTATTTCCTCATTACTTCTTATCTTTCCTGGCATGGATACTGTAGAGCATTGACCCATTCCTAATAATGCTATAGCCATAGCTAGTGCTCCACCGCCTCCAGTATTACAAGCTCCAAGATAATAATCTGCTTGTCCTGTCTTAACTGCCATAGCAGCTTCTATATCTCCTTTGACCTCAACTACAGCTTTTTCTCCAGCAGCTTTTCTAGCAATAGATGCCACTAGTTCCTTATCAATTTGACCACCAACCACTATTTTTATCATTTTTAAAACCTCCTAATTTTTTATAAAGAAAGTAAAGTGCATAAATGCATTACTATGAAGCTCTTTTCTTCCTCTGGTATTGATATACTAATTTCTTGTACAAAAGTATTCACCATTTCCTCTGATTTTTCAAAATCTTTTTCTTTTTTTAAGCCTTCATATAAAAAGTCTTCCATAGGTTCTACTATATTATTTTCTTTTATTCTTTTTAACGCTATAGACATATGAGTAATAAACATTGCTCCATTTTCTTCTGTAAGTTCTATGCCCCATTTTTCCTTAACTATGTCAATTATCTTCAGAAGATTACCGTGTATCTCATCATCAATTTGCCCCGCATCTCTTAGTATATTTAGTCTTAAAGTTAAATCCACCTGTTTCCCTCCATTTACAATGTACTGAATTTTGTATATTGATTTTAAAAAATTAATAGTTTGGTGTTATCTCACCATTAATAACTTTTTTCTGAATATCTAACACCTTTTCTTTGTTAATAAATTTTTTCAAAAGCGTATTAAAGGATGAATTTTCGGTATTTGCAACAATAACTGCATTGGTATCTTTATAAGAGAATATGGAATTATTTATGGGTTTAAACGGAATTTTTATATCTCTATCTTGAAGGTCATCCTTATTCCATATGGCAGCATGAATCTCTCCGCGCAAAATACTATTTAAAATTTGTGAATAAATAAGTGGAACAAACTCCACATTTTTACCTTGGCAATGATATTTTGTTAGTATAACCTGATCTAAGGATGAATAGTCAATTCCTATCTTCATACCATCTTCTATAGTATTTTTAGATCCCTTTGAAAACATTAATATATGCTCATTAACATAGGTGAAGTCTCCAAATTCATCTATTATTTCTATGTCATGTCCTTCACTTATATAATGCTGTGCTGCCAGCTTTGAGATTACTGCAAAATCATATCTTTGTTCTCTCAATGCCTCAACTCTGGTATTAGCCCCTCTCATATAAGCAAGTCCTACAGAAATATTAGAAGTTACCAAAGTATTGTAAAGACCAGTAGCTAATCCTTCATAAACTTTAGAATAAGGCAGAGGCATAACTCCTAATATGGTTTTAATATCTGCTACATCCAATAACTTTATATAATTTATTGAAGTAATAAATGTGCCTAAATGCCCTCTAGCCTCAAGAGAAATGGCCTCATAGTCTTGGAGAAACTTAAGTGCAGATTGAATGGTTCCTCTAGCAGTGCTATATTTTTCTGCTAACTGAGCTACTGTGAGTATCCTGTCTCCAACTTCATTGGAAAGGAATTCTCTAGCTAAAGTTACAGCTATTATTCCGTTTTTTTGCATAAGTTTATCTTTTAAATCCATAAGAACTCCTAACAATATACGAAATTTTGTACTTTCATCACATACATATTATCATATGGAGAAAACATTTTCAAGTGATTTTAGTAAAATATTATATAGTCCAATGATGGAGTATTATTATATAATAATTTTTAAGGAAGTAGTTTATCATTTACCCTTTACACACAAAGGCTAACTTTGAAAGCTAACTGGAATAGTATCCAACACATATTACAAAATAACAGATGCCCATTTATATTCTATTAAGAATAATGCATCTAGAAAATAAATAGGTTTCATAATTTTAAAGTAGAATCATAAATTTTGCAAAAGACTATTTTGGAGGAGAATTTTAAATGAAATACAAATGTTTGATTTTAGACCATGATGATACTGTAGTTAAAAGCACACCAGACATTCACTACCCTTCTTTCGTAGACTCATTAAAGACATTAAGGCCAAAAATGGAGCTTCTAAGTCTTGAAAAATTTGTTTCATATTGTTTTAATCCAGGATTTTCGGAACTGTGTAAAGATGTTATGAAATTCACCAAAGAGGAACAAGAATTTCAATACAGAGTATGGAAGAGTTATACAAAAGAGAAATCCCCTGACTTTTATCCAGGTTTTCCTGAATTTATAAAAGAGTATAAAAAATTAGGTGGAATAATATGTGTTGTATCTCATTCAGAAAGTGAACAAATTATAAGAGACTATATCTTGCATTGTGATATGACTCCTGATTTAATATTCGGCTGGGAGTTAGAAGAGCATCTTAGAAAACCAAATGCTTATCCAATTTTAGAAATTATGAAAAGATTCCATTTATCTAATAATGAAATGTTAGTATTAGATGATTTAAAGCCAGGGCTGGATATGGCACGAAGTTGTAATGTAGCATTTGCAGCAGCGGGATGGTCTCATGTAATACCTGAAATAGAAAATTACATGAGAAAAAATTCAGATTATTATTTCTCCACTGTTGAAGCCTTCAAAAAATTTATATTTACATAGAAATTCACAAATTGGCAAATATGCAAATTGTGCAATACATTTAACTATCACTTCCTAAATGGACTATAGGAAGTAAAATAAAAGCTCACTACAGAAGCTTCCGTAATGAGCCTATAATTAACTAAGTTCTAAAAATAACTTCTTCTCTGCTAAACATATATCTAGCAAATAATATTGAAGCGATTATATATATAATAATCCAACCAAAGGTCAAAAGCATATGCACAGGATTATATATTCCTACTAGGAATTCTTTTATAAGACTTATAGCGTTAACAATAGGTATGTTAAAGCTCATAGTAGAAATATTCTTAGCATCTGTCATGTAAGTAGAATATGCTGGTATAAATGCAATTACCATCAGAGGAGTTAGGTAGGTTTGAGCTTCTTTAAAGGATCTTGCATATATGCTTATAGCTAACTCTAAAGCTCCAAACACCATAGTTACTAGTATAGATACTAGTGCTATTAATAAAATTGTTCCTATAGGCAAATTCACTCCTGAGGTATTGCCAAATAAACCTTCATTTTGTGTCATGGCTATAATTACACCCGCCAATGAAGCAACTGTGGTTATAATCCCCATTACAGTGATGGCTAAGAATTTACCCCAAAGTATGGATAATCTTCCTGCTTGAGTGGAAAGTAAAGGTTCTAAAGTCCCTCTTTCCTTTTCCCCTGCTCCTAAGTCAGTAGCAGGCGCCATAGGTCCAGTTACACTATATATTACTAAAAATAAAGGAAGAAGTAGAGATATCATAAATATTCCTTGTCCTTCTTTATCCTTTACTGCGGTTATTACTTCTGGAACTATAGGATTTAAAAGTTCTGTATTTATTTGCCTTTTATCTAATCTTTGTTGTACTACACTTTTAGAATATTCCTCTATATATGAGTTAACTATACTAAAAGCAGTTAAGGATGATTGTGTTGAATTATCGTAGGTTATCTTTAGTTTAGATATCTTTTCATCATTAATATTTTTTTCAAAATCCTCAGGTATTTCAAGAGATAATGCAATTTTTCCATTTTTAACGTCTTCTTCAGGTTTTTGTGATTCCACAACCTTTATATTCTCTTTTTTGCTTATAAATTTAGCGAAATTGCTATTGCCTTTATCCTGAAGTACTATTTTTATATTTTCTTGTGCACTTTTCATAGATTTGTTTACGCTTTTTCCCATTACACCAAATAGTATAGGCATCATTAACAGAGGTATTAGAATACCCACAAAAAGGGTTTTCTTATCTCTAAACATATCTTTAAGTTCTTTTTTTAGTACTACAAAGGTTATTTTATTCATTATGTCCACCCACCAATCTCATAAAAATTTGCTCAAGATCTGGATTATCATATTTATGCTTTAATGAATCTTTAGTTCCTTCTTCTACTATTTTACCTTTATTAATTATCACTATCCTATCGCATAGCTTTTCCACTTCGTTCATACTATGACTAGAAAATATAATAGCTTTATTATCCTGTTTACATTTTAAAATAAAGTCTTGAACAATTTTTGATGAAGTTACATCAAGACCTATGGTAGGTTCATCAAAAAGCATCACAGAAGGGCTATGAACTATGGATCTAGCAATAGCTACCTTTTGTTTCATCCCTCTAGAAAATTTCCCAACTCTTCTATTTATATATTCCTTCATATCTAACATTTCAGTGAGATAATCTATGCTTTTTGCCGCTTCAGTTTTATTCATTCCATTAAGTTCAGCAAAGTACATAATATTTTCATAAGCAGTTAATCTATCGTAAAGCCCCACTTCTCCGCCAAACAATATGCCTACTTCTTTTCTTACCTGTGAAGACTCCTTTATTAAATCATGGCCATTGATACTAGCTGTACCTTCTGTAGGTTTAAGCATAGTAGCTAACATCCTCAATGTAGTGGTCTTCCCTGCCCCATTTTCCCCTAAAAGCCCTAAAACTTCGCCCTTTTCTACCTTAAAGTTTAACCCATTAACGGCTTGTACTTTCTTAAAGCTTTTGCTAAGAGATTTTATCTCTATCATCTAAACACCTGCTTTCCATTAATTATGAAGTATATATAACATATTACACCAATTTCTATAAGTTGTAAAAAAAATGTGATCATAAAAGATCACATTTTTGGTGCTCCGTCAGGGACTCGAACCCTGGGCACCCTGATTAAGAGTCAGGTGCTCTACCAACTGAGCTAACGGAACTTATTAAATTGGAGCGGGTGATGGGAATCGAACCCACGTAGCCAGCTTGGAAGGCTGGAACTCTACCATTGAGTTACACCCGCATGTCCTTGCAACAAGTTTAATTATAATTAATACTGTAAATTAATGCAACCCACTTCATAGCTATTTTCTGCCATTACAGCTAATTTAATTTAATTATAATGAAATTCCTTAACCATACTTATCAAATGATTCTTAGCTTCAGGTGGAGTTTGTTTAAAAGGAATGCTTACTCCATCTGAAGCTTAGAATAACTTATCCAGGAGCGGTTAGCTATGGAATAAAATTCATTTAAACTTCTGAAATAATTTTATTATTCTATAAAAAAACATCTCCCAAGGAGATGTTTATGGCTAGGATAGCAGGATTTGAACCTGCGAATACTGGAGTCAGAATCCAGTGCCTTACCGCTTGGCTATATCCCATTATATCAACTTTTAAAATTTAGCTCACGAAAATTATTATAATAACTAACTAAAAAAATGTCAATAACTAAACCACGTGATTTAATACATTATAAAGTATATTCAAAAACTTTTCTTGGGACCCTTTGTCATTATTAATAGCCTTACATAAATTTATCCACTCATCTTCCTTTAATCCAGTAGATTCTTGAAAGCTTTTTTCAGAGGAAGTCTGTTTATTGGTATTAACTACAAATTTGCCCATTTCTTCGGCATTTTCAAATACCTGCAAATACATAAAGCCATTACTGTTTCCAAACCATGTATTATTAAAACTCATAGAAAAGTTTTTTAATTCTTTTAAAGCACTATATTTAGGCATACCCCATAACCCTTTAATAAAACCCAATTGGGATTTCATTAAATAAGCTTCATCTTTAGATAACTTACCTGCTTTCTCACCATTTAGGATGATTTTATCCGCAGTTAATATAGGATATTTAGTAATCTTTTTATCTGCTCCTTCTATCCAAAAATAAAAGGCTTGTGGTAAAAAAGCATATTGAATATATCCTATTAGAGCTTTAATATCATTACAAGGACTCCAAAGTATTTCCATACCATTGTTCCTTGTAAAAATAACCGTATGAAAAAAAGGTGTCTTTTCATTAATATTTACTTCTTTAAAAATCTTTTCTTTCATTGTTAAATTTTCACGTAGAAGTGTATCCCAATAGCCTAAGGAATTATATATAGAATTTATCATCCCTTCACTTCCTTTAAATTATTATAACTTTAAATTAATTTTATACCACCCTAAGAATACTATCAATTATGATTTTACCCATGATTTAAGTGCAATAAAAGGCATATTATAATTATTTGCATTATTTCAGTTGATTATGGCTATACACCATGTATTTTTCATATTTCATCCAATATAGGACATTTTATTAGTTTGAAATATAAAAATAAATATTTTATAATTTAAGTAAGATAATAATTTAATTATATTCTTTAAGGTTAGGAGGAATTTTATTGAATTTATGTGACGTTTGTGGTAACAAAGCAGATAAACATCATATTATCTATAAAAGTCAAGGTGGATTAGATTACCCCTTAAACTATAAGTATCTGTGCGCAAACCATCACAGAGGACGAGAAGGACCTCATAAAAATAACAAAGTGGACTTGCAGTATAAATTAGAGCTTCAAAATAAATTGCAAACTATATTATGTAATTCTTACTATACTTTTGATGAACTAATTAATTTGCTTAATATAAGTAAAAACCTCTTGAAAAGGCTGTCAAAAAACTTAAAGCTTCATAAGGAAGGATATAAAAGTAGTGAAATAATATATTTACTCATGGGGAGAAAAGTATATAAAGAAGAGATGTTAGAAGACTTAGAAATAGAGTTGCTTTTAGCTAACTATTAGCAATATTAATAAGTAAGAGTATAAGAAATTCATCTTCCTGTAACAAGTTAGGAGTATTATGAATTTTGCCAGAAGACAAATTAGGAGGTTAAATTTTTAGCCTCCTTTTTATATATGTTTATATTTATTTATAAAAAAAACCGTAAGCTACGGTTTTACACAATCATACTAATTAGCTATAAATATTAGTTGTAAAATTTAAAGTAGTCTGGAGCGGAAGACGGGATTCGAACCCGCAACTTTCACCTTGGCAAGGTGACACTCTACCATTGAGTCACTTCCGCAAACTTGGTGCAGGTGAAGGGAGTCGAACCCCCACGCCGTAGGCGCTAGATCCTAAGTCTAGTGCGTCTGCCAATTCCGCCACACCTGCATTTTTGCTACATTTATTATTATACACATATTTTAAATAATTACAAGAGTTTTTTAATGGCACCCACATGAGTTATGGGTTATTGAAAAAATAACCCATAACTCATGTGGGTGCCATTGGCTTATCCTAAAGCTACATCTAATATCATCATTATAGTAAATCCTATCATGCAAGCCATAGTGGTTATATCTGTTTCTCCTTCATGCTGCGCTTCTGGAATAAGTTCTTCCACTACTACGAAAATCATAGCTCCTGCAGCGAAAGCTAGAGCAAAAGGAAGTATATGCTGCATCTTTAAAACTGCCACTGCGCCTATGACTCCTGCTATAGGCTCCACTATTCCTGATGCTTGGCCATATAAAAAGCTTTTTAAAGGAGAAAACCCTTCTCTTCTTAAAGGTAATGATACCGCTGCCCCTTCCGGGAAATTTTGTATACCTATTCCTATAGCTAGAGCAATGGCTCCCGCTAAGCTTGCAGATGGAATCTCTGCTACCACAGCACCAAAGGCAACTCCTACTGCTAATCCTTCTGGAATATTATGAAGGGTTATGGCTAATACTAACAACACACTTCTTTGCCAGCTTGTTTTAATTCCCTCTGACTCATCAGAAGAAAATCCAATGTGTAAGTGAGGAAGAAATTTATCCACTAACAGCAAAAATATTCCTCCGGACATAAATCCTATGGAAACCATAACCCAAGGATTTTTCCCTTGAGATTCAGCCATTTCTAAAGCTGGGCTAAGCAACGACCAAAAACTTGCTGCAATCATAACTCCTGCTGCGAAAGCCAGCATGGAATTTAACACCTTTTTGCTTACATTCTTAAAAAAGAATACCAACGCTGCTCCCAAAGCAGTAACTCCCCATGTAAAAAGAGTTGCAATGAGAGCCTGTACTACTGGGTTCAAATTACTAAACCAATTCATTTTATCACCTCTTTTCTTTTTCCTATTTAATATCATATTCTTTTATTTTCTTTCATTGAAATAAGTGCTATTAATATAGTGTAGCTTTTTGGACTACGAAGAAGTAAGCGACCATGCCAAATCAAAGATTTGGAATGTCTGCTTATGAAGTATTTCAGTTATTATTATATTCATCATAGACTATATTGTAAACCTTAGATTGCACTTTTCCTAATTTACTAACAAATAATAATTATCAATAATAATTGACTAATTAATATAGCTTTGCTAAAATGTAAATGTAAAGTAGAGTTATTTACTCGGAATTAAAAAGCAAGGAGTGACACTTATGTCAGATTTATTATTAGAAATTAAAAACCTGCATACAGCAGTTGATGAAAAGGAAATTTTAAAAGGATTAGATTTAGACGTTAATAAAGGTGAAATACATGTTATTATGGGACCTAACGGCGGTGGAAAGTCCACATTAGCTAATATTATAATGGGCCATCCTAAATATGCTATAACTGAAGGTTCTATTAATTTTGAAGGTGAAAATATTAACGAGTTAAAAGCCAATGAAAGAGCCCAAAAAGGAATATTTTTATCCTTCCAATACCCTGAAGAAGTAGAAGGTATAACTGTAGAAAATTTTCTAAGAAGTTCGAAAAGTGCTCTAACTGGTGAAAATATTGGCTTTATGAGCTTTAAAAAGCTTCTTAGAGAAAAAATGCAAATGCTTCACATCAAAGAGGAATATGCTTCTAGATATTTAAATGTAGGCTTCTCCGGTGGTGAAAAGAAAAAAAATGAAATTCTTCAAATGGCAGTGCTTAATCCTAAACTATCTATATTAGATGAAACAGATTCAGGATTAGATGTAGATGCTGTTAAAATTGTAGCTGAAGGAGTTAAAGTATTTAAAAATAGTGAAAATGCACTTATTATTATCACACACAATAATAAGATACTAGAATACTTAGAACCGGATTTTGTCCATGTTTTAATAAACGGAAAAATAGTTAAAACTGGTAAGAGCGAGCTTGCTAAAGAAATTAACGAAAATGGTTATGAAGAGTTCAAAGCTGAACTTATATCCTAAGGCGGTGGTTAAATAATGGAATCAAGAGAAAAAACACATATAGAGGACCTGGATAGAGGTATATATGATGTAATAAATGAAGACATATATACTTTTAAAGCAGATAAAGGCCTTACTAAAGAGGTTATTTTAGAAATATCAAAAGAAAAAAATGAGCCTGAATGGATGACAGATTTTAGGTTAAAATCTTTAGAAATATACAATAATTTAAGTCTTCCTACCTGGGGACCTGATCTTTCTGAATTAGATATGAATAATATAGTTACCTATGTTAAGCCTAATACAGATATGAAGTCTTCTTGGGAAGATATTCCTGAAGATATTAAAAACACCTTTGAACTTCTTGGTATACCTCAAGCAGAAAGAGACTCTCTAGCGGGAGTTGGAGCTCAATATGACTCTGAAGTGGTATATCACAGTATTCGTGAAGATTTGGTTAAACAAGGTGTAATCTACACTGATATGGAAACTGCTGTTAGAGAATACGAAGACATAGTAAAAAAATACTTTATGAAGGTGGTTCCTCCTAGCGATCATAAGTTTGCAGCCCTTCACGGTGCGGTATGGTCTGGTGGTTCCTTTGTATACGTACCTGAAGGTGTTACTGTGGATATCCCCCTTCAATCTTATTTTAGATTAAACTCCCCAGGTGCTGGTCAATTTGAGCATACCTTAATAATAGTAGAAAAAGGAGCAAAACTTCACTTTATAGAAGGTTGTTCCGCTCCTAAATATAGTGTAACAAATCTTCATGCGGGTTGCGTAGAGTTAAATGTTAAAGAAGATGCTACATTAAGATATTCTACCATTGAGAACTGGTCAAAGAATATGCTTAATTTAAATACAAAAAGAGCAACTATAGATAAAAATGGAACTATTGAGTGGGTTTCTGGTTCCTTTGGTTCTAAAATTTCTATGCTATACCCTATGAGTATACTTAAAGGAGAAGGGGCAAAATCAGAATTTACAGGTATTACTTTTGCTGGCAAGGGGCAAGTTTTAGATACTGGCTCTAAGGTTATACATGCAGCTCCATATACTTCTTCCACCGTTCATTCTAAATCCATATGTAAAGACGGTGGTGTAGCAAACTATAGAGGTGTAGTAAAGGTAACAGCTAATGCTCATCATTCTAAGTCCACTGTGGCTTGTGAGTCCTTGATGTTAGATAATCTTTCTAAATCAGATACTATCCCAGTTATTAATTTAAATAACGATGAAGTAGATATCGGACATGAAGCTAAAATTGGGAGAATTAGCGACGAAGCTATATTTTATCTTATGAGCAGAGGAATTAGTGAAGAAGAGGCAAAAGCCATGATTGTAAGAGGCTTTGTAGAACCAATTTCTAAAGAGCTTCCTCTAGAATATGCTGTGGAAATGAATAATCTTATAAAAATCGAATTAAAAGGTACTATAGGATAGGAGGTGGAAGATATGCAGCAATCAATGTTTAATAATATAAATAAAATTCCTGTAAGAACTTATAGATGGCTACAAGTTAATGATATAACCCTAAAGGATGTAGATGTTCCAGAAATAAAACCATATAATAAAGATTATCTACCTTCTTCCCCTACTTCAGATATTACCATACAATCATTAGTTAATAATGTAAAGTTTATTAATACTAATAAGGAATATCAATATGGTGTGGGAGAATCTCTTAGCTCCATGGCAGAGACCGACAATAACTGTGGTATGGTAATACAAAGTTCTAAAGGAGTTCAAATATCAGAGCCTATAGTAGCAGAGTTTAAAGCTGATGAAGATAATAAAGCTATAATAGATAGGAATATTATTATTGCAGAAGAAAACAGTTCTTTTACAGTAATACTCCAATATAAATCAGAAAATGACATATCTGCTTTTCATAACGGAGTTACTAAGATTTATGCAAAACCAGGTTCAAAAGTTAATGTTATTAAAATTCAAACATTAAATGATAATTCAAATCATTTTGATGCTTCCCTGGCTGTGGTTGAAGGAAATGCAGAAGTAAATGTCGTTTCTATAGAACTAGGTGGGAAAAATAGCATTACTAGCAGTCACTCTTATTTAGTGGGTGATAACTCCTTGGCTCACGCTGATACCATGTACTTTGGCAGTGGTAAAAGATATATTGATATGAATTACGTTATGAGCCATATAGGAAGAAGAGCTAAAGGCAATATATTGGCAAAAGGTGTACTTTTAGATGAATGCGAAAAAATATTTAGAGGCACCATAGACTTTAAAAAAGGTTCTGTTCGTTCTAAAGGTAGGGAAGAAGAATATGCTATGCTTCTAAGTCCAAAAGCTAAAAGCGATGCTGTTCCCCTACTTCTATGTGATGAAGATGATGTAGAGGGTGAACACGCCGCTAGTGCAGGAAGAATAGACGAGTCAAAGTTATTTTATCTTATGAGCAGAGGTTTTAGTGAAAAAGAAGCAAAGAGAATATTTATAGAAGCTTCCTTTGCACCTATATTAGATAAAATTCCTGTAGAGGATTTAAGGGAAACTATTAAGCTAGACATAAAGAGGCGCCTTGAAAATGAATAAGGATTTTGATGTTTTAAAATATATTAAAGATTTCCCAGTATTAAATAAAGAAGTCAATGGAAAGAGGCTTGTATATTTAGATAGTGCTGCCACAGCACAAAAGCCTCTTTCTGTAATTAATGCTATTAAAAATTACTATGAAAACATCAATGCTAACCCTCACAGAGGGGCATATTTTTTAAGCACTGCTAGTACGGAAGCTCATGATAATGCTAGAAAAACCATAAAAGAGTTTTTAAATGCTAAATACTCAGAAGAAATAATATTCACTAAAGGTGCTACAGAAAGTTTTAATATTATAGCTCAGAGCTATGGTATGAATTTCATAAATGCTAATGATGAAATAGTTATTTCTATTTCAGAACATCATAGTAATTTGATTCCTTGGCAACAAGTTGCTAAAGCTAAGGGAGCAGTTCTAAAATATCTTTATTTAGATGAAAATGGTGAAATACCTATAAGTGAAATAGAAGAAAAGATAACCTCTAAAACAAAACTCGTATCTATTACTCAAATGTCTAATGCTTTAGGTACTATATTACCAGTTAAAGAAATAATTAAAAGGGCTCATGAAGTTGGTGCAGTTGCCTGCGTAGATGCGGCTCAAAGCATAGCTCACATGGCTGTAGACGTACAAGACTTAGATGCAGACTTTTTAGTGTTTTCAGGACACAAGATAATGTCACCTATGGGTATAGGAGTTTTATATGGTAAAAAACATCTCCTTAATAAAATGACTCCCTTTCTTTTTGGTGGAGATATGGTAGAATATGTTTATGAGCAAGATACCACTTACGCAGAACTTCCATACAAATTTGAAGGTGGAACACAAAATGTTGAAGCTGCCATTGGCTTGCAGGAGGCCATTAAATATATTAATCATGTGGGTATAGATAATATAGAAAATCATGTGCAGCAGCTATTAGAATATGCTCATGAAAAGCTTAGCCAGCTAGAGGTGGTTACCATTTATGGCCCTAAAGAACTTCATAAAAAAGGAGGAGTAATATCTTTTAACATTAAAGATGTTCATCCTCATGATGTATCTACTATTTTAGATTCTTATGGTGTAGCTATACGTTCTGGAAATCATTGTGCTCAGCCTTTAATGAGATACATGAATATCAATTCCACCTGTAGAGCTAGTTTTTATCTATATAATACTAAAGAAGATGTAGATATATTTATTGATAGTATTAAAAATGTTAGGAGGTGGCTAGGATATGGATCTTAATTCTATCTATACCGAGCTCATTATGGAACATAACTCTTCAGAAAGAAATAGAAGGCACTTGTGTCATGCAGATGTTATAGAGAAAGGTCATAATCCAAGCTGTGGGGACGAAATTGCTTTAGAAGTGGAATTTGACGGAGAGGTAATTAAAGATGCAGCCTTTACAGGTATTGGTTGTGCTATTTCACAAGCCTCCACCTCCATGATGATAGACCTTATTAAAGGGAAAACAAAATCAGAAGCCTTAGTGTTAGTAGAAACTTTCTTAGGTATGATTAAACGAGAATTAACAAATGAAGAAGAATTAGAAAAATTAGGAGATGCTATAGTTTTAAAAAACATTTCTAATATGCCTGCAAGAGTAAAATGCGCGGTATTAGCATGGCATACCCTTAAAGAAAGTATAAATAATTAAAGGTGAAAATTCATGAAAAAATATGTTTGTGTTGAATGTGGATATATATATGACCCATCTATAGGTGACCCCACTTTTGGTATCCCCTCTGGAACTTCCTTTGAGGATTTGCCTGAGGATTGGTACTGCCCTATCTGCGGAGAAACAAAAGAATGCTTTGAGATAATTTAAAATTGAGAATTGAGAATGAAGGATATTTTTCTGAAAAAACATCAGAAAAATTACGAATATATTTTCAAAACAAAAAACTCCTTAGGGAGTTTTTTGTTTTGTATTAGTTTAAGGAAACTCCGGCAGGAGTTTCATCCTTAATTTTAAATTTTGAATTTTAAATTTTAAATTCTCAATTAATTAGTTCTTTTTCACTTAATTTTAACCGCTCTGTAAACGTTATATGCTGCAGAACAAATAAATATAAAGCTTAACACGAAAAAAACGGCCTTATATATGTATATAGTATTTGAAGGAACCGATTTTGCAATTTCTATGTTTAATATTTTTATCCTCGTCCCATTACCGTCTATAACAGTAATACCATTTAGGTCAGAGAAGGATTTAAACATTATATATGAAAGTACAAAAAAAACTATAGATAATAATATATTAGGTATTGATTTTACTTTCATGTTCTCTCCTTCCATCAAGAAAATTATGACTAATTTATAAATTTATTCTATCACATTGTAAATAATATTTAAATAGTAAGTATTATAATATAAATAAAAGTAGTATGGATAAACCCATACTACTAATTTTGCTTATAAGTAAGAGGTACATATACATACTGAAGAAATAAACTTATTATAATTCCTAGATAGTATATTGGTATAAATATAAATAAGTTTTTTGTCAAATATGAAGCTACCATGGATATAACTAGTGATATTAATATGGGTATATCCATTAAATATGATTTCTTTTCCACGGGATAAATTTCTTTTCCACATTCTTTACAAACTAATGGATTATGCTTGCTCATCCATTGCCTTCTCCATAAAGAAATAGTGTTTTTTCTACAGTATGGGCATGTTGATTTATAGCCTATTTTTTCTCTTTCCATAGAGAATCCCCCTAAATAAACTTGTTATATAAATATACTATAGAAACATTATATACCTTATTAAAAAAACTTCAATATTTATTTTTGTGCTTTTTTCTTATGATATATATAGTATGCCCCCATAGCAGGTGAGGTATCTTCCCTTACTATATTAAAGCTTTGTAACCTCTGAGATAACTCCTCTTCAAAAGCTTCACTAACTATATTACACTTCTTTAAAACACTTCCTACTATCCCTATATTAACCCCTTCATCTAGCTCTAGCTTTTTACAAACCTCCCAAGTGGTAATGGCTAAATCTCTCCCTGCCTTCTTTAATATGTCAATAGCTATGTTATCTCCTGCCTCTGCACAATTTACCACCACAGTGGCTAAGGATGCTATATCCGCTTTGGATTTAGAATATACAAAGCCCTTAATATCTTGAGCTGTGCTTAATGAAAGCTGAGATAATATGCTTTTAGAAATAAAGTCTAAAGAAAAGCCTTCATCATCTCTCCTGGACATATGCTTAATAGCTGCCATGGATATGTAGTATCCCGAGCCTTCATCCCCTATGAGATGACCCCATCCACCTGCTCTAGCTTTATTATTATTACTTATTCCATAACAAATGGAGCCTGTACCTGCAATAGTTAATATACCATCTTCTCCTTTTAATAAAGCAGCTAATGCTATATCTGCGTCATTCATTGCTTCAACTTCTACATTAAAACATTCTTTTAGTTTTTCCGTTACTATTTCCTTATTTTTGCCGCTTTCAATTCCTGCTAATCCTAAAGCTATAAACAAGCATTCATCTTCCTTTAATTTAGCCACACATTCCCCTATGGTAGTTACTATATTATTTAAAGCTTCCTGAATATTTACTGATAAATTCCCATAACCACCTTGGGTCCTATATAATTCCTTTCCTGAAAGATCATAAGCTACTACTTCTGTTTTAGTCCCCCCACCATCTACTCCAATTATATACTCCATAATTTCCCTCCTAAAATTATTTTTCCATGACTAATAAATATAATAATTAAATACAATTCTGTAAAACGCATATTTTATATAAAGCCAGCATTTAAATGCTGGCTTTATATTAGTTACTGTTAGCTCTATTATTTATTATTTTTAAAAGCAAACTTTTCCCAAGGCTCTAGATAATCTAATAGCATAATTTCTTCTTCTCTAATTCTTCCTACCACATTGGTCTTTCCTGAATTCTCCATATCCTTTATGGCAATTTGTAATTCACCTGCATATTGCATGTATAAGTTATTTTCTATTAGTATGTCTCCTCTTTTAATATCCCTGGTGTTAAAAGGCTGAAAATCATATCCCTTATACTTAACTCTACTTTGGGTACTTCTAATAAGGTAATCGGAAACATCCCCTCTATAAAAATGCTTCTCATCAAAGATAATAGTTTTTTGTAGTTCCTCTACCCCTTCATATAACTCCACATTAAAAGTCATAAGATTAGCATTTACTTCTGATAAGGCTTTTAATTCCTCTTCTGAAGCATAACAGTTTGAAATTATAACATCATCAATTAATCCTGTAGCAAAAAGATGTTTTGCTTGAACATCTATAGGAAGATTTCTATGCATTTCCAATGTAGGCAAACCTTCCATAATAGGCCAAGGACCAAACTCCGCATTATTTGAAGAAACGAAAGCTGCAGTTCTTAACCCATGAGCTTTGAATTGCTCACTGCTTTTAATAAAGTGTTCATAGGATAATCCTGCATATCTATGAGGATAGAAATTGTGACAACCTATTAAATTTTCTTTATTAGGTTTGTAAGTCATTATGTTATCTAAATACTTTGTTACATTGCTCATGTTTACTTCTATTTTAAGATTATAAGGATTAAAAGTCATAGTTGACTCTTCACTTCCTGTAAAGCCCATATCTAGCCTTATGCCATGAGCTCCTAAATTGTGAAAAAAGGATAAGTCATTATAGCTTATACCTAACTCATTAAATATTCTGGGGCTAACGTCAGCTATAACCTCCATCCCCTTAGAGCTTGCATGTTGTATAGCATCCTTAAAGGATTGTAATATTTTATCTTTGTCTCCATCCACAGAAAGCAAACAAGTAAACACTCTTTTAAAACCGTATTTAGAAGCTAAATCAATGTACTCTTTATCTTTTTCTGGGGAAGAGTGCATAGGATAAAGTGAAATCCCTAATTTATTCATATTGTCACCTCTATTATTCATTTAGTAGTATTTCTATTAAATTACATATATCATGGTCATTGTATTTTATAATTAATTTTTTTTCTATAGTTTTAAGCTCAAGGCTTAAGCTTTCATAAATTTCAAAGTTTCGTGAAAGAACAGTATTTATATTTTCACATTTTGGAGTTTCTTCTTTACTTATAATTTTTTCTGTTAAACATCCTAAATGCATTAATATACCATTAGTCTTCTCCACATCAAAATGAAGCCCAAACTTATAACTTATTTTTTCAAGAATAGTGAAAAAATCATTTAATATCTCCTTACCTCTTGGAAGTTCCAAATGTTCTTTATACACTATTTCCATATTTTTAAATAGCTCTTGGTTTTCTTTTTCCGTAGGAGCATAATCCTTCAAAAACTCATCCAATGGATAGTATTTTATCCCAGGTATATCCACCTTAAATGCACTAATAACACATAATACATTAGACTTCTTTTTAATACCTTTTATAGTATCCATAAATTTTTTTCTATCTTTAATGGATAAGTTAATAACCTTGTACTCATCTTCTGGATATTTTTTATAAATCAATTCCTTTAACTTTTCCGCTGTACCATGTCCAGTGGAACAAGCCGTTATTATCACATTATCTTTTTTTATATTCAATTCATCATTACACTTACCTAGATATCTACTTTCCAAATCTACAGATTCCGATATTTCCTCTAGGCTTTGATTTATAAGAGCCTTTCTTGTAGCTTCAATTACCATGGGAGTGCTTACCATATCAATGGCTATAGTCCTTATTCCCGTATCTTCTTCAATTACTTGACCAAAGAACTTTAAGGATCCCATGTCTACAAGAATTAACGCACCTTTACCTTCATCATATTTTCTTACCAATTCCTTAATTTTATCTAAGCCTTCTTCCGGCTTCATGGAGAGAGGAAGATCAAAAGCCTTGGCATGCTTGGTATTTAATAGCTGATTTGCTACATCTGCCATAGAAGTAGCTGTACTATTTCCATGCATAGCTACTATAACTGCAACTCTGCCTTCCTTATCCTGTATATCCGCTGCAAAGAACATAGTTATAAAGCCTATTTCATCCATAGGTATATCTATGTTATATTTTTCTTCCACTTTTTCAGCTAGTAGCATGGCAACCTTAAATTCCTTTGAATATTGCTTTCTTATAGTGGTTAGCTTAGGGTTTTCTATAAGCTTCCCTTCTTTTGCTCTAATCAAAAAAGTATCTAAATGTATCAATAGCCCAAGAAAAGTATTTTTAGAAAGCTTTCTTTCTAGCTTAAATTCAGCTAAATGCATAAAGGCTTTTAAAAAATCATAAAGATCATTATTAATAATAAGCTTTATTTCGTCTTCCTGTTCCCTAGGTTCTAAATTATTTAGGTATCTACTTATATAGGTTTCTATTTCTTCAGAGATTTTAAGTGTTATAGATTTACTGTCTATCCCTGTTTCTTGGAGGTATTTAGTTCTATCTTCTATGAAATCATAGATATTATTGGACAAATCGTATTTGTCCCCTTCACCGTTATCGTAACCAGTAGTTAAATTGGAATCTATATTAAAACTATAATCTTCAGCCTTTACTTTCTTTGAAATAAGTAATCCTTTTTTAACCTCTTCATTAAAATCCTCTGTACGAATGTAAACATCTTCTCCATCCACCATGCTTCTTAAAAAAGCCTTAGCACAAGCTATTTGGATGTCACTTTTTAATTGTCCTATATTATTTAGGCATTCATAATTTAAAAGAGCTGTTAAAGCTTGACTCTCTATTTCAATACCCTTATGAATTCTATTGGATTCCTCCTCAAGAAAGTTTTTAATAAGATGAAGTCTTTCATCAGTGCTTCTTTCTCTAAGTGGAGGCAATGAAATAGTAACAGGAATTCTTCTTTTGAAAGTTCGTAATAATGTGGAATCGGTATTTTCAGTAGTGGCACATATTATCATAACGGAGATAGTAACTTCCTTTGTGCTACCCAAGGGAACATAATAGCCATTGTCTATAAGTGTAAATAGCATTTCTTGACCCTCTGGAGGCAGCCTATGGATTTCATCTAAAAATAATATTCCATCTCTACTCTTCTCAATAATACCTTCTCTATCTTCATGAGCACCGGTGTAAGCACCTTTTTTTACCCCAAAAAGATGAGATATTAGAAGTTGTGGGTTATTAGCATAGTCTGCGCAATTAAATACCGCAAACCTGCTTTCGTCTTTTACCCTATTTATGTCTAGAGCATATTTAAACATACACTTTGCAAAAAAAGATTTTCCCACACCTGTTTCTCCTACAATAAGGGTATGAAGCCCTTTAGGTGGATAGACAATAGCAGCCTTAGCTAAGGATATAGGATGTTTTAAACTACTATCTTTCCCAGTAAGGCTGTTAAAAAAGTCATTATCTGTCTCTACTATCCTTGCGAAATCCTCATTATCTTCCTGCTTTGGTTTATCAAGAGTAAAATAAAGCACTGGTCTTCCTTGTTTTTTGCTCACCCTTCCCATATTAACAAGCTTAGTTAATTCCCTAACCACATTAGGTCTTTTCATATCTAATAACTTTGCGAGCTCTCCAGCACTAATTCCAATGCTTTCATTTTTAACACTTTGTTTTTCACATATCTTAAGTAAAGTTTTGTACACATGCTCATGTTTCAAAACTATATCACCATCACTTATTTTTCTTTTTAGTATCGAACTTAGCAACCCCTTTTATCTCGTTGTTCTCCACCATTTGCCTGGTTATTTCAAAAAACATTATACACATAAAAGAGAATATAATCAAAAGTATAGTCCATGCCCAAATAGGTAATTCTTTAAATATTAATAAGGGTATGAGGATTACAAAAGGTGAAGAAAATCCAATGATCCATCTATTCACCTTATATCTTTTAGTTATTTCCTTGGTTAAATACACTGAGCCTAAAAGAAATAGTATGGTTATTACGATGTACAACATTTTATACATAATGCATTACTCCCTTTTAAATTCCTTACACATACCTACCATTTGCTCTATAAGTGATTTTTCAGCTATAGCTGTCATAAGCTGGTCCTGAGCATGTACCATTAACAAGCTCATCTTTAAATCCTCTCCATTTATTTCAGCTTGGATCAACTTAGTTTGAGTATTATGTGCTATATCTAATTCTTCTTGAGCTTTTTCTAATAATTCATCTGCTTTTTCAAAGTCACCTTCTCTAGCAGCCTTTAATGATTCATAAGCATATCCTCTAGCATCTCCACCATGGGATATAATTTCAAAAATTTCTGCTTCTAACATTACAAGTCCCTCCGTATATACCTTAATTATTTAAATTGTGGTAGGTAAGATTTATTTATTTCTATTAACTCATTTACAATTTCTACAGCTGTTGCTGCTGAAGGCACTAAAGGATGGGATGCTAAAGCTAATATAGCTTTACTTTTATCTCCCTTTACCGCAGCTTCTACCGCATTAACTTCATAGGATTTTACACTTTGTAAAAGTCCTAAAACCTCTGCTGGCAATTTATCTATATTTAAAGGTGTTGCTCCTCTTCTATCTATTAAACAGTTTGTTTCAATAACACTATTATTAGGTAACTCTTTAATAGTTCCATTATTAACTGTATTTACGGTGTGTATTTCTTTTTTATCATTGTAAATAGCACTTATTAAGGAAACCGCAGCATCGGAATAATAAGCACCGCCTCTTTTTTCTAATTCCTTGGGTTTATCTTTTAGATTTACATCTTTATATAATTCAAAAAGTTTTTCTTCTACACCCTTAACCACTTCTGCTCTAGTACCCTGTCCACCTTCTCTTGCTGCTTCTTTTTCTTCTTCTAACAGTTTATCTGTCATATAGAAGTATCTGTGATAAGGACATGGTATCATATTTAAGGCCCTTAAAAATTCAGCATTCCATTTTAAATCAGTAATATTTTTCATGCTTAAACTTGCACCATCTAAAAGCTTATCTATAACTTGAGATGTAACATCTTCGCCCTTTAAATAAACTTTTCTACCCCAAAC
Organism: Clostridium amylolyticum; assembly: GCF_900142075.1. GTDB lineage: Bacteria > Bacillota > Clostridia > Clostridiales > Clostridiaceae > Clostridium_AA > Clostridium_AA amylolyticum. The sequence goes on from NZ_FQZO01000004.1 coordinate 228,484, forward strand.
TAAATGGTTAAGCCCTGTGAATTCCACAAATATATCCTGGCTGTCAGCATCTAACATAGAAGCTATATCCATCTTCATATGAATGGGTACATTACAAAGTCCCAAGCACTTAATATCAGTATACTTTCTAACCGCCTCAGTTACTAGCCCTGATGGGTTAGTAAAGTTTATAAGCCAAGCATCTTTACATAGTTCTTCCATATCTTTGCATATATCAAGCATAACAGGTATAGTTCTTAAGCCTTTAGCAAAGCCTCCTGGACCAGTGGTCTCTTGACCTAGGACATTATATTTAAGAGGAAATCTTTCATCTTTAGCCCTGGCATCTAAACCTCCCACTCTAAACTGTGTAACTACAAAATCTGCATCCTTCAATGCTTCTCTTCTATCTAAAGTAAGATTTATATTTATATCTAACCCAGCCTTTTCTACCATTCTTTTTGCTAGGCTTCCAACTATATTAAGTTTTTCCTGACCTTCTTTAATGTCTACTAGATGTATTTCTTTCACTGGAAGCTCATCTTTTCTAACTATAAATCCTTCGATAATCTCAGGGGTATAGGAACTTCCTCCTCCAATTATTGCTATTTTAAGTCCTGCCATTATTATGTCCTCCTTCCATAATTAGTTGGTTTTGTCTTCTAAAACTAAGTGGCACTATTCAGTGCCACTTATAATTTGTTATTTATTGTTAATTAAACTTAAATGCTTTCTGAAGTAGCAAGTTCAGCATTAGCTCTTTCTTCTGCTATCATCTTCTTTTCATAAACCTTGAAGAATGGATAGTATATTAAAGTGGTTATGGCGATATTAATAAGAACTAATATTACTACTCTCCAATCTCCACCCGTAGCCATAAATGCTCCTATAGGTGCTGGAAGAGTCCATGGAGCTAATATATAGAACTTCCCAACTAAGTTAAGTTGAACTGCAAAGTAAGATATAATACTAGTAACAGTTGGTCCAATTACAAATGGTATTGCTAGTATTGGGTTCATTACCAGTGGAACACCAAATATCATGGGTTCATTAATGTTAAATATACCTGGAACTAAGGAGAACCTACCAACTCTCTTAAGATATTCAGATTTAGAGAATACCATAAGTAGACAAAGTCCTATAGTAGCACCAGATCCACCAATCCATATTAACCATTGGAAGAAAGGTTCTGGAGCTATGTTTGGCATTGCTTGCCCTGCTGCCACAGCTTTCATGTTTTCATCAAGAAGAACCAGCCATATAGGTCTTATAACAGAACCTATAACTGAAACCCCGTGAATACCAGCAGACCATAGTAATGTTATAAGAAGTACTGGAACCACAACACCAGCAAGGTTATTACCCATAACGTTTTTAACTGGTGAGAATAATGATAATAATCTAGCATTTATGTCAAACTTAAGTAGTACTCTGATTACCCAAACTACAGTTATAATTACCGCTGCAGGTATTAAAGCTTCAAAGGATCTTGCAACAGAATCCGGCACCTGCTCTGGCATTTTAAAAGTAACATTATATTTTTTAAGAAGTCTTAGTGTCTCTACCGCAAATATCATAGCAAGTATTGCTGTGAACATACCAGCACCGCCTAGGTTACCCATAGGTAGTACCCATCCCATAGGAGCTGCTCCCTTTACGCCAGCTTTAACAGCTTCGTTCATTACAGCATCTACGTTTAATGGAACAGTCGCCATTAAGAAGGCAACTAGTGAAAGAACCCCTCCACTTACTCCGTCTAGTTTATAGGATTTAGCTAAGCTATATCCCATACCGTAGGCTGCGTATAATGCCATAAGACCTGTAGTGAGTCTAAATGGTATCATTATATCCCCCACATATGGTTTTACTGCATCAGCCAGTGGTTTGTATGGTGGCTGGGCAATAATTAAGAAAAATGAACCTACAATAATTAATGATAATGTAGATATAACTCCGTCTCTTATAGCTCTTAAGTGTCTTTGCTCAGAAAGACGAGCCATTGGTGGCATGAATTTTTCTTCAAGCCAAAGTAAAAATGCGTTCATGAGTATCCCCCTTTAAAATAATATTATGTTATTAAAAATAATAATAACCAAACTAAAAAATAATAAATATTAAAAATAAAATATTAATTAATAAAGCTACAAATTAAGAAGCTATTTTGCATGCTTTTTAATTTGATCTAACACTTTAGGTGCACCTATTGGTGTATATCCCATAGGAACTATAAGTTCTACTGGCACTCCTACAGCGCTGGCCTGCTCCTCAAACACCTTAAACCTATGCTTAACCTGTGGAGCAACTATAGCAAGATCATACTTTTCAGCTCTTAATTCATCCTCAAACTCTCCAGTTCCCACTGCTTTAATCTCTAGTGGAAAACCTTTTTTATCAGCTTCCTGCTTTATAGCCTTAACTACTATAGCAGATGACATACCACCAGAACATACCATTAAAACTTTCATATGTTATTCCTCCTTTTCTTTATATATATTTATTAAGCAATATGCGTGCCAACTTCTGAAAACCTCATGCACATAACGTTTTCAATGATAGTGTATCTTTAGATACACTACGATACACTTTTATTTACATATATTATGATACACTATTTTTTCTGCCGATACACTAAGTTAACAACTAATTAACACTTGCTTAACCCTTTGTTTCTTAAATGCTAAACATGTAGTTATACATGTAATTAACAATATTCTCTAACCAGCATACTATATATTGGTTATTTGGAATATATAAATGCAATTAAGAATATTGTTAAAGTAGATTTAAAAAGGAGGACTTTCATGAGCGATTTGGATTCATTACTTTTAGAGGAAGCAAAGAAAGCCATTATAGAATTGGATTCTTTAAATAAACCTCTTTACAGTACAACTATTTTTGAAGAGATTAGCGGCGTGCCCTATGAGCCGTGTTTTTCTACTAACAACATAGGATTTACTACCTTTCTAACTACCCACCAAAAAGAATTAGGAATAGAATTTATCAGCCTAGTTAATATAAATTGCCAAAACTTCAATACTCTTACTGTAGAGTGGAGAATTTCTAATCTAAGAAAGCAATAAAAAAAGCATTGCCTGACCATATCTGTGTCATGCAATGCTTTTTTTATAATTTTACCTATAAAGTGATTCTTAGCTTCAGATGGATTAATCTTCTAAACTAAAAATAACTTAATTAATAAAAACAAAATCATCTATAACTTTTTCTGTTTTTCTGTTATCATACATAAGCTCTTCTGTGATATTTAAATTATTTTCATCATATAACCTCATAAAGGTTATTCCATCAATAATTTCGGAACCTATTAAAGGCCATACTTTAAGAAAATATCTTTCTCCTCTAGTACTCATAACTATAGTTTTTTTATTCACTTCTGTTTCTATGTGGCTTATAAAACAATTTTCATTATCTCCAGCAGCCACCACGTACTTACCGCTATCAGTAGTTATGATTCTAGAGAAACATTTAGTATCTCCATAATTAATCCAATCCAACTTTAATTTGCCGTTAAAGCCCTTAATATAAACAGCCATGCCAAACTCTCCACCATATACGAAAGATACTATTCGAGCATTATCTACATATCTAAAAGATAATAAGGAAATTTTTGCACTATCTATTAGGATGTGAGATTCTATATCTTTCAATATATTGTAGCTGTTGTCTTGAATTATATAATCAGTATTTTTACTTAAAAAATGTATAAAGAAAATAAATGCCACAAACAAGGTTGCCATTAATATATTATTCATATAAACACACCTCCAAGCTAATTATAACACTTTTAACTTAATATATTAATATATTAGTTAGGGAGTTTAAAATTTAATTTAATATTTACAATTTCTGATCTAGAGCCTATTCTTATGGGTGGCCCCCAAGTTCCATAACCTGAAGAAACCACTATATTTAAGTCTTTCTTCTTTAGATATCCATAATCAATTTCATATATTTTACTAGTTATTAAATTATTAGGTATCATCTGTCCTCTATGAGTATGCCCACAAAGCATCAAATCTGCCTGTATGTTATTAGCTTCTTCAATATCTTTTGGTGTATGATCAATTACTATAAATGGTAGGCTATAATCTGTATCTTTTATTATTTCCTCTAGGGGTTTCCTAGTACCTTTTACTCTGTTTATGGATATATCATCTCTTCCTACAATATAAAAACTTTCATTAACTAATAAAGCCTTATCTCTTAACACTTGGACATTTCCCTCTTCTTCTAGAGCCTGGGTAATCTCATCACCCTTTCCCATCATAAGATCATGATTGCCTAAAGCCGCATAAACTCCATACTTGCTATATATATTTTTAAATTCCTTTGCCATGTATTTATCTAAGAAAGGCTTTATAGAGCTATCTACAATATCCCCTGCTATTATTACCACGTCAGGATTTAACTCATTAATTTCTGACACCATCTTTTTAAGCCTTTTATTTTCAATAAGATCTCCTAGATGTATATCAGAAACCATAACTATATTTAAGCTAGATAGACCTCCTGCATTTTTATTTACATTAATATTATAGTTTTTCACATAAGAATTCTTAGCATTAAAAGAACCTAAAGAGATTAAAAGTACCATTATAACAGCAGTGACCAAAGAAATTACTACGCTTAAATTACTATAATTCATTATAATATTAGGAATAAAGTGTATTCTTTTATTAAATAACTTTACCAAATCTAACAATGAAAAAAATATTAAAAGGTAAAATATTACTGCCATATAGTATACTCCAATAATGTTAAATGCATTCGTAATCCTAGAAGGCATATAAGGGTCTAATATTTTAGCTGCCACATAAGATAGGGCTATTATCCAAAAAACTATCCAAAAAATAGTTGTATTTATATTAAAAACATGATTTATCCTTTGAATAGTTCTTTTCCCAATATAGTAATTTATAATAAAATAAATGCTGCTAGCAATTATTATAAATGCTAGCATACCAAAATTTATTTTTAATCCTTTGCTACTCATTTAAGAATTCCTCCACAGTTAACAAATTATTTTATTTACATAGATATTATTAAGATACAATCATTACTCACATTATAGTTTTAGTATAAAGAAAAATAAAGGGTATAATCCTTCTATAATAAGCATTATAACCCTTTATTAATAACTTATTAACATGTTTAACTTTTAATCTTTATGCTTTTTGCTTTTTGACGCCTTATTTTTTTCTTCTTCTTTTTTCTTTTCTTTCATTAGATATTTATTATACATATTTTGAAAAAGCTTTAAGTGTAACTTTTCATCTATAATTATCCTATCTAAGAGTTTTCTTATGTATTTATCTCCTATCATCTCTAAATGTTTATTATAATTCTCTATAGCTTCAGACTCTGCTCTTATATCCGCTCTTAGCATATCCAATATGTTATCTGAATAATCTACATGGGAAGCCTTCCAGTATTCCCACTCATTACAGCTACAAGATATAAATGCAGGTTTTCTGCCTAAAAGCTTTATGGTTTCTCCCAAAAGCTCTAAATGCTTCATTTCTACTATAGAAATACCACCTATAAGCTCTGCATAATCCTTGTATTCTTTATCACTTACTATATGCTGAAATGAATATAAAGAAACCGCTGTAAATTCGCTTACCATTCCCGCATAATCCTGTAGAAGTAAATTAGCATAAAACACATTTTCACATTCAACCTTTGGTTCTGGATAAGGTTTACTATCCATATATTTTGTGTGTTTTGATATATCTCCAGGCATAAAAAACTCCTCACAACATATTCACTATACATTATATGCTGTGAGGGTAAAATAAATTACATTTATAATTATATCTCTAATGAAGCTCCTTTAGTATCTCTTCCCATGAGTTTATCTTTTTTTATAAGATAGATGAATATTGCAGTAAGTATTACTCCCTTAAATACGCTGCTCATACTTATGCTCCACCATATTCCATTAAGTCCCAAAGAGGTTTTACTAGATAATAAATCTGCTGCTGGCACTCTTAATCCTGTAAATATTATACTTACTACTGAAGGGAATAAAGTTTTTCCTAAACCATTAAATGCCCCTGTAGTAGTGATTTCTATGCACATAAATAGCTGTGAATATCCTAATATTTTCAAATATTCCGCACCAATAATAGTTGCTTTTGCATCATTAGGTATAAATAATTTAAAAATATCTCCACCTAAGAACACTAATAGTAAGGTAGAAAATACACCTATCACCATAGCCATAATCATGGTATATATGTATCCTTTTACTATTCTGTTTTTATTGCCCGCTCCATAATTTTGACCTATAAAAGCACTTAAAGCTGTAGAAAGACCACCTGCAGTCATCCAAGAAATAGCTTCAATTTGAGATCCTATCTTTTGAACTCCAATAGGCTCTGCTCCCCAGGTAGCTATTATCCTTGCAATTAACATGGCAAACACCGTAAATAAACCATTTTGAAAGGAAACTGGTATCCCAAGTCTTATAATAGATTTAGCATAATCCATATTCATCCTTTCAAAGAGGCTAAATTTAAAGTACTCTTCTTTTGATTTAAGTATGGTGATGATAAAACAAGCAGTAACTAAAAACTGAGCTAATATAGTAGCTATGGCTGCTCCCTCTACCCCCATAGGCTTAAAGGGTCCTATTCCAAATATTAAAATAGGATCAAAAACTATATTAAAAACCAAACCTAATGTGTTAATTTTTAATGGAGTACTGGAATCTCCAGCTCCATTAAATATAGCTGTAAAAACGGGATTAATAAAATAAAACATAAGTCCTAAGCAAATTATCATAAGATAACTTTCTGCCATGTTTATAACTCTCATATCTCCTAAATTAAAAAATCCAATAAGCTGTTTTCTAAATATAAAGATAATTATGGAATAAGAAATAGAGAGTATCAAGTTAATTTGAATACTTGTGGCGATATAATGCTTAACTGAATGTACATCTTTCCTTCCTAAATTTTGAGCGACTTTAACTTCTGCTCCCACCTTGGATATAATTATAAAAGCCATAGCTAGCCAAGTAAAGAATCCTGCAGTTCCCACTGCTGCTACTTCTTTAGTTCCTACTTGTCCAATCCAAAACATATCTGTTATGTTATAAGCCGTTTGCAAAAATGATGTTCCCATAATAGGTAATGCTAATTTTAAAAGACTTTTTGCAATACTGCCCTTAGTCAAATCTAATTTATTACTCAAGCAAAACACTCTCCTTTTGTCATCAAGTGATTCTTAGCTTCAGGTGGAATCTCTTAAAAGGAATACCTACTCCAGCTGAAGTTTAGAAGAAAATTTATAAGGAACCTTCTTCTTTCCACCTAAAGCTTTTAAAAATTAGAGGAAGACGCTTTAGGTGCTACGAAGAAGTAAGCAGATTTGGAGCATCTGCTTATGGAGCTTAGCACCCCTTATCCTACCAATTAAAGAAGTTGGAGTATTAGGGGCGGTTAGCTATCGGATAACAAATTTAAGTATATGGGTATTATAAAGTAAAATCAATACACTTTTTATAAATCTTTAACATAGAACAGAGTATTATTCTGCTATAATGTTAATTATCAAATCATACTAATACTTTTATAAATTAAAAAGGAGGATTTATGAAAAGATATCATATGATAGTTAAAGGAAGAGTCCAAGGTGTGGGCTTTAGATATCATGCTAAATATGCAGCTGCAAAAACTAATATTACTGGATGGGCTAAAAATTTGGATAACGGAGATGTGGAAATCGAAGCACAAGGAGAAGATGAGCTTTTAGAAGCCTTCATAAAGCTTTTAGAAAAAGGCAATGGTTTCTCTAAGGTAACCTCTATTTTCAAAACTGACATTACATTAATTCCAAAGGAAAGATCCTTTAATGCTGTTTATTATTAAGTATAAAAATTTGAAAACTTCAAATCATATGAAATATACAAATTTTATTTTACCTATTATAACTTCTCTGATAGAATAGTATCTGCACTAAGTTTTTAGTGAGGGTGGGAGAGGGGCTTCGCAAAGGATGAGACGATGAATAATAAACTAATTGATTTTTTTGATTTTAATTTACATGATACTAATATGAAGAAAGAGTTCATGGCTGGACTAACCACTTTTTTTGCAGTTGTTTATATAATAGCAGTTAATTCTTCCATACTAGCAGATTCAGGAATGCCCCGTGAGGCTACTGTAATTTCTACCATACTAGCTTCTAGTTTGGGGTGTATCATTATAGCCTTTTACTCTAATACCCCACTGGTTATGATTCCAGGTATGGGGGTAAATGCTATGTTTACATATACTATAGTGAATAATTTAGGTCTTAGTTGGCAAAGTGCCTTAGGAACTGTTATGATGGCTGGTATTATATTTGCCATCACAGCCTTTACACCTTTAGGAAACATTTTAAAAGAAGCTATTCCAGATTCACTTAAAGATTCTATAAGTGTGGGTATAGGACTTCTTCTTACAGTATTAGGACTTCAAAAAAGCGGACTTATTGTGTTAAGCCCTACTTCTTTCGGTGCACTAGGCAAGCTTTCTAGTTTTAATGTGCAAATGTCTATATTAATACTTATAATAGCAATAATACTCTTTGCAAAAAATGTACCAGGTAACTTTTTAATTACTATAGTTGTAGGAACCTTATTGAGCATATTAACAGGTATTAATAGTGTGGACTCTTCCCAAGGCTTTAAGTTTTCTTTAGGAAATTACAGTTCAATTTTTATGAAATTAAGCTTTAAGGATATATTAACAGTACCTTTTTGGGTGGGTTCATTATCCTTAGCAATGGTTTTAATATTCAGTAACATAGGAGTAATAAATGCTTATGTAAACGGAATGCTTAAATCCCCTGAGAAATATGATAAAAGCTTTAAAGCTAATGCGTTATCAGCTTTAAGCTGTGGACTACTAGGAACAAGCCCTACGGTTACCTCTGCTGAAAGTGCCGCTGGTATAGCAGCAGGTGGTAAAACTGGTTTTACTTCACTAACCACAGCAGTGTTATTTCTATTATCCATACCCTTTATCCCCTTTATAAAATTGATACCAGATAACGCAGTAGCTCCTATATTCATAATAATTGGCTATTTAATGCTTCAAAATATATCAGCTATAAACTTTAAAGATGTTACAGAAGGGATTCCTGCCTTCTTAACCATAGCTGTGATACCTTTTTCCTCTGATATAGTAAATGGTATGGCCTTCGGCTTTATAGCCTACCCCATATTAAAGTTATTTTCCGGAAAAAAATCTCAAGTAAAACCAGCATTATATGTAATAGCATTATTGTTTTGTATATATTTCATATTAAAAGCTAAGTTTTAACTACAAAGAAATAGTGAAGTTTGCATAGCAAGCTTCACTATTTTATGCTCTAATGTGAAAATTTTAGAATGTCCAGTACATTGATACTGTTATTATCTATGTCCTTTTTCTTATATTCTACTTGAAAAATAGGCTCTTTATGAAGCATAGCTTTTATTTCATCTTCTGCTGCTTTATAAGAACTGCTGTTGTGAGTAACAATAATTCCATAATCATTTATCTTATCACTATACTTTTGTAAATAAGTTCTTACAGGACTACTTATATTACCAACCCATAAAGGTGTAATAATAATGGTTATATTATAATTTTGTGGATTATATTTAGCTTTATTTATGGTGCAGGTACTCTTTTTTATTCCTTGCCATGCTGATTTAATATACCCTGATATACCCTTTCTTTTTTCTTTCTCATTTATTTTTTCTACCATACATTTATAGTGCTTATTTAGCTCTAAAGCTACCTTTTCACTTCTTCCAGTTCTAGTAAAGTAAACTACTAGTATATTATCCTTCATCTCATTTCACCCATTTTAAAAATTATAAATATCAGCTTGAAATTTCTAGTTAATTTTATCATAGCATTTGTTCAATGTATATTAATATTAATTATTATTAACATTATTTTAGTAAAACTTTGATACTCAATATAGGCTATTTAATGGTTTTTATTATATACTTGTGCTATAAAATCTTAAATTATATAATCTAATGGTAAGGCAGGTGTTAATAATGGACTTAATAAAAGTAAAAGGTAATTCTTATTACATACAGGCGCCTACTAGTATAGGTGTATACACATTTAAAAATAAAAACTGCATGATGGTGGATACTGGTAACAATAATACTTCAGCAAAAAAAATTGAAGATGCCTTAATTCAAAACAATCTTCACCCCAAATATATTTTTAATACTCATGGTCATTTGGATCACTGTGGAGGAAATAACTATTTTAATGACAATTATCCAGGTATAATTACTTATAGTACTTTTAAAGAAAAATTATTTATGGAAAATAACGATTTAATGCCTTATGCTCAATTTGGCTCTTTTCCTGCTAGAGAAATAAAAAAAAGTTCAAAAAGTATAAAGGTAGATTATGTAGTAGAATATGGTATAAACAAAATAAATGACGAAAAATTAGAATTTATGCCTTTGCCAGGACATTCCATAGAACAGGCAGCTATGATTACCCCTGATAAAGTATGCTATTTAGGAGATGCTATTTTTAGCCATTCAACCTTGATGAAGTATCCTTTACCTTACTACTACAATATATTGGAAGTCTTAAATTCTTTAGATAAAATTAAAGAAATAGACTGTGATTACTTTGTGGTAAGTCATGGTGATAAACTATATAATAAAACTGAGATTCTTGAACTATGCAATGTGAATATAAATAATATACATAAATATATTAATGACATATCAGAAGTCCTATCTCAGCCTCTATCTAAAGAGGAAGTTTTAGAAAATATAGCTGTACTTAATGATATTAATATGAATTTTCAGGAATATTATATAAATCTATCTGCTATATCAGCATTTATTGCCTTTCTTTATAATAATGGCACTTTGAATTTTAGTATAGAAAATGGAAAGTTATATTACTATACAAAGGAAAAATAAAATACAATATTACTCCAGTGATATGTATAACATTTATAAGAAGATATAATGTTATAACTGGCAGTAAAATTTTATTAGATATTATTAAGAGATTAATGGAAGACTTTTTCACTCTATTATATACTACTGATAATAATAATAAAGGAAGGAGGATTTTTACAATAATCATCTTAAAATTACTATAGGCTATTTTATTCATAACAGGATTTACTTCCAAGAAAACTCCTGTTTTTAATAAGGTTCTAGTAAAAACAGCATCTGTAAAATTTAAAAGATATAATAATACAAATCTTTTTCTTAAAGCAAAAATAGCATTAATCTTAATACTTTCTTCCATGAATAATTTCTCCTTTTATAAACTACAATTTATTAAAACCTAATATATTATGTGTTTTAAAATGTAAATTATTCATCAATTATCCATCATAATATTATTAAAAGAGCACATACCTTATATTAGTATGTGCTCTTAATTATTTGACTATTTAACTTTTATAGTGATAACGTATTGAAGGCCTTTTCTCTTTGGCAAGTCTTGATTTATAAATTCTACTTTAAAGCCCTTATATTCACACATTAATTTAAGATGGCATAATGCGATACCCATATCTAATTTACTAAAGTGAGCTAAATTTCGTGTTATTATGTTTCCCTCAGTAACATAGGCATGAATTTCACTATGATCTTTATAGAATCTCCAGGGTTGAAAATTTACAGCAGAAGGAGCACGTCTAACCCCTTGAAAAATTTCTTCCCAAGTATCATTAAGAGTCCCTAAAGCTATATATTCTAATTCCTTCCTCTTATGACCGCTGCTTAATTCTATGTTAAAGATATTACTATCTTCTGGATAGCCAAAGGCTATGAGTACAACCGGCTTCTGATTTTCTGGTATTTCTACTATACCATTTAACAGCTCTTTTTTAATGGCCCCTCCTATCCAGCAAGTTCCTAATCCCATATGGGTAAGGTCTAACACTAATTTTTCAAAAGCAAAACCTATATTTTCGTGAAATCCTTCTTTCTCTTCTGAAGTTACCACTATATAGTGAGGGGCTTCTATCTTTCCGTAGCTACCAATAATACCTTTGCTAATCTTTTGAATTTCTACGCCATTTTCTACTAAAAGTCCCTGCATTTTTATTTCTTTATACAGAGGAGTTACATTTTTAATTAGCTCTTTTATCTCTAAGAGCCTTTCTTTTTCTATAGGTTCGCCTTTATACTTTCTTATAGACTTTCTTTTATATATAATATTTTTAATATTCATATCTATTTTCCTTTCCAAATATTTATATAACTCAATTATAAGTCTATATTGAAAATATCGGAATACCTTTATGCAAAAATACACCTAATTATTATGACTTTAGGTGTATTTTTGTATTAATATTATGGCTAAACTTTTATTTTTACTATTTAAACCTTATCCAAGTATCTCTTTTAGATCTTGTTCTACAGTAGTTACCGGTGCAATTCCAAAGTTTTCCACAAGCACATTTAACACATTTTCAGAGATAAATGCAGGAAGTGATGGTCCTAATTTAATATTCTTTATGCCTAAGGAAAGTAAAGTTAATAATATACATACTGCCTTTTGCTCATACCAAGATAATATCATAGATAATGGTAGATCATTTACACCGCAGTTAAATGCTTCTGAAAGAGCTAGTGCAATCTTAATTGCTGAGTACGCATCATTACATTGTCCTACATCTAGTAATCTTGGAAGACCTGCTACTGTTCCAAAATCAAGTTTGTTAAATCTATATTTACCGCAAGCCAAGGTTAAAATCACAGTATCTTGTGGTAGAGCTGTGGCTAAATCAGTATAATAATTTCTACCAGATTTTGCTCCATCACAACCTCCTATTAAGAAGAAATGCTTAATTGATCCATTCTTAACAGCATCTATTATTTCTGCTGCATAGCTTAAAGTTGCATTGTGTCCAAAGCCCACTAATATGGTCTTTTCTTCTTCCTCTTCAGTAAAACCTCCTAAAGATAGTGCCTTTTCAATAATAGGAGTAAAATCTTTAACTCCATTATTTTCATCAATATGCTGTGCACCTGGCCATGCTACTACACTGGTAGTGTAAATTCTATCCATGTAGTTTTCCCTTGGTTTTTGAATACAGTTTGTAGTCATAAGTACGCAGCCTGGTATTCCATCAAATTCTTTTTGTTGATCCTGCCATGCACCGCCATAGTTACCTACTAAATGCTTATATTTATGAAGTTCAGGGTAAGCATGGGCTGGAAGCATCTCTCCATGAGTGTATATATTTATTCCCTTACCTTCTGTTTGCTCTAATAAAGCCTTAAGATCCTTTAAGTCATGTCCAGAAACTATGATAAATGGTCCTTTTTTCTTAGTAACAGCTACTTTTGTAGGAGTAGGATGACCATAAGATTCTGTATTAGCCTTATCTAATAGTTCCATTATTTTAAAGTTAACTTGTCCCAACTCCATATTTAACCCTACCCATTGCTCCACTGTAAGTGTGGTATCTAAAGTTGAAGCTAGCCCTTTATAGAAGAATTTATTTACTTCTTTATCTGTATATCCTTGTACTGCTGCATGGTGTCCATATGCCGCCATACCTTTTAATCCATATATCAAAAGCTCTCTTAATGAAGTTATATCATCATTTTCATTTAATGCTAAAATACCTATCTTTTTAGCATCTGCTACCATAGCTACAACTCCTTCTGGAGCCATATAATCCGCATGAATGTTTGATGCAGCCTCCTCTGATAAAGCTTTAATTTCTCTTTTTATTTCATTTGCTTTTAAAATCACTTCAGCAATTACTTTTTCATCAAAACTAACATTAGTTAATGTAGTAAACAATCCATCCATAACAAATTTATCCATGTCATTACTTAAAGCTACTCCCTTTTCCATAGCTTTATAACCATAATAACCTATTCCTTTTAACTGATATATTAATAAATCTTGTAATGCTGCTACTTCAGGATTTTTTCCACACACACCGAATTTGGTACAACCAGTTCCAGCGGCTCTTTGTTCACATTGAAAGCAAAACATATCTGGGTTACTTAAATTCATTTCTTTTAACATTATCTTACCTCCTAAAAACTTTACCGATTTAGTACACTTTTATTTTATAAGTTATATTAAATAAAATCGGTAACAAAAGTTACAGTTTTAAAATAAAAATATAAATTAGCAAATAAAAAGGACTTTTGGACTTTAAATACGTTGTTAATTGTAAAGAGCAACTTTTAAGGAGTGAAACTTTAGTGTATAAGAGGTTAATATCCATACTTTCCCTATTCTTTATAGGTATGATTATAAGTGCCTGCAATTTAAAAAGTCCTATTAATAAAGAAGCAAATAGTTATACCCTTATTGAAAAAGAAAATTCCGCCCCCATATATGATGCTAAGACTGATAAAATAGTAGCTCAAGCCTATAAAAATTTCCATATATCTTTAGATAAAGTTAAAGCTAACAGAGCTTATTTTTCATTATCTATACATGAAAACCCTAATGGTAATCCTACAAATAAAGAATTTTATATTCCAATAAAGTATCTAAAAAAAACTTATAAAGATCCTTTTTTAATATTAGAAATAATATCAACAGATATGTTATCTCTAAAAGAAAATGCTGAAATATACGACGATAACGATAACCCCATTGCTAAGTTTACTGAAAATATTGGAGCCATGAGATTTATTCAAAAAACAGATAAAGGTTATCAGCTCGTTATAGCTAATAACCTTGTATATATTAAAGAAGGAGATATTATAATTATTCCTCAAAAGCAATAGATATTTTAAATCTTTTTTAATAATAGTTTTCTTCCAAGTGAAAATAAAAGCTCTGTGTAATTTAGTACATTACACAGAGCTTTTATTCCTATTTTCTATTTTTCTTTTTTACTACCTTAAGTCTAAAGAATTCTTCTCTGTCTTTTTCATCTAATACATTAGATATAAACCTTACAATTTCCTTAAACTTAGGTATTTGTATATTCTGAAGAGCATTAGCTCTCTTCTGAGTCTTCTTTACCTCTATAGCCAGCTTATATACTGCATTCTCTACTTCTGCCAGTTCATAGGTTAAGTATTTAACCTCATTAAACTTTTGAAAGGCCTCATCTACAGCAGAGTTACTCCTATATATGCCATAGGCTGGTTTAATAGGCTTTATTTCATATTTTACTTCTGGTACTTCCACTCCCATAACGGAGCGGTAAATAACTTCATAATCATTAGTTTCAGGTATAGCCATAGCTATATCTTCCAAAGTATTGATACCAATACTGATGTTAGCATGCCTTAAGGCTTCATAAGCCTCCTGGAAAGTTATGTTAATCTTATCTTGGAGAGCCTTAACTCTGTTCATATAAGACATCATTTCTCTTATAAGTACATTTCTTTTTTTATCTAAAAGTTCAAAACCCTTTTGAGAAAATTCTAGTGAACTTTCAGCTGACATCAGGTTGGATTTGGTAGGTGCTATATTTTCCATAAAATCACCTATCCTTTATAATATTTATCTAAAGTTTTCTGTGAAATTCTATCTAATTCATTTGTAGGTAGTATGGATAATATCTCCCAAGCCAAATCTAAAGTTTCATCTATATCTCTATTTTCGTCATAATCCTGTCTTAAGAATTTATCTTCAAATAATCTTCCAAATTCCATAAATATCTTATCGGTTTCTGAAAGTTCATCTTCCCCTATAACCTGAGCTAAAGCCTGAACATCCTGAACTCTAGAATAGGCTGAAAATATTTGGTTTGATACTTCAGCATGGTCTTCTCTTGTATATCCTTCTCCAATACCATCTTTCATAAGTCTTGACAAAGAAGGTAGTATGTTAACAGGAGGATACACATTTCTTTGCTGTATTCCTCTACTTAAAACAATCTGCCCTTCAGTTATATATCCAGTAAGGTCAGGTATTGGATGAGTTATATCATCATTGGGCATAGTCAGTATAGGAATCTGAGTTATACTTCCTTTACTTTCATTCATCATACCAGCTCTTTCATATAAGGAAGCTAAGTCAGAATATAAATAACCTGGATATCCCTTTCTGCTGGGAACTTCTTCTCTTAAGGAAGATAGTTCTCTAAGTCCTTCACAGTAGCTTGTAATATCCGTTAATATAACAAGTACATGCATACCTTCCTCAAAAGCTAAATATTCTGCTGCCGTAAGGGCACATCTAGGAGTAATGATCCTTTCTACTATAGGGTCATCCGCTAAATTCGTAAACATTACAACCTTTTGTTGAACTCCTGCTTCTTTAAAACTTTTTCTAAAGTAATTTGCATCGTCATTCTTTATTCCCATGGCTGCAAATACTATACAGAAGTTCTCCCCTTCATCAGCACTGATTTTTGCTTGCCTAACTATTTGAGCTGCTAAATCATTGTGTGCCATACCGCTTCCAGAAAATATAGGAAGCTTCTGTCCTCTTATTAAGGTTGCAAGACAATCTATGGAGGAAATCCCTGTTTGAATAAAGTTTCTTGGATATTTTCTAGCTACAGGGTTTAAAGGTCTACCATTTACATTGTATCTTCTAGAGGAATAAATAGGACCACCCTCATCCCTAGATTCTCCTACTCCATTAAATTCTCTTCCTAGCATATCTTTAGAAAGTGGTATTTCAAAAGGCTTCCCAGTAAAGTGCACTGAAGTATTTTCCACAGAAATTCCTAAAGTAGGCTCGAAAACCTGAATAACAGCTTTGTCACCTTCAATCTGAACTACTCTACCTTTTCTAGTTCTTCCATCATCTAGAAGTATTTCCACTATTTCATCATAAGCCACATTTTCTACTTCAGATAGTATTATTAAAGGGCCTTGAACTTTATCCAATCTTAAATATTCTTTTTTCATATTATCACCTACTTCTTAGACGCATATTTATGATAAAGGTTTCCGTAAAAAACTTTTATTTCATCTTGTAGAGAATCTAAAAGTTCATAATTATTATTTGGGACATTATATTTCATCTTATATAAGCCTTCAAAAATCTCTTTGTTAGTTATTTGAGATATAGGAACTCCCACTTTTACTGCCTTATAAGCATTTTCATAAAAAACTTCTATAGCTTTCAGCATTCTATACTGTTTTTCCAAAGGAACAAAGGTATCCTCTGCATGGTACGCATTCTGCTGCAAGAAAGATACTCTTATAATCTTTGCAGTTTCAAGGATTAATCTTTGATCGTCTGGTAATACATCTTCACCTACCAGCTTAACTATCTCTAATAGTTTACTTTCTTCATATAAAAGCTTTAGCATCTTTCCTCTTAAATCCCATATTTCAGGAGAAACATTTTCTTCATACCAGTCTTTTAATAGATTTATATACCCGCTATAACTAGACAACCAGTTTATGGCTGGATAATGTCTAGAATATGCAAGTTTCTTATCAAGGCTTAAAAAAGCACTTACAAATCTTTTAGTATTTTGTGTTACAGGTTCAGAAAAATCTCCACCAGCAGGGGATACTGCTCCTATTACAGTAACAGACCCTTCAGTTCCATTTAAATTTTCTACATAACCAGCTCTTTCATAAAACTCTGCTAATCTAGAAGGAAGATATGCAGGATATCCCTCTTCCGCAGGCATTTCTTCAAGTCTTCCTGATATTTCTCTTAAAGCCTCAGCCCAACGTGAGGTAGAGTCAGCCATGATAGCCACATGATACCCCATATCTCTAAAGTATTCTGCTAAAGTTATACCGGTATATATACTAGCTTCTCTAGCTGCAACTGGCATATTAGAAGTATTCGCTATAAGTATGGTTCTGTTCATAAGAGGCATATTGGTCTTAGGGTCAATAAGTTTTGGGAAATCTTCCAAAACTTCTGTCATCTCATTTCCTCTTTCACCACAACCTATATATACTATGATGTCTGCATCTGACCACTTTGCCAGCTGATGCTGAGTCATAGTTTTTCCTGTACCAAAACCTCCTGGTATGGCAACAGTTCCACCTTTAGCTAAAGGAAAGAATATATCAATTACCCTTTGACCAGTGATAAGAGGTCTAAATATAGTTTTTCTCTTTTTAATAGGCCTTGGATTTCTAACGGGCCAAACTTGATATAATTTAAGCTCTTCTATAGATTTTTCTGTCTTTAATTTAACTACTACAGTTTCAATATTATATTTTCCTGAAGGCAATACCTCTACTACTTCACCTTCTAAATTGGGTGGTACCATAATTTTATGCCTAATTAAAGGAGTTTCCTGTACCTCTGCATATACATCCCCAGATATAAGTTTTTCTCCTAAATTAACGGTTATAGTTACATCCCAAAGTTTATCTTCATCTAAAGTGATAAGTCCTATGCCTTCTGGTATAAACCCTTTAGACATTTCATTTATCCTAACCAAAGGTCTTTCTATACCATCAAATATATTACTTAGTATGCCTGGTCCCAGTTTTAAGCTTAATGGATTTCCGGTAGATTCTATAGGTTCATTGATCTTAAGACCTCCGGTTTCTTCATAAACCTGAATGGTAGCATTATCTCCTTCAAGAATTATTATTTCACCAATGAGCCTTTTGTTTCCTACCATAACCATTTCTCTCATTTTAAATCCGCTCATGCCACTAGCTTTTACTACGGGTCCATTAACTGCAATTATACTTCCAATTTTCTTTTCCATGTTATCCCCCTCTCTATGCAAGAGCTTCAGTTACCATTATGCCTATTTGTTCTTTACTATCTTTAAGTTTACTAATTAGTGTATTATCATACTTGAATTTCATACTGTAATCCTCCAGCATAAAACCGCCAATAATATTCTCACTAGAAGCAGCTGTCTTTAACTCTAAATGACTATTAGCTGAATTCATTTCATTGATATATTCCTTGAACTTTTTCAAGTCTCCTTCTTTGGCATAAAGGGTATAGCTTCCGGGTTTTAAATTATTTAAGGCATTAGTTAAGTTTTCTTTAAAATATTTAAGGTAATCCTCTGAATCCACAAAAGCTATAAGTTTTTCCTTTACAGCTTCACTGGTTTCTTGTATAAGTTCACTTTTTATCTTCAATACTTCATTATGCCTCTTTAATTCTTCTTTCGATATAATCTCATTAGCTTTTGCTTTTGCTTTTTTTACAGCATCTTTTTCATAAGTTTTTCTTACTCTATCTAGCTCTTCCATCTTTTCTTTTAGGATTACTTCTTTCTCTTGTTCAAACTTTTTCAAAGCTTCTTCTCTTTTTTCTTCTAACTTATCAAAAATAGCTTTATGAAAAAGTCTTAATTTATCATCAATTGTAGTTGACATACCATCACCTATTTCTGTTATATACTAGATTTTTAGGCCAATCGATTCTTTCATATATTTAGCTATATAATCATCTCCTCTTATGCTTCCATGCCTATCTGGCATTTCTATTATAAGAGGTCCGCTTTTAGAAAGCTTCATTTGGTTTAATTCTTCAGGGATAAGGTTAGCTGCCTTTTCAGTAATTATTATAATGCCAACCTCTTCATTGTTTTTAATGTCTTCCAATGCCTTTATAACCTCATCCTTGGTGTGAGCCAATAACCCTTTAATACCTGCCATTTTCATTCCCAATAATGAGTCAGTATTATCACTTATTATAAATGCTTTCATATCATCATATCCTAATTAAATTCTTGATAATATCATTATAGAAATAATAAGTCCATATATTGCAATACCTTCTGCTAGCCCAACATATATAAGGGTCTTACCTAATATGGAAGGATCCTCAGATACAGCTCCTAGGGCTGAAGAACCTACCGCTCCAACTCCATAACCAGCTCCTACTGTGGCTAATCCTGTACTCAAAGCAGCAGCTAAATAGCCTAGTCCAGCTGCTGGATTTGCTGCTGTTTCAGAAGCCGCATGAGCCGCTGTAGGTATCATTAGCACTACAGCTCCCATCATAGCAGGTATAAAAACTCCTAAATTTATCTTTAAAGCCTTTCTAACTTTCTTTTTTCCTTCTATCTCATTTTTTGATTTTTGAATTAACCCATAAGTTACAGTACCTACAACTAAGGCAAATACTATTATTAAAAATAAATACATCATATTAACACTCCTCGCATATTAAATTAATATTTTCTTCTATATGGTTTTGATTAATATTCTTTTCTAAAGCTATGGGGTTAAAAGCCACCCCTGAACCTTGATAATATTTACTAAACAGTTCATAGTACTCTAATCTAAGACCTTGAATAAATACTATTAATCCCTCTAAACCTATGATTATAATATTTCCTAAAACATACATAAACACGCTTCCTACTCCATTGTTCATCATATTAGCCATAGCAGCAAAAGCTACAAACAGTCCTACGTGGTTTAGAGCAAAAGCTCCCACTCTGATAAAGGACAAAGTATTAGAGAACATACTAAGCAAGGTCTCCAATATTTCAAATCCTGCTTCTACAAAGTATTCTCCAGGCTTAGTATTGAATAAAGGTCTTTTATGCATAACTAAATTAGCTAAAGGTTGTTTCATCATTATTACTATAAGTAGAGTAATTAAAACTACTATTACTATTGGTGTAGGAACTATATTTACCTTTAACACTTTAGTCAATATAAAACCTAATACTATTAAGTAAAAAAGTAAACCTGCTACCCCCTCTTTGCCAAATAAACCGTGTTCTACATCTTTTTTTCTAAAGGCATTAACTAAACCTAAAGCAAATCCAACTATTAATAGAATACATCCAAAGACTATTGCAGCTAGCAATATATCTTGAATATCTTCCATAGGCCTGATAAGCAGTGCAGGTATAGTTTCAAAACCAAAAATACTACCATAAAGGCTACCAAATACCATAGAGCTTATACCTAATCTTGAGAGAATTCCCCCTAGATTAACTCTTTTAAACTTATATTTCATAAGAATACCCGCAAGTGCAAGTATAAACCCTTGTCCTAAATCCCCAAACATTGCTCCAAACATAATCATATAGCTTATGCTTAAAAAAGTGGTGGGGTCTATTTCTCCATAGGCTGGGGTTCCATACATTTTCACCATAGATTCAAAAGGTTTAATAAATGAATTATTTTTAAGCTTGGTGGGTGTAGTTAAATGAGGATTTTCCAAGCTTTCTGGTTTCTTTTCAATTATTATTATCTTTTTATCTACCTTAGTAACTATTTTTTTAAATTCTTTCAAATAGCCCTGTGGAACCCATCCAGATAAATAGAAAAATTCATTGGTAGTGGCTGCTGTATTTTTTATATCATTAGCTCTAATATCTAATTCTAGACTTAAATCCAAGATTTCTATTTTAGAATTATTATCTTCAAAGAATTTTTTTAAATTCATCTCTAATTGTTCTATTACTTTTTCTATTTCTACTTTCTTTTCTCTCAAGGTTTCAGATGCTTCCTTTGGAGTCCCTGTAAATTCCTTTGCCATAGCTATAGGTTCACAGTTAGCTGACTGGAATACTTTTTGGGCTTCATTTAAAAGCATGTTTGGGGTAAATGTCATAATAATTTTGTAATCCTTAAATTTACAAAGGGTTACCACAGTTGAAGGTATATTTTCATAATTTCTTTTTAACTTTTCCCTATTATCATCGCTTATTTTATACATTCCCCAAGTAAAGTTTGAAAGGCCATTAAGTTCTTCCATTTTAACATCTACTTCTGAAAGAAAATCTAGTCCTTGAGCCATTCTCTCATATTCGTCTCTTTGATTTTTCTTTTCAATTAACTCTTCATTTATACCGCTATAGTTTTCATAAAGATCATTAATGGATTTAAATATCTCTCCATCATCCCAAATAAATTGATTATTATAATCATTACTTTTTACATATTTGCTTTTTTCCTTAATTAATTCTGCAATTTGTTTTGTAATTTTAGAATAATCCTTATGAGCGGTATAAGGTCTTATATAACATACGTTCAGCAAAGCATCCATATTATCTTCATTAGTACTTAGAGTAAAATTAGTGGAATTGATTTGCTGCAGAACATCTACAGGTTCAAAGTTATTCGTCATAACCACTAACTTTGAAATTCTGTCAAACTGGTTTATACTTCCTACCATGTCCACCATGTACATTTTTTCGATGGCCATATACTCACCTCTTTTATAGTGCTGTAGTTAGAAACTTAATCATTTCTGTATTTTCCGCGTTATACCGTTTATTTTCCACAATGGAAACTATATTTTTAATTTCTATGTGGAGTAAATTAAAATAGGATATTACCATAGATATGTCTAGATTTGAAGCCCTCATATAACTATCTAAAAACTTTTTAAAAGATGCTCTTTCATAAGCTTCTATCAGAAAATCAGAATTGTTTTTCATAGGAATAATTTGGCTATAAGGTAAATCTTTTAAAAGATCATAATACTCATCAACACTTTTGGCATAACAAAGCTTTTTAAGTATGTCTGACTTTAGCTTATAATTATCATATATAGCATAGTTAAATAGTTCTTCTGGAGAAATATTATAATACTTTTTACCTCTGTAAATAGCAGTAATATTCAATAGATCAGCTTCAAACCCTGTAATATCACTAATTATTTTTCTGTCGGTTTTATCTAGCTTCTTAATGAATTTCCTTAAAGTAATGTAATAAGTAAAGTCCAAATTATTTTCTAATCTAAACAGACCTTCATTGCTTATTTTAGCTTGAAAATATTTAGTATGCTTATAATAGACAGACCCTTTAAGCCTTTCAATAACCTCTTCTGCACTATTAGAAGATAATAAATAATCATAATCTACAGTAGTAAGAGGATTTTTAAAAGCTAGCATTTCTTCAATCTCTTCTCTTGATCTACCTACAAATTTAGCTCTTATTATTACTTTAATATCCTCAATTTCATACCTCATAAAAAGAATTTTAATTAGTCTTTTGTATTCTCCATTGAAATAGTGACTGAGTTTGTATAACTTCTGGATGTGATACCTTTTTAGTATTATTTCGAATTGCCCTCTTCTTATACTTTCGGCAGGAATCCCCTCAAGAGCTTCATTATAATGAGTTTCTTCTTTTAGTATTCTAATACACTCAGCAAAAGAATTTGCTGATAATAGTTTATTATATTGTTCTTTGTTTAAAAAATGCCCTTGCATCGCTTTAATTTTGGTGTTTATGGCACCATATCTAATAATATTGCTCATATTCCCCCTCCTTTATCAGGAGTTTATAATATTGAGAAAAACAGTATTTATAATAACATCTTTAGCCTTAATATAATTACTATTTATTCTATCAATTTCCAATTGTTTATCTTTAGCAATTTCTTCGGCTTTTTTTTCTGCTTGGTATATACCTTCATTGATGATGTTTTTTTTAATAGTATTTATAATGTTTATATTTTCCTCTTCAGCCTTTGTTAAATGCTCCTTAAGTTCTTTATTCTTTGCTTCTATCATCTCCTCAATATCTTTATCGTATCTTTCTGCTTCTTTGTCAATATTTATTATGCTATTAATTACATACTGCATAGTTTACACCCCCCGCTAAAAAGCCATAATTATATATTAATACTTTAGATGTAAATGTAAAATTTCAAAAATGGTGTTAATTAGAGCAAATGGAAGTTAGTATCATGTAAATTTCCTATATCCGTTTAATTTCGCAATGAATATGTTTTTAGACTAAATTTTGTACTTTTTTAACAGATTAATAACATTATAAATTTAGTTTTAATATTCTGATTTTTTCTAATATTCTCAAGATATATATGGTACCATTATTATAAGAATTATTTAAGGAGGAATATATATGACTGATAATTTTAATTATCCACCAGGAAACCCCAATAACCATCCCGAAGTTATTCCTGGAATAATAAGTAATGGTATATCTCCAGTGAATGATAAAAGCCCTGAAATTTATACAGAGGATACTGTGTCTGAAATAAAACCTACTGATGTTACTAATAATTATAATGTTTCGCAAAAATACAAAGCTTTAATGCATGTTCATGAAGCATCAAAATGGGATACAGCCTTAGAATCTGCTAAGAGTATATATGACCACTTAGGAATGCAAAATGTTCATCTCATCTTTGTAGCAACCGGTGATGCTGTAAAAACATTAATTGATAAGGAAAAGGCGAATACCGACTTTATGGATTCCATAAGAGCTTCTCTGGCTCATAGTAATGATGAAAATATTGAAACCATACTTGCTTTATCCGTAAGTGGTGCAGATTTTAAGGCCTGTGGTGCATCCATGGCTCATTATGATATAGATGCTCCCAAGATGTTTAACTACGTAAAAATAATTCCTTCAGCGCCTGTAGAACTATTAGTTAAACAAAATGAAGGTTATGCTTATCTTCTATTTTAACAGGAGGTGTATTTATGCCTTGGAATAAAAATGATTATCCAGCATCTATGAAAAATCTTCCAGATAAACAGCGAGATAAAGCCATTGAAATAGCTAATTCATTATTGGAAGATGGCTATGAGGAAGAAAGAGCTATCCCCATTGCTATTTCCACCTCAGAAAAATGGGCGGATAATAGAGCCTCTATCCCCTCTTCCAAGGAGATGAAACAAAGTAAAGGTCATGAAAAGGAAACTTCAGAAGCACTTTACCATATACTTCCTAATAAGGAAGAATGGATTATCAGAAAAACAGGTTCAAAAAGGCAGAGTTTTTCCTTTGATACAAAGCAAGAAGCTTTAGATAAAGCTAAATATATTTTAAAAAATACACCCTCTAGGTTTATAGTTCATAAAAAAGATGGTAGTTTTGAAAAAGTATTATAAATATCATCAGTCTTTAATTAATTATTTTAAAAGTATAATAAGACTTATTAAGGGTCCCATAAATATGGGACTCTTTTTTATTGTAGACATAATTATGACACATTTTTATGCTATAATTTGTTCATATTATTATTAACTTCAGGAGGATTATTATGAGCACGACTATACTCATTGCAGACGATAATATAGAGATAATAGATATTCTTACCCCTTACTTAAAGAGAGAAGGATATGATGTAGTATCTGCACTAAATGGTGAAGAGGCTTTAAATGAGTTTAAAACAAGTAACCCAAGCTTAATACTTTTAGATGTTATGATGCCTATTATTGATGGTATGGAAGTGTGCAGAATAATTAGAAGGGAATCTGACGTACCCATAATTATGCTCACAGCTAGAGGGGAATATAATGACAAAATTTTGGGGTTGGAATTAGGTGCTGATGATTACATAGTAAAACCTTTTAGTCCTGGGGAAGTAATTGCTAGAATTAAAGCTATCTTCAGAAGGATTGATAATGCTGAAAGTTCTTCTAAGCCCTTAACCTTGCATAACCTTGAAATAAATATAGAAACATATACCGTTAAAATAAATCATATTTCTATAACCTTAACAAAGAAAGAAATTGAATTACTATACCTACTAGCTTCAAACCCAGGAAGAGTCTTTACTAGAGATGTTCTTTTAGATAAAATTTGGGGATATGAGTACTTTGGTAATTCACGTACTGTAGATACTCACATAAAAAGATTGCGATCTAAGCTTAATATTAAAGATGATTTTCTTTGGGATATAAAAACCTTATGGGGTTTAGGTTATAAATTTGAGGTAAAAGAACATGCATGATAAAGAAAGAATTATTCATAATAAATTGATATTTAAAATCACCTTTGGTTTTATTTCTATAATATTAGTTTCTACCATAATTTTAGGTTTTATTTCTTTTCAAATTTTTAAGGATTATATGTACAAAAATAAAAAAAATAATATGTCCATGAAAGCTCATCAAATATCAACTATGCTAATGAGCCACGATATTGAAAAAGAAACTAATTTTGATTATGAAAGTCTATCTAATTATGTAGAACCTTTAGCCAATGGACGTATATGGATTTCAGACAAAAATGGTAATTTAGTGTTTTTATCGCGTAAAGGCTGTAAAAACCATATGATGGCTGGAGGTAAAATGGGTGCGAACCTAGACAATGACGCCTTAACCAGTGCTCTAAAAGGCAATACATTTATTAAAGAATCCAAGAATGCATATTATGATGAGAACATGCTTCTAGTTGCTGAACCTATTTACAATAAAAATAATGAAATAAACGGGGCTATACTACTATTTTCACCTATACAGGATTTAAAAGAAGCTCAAGGTAAATTTCTTCAATATCTTACTTATGCCCTTATCATTGAACTTATGCTTGCGGGGATATTAAGCTTTTATTTTTCTAAATTCATAACTAAACCCATCCTTTCCATGGTTAACTTTTCAGGAGAATTAATAAAAGGAAATTATAAAGTTAAAAACAATATAGTGCAAAAAGATGAAATTGGACTATTGGCAAATTCCTTAAATGAGCTTTCCAAAAGACTGGATGATAATGTTAAGGTTTTAATGGAAGAAGAATCGCTGAGAAAGGAATTTGTAGCTAATGTATCTCATGAATTCAGAACACCTTTAACTATATTAAAAGGTAGATTGGAGTCTTTAATAGATGGTGTAATTGAAGATAAAAATATACAGTATAACTATGAAAGTATGTTAAAGGAAGTAAATAGGCTAAGTAGAATGGTTAATGACTTATTAGACCTTTCTAAGCTTCAAAACAACAAGCTTCAACTTAATATAGAAGATATAGATGTAGAATTACTTTTAGAAGAAGTTTTGGATAATATAAGCGTATTAGCCAAAGAAGCAGGAATTAAATTAAATGCAGATATAGATATCTCTTCTATTACTATTAAAGGAGATTATGATAGACTTAAGCAACTTCTAATAATATTTCTAGATAATGCAGTAAAATATTCACCCAAAGGCACTTATATAGACATAAAGGTAAGTACAGGGGAATACCTGAATATTTTAATTAAAGACCATGGATATGGAATTGCAGAAGATGACTTAAAATACATTTGGCAAAGATTTTATAAAGGGGATAAATCAAGAACTCAAAAAGGCGGCACGGGCTTAGGCCTTGCTATAGCAAAACATATCATAGAACTGCATAAAGGCAAAGTTCAAATACAGAGTAATTTAAAGGAAGGTACTACAGTGATCCTTAGTTTACCAATATAAAATGGCAGTCATATGAGTTATGATTTATTGGACAATAACTCATATGGCTGCCATTGCTTATGCCACTGCTGAAAGCAAATTGCCGATTATATAGGCGGCTGTAGCGGCTAATCCACCTACTATAAGCATTTCTAATCCAGACTTTAGCCAATTTTCTTCAGTTACCTTTACCTTTAAGGCCCCTAACGTAAATAGAGTAGCTCCTGTTAACACACTGGCTATTATAAAGGTATTCTCTGCAAAATATGGGATAAATCTTGAAAGCACATAAGCTAATACTGGTATAAAACCAAATATTACAAAGGAAGTAAAGGTAACCAAGGCATTTTTTACAGGAGATTCATCTTCCTCTATAATACCTAGCTCCTCTACCATCATTATATCTATCCATGTATTTTTATTTTTTGATATAATCTCCGTTACTGTCACGGCATCTTCCTTTTCCATACCCTTTGCAGTATATAGTTCTATTAATTCTATTTTTTCTCCCTCAGGATAGTGCTCTACTTCCCAAGTTTCTCTTTCTCTCTCCAATTCTTTATACTTTATTTCTGCTTTTGTACTTAAATAGTCTCCAATGGCCATAGAAAGACCATCTGCTATTAAGTTTGCAAAGCCCATAATGAGAACAACTCCAGGAGAAAGAGCGGCACCTGCTACCCCTGCTACTACTGCAAAGGTAGTAATAATGCCATCAAGGCCCCCATAAACAACATTTTTTATATATTGCCCTTGTTCAGTATTATGCTTTTCATAGGACCTTTTCTTCAATTGATGTGCTTTTTTTGCAGCTTCCACATCTTTATTTTTAAAAGCTTCCTTAGCTTTATCTAAATTTCTAGAAAACAAAATATCACCTTCCTTTTGTAAGATTATTTTCTAATTATTTCTATTATAATATATGCTATCATTGAAAACAAATGTAAAAAAGCGCCTAAAAAGCGCTTTTTCATTCAAATACCCTATTAAAAACTTAAAACCAATTCATCAACATTATTAATTGCTTTATCTAAGAAACTCTCTGCTCTTTCAGGGAATTGATTCATTCCTTCTACATAAATTGTTTTATAGTCTGTTATACCAATAAAATTCATAATTGTTCTAATGTAATTAGTTCCAAAATCTAAGTTTTTACCTGGTTCTTCTGAGAAAAAACCACCAGAAGCTTGTACATGAATAACTTTTTTCCCTTGAAGTAGACCAACAGGACCATTTTCTGTATACTTAAATGTTTTCCCAGCTACACATACCGTATCTAAATAAGCTTTCATTACTGCTGGAATAGTAAAATTCCAAATTGGAGTTACTATAACATATTTATCTGCGTTTATAAATTGATCTGTGAGGGATGAGAAAGCTGCCAGCTTATTTTTCTCCTCTTCCTTTAAATTTTGAAATTCTGTTCCACTTGCTAATTTCTCCCAGGCATTAATTATGTCCTTATCTACCATGGGAACATATGTATCAAAAAGATCTATTTCTTCAATTACATCATCCTTATTTAATTTTTTGTAATCATTGATAAATTCTCTTCCTACTCTTAATCCAAAGGATTTATTTTCTTGTTTTGGGTTTGCTGTAATGTATAATACTTTACTCAATTATATTCTCCTCGTCTTTCTCGCTTATAGTTTCACGTTCTAATTATTAACAAATAATAACTATTACTTATTTAATATAAGTATATTACTAATCATTATTAAAGTCAATAAAAAAGGCGAAGATTTCTTCACCTTTTTAACTAGTTTCTAAATTTGAAAACTCTATATTAATATTTCTCATTAATCTGTCCTCTAAGAAATCTATATTTTCATTTACTTTTTCTTCATTTATCTTGTTTAATGGCAATTCTACTGTAAATGAAGTTCCTACATTTTCTTCGCTATCTACAGTGATATTACCTCCTAAAGCTTTAGTCATCAGCTTAGCAAGGTTTAATCCAATTCCTGTTCCCTCAAAGTTTTTTACTAGTTCATTGTTTATTTGATTATATCTTTCAAAAATATATTCTAACTTTTCTTTGGGTATTCCTATTCCCTCATCCCTAACTACAACACATACATTATTTCTTTCAACATAAACATATACATAAATTTTCTTATTAGGAGGAGTAAACTTTACTGCATTAGAAAGTAAATTTAAGATAATCCTTTCGTACTTTTCATCATCTAATGCTGTAATAATCTCATTATTAGATGAATTAAACTCTATGTCTATACCTTTATCCTTTGCATAAACTTCTATAGATTCAACAATAAGTCTAGTTACCTCTATTATATTAACATTTTTTTCATTTACCTTAAGGTATCCTGAATCTGCTCTTGTAATATCCAATAAGTTGTTTACAAGTCTTAACTGTTGAAGACAACTCTGCCTTATTTTACCTATATACTTTAAAGACATTGCATTTAAAGAATCTTTTCCTGTAAATTCTAGAACCTGAAGGGCTGATAACGCTACTGTTATAGGTGTTTTGAATTCATGAGAAATAAAAGAGAAAAACTCCTCCTGTGCTTTTAATAGGTTATTTATCTCTCTATTTTGGAGTATTTCATCTGTTACATCCACAACTATTATAATTAACTCTTTATTTACTCCATCTAAATCAAATAGCGGCTGACAAACTATATTATAATATTTTTCTTGATTATAACTATTTATCTTTATGTTCTTAAAATATTTTGTTTTCTTGGTGTTCTTTAAACTTCTTATGAACGACTCATTTTCATAAAGTTTTATGCTTTTTAATATATCCATTATTGAAATTATTTTTTTATCATAATTCTTATATTGAATTAATTTCTTTGCCCTATTATTTAATTCAATTACCTCCAAATTCGGGTAAGATAATCTTAAAATAGGTAAGTCTAGAGAATTAATAATATCATATAGATAATCTTTTTGTTTTATAAGATGCTCTTGCTGTCTAATAAGATATGATACATCTCTAAAGCACATAACCACATTAGATACCAGTGCATTTTTATCAAATATAGGAGTAGCATTAATATCATAGTACTTAATTACGCCATGATTATTTACGGAGACCCTAACATTTTTTACATCTTCTCCTTTTAATGCTCTTACAGCAGGTATATTTTTAGTATCTAACAATCTTCCCTCCTGGTCATACATGGGCATATTATTGATAACGTCACCAACTTTTTTTATACTTTCCTCATCCCCAAAGGTTTCTCTAGCTATTTTATTTAGTTTAGTATAATTACCGGATTTATCTGATATAAATAAGCAGTCTGACATATTTTCTATTATAGCTTCCAATTGCTCTTGTTGCCGTAGTATAAGGCTTTCCTGCTTTATAATTATATCTTTACTTTTTACATCTTTTGTAACATCCTCAACCATAATAACTATATGATTACTTTCTCCA
This sequence comes from Clostridium amylolyticum, assembly GCF_900142075.1. GTDB lineage: Bacteria > Bacillota > Clostridia > Clostridiales > Clostridiaceae > Clostridium_AA > Clostridium_AA amylolyticum. The sequence goes on from NZ_FQZO01000004.1 coordinate 258,863, forward strand.
CCTATATATATTGGTGTTATGGACAAGTTCCAATAGGTTAAACCTTTATTAGGTACTAATATTTCATATTCTTTATTATTATAAGGCTTTCCAGTGAGTAGAATGTTATTCCATAAATTCTTTAATTTCTTTTCGTCGATAAAAGAAACCAATTCATGGACCTTTTTGCCTAAAATAAACTTCTTTTCATCTTTAATATCCAGCATATTAAAAAGTAATTCATTACCATAAATTAGTCTAAAATCCAAGGCAGTATAAATACCCATAGGAGAAATATTATTAGAACAAAGCTGATATAATACCGACATATGAGGAGTAGACATTAGATTTATAACATCATAAATAACATAGGTTTTGCATCCTAAATCTTCTCTCATTATTATTTTACATTCTGATGGAAGATAGTTTTTATCAAAAAATAAGTACCCTCTATTATGAGAGATTTCCTCTAAGGATACATTAAAATTTACAACAAAAAAACTATTTATATCACTATGAATTATATTATCTTCTTTGCAGGATAAAAGTTCTAAAAGCTCTATACTTATTTCTATTATTTTTTCTTCATAAGCACGTATAAATAAATTGCTTTTAATATTCTCTATAGAATTAAACATTATTACACCTGCCTTTTTTATAGATAATATCTCTTTTCCCTATTTATTATAATATCATAAAATTTACATAATGAACAATTTTATAACTAAATATGTATTTTTTTGTATATTATATATGAAAATAGTGTTTTATGTTGATCTATTATGTCTATTAATCATCTAAACACTGAGGTTTATTAATAATTTATTAACAGTTATTAACATTATGTGATCTATTGACTATCAATAAAAAAATGTTATAATATTTACAAAATAGTAAAACGATGATGAGAAGAGTAAGCTACAAACTATTTTCAGAGAGAAAATACATTTGCTGTAAGTATTTTTAAATAAGAGTAGCCCAAAACCGCCTCTGAGTGGCTCTAATAAAGCCCGGTAATTCCGTTATAATTATCTATAAAGAGATTTATTCATTTTGGATAAATAATCAGGGTGGAACCACGGGAATTTACAGCTCTCGTCCCTTTTAGGGATGAGGGCTTTTTTTATTTTAAAATAACAATTAAATTGAAAATAACCACTGGAAAGGAGTTTAAAAATGATAAAAATAACTTTAAAAGACGGTTCAATAAAAGAATATGCTTCTGCTATATCCGTTTATGACATAGCAAAGGATATAAGTGAAGGTTTAGCTAGGGTAGCATGCGTTGCTCTAGTTAATGGCAAAGTGGAGGATCTACGCTATATAGTTCGGGAGGATAGTGACCTTAGTATATTAACTTTTGAAGATGAAGAAGGCAAAAAAGCTTTTAGACACACAGCTTCTCATATGCTTTCACAAGCGGTAAAAAGATTATACCCTAATACAAAGCTAGCTATAGGACCTGCTATAGACGAAGGATTCTATTATGATTTTGATAGAGAAGGGTCCTTCAGCTATGAGGATCTTGAAAAGCTTGAAGCTGAAATGAAGAAAATAGCTAAAGAAGATCTTGCTATTGAAAGATTTGAACTTCCTAGGGAAGAAGCAATTAAACTTATGGAAGAAAGAAACGAATCTTATAAGGTAGAGCTTATAAACGAACTTCCTGAGGATGAAGTTATATCCTTCTATAAAATGGGTGAATTTGTAGACTTATGTGCTGGTCCTCACTTAATGAGCACTAAATTTGTAAAAGCTTTTAAATTAACTCACACAGCAGGAGCCTACTGGAAAGGCAGTGAGAAAAATAAAATGCTTTCTAGAATATATGGTACTGCTTATACAAAAAAATCAGATTTAGAAGCTCATCTTGAAAGATTAGAAGAAGCTAAAAAGAGAGATCATAACAGATTAGGAAGAGAGCTTGGTTTATTTACCACCTCAGAAGTTGTAGGTCAAGGATTACCTTTATTAACTGGAAAAGGTGCAAAAGTAATTCAAATACTTGAAAGATTTATAGAAGATGAAGAAGAAAACAGAGGCTACACTATAACTAAGACTCCTTTTATGGCAAAAAGTGATCTATACAAGATTTCAGGACACTGGTCTCACTATAAAGATGGAATGTTCATTTTAGGTGATGAGGAAAAGGATGATGAAGTATTTGCATTAAGGCCAATGACTTGTCCATTCCAATTTTCCATATATAATTCGGAACAGCATAGCTACAGGGAACTTCCTATAAGATACTCTGAAACTTCCACATTATTTAGGAATGAATCTTCTGGAGAAATGCATGGACTTATTAGGGTAAGACAGTTCACTCTTGCTGATGGACATATCATATGTACACCAGATCAAGTAGAGGAAGAATTTAAGGGCGCTGTAGACCTTATTAAATATGTTATGAAGTCTTTAGGTATACAAAATGATATATCCTATAGATTCTCCAAATGGGATCCAAATAATAGAGAAAAGTATATAGATAATCAGGAAGCTTGGGAAACTTCTCAAGAAAAAATGAAGGTTATCTTAGATCATCTTGAAATAAATTATAAAGAAGCTATCGGTGAGGCTGCTTTCTATGGTCCTAAACTAGATGTTCAATTTAAAAATGTTCATGGTAAAGAAGATACTATTATCACAGTACAATTAGACTTTGCTTTAGCAGAAAGATTTAACATGTACTATATAGATAAAGATGGAGAAAAGAAGAGACCATTTATAATTCACAGAAGTTCTATAGGTTGCTATGAAAGAACTTTAGCTATGCTTATTGAAAAATATGCTGGTGCTCTTCCTACTTGGATGGCTCCTGTTCAGGCAAAGATTCTGCCTATCTCAGAAAAATATCATGATTATTGTGAAAAAGTGGCAAAGACTTTAAAAGGCAAGGGCATTAGAGCAGAAGTTGACTACAGAGCCGAAAAGATAGGCTATAAGATAAGACAAGGAAGAATGGAAAGAGTTCCCTACCTGCTAATTGTTGGCGAAAAAGAAGCTGATAACAATGAAGTTTCAATAAGAAGCAGAAAAGCTGGCGAAGAAGGAGCAATATCCTTAGAGGCCTTTATGGAAAGAATTCAAAAAGAAGTAGAAGAGAAAGTAACAGAATAATTTAGAATTTAAAATGAAGGAGGAAACTCGAAGAGTTTCTTTCAATATATGCAAAAGGAAGAAGCTTCTGACGAAGCTTCTTCCTTTTGGTAGATATGAAATAACCTTTTAAACTTTATTTTTTCTAAATATTAATAATTCAACCACATATTCCATAATAAAAAACTCCCTCAGGAGTTTTTTATTTTGACTTTATACTAATTTATAAGTTTTTCTGACTCTTTTTCAGAAAAACTATCCTTCATTCTCAATTCTAAATTCTAAATTTTAAATTTTCGAAACGTATTCCGCTTCATATCTAGCCATTACATAAACCGTGTCGGATAATCTATTAACAAATTTCATTAAAACATCGCTTATGTCTGTTTCCCTTTTTAAAGAAACTAAAGATCTTTCAGCTCTCCTTAAAATTGTTCTGCTTACATGCAGCATTGCAGACTCTAGAGTATCGCCTGGAATTAAGAAGCTATTTTGCTCTCCAATGATGCTAAGGTAGCCATCTATGGTTTTCTCCAAGGTGGTTACATCTTCATCGGTAATTCTCTCTGCCAGCATTTTTATACCTTCTTCATCACTGGCTAATTCAGATGCCACTACAAAAAGTTTCTTTTGAATCCATCTTATTTTTTCTTTTAGCTCATTATCTACGCAGGATGCATAAGCCATGCCTAAAAAAGAGTTAGCTTCATCTATGGTTCCATAACAATTAACCCTTAGACTATCTTTATTTACCCTGCTTCCTCCAAAGAGTCCTGTTTCTCCTTTATCACCAGTTCGAGTATATACATGCATAATAACTTTCCTTTCTTAAAACTTATATTATTATATTTTTATTTACAATTCTTCCTTGCTAATAATTACTATTCTTAATAATATTTTATCATAAAAAGCTTCTAAGTTCATGCTTCATAATAAATTAACAAATAATAAAGTTTCATATTTTAGCTGATAGTATTAATGGCTGCCCTTGAAGGACTTATTCTATTATGTTATGATTTATGAGTATAATTGAATAAAAACACAGGGGGGCTGGTAATGCCAGCTGAGAGTAAGAACTTGATTTTTTGACCCTATTAACCTGATCTGGATAATGCCAGCGTAGGAAGTTGTATTGATTTATTTTAATTAAAGTAAACTTTTTAAACACAAATCCTATGGGTTTGTGTTTTTTTATTTGACAAACTTATTGTAGTAGGAGGATTTATATAATGAAAAAAGTATTAACTATAGCAGGTTCAGATAGTTGTGGCGGAGCAGGCATTCAAGCGGATTTAAAAACCTTCAGTGCTCATGGTGTCTATGGAATGAGCATCATCACCGCTGTAACAGCACAAAATACTTTAGGGGTGTTTGCTGTACAGGACATAGATGATGCTCTTATACAGGCTCAAATGGATGCAATTTTTACAGACATAGAAGTAGATGCAGTAAAAATCGGAATGGTATCTAAAATATCCATTATAGAAATTTTAAGTAAAAAGTTAAAACAATATAAACCAAAAAATATAGTTTTAGATCCAGTAATGATTTCAAAAAGCGGATACTCTCTATTAAAACCGGAATCCAAGGAAGCCCTTATAAAACAACTTATTCCTTTAGCTGATATTATTACACCAAATATACCAGAAGCAGAGGAAATATTAAAAGAAATAAATAGTGATATCCTAAGTATAGAAAATATAGAAGATATGAAATCAGCAGCTAAAGCTATTTATAATCTTGGATGTAAACATGTACTTATTAAAGGTGGACACCTTAAAGAAGAAGCTGTAGATGTACTTTATGATGGGGAAAACTATTATAGCTTTAACACAGAGAGAATTCATACAAAAAATACCCATGGTACAGGCTGTACTCTATCTTCCGCCATTGCATCCAATATAGCACTAGGTCACAATATGAATACTTCAGTTAAAAATGCAAAAGATTATATCACCACAGCCATAAAACATTCTTTCAGCATTGGTCAGGGAGTTGGTCCTACTAATCACTTCTATACATTATATAAAAAGAGCGGAATTATCGCAGAGGAGAATAAATAATGGAAAGATACTTAAAAGTTATAGATTTACTAGCAAAATTAAGAGAGGAAAAACCTTTAGTACATCATATTACCAACTATGTCACTGTGAATGATTGTGCCAATATAACCTTAGCTATAGGTGCTTCACCGGTTATGGCAGATGATATAAATGAAGTGGAAGAAATGGTATCCATGGCCTCTTCTTTAGTACTTAATATAGGCACCTTAAATGAAAGAACAATTCATTCCATGCTGGCAGCTGGCAAAAAAGCTAATGACTTAAATATCCCTATAGTATTAGACCCAGTGGGTGTAGGCGCAACTTCTTATAGAACTGGAACAGCAAAAAGGTTAATTAAAGAATTAAATATTTCAGTTATAAAGGGAAATATTTCCGAAATATCTACGCTTTATGGAATGGATGCCAGAACCAAAGGTGTAGACGCTGAAGAAAGCGGTGATGTCTCCGAAAATGATATTCAAAGCAAAATAGAAATAGCTAAAAAACTAGCTAGTAATTTAAATTGCGTTATAGCTATTACAGGAGCTATAGATATAATTACCGATGGAATTAAGGTATATACCGTAGAAAATGGAGATGTAATAATGTCTAGGATAACTGGTACTGGATGTATGTGTGCCTCACTTATTGGTTCATTCTGTGCAGTGTCTAGTAATGCATTAGAAGGTGCTTTAGCTGGAGTTTTGTCCATGGGTATAGTTGGAGAAATAGCTAAAGAAAAAATAGGTATTAGTCATAAGGGGACTGGAAGCTTAAAGGTGGAAATTATGGATGGCATATATAATCTTAATAAAGATATTATTACAAAGAGAGGAAAAGTATATGAAAAATAATATAGATTATACACTTTATTTGGTAACGGATAGAAACATACTTCAAGGTAGAAATTTATTGGAATCTGTAGAAGAAGCCATTAAAGGTGGAGTTACCTTGGTGCAGTTAAGGGAAAAATCTATCTCCACCAAAGAGTTTTATAACATTGCAGTGGAATTAAAAAAACTTACAGATATGTATAATATACCTTTAATAATAAATGACAGATTAGACATAGCACTATCCATAGATGCTGCTGGATTACACATTGGGCAAGATGATCTTCCTACTTCTGTCGCTAGAAAATTATTAGGTAAGGACAAAATATTAGGAGTTTCAGCTAGAAACCTAGAAGAAGCTTTAAAAGCTTCTTCCGAGGGTGCGGATTATATTGGGGTGGGAGCCATGTTTCCCACTATAAGTAAAAGCGATGCTGTATGGGTATCCATTGAACAGTTAAAGAAAATAAGAGAAAACACCTCCATTCCCATAGTGGCTATTGGAGGCATCACAGAAAAAAACGTTAAAGAACTTACTCATTGTAATATAGATGGAATATCAGTGATTTCTGATATTCTAGGTAAAAAAGATATAAAAATGGCTGCTGAGAGCATAAAGTTAAACTTTCTCAACAAAATATAAAAAGCATAGGGATGGGTGTACTTTTACATTTGTCCCTATGCTTTAAACTATTTATATTTATTTAATTTGCAGGTAATGGATTTATTCAATATCCTTATCCTCTAATATATGAGGCTTAAAATAATATAATATAGCTACGGCAGTTGCCCCTACAGTTCCATCTATTATGTCTGTCATGGTGTCTAGGAGGCTTCCCCCTTGGGAATTCAATCCAAAAATCATATCTCCAGAAAACTCAAATATTTCCCAAAAGCCAGCACAAGCTATCCCAAATATTATGATGAAAAAAGTAATAAATTTTTTATCTAACACCTGAAATTTCTCTTCTTTAAATATATTTAGAAGTATCATGTAGGCTATCATACCTAAAATAATGCCTGAGGTGAGATGAAGAAAATCATCCCAATTAGGAACTTTTGAATAAAAATTCATAAGCTTTCCCAAAAACATAGAAAGAAAAATAAACACTGAAATAGCAAAATTCATTTTTTCTGTAAACTTAACTTTAAAAATTATATAAACATAGTCCACCGCATAAGTAGTTATCAAGGTTAAAAACACATCAAACAGCCTATTTGCATTTCCTTGTATTACAAATAAAACCCCAGTTAAAACTATTAAAATTCTAAACCCTATAAGAAACCACTTATAATTCTTATTATTAATTTTTTGCTTCTGTAAGTTAAGCAAATTATCACATCCTTGTTAATGACTCCATGTATGCTTTTATATATCCTTTATTTAAATAAAATCCTAATACTATTTTAGAGCTTTTAAAGCCTCTTTAAAGGTTTCAACAACATAGTATACATCTTTTTCCGTTACCCAATGATGTGTAACAAATCTCATTATACCATTTTCATCTCCATTTATCTTTACCTGCTTTTCATAAAAGAAATCCACTAAATCTTGGATATTAATATCAGTTTCTTTTATATCAAAAAATACCATATTTATTTGTATATCATTTAAATTCACCTTTACTCCAGGAAACTCATTTAAAAGTTCCCCTAGTAATCTAGCATTTTTATGATCTTCTTTTAGACCCTCTCTCATTTCTTTTAAAGCAATTAAACCTGGAGCTGCAAGGAAGCCTGCTTGTCTTAATCCACCGCCCATGCGCTTGCGATTTTTTCTAGCAGCACTTATAAATTTTCTTGTGCCTGCTACTATAGAACCTATTGGTGCACAGAGGCCTTTAGACAAACAAAAGGTCACAGTATCACAATATTTAGTAATATCTTTTACGTCTACATCTAAATATGCAGCAGCGTTGAAGAGCCTAGCTCCATCTAGATGAACTTGTACATTATGATCCTTGGCTATATCATAAACCGCTTTCATATTTAATAATGAAGGTACCTTACCAGAAGAGTGAGCTGTCTCCATACATATTAGTCCAGTGTCTGGAAAATGTATATCCTCTCCTCTTAATTTGGATATCAACTCTGATATTATAAATTCTCCACCATTATCATGTAAAGTTCTAAGCTGAACTCCTGATAAGGCGGCTGCAGCCCCTACCTCATGTATCATAATATGACTGTTTTCACCTAGAAGCACCTCATCCCCTCTTCTGCAATGGGTCATTATACTTACCTGATTGCCAAAGGTTCCACTGGGAACAAACATAGCAGCTTCTTTTCCTACAAGTTTTGCTGCATACTCTTCCAATTCATTTACTGTAGCATCGTCACCATATACATCATCCCCTACTTCAGCATTAAAGATAGCTTGTCTCATTTTATCTGTAGGCTGAGTAACCGTATCACTTCTTAAATCTATAAAAGTCATAGTTTTTCACCTCTCTCTAAATATATATTATTATATTATAACAATAATACAAATTTATATAAACATTTAATAACTATTTGTTTAATTAAAGCCACATTAATAAAAATACAAAAGCTGATGATAATGGAACTGTTAAATTATCAATTTTTCCTGGAGAAACTCCTTCCACTATAGTGGCTACAGCAGAAATAATAAAGCTGTGTAGTATAACATTTTCATTTTCAAACCCAACAAGCAATACAAAGCTAATTAAAAAAGACACAGCTAACATGGCTATGCTCCCTTCTAAGGACTTTGTGTTTCCAAAAAAGCTATACTTATGCTTTCCTTTAATTTTTCCAATTAAAGCAGCAGCAGAGTCACCATATCCCATGATAAGCACGCCAATAGCTCCTGCCACAGGATGATATTTAGGATAATATGTTATTATAGATAGTATTATAACTGATATAACATAAAACATTGTTTTATAATCCCACTTACCATTAAACTCTATAGCATTAATAAATTTAATTTTACTAGACAATAACATTATGGCCATAAAAACCAACGCGGAAAGTACAGCGCTAAAAGGCGTTGTAAAATAATTCATAGCAAATAACCACCAAGTAGATATTATTGCATGAACAAAATTCTTAATACCTCCCTTGGAAAAAACATTAATTTTTTTTAAAAAGTTTCCCATAATTAAAATTGTTATTACGAATAAAGCAGAAAGAAAAATTCCAATAATATCTGACATATCTCCCCCAATAAATAATTGTTATAATAATAATATAATCTTTATTAATAAATTTTTAATTAACTTTTGTTAAACATTATTTAAACATTATTGTTTTTCTTGTAAATATAGATTTTTCTAATTTCCCGGGTAATTTTAAAAGCAGAGCTTCAATTTATTGCTCTGCTTTTAATAATATCACATATTTAATTTTGTATTTAACTCATCAATGACATTGATATATTTTCTTTGGATTTCTTCTTTTTCCCCCTGTGCTTCAAAGGCTTGGCATTCTTCCTCTAATTTTTCTTTTGATGAATCCGAAAGATTATTTTCAGCAAATTTATACACTACAGTATCTTCTTTATCTATATGTCTTTGTAAAAGATGCGTATAGGATATAGCATTTGCTATAACATCTAGCTTAGCCTCCTCATCACCCTTTAAAACTTTTACAATCGCTTCCTCCAGTTCTTTAATATACAATCTACCTAAATCATGTTCTACAAGCATTCCATACTTTACAAGTTTCTCCGCAGGAGCCCCTAGTTCCTGTACCATCTTATTAAATAGCATCTTTTCTTCTTTTCCATGATGATGCTTATCTGCATAGTTTCTAATAAAATCTATAATTTTATAAAAGTCTTCATAATCTAATTTTTCATTTTTTAATATTTTATAACAATACTTTCTAACGATTATTAGCATCTTTTTTATATTATTATGCTCTTCCACCATAGTTTGTATAGCTTTCATGTTTTCCTCCTATATATTTTCTATTTTTTTATTATGCATTGAGTACCATCTTCTTGTTTAACATAGTTAAACTCTGATGTAAGATTATTTACAAAAGCATCTATCCATTTAGTTCTTAAATTATAAAAGTTTGCTACATCTCCTCCAGCGGATTTCCAATATTGAGAATGAAGGCAGGTAGTAGCTCTCCATGCAAATATTTTATCATCACTTTCTAAAAATTCATTAACCCTATCACAAGGCATTCCCTCTAAAATGTAATCATTTATAGCTGCAAAAACCTCTTCTGGAGTGGAGGCATTTCTTTTATCTTTTTCTGACTCTCCGTCCTTTACCCCTTGATTATAAAATATATTTTCCAAATCATTTTCATACTTATTATCCATTTTTAGAATTCTCGTAATATACTCCGCTTGTCTTGCTTCAGCTTTTTGTATTTTATCTTGAAGCCATCCATGTATATTAGATTCATCTATGATTTCTTCCAATGGCTTATCCTCAGTAGGTTTTCCATAATTATTATATATATCTATACTCCAACTACTCACAGGTAAATTCATCGTTTCAGCATAACTTATTATTTCTTTTTCAATATTTTCAAACCATTTGATCTTATTAAATAACCAATAATGTATCTTACCTAAATATTTACTCAAATTTATCACTCCAGATTTTCATAAAATAATATTTTATTATATATATTAAAACTTATTATTTTTCTAACTTTTCGTTAAGTGCATTTAAAAGATCATTTACATTAAGTCCATGTACTAAAGCTGCGTCTTGAATAGATTCTGCTTGAGAGGCTGGACATCCTATACATCCCATACCAAAGTCCATAAGTATATCTATAGCTTCCGGATAATTTCTAACTAATTCTCCTATGGTAATTTCTTTTGTTATTTTCATATTTATACCACCTTTCAAATAATAATTATATGTTATATCATTTTCATCTTTATGAACTAATTATACAATTTAATTCCGAGTAATTCGGTAATATATGTTACCATTTTATTTTTTTATAAAAAACTAAAAGAGATTGTCTATGCAATCTCTTTTAGTCTTAATTAAGGTATAATAAAGTGTAAGGTCTACCAAATCATATTTTTTTCTGCTTCTCTTCTAAGCTCTTCCCTAAAATTAGGATGGGCTATGGCTATAAGGTTTTCCACTCTTTCTTTTATGCTTCTTCCTCTTAAAGCCGCTACTCCATATTCCGTAACTACATAATCTACATCGTTTCTTGAGTAAGTTACTGCAGCCCCTAGGTTTAAAAAGGGCACTATGGTGGAGAGGGTATCTTTTTTAGCAGAGGAATATAAGGCTATTATAGACTTGCCCTCAGGACTGTTTTGTGCTCCAATACCGGTATCCGCTTGTCCACCACTTCCAGAATACTGTCTAAAACCTATAGATTCAGAAGCGCATTGTCCTGTTATATCCACTTGAAGTGTAGTATTTATAGATACCATTTTATAGTTTTGTCCTATAACATAAGGGTCATTGGTGTAGGCACCTCTTCTAAGCTCTACCCCTACATTATTATCTATAAAATCATATAGTCTTTTTGTACCCAATGCAAAAGTACCTATCATCTTATTTTTATGAAGGGTTTTTCTACTATTATTTATTACTCCAGCTTCATACAAGTCTACCATGCCTTCAGTGATCATCTCAGTGTGAATGCCTAAATCTTTTTTGTTCATAAGGGCTTTAGCCACAGCATTAGGGATTCCACCTATACCCAGCTGTATGGTACAGCCGTCTTCCACAAGCTCTGCAATGTAATTTCCTATAAGCATATCTTTTTCTGAAGGTTCTATCACAGGAAGCTCTGGAACCTCACCATGGTGTTCATAAAAAAAATCTATTTCTCTTATGTGAACGGATGTATCCCCAAAGGTCCTTGGTAAATTTTCATTAATCTCCAGTATCACTATGTCAGCCTTTTCTATATAATCCCTTTCATAGGTTACAGAAAGAGATATGGAAAAATATCCATGCTTATCCATAGGAGATGCGGAAGCTATAAATATATTAGGTTTTTTATAACTTAACCTTTTAGTAGCTGATAGATGGAGATGATTAGGTATAAAGGTAGTGGTTCCATAACTATGGGCTTTTCTCGTAAGTGGACTGTAAAACCAAGTTTCATTGATAAAGTGACCTTTCATAGAAGGATCTGAAGTAAATTTATAGTCATTCATATTAAGACAGGTAACTATTGAAACATCCTTTACTTTATCCTTAATTTCATGTAACTTTGAAAGAAAACCTACGGGTTCTGCTCCTGCTAATCCCACCACCACTTCATAATTTGATTTTACATTGTCTAATGCTTCTTCTAATGTAATTAACTTACTTTTATACTCATCCTTTAAATTCATGTTTTTCCTCCTCTACTTAAGAAATCTGTCCCCATTTAATAGTATTAGCGGCCCAAGCATATCCAATACCTGCCCCTACTGTAACTATAATATCTCCATCCTTTATTTTTCCTTCCTCTAAAGCAAGGTTCATAGAAAGTATTTGATCTAGCTGCCCTAAATGACCATAATCCTTGAGGTATATAGATTTTGATTCTGGTACCCCTAATTCATTTAGGATATATTTATGGGCAGAATATTTAAAATGTATCATAGCTAAATAATCTATATCTTTTTCACTATATCCACTTTTCTTTACAGAATCTCTTATTACTTTAAGAAAGTTAGGAGTAGACTTTTCATTTAATCTTTCCTTCATTCCTTCTACATCCATAACATCTAAAGCTTTATAAGCATTTTCTAAATTTTCAACATTTATAGGATTTTCTGTTCCTCCATAAATAACTCCCACATCTCTGGCAAAGGATCCATCGGTTATTATGGAAGTTTCTAAAAGCTCATTTCTCCCATAATTTTTTCTAAGCATCACAGCTCCCCCTCCGGCAGCCAAGTTAAACATAAAACTTACCCTATTATTTTTGTAGTCAATAAAATCTCCATTTCTGTATCCACCGCAAACCAATATGGTATTCATGTTATCATCTGACAACATCATATCCTTGGCTATTTTTAAAGCTGTGATCTCTGTGCAGCACCTTTGAGCTATATCAAAGCCTATAGCTCTATATGCTCCGATTTTTTCTTGAATATATATAGCTGAAGTGGTAAGAGGATACTCTTTCCATTCTTCACCTATACAGATAATAGCATCGATTTCCATAGGATCTACTTCGGTATTTTTCAAACAATCTAGAGCAGCAAAATATCCCATTTCTTGAGTACCATCTTTTTCTCCTGCAATGGTTTTCTTTTCAAAGCCTAGCTTGCCAATAACTGCTTCTTCACTCCAACATCCTCCAGTTAAATCGCTTACATCCTTAGCAGATAATGTTTTCTCTGGCAGATATATACCAAATCCCATAATTCCAACATGTTTTCTCATAATATTACCTCCCATAACAGGCTTTATTTTCCTCTAATAAGTTATAAGAGCAAAATTTATGCCAAAGTTTCCATAGCCTCATAAATGGGAATAAATTATATAAAAACCTCGCTTAAAGTGGAATAAATTATATAAAAAACCAGCAGTTCTTACACTGCTGGCTAACCTATCACTTATTTAGGTATATATATACAAATATCTTATGTATCAATATATAACATTGTATACTATTGCTACATCTTTAATTCTATGCCATACTCCTCAATTTTTCTATATAAAGAAGCTCTAGGTATATTTAATTTCTTGGAGGCTTCAGATTTATTATAGTTGCATTCTTTCAGCATTTCTATGATTATTTCTTTCTCAATTTTGTTTAAAATATCATTTAATCCGCCTTCTGTGGTGCTTATATATTTTTTCTTTAAGGTTTCGTTTACAATATGGGGTGGTAAATCTGATAAAGTTATATTTATGTCATCAGCGTTAACACAAATCTTTTCCAATATATTTCTAAGCTCTCTTACATTTCCATGCCAAGGATACTGAATTAATATTTCCATTATGTTTTTAGGTATATGCCTGTACATTCCTGTTTCCTTATAAAAGCTTGTAAGAAATCTCTCTGCTAATAGTGGAATATCTTTAGCACGTTCTCTTAATGGAGGAATATCTAAAGTAAGTACATTTAACCTATAATAAAGGTCCTCTCTAAACTTTCCCTCCGCCACCATTTCTTCTAAGTTTCTGCAGGTAGCACATACCACCCTGACATTTATAGGTATGGGGGACTTTCCTCCTATGGGCATAACTTCTTTTTCCTGTAGTACTCTTAATAACTTAACTTGCATATGCAATGGCATTTCTGCAATTTCGTCAAGGAAAATGGTTCCTCCTTCTGCTAATTGAAACTTTCCTATGTTTCCCCCTCTTTTAGCTCCGGTAAAGGACCCTTCTTCATAGCCAAATAGCTCTGATTCTATGAGGTTTTCAGGTATGGCAGAACAATTTATGCTTACAAAGGCATTATTTTTTCTAGGGCCTTGGTTATGAATAGAATGAGCAAAAAGCTCCTTTCCCACTCCACTCTCACCTAGTATAAGCACATTTGAGTTTACCTTAGCCATCTTTTTAACCTTTTTCTTGCAGTTGATGATTTGTTCAGATTCACCTATTATATCATTAAGGTCATACTTTGCAGAGTTTAGCCTAGCCATTTCATTTTTATATAATCTAAGTTCTTTATCTACCGCTTTAAACTTATCTAGTACTTCCTGCATTTTATCTACATCATCAAAAAGCACCATACCGAAACCACCAATGACATTACCGTCATCATCAAAAATTGGTATCCTGTGCACTATGGCATCTTTTCCATTGTGAAATTTATGTTTACATGCTATTTCTGCTTGTTTGCTTTTGAGTACGTCTAAAAATTTAGAATTTGAGTTAACTTCGGTTACTAATCTCCCTAAAGAATCCCCTACTGTTACACCTAAAAAATTACAAAAGGTCTTATTGATAAAAATTATTTTTCCATCTTGATCTAGTATGTTTACAGCTAAAGGCAGCTTATCAAATACATCATAGCAAAAAGACATAAACTGTGTATCCATCGCTAGACTTCTCATATGCTTCACCCCATTATCAATTTAGTATATAGAAATATTTTCAATATATTCCAAGTATATCATAATAAAAACAGGATAACAATGCAAGGAATGTATTGTTATCCTAAGATCTAAAATATTAGGGGATTAAAATTTTGTATTTAGCGGTATCTAAAAAACCTTTTAAAATAGAAACGAATTCATAAGGTTTTTCATACATGGATGCATGTCCTGCATCCTTTATAACCACCATATGAGAATGTTTTATCTCCTCATGGAGTATATGTTGATAAGCTAAAGGAGTTATTATATCCATATCGCTGCCTATGATAAGAGTTGGCAAGGAGATACAGTGAAGCTCATCGGTTAGATTTAAAGAAGAAGCACTCCTTGCTGCTCTTCTAAAGCCTTCGTACCAATCTTTAGTAAAGACTTTGCAAAAGAGATTTTCTCTATCTTCTAGCCATTTACTATTTTCCTCATAAAACTTGTGAGAATAAATGAAAGGCATGGTAGCTTTAAAAAACACATGTCCATCATAGGTGGAAGCAGCAAAATCCCAAAGCTTTTCAATATCCTTTAACATATTGGTGGTCTTACTAGTGGTATTGCTTAAAAGTAAAGTATTTAATCTATTTTCATACTTAAGAGCAAATCTCATGGCCACTTCTCCCCCGTAAGATACACCAAAAAGATGTACCTTTTCTAAGGATAGCTTATCCATAAATTCTTTTATCATATCCACATGGATTTCCTGATCATAATAATCTTCTGCCTTGGAAGACTGCCCTTGATCTATAAGGTCTAAAAGAATTAACTTATAGCCCTTTAAACTTTCAGTGAATGGCTTCCAACTTAAAGTGCTCATCATTATTCCATTTAAAAATATCACTGGTTCACCTTCACCGTATATCTTATAATAAAGCTCATGTTCATTTATTTTAATTTTAGGCATTTATATTTTATTCTCCTCCTAGGAAGTCTGATATAACTTCATATTTAAAGTTTTTATCATCTACATACTTTGCTTTCATAAAGTACATCTTTTCAACACCATTACGTCTATCTGGGGTATAGGTTATTCCCTTTGCCATACCATCGCTGAAATCTTTAATGCTTTCCATACCCTTTTGGAAGTTTTCCCAAGTTAAGTCACCTTTAGTGTTCTTTAGGCCCTCTGTAAATACCTGCGCGGCTACCCATCCAGCTACTGCATAAGCGTTAGGTGTTTCATTAGGATAGTACTTTTTAAAGGCTTCAATGAATTTTTGAGCTGCTTTGTTGTTAGGGTCTGTAATATCTGCCACCCAGGCAGCGGTAATCACATCATTCCATGCATCTTTAGCTAATTGGAAAAGAGTTACGTCTGCAACTATATAAGTAGCTAAAAATTGAGTTTTAAAGCCTTGTTTTTTAGATTCTACAGTGATACCTGCAGCAGGCTTTGCGTTTCCATATATTATGGTTACATCAGGCTTTGCTTCATTAAGCTTTTGTACGTGAGTGGAGAAATCTGTATCTGTAGGATTGTATGGTACTTCCGCTACTAAAGCACTGTCTTTACTTATAGCTTTTAGTTTAGCCTTTACCCCTGCAAGTCCTTCTTTACCAATATCATTATTCTCATAAATAACAGCTATTTTATTTGCTTTTAAATTATCTAAAGCATATTTAACCATTAAACCACCTTCAAAGGTGTAGTTAGGCTGCACTGGGAAGTAATTTCCTTTAACTTTAGAAAACTCACTAGAACCACTACCTTGATAAACTGCAGGTATTCCTTTTTCTTTAAAATAGTCTATACTAGCAAGACAACCTGGTGTACCTAATTGTCCTACTATGGCAAATACTTGATCCTTTTCTACTAATTCCTCTGCCTTTTGAAGAGCTATATCTGCTTTAAATCCATCATCCTTAGATATTAATTCTATTTTTTTACCGTTTATTCCTCCTTCCTCATTAACCATTTTAAAATAGGCTTCCATGCCATGAAGCATAGGCATTCCTACTATGGCTAAGGATCCGGAGGTTGGTCCCATGGTTCCAACTTTTATAGTAGTGTCTGTAACCCCTTGCGCTACCTTTTCTTTACCTGCTTTGCCTTCTTCTCCGCTCTTTCCGCATCCAGCTAACAAGGACACTGAAAGTATAGCACTTAATATGATACTTAAATTTCTTTTTAACATAAAATACCCTCCTAAAATATAAACTTATTATTTAACCCTCCCTAGGTTAACCACCCAAGTAGGATTTTTTAACACTTTCATCATTTCTTATAACCTCAGCAGTACCTTCTAAAACGATGTTTCCTGTTTCTAGAACATATACATAATCTGCGATTTTTAAGGTTTGAAAAGCATTTTGTTCTACTAAGAGCACTGTAACCCCTTGTTTGTTTATTTCTTTAATTATTTGAAAGATCTCTTTTACTATTATGGGAGCCAATCCTAGAGAAGGCTCGTCTAGAATAAAGAGTTTTGGGCTTGCCATTAAACCTCTACCTATAGCAAGCATTTGTTGCTCCCCTCCACTCAGTGTTCCTGCTATCTGGTTCTTTCTTTCTCTAAGCCTAGGAAAATATTCGTAAACCTTAGAAAAATTCTCTTTAACTTCATTGTTATCACCTAGAACATAACTACCTACTTTTAAATTTTCTTCTACAGTAAATTGTGGAAATATTTTTCTACCTTCAGGACAATGTATTATCCCCTGTTTTACTATTTCATAAGCTTGTTTACCATCAATTTTTTTATCTTCTAGTTCAATACTTCCTTTAGATATAGGGACTATGCCTGACAAAGCTTTAAGAGTAGAGGTCTTTCCTGCCCCATTAGCTCCAAGAATACTTACTATCTTTCCTTCTGGGATATGAAAATCAATGCCTTTTACAGCTTTTATAAAGCCGTAATTCACATGCAAGTCGCTTACCTTTAGCATTATTTATACCTCCTCCCCTAAATAAGCTTCTATTACCATAGGATTACTCTGTATCTCTTTTGGTATGCCTTCTGCTATTTTCTTTCCAAAATTCATAACAGCAATCCTGTCGCATATATTCATAACTAAATTCATATCATGTTCTACCAATAGCACTGTAATTCCAAATTTATCTCTTATATTTTTAATCCTGTCACCTAACATTTTTGTTTCAGTATCATTCATTCCAGCTGCAGGTTCGTCTAAAAGAAGTACTTTTGGTTCTGATATAAGCGCTCTTCCTAGTTCCACTAATTTCTGTATACCATAGGGTAAGTTAAAAACCAGGCTGCTTGCGTAATTTTCTAATCCTAAGAATTTTAAAACCTCTATAGCCTTTTCTTTTTGTTTATTTTCTATCTTTGATACTTTAGGAAGCATAAACATGGAGGATAATATTCCATAACTTGCATTTATATGATTTCCTACTAAAAGATTGTCCATAACTGTCATATGTTTAAAAAGTTCTACATTTTGAAAAGTACGTGTAAGACCATATTTAATTACCTGATGGGTTTTCTTTTTTGTAATATCTACTTCTCCAAATATAACATTGCCAGAATCCGGCTTATAAAACCCGCTTATCATATTAAATACAGTAGTTTTACCTGCTCCATTTGGACCTATTACTCCAAATATATCTTTTTCAGAAACATTAAAGCTGATATTATCCACAGCTTTTAATCCACCAAAGGATATGGACAATTCATTTACACTAAGTACTGTATTCATTATTATGGCACCTCCTTCAGCTCTTTATTTTTAGGGAAATTATTCTTGCCTCCCTTAGATATAAATTTCTTAATATAAAAGGAAGCTTTGTGAAGAAGCTGAATAATTCCATAAGGACAAAACATAACGGTTAATATTAACAAAATCCCTGTAGCTATAAAGGACCCATTAGTAATTTTAATAGCCTTCATATATTCTGGTAATAGTGTCATAAACATTGCACCTATCACCGATCCCCATAAAGAACCTAATCCGCCTATAACTATCATGGCTAAAAGATTTAATGATATTGCCATACCAAAAGATTGAGGATAAACCTGTCTAAAGAGATAGGTCCAAAGGCTTCCTGCTGCTCCAGCATAAGCAGCACTTATTACGAAAGCTATGGTCTTGTATTTAGCGCTGTTTACCCCTAAGGAGCTGGCGGCGGTTTCACTATCTCTAATAGCTTGAAGTGCCCTACCTGTCTTTGTATTAATAAGATTTTTAGCCAATATAAAGGCAATAACTATGAATATTAGTATTAAATAATACATTTCTTGTCTACTTTTAAATTCTATATTAAATATTTTTGGAGCTTTAACTCCCTTAAGTCCTGAAAAGCCTCCAGTAAATACTTCAAACTCCATAAATATATGCTCAAAAGCAACTCCAAAACCTAAGGTAGCAATGGCTAAATAGTTACCTTCCAAACGAAGGGCAGGTAATCCTAAAATAAACCCTAAAATAGCTGTAACCACTACAGAAGCAAGCAAAGCAATGATGAAATTCACATCATATCTTATGGAAAGGTTTGCAGTTATATAAGCTCCTATACCTATGAAGGCAGCATGTCCTAAAGATATTTGCCCTCCAAAACCTAAGAGTATGTTATATCCTATAGCTGCAATAGCATATATTCCGCCTAAGTTTATCAACGTAATGGTACTTGTACGAAGTTTTACTCCTAATAGCTCACACAAAGTTGGAAACAAAAAGGCTAAAATTAAAATGATTATGGAAGTTTTATTTTTATTTAAATAACTCAATATCTTTTTAACCACTGCTACACCTTCTTTCTATAGGTTTTTCCTAGTAATCCATTAGGCTTAATAATAAGCATCAATATTATAAGACCAAAAGAAAATACCGTTTTCCAAGATAGTGAGATGTATTTCCCAAAAATATTTTCTGCAATACCTAGTAAAAGCCCGCCTACCACAGGCCCTCCAAAGGTGTTAAATCCACCTAGCACCGCTGCGGCAAAAGATTTTAAATGCATATCCGCCATCATTGACACATCTAAAAAGGTAATGGGAGCTATAAGCATACCCGCCACCCCTGACAATACAGCACTTATTATCCAAGTAAGAGTAACCACCTTGTTAACCGATATTCCCATAAGCTGTGCTGCTTCAGGATTCTGTGCAGATGCTCTTAAGGCTAATCCTGTTTTTGTATACTTGAAAAAGTATAATAATAACAGCATTATAAAAAAGGTAATCCCCATGGTAGCAAGGCTATTAGGTTCTACAGAAGTACCTAATATTTGAATGTTTTCTCCTTGTACAAGCTTAGGGAAGCTTTTAGTCTCAAAACCGAAAATATTACCTGCTAATCCATTAAGTATCATTATTAGTCCTAAGGTAGCTATCATAGAGCTTAAAAGCGGAGCATCCTTAAGAGGGCCAATAACTATTTTTTGAATTATCAATCCCATAATGGCAGCAAAGATTATAGTAAGAAAAAAAGCTAAATAGTAAGGTACCTTTAATGTGGTCAATAGAGTAAAAGCCATAAATGTGTTGAACATAGCCATTTCCCCTTGAGAAAAGTTAACTATGTCAGAAGTCTTAAAAATCATTACTAGTCCTAAAGCTGCTAAAGAATATAAACTACCAGTTATTAATCCGTTTATTATTAACTGCAGCATTGCTACACCCCCTGTAAAAATTTGATACAGTGTAAATTTTTATTACAACTGTTTTAATGAACTTATATAGTGTTTTATGTATTCTTATTCTCTTTAGAAGTCTCTATTCCACTGTTCCCCCTTTAATATAGCTATTATTGCTTATTTTCACGCTTAATTATATTACTAGCATTTTCTATGCCAAGTTATAGGAGTATACTTATTTTACGGGGAATATATGGCATTATAATTGCTATATATAAATTAAAAGAATTAAGGCATCGTAAAAAGTAACTAGTCAAAGATACGAAGTATTTTTTGGAGATGCCTAAGGAGGGTATATTTATGAGTCAAGATTTTAAAGTACAATATGTCCATCTCTCTAATGGTGAAACTTACGCTTATCGTGAAGCAGGTAAGGGAGAGGAAATACTTCTTTTAGTTCACGGTAACATGTCATCATCTAAACATTGGGATACTGTTATGGAAAAATTACAGGATAAATATAAAATTTATGCTGTAGATTTAAGAGGTTTTGGATTTTCCAGCTACAGTAACGAAATAAGTTCTTTAAAGGATTTTTCTGAAGATTTGAAGCTATTTGTAGATGCTATAAACATAAAAGGCTTCTATGCTGCTGGCTGGTCTACTGGTGGCGGTGTGGTGATGCAATTTGCAGCAGACTATAAGGATTACGTTAAGAAGATAATATTAGTAGAATCTGTGGGAGTAAAGGGCTATCCTATGTTTAAGAAGGATGAGAAAGGACAACCTATTTTAGGACAATTCTTAAGGAACAAAGAAGAGATAGCAGAAGATCCCATTCAAGTAGCCCCAGTATTACAAGCTCTTAAAAATAGGGATAAAGAGTTTTATAGAGGCTTATGGAATCTGGTGATTTATACTCAAAAGCAGCCATCTCCTGAAAAATATGAAGAGTATTTAGAAGATATGCTCACCCAGAGAAACCTAGTGGATGTTGATTATGCTCTTTTAACTTTTAACATCACCGATGAATTTAATGGGGTTACTCAAGGTACTGGGTCTGTAAAGGATATTAAGTGTCCAGTTTTAATACTTCAAGGAGATAAAGATTATGTGGTTCCTCCATATATGGGAGAAGAAATTGCTAAATATATACCTCATGGGGAGTACGTAGTTTTAAGAGATAGTGGACATTCTCCACTGGTGGATTGTTTAGAAGTCCTTGTGGATAAGATGATAACATTTATAGATAAATAATAAAAAAAGGTTCCTTGCAATATAATATGCCAAGGAACCTTATATTTATTATATGATGACAAATTGCTTATATATTTGTAGTTAGCTCATCTTCATTGTGCTATGTAAATAGATTCAAACATAATACCTTTAATTAAAACAGCTTTATTAGCATCCACACCTTTAAGTTTAATAACCCAAGTTTTAGAACCTAAAAATTTATCACCTTTAAATCTTCCTATGGTTTTGCCAGCTTTAAAATCATCTTTAGTATACTTAGTTCCTTTTTCACCTGCATCTACATATTTAATATTTTCTCCAATTACCATATTATCTTTCCAGGTATACTCCTTTAAACTCATATACCATGAATAAGAGGCCATGATAGCTACTAAAAGAATCAAACATATACCTATGAAAAACTTTTTTGCTACAGCTTTCACCCTTATTCCTCCTAATAAAATATTTAATAGCCTATTTCTTGTGGAATATTATACCAAATAATAAATTACATGTATATACATCACTATCCTCTAAATATATAGTACTGTATTCAATAATTCAACATATTATACAAGCAAATTTTCAAACAATTTTGATTATTTTAATATATTGATAAGATTTTCTATTTTATTTATGATAAATGAAAATACTATCAATATTAAATTATTAATTATATTAATTATTACTTTTATGCATTATAATGTAATTAATTATTCATATAATTTATAAATTTATATTAATTCCTAGGAGGACAACTCATATGGAAACCAACAAAAATATTAATAACCCTATAATCACTGAAGTACCAGCTAAAAAAAAGCCTAGACAAGGTGTGAATTTTAGGAAAGATGGATACCTTTTAAGAAATATAACTTCCATGCAAAAATTACTTCCATATATATTTAAAACCCGTACAGAAAGCTTGGTTTATTCCCCAGAACAAATAGATTTTACTTCAGCAAGGGAATATATAAAAAGAAAAAACAAGGAAAATCCAGGACTTAATCTTGGAACCTTTCACGTGGTTATAGCCGCTCTGGTAAGGACTATGGCTGTATACCCTTATCTTAATAGGTTCATAAGTGGTAAAAAAATTTATGCTAGGAATTATATATCTTTTTCCTTTATAGTACTTAAGAATATAGGAGGAAAAGTGGATGAAACCAATGCAAAACTTTATTTTAATAAAACGGATACCCTCTTTGAAGTTTCTAAAAAAATACAGGAAAACATTGAATATTGCAGATCTAATGCGGCTAAAGACGACGATAAGCTAATGGCTTTTGTATCCAAGCTACCTTCACCCATTATTTCTTTTATAGTGTTTACTCTTAGAAAAATTAACGATTGGGGATTATTGCCTAAAAGTTTTATAGATACAGATCCCTTATTTACCAGCGCCTTTATTTCAAACTTGGGAAGTATAGGCCATGGAGCATTAAATCATCATCTATATGAGTGGGGAAATTCATCAATATTTATAACCATGGGCAACATTAACAAAACCACTGTAACTGATTCAGAAGGAAATACTTCAAATAAAAGCACATTAGACATAGTATTTACCATAGACGAACGTATTGCCTATGGACATTATTTGGTAAAGGCATTAAAACATTTTAAAGCCCTTATGAAACATCCTGAAAAATTAGAACTCCCTCCAGAGGTAATTGTTGAAGATGATGGAATGTAATTAAGAAAGGAAGAATTTTCAATGGGAATTAGATATGCTATGCAGTATTTAAAAACTACCAATGTGCATTTGGTAAAAGATATGGGCATGATACCTTATAAACTGTATAAAAACTATAAATTTGATGCAAAGGTAATATCGTATAAAAACGGAGATTTTCCTTATCTTAACCAAGAGGTTAAGGGATTAAAACTAGATTTTGTAAATAAACTTTTTAAAAGCTTCACTTTAGACGGAGCATTACACCTGTTTAAATATGGGAAAGAAATTGATATACTTCAAGTATTTCACATAACCTTAAGTACTGTAGCTTATATGTATTCCTATAAGTTTAAGAATAAAAAAGGAAAGATATATCTTAAGCTAGATTGCAGCTACAAGCTTATAGAAAGAATAGCTGAACTAAGTAACTTTCAAAGGAAGCTTCTTAATACTATTTTAGATAAGGCTGATTTAATAAGCATTGAGCAGGAGTTTCTTTATTACGAATTAATAAAAATACTTCCAAAGTGCAAGGAAAAACTTATTATACTCCCAAATGGTGTGGATTATAATTATATAGATCATATAGATGTAAAATATAATTATGAAGCTAAGGAAAATATTATATTAACCTCAGCTAGAATAGGTGCCGAAGAAAAAAATACCCCAATGCTGTTAGAAGCTTTCGCAAAGGTTAAAGACGTAGAATATTCAAATTGGAAAGTTGTTTTAGCTGGTCCTGTAGAAGATAGTTTTTATGAATATCTTGATGATTATTTTATTAGATATCCTAATTTAAAAAACAAAATTGAAATAAAAGGAAATATAATTGATAGAAAAAAACTTTATGAGGAATATATGAGAGCAAAGATCTTTTCTCTCACTTCAGATTTTGAAAGCTTTGGAATTTCTTTTATAGAGGCTGCAGCCTATGGAGATATAATAGTCTCTACTGATGTAGGAATAGTAAGAGAAATTGTGGAGCCAACTTATGGAGCTTTAGTTTCCCCAGGTGACATAAAGGCTCTCACTGAAGAATTGGAAAAATATATGTTTAAAAAGGACCTAAGTGTAGAATCTCAATCAGTCTATAATTTGTGTAAAGAAAAATTTAATTGGGACAAAATTATAAAAAAACTCTATAGTCATTTAATAAACCTATAATAAAGAGATCTTTTATCACGGTAAAAGATCTCTTTTTATATTAATACTTATTTCTTTGGCAATTTATTTATATTATCTTGAGAATACTTATTTACCATATTCACCAGGAACTCAAGTGCTTCCTTAGGATATTTTCCTGAAGAAACCTCCCCTGCTAGCATGAAACCATCTACCTTCTTGTCCATGAATCTATATATTTCATTTATTTCTGACAGATATGGAAGTGTACTATTTTTCATAGATTCTAATAAGTAAGTGGCTACAATGAGAGGTTTTGTGCTTCTTTTCATAAAATTTAACACCTGCTGCTCACAGAAATATATATCTAAAGGGTTTACTTCTGCAAATAAATCCCCTCTTCCTAACATTATTCCATCACAATTTTTTACTATATCCCTTAAATTGTTAATTCCTTCTTTACATTCTATCTTTGCCCAAATACAAGGGAGCTTCCCTGATTTAACGTATTTATATACCTGTTTTATATACTTCTTTAACTCTAAAATATTAACGGGATCTATAGTATAGGATAAGCATACTATGTCCACATCATTTTCCATACCAAATATTATGTCTTTCTTATCTTTCAGAGAAAGTTTAATCAATGTTCTGTTAAAGCCTACTGCATTTACTCCCTTTTCTGCTCTTATAATCCCCCCACGCTTAACTAAAGTCTTTATTACTTGAAAATCTTCGCTGTTATTTATTATCTCAAACTCCATAGTTCTATCTTTTATAAGTACTTGTGTAACATTTCTAAAATCAAATTTATTTCCACAACAGGCAATGGGAATAATGTTAAATTCCTCTGCTAAAGCTCTCTTGGAATTATAATAGCTTTCTGTACAAAAATATACTTCTTGGCCTTTTGTAGCTAAAAACTCTTTAGGATATTTAGTAGATATCCTAAGTTTGCTGCCTTGAATATCTTGAATTATTTTAATACCAGGATATTTTTCTTTAAGATATTTAATAAGAGAAGCAGTAAAGGAATACTCCCCTTCTTGAACGTGGGCAAAATTAAATCTTGCTGCAGTCATACCATTTTCAGCAAGTAAATCCAAATCTTCTGCTCTCTTTATATTAGGTCCAATAGAACATATTATATCCATCTCATAAACCACCTTAATATTTATGTTAATAATTTGTAGCATGGTGTACCCAACGCTTTTTCAATATATTCTATGTTTCATGTTATAAGATTATATCCTTTATTAAAATAAAACATTGTATTACAATAGCATAGTTATTGTAATACAATGTTTTTTAATTATAAATATTATTATTCTAAACTTAGTTTTTCTTCAATCCAATGTTCCACCTTTAATAAGGTTTCTTGTAATGAAATATCAGAAGTATTAAGAGTTTCCATAGGGGGATTAGTATAAGGCGCTTTGTTTTTAAACCATTGATTATAAGCAATTTGCGTGTTTATAAATTTATCTGATAAAGGCTTTCTCCAGATTGCTCTTTTATAAAGTCTTTTGCTTATTACCGAATCTTCACATACTAAAGCCAAATAATGTACATTAGAAAAGTACCTTCTTTCTATGCATTCTTCTAACTCTTCTGGCTTAACAGATCCACATAGTATCACTGGCTTACCACCTTGGGATATATTCTTGCAAACCCTAAGCCACATCTCACGATATTCCTTAGTTTTATTAGGTAAATTAAACTCTGGCTTCCATAGTATATCACTTTCCATAAATATCACTTTTTTAAAGTGTTTAGATAACTCTAAACATATGCTGCTTTTTCCTGTACCACTGGCTCCTGTTACTATAAACAAAGGTAGCCTTTCAAACTTATGAGCATATCCACATTCAGGGCATATGGCATAGTTTTTAGTTTTATCTATTATTTTATCGCTACTATATTCACCACATTTAGGACATATATTAAACATAATTTATCACCTACTAGATCTATATGTATTATATTATGTCTATATGAATGAATTATCTATTAAAAATTATTTAGTTTCGGAGTTTTAAGGATTCTTAGCTTTAAACTCTGCCAAAAGTAAGTCTACCATTCTACCATAGCTTTCTACGCCATCACTTTGACCATTAGATTTTAAGTAATTATCATTTACATTATTGGATATCTTTTCTATTTTACCTTCATACTTTTCCCAAAACTCACTTTGATATTTAAGATCCCTTTTTACTCCTGGGGATAGTTTACTAGCTATTTTTTTGTAATCCTCCATATTTTTATCTGCCAAAGCATTAATAGAATGTACTAGGGCAAGCATTACCCCTGAATATTTAAAATCATTATCTGGATGAAGTGTGCATGTAAGGTACGCAATATAGTTTGCTTCATCTTCTCTAGCAAAGCCTCTTTGATGTGCCATTTCATGGGTAGCAGTACTAGGTATCATAAACTCAGGAGAGTTAACATTTACATTTGCTTCACCAGTATAGGGCATGTATACACCCCCTATGCCTGTATAACTCATTTTAGGAGAAGAAAGAATTACTTTAGGATGAGCATACTTTCCCGCGAAAACCGGAAAAATATCTGATGCTGCACTATATCCCTTGTATGCTCTTATAAATGCTTCTTTATATCCTTTTGGTAATATAGTTACCCCTTGAGAATTTTCTTGTACTTTTTCTCTTAATAAGCTTGCTTTACTAGCAAGATCTTCACATAAGGCATACAAATCTTTTTCTGAGGACTTTTCAACTTTAACATTTATTATTTTATCCAAAGACATTCTATTATAATTAAACCCCCAAAGTACCATAAATAGTACATATAACACAGAAAGAAATACTCCTAGATTTAATAAATCCTTCAAGAAGTTTCGTTTAATTATAGATATTAGTACCTTTATAACTAAAATTACAAGCATTATTACTAATATATAAAAAAGTATTTCCCCTAGAGAAAATTTCACTAAACCAGATAAGGAATTTAAGGCTTCTCTTATATATTTGTTTATATATGTAGAATAGTACTTCTCAACAAATCCCGGAAACCTTCTAGTAATAATGTTTAGTATTATTGTTAAAGGAGTTAATAATATAATTATTAATTTTACTTTAGTGCTTTTCTTCATTATTTGCTCTCCCCCTATAATCATGCACATATATTATTCTTATATTATATAATTAATTCGGTTTTTTGTATTGCATATTATCAGAGGATTCTTATGTATCAAGTGATTCTTTGCTTCAGAGGTCGTTTTCTTAAAAGGAATACCTACTCCAACTGAAGCTTAGAAGAACTTATCCAGGAGCTTAGCACCCCTTATCCCACCACTTAAAGAAATGGGGGTATTAGGGGCGGTTATCTATGGGATAAATTATAAAAAACAGTAGCTATCCAAAAGGATAAGTACTGTTTTGAAGTTTAAGCTATGTGTTAAATAAAATTGTTAGATAGATTCTCATTTATAAGTCGTGTGTTGTAGTTATTTACACATAAACCATTATATTTTTTCAGCTCACAATCTTCTTCTTCCATATCATTTAATGGTGCTAATTTTTTATTATCAAAATACCTTTTACCATTACATTTACAAGAAATAGAATAATAATTATATATATCCTCAGCTTCCTCCGGAGGTGATGCATGCTGTCCATCAACACACTTTATCTCTTTAATGTCTTTACTCGTTATTCGTTGCCATGAAATATTCACTTCCCAGCTTTGGTTATAGATATATTTGCAGCTACTATAATCATTAATAACCTTCTTTATAGGAACTTTAATATCTAGTACATTTTTACATAGGGAAAGTACCTTGGCTCCCTCTTTTCTGGTATCACAGACTTCAAGTTCTTCATTAAAGAAAAAACCATAGTCTTTTTTATTAGTCCATGAAAAAATTGCTTGTATAATCTTATGCATTTCATAAAAATTAATATTAGCAGGAACCTCAAGGTTTCTCCATATAGAAGGAAATGAATCTTCAATGGTAAAGGTTATATTATATCCACTATATTTCATAATAATCTACCTCATCAAGTGATTCTTAGCTTCAGATGGAGTTTGCTTAAAAGGAATACTTACTCCAACTGAAGCTTAGAAGAACTTATCCAGGAGCTTAGCGCCCCTTATTCCACCACTTAAAGAAGTGGTGGGATTAGGGGCGGTTGCTATCGGATAAATTTATGTTAAAATAAATTAAGTTTAAATCTCTATTTATTATTTTTGACTAAATATTATAAATTAATACAACTATTTCTTTAGATAGGAGGATTAGTATGTGCGGACGGTTTCAACTTGATTTTACTTTAGAGGATTTAGAAAGATATTATAAGCTTATGGATGAACTAAAAGAAAGGGAAAATGGAACAAAAGATACTAGGATAAGTAATTTTCTTGAAGAAGTAAATAAATCTAAAATAAGCCAAGAGGATATTTTATCTATTCAAGGAGTAAGATACCCTGATAACAGTTCTTTAATTGTTACCAATGAGTCTTTAAAGTTAATAAAATGGGGGTTTCCTTTCAATAAAAAGCTAATTATTAATGCTCGGGGGGAAAGTATTTTTGAAAAAAGAATGTTTTCCAAATCTGTATTATCACGAAGATGCTTAATACCTGCAAATATGTTTTTTGAATGGAAGGATAAGAATAAGTATGAAATAAAACTTAAAGAAGAAAAACTATTTTCCATGGCAGGGATATATAATGTTTTTCACAATGAGGATGGCTCATTACAAGAAAGGTACCTTATTATTACCACTGAAGCTAATGACGAAATGAAGCTTATTCATCATAGAATGCCTGTAATAATACCTAGCTACCTGGAAAAAGACTATTTAAATCCTCATTCCTCACCAAAGGAAATAATGGATATGATAAAGCCTTATAAAAAAGGAGACTTACTCATTAATTCTTTGAGTAACCATGAGCAGCTTAAGCTATTCTAAAAAAATATTAACAAATAATGCCATAGCCCCTGGGGTGCTTCCAAAAGAAGGAAGCACCCCAGGGGCTATGGCATTTATTTACATTTATATACTGATTATTATTTAGTTTCAAGATACTCATCATAGGAACATTTTTTGTCTACCATTCCTTGAGGAGTTAATTCTATAATCCTATTGGCCACAGTTTGTACAAATTGATGGTCATGACAGGCAAATAGAACTACGCTTTTAAAGTCTATAAGACCATTGTTTACTGCTGTGATGGATTCAAGATCTAGATGGTTTGTTGGCTGGTCTAAAATAAGGATGTTTGCTGAGCTTAGCATCATTCTTGAAAGCATGCAACGAACTTTTTCTCCTCCTGAAAGCACCTTTGCTTCTTTAAGGGCCTCTTCTCCTGAGAATAGCATTCTTCCAAGGAAGCCTCTTAAATAGCTTTCTGTTTGATCCTCTGAATATTGACGTAACCAATCCACTAAAGTAAGATCGCTATTTTCAAAGTACTGGGTATTATCCTGTGGAAAATAAGCTTGTGAAGTGGTAATACCCCACTTAAAGCTTCCTTCATCAGCTTCCATTTCTCCAGTAAGTATCTTAAACAATGTAGTTATAGATATTTCATTACCTACAAAGGCAATTTTATCTTCTCTTCCTACCATAAAGCTAACATTATCTAAAACCTTAACACCATCCATGGTTTTTGAAATACCTTCTACAGTTAATATATCATTTCCTACTTCTCTAGCAGGTTTAAATCCTACAAAAGGATATCTTCTGCTGGAAGGCTGAATGTCATCTAGGGTAATTTTATCTAAAAGCTTCTTTCTGGAAGTAGCTTGCTTAGATTTGGATGCATTAGCACTAAATCTTGCAATAAAGTTTTGAAGATCTTTAATTTTTTCTTCCTTCTTTTTATTTTGATCTTTGGACATTTGTAATGCTAATTGACTTGATTCATACCAAAAATCATAGTTACCAACATATAGTTTGATTTTTCCAAAGTCTACATCACAAATATGAGTACATACCATATTCAAGAAATGTCTATCATGGGACACTACTATAACAGTACCTTCAAAATCTGCCAAGAAGTTTTCCAGCCAAGTAATTGACTTTACATCTAAGTTATTGGTAGGCTCGTCTAAAATAAGCACTCCTGGCCTTCCAAATAAAGCTTGAGCTAAAAGTACCTTTACCTTTTCTGAACCATTTAATTCTCCCACATTTTTATAATGCAAATCAGTGGTGATGCCTAACCCTTGAAGTAGTGAAGATGCTTCTGCTTCTGCTTCCCAACCATTTAATTCTGCAAATTCTCCTTCTAACTCAGCAGCTCTTATTCCATCTTCATCGCTGAAATCGGACTTTGCGTATATTTCATCCTTTTCTTTCATTATCTCAAATAGTCTTTCATTTCCCCTAATAACAGTACTTAGCACATCACATTCATCATATTTAAAGTGATCTTGCTTAAGCACTGAAAGTCTTGTGTTTGGTGCTAAGGATACCTCCCCTGTATTAGGTTCAATTTCTCCAGATAAAATTTTTAAGAAAGTAGATTTTCCTGCTCCATTAGCTCCTATTACTCCATAACAATTTCCTGGTGTGAATTTTAAATTAACATCTTCAAAAAGTTTTCTTCCGCCATATCTTAAACTAATATTATTTACTGTAATCATTAAAAATATTTCCCTCTCTTTAGTACTTAAATTTGTGCTTAGACTTTAATGCACACAATTCTACATTATATCACATACATGCCTATTTATGAATATCTTATTTTATTTCACATCATACTTCTTTATATACCAAGTTTTAATTAACTGAGTTAATATCACATAGCAAAGTAATGTGAGTATTAATAGTGGGTAATAAAGTCCTGGTAATTTAACGAATCCAAAAAAGCTACCTAGTGGTGAGTTTACTAACAACACTCCTGCCAAAATGATTAGGGTAGAGGTTATCATCAAAGGTTTGCTTGCGGTGCTTTGTATAAATGGTATTTTATTTGTTCTTATAACATGAATTATTAAAGTTTGGGTAAATAATGATTCTAAGAACCATCCAGTTTGAAACAAAGGTGCATTATTCCAAGCTTTAAATACAAATAACATAATAAAATAGGTAGTATAATCGAAAATGGAGCTTATAGGTCCTATAAAAGTTATATATCTTTTAATATCATTTATTTCCCACTTTCTTGGTTTTTGTATCCATTCTTCGTCTACAGTATCAGTAGGAATAGCTGTTTGAGATATATCATATAACAGATTATTTGTTAATACTTGTAAAGGCATCATGGGTAAAAAAGGAACAAATATACTAGCACCCAAAACGCTGAACATATTACCAAAGTTTGAGCTAGCTGTCATCTTAATATACTTAATGATATTTCCAAATACTCTTCTTCCTTCTAGAACTCCCTCTTCCAGTACTAATAAGCTGTTTTCTAAAAGGATTATATCTGAGGATTCTTTAGCAATATCTACAGCGGTATCTACAGATATACCTACATCCGCTGTTTTTAAAGCAGGTGCATCATTGATTCCATCACCCATAAATCCAACCACATGATCTCTGCTTTGTAGTGATTTTATTATTCTCTCTTTATGCATGGGTGAAAGTTTTGCAAACACAGTGGTTTTTTCAGCTGCCTCTCCTAACTCTTCATCAGTCATATTCTCAATGTCACTACCTAGTAACATTGAATCTATAGGAAGGTTTACTTCCTTACAAATCTTTTTAGTTACTATTTCATTATCACCAGTTAATACTTTTACATCCACATTATATTTATGAAATTTTGAAATTGCCTCTGCAGAGGTTTCCTTTGGAGGATCTAGGAATGCCATAAATCCTAATAATGTAAGCTGGCTTTCATCTTGAAGGGTATATTCCTTTTTATAATCCTTAGAAACTTTATACGCTATAGCAATAACTCTATATCCTTCTTTGTTTAAATCCTTAACTATTTTTTCTATTTCTTTTGTCATCTTCCCTACAAAGGGTTCGGTACCTTCTTTTGTTTCATATTTATTACATAAGCTTAAAACTTCCTCCACTGCACCTTTGCATATTAAAACATCTTCCATCCTTTTATTTCTTACTACTACAGACATTCTCTTTCTTATGAAATCAAAAGGAATTTCATCGATCTTTTCATACTTATGAGCGATGTTAAAGTCTTCTCCATCGCTGCCATGTTCTAGGATTGCAGTGTCCATAAGGTTTTTAAGTCCGGTTTGATAGAAGCTATTAATGTATCCATACTTTAATACTCTTTCACTTTCTACTCCATAAATATTTAAATATTTTTGTAGTATAACTTTCCCACAAGTTATGGTACCAGTCTTATCTGTACAAAGTACATCCATGGCTCCAAAGTTTTGAATAGCATTTAGCTTTTTTACAATAACCTTTTGCTTTGAAAGTGATATAGCTCCTTTAGATAGGTTAACAGTTACTATCATAGGAAGCATTTCTGGGGTAAGCCCTACTGCCACAGCAATAGCAAATAAAAAGGCTTGCCACCAGTCACCTTTTGCAAAACCATTTATTAAAAAAACTACAGGAGAGAGTATAAATATAAACTTTATCATTAACCAAGTAAACCTATTTACCCCTTTGTCGAAGCTTGTAGTTGGTCTTTCTGCTACTAGCTTGCTGCTTAACTGTCCAAAATAAGTTTTACTGCCTGTGGTAGTTACTACCGCTATAGCAGTACCGCTTTCTACGTTGGATCCCATAAAACATAAATTGGGGTTATCTAATGGATTTTTATAGTCTTTAGCTGTAATTATTTTTTCTACAGGTAGAGATTCTCCTGTAAGCGCTGATTGATTTATAAATAAATCCTTAGAGGATACAATTTGAACATCTGCAGGTATCATATCTCCCGAAGAAAGATGAATTATATCCCCTGGCACCAAATTCTTAAGTGGTATTTCTTTTTTTGCATCATCACGTATTACAGTGGCAGTGGTGCTTACCATAGCCTTTAATTGTTCTGCTGAATTATCTGCTTTAACCTCTTGTATAAATTTTAGTATCACACCTAAAGACAGCATTGCCAGCATAACTATAGCGCCTCTTAAATCTCCAGTAAAATAGGAAATAGAAGCCAATACTGCTAATAGGATTACTAGCGGATTTTTGAGATTTTCTAAAAATCTAACCATAGGAGATTTTTTCTTTTCGCTTTCCAGCTGATTTAGGCCATATTTTTCTAACCTTTCTTCTGCTTCAACTTCAGTTAATCCATTTACGCTGGTGTTTAGTCTTTCCAAAACTGGTTTGATAATATCTTCTTCGAAGTTGTTAATTAATGCTTTTAAAACCATAGCAATGACCTCCTTTTAGTCACTGCCCTTCTTAAAGTGATTAGCCCAAAGAACAGCAATGACGTTTTTATATTCAATTGTGTACGTACTACCAGGGCTGTCTTCCATGCCAACCACCTCCAACTTCTATAATTTTTAAAATAAATAAAACTCTTCATTTCAACAAATGAAGAGTTTTTTACGCAACAAAAAAACGCTGTCTTCATTCGTTGAGCTTTAGCACTAAATAGCTTTGAGCATAAGCATTCATATTACTATGAATGTTGTCAGCTACATTAAGTAAAACCTTAATTCGGCAGTACCTGCTGACCCATTGGCGTCTCTCGACATTTCTGGGCAGTAGCGTATATCTATATAGTAACCTCACCTAACGACAAATTTATAAAATTGTTTTAATACCACTTAAAGAATACCCTAAATAATATTATTTGTAAATATTTTTTATAAAAAATATAACCAACCTTTTAAGTTATAGAACCTTCATTAATTACCTTATCTCTTACTAGTATATGCTCATCTATCCATTTGTACACAAAATCTAATATTTCTAGTATAGAAGAATTTTGATGTAAATCTATCTTATCAATATCCACTTCATTTATTTTATTTATGAAATTAATGTGCTCTACTTTATGAGAGAAAAACCCTTTATAACCAGACTCCATCATATACTTTTCTTCACATTCAAAATGATACATTGTATAATCTTTCAACTCAGTAAGTATAGATACTATATCATCATACTTATCTAATCTCATCTTATCTTTCAAAAGTTTGAAAGCTTTATCACCAATCCTGAATAATTCTTTATGCTGGTCATCAATTAAAGGTACTCCTACCTTATAATCATCTTTCCAAATAAACATCCCTCTACCCCCATCTTGTTAAATATTCTTCTCTGTTCATTAAAGATACTACTTGAAACTCTTAATTTTTTAAAATAGTAGTAAAAATCAACATTATTTTTATTATACATTATCAAATAATTACCCTATTTTTCAACATATTTATTAAAATTTTATTGATATTATATAGATTTTAACATTCTTAACTTATTCATAACAATAAAAAGCTACCTTAAGTAGCTTTTACTTTAAAATATTAACCTCTACATATCCTTTTTTTTGTAGATATTATAGGATATAAAAGCTGATACCATCATTACTGCAATGACTATTATAGGAGACATTTTTAACAAGAACATTAATTGGTCTTCTGAAGGTTTCGCAATTCCTAACTTACTAAGTAAAACTAATAATAATGTAGGTATTGCAAAAACCGCCATTATCATAATTCTGCTTTTTTCTACGCCAAACTTATATAGTAGAGGCATTAAAACACTTATGAAAATAATAGCTACTGCACTTGAAGAATAGGTTTGAAGTAATAATTCCCATAGATTTACCGAGCTTTTAATATTACTTATTACAAAAACTATAACAAAAGATAGTGCTGCTCCCAAAACTATAAAAATTATAGAAAGAAGATATTTACTCATAACCATGTCTTTTCTAGAAATAGGTAAAGATAAAGCATATTTATCCCATTTTGCAAGGTCATCATAGGAAAAAGAAGAAATGGACATCATAGTCATAAGTAAAACTATCATTCCACCTAAGAATCCTGCATCATTAATTGTATAAGCAAATATTCCATAAAAAGCAACAATTAATAGTATTGAACGTCCATAATTTTTTAAATTAAGAATATCCTTTATAATTAACCCCTTCATATCAATTCACCTCTTACATAAAATAGCATTAAATCTTCTATACTAATATTATCAACAATAAAATCCTTGTATTTTTTCTTAATTTCATTTTTTTTATTTACTAGCACTTCATATCCAAATTGGCTTTTTCTATGTGCAACCATATAAGTTTTATCAATTTTCTTAAAATCATTTAAACCGCATTTTAGTACTCCATAATTATAAATAATAT
This sequence comes from Clostridium amylolyticum, assembly GCF_900142075.1. Taxonomy (GTDB): domain Bacteria; phylum Bacillota; class Clostridia; order Clostridiales; family Clostridiaceae; genus Clostridium_AA; species Clostridium_AA amylolyticum. The sequence goes on from NZ_FQZO01000004.1 coordinate 294,609, forward strand.
CATCTTTTGAATTACTAAAAACTATTTTCCCTTGATTAATAAATGTTATATAGTCTGCAATTTTCTCTAAATCACTGGTTATATGAGAGGAAATAAGTATAGAATGATCTTCATCTTGAATAAAATCTAGAAAAACATCTAATATTTCATTTCTCATCACAGGATCAAGTCCACTTGTTGCTTCATCAAGTATTAGGAGTTTTGGATTATGGGATAATGCTGTTGCAATGGAAAGCTTCATCTTCATTCCTTTAGAAAACTCTTTAATAATTTTATTTTCAGGTAACTTAAATCTATTTATATAATAATTAAAAAGCTTACCATCCCAATTACTAAAAACATCCTTCATTATTTTAGAAATATCCCTAGGTTTTAAGTTATCGTGAAAATAGCTTTCATCAAATACAACGCCAATTTGCTCCTTAATTTGCTTTTCATGCTTTATATTATTTAGTCCTAAAACTTCAATACTACCACTATCTATTTTAATTAAATTCAATATAGCTTTTATAGTAGTAGTCTTTCCAGCGCCGTTTTCCCCTACAAAACCCATTATGCTTCCCTTTGGTAAGCAAAAACTTACATTATTAAGTTTAAACCCTTCGTAGGACTTGCATACATTTTTAAGTTCCATTATATTATCCAACGTTTATTCCCCCTTATATAATAAAGTTAATATATCTACTAATTCACTAAGGACTATACCGCTGCTCTTTGAAATATCTACCGCCTTTTGTAAGTACTCTTCCGCCATGCGTAAATGCTCTTCTTTGATAAATTCTAAATTTTTGGAGGCAACAAAACTCCCTTTTCCTGTTACGGTTTCGATAAACCCATCACGCTCTAACTCTTCATAAGCTCGTTTTGTAGTTATAACGCTTATTCTGAGCTCTTTAGCTAGAAGCCTCATAGAAGGCAGCATCTCACCTTCAGATAAAGTTCCATTAATTATCATATTTTTTATTTGTGATGTGATTTGTTCATAAATTGGTTTTCCGCTAGAATTGCTAATTATTATATCCAAGACATCACCTCTAATCAAATAGTGTATATATACTATATATACACTATAACACCCTAAAGTAAAAAAAGTCAATAAAAAAACTCGAAAGTTTAAACTTTCGAGAAATTAATTTTTTTAACTTTTTTTCTTAAGTCTTCTAATGTACCGTTATTTTCTAAAACACAATCTGCTTTTTTAACTATATCAGCTACATTTTTTTCGGTATTATGATTAGGGTCTGATTTCTTTGCTACTTCTTCCCCATCACGAAGGATAAGCCTATTCATTCTTAAATCCTTATCTGTCTTTATGCCAACTATCATAAAACCTATGGATTTCCAATAATCATAATCATCATAGGTTCTGCCTCCCACAATCATAGGAATAAACTCATTACTAACTAGATTTAAATTGAAGCTTATGTCTTCTATTTCATTTTCTAAGGTTACTTCTCTTAGCTCCCCTTTTGAGTAATCACTAAACATTTTACTTAAGCAATATTTATTTAATATATTATTATCTATCTCACGAAGTTTATCCGCAATACTTTGATAAAATCCTCTTTCTTTCCCCTTCCACTGCGGTGAAACCCTTAATATTGGTTTCATAGATCGAATAAGGTCTCCCAGTCCATATTTCTTTATTCCTGGGTGTTCTTCAATTATCATATCCGCAAGGGTATCCTTTCCAGAACCCATTTCACCAAATATTATAATTCCATTATATTCTTCCATAGTATCCCTCCTTATAGGAAATTAACTAAAGTTAAACTTGATATTCGTACATTATTATTTTTTTACTACAATATGAAGATGTTCTGAACTATCTCTATACTGAGCTAATTCACAATTCTGTGAAGAGGCTTTTAAAAAATTCTCATATGCCTTTGAATTTTCCATAGCTAAATTTGCAATTTGAGTTCTCAAGCCTGATAAAAATCCCTCTGCTGCTGCATAACTAATAATATTAAAACCTGCCTTTTTAACTTCCTCTAAAGCATGCTCAGGTGTAGTAAAATAAGTTTCAGTAAAACTTTCTTCTGCAGAAAACTTCAAATCTCCTTTTAAATACCTTGAAAAATGATTTTCATCTTCAAATACCTCTGGAAATTCCTCAACAGCTGCTCTTAAACATCCCCAGCTGTTTATATAAGATATTAAAGCGGTACCTCCCTCTTTAAGCATTCTATAAACATCCTCCAATACCTTTAATCTAAGATTTTCATGGTGAATATGATATAAAGGACCCATAAGCAATACTCCATCAAAGTAGCTGTCTTGAAAATCACCTAAATCTGTGGCACTCTTACAATAGTATCCTTGGGCTTTTAAACCTGCTTCTGTAATTTTATCTTTTGCAATATTAAGCTCATTAATGGATATATCTAGAAGTGAAACTTCATAACCATTTTTTAAAAGCTCTAAGGAATATCTTCCTGGCCCTGAACCTATATCTAATATTTTGCCTTCACTAGGAAAGTACTTCTTAATTAAATAATTTGTACTCTCAAACTCTACTCTAGAATATGGATTACTTAATCTATTCCATTCTCTTTCTGCTTCCCTATCATAATATTCTCTAACCACATCCATCCCGTCTCCCCCTTTAAATTATAAAATTATTTAATAATTATTATATCATCCTTTAATCCAAAAACTTCAAAGTTTTTATCATTCTGTCTTTACCTATTATAATATTTTTATAAATATTTTTAGCATTATTCACATATTCCTCTGGCTCTGTCATAGCAGGACTAAAATGAGTAAGTATAAGTTCTTTTACATTTCCATCATAAGCAAGCTTTGCAGCTTCACTAAAGGTCATATGCTTATTTTTTATTGCCTTATGCAGGTCCTCATCACTACCATAGGTACCCTCACAAATGAATAAATCGCTGTTTTTTATAAAATTCACTATAGAGTTAAGAGGCCTAGTATCTGTAATATAACTAAGCTTTATTCCATTCCTGCCTCTTCCCAATACCATAGATGGATTATATTGTATACCTTCATACTCAATATCCTGTCCCTTTTGAAGATTATTCCATAAACATTTCGGTACATTGTTAGTTTCTGCTTTTTCCATATCAAATTTTTGTCTTCTGTTAATATAGAAGCTATAACCTAAACAAGGGGCTGAGTGTTCTAAAGGTAATGTAGATATTATTAATTCTCCTTTTATTAAGGAATTAGAATTATTTTCTGTAGTGTCTTCTTCTAATGCTATAGGATATAACAATTCCTCTAGAAAGTTAAATGCAATTTCCTTAATGGGATTTTCTATAAGGTTTATATCATAAGGAAGGTAGGGTACTATTACTCTAAGGCCTCTAATAATCTCTCTTATACCTTCAGGGCCAATTATAGTTACAGGTTCTGTCCTACCGCTATTGCCAATAGTGGCTAAAAGTCCTGGTAAGCCTACGGTATGATCTCCATGACCATGAGTTATAGCTATTACATCAATGGACTTAAATCCCCAACCCAGCATTTTCATAGACACTTGAGTCCCTTCGCCACAATCTATTAATATTTTTCTTCCTCTATAGTTTATAAGCAATGCTGAGAGAAACCTATTTGGCATAGGCATGCCTCCACCACATCCAAGTAAGGCTAAATCAACCAAAACAAACCCCTCCTAACAATTGTGAATTTAGAATTTAAAATGAAGGAGGAAACTCACAGAGTTTCTTAGTGTATAATTACGAAATTCCTAAAGGAACTTAAAAGTTAATCATTGTAGTTTTTCTGATGCTTTCTCAGAAAAACATCCTTCATTCTCAATTCTAAATTTTAAATTAAAAATATATTTCCTTCTCAAAAATAATGTGCTAGTATATAGTGGACAAGTTCATATAATCTTTAAAGTTTGTTTTAAAAAAATTTTCATTTATAGATAATCTATATAAAATGGGGTGTGTGATGAAGAAATATTTATGGTTTATTTCTTTGACTTTCTTAAGTTTATTAATTTTAATACTTATATATACAGTGTACAATTCAAACTCCTCTAAAATCTTAACTTCTTTTGCCACTACTAGAAAAGAGAAATCTTCAAAGTCTAAACATATTAAATTCCTAAGTTCCACCAATAATTCCATAAGTTTTATAGATTATGGTCCTTATGCTGCTCACAGAGGTGAGGTGTCAAAACTTCCTGAAAATTCTTTAGAAGCCTTTAGAAGCTCTAAAAAAATGGGCTTTAAGGTAGTTGAGACAGATCTGCGTTTAACCAAAGATAAAAAATGGATACTAATGCATGATTACACTTTGGATAGAACTACCACAGGAAAAGGTGTGTTAAGTACTTTAAAGCTTCAAGATATAAGAAAGATTAAACTTAAAAGCAATTCAACTCAAGCCTACAGAATTCCAACTTTAGAGGAATTCTTGAAACTCTGTAGTGAAGAAAAGCTAATTCCTATACTAGACGTAAAATTAGGACCTGATGAAATCTCTGAACAGGACTATAAGGCTATTATATCTAATTTAACTAAATATAATATTCTTAATAAAAGTATAATATGTTCCAATCATAGAGATGTACTTGCCTATGTAAGAAGCCTAGATTCGGAAACACCTCTTGCTGTGATGATGGATATAAATGAGGAAAGTCTTAATTTTGTTAAGGAATTAGGCAATGCTTTTATTTACTATAACTATAAGAGCATAACTCCTGAAAAGATAGCGCTTATGAAAAAGAATAATATTAAGTATGCTGTGTGGACAGTGGACAACCTCGAAGATGCCAAATACTTCAAAGAACAAGGTTCTATGTTTATTGTGACAGACGAACTGGGACCGAATTGAAATTCGGTAATTGAGAATTTAAAATTTAGAATGTAGGAAGAAACTCACAGATTTTCTAATAATATAAGGTGAAATCTCCTAAAGGATTTCATCTTTTCCATATATTGTAGTTTTTCTGATGCTTTTTCAGAAAAACCTCCCCTTCATTTTAAATTCTCAATTCTAAATTTTAAATTATTTTCTCCCCCTGTCACCATCTCTAAATTACTTCGTCTCCTGTTTTAGTATAACTGCTTTTATTGCCCTGTATTCAATATCCTCGGGAAGCATTTCTTTTATAGGCTTGAGCTTTTCAGCTCCTATTTCCTTTATAACCTTTAATATTTCTTCTTCTCTTCCTTCTGGAATGAACTCGTCTAAATCTATGTCCATGCCCTCTGAAGCACATTGAAATATGTGGTTTTCAATGGTAAGTGGTGTTAACTCTCTTTCCTTGGCAATTTCATTTAGTGAAAGCCCTTGTTTATATAGATCATAGGTTATTTGCTGAGTTTTCACCTTAGTTTTTTCTATTATAATATTATCTTTAAGTTCTGGTAATTCCTGTGAAATTATATTGTTTTCTTTCATATAGTTTTCAATAACCTGAATAAATCTATCTCCATATCTTTCGTACTTCCTATCTCCCACACCTTTAATATTTAAGAACTTTTCTCTACTATTTGGCATTCTTAAGGCAAGTTCTTTTAAAGTGGCATCAGGGAAAATGATATATGGAGGTACTTTAAGTTCTTCAGAAATATTCTTTCTTAAAGCTTTCAAATCAGCTAATAGTGCATTATCTTCCTGTTTAACTTCTACTACTCTTCTCATGGCTAGAATTACAGGTTCTTTTCCTTTTAAAGCATTAGCTGCCCTAGGAGTTAGCTTAAGCACAGGGTATTCACCGTTAGTAACAAAAATATACCCGTCGGCAATAAGCTTATTCATAAGTTCCTCTATATATTTTCTGTCATATTCCTGCATCAAACCATAAGTAGAAATCTTATCTAGGGAAAATTTAAGAATTCTTTGATTCCTTGAGCCCTTTAAAATATCTACTATAGTATTAATGCCATATCTTTCTCTTACCCTATAAATACTAGAGAAAATCATTTGAGCTTCTAAAGTTGTATCTATCTTCTCGGTTTCATCATTGCATATGCTGCAATTACCACAGTAATCCTGTGTATAATCTTCACCAAAATAGTTTAATATATATTTTCTGAGACACTGTGAAGTATAAGAGTAGTCTACCATAGTCCTTAAATTAGTATATTCTTTGTCTTTTTTTTCAGGCGATAAGGTAGTGGTTTCAATTAAATATCTTTGAGTTTGCACATCCCCTGAATTATATAAAAGTATACATTCAGAAGGCTCACCATCTCTTCCAGCACGCCCAGCCTCTTGATAGTAGGCTTCAAGATTTTTAGGCATGTTATAGTGAATTACATATCTTATGTTAGATTTATCTATGCCCATACCAAAGGCATTGGTAGCCACCATTATATGAAGATTATCAAACATAAATTCTTCCTGCATAGTCCTTCTCATTTCTTCTTTAAGACCAGCATGATATAAGCCAACCTTATATTTATCCTTAAGCAAGGTATAAAGATGCTCCGTTTCTCTTCTGGTAGCTGCAAATATAATTCCGCTTTCTTCTGGTCTATCCTTCAGATACTCTTTAATAAAGTTATCTTTATTTTCTCCTTTAAACACTTTAAAGGTTAAGTTTTCTCTGTTAAACCCTGTAAAATGCACCTTTGGATTATTAAGTCCCAAAAGATTTATTATATCCTCTTTAACCTCGGGGGTAGCTGTAGCTGTACAAGCCAGAATTCTTGGTCTGTTTTCTAATAGGTTAATAAAACTTCTTATTTTCCTATAGCTAGGTCTAAAATCATGTCCCCATTTAGATACGCAATGGGCCTCATCTATGGCTATAAAAGAAATATCCATACACATAAGCTCATGAGCAAACTTTTCAGACTCCAATCTTTCTGGAGCCACGTATAACATCTTACATTCTCCGTTATAAACCTTCAGCAAATTCTCATCAATCTGTTTTTCTGTAAGGCTGCTGTTAATATATACAGCATTGATACCCATTTCATTTAAGGAGTCTATTTGATCCTTCATTAAAGATATCAAAGGTGATATAACTACGGTAAGACCTGGAAGCATCATAGCAGGAATCTGATAAATAAGAGACTTTCCTCCCCCTGTAGGCATTATTACAAAGGTGTCCTTACCTTCCATTAAATTTTCAATGGCTTCCTTTTGACCTTTTCTAAAACTATCATACCCAAAATATTTTTTTAAAATAGTTAAAGCTTTATCCATCCACATTTTCATTCTCCTAATAAAAAATTTCAAATACTATATTTTTAATTTTACCCAAAAACAAAAAACACAAACAAATGTTCTTACATTTTTATTATATTATAACATATTATAATAAATTAAAGGGCCTACCCGCAAGGATAGACCCTTCTTAAATTTACTTACTTAAATAATTTCTCTTCACTTTTTAGTAATATTTATCAAATAGTGAATTATTATATTCATCTGCATTATCTGTATTGGAACTCTTAAAAATTGGAGGGTTAAATCCCTTATTTACCATCATGTCTATGGAGGATGTAATTAAGGTTTGTGCTATTGCTGTACCTGTTATATCCGAGGTAGGTCCAGTGATAGTTTCCATATCTCCAACCTTATAGGCGGCATCTCCAAATTCTGCACAATTATCTATAATAACATCTGCCACTTCAAAGAGTCTTAATCCACTTTCGTGCCTAGATGTTACCTTAGAACTATGTTTCATGGAGGTGATGGCAATAACCTTACATCCTATTTTTTTAGCTTCTATAGCCATTTCTACTGGTACTATATTCCTTCCAGAGTTAGATATTATCATTATGACATCTTTACCAGAAACCTTGTGAAGCTTTAATATAGCGCTGGAATAACCTGCTAATCTCTCTAGGTGTGTGCTCTTATTAGGAGTTTCATGGAGCATAAGTTCTGGTTCTAATATAGCTTTTACTAAAGCTAATCCTCCAGCTCTTAAATAAATTTCTTCAGCCACTATATGTGAATGTCCGGAACCGAAAACAAAAAATTTTCCTCCATTCATACATGCCTCTGCAATATATCCTGCTGCTTCACTTATATTATTAAGCTGAGTATTTTTAACATCTTGGAGTTTTTCTATAACAAATTCTAAATATTTTTCAGAAACAAGCATGTCCATATCTCCTTTTTAATATACTACTTTTTAAATGGGGTAAGATATGCCCCTTGTTGTAATAATATTTTTCTAAGCTCTTTCACATCTATATCTTTAGCTGCTTTATGAGAACTTGAAGCTAAAGCCGCTGCAGCTCCGGCAGCATGTCCTAATGCCATGGCTATAGGACTAACTCTTAAAGAACTAGCTGCTTCATGTTCTGCACTGACACATCTACCTGTGGTTATCAGGTTATCCACTTCATTATTTACCATAATTCTATAAGGGATAGAATAATAAGTGCCAGCCTTTAAAAATTTGTCATCATTAGATCCACCATCTGGAGAATGTATATCGAAAGGATAACCTCCCATGGCTATGGCATCATTAAACATAACATTATCCATCATTTCCTCAGCGGTTAAAGTGTACACACCCTTTATTCTTCTAGTTTCTCTAACACCTATCTGAGGACCAGTACTTACAAGATAACACTTCTCAAAGCCAGGAATATATTTTTTCAAGAAATTGACTGATTGTCTAACCTGCTCCCTCCCTTGAATCTCTCCCTGGGTAAGCTCATAGCTGTCTGTTGCGTTAAGCTTTAATATCCTAGACATATTAAGTATAACTTCTCCAGGATTATTATTCTCAAAGAACAGCACCGTTTCTCTTGGATAGGTTAAGTCCCCATTTTCTTTTGCTTCTTTTAATTTACTATAAAATCCTGAAACTGATAGCTTTGGTGTTTCATCAAAGGAGCTCCAATCCTTTGTAAAAAAATCTTCAGGATTATCTTTCATATACTTTCTTACTTTATTAATATCCACATTTCCTATTCTTGCCTTCATGGTCATGGGTTGAGCAAGTCCATCTAGCTTTCTTCCATATTCATAAGGTACTCCAGCTTTTACAGAAAGATCCGCATCTCCAGTGGCATCTACAAAAGTTTCTGCCTGCAATTCAATAAGTCCTGATTTTGTCCAGAATTGAACTGATTTTAACTTATGATCTTGTACTTTACAATCTGTAAAAAAGCTATGATAGAGCATTTCTCCCCCAGCCTCTATGTGCTTATGTTCAATTACATACTTCATAGCTTCCGCATCAAAAGGAGTTAAAGAAGAAGCATAGCCAATAGTATCTTTTATATGTCCAGGGCTTCCCCCCATTTCCTTTAAAGTTTGTATCAGTTCATCTGGAATCCCTTTTACCACCTGGGTATCCCCAGCATGAAAGGTCATCATGGGACCTACTCCTGCCATGGTAAGCATACCACCCATAAAACCATATCTCTCTACCACTAAGGTCTTAGCTCCTGCTCTCGCTGAAGCTATAGCAGCAATGGAACCTGCTACTCCTCCGCCTATCACTATTACATCATATTTTTCTTTTAACAAAAATATCATTCCTCCATTTTAAATGAATGTTTAACGAAACTGTGAGCCCCTATCTCTGAAAGTGCTTTAACTCCTGACTTCCAATTAAAACCGGCTATTTTAAAAATAGTAACCTTATATATATTAGAAAGAAGTCCAATTTTTTCACATTCTAAATAATGAAAAAATTCATGTGCTATGAACAACTCTTTACATTCTTCATAGGTTTTGTTCAAGGCTACCGCCCAAGCTTCTACAGCCTTTTTATATATTAATATCTCTTTTTTCCCACTATAAAACTCGCTATAAAAAACAACATCTCCAATAATTAACTCTTTATCTTCTTCTATTATTTTTAACCCATGTTCTCTGGCTATATGATGAAAGCTTTTATCAGGATACATTTTTTTAATTCTTATAGCCCAGTCTTTACCAATGGATGCCGCTGATTTAATTATTGATGATAAATCTTTGGAAGGAACTTTATCGAAGTATCTATCTCTTTTAAGTTCAAAGAGGGCCAGCTCTTCCATTGGTAAAAACAAGTGATCCATTTTAAATCATCCTTCCATTCTTTTTGAAACCACTAAAATTATAGGCTCATGGCTACTGAGCCCATTGATTTCCACCTTTGCTAAGGATACAATCTGATCTACGCTTTGAAGTCCTGAAAGGTCAATAAGTCTCTTTCCACAAATTATATAAATGTTAGGCATCTCTGTACCGCCATCTCCATACACTACTACTTCTTCCATAAGACTTCTTAGTGAAGCATCAAAATTACCTACCGTAGCTTGAAGGCAAAGAGCATTATTTTTTTGAAGTCTAATAACTCCTTCATTGTCTATTATTCTTACAGCTTTGTTTTTCTTTTTAATAAAGCCGAAGAGTTTTTTGCTTACACATTCATGAGATATAGCATACATATAATCAGTTTCACCTTCAATTTTAAGCTTATCTGAAGTTGTTTCTAAATTATGTGCCACCACCTCTAATATTTCTTTTTGTGTAAGTTCTTTTTGCATGAGATCTTTAGCTCTAAACTCCGTAGTTCCTACAGCAATAGCACGGACAATATTTCTCTGGCTATCTACTTCTACTTGAACTTCCACGGTACCTGGTGCAGCTCCTGCTTTAAGCACTGCTTCTTCGGCTTCTTTTCTAGTTTTTATAATGTCTTCTTCTGTAGGATTTGGTATAGTTCTTTCCACTACATCTCTTACCATGGCTAAGGCCACCCCTATAGTTGAAATAACCGGTGCATTTTTAGCTAGCTTATGCTTCATATCCATATGTTTTCCCAGGGAAGGAACTACTGCAGCACAACCTCCCCCTCCACCTATTAATACGGTGGTACGTGGATCTAAATTATAGTCCTTTATAAGTGCTTTAACTACTTCTCCGTTCTTATTAGCTGCCATTTCTAAAACTTTTTCTGCCACCTGCTCCACGGTGAGGTTCATATTTTTTGCTAAAGGCTCATAAGCTTTTTTTGCTGCCTCTACATTTCCATAAGCATAGTCTTCTTCATGAACATATCCAGCTATATTAGCCGCTCCTGCCAAAGTAAGAGAAAATTTCTTTCCATTACTGCATTTAATGTATGCATAAGCTGGATCCCCTTCTATAGGTACAATAGTCTCTAAAATCGGATCCACAATATCTTCTGAGGAAGCATACACTTCATAGGGTAGACCAGCTATATGAGCACTTCTAGGCCCTACATTGCTAGCCTTTCCATTAGATATTTGAATCATACTTCCCCCGCCAATACCAACAGTTCTAACATCTAAAGAATTTAAATAGGTTTTGTGCCCTCCTATTTCTGCATACTGTATCATAACCTTGCCATCTTTTACTGCAGAAATATCTGTACTAGTTCCACCCACCTCTAGAAAAATTCCATCTGTTAGTTTTTCATACATAAGAGCTCCAGCCACACCAGCTGCTGGGCCGGATAATACCGTTAGTATAGGTCTCTTTCTAACTTCATCTACGCTCATAACTCCACCGTCACATCTCATTATCATCAATGGAGATTCGATGCCTGCATTTTTAACACTACTGTCAGTCATATTAGCAGTATCCAGCATCTTTGGAAGAATGCTGGCATTGATCACTGCTGTTCTTGTTCTTATTTTAAGGCCATAAAGCTTGGATATTTCATGAGTAGCTGTACAGGGTACATTCATTTCAGCACATTTCTCCTGTACCAAGGATTCATTTTCAGGGTGATCTACACTAAAAGCTTCTGCAGCCACTATGGACTTTGCTGCTGAATTCATTAAAGCCCTTACTGCTTCTTCACTTTCTTTTTCTCCGTCTTTAAACTGAACATGATAGTTTTCAGTTTTTAAAAATTTTCCTGGAGCAAGCTCTATGTTTCCCATTTCTGTATCGCTTTTGGTTTTCATACCTTCCATACCTGAACCCATGGACAAAACTCCTACCTTCACCACATCACCTTCTAATAAAGCATTGGTGGCTTGTGTGGTTCCATGAGCTATGAACGATACATCCTCAGGAGCTATATTAAATTTTTCCATAACTCCTTCCAGTACATCTATAATCCCTTTTGCAACTCCATTAACTGCTGAATGAGTGGTAGGCACCTTTAAGGTGCCAATAAGTTCAAAGGTTTCATTATTTATTACCGCAGCGTCTGTAAAAGTACCACCCACATCTATTCCTATTCTTACTTTCATATATACCTCTCCTTCATTTGTTTCATCCATTATCTGCTATCTATAAGCCATATCTTTTACATCATTAAATATCTTGCTTATGGTCTATATTAAGCTATATCCAAAGGAATCTTCCTACTATTACCCCAGCGGCAGCAAGTACCCAAACATAAGGGAGAAGTTTTGCCAAAACTTGATTTACATCTACTCCAGCATAGTTTGAAAGCCATACGTTATGAGTATTAGTTGGGTCAGCTATAGCTTGTACCCTTTCCACTGCTAAGAATGCACTCATAACTGCTGCTGCAGGAAGAATATTAAAGCTTACTATAAGGCCTGCAATACCACTACCTAAGCCAAAGAGGTTTAATGGTCCTCTATATAAAGCAAGAGGTGCTAGTAAACTAAAGAATAAAATATAACCTATAGCACTGGTAGGTACCACAGCAGTGATAAAAGGCTTCATCTTTTCTGCCACTATGGGGTGCATTAAAGAGTTTAAAAGCATACCAATACCTATCATTAATATAACCGCTGGAGCAGCATCTGCTACACCGTCAAAGCCTGTTTTAGTTAACAGATTAATTGCTTTATTAAATTTACGTTGAGTAGTAATTAAGGCATAAAGTATACCTACTAAGAAAGAAGGAACAATAGGCCATTTAAAAAACATAACTAGTATAATAGGAATAATAGGAGTTAATAATGAAATTATAGGTGCTTTTTTATTTTCTAATTTGCTGTCACCACTTTTATTATTTGATGCTGGTGCAGAACAAGCAAATTTAATACCATTTTTCTTAAATTCTACTATGGCGAATATAAGTCCTGTTAAAGCAGTTAATACCGCTAATATTATGGCAAAATGTTTTATATTTTCTAATGGAACCTTTATTACATTTAAGTAGAAAGACCAGTTAGAAATATTAAATAAAAGTCCAATTCCCATTCCAAAAAGAAACATACAAACCGCAATCATTGATGATACTCCCACAGAGACCATTATTGGTATTACTATGGAACCTATCATGATAACTGCTCCTAGACCTCCAATAGTGGTAAACAGTACAGCTACTGCTGCAGTTAACAATATAGTAATAAGAAAAGGTCTATCTCCACCTAACTCGGCAGCATACTTTACAATAGTTTCTGCAATGTTAGTTTTATTCATAATTTGACCAAGCCAAGAACCGAATATTACTGCTACATAAGCACTAGCTAATCTAATGGAACCTGCTTCAAGAACAAATTTTAATATTCCATTATCTCCATCTTTTATAGGATTAACTAGTGGAACTCCTGCTATTATTGCAACTCCTATAGCCAAAAGAGGTAAAGCTAAAAGGGTAGGCATCTTTCTTGTAATCATTAATATTGAAACCACTAAAAATAATAGTATAATAAGTATAGGGACTATCACTGTTGATCAGCTCCTTAATTTTTTATTTTACGAAAATTTATTTTTATTTTTATTTTATTATCTGATTCCTTAGTGACATAAGGAATCATTTTTTTATAGTCTTTCTATAGCTTCTCTAAATTCTGATGTAACTTTCTTTAAGTTTTCTATATCTTTTGTAGTTACTACAGCTCCAATCATTATAGCTTTAACTCCCACTTCATGAAGTAGTTTAATTTCCTCTGGTTTTATCTTCTTTTGTGTGGGAACTAAAACAGGTTTTGAAATGGTGCTTGCTATAGCTGAATACTGCATTAAATCTCTAAAGTATAAAGGTTGTCCATAAGATTCACCTGGCATTATAGATGCTTCAAGTACCTCCATAGGAGAGTTTTCTATACCTCTTAAAATTACCTCATTATAGTTATTATCAATAGCTACCATCCTTGTAAGCTTTTTAGTATCAGCGATGTTTGCTGGAAGATGATGATAATAAGCAGAATAAAAATCCACTCCCATATCTTCTAATTGCTGCATTTCTTCTTTTGTAGCAAAGGCATCTTGTCCACCTGGTACAACTCCTAAAGGTACATTAAACTCACGAGAAATACTTCTAAAGAGTTCTTTTCCACTTTGGAAATTACCAAAATCGTTCCCACTGGCTCTATGATGCACATTAATATGCATTTTTAAAGCCTGAGCTCCTGCTTCATAAGCAGCTTTAGCCATTTCGAAGCTATTTTCGGGCAGACTTACCACCAGTGTCATCTTATTGTTCTCCAATAAATTTTTAAATAGCATAACATAACCTCCTGTCCTTTTAATATTTTCTTCTGTTTTCTTACACCTATCCCCCTCTCAAGATAATGATTGGTTTATTATTTATTATTTATTATTTATCATTTTCAGTTTTATAGTTAAATTTATCTTTAACAAAGTTGAAAATGATAATATATAACCCTATGAACTAATCTAATACCTTATTATCAAAAGCGTCGAAATGCTTATATCTTAATTTTTCAGCTAGAGCTAAGGTATTCCCCCTATCCATTTTAGGCATAGACTTTATTATTATTTCTTTGGTATCACTAAAAACTTTTCCAAATTGGTTTTTAACTATGTTATCAAAACCAGGCATATTCATAAGAGCTCCTCCTAGTATGAAAACATCTATTCTAAAAAATAATAGTAAGTTTTTCATTATTAAAGTTATAGAATCTGCAGCTTCATATATATATTTCTGAAGTTTATCGTTAAGTTCAAAGCCTTGATTCCCTAAATCCTCCCAGTGATCTATAATATCAGTAGTATTTTTTTCACCCATGGACTCTAAGTTTTCTATTCCTAGACAATGAGTAATTTTTCTATAGAAGTTACTTGGGGATATAAGCTGTTCTACGTCTACATTAGGTGAAATTAGTAACTTACCTATATCAATTATCCTTTCACCATTTCTTTCAAAAGGCTTTCCACCAGTATAAATAGATGTAGTAATCTTTTCATCAAAGGATATATATGTATAATTTTCTGGTATATCTCCTAAGAGCTTTGCCACCTGTTTCTCCATATCTACCCTTCCGGAATATTCAGATATAACCGGTATTTTAAAGGTGTATTCTAGAGCTTCTTCAATAGAAAAGTTTTCTTGAAAAACATAGGTAGAAAATAATTCATTAAACTTTGTGGTATAAAGACTTTCATCCATTAGTATACCTATACCAGCTGCTTTTTCTCTTTGTATGTTAAGCTTATTCATGGCATTTTCCATAGCACCAGAAATCAATGCAAAGAGCTCATTACCATAAATCATCTTTTTATTTAGTAAGTTATGATATACCGTATTTAAATTCATATCGTAAACCGTTAGATTTATCTCATTAGAGTTTAAATTTATAATAAAAATATACGAGCTGTTTCCTTTTATAGTTAAATATATAGGCTTTCTTCCACCAGAAGACTCACCAATACTATTTTCTTCAATAATCTCATCCTCAATGAGCTCACTTACCAGTGAGGAAACAGTACTAGCACTTAAATTTACCTTTGCTGTAATTTCAGCCCTAGATAATTTTCCATGTTCTATTAAAGTTCTTAATATTAGATTTTTATTCATTTCTTTCATGAGCTTTAAACTACCAGCTTTAAATTTCATATCGGCACCCATTTGTTTTATATTTATATATATCTTAGTGAATAAAGTTCTTAAACTTATTTCGGAGTCCGAATAAAGTTCTTAATTCTATATTATCATCATTTTTAAAATAATCAAACGTTTTCAGATTTGAAATTGTAAATAAATTATGAACAAAAAGAAATCAATATAAGGATTACCTATACCGATTTCTTTTTACTAATGTAGGATTATAAGTTAGTATGTACCTATCTTTACTATACTATTCCTATATCCTTTCTAAAATATATATTATTAAATGTTATGGAATTTAATGCTTCGTAGGCCGCTGTTCTTGCTTCTCCTATATTCTTTCCTGTGGCGGTAATAGATAATACACGTCCCCCACTGGTAATAAGCTTATCCCCATCTAACTTAGCACCGGATATAAATATCTTTCCCTTATGAGAATTTATATTTATTTCAAAACCCCTTTTAAAATTTCCCGGATATCCACCAGATGCTGCTATCACACTGCAACTATATAAGTTTTTCCACTTTATTTCATAGCCTTCTAAATCTTCATCAATAGCATGTTTTATCATATCAATAATATCTGTTTCAAGAAGACACATAAGGGCTTGGGTTTCTGGATCTCCCATCCTCACGTTATATTCTAAGAGATAAACGCCTTTTTTGGATATCATTATTCCAAAGAATATTATGCCCTTATAGTCCATGGCTTCACCTTGTATCCCCTTCATAGTAGGTAGCAAAATCTCTTTATAAAAGGCCTTCATCACCTCTTCATCTACATAGGGATTAGGTGCTATAACTCCCATACCTCCAGTATTGGGTCCAAGCCCTCCTTCATATATCTGTTTATGATCCTTTGCAGATATAAAAGGTATTATAGTTTGTCCATCTGTTATAGATAAGATTGAAGCTTCTACTCCTTCAATAAACTCTTCAATAACTATTTCATTTCCTGCTCCATGGAATATATCTGAAACCATAAAGGAATCTATGGTTTCCTTAGCTTCCTTTTTACTTTGGCATATCACTACCCCTTTACCTGCAGCTAATCCATCAGCTTTAATAACTATGGGATATTCACAGCTTTCAATGTATAATAAAGCGTTATGTGCATTATTGAAACTTTCATAAGAGGCAGTTTTCACGCCGTATTTTTTCATAAAATTCTTTGAGAAAACCTTACTTCCCTCTAACCTAGCTGAATTTTTATCCGGCCCAAATATTTTCAGTTTTTCTTTTTTAAACTCATCTACTATACCCTTGGTTAAAGGTTCTTCCGGTCCTACTATAGTGAGATGTATATTTTCATTCTTAGCAAACTGTACAAGATTCTTTATTTCAGTAATATTTATATTCTCACACTTATTTTCTAAAGCGGTACCACCATTGCCCGGTGCGCAATAAATTTTGGTAACCTCAGAATTTTGGGATACTTTCCAAGCTAACGCATGTTCTCTTCCCCCTGAGCCAATAATTAGTACTTTCATAATATCATCTCCAGATATTAATATTTTAGAATTGGAGTATCTGCTTAGTGCTTAAAATGCCTCACTCCTGTAAATACCATGGAGATTCCTAGTTCATCACATTTTTTTATGGAATCTTCGTCTCTCATGGAACCTCCTGGTTGAATAATGGCTGTAATATTATGTTCACCTGCGGCTTCTACCACATCATTAAAGGGAAAGAAAGCATCGGAAGCCATGACGCAGGCACCTTCTCCTCTTTCTAAAGCCTCTTGTGCCGCCCAAATTCTATTAACTTGTCCTCCCCCAATACCCACAGCTTTTTTATCCTTTACTAACACAATAGCATTGGATTTAACGTATTTTACAACCTTCATACCAAAAAGCATATCCTGTAGTTCTTTTTCAGAAGGCTTTTTAAGGGTAACCACCTTGATATCCTCTGTAAGTACACTATCTTCCTGTTGAACTAACACCCCTCCGTCTATGGTTACAAAGGAATCTTTATCCTTAGGTTTAGCATTACATTTAATTACTCTCAAATTCTTTTTACTTCTTAATATGTTTAATGCTTCTTCATCAAAGTCTGGTGCAGCCACTACCTCTAAAAATATCTTTATCATTTCTTCTGCCGTAGCTTTATTTACAGTTCTATTTAAAGCCACTATGCCTCCAAAAATTGAAACAGTGTCACATTCATAGGCCTTTTTATAGCTGTCATAGGCATCTTCACCTACCGCTACCCCACAAGGAGTATTATGTTTTAAAGCGCAGCAAGCTGGTTCTTCAAATTCACAGGCTACCTTCCAAGCTATATCTAAATCCTTTAGATTGTTGTAGGAAAGCTCTTTCCCATTTAATACTTCTAAAGAGTTCATAGCTCCCTGGGTCATATTTGATACATAATAAGCTGCTTTTTGATGAGGATTTTCTCCATATCTTAAATCCATGGCTTTTTTATAGCTTACACTTAAATATTCAGGGTAATTATCTTCATCTTCCATAAGAAATTTTGCTACTGCTGCATCGTATGAGCTCATAAGATTGAACACCTTACCTGCAAGATTTTTTCTAGTATTATATTTTACTTCATTACTTTCTAACATCTCATTTATTAATACTTCATAATCATTTTTATCTGTAACCACCACCACATCATTAAAGTTCTTAGCAGCCGCTCTTAGCATGGTAGGTCCTCCAATATCTATAAACTCAACTTTTTCTTCAAAAGTTAAATCCTCTTTATATTTTTCAAAGAAGGGGTAAAGATTTACTATAACCATATCTATGGTGCCTATGTTTCTTTCCTTTAGTGTATCCATATGAGCTAAATCATCTCTTCTTGCTAAAATTCCTGCGTGAATAATGGGGTGCAGCGTCTTAACCCTTCCATCTAACATCTCAGGAAAATCGGTTAATTCATTAACTTCTATGGCTTTTATTTCATTATCTTTTAAATACTTATAGGTGCCTCCTGTGGAGATAATTTCATATCCTCTTCCTTGTAAAAAACTTGCAAAATCTATAATACCTTCTTTATCATATACGCTTATTAAAACTCGTTTCATCATTAAACCACCTCTTCTAATATCTTTACCCCCTGGGAGGTTAGGGATATCTTTTTCTTCTCTATAAGATTTATAGCTTCTATTAGAATTTTATGTTCTTCTGTGAGTACCTTTTTTTGAAGGGTATCTGCATTATCATAACTTTCCACAGATACTGTTTTCTGTAACAGTACAGCACCGCCATCCACTTCTTCATTGACAAAATGCACTGTACACCCCGTTGTTTTTACCCCAGAATTGATAACTGCTTCATGCACTTTCTTTCCATACATACCTTTTCCACAAAAGTTAGGTATTAAAGAGGGATGAATGTTAATTATTTTATCTTTATAAACTTTTAATATTTCTCCCTTTAATATAGAAAGAAACCCTGCCAATACTATTAAATCTGCTCTATCACCCAATATTTCTAAAGCTTTGTCCCCAATATTTTCTCTATAGCTGCCCCTATCCAATACATAAGTTGTAATACCTTTTTCTTCAGCTCTTTTTAATGCCTTAGCATCAGCATTGTCAGAAATCACTCCCACTATAGAGCAATTTAATTCACCTTTATTAATACTATCCATAATAGCTTGGAGATTACTGCCTCCTCCAGAAACAAATACCGCTATTTTAAGCAATACCCTCACCTCCGAAAATAAATTTTACTTGATACATATTCTTTCATCTCCGGAAGTGATAAAGCCAATATCATATGCCCTTTCCCCTAAAGAAATTAAATACTTTATTACCTGTTCTTTTATACTTTTGTCCACACATAATACAAAACCAATGCCCATATTAAAGGTATTAAAGAGCTCATCTTCAGTAATTCCCAGGGATAAAAATCTTTCATAAATCTCCGGTATAGGATAACTATTTTTATTAATAACAGCAGTTAATCCCTTAGGAAGCATTCTTGGAATATTTTCAATAAATCCTCCTCCAGTTATATGAGCCATACCCTTTACATTAAACTTTTCCAACACATTTAAAATAGGCTTTACATATACTTTTGTAGGGGTAAGAAGTACTTCTCCTAACTTTTGACCATTATATATCTCATCTATATCCGTAAAAACTTTTCTTATAAGTGAGTAACCATTACTGTGAAATCCTGAAGATGATAAACCTATTAAAGCATCCTCTTCTTTTATGTCTTTCCCATCTACGATTTTATCCTTATCCACGATTCCCACTGCAAATCCAGCAATATCATATTCTCCTTCTCTATAGAAACCAGGCATTTCTGCTGTTTCACCACCAACTAAGCTAGCGTTACACTGAGTACAGCCTTCTGAAACCCCTTTTACTAGGTCTGCTGCAACTTGTGCTTCTAACTTTCCACAAGCGATATAGTCAAGGAAAAATAATGGTTTTGCGCCATGGCACAGTATATCATTTACACACATGGCTACACAGTCTATACCCACGGTATCATACTTTTTTGTCTTGAAAGCTATATCCAATTTGGTTCCTACACCATCTGTACCAGTAACTAATACAGGTTTTTTATAACCTTCTGGAAGTTCTATCATAGCAGCAAAACTTCCTAAGCTGTTTAAAACTAAATTTCCTGTGGTCTTTGCTGCATATTCTTTCATTAAGCTTACTGCCTTGTATCCTTCTTCAATGTTTACTCCTGCTTCTTTATAAGTAATCATTTTTACACTACCTTTCAAGATAATCTTTTGAGGTTTCTATGGGTGTGGCCATGGGATAAATACCTTTAAAACACCCAAGACAGAAATCATTACCATGGTTAAAGGCCTTTAAAAGCCCTTTTATACTTATGTACTCCAAGCTGTCAGCACCTATCTTTTCCCTTATGCTTTCTAAATCTAAGTTAGAGCCTATGAGATCCTTTCTATAAGGAGTATCAATGCCAAAATAGCATGGATATTTAACCATAGGTGAAGCTACTCTAAAATGCACCTCTGTAGCACCTGCTTTTTTTAATAGCTCTACTAACTTTAAACTGGTGGTGCCTCTTACTATGGAGTCATCAATAAGCACTACCCTCTTCCCTTCTACATTGCTTTTTAAAGGGTTAAGCTTTAAAGCCACAGCCTTTTCTCTTATTTCTTGAGAAGGTGCTATAAAGGTTCTTCCCACATACTTATTTTTAATAAAACCTATGCCATAAGGTATACCTGAAGCTCTGGCATATCCTACAGCTGCTGCTATACCAGAATCCGGTACTCCCACTACTATATCTGCTTCTACAGGGGATTCTTCATAAAGAACTTCCCCTACTTTTACCCTAGATTCATAAACATTTATTCCGTCAATGGTGCTGTCAGGTCTTGCAAAATAAATATATTCAAAGGAGCAGGTTTTACATTGTGTCTTTTCTGCTTTGTTTAAGCTCCTTAATCCATCTTTATCTATAATTACAATCTCTCCTGGCATTACATCTCTAACAAAATCTGCACCTACCGCATCTAAGGCACAGCTTTCTGAACATAGTATATAGGATTCTCCCATCTTACCTATGCACAATGGCCTTATACCATAGGTATCTCTTACCCCTATCAATTTATCATCTGTAAGTATCACTAAAGCATAGGAGCCTTTCACCGCTTGAATAGCATCAAAAACCGCTGTCTCTATTCCTTTTTTAGCACCTCTTGCTATTAGACTTAAGACTACTTCTGAATCTATAGAAGTTTGAAATATAGAGCCTCCATCCTCTAGGAGTTCTCTTATTACATCTGCATTTACCAAATTTCCATTATGTGCTATAGCCATGGAGCCTAGCTTATATTGAGTTACTATAGGTTGGGCATTGGTTATATTACTGGAGCCTGCAGTGGAATATCTCACATGTCCAATGGCTGCATTACCTTTAAGCTTTTTCATATCTTCCCCATTAAAAGCTTCACTAACTAGTCCCATACTTTTATGACATATTATTTCTTTTCCATTGGAAACAGCTATACCAGCACTTTCTTGTCCTCTATGCTGCAAGGCATAAAGTCCATAATAGGTAATATCAGCTACATTTTCTGCTTCTTTTGAAAAGATGCCAAAGACTCCACATTCTTCCTTAAATTTATCCACGGTTAAATCTATCATGATTTTTACCTCTCTATTTTTTTAATTCTCTTTTGATACTATCCTGCTGAGTATTTCCTCATAGGCATCCTTAACATTCCCTAAATCTCTTCTAAATCTGTCTTTATCTAATTTCTCATCGGTTTTAGCATCCCAAAATCTGCAAGTGTCAGGGGATATCTCATCTGCTAGAATTATCTCTCCCTTATATCTTCCAAACTCTAATTTAAAATCTATAAGTTTTATATTTTGCTTTAAGAAAAACTCTTTTAGAACTTCATTTATAATTTTTGTAGCTGCATAAATTTTTTCTAGCTCATCATAGCTGGCCAAGCCTATGGCCACAGCATGGTGATCATTTATGAGAGGATCTCCTAACTCATCATTTTTATAGCATATTTCAAACACTGTGGTGGATAAGTTTGTTCCCTCTTCTAGTCCTAATCTTTTAGCCATGCTTCCTGCTGCCACATTTCTCACTATTACTTCTACAGGAACTATTTCCACCTTCTTGCAGAGCTGCTCCCTATCACTTATTTTTTTAATGAAGTGAGTTTTTATCCCCTTAGTTTCTAAGAGTTCAAACAACTTGGATGTAATACTGTTATTTAATATGCCTTTCTGCTCTATTTGCCCTTTCTTTTCTCCATTAAAGGCGGTAGCATCGTCTTTGTAATAAACTATTACCTCATCTTCTTTTTCAGTAGTATATATTTTTTTAGCTTTTCCTTCATAAAGCATTTCTTTGTTTTCCATTAAAGCTCCACTCCTTCTCCATTTTCTTCTATAAACTTTTCTTTCATATTTTTTCTAAATTCCACTAATTTAACTTTCAGTTCAGGATACTTTATGGAAAGTATCTCTATAGCCAGCATCCCTGCATTGTAGCTGTTATTTATTCCTACAGTAGCTACAGGTATGGATTTAGGCATCTGAACTATGGAAAGCAATGCATCTAATCCATTAAGCTCAGCTTTAATTGGAACACCAATCACAGGAATAATAGTATGCGAAGCTATAACTCCTGGAAGGTGAGCAGCAAGTCCAGCCCCAGCAATAATGCATTCAAAGCCTTCCTTCTCAATATCATTTAAAACCTCCATAAGTTTTTCCGGAACCCTATGGGCTGATAAGATATATGCCTTATACTCCACTCCAAAGTCCTTTAAAGCTGAAGCTGCACCCTTCATTATCTCTTTATCCGATTTGCTCCCAAAAAAAATTGCCACTTTCATATATAAAACCGCCTTTCTTAATATATAAACCTACTTGAAGTAATTGACACCGGATTTGAATATATCTTGATTTTTTATGCTAGGGATGTTTTTATATAGGTATTTTCCTTGTCTTTCGCTGTGGGCCATTTTTCCTAAGATTTTTCCATCTGGACTTGTAATGCCTTCTATTGCATATAAAGACCCATTAGGATTAAATGGACTATCCATTGCTACTTTTCCATTTAAATCTACATATTGTGTAGCTACTTGGCCATTTTTTATTAACCTTTGAAGCTCTTCACTAGAAGTAGTAAATCTTCCCTCACCATGGGACACTGGTATTCTATGAATTTCTCCATACTCCATTTCATTAAACCAAGGAGAAAGCTTGGATACTATTTTAGTCTGTACCATGGTGGAAACATGACGTCCTACGCTATTGTAGGTTAAAGTTGGCATATGCTCTTTTATATCTACTATCTCACCATAGGGTACAAGTCCTAATTTTATAAGTGCTTGAAAGCCATTGCATATCCCTAAAATAAGTCCATCCTTTTGTTTTATAAGCTCCATTACAGCTTCACTGAGTTCAGGGTTTCTAAATACTGCAGCTATGAACTTACCAGAGCCTTCAGGTTCATCCGCTGCGCTAAATCCTCCTGGTATCATGAGTATTTGAGAGTTTTTAATAGCCTTAGCCATTTCTTTTATAGAGGCTTTTAGTTCACTGGAAGTGAGATTTCTAAATATCAGCGAATTAACTTCAGCTCCTTGATTTTCAAAAGCTTTTATTGAATCATACTCGCAGTTTGTACCAGGAAATACTGGTATAAACACTCTAGGCTTAGGAAGCTTTATTCCCATATAAGTTTTTGAGTTGCTGCTAGAATTATTAATTTCAGTGCTTTCTTCTTTACTGTGCTTTTTAGTAGGGAACACATTACTTAGAGGCTTTTCCCAGGCACCTATTAATTCATCAATTTCTATTTTTTCATTCTTATACTGTATATATGTTTTTCCTGATTTATTAGCATCTTCTTTAAGGTTTCTAAAATCTTCATCCCCTAAGTTTATATCTCCAAAATGGATACAATCAAAGCCTTGTAACTCCTCTTCTATATCTAGGTTGTCTGATACCTGCATTAATATAGAACCGTAGTAAGGGAAGAATAAATCCTCTGTGGTTAAATTATCATTTAACCTTATTCCCACCTTATTTCCAAAACTCATCTTACATATTCCTGTAGCAGCCCCACCTTCTCTTATGGCATAAGCAGCTATTATATTACCTTTATGAATAAGTTCTTTAATTTTATCCAGATTATTCTTTAAACCTTCAAAATCTATTGTCTTAGTATCTATGTCCATGTTAGTTCTTAACAAATATACCTTTTGGCCTTTTATGCTATCTGTGAGATGTCTAGAAGAACTATAAGAACTTATTGAACTCTTAAACTCTGGAGATATTATATTTTCAGCTTTATCTAAAGCTACCGTAAAGGCTACTAAGGTAGGAGGAACATGAATATTTTCAAAGGTTCCAGACATACTGTCCTTTCCTCCTATAGCTGCAATACCCAATTGTTTTTCAGCATACAACGCTCCTAAGAGTGCTGAAAATGGCTTTCCCCACTTAGTTTTATCATTACCAAGCTTTTCAAAATACTCTTGAAGGGTTAATTTAATATTTTTATAATCCCCTCCCATAACAGCTATTTTAGTCACAGCTTCTACCACTGCATACAAAGCGCCATGATAAGGGCTCCACTCTGCAATTTTAGGATTATATCCAAAGGACATTAATGTAACACTATCAGTATCACCTTTTAGTACAGGTATCTTTGCTGCCATTCCTTCTGCAGGCGTAAACTGATATTTTCCACCTAGTGGCATAAGCACTGTGGAGGCTCCTATAGTAGAATCAAATCGCTCTATTAATCCCTTTTTACTACAAACATTCAACTCTGAAAGAGTATTTATAACACTATCTTTAAAACTGTCACTACATATATTTTTATAATTATCAAAATAATTATTTTTTTCTGAAGGTGATTTAATAAATACTTGAGAATAGCTCTTAGCACCATTGGTGTCTAAAAACTCCCTGCTTACATCTACAATAAGTGTATTTTGCCACCACATTTTAAGCCTATTACTGTCTGTTACTTCTGCTACCCTTATAGCTTCTAAATTTTCTTCTTTAGCCAAAGTTATAAATTTGTTCTCATCTTCCTTTGAAATCACTACTGCCATTCTCTCTTGGGATTCCGATATAGCAAGCTCTGTTCCATTTAACCCTTCATATTTTTTAGGAATTAAATCTAAATTTATATCCAGCCCTTCACTTAGTTCACCAATAGCTACTGACACTCCACCTGCGCCAAAATCATTACATCTCTTTATCATTTTTGAAGCTTCTTCTTTTCTAAAAAATCTCTGAAGCTTTCTTTCTACTGTAGCATTACCCTTCTGAACCTCAGCTCCACACTTATTTATAGAGTCAAGGTTATGTTCTTTAGATGAACCTGTTGCTCCACCACAGCCATCTCGTCCTGTTCTTCCACCAAGAAGTATTACCACATCCCCCTTTACCGGCTTTTCTCTCTTTACCTGTTTTGAAGGTACTGCCCCAATAACTGCTCCAATCTCCATCCTTTTAGCTTTAAAACCTTCATGGTATACTTCTTCTACTTGCCCTGTAGCAATACCAATTTGATTTCCATAGGAACTATAACCCTCTGCAGCTCCTAGAGTAATCTTTCTTTGTGGCAGCTTTCCTTTAAGAGTATCTTCTATTTTTTCATTAGGATTACCACTGCCTGTAACCCTCATTGCCTGATACACATATGCTCTTCCTGACAAAGGATCTCTTATAGCTCCCCCAAGGCAAGTGGCTGCCCCTCCATAAGGTTCTATTTCCGTAGGATGATTATGAGTTTCATTTTTGAATAATATTAAATATTCTTCTTCTCCTTTATCCGTTCTAATATTAGCTTTTATTGTACAAGCATTTATTTCTTCAGATTCATCTAAATCAACTAATAAACCTTGCTTTTTTAATTCCTTCATGGCTATTGTAGCTATATCCATTAAGGTCATATCTCTTTTATTGGAATAAACAAACTCTCTAGATTTTTTATATTCTATATAAGCCATCATCGCAGGTTTATTTAATAAACTTTTTTCAATTTCTACATTGGTTATGGATGTTTGAAAGGTGGTGTGTCTGCAATGATCTGACCAATATGTATCTATAACTTTTATTTCAGTTTCAGTGGGATTTCTATGTTCACTTTGAAAGTAATTTTGACATAGCTTTAAGTCCTCAAAAGACATAGCTAGAGCAAAGTCCTTATGAAAAGATTCTAGTGCTGATGCATCCATATTAATAAATCCTTGAATTTCATTTATGGCATCAGGACTTTCATATTCATCTTCTAAGATTGGATTATCTAGGTTAGCTTCTCTTTTTTCTACGGGATTTATATAGTAACTTTTAATCTTTCTTATTTCTTCTTCAGTGATATTTCCTTTTAAAGCAATAATCACAGCACATTTTACCTTTAAGGTTTTTCCTTCATTTAAAAGGGCCAGACATTGCATGGCAGCCTCTGCTCTTTCATCATATTGACCTGGCAAAAATTCTGTAGCAAATACATAGTATTTATCTTTAAGAAAATTTATTTCAGTATAAACCTTATCTACAGTGCTTTCAGAAAATACATTATTAACACCTTGAGTAACTAATTCTTGTGATACACCTTCTACCACATACCTATTTATACATCTAACCTCTTCTAAATTATTTACTCTAAGATTTTCTTTAAAATCTTCAAAAAGTGATTTCGCTATGACATCAAAAGGCCTTTTCTTTTCTACATAAATAATTTTGTAATTCTGAGACATTTGTCCCCCTCCAAATTCATATTAAAATCTAACACCTTTATTATGATTTTTCTTTAAGTTTTCAGAATTTTATCTAGATGTGATTATATTTCTAGCATAGCAATGCAAAAGAAAAAAGTCAAACATTTAATTGCTCTTTATTATTATTATTCGTATTATAACGCATTTAATATTAATGATATATATTATAGTTCGTGTTTATATGGTTTATTTATTAATTTTTTTGATATACCGCTGATAATTTTTGAAATTTCATCTTTGAAAATTAAACATTAAAATAAAGAAAAGCTAAAATTTGCTCTTCGCAAATTTTAGCTTTTAATATAAATAATACGCTCCTCAGTATACAAATAATATACCCATTAAAATAGTATTTCCATAAAATTGTCCAAGGTAATGTTAGTAATGTAGCTATCTAAATCAAGATCAACTAAAGCTTTTCTTATATCTTCTTCATTATGGGGTTTTCCCTCTAAATATTCTTCTAATCCATGAATATCTAACTTTCCAAAAAAATCTCCATAAATTTTAATGTTTTCTATACATCCTGATGTTACCTGTAAGGTTACCTCTACAGTACCTGCTGGGAATTTCTTTTCGTTATAAAAATTGTATCTAGGTGACTTGCCGTAATTCCATTGCCAAGTACTGTATTTTTCTTCTTTTAGTTTATTAATAATTTCCACTTCTTCTTTGGAAAAGTATTCCACTTGTTTTCCTTCCTCTGCTATAATGTATTTGAATATAGCTTCCTTAAATTCTAAAACATCTAAAGCTTTAGGAAGATGCTCAGAAATATTGGTTACTCTGCTGGCTACGGACTTAACACTTTTATCTGAAAATTTCACAGCTTTGGGCTTTAAAGCACCGCTTAAATCTGCCATATTGGAAGAAAATAAAAGGGTTCCATGATGCATCACTCTGTTTTTATGCTTGCATTGAGCATTGCCTGAAAACTTCTTTCCTTCTATAAGCATATCATTTCTTCCTGAAAACTCTGCTTCTACTCCTAATTGTCTCAGCACTTCGATAATAGGTTTTACAAACTTATAAAAATCATTATAGCTATGGTTATCATTTACTATAAAGGTAAAGTTTATATTACCTAAGTCATGAAATACCGCTCCTCCGCCAGTAAGTCTTCTTACTACTTTGATATTATTTTCTTTAACATAATCAGTATTTATTTCAGATAGGGTGTTTTGATTTTTACCTACAATTATGCAGGGTTCGTCCCTCCACAGAGAAAAGTATTCTTCCTCAGTATGCTTTAAAAGATATTCCTCTGCAGCTAAATTAAAGTATGGGTCTATGGATGTATTGTCTATATATCTCATGGTCTATTTCCTCCTAGATGGCACTGCATGTATAGCTTCATTATTTAATGCTAAAACCGCTTCATAGAAGGCTTCAGATAGGGTTGGGTGAGCATGTACCATGTGCTTTATATCTTCTACCTTTACCTCTTTGTTCATGATAACTACCCCTTCGTGAATTAAATCTGAAGCATGAGGACCTAATATATGCACTCCTATTATCTTGTTATCTTCATCTGAGATAACCTTTATTAATCCTTCTCCTTCACCTAAAGCTAGAGCTTTTCCATTAGCACCAAATAAAAACTTGCTGGTTTTGTAGTTAATCCCTTCAGCCTTTAACTGTTCTTCTGTGGCTCCTAAGGATGCTATTTCAGGGAAAATAAATATACAGTTTGGTATTAAAGTGCTGCCCTGGTTATCTATGCCCATAATCCTCTCAGCTACTTCTACCCCTTGGTGAGAAGCAGCATGAGCTAGCATCCACTTTCCATTAACATCTCCTATGGCATAGATACCTTTCACACTGGTTTCATAATTATCCTCTGTTTTTATGCCCTTTTTGTCATATTCAATATTAACTTCTTCCAAGTTCAAGCCCTGAATATTAGGCTTTCTACCAGTAGCAATGAGGACTTTTTCACCTTCTAAGGTAAATTCGCCTTTCTTACCCTCTACATTAACCAAAAGCTTATCCTCATGCTTTTCTATGGATTTTACCATAGCTCCGGTGTGAACTTCTATGTCTTTCTTTCTTAGCATGGGGTTTAATCTTTTAACTATTTCCCCATCCACCATGTTCAAAATGGAAGGAAGGGCTTCTACTATAGTTACTTTTGTGCCAAAGGAATTAAATATAGCACCAAACTCCATACCTATTACACCGCCACCTATAATAACAAGACTTTTAGGTATCTCTTTAAAGTTAATTATATCATCGCTAGTTATTACTCCTTCATTATTAACCCCTTGTATAGGAGGTATAAAGGTGTGAGAACCAGTAGCTATGATTATATTATCTCCTTCAACTATTTCCTCTCTTCCATCATCTAAAGTAATTTTAACTTTTTTGATGTTTTCCTCACAAGAATAAAGGACTCCATGACCTTTTCTCACTTCTATATTATTAGCTTTCATAAGCTGTTCCACACCACTTACTAACTGATGCACGATACCATTTTTTCTTTCTTGTATCTTATTTACTTCTAAAGTAAAGTTATCTACTAATATACCAAAATCCTCTGAAGCTTTTAAATTATTTACTAATTCAGCATTTCTGTAGAGAGCTTTAGTAGGGATACATCCTTTGTTTAAGCAAGTTCCCCCTAAAGCTTCTTTCTCAATAAGTGTTACCTTTGCCCCTAATTGGGCAGCCCTGATGGCAGCAACATAGCCACCAGGACCTCCTCCCATTATTATTATTTTCTTCTCCATTATGTCACCTATTTACTCCACTTTAATATTGGATTTCTTGCTGCTCTCACTTCATCTATCCTTCTTACTGGGGAGTTGTGAGGAGCGGTTTTAAATACTTCTGGGTTTTCTTCAGCTTCTTTGGCAATGGCATGCATAGCATCTATAAAGGCATCCATGGTCTCTTTACTTTCGGTTTCTGTAGGTTCAATCATAAGCGCACTATCTACAATAAGTGGGAAATAAACTGTAGGTGGATGGAACCCGTAGTCTATAAGCCTTTTAGCAATCTCTAAGGTAGAAACTTCCGTAGACTTATTTTTTATTCCTGCAAATACCACTTCATGTTTGCACACTTCATCAATGGCCAGCTTATAGCTATCTCTTAGTCTTTCTTTCATATAATTAGCATTTAATACAGCATTTTCAGAGGCAGCCTTAAGACCATTTCCACCTAAAGATAATAAATAGGTGTAAGCCCTAACTAGCACTCCAAAGTTTCCATAGAAGTTCTTGATTTTACCTATAGAGTTTGGTTTGTTGTAATCTAAATAATATTTCTCATCCTTTTCAATAAATGGTACAGGTAAATAGGGTATTAATTCCTTCTTAACCCCTACTGGTCCTGAACCTGGACCTCCACCTCCATGGGGGGTAGAAAAGGTCTTGTGTAAGTTTAAATGACAAACATCGAAACCCATGTCCCCTGGCCTGGTAATGCCCATAATAGCATTCATATTAGCCCCATCGTAATATAATAAGCCTCCAGATTCATGCACTAATTCTGCTATTTTTTTAATGTTCTTCTCAAACAAACCTAGAGTACTTGGATTTGTAAGCATTAATCCTGCAATTTCATCATTTAATACGGATTTTAAGTCTTCTACATCCACAGATCCATCTTTAGAAGATTTTACTTCTACCACTTCAAAGCCCGCCACCGTAGCACTGGCAGGGTTTGTACCATGTGCTGAATCTGGAACTATGATTTTATTTCTCTTTAAATCCCCTCTATGCTCATGATAAGCTTTTATAAGCATAAGTCCTGTAAGTTCTCCATGGGCTCCTGCTGCTGGTTGCAGGGTAAATTTATCCATGCCTACAACTTCACATAAATCTTCTGATAAATTGTACATAAGCTCTAAAGCTCCTTGTACTGTTTCTTCTGGCTGATAAGGGTGTAGCTTTGCAAAATTTGCATTAGAAGCTATATCTTCATTTATTTTAGGATTATACTTCATAGTACAGGAACCTAAAGGGTAAAATCCTGAATCTATACTATAATTTTTCTTTGATAACAAGGTATAGTGCCTAGCTAAATCCAGTTCGCTAACTTCAGGAAGTTCTATATCTTCCTGCCTTATATATCCTTCAGGTATTAAACTTTCAATATCCTGTGCTGGAACATCTAACTCTGGAAGTGCATAAGCTTTTCTACCCTGAGAGGATAATTCAAATATCAATTTTTGGTAACTCATTATATCACCTCCATAATTTTCACAAAATTATCTATTTCTTCTTTGCTTCTTTGCTCTGTAACGCTGATAAGAACAGCATTTTCATAGGGGTAATCTGTTTTTTCTAAATTAAATCCTCCTAAAATCCCCTTCTCTAGTAACTTTGCATTGATTTCATCCACTGATTTTTCAGTTTTTACTGCAAATTCCTTAAAGAATGGCTTTTCAAAAAGAGGCTTAAACTTTCCTGTTTTAATTAATTCATTGTAGGCATAATGGGATTTTTGTATGCATTGATTAGCTACTTCTTTTATACCTTTCTTGCCTAAGGAAGATAAATAAATAGCAGCAGCAATGGAGTTTAGCGTCTGATCAGAGCAGATGTTGGAAGTAGCTTTTTCTCTTCTTATATGCTGTTCTCTCGCTTGGAGGGTAAGTACAAAAGCCCTTTTACCATCCACATCTACGGTTTCTCCCACTATTCTTCCGGGCATTTTTCTCATAAGCTTAGTAGTAACTGTCATAAAGCCTAAAACAGGACCACCAAAACTCATACTTCCACCTAATGCCTGACCTTCTCCTACCACTATATCCGCTCCCAGTTCTCCTGGGCTTTTTAATAATCCTAAAGCTATAGGGTCTACGCTCATCATCAATAAGCTTTTATTTTCATGAACTAATTTTTCTATTTCCTTTATATCTTCAATTATTCCGAAAAAGTTTGGATATTGAAGTAGTACTCCTGCTATATCTCCATTTATATTATTTTGTAAATCTTCTAAATCTGTAACTCCGTCTTTTTCCTTTATTTCTACCATATTAACATTTCTAAATTTAAGATAAGTCTTTAATACTTTTCTAGTTTCTGGATTTACAGTTTTAGAAATCAATACGGTTTTTCTTCTAGTGGACACTGAAGCTAATATAGCTCCTTCTGCTGCAGCAGTAGGTCCATCATACATGGAAACATTGGATACATCCATGCCAGTTAGTTTACATATCATACTTTGATACTCAAAAACACCTTGAAGTGTACCTTGACTTATCTCTGGCTGATAAGGTGTATAAGCAGTATAAAATTCAGACCTGGATACAAGATGCTTTATCACAGAGGGAATATAGTGATCATAGGATCCAGCCCCTAAAAAGCAGGTTAAATCTTCGGTACTCTTATTTTTATTAGCTAGGCTTCCTAAGGCCCTTCTAACTTCTATTTCTGAAAAGCTATCTGGAAGATTAAGCTCTCTATTTAACCTTACATCTTTGGGAATATCTTTAAATAGCTCCTCTATGGAATTAACTCCAATGGCACTAAGCATTTCATTTATATCATTATCAGTGTTTGGTATATAAGGATGCATAATTATTCCTCCTTACTGCAAAAATCTTCATATTCCTCAGCCTTCATAAGTCCTTCTAGCTCAGCTTCATCCTGTAATTCCACGCATATAAGCCAGTTGTCATAAGCGGCGCTATTTATTAAACTAGGGTCATCTACGGTATCCTCATTAGCTTCAAGTATCTTTCCTGTTACGGGAATAAAGATGTCTGAAGCTGCTTTTACAGATTCCACTACTCCAAAAACCTCTCCTTTAGAAAATTCTTCATCCACTTCTGGAAGCTCTACATAAACTATAGATCCCAAAGCTTTTTGCGCGTAATCTGTAATTCCTATATAAACTTTATTTCCTTCCACCTTTAACCATTCATGTTCCTCTGTGTATAATAAGTTTTTTAATACTGACATATTTATCTCTCCTTTAAAATTAATTATTATATTTATAGTTAATTATTTGCCTTTAAAACTAATGTTTCTTCTAAATTAATTACTTTCCTTTAACATAGAATTTTCTGCTTACTATTCTAGCCTTTGCTTTTTTATTTCTTATTTGAATCTCTATCTCTTCATCCATGCTGGCATTATTTATGTCTATCATAGCTAAACCTACGTTTTTACCTAGGGTAGGTGAAAGGTATCCTGTGGTTACAAAACCTATATTTTCATGATTTTTAAACACTTCATAACAATGCCTTGGTATCCCTCTATCCACCATTTCAAAGCCTACTATCTTTCTTGTTAACCCTTGTTGTTTTTGTTTTACTAAAGCTTCCTTACCAATAAATTCTTCTTTATCTAACTTTACAAAAAATCCAAAGCCTGCTTCTAAGGGAGTTATTTCCTCTGAAAGTTCATTGCCATATAGAGGCAAATTGGCCTCAAATCTCAAAGTATCTCTGGCACCTAGCCCAATAGGTTTTACCCCTTGGCTTTCCCCCTCTTTTAATATGGTTTCCCATAAATACACTAAGTCTTCTGGCTTAGTGTATATTTCAAAGCCATCTTCACCAGTGTACCCTGTTCTTGAGATCATACATTCTCTACCACTTATAGATACATTTCTTTTAGCATAAAAGAACTTTATTTCCGCTAAATTATAATCTGTTAGTTTTTGAAGTATACTTTCAGCTTTTGGTCCCTGTAATGCTAACTGACACATATCCTTAGAGATATTCTTTACTTCCGCTTCAAAATCTGATTTATGATTTATTATCCACTCATAGTCTTTGTCCACATTTGAAGCATTTACTACTAGTAAGAAATCCTCTTGAGAAAATCTGTAAATCAGAAGATCATCCACCACACCTCCAGCTTCATTGCACATAAATGTATAAAGCACCTGATTATCCTTTAGTTTTGATACATCATTGGTGAGTAGATGCTGACATAACTTTAGCACATCTTTTCCTTGCACTGAAATTTCTCCCATATGAGAAACATCAAAAAGTCCTGCGGAGTTTCTTACAGTATGGTGTTCTAGTATTATTCCTTCAAATTGTACTGGTAGAGCCCAACCTGCGAAGTCTATGGTTTTTCCACCATATTTTTCATATTCATTTACTAATGGCGTTTTCTTTAAATTCTCCACTATAATCCTCCTTTAATTTATTATTTCTTAATAATTATTATTTGTAATTAGATAAAATAAAAGAGAATATGATAGGCACAAAAAAATAAGATGCCACCATATTCCCTGTAATTTACCTGAGAGATTCTACATAAATGCATTGCTCCTACGGCGATCCGACTTAACTTCGGATACTTTCCAGAGATCCATCAAGTAACGCTCCTTGTGCCTGAAAGTTTCTATAAAAAGCTTGGCATCTTTTCTATATTTCTCCTTCGGCTATCCTTTAAGATATCTCCCGTTACTCTCACTTGGAAAATATTTATAATATACTTCAATTATATGTCTACTTGTAATTGTTTGCAACTGATAAAAGCATAGAATTATTAAAATATTGTAAATTATTAAAATAATATTATCTAATAGTAAATATTAGTAAAATTTTAAATAAAAAAAAGCTGAAGTACTATTTTTATCCTAGCACTTCAGACAAATAATAATTATTTAATGATTATACTTTATTTAATATGGTTTATATCTTGCCACCATATTATGGATTAAAAAGATTACAAATAAAGTCTATTATTAAACCTACCCAGTATTTCACTTCAGCATATTTTTCATCTGGAATAACTACCACTTCACAAGTATCAGTATGCCCTCCATCCAAAGATGTTACTGTTACTATAGCTCTACCTGGTTGTAAGCCCTTAACTTCCGCTAGCTTACCGTTCTTTGCTGTTACGCTTATAATAGGGCTATTTGTACTCCATGTAACAGCCTTAATATCTGCATTACCTGGATTTACGCTAACATTAAGCTTTTCTTCTTTACCAGCTTTAATCACTATGGCAGATTCATTTAAACTTACGGATTTAACTGCATTTTTAGCTACTGCTACAATGCACTCTGCCTTAAATCCACCTTCTTCTGAAGTAGCAGTAATTTTAACCACTCCTACCTTATTAGCTGTTACCTTACCATTTTCATCTACAGAAGCTATCTTATTATCACTGGATGTCCAAATAACCTTTTTGTTAGTAGCATTTTCAGGTCTAAAACTTACATTAAGGACTTCAGAGGTACCAGGTTTTAAACTTAAGTTTATTTTATTTAAGCTTATGCCTTGTAGTGGAACATTAGGATCCATTACAGTTACTTCACAATAATCAGTAAACCCGCCATCCACAGTGGTTACTAATATAATGGTTTTACCTGGTGCTAGAGCTTTAACCATTCCATTTTCATCCACAGTAACTACCTCTTTGTTACTAGAACTCCACACCACATTTTTATCTGTGGCATTTTCAGGAAGAATTTCTGCGCTAAGCTGTACATTATCATTAATTTTTAATTCTAATGAGCCCTTATTTACTTTTACACCAGTTACAGGTGTTTTTAATTTTATTATTTCTGCAGTATTTCTAACCCTTAATCTATGCCCTTCAGTATCTTCTGAGGCAAGTCCAATGGCACTCACCATATCTCCTACTTTTATATTTTTATCCCATTTTCCTAGCATTTCTGGATTGTCAGTATCATCACCTATATACCCATTAACGTATACCCTTGCTTCACCACTTCCATCATCAATAAATAATGAGTTTTCAGTGATACTCTTGACCTTACCTATTACCTTTACTAATAATCCTTCATTTTCTTCTAGCATGCTGTCTTTGGTAGATATTTCTCTTGGCTCTACTATAGAAATACCTTCATCTAATATTTCAATGTCTAGATTCTCATTGGATATTTGAATTTCAGTATCCCCTTCATAATGATCCACAATACCGGTTATCCTTACCTTAGAACCTAGTGGAAGAGCCTTTGATGAAACACCAAATACTGTTATTCCACCAGTTTCGTCTTGTATATATGCTACATCAAAGAAGGCTGTATTTTTAACTGCTGATTTAGAAGCTGCTGTTACTCTACCTTCCACCATAACCTTACCTTTTCCTAAAAGGTCAGGTATTCCATCCTTATCCTTATCTATTCTCACTTCTTGTATGGTCTTTTTGCTTGGTGCTATTAGCCAGTTTAACACATTTTCTGTAATTTGCTTATTAGCATAAATATTATCTCCTGCAGTTTCAAAGTCGCTAAAGAAAGTAGTTCCTGCTACGATTACCTTTCCTCCAGATGGAAGTACTTCTGCAGCTAATGAGTAAACATTTCCTTTTTCTAAAGATATAGCATCATTTTGAAGGTCTGAATCTAATATTTCTGTGGTTTCATGGCCTTTTACTAACCAATCCACCTTACTGTCATCTCCACCTTCTTTTAGAATAACTGAACATCCACTGTAGGCACTGTAAGTCAATCCTTCAGGTATATTTTTAGTCAAGTTATATTTTGTAGAAGTATATTTATCAAAGTATAATCTAAATTCCTGCCCGCCATTGGATGTTTTATCTATAACTTCATCATCATTAAATCTTAAATTAGAATCTATAGCTTCTAATACATTATTTCCCTGTACAGAGCTTTCATACATTCTTTCAGTGACACCTTTGTCATCATAATCTGCTCTGGAAGTTATAATAAGAGAGTTACCTCTGCTTATAAAATCCTTAATAGCTTGTACTTCTCCATCTTTATAGTAGGACTTATATAAATTGTAGGTAGTTTTATCTTTACTTTGAGGATCTGTTAGTATAAGAATTTTTGCATCTTTCAAATCCTCTTCAGTAATGTCATCATTATTTTCCACCAACATATATTTCTTTTCTCCCAGCATGGCTTTAAGAGAATTGATTTTGCCAGCATAGTCTCCAGAAACATATTGATTATAGTGGCCAGCATCTATTACCACTTTAATAACATCTTGTGGGTTTACTATATCGACTTTGGTGCTCTCAATAGAGGCCTTAATTTCTCCGCCTACATTTACCAGCACCCTGGCATATATAGTATAATTACCTACACTTTCAGGTGTCCAAATAAACTCTGAATTGGCAGTCCCTGAGCTAGGTACTTTAGACACAATTTGCTCGCCAATTTTGTTTTCATCAACTATATTATTTATAAAATATTCTACTTTCAAGTTTTCTATAGGGTTACTACCGTTATTATATAGTGCTGTATTTATTGCCACAGGAGTTTTAACTGCGTATAAATTTTGATTAGTAGAAACTTTGGATACTCCTGCTAGCATCTGCGCTTGACCTGTCCATACTGGAGCTGTTACAGCAATATCCTTATCAACTTGATCAACTCTTACATAGTAGTATGAATATTGAGGATTAAGGGTTAAATTCCAAGAAGCTATATTACTATCAAAAGTCTTGGAGGCTACCACTACCCCTCCGTTAGCTATTATAGATACCTTACCTATTTTATCGCTTACATCCGGGTCTGTAATATCTATATTTATATCTATAGATTTAGGATTAGATAAGAATGACCCCATTACTTGGTTGTTTGCTTTGTACATTACTCTAAGGTTGTTATCTTCTGATGCATAGGTTCTCATATTTCTCAAAGCATCGTATACGGATTCTCTAGACAATTCATTAGCTAGTACAACGGTTCTAGCATTATTAGAGGTTATCCAATTCCCTTTATGGTTATCTTGATTATTTGTAGGTGCCAAATGCCATCCCTTATCCAAAGCTCTAGTATATTCATTATAGCTTGGGAAATATCCACTTCCTCTTACAGGTCCCTCCCCATTCCCTACTTCTATCAAGGTTACAACCTTATCCACTTGAGGATCATAATATCCATAATCTCCAAAATCCCCGAAGGTTGTCCCTGGGTGATTAAGCTGTGATATAGACTGAGGTACTTTTTTTAGTTCATTGTAGTACATTTGAAGGTCTACAGCTTTACCACCAATTTTACTATTTCTTGAAAGGAACCCTTCAGTGTTAAAGGTATTCATGTGCCCCCATCCACCGGTACTTCCACTCCAAGTCATTTCATAACCAGCTATAGCTGCAAACTTTCCATCTTGGTTGTATTTATCTGCAGTTAAATGAAGATTCTTCCACTCAGTGCTTGTAGAACCATTAATTAAGGTTGCGCTGGTATCATTATCTAGGGAATTAGAGTGATCGGTTACAGCAAAAAAATCCGCCTTAGCTGTTTCTTTAGCCCATTTGTATGCATCTTCTGGAGTGCCTTGTCCATCTGAGTAGTTAGTATGGCTGTGGAGTTGTCCAAAGTAGAAATTATAGCTCTGCTCTCCTACAAAGAAGTTCCAAGTGAATATAGTTTTATTTGCAGTAGCACTTTTATCTGATACTTCTAGTGTTACCACATGTTGACCTTTTGAAAGATCACTTTCTGGAGTGTAGCTTATTTTGTTTTCTGTTATATAAGCTTTATTAGTGACATCATTACCATCTAATAATAATTTAATAGAAGATGTATCTACCCCTGCAAGGTCGCTATACTCAGCAGTAATAACAGGTTTTGTAACATTCCCTGTACTTGACCCGCTTTCAGGAGATATATTTTTAACTTCTGGACCAACTATATCAGAAGCTGCTAACACCTTAACGTGGCAGCTGGCAGTGAAGTTACCATCCTCTGTAGTTACAGTTATTATTGCAGTCCCCTCTGAAACTCCCATAACCACTCCACTATTAACTGTGGCTATATCAGGTTTATCTGAGGACCATTTAACATTTTTATTGGAAGCATTGGCAGGAAGTATTTCAGCTTTTAATTCAGCAGTACCTCCCTTAGGCATTTCTAAAGATGCCTTATCTAATTTAATTGCTGTTACCGCCACCGGTGAAGAGCTTACTTCCTCCATGGCTGTGATGTTTTTAAGCCCTACATGAGGGGTAAAATAAGGTGTTAAATTTCCAGTGGTCTTTACTAATATACCAAGCTTATTAGGATTAGTCTTTAAACCAAAATTTGTTCTAAAATCTCCAGCAGGAATCTGAACATATAGCATCTTATTTACATCTGTTTCATTAGGCGAATCCGCTATAGCTACAGCTGTATCACCAGTGTATGCACTGGTAATAACTTTTTTCTCTGCAGTGGGTTGACCAACAATATACCCCTGCACTGTTTTTACACTATTATCTTGAATTAATATACTTTGAGCCACGGTAAAAGGATTGTCCCAAGCGCCTGTACCCTCTGCTGCTCTAACTCTTTTGATGTTTACAGGAAGAAGTACATTACTAAACAAAAAGCATAGAGCTACCAAGAGATAAAACGTTTTAAATCTTTTAATTTTTTTCATAGATACTCCCCTCTTATAACTTTATAATTTCCATAGTGAGCTAAATTTCCCTGTACCAACACCTCCAATTCTATTATTTTCAAAGGTCCTAAGGGTGTTACATAATTATGCTTACCGTCATAGCTTTGAAAACGTTTAAATGCATGCTAAACTCCTTAGTAATCCTAGGTAAAGTGCATAGTTATGCTTATTTAAATTATGCTGAATATATGCATTATATGTTATATATAATACTATATTAACCTTTTTTTACACTTAATGTAAGTATATAAATATATAATATCTGTAACATTTCATTTGTTAAAAAACAAGAATCCTATTAGAGTCTTTATAAATTTCATTTGTAAACCTTTTACCTTAGTATTAAAATTAAAGATAGTTATAGAAAACTTACTTTTAAAAATGTTAAACTATAAATTTTTAGGGGGAATACCTATGCTAAAAAGTATAAAAGTGAATTTAGAAGCCATTGAAGCCATGCTTTATTTCTGGCAAGCAGCATCTGAAAAGGAAAATGTAGCTGAAAGCTTTTTTTATGATGTGGCCTCTATGAGAGGCATGAAATTAGCCTATAATACGGATTTTAATGCCGAATCTGTTAGAAAAGTTCTTAGTGCTATAAAAAATAGAGAGCTTCTTTCTGATGCTACAAAAGCTGAAAAAAGGTTTTGGAATAATAACATGTGGATGATGGAGGACTTGGAGTATACCTCCAGCATGGCTGCACCTATAAAAGTTCTAAATCTAGATCCTATGATCCAGTTAATAAATGAAAGAATTCCTGACATAAAAAATGAAGAGCTGGAAGTGATTTTCGCTCCCCTTCATTTAGAGGAGTATTATGTAAAAGATAATACTTTAATAATTAACTTCTTCAGAGTTAAACCTAGCGACTTTGATGATAATACTTTTATTGGAGAAGTTAAATTAGAAGATTATATCATGGAAAAACTAATGGCTATGTGCAAATAAATTTTCTCATAGACAGAAATACTACAGGGTAAACATGAACAACATGCTTACCCTGTAGTAATATATTTCTTATTATTTAAATGTAAGTTCTTCAATAGTTTTTGGAATACATTATATGTGGTGTATTACTGCCTAACATCTCCAGCACTGATTTCAGTTATTTTCTAAGTAAAGTTCTATGAAGCGCGGCTATTATGGCACCTACGGTGTTAAAGATCATATCCATGTTAGTATCTATCACATTTCCTTGACTAGGAAATTGAGGTTTTAATACTATGTCAATGGTAAACTCTATAAACTCAAAAAATACACCTAACGTTACTCCTAAACAAAGAATAAATATAAAATCACGAGATTTTTCAAGATAATCTTTTTTAATAGTTTGATTTATTAATGAATAGCTTAACAAAGTGAAAGAGTAAGTTCCTACTGCATGAAGTACTTTATCAAAAATAAAGGATTTAACATAAAGATTTAAAAAATCTCCTATAAAAGTATGGGCGAGTATGGTTAATATAATAAAAAATCTAGTGTAATTACTTAAATGCAAATTATATTTAACTTCTATAAAAGTATAAATAATGAAAAAAAAAGTTGTGGCCAAAACTTCATAGATATACATATATTGCTTATTTTTAAATAATAACAAGCCAATAATTATCTGTAAAAATATAAAAATTAATGTACTATAAATCATAAACTTATTTTTTTTCATAATCTCTCCTCCAATCTACTATTTATAGCTTATCCATATGAGGAAAAATTATAGTA
Source organism: Clostridium amylolyticum (assembly GCF_900142075.1). Taxonomy (GTDB): domain Bacteria; phylum Bacillota; class Clostridia; order Clostridiales; family Clostridiaceae; genus Clostridium_AA; species Clostridium_AA amylolyticum. The sequence continues at coordinate 335,483 of NZ_FQZO01000004.1, forward strand.
TTCAATTTAATCAATTAAATTAGTTAATAATAGCTTTTAAACTGTCTCTTAGCAGCTGTTGATTTCCATGGAAAATAATTATCTTTATGCCCATTTCCTCTGCTCTTAACAGCGTTGTGTTCTTACTAGGTGGGCCAGTAGCTACAAGTATTTTAATAGCATCTTCCCCTCCAATTTTCTCCGCATAAACTTCTAACTCATTAAGGGCAATCTCGTCATAATTTTGAGTATCTTTGCAAGAAATATATATAAGCTGGGAATTGGCCGTAGCTAGCACATCTGCCTCATTTTTAAGCTTTTCTTTATCACTATCCCATAAAAATACTACTCCTGCTCTTACATCTTCCATAGAATTTATACTTTTTACAGCTTTATAGACTATTATTTCTAACCATGTACCAGCTTTAAATAGAAATGATTTATAATCATGATTGGCAAACTCCAGCATTAATGAGTTATGTTTTCCTTTAGAAAGCTTTAAAATTCCTAACTCCTGGCATTTTTTGAAGAATGGCATATATTCAGAAAAATTATCAATAATTCTTGTATTCATAGTTACAGACAAGGGGTAAAATTCACTGTATTGAATGTATAAGTTATTTCTTAATATGTACTTTAAATTTAACCACATTTTATAATTAGACATTATGTAAATCATCATGTCATTTATTTTTTTATCATTATAAAATTTGGTATTATCATTGAGTATCTTTCCTCCTGCACTGGCTATTAAATCCTCTACATTCATTTCTTGTAAAGGAAACTCTATAGGAGTGGGCTCTTTTGAAGTCAAATCTAATATAACTTCATTATCCATATTGGAAAATACAGCAATATATCCTTTTTCTTCACAGATTTTAAAGGCTAATAGGTTTAAAAGCCTGCTGCCACGAGATAAATTAATCACAGTATCTTTTTTTGAATAAGAAATAATTAAATCTGAAAGTTCTTTATATGAAACATTATTTAATATTCTATTTTCCACAGTAACTAAAGGAAGTTTAGAGAGAAGGTGTTCCTTAATATTTTCAAAATCATCCAAAATAGCCTCCTCATCATCTGAAATAAATATTATGTTTTTAGGCTTCAAATTAATTGCTGCATATATACTTGCACCATTATACTTATCAAAGAAACAAATTAAATTATTACAATGAATACTCTTCATAAAACCCCTCATTTCTAAATCCTAAAAAAATGTGAGGTTTTCCCAAAAGAATACACCTCACATTTTAATTTTTAATAGATTCAAAATTTTATTTTCTATTTCTCCTGGTAGTGCGCCAAATACCGCACACTCTATGTGTTTCCTCATACTCACCTATATATTCAAAATATATATCGTTAAACTCAAAATCCTTTCTATTTTCTCTTTCTCTTAAAGGACTCCAACTTACATCCCTATAACTTGGGTGAAAATTATTCCCATCCGTTACGATAATAGCTCCATTGACTAATTTTGATGTTAAAATTTTAAAAAGCTGTGGGGAAAACCACCACTGTCCACTGCCACCTTCCCCAGGGGAGTCTCCTCTATAAAAGAAAACTGATATGTCATTAAGGGTTAGCAATGACAAAAAACCATCATTTTTAATCGTAGTAAGTTTTATTTTACTTTTATCTTCAAGGAACCATTCAATTTTTTTGCTTCTATTAACAGTTCTTATACTTCCCAAATTAATACTAAAATAGTTATTAAGAGACCTACTAATATCTAAATTTCTATTTTCTAGATTAATGTGTACTTCTTCAATAATGCCTCTATGAATTTCTCCTTGAGATTTTTCCTTATATACTCTTGATTTCACATTATGATAAAAAATCATATCACAATTAGGATGTGGAAGCTTTACATCTCTTATATCTGCAAATATCATATTATCTACTAAGGATCCAAAAAGCTCAATAGGCTCTAAAGTGTCATATCCAGCACAAGGATAAAAAAGAACTCCTTCTGGAACTTTTATTCCAAACTTCTTGTAAAAATTATCAAACATCATTTATCCCCCTTTATACCCATAAAAGAAATGATTATAAAAAATATTGGAATTTACCTCCTCTCTATTTATCCGATAGCTAACCGCTCCTAATTCCCATTCAATTTTATATATACATGTGCTTCATTTAATATTTTACCTTATTTAAATTTTACATTATTTTTAGAATATTCTCAATTTTAATTTTATATTTTTAATGAACATTCTGAGACATTAGTAATAGTATGTATTATGTGAATGACAATAATCTTCACTAATTTTTACAAAGGAGATAAAGTGATATGGAAAACTCAAAGAAAATAGTACTTCCCCCATACTGTGACCCACCTGAAATTACACCTCATGTACACGAATTTGAACAAAGCACAAAATTAGCAGAAACGGGAGCAGACACACACAATCATCGACTTGCTGGCGTTACCAGTCAAGTTATACCCATAACAGATGGCGACCACGTTCATGCTATACTTTCAAACACTGATTCTTTAGACCATAATCATGAAATCGGTGTAATAACAGGACCTAGTATTCCTATTCCCAATTCCACTAAGCATGTTCATTTGGTATCTGGTACTACTACTTTAGTGGATGGACATGTTCACGAATTTCTTTTTACTACACAAATTGATAGTCCGCTTGTGTAAGTAAAGATTTAATGGAGAGGAGACTCCTATAGTCTTCTCTTTTATATTACCTAAATTAAAATATTTCCAACTATTAAATATTGTATTTAATATTGCTTAATAAGTTATATATAACCACTATAAGCGACATTACAACTATTAAAATGTATAATTCAGCTATTATATATAAACTTTAATAGATGCTTGTACTATATTATCTTTAACAGAATAATTGTTGGAGGTAAATAAAGTTGATTGGAGTAGAACTCATTAGCTGGAAAGCACTAAAAAAACTTCATAGGTATATTGATGGTGATGACATAATTTATTGTTGTGAATGCAAAAACACTGGAGTAAAATTGGACTTTTTTTCAGAAGAAATTAATAGAAAATCACCCTTTTGCACTGTAGCTCTTACCTCTTCAAAGATGTGTATTATTTATGATATCTGCGGCGATGATCTATGCTATTCAATACCTTTATCCTCAATAAAGGAAATTAACTATGCAGAGAAGGATAATGGGAATAGTTCCATAGGAATAAGCTATGGAAAAAATAAATTCAATCTAGAAATGTATCACAGAGAAGCTGAGAAGGTAATACTATATATTAGTAAATAAATAAACTAAGTTCCCCCTATTTTCCCTTGTAGAAATAATTATTACAAATTTCTATAAGGGATTTTTTTAATGGTTTTATTTAAGAATTTCCTTACATTTTTTAAAAGCTAACAATTATTCTAAAGAATTCAAATTAATAACTTTAAGTAACTAAACTATTAATATTCTGATAATAACGCAATCTTTTCCTTAGTATAGGTTAGAATATAAAGTGATTTTAATGTAGTACTAAGGGGTGTAATTATGAAAATAATGAATGAACAATTTGCTAATCCACAAGGGGTTGTGGGTAAATTAGCAGGTTTTTTAATGCAGGCTAAGGATAAGAATCAAAGCAGTTGGGTTGTTTCCAACTCACGAATTAAGCCAAATACGAAAGTCCTAGAAATAGGTTATGGACCAGGCCTTGGAATAGAAAGCGCCTCTGGATTTGCTTATGAGGGATTTACTGCTGGCATTGATATTTCAAATGTTATGTTGATGCAAGCATCTAAAAGAAATTCTGAAAATATAAGTAAAGGCAAAGTAAAACTACTTCAAGGAAATGTGAATGAAATACCCTTTGAGGACAATTATTTTGACATGGTATTTTCAGTTAACAGTATGCATTACTGGGAAGACTTACAGGAAGCCTTAAAAGAAATAAAAAGGGTTCTTAAACCTGGTGGAGAAGTTTGTATATCTCTTCATCCAAAATGGTTTAAAATCGAAGCAGACTCAATTTTACTAAGAGAAGAGATAAAAGCCTCAGTGGAAACTTCTGGATTTAAAAATGTTAAAGCAAATCAACTTAATTTGAAACCAGTATCAGCTTTCTGCATTTATGGTATAAAGTAGCTTATTTTTTAATGTGCTTATAAATTCTAAAACTAATGCATGTAATGTGTACATGCATTAGTTTTTTTATTTAAGTAACTCTAAAAATACTTTTAAATTTAAAAGCCTTAAATACTAATAATTTTAGAAATATTGCTAAAAATAACATAGACAACACAGGAGGTGTAAAAAATGCCCGAAAACAAAAAACTAAACATATCCAAAGAAGAATATAAAGAATATGCTGATAAAAGAAAACCCAAGAGACCTGTATTAAAAAATTGCTTTAGAGCATTTATAGCAGGAGGAATAATCTGTACCATAGGTCAGTTTCTTCAATGGTTCTTTATCACTTACTTTGGATTTACAGTAGAAACAGCAGGCAATCCCGCCACAGCAATACTCATTATATGTTCTATCCTTTTAACAGGTTTTGGAGTCTATGACCATATAGCTCAATGGGCTGGAGCAGGTACTGCAGTGCCTGTTACTGGATTTGCAAACACCATTGCTTCTGCTTCCATTGAACATAGAACAGAAGGTTATGTGTTAGGTGTAGGTGGTAATATGTTCAAGTTAGCTGGATCCGTCATAGCTTTTGGAGTATTCTCAGCTTTTGTGGTTTCCATAATAAAATTGCTATTTAAATGGTTAGGGGGTATGTAAATGCTACAGGGTAAACAGACTTGGTTATTTCAATCAAAGCCATTTATAGCTGCTTCCGCCGCTGTAGGAGGCCCTTTTGAAGCTAAAGGTCTTCTTTCTAAAGATTTTGATATACTTCATGATGATGTATGGCTTGGACAGGATAGCTTTGAAAAAGCTGAAAAGGTATTGCTTCAAGAGGCCTGTGAAACAGCTATAAAAAAGGCAGGATTAAAAAAAGAACAAGTTCAGTTTTTTATAAGCGGAGATTTAATGAATCAGATTATTTCCAGCAGCTTTGCTGCAAGAGCACTGGGTATACCTTATTTGGGAGTTTTCGGTGCTTGTTCTAGCTCTATGGAAAGCTTGGCTTTAGCTTCATTTATTATAGATAACAAAGGAGCTGATTATATAGTAGCTGGTGCCTCTAGCCATAATGTATCTGCTGAAAAACAATTTAGATATCCAACAGAGTACGGTGGTCAAAAACCCCCTACAGCACAGTGGACAGTAACTGGTGCAGGTGCCGGCCTAATTTCTAGCAAAGGAAGTGGTCCTAGAATAGTATGTGCTACCATTGGCAAAATAGTAGATAAAGGCATTTCTGATCCTTTTGATATGGGTACCGCTATGGCTCCTGCTGCTGTAGATACTTTATTATGCCATTTTAACGATTTGGGTATAGATCCTACATATTATGATCTTATTGCCACAGGTGATTTAGGAAATGTGGGTCACGCTATTGCCTCAGATCTTTTAGAAAAAAGCGGTATGAAAATACCTCCTGGCATATTCACCGACTGTGGTACCCTTATTTATAGCAAGGATCAACCAGTTATGTCAGGAGCTAGTGGGTGTGCCTGTTCTGCTACAGTTACTTATGGCCATTTTATGAATCTCATGAGGAAAGGTGATTTAAGAAGGTTATTGGTGGTTGCTACTGGTGCCTTACACTCACCTATTTCATATCAGCAGAAGGAAACAATTCCTTGTATAGCTCATGCTGTATCCATAGAAATTTAATGAAAGGAGTATTAATATGGATAAATTTATTTGGGCTTTTATAGTAGGTGGCGGTATCTGCATTATTGGCCAATTAATGATGGACGTTTTAGAACTAACCCCCGCTCATACCATGAGTACACTAGTGGTTATTGGTGCAATACTTGGGGGGTTAGGTCTATATGACCCTTTAGTTAAATTTGCAGGTGCTGGTGCTTCTGTGCCTATAAGCAGCTTTGGCAATTCTTTAGTTAAAGGTGCCTTACAGGAAGCTGAACAAGTTGGAATCATAGGGGTGCTTACAGGAATTTTTCAGATTACTAGCGCTGGAATCTCAAGTGCCATAATATTTGGTTTCTTAGCCTCATTAATATTCAAACCAAAAGGGTAATAGATGAGCTAATCTCGTATTTGGCGCATTCTCTACTTCTTCGTAGCCTCTAAAGCTACATCTTTCCTCTATTAAAAACTTTAGGGGTGGAGAAGAAGTTTCAATTAAAATATATTTCTAAAATAAAAATCCAGAGTAAAATCTGGATTTTTATTTTATAAGTATACTTTTTTATTAATAGGCAAGAATACTCAAATGTAAGTAAATTTCTAGAAAGGATATAAATTTTATATGAAGGTAGGAATCCCTAAAGGACTTTTATACTATAAGTATCACACATTTTTTGAAAGCTTTTTTACAGAATTAGGTGCAGATATAGTACTTTCTCCAGACACTAATAAAGAAATATTAGATGCTGGTATTAAACACTGTGTAGATGAAGCATGTTTACCAGTTAAAATATTTCACGGTCATATATATTCCATAAAGGATAAATGCGACGTAATTTTAATACCACGTATTATGCAGCTTCAAGAAAGAGAATTCATCTGTCCCAAATTTTGCGGACTTCCAGAAATGGTATTAAACTCAATTTCCCCTATGCCAAAGGCTATCACCGCTCCTATTTATGCAGTATCCAAGGATAAGTTTTATACTTGGGCAAAAGAAGCTGGAAAAACACTTAATATAAATGATAGTAAAATAAAATCTGCTCTTAGCATTGCCCTTCAGAAACAAGAAAGAGCCACAACAGGTATAAAGGATAAAAATTATCCTATAAATATTGCCTTAGCTGGACACCCTTACAATGTTTATGACGACTTCGTAAACATGAATTTAATAAAGAAACTTAATAAATTAGGAGTAGGTGTCATTACAGAGGAGTTTGCTGATGATAGCTTGTCAAGTTTAGCTGTAAGTAAGCTATATAAAAAACCATTTTGGACCTTTGCAAGAAATAACTATGGATTTGCCATTCAAGCAGCTTCTAATAATAGTGTACAAGGAATTATATACATATCTTCCTTTGCTTGTGGCATAGACTCTGTGGTAATTCAGCTTATTAATGATAAGATTCAAGATTTCCCCTTCATGGTTTTAAAAATAGATGAACACACCGGTGAAGCAGGGTTAGACACAAGAATAGAAGCTTTTGTAGACATGCTAGAAAGGAGCATCCACCTTGAAAATAACATTTCCTCATCTAGGTAACGTATATATTGCAGTAAAGGCTCTTTTTAACGACCTAGAAATAGAGTGTATAATCCCACCCTTTACCAATAAGAAAGCTTTAGAAATCGGTTCATTGTATTCTTATGATGAAATGTGCTTGCCTTATAAAATAATGATAGGAAATTATATTCAAGCCATTGAACAAGGTGCAGATACTGTAGTTCTCACTGGAAGCTGCGGCCCTTGCAGATTTGGTGAATACTGTGAACTTCAGATGAATCTTTTAAAAAAGCTTGGCCATAATTTAGATTTTATAGTCATAGATAGCCCTGGAGATATTGGAACAAAAGAACTTTTAAATAGGATTTTTAAAATTTCTTCTAATAGCCCTCTACCAAAATATCAAAAGTTTAAGGCATTATCTAATGCTATGAAGGTTATAAATGAAATGGACGAAATTGAAGCCAAAGCAAGATATTTAGCTGGCTATGAGAAAAATAAAGGAAGCTGTAAATTTTTATTAAATAAATGCAAAGAAGAAGCTCTTAATTGCAAAAACTCCAAAGAAATGATGCACATATTTGAAAAATATAAAGACAAATTAAATAGCTTGGAAATGGATAATCATAAAGAGCCTATTAAGATAGCCATAATTGGAGAAATTTACACCATAATCGAGGCTTTTTCTAATTTGTATATAGAAGATAAACTTATGGATTTAGGTGTCTCTACTAAAAGAACTCTTAGCCCAAGTTGGTGGGTTAAGGATATGGTTTTGTCTCCTTTTAATTTAAATCAGAAGGAAATAAAAAGAGCTTCCAAAGATTATCTTTCCTTTGAAATAGGTGGTCATGCTAGGGAATGTATAGGGGAGGCCATATTAGCTTATGAAGAAGGTTTTCATGGTGCTATACAAATATTTCCTATGGGATGCATGCCTGAAATAGTTTCTAAAGCAATATTACCCTCCATATCTAAGGATAAAAATTTTCCTATAATGACTTTAGTGGTGGATGAAATGACTGGAGAAGCAGGCTACTTAACAAGAATAGAAGCCTTTGTGGATTTACTTGAAAGGAGAAGAGAAAATGTATTATCTTGGAGTTGATGTAGGCTCTGTGAGTACAGATATTGTACTCATTAATGAAAACTTAGATATAATTGAAAAGTTTTATTTAAGGACTAAGGGTAGACCTATAAGTGCCATACAGCAAGGTTTTAAATTTCTAAAAGAAAAGTACTCACATATATGCATAAATGGAGCTGGTACCACTGGCAGTGGAAGGCATATTTCTTCTGCATTAATTGGTGCTGATGCAGTAAAAAATGAAATTACCGCTCACGCCGTAGCAGCTTTAGAAATAGACAAGGATGTTAAAACTATTATAGAGATTGGTGGTCAAGATTCTAAAATTATTATTTTAAGAAATGGAGTAGTTATGGATTTTGCCATGAATACAGTATGTGCTGCAGGAACAGGTTCTTTCATAGATAGGCAAGCAGAAAGACTTGAAATACCTATTGAAGACTTTGGAGATTATGCATTGAAATCAAATAATCCTATTAGAATTGCTGGAAGGTGCGCTGTATTTGCGGAATCAGATATGATACACAAGCAACAGCTTGGTTATAACGAAAGTGACATAATTAGAGGTCTCTGCGAAGCTCTGGTAAGGAATTACCTTAATAATGTTGCAAAAGGAAAAGAAATATCCCCTAAAATATTCTTTCAAGGTGGGGTAGCTGCCAATATAGGAATAAAAACTGCCTTTGAAAAGGCATTAGGATACGAAGTGTTTGTGCCACAAAATTATAACATGATGGGTGCTATAGGTGCTGCTATATTAGCAAAAACCTCCGTTGAGAAAACTGGAAAATCTAATTTCAAGGGTTTATCTTTGGCAGATAGCTCTTTCCAATCTAAAAGCTTTGAATGTAATGGTTGCAGTAACAACTGTGAAGTAGTAAAAATTCAAGAAAATAGCATCCCTGTAGGCTGTTTTGGAGATAGATGCGGTAAATGGCAAGTGGTTTAAGCGAGTATTATCACACCACTTAAAGAAATGGGAGTATTAGGAGCGGTTAGCTATAGGATAAAAATTAAAATATATAATACAAAATAAAAAATAAATAAAATATTTTAATAATTATTATTGATAAGTAAAGATTATTGATATATAATACATATATACAATCCCATTTTAATTTCAGTGGAGATAACATTCTTAACCTCAAGTATGTTATTAGTACCCAAAGAAATTACCCCTAAGATTAAAAGTCCCTTTCTATTTAAATGAAGCGGAGAAAATCTTTGTTTAAATAGTTTATTTTAATCCCTCAGATACTCCCAAAAGTATTATAACCTTAAATTAGCCCTAGAAAACTCTAGGGCGTTTTTTTATTTAATTAATAATTAAATTTATATTTATTCGTTTACTTCTTCTAGTTTACCTGCATTTTCATAACTTTCACTAACTGACCTAAATCCTAATTCATTTAATGTTTCTATTATTATCTTTCTAAGTTCTGTGGATAATACTAAATCTTTAAACCTTTTCATCACCTTTTCTTCGATATCATCACTTATGAAATTTAAATCGCCCTCTGTCATAGGTTCTCTAATGTCATCGGATGCATTGCATATAGTTCTCTTAATCTTATCTAGGTTAAATTCCTGTAGTCTGGAGTCTCTTTTTTTTACTTTCATAAAAGTCATCTCCTTCACATGGTATTATTAACTTTATTATAGCACATTCTTAACTATATTTGAAATGTAGAGTAGGTTTTAAAAATCATATTTAGTAGATAAATATTTTTTTATTATAAAAGGCTGTAATATAAACATAACTGAAAGTTTATATTACAGCCTTAATTACCTTTATTAATTATCTTTTTAATCATTCTCCTATGTTATCCTTTTTCAATTTCATTCTTGTAGTTTTTCTCGTAGCTTTATAATTTCATATTTATATATACAATTAGTATCATAGTAGTCATTTAAAATTTTATCGATTATTGCAAGCTTTCTAGAAGCTACAGAAACGCTGTTCCCTGTTAAAAATTTAAAATACTCTTTTAGGGGTTCCTCTTTCTTAATGCCTTCTTGGAGTCTTCTATAACTTTCTAATACGCTTTTTAGTTCCGAAGAGTTATCCACTTGAGTAGCTTCTTCCAAGATTTTAACCGCATCATCCACGCTGGTTAAAAGGAGGATTTCTGCAAGCTTTCTATATGCCGAAGAGTTACAAGGATCTAGCATTATTACATTTTTAAAAGCCTTTTCTGCTTTTTCATTATCTTGAATCATTAAGGAGGCTAAGCCTATGTTATTCCATATAACAGCATCATAAGGATTTATATTAACAGCCTTTTCACAGCATTTAAGGGCTTCTTTGTATTTTTTATTTCTTTCATACATAACGCCAAGGTCCATATAAGCGTTAATATTTTCAGGGTTTTCCTGTAAATAAGTTTCCAATGCTAATATTCTAGTTTCATTAAATGGTTGCGCATGAACCATTTGAGTTTTAACTCTATCTGCATAAGAGCTGATATTATCTTCTGTTTGCTTTACTAAAAGTTCTTCAAACTCCTTTATAGTCATTCCCACTTCTTCACTAAAAGCATCTTCAAAACTTACCATTGATGCTTTAATCAATATATTTTTAATAACTTGCTCTCCTTTTAATAGAACCAAGTTATATATGGCAAAATATCCTTGATTATATACATTATATCCTTTATTTGAATAGTTAACCCAACCTTCTTTGGTAGAAATTGAGTTTAAAGGAATAATTGTATTAGGAAAAGTACCGTTAAATTTATCCGCTGCTTCACCAATATATTCAGCACTCCCCTCAGAAAACCATAAAGGAATAGAATTTAAATTTATTTTATTATATTCTGAAAACATGTGAAAATAATAATGTACATATTCATGTCTTAATATCTTTTTAAACTCACTAGTTTTGCTATTTATAGCTAATATATCACTGTAAGAATCCTTAACTAACATTCCTATGGTATTTTCTTTAGTTAAGGTATTTGTAAAATATACACCTGAAAATCCCTTTAACTCCTGGGAAATATTTTTAAAATTTTCTTCATTATAATGTAACTTTAATGTTAATGCTTGCAAAGATACTTTATCTAGCACCCTTTCACAATCTTCTTCAATATTATCAATATAATTTTTCACTACCGTAATACCTAACTTTGAACTTTCTCCATATATAAGTTTCACATTATTATAAATCTCTACGTTAAAAGAATCATAATAAAACTTAGATGCCTTAGTATTTTTAGCAACATTATACAAATTAGAATTTAAATCAGTCTTTTCTAAAGTAGTTAATGCAAATAGAGAAATAAAACCCAAATTAATATTAACTAATATCACCATGAATATGAGTATCATCGCCCCGGTGCTTTCCTTATAAATCAGTATTTTCTTTTTATTAAATATAATTCTTGTAATAATATAAATAATAAAAATAAAAAATAGAATAACACAAACATAATATAAGTTAATGATATTTTCAAAGGTTAGAAAAAAAATTACACTAGTGTACATCAAGGCAGTAAATATTATTAGTACACTTGATACTACTAAATATTTCAATACCTTCATATCCTCAATCCTTTTTTATTTTTTATCTGATAAAACAAGAAAAAAAGTTGCAACTGGTCCTAATATTAATGAAAGTAAAAACCAGTTTAAACCAGACCTATTTTTACCTTGAGCAAGTCCTGCATTAATCAATGAAAGTGTTCCCCAACCTACATAAAATTCTTTACTCAAATTATCCCTCCTTTATAAGCATATTAATTATATATTAAACTTTTTTAATAGTTAAAATAAATACTATTACTTTAATTATATATTAACGAATTTTTTACTACCAGTTATTTTAATATAGTTTACTTATTTTCGCAAAAAAAGCTCTATAATAGAGCTTTTAATAACTTCCTGTATTTATTTTCATATCTTTTCTATGAATTTTTTTAAACTTTCAGGCTCTTTATATGCTTTAGCTATATCAAAAAAAGCGCCATCCCTTAGTTCTTCCACTACTATATCTCTTATCTGTATATAAGTTATCTCATCTTTAAACCTGCTTCTAATCTTTTGAGACACTGCATTGGTAATTGTATTTAAATCTCCTTGATTTAAAGGTTTATTTATGCTGTCAGAAGTATTAGCAATAGATGTTTTTATTTTAGCAGAATCAAAACCTTCAACACCACCCAGTCTTTTAATGACTCTCATATGATCTCACCCTCCAAATTTATTCTAACTTAACTTATTCTAACAATTAAATCTAAATAAATTATATATACTTTGTAATGTATTTATTAATTTTACGAATACCTTAAAGTAATCTTTATATAGAGTTATTAATATTATAACTAGATATATAAAATTAAAAAGCAGAGTCCAAGAACTCTGCTTTTTAGAAACCCAATTTCATATTAAAACCCGTGCAATAATAAACACCTTTTTATTTGGTGTTATAACTTCTATGGTTACATTATTATTATATACTGTTTTAACAGAATATAAAATAGTTTTTCAAAAAAATTTTAATAATCTTTAAAAATAATTCAATATAAATTTTTAAGCATAAGTAAAAAACAATAAAAATATTAATTCATAAAATTTTAATAAAAAAAACCTTTTCTAATTTTAAAAAAAAAGGTATAATTAAGTCATATTTAATAATAATTTTAGTTTAATTAAATTTTATTTTATAATTATTATTAGATAACATAACCCATAAGGTTTACTAGCATAAACTTTAAAAAAGGTTATAAAACTTCCACATTGTTAAAATGACCTTCCCCCAAAAGGCATTTTAAATATACTCTCCTCTTACACATTATGGCCCACTAATTAGTGGGCTATATTATTTTATTAAATATCTAATTTTATTCTACACTCTCCTCTTAGCAATAAATTCACTTCAATGTTATAGTATGAGTTTTTAAATATTCCTTTTCTTCGTTAGTAAGTTTGCCTTTTTTATCCAATAAATCCACGCCTTCTTTCAAAAGCTTTTCATCTTCTTTTTTTATATAAGGAACACTATTATATAAAGCTACATAATATCTCACCGAAGCAGTACCTATCTCTACAGGGTTAGGCGACTTTACATATATATCTTCCAACTCTTTAACCTTAAAATTCTGAGGATTATCCATATTAATGTTAAAAGCAATGGCTAGATCCTCAATAGGAATATTAAAGGATTTACTTATATCAGCAAAGGTATATGATCCCCTTATATCAGAAGGATCTCCCATCCCCTTAAACTCTCCCTGATTAAAAACCGCCGGCTCTTTTGTTGATTCAGTTATCCAAATTCCAGCTATTTTTGCCCCTCCTATTATGAATATAAATAATGCTATTATTATTATACCTACACTTTTACTATTTAGATTCATAGATAACCACCTCACCTTCCAATATTTAACGTTTTACTTTTAGGGCAATTAAATTCCGAAGTACATTCAAGACAACTTATACATTGAACACTTTTCACTTCTTCAACATTTTGAACTTTTACATTCATTGGACAAGTTCTAGTGCACATACCGCAATCAATACAACTTGAAGCATTTCTTTTAATCTTAAAAATCCTAAATTTATTAGTTACACCAAGGATAGCGCCTAAAGGACATGCGTACTTACACCAAGGCCTTTCTACAAACAATGACCCAACCATAGTTAAAATAAGAACTATTATTGCTGTAACCCCAACCTCACCTGTCCATAAATTAAACAATGCATAATATGGGTCCACAGCGTCAAATACTATCTTGCCAGTTATAGCGGTTACATATAAAACCCAAACTAAAACTACATAAGGGATTAATCTAATAAATTTTTCAAATTTAGGAGAAATAAAATTGTTATATTTTTTACCAAATAGTTTTCTACCAATTCTCCCCAACCACTCTTGAAAGCTTCCTAATGGGCAGATCCAGCCACAGAACACCTTGCCTAAAAGTATAGATAGCCCTAATAGCACCACCAATATAACCAAGGATGATTCATGCACCTTTTTAATAAGAGCTCCTTTAGTTATAATTTCATATATAGATACCACTCCACCAAAAGGACAAAGTCCATGCAAAGATGCTACAGATAAAAAAGGAATATTAATCCCCCGCTCAATTAAGTAATGATTTAAAACCCCCATTGCTATAAGTGCAAAGAAAGCGATCTGAATAATTAAACGAATTCTGATTCTTTTTTCTTTTTTCATACCCCTACCTCCTCGTGATTTATATTCTAATTTTAAAATTCTTTTGTGTTAAAAATCAGTTAAATTTGTGACATTTTTGTGAAACACTGTATCATCATCAAAAACAAGCGATACACAAAGGATAGAAAAGTTAGTTAGTGTATCTTTTTCTTTAAATACTACTTTCTATAAAAAACACTATAAAAACTTATATAGTAAGAATTCATTTAAATTAGCATTTTAATTTAATTAAATTACAGTATCAAAAAAAGTGTATCATTTTTCTCTCTTCATTATGAAAAACCTTCATATGTAGCTTGTCCACTTACTTTAAACATAATGGCATGGAAATTGCTACCATTAATTATCATACATCAATTAAAGGAGGTTATTTAATGAAAAATAAATTACTCATTAAAACCGTAGCATTAGCTGCTGTAACTTTTTTAGGCTCCACATTGTTAACGTCTACAAAGATAAATGCTGATGAGTCCATGGTTCCACTATACAAGTATCAAACTACAACACCTATTCTTCTTCACGGAAAACAAGTGAAGGTTCCTAAAGCACCTGCTCATGAAAAAAGACAGTTTAGAAGCATGTGGGTGTCTACAGTAAGTAATATAGATTTTCCATCAAAACCTGGACTTAGTGTAGGCGAGTTTAAAAAGGAATATTTAGAGGTTCTCGATACCTTTGACTCTTTAAATATGAATGCAGTAACCTTCCAGGTAAGGCCTATGAATGATGCATTCTATAAATCAGCCCTTAACCCTTGGTCAGAATTTTTAAGCGGGAAGCAAGGAAAAGCACTGATAGAAAACGGTAAAGAATTTGACCCACTAGCTTGGGCTATTGAAGAAACTCATAAAAGAAATATGGAATTTCATGCTTGGTTCAACCCTTATAGAGTTGCTCATGCTTTTGATTATAAAAAACCTACTGAACAAGTACTTAAAGAAGAGCTAGCAAAACTTGACGATAATAACTTCGCTAAAAAGCATCCTGAATACATTATAAGATTTGATAATAAGTTAATCCTTGACCCAGGTATTCCTGAGGTACAGAAATTTGTTAGAGATAGCATCATGGAAGTAGTTACAAAATATGATGTAGATGCTATTCATTTCGATGATTATTTCTATCCCTATAAAACTACTAGAGATGGTAAACCTGTAATATTTGGAGACAAAGGTGAAGATACTGAAACCTTTGCAAAATATGGCTCATCCTTTAATGGAGATATTAAAGCTTGGAGAAGAAATAACATAGATTCCCTTATTCACGACTTAGCAAAAGAAATAAAAGCCAAGAAATCCTATGTTAAATTTGGTATAAGTCCATTTGGTATCTGGGGACATGATTCAGTACATCCTGGTGTAGGTTCTCATACTCCTTCTGGTTCTTCTGCCAGCTATGATGATATTTATGCAGATACTAGAAAGTGGGTTAAAGAAAGTTGGATTGATTATATAACACCTCAAATTTATTGGGCATTTAGCACCACTGCCGCCCCTTATGGAGAACTTGCAGACTGGTGGTCAGATGTGGTTAAAGGTACTAACTGTCAGCTTTATGTAGGGCATCCCAACTATAAGCATAATGATACTTATTGGGATAATGATTGGCATAATCCAGAGGAAATACCTAATCAATTAAAATTCAACTCACTATATAATGAAATAAAAGGTAGTTCCTTCTTTAGCTTAAGGCAGTTAAAACCAGAAACTTTAGATGTATCTGGTAGTACTCCTCAAGAAAAAGCAGAAAAAAGAGCAATGATAACACAAATAAGAGATACCATAAAAAATGATTATTTTAATACAAAAGCACTAGTTCCAACTATGCCATGGTTAGATAATAAGGCGCCTAATGCAGTAGTAGGAATTAACACCAAAAAAGCTAGCAATAAAGTAGAAATATCTTGGAAAGACTCTGCAAAAAACGACTCAGCTTATTATGTTATTTACAGATATGAAAGAGATAAAGGTCCTATGAAGGATGGTGACTTAGAAGATCCATCAAATATTTTAGCTATAGTAAGAAGAACCAACAATAAGACAGAATTAAATTATGTAGATACCACAGCAGTTAATGGCAAAACATACGTATATGCTGTTACAGCAGTGGACAGGCTTCATAATGAGAGCTCTCCAAAATATGCAAACGTGCCAATGAAATAGTAAATGTCTCCCTTACAATAAAAAGGCCATAATTTCTAGGAAACTTCTTCAGTATCCTAGAAATTCGGCCTTTTTTTATTTAGAGAATTCTTTCTTCAATATTTCAATAACGTCTCTCCCATTTTCATAATAATAGTCTGCACCAACGTATTTCCAAGCTTCTTCTTCATTTTTAAAAGCCCCGCCGCCTACTAAAATCTTTATATTTTTAAAATTGTTTTTTACAGCAGCTATGGCCATTTTTGCAGAATCTAAATGATAGTGCATAGTAACAGAAAAAGCAATTAAATCAGGAATTTCTACTTCTATAACATTAATTATGCTTTGTGTAGGAATATTAGACCCTAAATATATTACTCTAAAGCCCTCTATCTCAAGAATATCTGAAATCATCTTTAATCCTACATTATGCATTTCTCCCCCTGGACTAGCAAGTATAATTGAATAATTTACATTATGGGGTTTCCTGTTTAGATTTTTTATTTCATTCATTATCTCTATAGTTGTATCAGTTATATAATGTTCATTCCAAATATCTACTATATGTTTTTCCCATAAAAAGCCCACTTCTTTTAATGCAGGTTCTAGTATATCAAAGTATATTCCCTGTATATCCAAGCCTCCCTTAAAAGCATCAATTATAAGATCTCTCGCTGCTTTTTTATCTCCTTTTATTAACTCGTCTAGATATTTCTTAGATATTATGTTTTTATATTCCAAATCATCTAACTTATTTATAAATTCATAATTTTTCTTAGTTAATACAATCTCTCTTACTTCTGTCCTTTTAAGAAGATAATCTAGAGAAACACTGAAATAATCAGCTAATTTTTTAATCATTACATTATCAGGAAACCTTATGCCTTGCTCATAGTTAGCAATAGTACTTTGAGCGAGTCCAAGAGAATCTGCTAATTCTTTTTGTGTGATTTTCTTTTCTTTTCTTAGTTCTTTTAATCTGGAAGTAAACTTTTCCATGGCCCACCTCTAATACATATTATCTAATTATTATAATATCACAAATTGTGATTATAATATAGTAGATAATAATTATTAATAAATTATCATTTCAAACAGAAAAGCTGAAATAACATAATTTATAATGATATTCCAGCTTTTTTATATTTTACTTTATATATTCTTCTAATTTCACAAATCTATATCCTTCACTTATAAGTTTAGGTAAAGACTTTTTTAAGCCCTCAGCAGTGCTTCCTCTAGGTTTATTCATATGACATATTATAATAGAACCATTTTGAGATTTTGTCACACTTTTATAAACCATGTTTTCCGAAAAGGTTGCTCCAGCATCTCCATTTATGTTAAAACCTATAACTTTTATTTTAAGATCCTTAAGCATATTAATGCTAATATCATCATAATTAGCTGTACCTGCCCTAAAAAACTTTGGCTTTCTTCCTGTAAGCTTTTCAATTTTCTCATGGTTATCTAACACTTCTTTTAATGCCTCTTCCTGGGAATTTGTACCCTTTATCTTATAGGCAGATTTTCCATCTACACTAAGGGGTTTATGTAGCGTTCCATGATTTTCTATATCAAACAATGGGTTAGAGCTTAATTCTTTAAAAGTTTGCATGTTGCTGTCAATCCACCTAGAATTAATAAATAATGTGGCAGGCATATTATTAGAAACTAAATAATCAATTAACTCTTTATCATATTCACTTCCATGATTTCCACCACAAGCATCTAAGGTTAAAGCTATAACTTTTTCCTTTGTATTTAAATTATCTATTATCCCATTTACGTGTTCTCCAAATTCCTTAGGCTTAAGGTTTTTATACTTATTTAGAATCTCTTCCTTAGATAATAAAGTAATATTAGTGCCTTTAGGATGTTTTTTATCCTCCTGTTCATTTTGGTTGTTCTCTTTCATAGAATGTTTTTCTGTTATACTAATATTGTTATCTTTTACAGCACTTTCAGCACAAGCAATGGAGCTTGTACTAATTAATATCATCAGCACTATTAAAAGTAAATTGTTACTTTTCAATTTTACCCCCACCATAGCATAATATTTTTTCACATATATTAATATATTAGTTGATGTGTTCTCTAAATCACAATAGTTACTATTCCCTGCCTTTATAAATATTTATATATATTAAAATAATTATTTTAATAATTTGTAAATAAGGTAAACATTGTATGATTTTGTTGAAACATATCCTTTCACATAATATCATTGTATTAACCTGCAAAAAGGAATCTTGGAGTGTGATGAAACAATGAATAATAAAAAGATAACTTTAACCCTTATAAATATTCTATTATCGCTACTTATTTTATATGTGTTTACAAAACTTGATTACATTTTTAAGCCCATAGGTAAAATAGCTAATAGTTTAATTGTACCGATTATTTTTACTATATTCTTTTATTATGTTCTAAGACCAGTGGTGAATTATATAAACATAAAGGACAAGCATAAAACCCTAGCTGTGATAGTTACTGTTTTACTATTTGTTACAGCCTTAGCTACTTTATTAAAATATGGCATTTCAGTAGTCACCAAAGAATTCCAGGGTAGTACTGCTAATGGAGAGTTAATTAACTTAAATAGTTTTAAAGACTTTTTTGGAGAGTCTATAGGGGACTATGTAGAAAAGTTTAATATTAATGAGAAGATTCTTTCATATCTTTCTAATGTTGTGTCTTACATAAGCACTTACTTTTTTGATTTTTTTACCAGCATCAGTAACACCTTTACACAGATAATAATAATTCCTTTTCTTCTTTTTTATTTACTAAAGGATGATACTAAATTTGCTAAAGGTCTTTTAGATATTACCCCAGATAAATATAAACATATAGCAAAAACCACATTAAAAGAAATAGATGAAACCCTATCAAGTTATATAAAGAGCCAAATGGTAGTATCCTTGGTGATAGGGGTAATGATGCTTTTGGCTTACAAGATAATAGGCATGCCTAATGCACTTTTTTTAGCATGTTTTTCAGCCATCACCACGGTAATACCCTTTCTTGGTCCCATATTAGGTATCATACCAGCAATACTATTAGGACTAACCATAAATCTCAATATGGTTTTAAAAATAATTATTGCCTCTATTATAGTTCAGCAGCTAGAAGAAAATCTCGTTACTCCTAACATTATGAGTAACAAGTTAAATCTTCACCCTCTCACCGTTATAATAGTGATATTAATAAGTTTATCAGTGTTTGGTATATTAGGAGCATTCATAGCAGTTCCACTATATACTTCACTAATAATTATATTTAGAAATACCGGTAAAGCATACCACATGAGGAAGATAGAGCACACTTTTGAAACTAAATAGAACTTGCCTAAAAGCAAGTTCTATTTTTATCAAATAATCTAGTATAAATTAACAGACTTTTCTCCTACCATGGCAAATAGGTGCAATGCTAAATATGCTTTTGCATCTATTTTTATATCCTGCTTTAATAATTCTGCTGCTTCTTCTTGGGATACAAGTTTTATTTCCAGGTCTTCATCCTCTTCTAAATAATCTATGCTGGGTACTCCCTCACACACACAGAACATTATGGCCATAGACTCGTCTGTCATTCCCCCTGATGCATATACGGGAAGCAGTTTTTTACTGCTATCTATCTCTAGAAGTGTCAGCCCTGTTTCTTCCTTAAGTTCACGCCTTAATGCTTCTTCTATTTTTTCTTCCCCATCTATAAGACCTGCTGGAAGCTCATACATAAAATTATTTACTGGCACCCTAAATTGCTTAATCAGCACCAGCTTCTTACTTTCTTTATGTACTGCAAATATTACCACTGCATCAGTTTTTTCTTTCTTACCATTAAAATGCTGCTGTTTTAATGCTTCTAAATTTTTTCTAGAAGCCACAGTCCAACTTTTTATTTTTCCAATCTTATTTTTATATTTTATATCATATAGACTTAAAAATTTAGTTTCTGCTAAGGAATTAATCTCTTGTATCCTCTGCTCTTTAAAGCTCATATCTTCTCATCTCCTAACCAAAACATAAAATTCTGTAAATATCCTTAATTATTATACCACAAAATTATTTTCTTAGATGATGGTACCACTGCTATATAATGAAATGATTAAATCCAGGTCACTTTTTAAGGATAATTTAATATACCATATTATTACAAGGTGCTATAATAAAGGTATGTTTTAAAATTAACATACAGAAAAGGGGTGAGATAATGTCCCTAGTACAATGTTCTAATGTGATAAAAAGTTTTAACATGGGTAAAGTAAAGGTTGAAGTATTGAAAGGAGTTACTTTAGATATAGAAAAAGGTGAATTTGCTGCTATTATAGGTGAATCCGGTTCTGGAAAATCTACGCTTTTGAATATTTTAGGCGGTCTTATGCCTTTTGATAAAGGTGAGGTTTTTATATCTAATACTAAGCTTCACAATTTGGATGAAAATCAAAGAGCATTATTCAGGAGAAAAAGCATAGGTTTTATTTTTCAGTCCTATAATCTTCTTCCTCAGCTAACCGCTCTTGAAAATGTAGAGATGCCTTTAATATTTACCGGTGTCCCTAAAGTAGAACGAAGAAAAAAAGCTATAACTATCCTAGAACATGTAGGTCTTAAGGATAGAATGGAACATAAGCCCTGGGAGCTTTCAGGCGGGCAGCAACAGAGAGTTTCTATAGCTAGAGCTTTAGTTAATAATCCCTCTATTATATTAGCGGACGAGCCTACTGGAAACTTAGATAGTAAGACAAGCATTGAGATCTTAGATCTCCTTAAGGGACTAAATGAATCTCTAAACATGACTTTCGTAGTAGTTACTCACTCTAACCAAGTGTGTAATTATGCTAACAGAATTATCAGAATGAAGGATGGTATGCTAGATTAATCATAAAGGAGGATATTATGAAAAGAAAATCTTTAATATTAACTTTAACTATTGCACTAACTCTTAGTCTTAACACAGTGATAGCTTTTGCTGAATCTCCAGATATTTTAAATAATGAATCCGCACCTGTAGGTAATAATTATAATACCGTTACCAATATGGTAGGAATACAATCTAAAAAGCTCATTATAACAGAGGTTACCACAGATCCTAAATATGTAGAACCTGGCAAAGAGTTTACTCTTAAATTTAAAATTGAAAACAAAAATAATAGTAAATTAGAAAACATATCTCTTAAAATACTAGGTATTGAAGGTAAAAATATTTTGGAAGGCTTTTCTCCTGTAGGTACTACCAATGAAATATATTATGGCACATTAAACAAAAATTCTTCAGCAGAAGTATCCATTAAACTTATAAGCTCTCCCTCCATTAAATCTGGAATTTACAATTTTAATGTAAATGCTTCCTTTAATGAAAGCGGTAAATCTCCTGTAGAGATAACTAAAGTCTGCGGCATTATAGTAAAA
Source organism: Clostridium amylolyticum (assembly GCF_900142075.1). GTDB lineage: Bacteria > Bacillota > Clostridia > Clostridiales > Clostridiaceae > Clostridium_AA > Clostridium_AA amylolyticum. The sequence goes on from NZ_FQZO01000004.1 coordinate 357,513, forward strand.
AATCCTGCCAATTTGGTTCTTACCGAATTTAAGCCCTCAGATACAGGTAAGATAAGCGGAAGTTTTATCAATGCAGGCAAAGGCTCTTTAAACAGTGTCATGGTAAATATCTCTGCAGGAGATATAAATGTTTCAAAATATATAGGTGCTATGGAACCTGAAGTAGAAGAAAGCTTCGATGAAAACCTTGGGCATTTTGAAAAAGATACCACAGGGAATGTGGTTATTACCTTTAAAGATGACATGGGTATGGAAGGAAAAATAGAAAAACCCTTCACCATAAAAGCTACTACTCCTACTGCTGCAAAGCCTTCACAAGAAAAAAAATGGAGTTTTAAATCCATTTTAAAGAAACTATTTGGATTAGGTGCTTAGTATGCGTCTTGCAGATTTATTTGAAATAATCTGGAAAAATCTTTGGAAAAGGAAAAGCAGAACTATCTTTACTATGATAGGGGTTATAATAGGTTCTATAGCTATATTTACCATTGTCTCTTTAGGAAATGGCTTTAAAAAATATATTACTGATGAAATAGGTTCAGTATTTGATACGTCAGTAATATCCATCTCTCCTGCTGTACCACCCTCCGCTTATGGAGCTCCTGTAACTCCAGAAGAAAAAAAACTAAAAACAAAGCTAGATAAGAAAAGTATAAAAGAACTTAAAAGTTATCCTTTTGTTAAAGCGGTAATTCCAAAGCTTAATGAATTTGGAAACCTAGAATATAAAAAGATTAATACTGGCGCTAGTATAACTGGTATGCCTATGAAGGAGTTATCAAAAAAGGATGATCTTTTTGCAGGTAGGTATCCCAATGATAGCAAAAATGAAGGGATTTTAGGGTATAAAATGGCTGTGCTTCTTTTAGGTCATAAGCCCACGGATAAAATAGATAATAAAGAGATAGAAAGCTTATTAAAAAGGACTATTAAGTTAAAAATATCAAAAAGTGGTACTGTTCCCTTAAACCAATCCTCCAAAAAAGAAGAGGACTATACTATAAACTTAACTGTAGTAGGCATAGCAAAGGAAAGTACCATGGATGACTTTACTGTGAAAACTCCTTTGGATACTGTGGAGAATATTAAAAAATGGAGAAATTCTTCTGCTTTGAAAGAAGAAAATAAAGAAGAAGGCTACGGCAGTGTAGAAGTTATTTTAAAAGATACAAATAAAATCGACGAAGCGGAAAAAATACTTAAAGAAAATGGATATCAAATAAATTCTTTTAAAGAAATTCAAGGCGGCATTGGAAAAGTTCTAGATGGTGTCAAGATTGTTCTTGCAGCCCTAGGAGGGATATCTTTGCTGGTAGCAGCCTTTGGCATTACAAATACCATGAACATGGCAATATATGAAAGAAAAAAAGAAATCGGTATTATGAAGGTAATTGGTGGTAGTGTAAAAGACGTTAAAAGAATATTTGTAGGTGAAGCATGTTCTATAGGCCTCATGGGAGGTATATTTGGTCTTCTCTTAGGATTTCTAGTAAACTTTTTAATTAATATGGTAATTAATGCTTTTCTAACAAAAGGACAAACCCCAAATGTTAAAATTGCCACAGCAACACCAGGTTTAGTTATCTTCATACTCCTTTTTAGTACTTTAATAGGCTTTATAGCAGGTGTCGTCCCTGCTTCTAAAGCAGCTAAATTAGATGTAATAAGCTCTATAAAGGAAGAATAAATGTTTAATTCATTGAATCTATAGAGGTACGTAAAAAAGTCCTTGGGTATTTAATACTCCAGGACTTTTATTTTAAGTAATATATTTTTTAATTATAACAAGCCTTAAGGTACAGGTGTAGAAGGAGGTGTTATTCCTTTAAGAGCATTAGTAGCTCCTAAACTCATTAGAGAAAACGTTAGTCCAAGTGCCCAAATGATAACCACCACACCAATACTCTTTTTCTTTGATATCTTAGCCACTACAGCTATTCCTATAACCAGTAGTAGCATCTGCCAAATTCCAAAGACATTTAGTTTGGCTAAAATCACATTTCCTACGGATAAATTAGCCGCTGCATTCACATCTATGGGCTTGTTTACTATAACGTCATATATTAATCTTATTATGCTTCCTATAACCACAGGAAAGTATGATATTACATAAACTCCTACCATTTGAGAGTAACTGGCAGTACCTTTAAACATCTTAGATACCAGCCAATATATTAAGGTAGTAAAATATATACCTATTAAAATGCCTACAATAGTAGTAATTGCTACAAATATGGGAGATGTAGTTACATCAGCAACGCTCTGCGCTATTCCCAATGCAGCTGGATCCATACCTGGTGTGGTATTTAATTGTTTGTCCACTGCACCTTTTAATGCTTCTTTGGAAATTATTCCTTGGATTACAGCTACTATTGTAGAAATTGCAACAACTATAACCATTGGTATTGCATATTTTCCATGATGTAAATAGTCTTCAAAGAGTTTTTGCGGATTAATGAAAAAATATTTAATTTTTTCTCCTAAGGTTAGCCTTGACTGAATTTCGTTGTTTTCAAAATTATTTGTTTCCATACGTTACCTCCTTATATAGCCTGTTATTATTTTATCATAATTTAGAAAGTTCTTCCATAAACATTGATAAATAAATAAAAAAATTAAACCTATTAGCTTTTAATTCCATAAATAATTTAAACTTCCTCTATTACTTTGAATAGCAATAGTAAATGTAGTAAATAATAAGGATGATATACTAATGAGAATATTTATATTTAATGTGTATAAAGGAGTAAAAATATGTTGAAGGGACTGATTTGCATCATGAGTTATATGTATAAAATGAATGAAAGAAAAAAGAAAACAAGAAACATGATGATAGGAGCAGGCATTGGAGCTATGGCAGCTGCCGCCATGATAGGCTACATGAATAAAAAAGGCCAAAATAATAATGAAAAAAACCAAGATTCTTCCTGTGCTGAGAGTGGTATAGATATTACTATAACCCCTACTTGCAGTAGCAGCTCTCAAGAAAATCCAGAGTATGATGACAGCAGTATAGTACCAGAGGATAACTACCCCAAAGATGAGGGTTACGTGGTTATCGAAGCCACTGATGACCATCATATCGACTCAAAATAAAAAAATTTATTAGAAAATTAAAATTTTCAATATTTTATATTATTTAATATTGAAATTAATACCCTTATAAGTGTATAATTAATTGTGTAAACGGTTATTAAATAACTTATTTTATATAAGCCAGCATTTTAGAGATCACTCTCTAAATTAATTTATTTAAAGACTACTATGAAAAAATAACCTCTGCAAAAAGAAGCGGAGGTTATTTTTTAATTGAGAATTTAGAATTTAAAATGAATGAGGAAACTCACGGAGTTTCTTTGAAATTAAATAAGAAAAGGCTTCCTTTTGGGAAGCTTTTCTTATAATAAATTTGAAGTTTTTCTGGTGCTTTTCCAGAAAAACTATCCTCCATTCTCAATTCTAAATTATCAATTCTAAATTATTAGAGTCGTCTTAACGACTCCTAATATTGCTGCTCCTGCCACTCCATAGAATACATTTATCTTATATTTCCATAAAAGTATAAACCCAATAACCGCTATACCTACAGTCCATAAATCTACTATGGCTCCTGGAATTAATGAGAGCAGTGCAGCTAGTATTCCACCAATAACTGCAGCATTTATTCCCTTTAAAAAAGCTTTCATCCAAGGTATGTTTTTAAACCTTCTTAAATAAGGCGCAGCAGCTAAAATGAATATGAAGGATGGTAAAAATATAGCAAAGGCAGATACAAAGGCACCAAGCACACCAGCCATTTTATAACCTATAAAAGCGGAGGTTATAACCACAGGACCAGGAGTCACTTGACCTAAAGCAATGCCTGCTAAAAATTCTTGTTTTGTAAGCCAATGAAGGTTTTCTACCACCTCTTGCTCTATAAATGGAATTATTACCAGTCCCCCTCCATATATGAAAGCCCCCACTTTAAAAAAGAATAAAAACATTTTAGAAAATAAGTTGCTAAAAAGCACCACTGGAACTATGCTGCTGTATAACTTTTTATTTTTAAACAAATTTTGTTTATTAGGTAATACATGGTAATATACTATTCCTAGTACTCCTCCTAAAATAAGAACTAATACTAAATTTATCTTTAGAAAATATACTAATATAGTACTTACAGTAAACATAGCTAGTCCAAACTTATCTGTAATAGACTTTTTACCCATCTTATAAAGGGATATACCAACTAGTGCGATAACATACGCATTAACCCCGTATAATACGCCCTTTATCTGTGGAATAGAACCATACTTAAAATATATATAACTTAAAAAGGTTATTATCACAAAAGCAGGGAATATGAAGCTTATTCCAGCTAAAATACCGCCTTTAAGCCCTCCCTTTAAATATCCTAAATATATTCCTAACTGAGTAGAAGCAGGACCAGGCAACATATTGGAAACAGCAAGACCATCTAAAAAATCCTCTCTATCTGCCCACTTTCTCTTTTCAATAAGATCCTCCTCCATCATAGCTATATGAGCCATAGGTCCTCCAAAACCTAATAAACCTATTTTCAAAAAATATGAAATTATCTCTTTCAAGTTGCACCCTCCTTTAATTTGTTTTATATTTAAGATTAACAAGTTATTATTTTTAATCATTAAATAAGCTAACTACTTATAAACTTAACTATATGATAAAATAATAATAAAGTTAATATCGAATTTCGTTATCGTGATTTGATATTATTATATACTGAGGGTGATAATAAATGCAAGAACAAATTACAAGGAAGTTTTTATTAGGATTTATAAGCATTCATATTTTACATCATGCTAAAGAAGAGCCTATTTACGGTTCTTGGATGCTTGATGAACTTAAACACCATGGTTATGACATTAGTCCTGGGACCTTATACCCCATTTTACATAGCCTTGAATCCAGCGGATTGCTATCTAAAGAGGAAAAAGTAGTGGAAGGTAAAGTAAGAAAATATTACTCTATAACTAAAAAAGGCCAGGAAACTTTAGAGGAAACCGTAGCTAAAGCTAAAGAGCTCTTTGATGAAATTAAATAAATACAAAGCATTTTGAATTGCAATTTTGTGAACAAAAAACCTCAGCTTTTAACGTAGTGTAAAGGTATTATTAATTATGCTTTCTACTTATTGTAAAGTATATTTACTACTCCTATAATAAAACCAACAAATTGTTGTTAAGAGAATTACTATATGAGGAGGTTTTAAAATGTTATATAGAAACTTAGTTCACAAGGTAAAAAAAGAAAAAAGAAATATAGAAAGAAAAAAACAACTAAAAAACGCAACTTTAGTGGGAATTGGTGCTGTCATAGGTTCTGTAGCTGCCGCCTTAACCACTCCTAAGAAAGGTGAAGATCTTAGAAAGGATATAAAAAATACTTATACAGATACTGTAGATAATGTTAAGAAAAAAACTGAAGAAGTCAAAACTCAAATAAAAGACACTATAGATGAAGGAAAATATAAAGCAGAAAAAATTAAGAGAGAAGCTGCTGAAAGGAAAGAAGAATTAAAGGATATAATACATGAAAAAGCAGAAGAAATTAAAGAAGATGTTAATAAGGATAAGAGTGATATTCACACAAAAGCAAACAATGCAAAGAAAGATTTAAAAGATACCGGAAAAGTAGTAGTAGAAGATGCTAAGGATACTAAAGAAGACCTATATAAGACTATAAAAGATGTTAAGTCTGATCTTAAATAGTAATTCTCTTTTATAAAGTGGTAAATTTAACAATTAATTAAGCTAAAATGAGGCCTAGAGCTAGGCCTCATTTTGGTTTAAACATTTATTTAATCCACTATTTTATAGTATCTTACTTAGAAAATCTTTAGTTCTAGGATTTTGAGGATTAGAGAATATTTCTTGTGGTGTGCCTTCTTCGATGATCTTACCTTCATCCATAAAAATCACTCTGTCTGCTACTTCTTTGGCAAAACCCATTTCATGGGTTACCACCACCATGGTCATCCCTTCTGCAGCCAGCTCTTTCATTACGTTTAATACTTCCCCTACCATTTCAGGGTCTAAGGCTGAAGTAGGTTCATCAAAAAGCATAACTTCTGGTTCCATAGCAAGAGCTCTTGCTATAGCTATTCTCTGCTTTTGTCCGCCAGATAGCTTGGAAGGATAGCTTAAAGCTTTATCTTCTAGTCCTATTTTCTTTAACAGCTTATAAGCTATAGCTTCTGCTTCCTCTTTACTTTTATTCTTCACCTTCATAGGTGCTAAGATTATATTATCTATAACTTTCATATGAGGAAACAGATTAAATTGCTGAAAGACCATCCCCATGTTCTCACGAATTTTATTTATATTAGTCCCCTTTTTAGTTATTTCTTCATTTTTATAAATTATGCTTCCTTCAGAAGGAGATTCCAGTAAGTTTAAACATCTTAAAAAAGTACTTTTTCCTGAACCGCTAGGTCCTATTATTACAAGAACCTCTCCTTTTTCCACATGTTCACTTACCCCTTTAAGAACATGTAATTCACCAAAGTGCTTATGCAAATTATCAGTTTTTATCACTTACTTTCATCCTCCTTTCTACAACACCTAATGCCTTAGATAAGGTAAAGGTCATTACGAAATATAATAAAGCTGCAATTATCAGTGGTTCAAAAGGCCTAAAGGTATTTCCTCTTACCGTATCAGCATTATACATAAGTTCATGTATACCAATAACAGATACTATGGATGATTCCTTAACTACCACTATAAACTCATTTCCTAAAGCAGGAAGAATGTTTTTAAACGCTTGAGGTATTATAATATGTCTCATAGCTTGAGCATTACTCATACCTAAACTTCTAGCAGCCTCCATCTGTCCTTTATCTACTGCGCTTATTCCTGCTCTGATAATTTCCGCTACATAAGCCGCGCTATTTAGAGAAAGGGTAATTATACCTGCTAAAACATCTGGAAATTCTATTCCTAAAGAAGGTAGTCCATAATACACTATATAAAGCTGTACAAGTATTGGAGTACCCCTTACAAACTCTATATAAGTAGAAGAAATGACTTTTAAAATTTTACTATTTGAGAGCTTCATTAATGATAGCAATAATCCTAATATTGATCCAAACAATACTGTAAAAAATGCTAGGAATAATGTTAACTTTGCTCCATTAATAAAGAACATATTATATTTAGATAGAAAACTAAAGTCCAATTTTATCCCCCTATTCCTTTATATCTACTTGATTATTTGCATCTATAACAAGCTTTTCTATAGCTTTTTCATTCATAAGTCTATCTAAAGTTTTATTGATTTGTTCTGCAAAATCTTTTGATCCTTTTTTAACTGCCACCGCAGCACCTTTTTCTTCGCTGTTTTCTTGGAATTTAAAGTTAACTACTGCTAAGTCTTTATTTGCTGCTGCATAGGACTTTGCCACTACGGTTTCCATTACTACTCCATCTACTTTTTTATTCTTAAGTTCCAATACAAGGTTTGTAATTTTTCCAAGTCCCTTAACTTGAGAATCTTTTATCTGTTCTTTAGCTATTCCTTCTTGTATAGAACCCTTTTGTGCTCCTATCTTTTTACCTGTTAATGCTTCTACTCCGGTATACTTATCTTTATCTTCAGCTCTTATAAGCATAGTCTGCTCTGCTTCATAGTATATTTTAGAGAAATCTACACTTTTTGATCTTTCAGCATCTGGAGTCATACCTGCTATAACCATGTCCACATTTCCGGTACTCAAAGCACCTAGAAGTCCATCAAAGCTCATATCCTTTATTTCAAGTTTAACCCCTAGATCTTTAGCTATCTCTTTAGCTATTTCTATGTCAAATCCAACTATTTCATCTTTTCCATTAACTTCTTTATGAAACTCATAAGGTGGAAAATCCGCACTAGTACCTACTACAAGTTTACCGGATTTCTTAACCTTTGCTAAAGCTCCATCGGAACCATCCGCTGATACTCCTTTAGTATTCTTTCCACAAGCTGTAATAGATAATGTTAAAGCCCCAACTGTGATTGCTGTTACTATCTTTTTAAATAATCCCTTTTTCATATTATCTCTCCTCCAAATTTATATAAAAATATAATTCCCTTTAACATGTGTATAATTATACATTCTTTTATTATAAATATGCAATAGTATTTTTAATTTTTATTACATTTTAATAAGTAAATGTTTACTTTAAATATAAATTCTCATTATTTATGATTTTTACTAACAATTTAATAACCAATGGGTTTAATAACTATAAAAAATTAGATACTTATTAGCAAAATATTCATTTTTATGCATAATCATTCACTTATGCACTATAAATTTTATAACTCTAATTCCGACCTAACAAGAAGGTGTCATATATTATTAACTGTTTATTTATACATATTGAGTAGTAAAGATGATAAAATAATATTATAATATCGGTTTTCGATATTAGCTTGTCATTGTATATAAATATGCTAAACACACCAAAGAATGCAGGAGATGATTTCATTGTTTTCTATCAAAGGTCTAGTTTATAAAGATATATTAGCTATAAATAGATTAGAATTGCTCGGAAATAAAATAATATGTATAGTAGGAGAAAGCGGTGGTGGCAAAACCACTTTGCTTAAAATGTTAAATAAGCTTGTTTCTCCAGACAAAGGAGAAATTCTATATAACAATATTTCCTTAAAAGATATTGATTCAGTAAACTTAAGAAGAGAAGTGGTAATGCTTTCTCAAATACCAGCCATATTTGAAGGCACCATAAAGGATAATTTATTAATAGGTCTTAAATTTTCTGAAAAGCCTATGGTTTCAGATAAAGTCTTAGAAGAAGCCTTATCCTTTATAAAGCTTAATAAGAATTTAGAAGATAATTCAGAAAATCTCTCTGGTGGAGAAAAGCAAAGATTAGCCTTGGCTAGGGTTTTAATAATGAATCCTAAGGTATTCCTTCTAGATGAACCATCCTCTGCTTTAGATGAGGACACAGAAAAATTCGTTATTGAGAAACTAGTTAATCACACTAGGAAAAATAATAAAACCTTAATTATGGTTACACATTCAAAGAGTATTGCAGAAAATTATTATGATTGCCTAATAGAAATAAAAGAAGGAAAAATAATAAATATTAAGGAGGTAAAATAATGAATGAAGCTATGAACTTGGGTATCACTCAAATGATTAGTGCTTACATATTTATATTAATTCTTTTAATAATAGTAAGATTAAAAGGAATTAATCGTGAAAAAGAAATTATAATCGCCTCCATTAGAATGACTCTACAACTTATTGCTACTGGTTATATTTTAGATTATCTTTTTAAAAATCCCCATCCTCTTTATACTTTAGCAGTTATTATTATAATGGAAGCATTTTCAATTTATAATATTACAAAGCGCATAAAAATAAAGCTATCTAATAAACTAAAAAAAATAATAGCCTTTTCCATGTTTTTTGGTTCTTTTATCACAATCTTATTTTTTCTAATTATAGTAGTAAGAGTTACTCCTTGGTACAATCCAAGATACTTCATCCCTATCTCAGGTATGTTGATTGGCAATTCCATGACTGGTATAACTTTAGGTATTAACAGATTGGTAGATGGAATGAATACAAATAAGAACTTGGTGGAAGCTGCGCTTATGCTAGGGGCTCCACCAAAAGCTGCTGCAAAATCTATTATAGATAATGCCTTTGACTCTGCCATACTACCTACCATAAATTCTATGGTAGGTATGGGTATAGTGTTTCTTCCAGGAATGATGACAGGGCAAATTCTATCCGGCACTTCTCCCCTTACTGCCATAGAATATCAAATCGCCATTATGTTAGGAATTACAGGCAGCGTTTCACTATCTGTAATTTTGGCGGTACAGCTAGGTTATAAAACTTTCTTTAATAAAGATAATCAACTTACATATTGATTTAAGCTTTGTAAAAAAGACTCCAAGGTAAACCAAAAGCTTACTTTGGAGTCTTTTTATTGTTCCATGACATTTTCACTTTTTCAATTCTATTATGCTTTACACTTTGGATTTCAAAGGTAACATCCTTGTACTTAAATATACTTTTTTCTCCCTTAGTAGGAAGTCTTCCTAAATCTTCTATAATAAATCCACCTAAAGTTTCTACGTTCTCAGAATTAATATTTAGGTGAAAATACTTATTTATATCCTCTAAAGGGGTTATACCCTTTATCATATAGGTAAAATTATCAATCTTACTAATATATTCATTACTATCATCATACTCGTCAAAAATATTTCCCATTACCTCTTCAATTAAATCTTCCATAGTTATTATCCCTGAGAAACCACCATATTCATCTACTAGTACGGCTAAATGCATTTTATTTCCCTTAAGCTCTGCAAATAGTTTATCAATATTCTTATTTTCATGGACAAAGTACGGTGGCCTTAGTAGTTCTCTTACATTAATATTATTTAACCCTTTTTCAGCCTCCCTTAATATGTCTTTAACATATAACACACCTATTATATTATCTAGTTTTCCTTCATAAATAGGTATTCTAGAAAAAGAATTATGTAGTATCCTTTTAATAATCTCCTCTGAGCTCTCATCAATATCCATCATAAATACTTCTGTTCTAGGAATCATAATTTCCTTTGCAAGTATATCATCAAATTTAAAGATACTCTCAATCATATCCTTTTCAGCTGTATTTATAACCCCAGTTTCCTCCCCTACTTGAATTAAAGATCTTATTTCCTCTTCCGAAACTTTTTCTTCTAAGTTTTTCATATCTATTCTAAAAATTCTTACCAACAAATTTGTGGACATTGAAAGAAGTTTAATAAAAGGATATGCAATCTTAGAAACCAATATTATTGGACCTATAGAAAACCTTGCTATAACTTCAGCTTTTTGAAGTGCTACCCTCTTTGGAAATAATTCTCCAAATACTAAGGTTATATATGAAAGTATAATAGTAACTATTACTAATGAAATTTCATAAGCATAGGGTATATTATAGCTTAAAAATACACCTGATAGAACACTGGCAATGCCTGTAGCAGCTGAAGCACTGGCGAAAAAACCTGCTAAGGTAATTCCTACTTGAATGGTAGCTAAAAATTTACTTGGCTCAGACAATATCCTTTGAAGCATCTGAGCTTTCTTATCTCCTTGTGCAGACAGCATTTTTATCTTATTTTTATTTATAGAAACTATAGCCATTTCTGCAGATGCAAAAAAAGCATTTATCAAAGTTAAAATTCCTATAAGTACAAGTTGTGGAATTATATTTTTCCCCATTATAACACCTCATTACAATTTATAGATTTAAAATTTATTATAGCCATTAATATATTTACTATATTATAATATAAAGATTTCCTATGTTTGTATTAAATATTAATATTTCAATAATTATATTTATTTAGGAAAACATAACCTGTTTTACTTTTTTAAATTTTCTATTATAATTAGTATTAGGTACAAGCTTCTTTACTTCTGAGGCAAAAATTGCGAAGCTCACTTCATATCTTCGTAATAATCTAAACCTAAAGGAGAAAACCATGCAATATAAAAAATATTTACCAATGATTCTTGGAATATTTTTAAGTTCTGGAGTTATATACATGAGACAAGCTCCTGGAGAGGTAAGAATTGTTGATAAATCTAATAGTGCTATTGTAGTTAGGGAATTTAATACTCAATGTAAACCTAATACATCAGACCCTATGGTGAAAGATGCTTTAAAGGAAATAAATAAATTAGAAGTAACTAATAATGAATCATCTTTTAAGATAGCGTCTTCTATTGAAGAACCTCAAAAAACTAATGGTGATACTAAAGTCTACAGTAGAGGAGAAAGTAAAACTTATTCCTCCAAGTATGGTGAACTCTTAGATTGGTGGAAGGAAGCAGACACCATTATCCCAAGAGGTGCAATCTTTCAAGTTAGAGACTTTTATACCAATAAAACTTTTAATTTAAAAAGAACTTTTGGAACTAATCATGCCGACGTAGAAGCATTAACCCTTCAAGATACTAACACCATAAAAAGTATATGGGGTGGCTTTTCTTGGGAAAGAAGACCTGTGGTGGTTTATTATGCTGGCAGAAGTATTGCAGCATCTCTAAGCGCTATGCCTCATGCAGGATTAGATTCTAAACCTTCAGAGGAATTAATTGAAAACCGTTCAGGTAACTTTGGTTTCGGTACAAATTTAGATGCTGTGAAAAATAACGGTATGGATGGGGTCATGGATTTACATTTTTTAAACAGCAGAACCCATGGAAGTGACAAAATTGATAACCTTCATCAAGCTGCAATACACACAGCAGCAGGAAAATAGCTATTAATAGATATTGTAATAAATAATTATTGATTATTTAGAATAAACGGCTTGTACTAAAATTAGTACAAGCCGTTTAATTTCTATCCAAGAAAAAACTCCAAAATTCTCATCCCCCTCATAAAAAAAATAAATCTGCACATAATATAAGCAGCCATTCCAAATCTTTGATTTGGCATGGTCGCTTACTAAAATGTTTCTAAAATATAAAACTCCCTGTTATGGTTTACATATAAAAAGTTGGTTAATTATACCTTGCAAATGCATAAATACTATGTTATAGTAAGTTGTTCGAAAGACGATGTGAAAATTTGAAGATTATATTACATGACCTTCAATCCTGGTAAATGAGAGTTTGAGAAGATATTATTTCTTTGATAATATAGCGTCAGATAAAAACACCGGCTTTTGAGTATTCCATAGAGGAGCTTCAAATATTAAATATAACAAATTTAAGTTATTTGAAGAAAAGTCAAATCAAAAAGTGAGGATTTTAAATGAACGAAATTAAATTTAACAATTTAGGACTGAATAATAATATACTTAAGTCAATTGATGACATGGGTTTTGAAGAACCATCACAAATTCAAGCTGAAGTTATTCCTGTTCTTTTACAAGGCTTTGATGCTATAGGTCAAGCGCAAACAGGTACTGGTAAAACTTTAGCCTTTGGTGCTCCAATATTAAATGCTTTGGATCCATCAATAAAAGGAGTTAAAGCAATTGTACTTACTCCTACAAGAGAACTTGCCATTCAAGTAAATGATGAAATAGCAAGAATAGCTAAATATTCAAGAGTAAGGCTACTACCTGTATATGGTGGTCAGCCCATCGATAGACAAATTAGAGCTTTAAGAAACGGTATTGATATTGTAGTTGGTACTCCAGGTAGAATATTAGACCTTTTAAGAAGAAATGTTCTTCACCTTCAAGATATACAATTTCTTGTACTTGATGAAGCTGATGAAATGCTAAACATGGGATTTATAGATGATATTGAAGAAATAATTAAAAATTCAAATAAGAGCAGACAAACTTTGTTATTCTCAGCTACTATGCCTGCTGAAATCAAAAAGCTTTCAAAGAGATACATGAAAGATGATACTAAGCATATCTCCATAGTTAAAAGTACTGTAACTGTATCTACCATTGATCAATATTATTTTGAAATTAAGCATAAAGATAGATTTGAATCTCTTTGCAGAATTCTTGATGTAGATGAGCCTTCCAGTGCAATTATCTTCTGTAACACCAAAAGAGGTGTAGATGAACTTGTAGAAACTCTTCAAATTAGAGGCTACAATGTTGAAGGTATGCATGGTGATATGAGCCAAAACGTAAGATTAAACACTTTAAGAAAATTCAAAGAAGGTTCTCTTGAGTTCCTAGTAGCTACAGATGTTGCAGCAAGAGGTATAGACGTTGAGAATATCACTCACGTTATAAACTACGATATTCCTCAAGACATAGAATCTTATGTGCATAGAATTGGAAGAACAGGTAGAGCAAACAGAACTGGTATAGCCTACTCCCTTGTAACTCCAAGAGAATATATAACTCTTAAGCAAATCGAAAAATATACAAAAAGCAAAATAAAGAGAAAAGATCTTCCTACCATAGATGATATTTTCTCCTCTAAATACAACAATATTATAAATAGAGTTAAAGAAACTCTTGAAAAAGATGATTATAAAAGATTTGTACCACTTACTGCAGAGCTAGATGAAGAATATAACCTAGTAGATGTTGCTGCTGCCTTAATGCATATGGTATATAGCAAAGAAATAAGCTATGAATACACAGAAAACTCTATAGGAACATCCTCAGCTTTCGTAAGATTATTCCTTACTGTAGGACGTATGGATAGAGTAAATCCAAAGCAAATGCTTCAGTTCTTCAATGACACAGCAGGAGTAAACAAAGAAGATGTGGGTGACATTGATATAATGGAAAAGTTCTCCTTCGTAGATGTAAGTGAAAGAGCTGTAGACCTACTCCTTAAAAAGAGCAACGGCAAAAGATTAGGCAACAGAAAAGTTAAAATAGAAGTTTCTAAGGGAAAAAAATAGGATTTTTTTCAATTTAGAATTGAGAATTTAAAATGTAGAATGAAGGACTCATAGGCCCCCTCCAAAAGCTGGACTATTAATTCGAATGAAGTTAGAATTAAAATACAGTTAAGAGGAGGTCTTTTATGTCTATAAGGTTTA